>CAMFIE010000004.1 GCA_945952315.1 uncultured Rhizobium sp. | reverse complement strand
AAGTGGAGCGCTACGGCCACTACTCGCTGGCGGCCGAATCCATGTTCGACCACCCGTTCCAGTGGGGCTCCAAGCGCACCGGTCCGGATCTGGCCCGCGTGGGGGACAAATACTCCAACGAGTGGCACGTCCAGCACCTGACCGAACCGCGTGATGTGGTGCCGGAATCGATCATGCCGAGCTATTCCTTCCTGAAGGACACGCCGCTGAAGGTGGCCAATATCAAGGCCGATCTGGTGACCAACACCGAAGTGGGCGTTCCCTATACCCAGGAAGAAATCGACAATGCCGAGGCCGATCTCGCCGCACAGGCAGATCCGAATGCGGATACCGCGGGTCTTCTCGCCCGCTATCCGAAGGCCAAGGTCGGCGATTTCGACGGTGATCCGGCAAAGCTGACCGAGATGGATGCACTCGTTGCCTATCTCCAGATGCTCGGCACGCTGGTCGACTACTCCACCTACAATGACGAAACCGGCTACCGCTAAGAGAGGCCTCCCATGGAAACCTACACTGCCATGCGCCAGTTCGCGGATAGCTGGGGGATGATGGCAATGGCCCTGTTCTTCTTCGGGGTCATCGCCTTCACGCTGCGTCCGGGTGGCAAGACACAGGCCGAAGAGGCCGCAAGCATCCCTCTCAAGGAGGATTAAGAAATGGCTGAGAAACATATCGACGAAATCAGTGGCGTCTCCACCACTGGCCATGAGTGGGATGGCATTCGCGAGCTCAATAACCCCATGCCCCGCTGGTGGGTCTGGTGCTTCTACCTGACGATCCTCTGGGCAATCGGCTATGCCGTGGTCTATCCGTCCTTCCCGGGGCTGACGACCAATTACAAGGGCACGTCCAACTATTCGAGCCGCAGCGCGCTGACGGCGGAAATGGATGCCGCCAAGGCCGCACAGAAGGCGACGCTCGACAAGATCGCCGCCACCCCGGTTGGCGATATTGCCAAGGACAAGGCACTTCTTGAATTCGCAACCGCCGGCGGCGCTGCGGCCTTCAAGAACAATTGCGCGCCCTGCCATGGCTCCGGCGCTGCCGGTGCCAAGGGCTTCCCGAACCTCAACGACAATGACTGGCTCTGGGGCGGCAAGGTGGAAGATATCTACACCACGCTCAACCACGGTATCCGTTATGCCGGCGATCCGGAAACCCGCACCTCTGAAATGCCCGCCTTTGCCGATGTGCTCCAGCCGGAGCAGATCAAGCAGGTTGCAGCCTATGTGGTCAGCCTCACGGGCAAGGCATCGGACGAAGCCCTCGTTGCTCCCGGCAAGCAGGTCTTCACCGAAAACTGCGCGGCCTGCCATGGCGAAAATGCACAAGGCAACCGTGAATTCGGTGCTCCGAACCTCGCCGACGCCATCTGGCTGAAGGTGAATGGCGAAGAGGAAATCGCGGCACAGATTTCCCATCCGAAGCATGGCGTGATGCCTGCCTGGGGTGTTCGCCTTGGCGACAGCACCGTGAAGCAGCTTGCTGTATACGTCCACTCGCTGGGCGGCGGCGAATAAGCTGCACAGGGGGCAAATAACCCCGTGAAATCAGAAGGCGGCATCCCTTGCGGATGCCGCCTTTTTCATGTCCGACAGATGCATACCGGCCCAAAAAAGGTTGTAAGCGGATGGCATGTGAGGCGATTTCGCACGATACGCACTGATGCGAAACGGGCAATAATGATGTTTAGTGATGTGTATGATTGGCATTTGTCAAATCACCCGCATAATCACCAGAAGAATCAACACCGTAAAACAGAGGATCAATCTCGTGCGTCACATTCTCCTTGCGCTCACGCTTGCAGTGGCTGCCCCGGCCGTGGCCTTCGCGGGTTCTTTCAACATCGGCGAAGAAGGCGGCGTGACCGTCGAAATCCCGGATGACTGGAGCCCGAACACCTATGACGGTGGCGTGGATGCGAACTCGCCGAACGGCACCTATGTCTCCGTTGAAGCAACCGAAATGACGGACCTTACCGCGACCGTCGACGAAGGCATGAAGTTCTTTGAAGAAAAGGGCGTCGAGCTCAACAAGGACTCCGCCAAGAAGCAGGACATCCAGATCAATGGCATGCCGGCTTTCGTGATCGAATGGACCGGCAAGGACAAGGAAGGCGACGCCTCCATCGCGCTCGCTGCCATCGGCATCGACGAGAAGAACGCTGTCCTGGTCATGACCTGGTCCGATCCGGAAACGGAAAAGAAGGATCAGGAAGCCTTCATGGGCATCGTCAACAGCATCAAGAAGGGCGAATGATCGGCCTTTCGATCGTGAAGCGAGCAGGGGCCCTCAGTGGCCCCTGTTTTCGTTTTCGAGTATGGTTTTCAGCTGCATGAGATCCTTGCGCACATGGGCGGCATCCTGCGCAAAGGCTTCGTCATCCGTGCCCGGCATCTGCAGAAGCGTGAACATCACCTCCGCGCCTTCGCCATTCGGCACCACCCGGAGCGCGTTGAACACCGATACGCCGCTCGCCAGCGTCACTGTATGATCGATCACCCCAAATGCGTTGCGGGGTGCGAATCGAATCCGGATCTCGCCAACTGGCCCGCCATCGGCAACATAGTCCTCCCCCTGCTTCCGCATCGTCGTGGAAAGCCCGCTTGCCCACTGCGGCATGTTGTCCGGCCGGCTGGCAAAGTCATAGACCGCCTGCCAGTCGCGGGCGATGCCGACATGAATGATTTCGGCCCGATACGGCCCCGACTGCCGGTTTTCCAAGCACATCTTCCCTTCACCGTGGATTCTGGCTGGCCACCATGCTCGCGAAAGGCAGAAAAGGCGAGAGTGGGAATAACGTTTGTCAGGGGCGACCGTTCGCCGCTGCTTGATTTAAGTCAAGGCGGCTTGCGGGGTGAAGTGGGATGAGGGAACCATGAGATTGCCTGGATGCGGCGCCGTCCGTACCGGGCAATCACACGGTTGAATCCAGCTGGCGGTAAATTCGGGAACCGGAACGGCTGCAGGGCACAGGTGACATCGATGAATCTCTATACGGATCCCAAGCTGAAACCCGAAGAAATCGAACGTCTGGACGCCTCGCCGGTGAATTCGGCGAAGGTGCGGCAGCCGCTCTATGAAGCGCGCAAGAAAATCCATCCGAAGCGCGCTTCCGGCCGGTTCCGCCAGTTCAAGTGGCTGGTGATGCTGATCACGCTCGGGATCTATTATCTGACCCCTTGGATTCGCTGGGATCGCGGGCCATTTGCACCGGATCAGGCCGTGCTGGTGGATATCGCCAATCGCCGGTTCTATTTCTTCTTCATCGAAATCTGGCCGCAGGAATTCTTCTTCGTGGCCGGATTGCTGGTCATGGCCGGGTTCGGGCTGTTTCTGGTCACTTCCGCTGTCGGACGCGCCTGGTGCGGCTATACCTGTCCGCAGACGGTCTGGGTCGACCTGTTCCTCGTGGTCGAGCGCGCGGTGGAAGGCGACCGCAACGCCCGCATAAAGCTGGACAGCGCCCCCTGGAGCTTTGACAAGATTTCGAAGCGGGTGGTGAAGCACGCGATCTGGCTTGCCATCGGCGTTGCGACCGGCGGTGCCTGGATTTTCTATTTCGCCGACGCCCCGACCCTCGGTTTCAACTTCCTGACCGGGCAGGCCGATCCGATTGCCTATATTACCGTCGCCATTCTCACGGCTACGACCTATGTTTTCGGCGGGCTGATGCGTGAGCAGGTCTGCACCTATATGTGCCCCTGGCCGCGCATTCAGGCAGCCATGCTGGACGAGGATTCGCTCGTCGTCACCTATAACGACTGGCGTGGCGAGCCGCGCGGCAAGCATTCCAAGAAGGCGGCCGCTGCCGGTGAGGTGCTGGGCGATTGCGTGGATTGCAATGCCTGCGTCGCCGTTTGCCCGATGGGCATCGACATTCGCGATGGCCAGCAGCTGGAATGCATCACCTGTGCGCTCTGCATCGATGCCTGCGATGGCGTGATGGACAAGCTGGGTCTCGAACGCGGCCTGATCCACTATGCCACCTTGCGCGAGTATCAGGACAATATGGCGCTGGCGACCGACAATGGCACCGGCCCGATCAACCCGCGCAACATCCGCGATGAAAATGGCAAGTTCAACGACAAGATCCGCCATTTCGACTGGCGCGTGATCTTCCGTCTGCGCACACTGATCTACATGGGCGCATGGTCTGCTGTCGGCATCGCGCTTCTGATTGCGCTCCTGTCGCGTGACCGTCTGGAACTCAATGTGATCAAGGACCGCAATCCGCAGTTCGTACTGGAATCGGACGGATCGATCCGCAACGGCTTCACCGTCAAGGCGCTGAACATGATCCCCGAACCGCGCCACATGGAGCTTTCCATCGAGGGCCTTCCGGATGCGACAATGAAGATCCCGACCGTTTCGGATGCAACGGGCCGCATCTTTACCTTCGAGGCTGATCCGGACAAGGCCGAGCCGATGAAGGTCTTCGTCACCCTGCCGCCGGGCAAGGTGACAGACAAGGACACCGAATTCACCTTCATTCTCGAGGACAAGCAGGCGCACGAGAAAGACACCGTGACCACCTCGTTTACCGGACCGGAGGCCAAGTAATGAACGTCGACACCAGCAGCAAGTCCAGCTTCGTCTTCACCGGCAAGCATATGGCCATCGTCATGGGTCTGTTCTTCGGCACGATCATCGCCGTGAACTTCACCATGGCCTGGTTTGCCCATTCCAGCTGGAGCGGGCTCGTGGTGGAAAACACCTATGTGGCAAGCCAGCAGTTCAACGAAAAGGCAGCGCTTGCCCGCACCATCGAGGCCTCCGGCGTGCGTGGCACGCTGGACGTGAAGAAGGATGCGATCCGTTACCAGCTGACCGATACGAAGGCGGATAGCGTGATTGCCGACACGGTAACCCTGCGCTTCCGCCGCCCGGTTGGCGACAGGCAGGATTTCGAACTGAAGCTGACGCCCGCCGGTGCCGGTCTGTTCGTGGCCACCCGCATGGTGCCGCCCGGCCAGTGGATTGTTGAATCCGAGGCGCTTCGCGGCAAGGATATCGTCATGCATGAGGCCGTTCGCATCCTGGTGGATGGAGAGAAATAATGAGCTGCTGCGCGCCCGGAACCGAAGGAGCCCTGGAATTCGAAAAGATTTCCCATGGCCTGCCGACGGCGGAAGAGCTGTGGCTATCCAGCCGGGAGCTGGGCAACGGGCTGCGCCAGACGGATCTTTCCGTGCCGAAGGTGTATTGCGGCACCTGCATCACCACGGTGGAGCAGGCGCTGAAGAAGAGCCCGCTCGTCACCCGTGCCCGCGTGAACCTTTCGACCAGGCGCGTTTCCTTCGTCTGGAAGGAAGAGGCCAATGGTGTTCGCACCAACCCGGCGGAACTCGCGGCCCTGATTGCTGCAACCGGATATGACGCGCATCTCTTCACCACGGCAGAAGAGGTGAATGATGCCTATCGCAACGAGCTGATCCGGGCCGTGGCGATTTCCGGCTTCGCCGCCGCCAATATCATGCTGCTCTCGGTCTCCGTCTGGTCGGGCGCAACCGACGCGACCCGTGATCTTTTCCACTGGATTTCCGGCCTGATTGCCGGACCGGTACTGATCTTTGCGGGCCGCTTCTTCTACCGCTCCGCCTGGGGTGCGCTGAAGCATGGCCGCACCAATATGGATGTGCCGATTTCGCTGGCGATCACGCTTTCCTATGCCATGTCGCTCTGGGAAACGATCCATCACGGGCCGCATGCCTGGTTTGATGCGACGGTGTCGCTGCTGTTCTTCCTTCTGATCGGACGTACGCTGGAGCATGTGATGCGCGACCGCGCCCGCTCGGCAATCACCGGTCTTGCCCGTCTTTCGCCGCGCGGTGCCATGGTCATCCTGCCGGATGGCGCCCGCGAATATCGCCCGGTGGAGGATATCCGCCCCGGCGACCGCATCGCGATTGCCGCAGGCGACCGCGTTCCGGTGGATGGCAAGGTGATTTCCGGCCTGTCGGATATCGACATGTCGATCGTCAATGGCGAGAGCCAGCCGGTTGCGGCGGGTGCCGGCGACATGCTGCAGGCGGGAACCTTGAGCCTCACCGGTTCCATGGTGGTCGAGGCGACGGCCACGGCACGCGACAGCTTCCTTTCCGAAATCATCGGCCTGATGGAAGCGGCAGAGGGCGGGCGCGCCCGCTATCGCCGCATCGCGGATCGCGCCGCGCAATATTATTCGCCCGCCGTGCATCTTCTGGCGCTGCTTTCCTTCCTCGGCTGGGGCATCTTTGGCGGAGACTGGAAGGAGGCGCTGCTGATTGCCGTGTCCGTGCTGATCATCACCTGCCCTTGCGCGCTTGGTCTCGCCGTGCCGGTGGTGCAGGTGGTGGCCGCTGGCCGTCTATTCCAGAACGGCATCATGGTAAAAGACGGCTCGGCGATGGAGCGGCTTGCGGAAGTGGACAGCGTGGTCTTCGACAAGACCGGCACGCTCACTATCGGCCGCCCGCGGCTCACCAACCTTGCGGATACCCGTCTGGACCGGCTTGCGCTTGCCGCAGGTCTGGCGCTGCATTCACGCCATCCGCTATCACGCGCCATCGTGCAGGTGGCGACAGAGGCGCATGACTTTGCCGAAGTTTCAGAAAAGCCGGGCGAGGGGCTGGAAGCCGTGACGCCGGAGGGCATTTACCGGCTCGGCAATCGCCGCTTTGCCTGCCCGCAGGATGCCGATTCCGCGGCAGAACGCGAGGCAGCGTCCGAAGTGGTGTTGTCGCTTGACGGCAGGCTGCTTCAATCCTTCCTGTTTGAAGACATGCCGCGCCCCGGGGCGCAGAAGACCATCGCTTCGCTTGCGAAGTCCGGCTTTTCTTCCATCGTGCTTTCCGGCGACCGTGCGCCGGTGGTGAAGGAGCTCGCCGCGCGCCTCGGCATTGCCGAGTGGAAGGCCGCACTTTCGCCGCGTGACAAGGCTGATTACTGCGTCAGGGCAGGCGAGGCCGGGCACAAGCTGCTGATGGTGGGTGATGGCATCAATGATGCACCGGCACTTGCTGCGGCCCATGTGTCGATGGCGCCTGCGACAGCTGCGGATATCGGTCGTCAGGCTGCCGATTTCGTCTTTCTGCGCGAGGGCCTTGAAGCGGTGCCGCTCGCCATCGAGATTTCGCGCCGCGCCGGTCGCCTGATCCGGGAAAACTTCGCGCTCGCCATCGGTTACAATGTCTTTGCCGTGCCGATTGCGATTGCAGGCTATGCCACGCCGCTGGTGGCCTCGATTGCCATGTCCACCTCGTCCCTGATCGTGGTCGTGAATGCCTTGCGGCTCAACCGGCTTGCGCGGCTCGAGGAAAAGCGGCAGGAAGACAAGGCCGGAAGCGGCCTGCCTGCCAATGCGAGTTTTGCCTGATGAGCAACCTGATCATTCTCATTCCCGTTGCGCTTCTGATGGGCGGTCTTGGCCTGGCGGCCTTTCTCTGGTCGCTGAAATCCGGCCAGTACGAGGACCTGGACGGTGCCGCCTGGCGTGCGCTGGATGATGGCGACGACAAGCCGGTGACCTGACCAAAGTCGTACTCAACGCTTGCCCGAATGCGCATCTGATGCAACTAGAGCAGAGTTCGAGCTGATTGAATCATTCTGCGGGAAGGAATTTTCCCGAGGACCGAGGACTTCGCCGAAGGCCATATCTGGATATACGGTCGAGGCGAAGGCCGACGGTAATCGGGAAAATTCATCCCGCCCCGCATGGCGCGCTTGACGCGCCATGCCATTTCCAACGTTGCAGCGTCCTATGCGCGTCGGAACGACGCGCGGCGCTGCAAGGGGTTGGCTGAAACCGGCTTTCCACTTGCGTCAGCCGGCTTGGAGATAGGCACGCTATCTCCTGCGCCGACTTCCTCGTGGAAAACCCCGGTTTGAGCCAACAGAACTGATCCAATCAGCTCGAACTCTGCTCTAATGTCGCAACTCAAGCGGAGGAGTCGCGACATGCAGGCAGCGGAAATCGGGTTGATCGGACTTGGGGTGATGGGTTCGAACCTCGCCCTCAACATTGCCGAAAAGGGCAACCGCATTGCGGTTTTCAACCGGACGCCTGCCGCGACCGATGCCTTCATGGCTTCCGCAGGCGAACTCGCCGACCGCATCGTGCCCTGTTATTCCATGGCGGAATTCGTGGCGGCCATCCGCCCGCCGCGCCCGATCATCATCATGATCAAGGCGGGTGATCCCGTTGATCAGCAGATCACCGCGCTTCAGGCCGATCTTTCTGCCGGTGATATCATCATCGATGCGGGCAATGCCAATTTCCGCGATACGCTTGCCCGCTTCAAGCGGCTGGAAGGAACGGGCCTCACCTTCATCGGCATGGGCGTTTCCGGTGGCGAGGAGGGCGCGCGCCATGGTCCGTCGATCATGGTCGGCGGCACGGAGGAAAGCTGGAAGCGCGTCGAGCCGGTGCTCACCTCCATTGCGGCCCGCTATGATGGCGAGCCTTGCGCGGCCTGGCTGGGGAATGATGGGGCAGGGCACTTCGTCAAGACCATCCACAACGGCATCGAATATGCCGACATGCAGATGATTGCCGAAATCTACGGTATCCTGCGTGACGGGCTCGGCAAATCCGCAGCTGATACGGGCGCGATCTTTGCCAATTGGAACAAGGGCCGCCTCAACTCCTATCTGATCGAGATCACCGCTGCCGTGCTCGCCGCCAAGGACCCGGTAACGGGAACGGCGATGGTGGACATGATCCTCGACAAGGCGGGACAGAAGGGCACCGGCAAATGGTCGGTCATCGAGGCGCAGCAGATGGGTATTCCCGCAACTGCCATCGAGGCGGCGGTCGCAGCCCGCAGCCTTTCGGCGCTGAAAAGCGAGCGTGAGGCTGCGGCAAAGGTTCTGGGCGATGAGCGCCAGCCCTTCGTGCTGACCGGCGGGCCGGGGCTGGTGGATGATCTCGAGCTTGCGCTCTTTGCCGCAAAGATCGGGGCCTATGCGCAGGGCTTCGCGGTGATGGCGGAAGCCAGCCGCGAATTCGGCTGGAACCTGCCGATGCCGACGATTGCCCGCATCTGGCGCGCAGGCTGCATCATCCGCTCGCAGTTCCTCGACGAGATCACCAAGGCTTTCACCGCAAATCCGGATGCCGCCAATCTGGTGGTGACACCCGCCTTTGCCACGATGCTGAAACAGGCGCTTCCCTCGCTTCGCCGCGTGGTGGCGGCTGCCTTCACGGCGGGGCTTCCGGTTCCTGCGCTCGCCTCGGCGCTTGCCTATTTCGATGCCTACCGGCAGGCGCGCGGCACGGCCAATCTCATTCAGGCCCAGCGCGATTTCTTCGGCGCACATGGCTTTGACCGGCTGGACGGCAAGGATTTGCACCACGGCCCGTGGGGCAGTGGCCTTGCGGATTTTGCCAACAAATAAATCGTTTGAAATCAGTTGCTTCGGGGGCTAGTTTCAGCCCCTGACCTGATTTGCGCCTGAGGAGTTTGAAATGGCCTGGAAACCGGCTGACGATCGCTATGAAAAGATGTCCTACCATCACTGTGGCCGAAGCGGACTGAAGCTTCCGGCCATATCGCTCGGCCTCTGGCACAATTTCGGTGAGGATACGCCGCATCGCGTGAAGCGCGAGATCTGCCAGACTGCTTTTGATCTCGGCATCACCCATTTCGATCTTGCCAACAATTATGGCCCGCCGCCCGGCAGCGCCGAAACCGCATTCGGCGAAATCCTGCGGACGGATTTTCACGGGCTGCGCGATGAGCTGATCATTTCTTCCAAGGCCGGTTATGAAATGTGGCCCGGCCCTTACGGAGAATGGGGCAGCCGCAAATATCTGATCGCTTCCTGCGACCAGAGCCTGAAGCGGATGGGTCTCGACTATGTCGATATCTTCTATTCGCACCGGTTTGATCCGAATACGCCACTGGAAGAAACCTGCGGTGCGCTGGATCATATCGTGCGCTCGGGCCGGGCGCTCTATGTCGGGATTTCGTCTTATAACAGCCGCCGCACGCGCGAGGCGGCCGCCATCCTGAAGAGCATGGGCACGCCCTGCATCATCCACCAGCCGAGCTATTCGATGATCAATCGCTGGATCGAGAAGGACGGGCTGGTCGATACGCTCGAAGAGCTTGGGATCGGCTCCATCGTGTTCTCGCCGCTCGCGCAGGGCATGCTGACCGCCAAGTATCTCGCCGGTGTTCCCGGCGGCAGCCGGGCCAGCCAGGGCAAGTCGCTTGCTGCATCGATGCTGGACGACAAGACGCTGAAAAATATCCGCGCGCTGAACGATATCGCCACCCGTCGCGGCCAGACACTGGCGCAGATGGCAATCGCCTGGGTGCTGCGTGGCAACCGGATCACCTCCGCGCTCATCGGCGCCAGCCGGGCGGAGCAGGTGGTGGATTGCGTCGGCTCGCTCGCCAACCGCAATTTCTCCGAGGCCGAACTCAAGGAGATCGATCACTATGCGGTCGAAGCCGGCATCAACCTCTGGACCCAGTCCGCAGAACTGCTCTCGCAGTAATCCGAAATGCGACAGGGGCAGCCAGAGCTGCCCCTTTTTGATTTATAAGCGTCTTCCCGTTTCCAATTCTCTCATTCAGGCAAGCGGGGAACATCAAAGGCTTCTGGCGGGAGGCCATTTCGGGCGCGCTCGGCCATCCTCTCATAGGCATTTTCCAGATGACGGCAGAAACGCACGGAATCGAAGAGGGGATAGGTCTTGCGATTTTCGGCAAGCCGCGCCTTGAGCGCGCGGCATTCGTCCGGATTATTGGCGATGCGGGCGGCGAGTTCCACAAAGGCCTTGTCATCCTCGGCAACCAGATCGGGAAGGCCGATTGCATTGAGCAGGCTTTCGGTAACCCGTCCCGCAAAGCTTTGTCCCTTTCTGGTGACAACCGGCAAGCCTGCCCAAAGCATATCGGATGTCGTCGTATGGCCGTTGCATGGGAAGGTGTCGAAGCCCATATCGGCAAGTGCCGTGCGGTCCATATGCCTTTCATAGGAAGCCTTTTCCGCAATATGCAGCCGGTCCGGGCTTATGCCCCGTCGACGGAAGGCTTCCTTTAAGCCGGATTCCGGACCCATGATCCACAAATGGGCGTTCGGAGCGCGCTTCAAAACCCTGCTCCAGAGATCCAGCGTCCTGGGTGTGAGTTTGCGCGGCGTATTGAAGGAGGCAAACAGGAACACATCCTCCGGCAAGCCATGGGCGGCGCGACTATCCGGCCGCGGGAGCGGGCGGGTAACCGGATCATTGGGCTGATAGCAATCCGGCAGGCGGCAAAAGAGCTCGTGAAAATGCGGCGCGGCTCCATCCGGCGTCACGATGGGGTCACCGATAATGTAATCACAATCGATCCCTATTGCGCTGCCAGGAAAGCCGAGCCAGGCGACCGTGACCGGTGCGCATTGTCCGTTGACGATGCCCGAGCGGCCATGAGCGGTATGCCCCTTCAGATCCACGAGAATATCAATTCCGTCCGCGCGGATCATCGCCAGCGCCTCATCATCGGAAAGGTCGCGGATCACTTTCAGCCGCCCCCATTGCGACCGACCGCCGGTATCGAACGCAACATATTCGGCTGAGGTATTGCAATAGAGGGTAATATCGAAGCGACTTGTATCGTGCTGGCGCAACACATCGGCAAGCAGCCGCATGGTTGCGTGATCATCCCAGTAGTCAGCGCTGAGATAGCCGATCCGAATCTTTTCACCCCAGACATGGGGCATAGAACGCCGCCTTGCGCGGCTTTCCTCGGTGTAAGGGGTGAAGCCGGCGACATTGGTGCACTTGCGAAGCTCTGCATCTGTTTCCAGCCACATCAGCCCGAAATGCGGCTCCTCGGCGGAAAGCAAGCGGTAGTCGCCGCGCGCAAATTGCTTGCGCAGGATATCCTGCTCGCGCTCCACGGTTTGCACATCAAAAAAGGTGCGGCAGAAATCCAGATGGCACATCCGGATAAAGGGATCATTCGGAAAATGGCGGCTCAGTTTCCGGAACAGTTCCGCATTGTTGATATTGAGCGATTCGGTTGAAATGAGCTTGAGAGCAAGCATCAGGTGTTCTGGATCATCGCTCTTCACAAGCACGTTTTTCAGCCCGTCTATCAGGGCGGTTTCGCCGTTTTTCTGGAAGATCGAAATCAGGATGAAAGCGATCAGCGGATCATCCGGGGTCACCTGCAGCAGACGCAGGCCGAAAAGCTCCGCCTTTTCAAGATCACCGCAGCGGAAATAGAGATCGACAGCAAGACGAAGCGCCTTCGGCGCATCCTCACCCATGGTTTGGGCCGCTTCCACGAACATGTCTGCGGCTTGCGCATGCAGGCCCATGGCGGACAGCGTCTTGGAGAGCAGGAAGAGCAGGTCACCATCCGGTGACGGTCCAGCAAGTTCGGACAACAGTTCAAGGGCACGGTTATAGTTGCCACGGTCATAGGCGGCGCGCGCCGCCTTCAGCCTGTTGTCCTTCGCCTTCAACACTCGCATGCACCCATATCTGTTGTCACATTATGGAGGCGTTTCTAGCGGTGCAGGCTTGCGCCTCGCTGGCTATATTCACTTTTGCGAAAGGCAATCACGAAGGCTGGTTCCGAGCGCGCGCATCAGCTGGAAATAGAGTTCCGGCCCGACGGCAAGGGTTGCACCTTCCGGATCGAGCGTACCGGATCTGGCATCCGTGCCTTCCAACACGACGGTGAGAAGCTTCGGCTCGAACTGCGGCTCGGCGAAAACGCAGGCAGCGCCAAGCCCGGCAATCTTGGCGTGGATTTCCGAGAGCCGCTCCGCGCCCGGTGCGGTTTCGGGCGAAACGGTGATCGAACCCGCAACGCGAAGGCCATAACGCTTTTCGAAATACTGATAGGCATCATGGAAAACGATGAAGGGCTTGTCCTTCAACGGGTCAAGGGTCGCCGCGAGCTCGGTATCCAGCGCACGGATATTGGCTTCGAGCGCCTTGGTATTGGCGATGTACTGGGTCTGATGCGCCGGGTCTGCCGCCACCAGCTGGTCGCGTATGGCTTCCGCCATCACCACGGCATTTTGCGGATCAAGCCAGACATGCATGTCATGCGCGCCGTGATCATGGCCGGTTTCGGCATGGGCCTCATCGGCATCCGCCTCGAAGGCGCCACCTTCCCGCAATGGCAGGCGGTTGAGGTTCGGCACATCTTCCATGGCAACCACTTTTGCGTTCGACGCGAGGGATTGAAGCGGATCGGCCAGGAAATGCTCCATTTCCGGTCCCATCCAGAATACCAGTCGGGCGGCCTGAATGTCGGAAGCGTTGGACGGCTTGAGACTGTAGGTATGCGCCGAGGCCGCGCCATCCACGATCAGTTTCGGCTCGCCCACACCCAGCATCACCGCTGAAACCAGCGAATGCAGCGGCTTGATGGAAACCGCGACCACCGGTGCTTCCTGCGCTTTTGCCGACAGGCCTGAAACCAGAAGCGCGAGCGAAAGAAATGTCCCCGCCAAATATCTCACTGAGTGCCTCCTGAAAAATGTAATGTTATTACGTTTGTTGCGTTATGCTATAACGTATGGCATAGGGTCTGACAACAGGTTGGAAAGGGAAAAACATGCTGGAGCGATTTTCGGTGAATGCGCCGCCGCTGATCTCCCTGAAGCGGGCCGGAATTCGCCGTGGCGAGCGCTGGCTGGTGCGCGATGTCAGTTTTTCGGTGCGGCCCGGCGAGATCGTGACGCTGATCGGGCCGAATGGTTCCGGAAAATCCACCAGCGCCAAAATGGCGACCGGGGTGCTGAAGCCGGATGAGGGCAGGGTGGAGCGCAAGCCGGGTCTGAAGATCGGCTATGTGCCGCAGAAGCTATCCATCGACTGGACGCTGCCGCTGACGGTGCGCCGCCTGATGACGCTGACCGGACCGCTGGCCGAGCCTGATCTTCAGGCCGCGCTGAAGGCGGCAGGCATCGCGCATATGGAGAAAGCTGAGGTGCAGCACTTGTCCGGCGGCGAGTTCCAGCGAGCGCTTCTGGCGCGTGCGATTGCCCGCAAGCCTGATCTGCTTGTGCTGGACGAGCCGGTGCAGGGCGTGGATTTCAACGGTGAGATCGCACTCTACGAGCTGATCCGCACCATCCGCAACGAAACCGGTTGCGGCATTCTGCTGATTTCCCATGACCTGCATGTGGTAATGGCGGAAACAGATACGGTGATCTGCATGAATGGCCATGTCTGCTGCCGGGGCACGCCCGCGATGGTCAGCCAGAGCCCGGAATATTCGAAACTGTTTGGCAGCCGCGCTGCCAATGCGCTCGCCTTTTACAATCACCGCCACGACCATACGCATCTGCCGGATGGCCGGGTCCTGCATGCGGATGGGCAGATCACCGATCATTGCCATCCGGGAGACGGGCATCATCACGGGTCCGGCTATGGCGAGCCGCATTTCAACCTGATGTACAAGGGAAAGCCGGTCGCGGCACTCGAAGAAGGAGAAAACCATGCTGGATGATTTCTTCTTCCGCGCTCTGCTGGCGGGTGTCGGGCTGGCGCTGACCACCGGCCCGCTCGGCTGTTTCATCATCTGGCGGCGCATGGCCTATTTCGGCGATACGATGGCTCATTCGGCCCTGCTCGGCATTGCACTGTCGCTGCTCTTGAACCTGAATATCATGGTGAGCGTTTTCATCGTGGCCGCCGCGATTTCCCTGCTTCTTGTGCTGCTGCAAAAGAAGGGCAGTCTTTCTGCGGATGCGCTGCTGGGCATTCTCTCCCACGCCACGCTGGCAATCGGCCTTGTGATCGTTGCCTTCATGACCTGGGTGCGGGTGGATCTGATGGGCTTCCTGTTCGGCGATATCCTTGCGGTTTCGAAGGCGGACCTTGCGACGATCTGGATCGGCGGTGCTTTCGTGCTTGCGGTGATCGCGCTGCTCTGGCGGCCTTTGCTTGCCTCCACCGTCAGCGCCGAAATTGCCGAGGCCGAAGGCCTGAGGCCGGAGCGGGCAAAGCTTGCCTTCATGCTGCTGATGGCGCTGGTGATCGCGATTGCCATGAAGATCGTCGGCATTCTGCTGATCACCTCGCTGCTGGTGATTCCGGCCGCTGCCGCCCGTCGTTTCGCCGCGACGCCGGAGGCGATGGCCGTGATCGCGTGCCTGATCGGTGCCGCCGCGGTGATCGGCGGTCTTTACGGTTCGTTGCATTACGACACGCCGTCCGGCCCGTCGATAGCGGTCGCCGCCGTCCTGCTTTTCCTCGTCAGCCTGCTGCCGCTCGGCAAGCGGCCTGCCGATCCCCACGCCCATGCCACAGGAGGGCACCACCATTGATGATGTCGCCCGCATTGACCAAGAACCAGAGCCTTGTGCTCGATACGCTCTCGCGTGCCGATCAGCCGATCAGCGCCTATACGATCCTCGACCGGCTGCGCGATCACGGTTTTCGCGCGCCCTTGCAGGTCTACCGGGCGCTGGAGAAGCTGCAGGAAGCGGGGCTGGTGCATCGCATTGAAAGCATCAATGCCTTCGTGGCCTGCGCGCACCGCAATTCCAGCTGTTGCGGCGGGCCCCATCAGCACGGAACAGTGGCCTTTGCGATCTGCACCGAATGCGGCCATGCCAGCGAATTTCATGATCACGCGATCGATCACCGGCTGGCCATTTGGGCTGGCGAGCGCCACTTCAAACCGCACAAGACCACCATCGAGATCCGTGGCCTGTGCGAGACATGCGCGGCCTGAGCCTCAGAGCTTGCGCAGGTCCTTCGCGAAGCGCTGCCAGTTGCGCACATAGCTGTCTGCGGATTTTCTGAGGCCAGCGACGGCCTTTTCGTCCAGCGTGCGGATGGCGCGGGCAGGTGAGCCGACGATCAGCGAATTGTCGGGGAACTCCTTGCCTTCGGTCACCAGCGCATTGGCCCCGACCAGACAATTGTTGCCGATCCTGGCGCCATTCAGAATGGTCGCGCCCATCCCCACAAGCGAATTGTCGCCAATCGTGCAGCCATGAACAATCGCATGGTGGCCGATGGTGCAGCCTTCGCCGATCGTCACCGGAAAGCCCGGGTCCACATGCAGCATTGCGCCTTCCTGGATATTGCTGCGCGCGCCCACATGGATCGGCTCGTTATCGCCGCGCAGCACGGCACCGAACCAGATACCGACATCTTTGCCAAGCGCCACCTTGCCGATCACATGCGCATCCGGTGCGATCCAGTAGTCGCCATCCGCGGGTGTTTCCGGTTCATTTTCCCCAAGGGCATAAAGCGGCATCGCCTCTCTCCGTCGTTCGCAAGGGGCAATTATGCCGGATTCTGCGGTCGGTGAAACGGTGCCGACGACAGGTTTATTGCGTCATCCCCAGATCTGGCCCCCCAGATTTTGCAGGGTCATCCATCGGAACGATCAGCAGGTCCGCACGTTCAAGCGGCAGGATCTGCGTTGCGGCGGATCAGACCGGCGGGTTTCCCGCCATCATGAAAACGGAGAATGAGAAAATGGCCAAGACTGTAACCGCAAAGCAGGGCGGCACGAAATCCGCGCGTGGCTTTGCCTCCATGGATCCCGCGCGCCAGCGGGAAATTGCAGCCAAGGGTGGCGAGGCATCCGGTGGCAATTTCAAGAACGATCCGGCGCGGGCCGCTGCCGCTGGCCGCAAGGGTGGCGAAGCTTCCGGCGGCAATTTCAAGAACAATCGGGAGCGCGCGGCAGCGGCTGGCCGCAAGGGCGGCGAAGCAAGCCACGCCCGCGGCTGATCAAGAAAACGGGGTGAGTATCGGAGGAGGCCGCATGGCCTCCTTTTGCTTACGCCTTTATCTCTGCATGAATTTCCGCTAGGAGGCGGGCCGAAAGGGTCTGCCATGCCTGCCAGTTTCTACGAAGCCGCGCGTATATCCGGGGCTAAAATCTTCGCCGTTGCTCCCATGCTCGACTGGTCTGACCGGCATTGCCGGTTCATGCACCGGCTATTGACGCGCAATGCGCTCCTGTACACGGAAATGGTCGTGGCCGATGCGGCAATCCATGGACCGCGCGAGCGTCTGCTTGGTTTTGATCCGACTGAACACAAGCTCGCCTTGCAGCTTGGAGGTTCCGACCCGGCAAAGCTGGTGGAGGCGATGAAGATCGCGCTCGATTTTGGCTATGACGAGATAAATCTCAATGTCGGCTGTCCGTCGGATCGGGTGCAAAGCGGCACCTTCGGTGCCTGCCTGATGCGCGAGCCGGATGTGGTGGCGGCTTGTATCGCGGCGATGAAGCAGGTGTCGCCGGTTCCGGTAACGGTCAAGTGCCGGATTGGCGTTGACGATCAGGAACCGGAGCAGGTGCTTCCGGATTTTCTCGCCCGCATGGTGGCGGCCGGGGCCGATGCCATCTGGATCCATGCCCGAAAGGCCTGGTTGCAGGGGCTGAGCCCGAAGGAAAATCGCGATATTCCACCGCTCGACTATCCGCTCGTGCATCGCATGAAGCAGGAAAATCCGGATATCTTTCTGGGGATCAATGGCGGTATCCCGACGGTGGACGAGGCCGTCTCGCATCTGGCGGTGATGGATGGCGTGATGCTTGGCCGTGCGGCCTATCACCATGCGGCTATCCTCGGCGAGGTGGATGAAAAGGTCTATGGCGAGCCCGCAAAGCCGGTGGACTGGGATGATATCCGCGACCGGATGATTGCCTATTGCGACCGGCACATGAGCCGTGGCGGCAAGCTCAACAATGTGACGCGGCATATGGTTGGCCTGTTCCAGTCCGTGCCCGGCGCACGGCGTTTCCGCCAGATCCTTTCGACCGGCGCAACGAGACCGGATGCGCGGCCGGACCTGATTGCCGAGGCCTTCGCGGCGGTCGATCTTACGGGGGCAGGGGGCGCTTGATATAGAAGAGGCCTGCTCTGCACGCTGATTCACGAGGTTGCCATGCCCTTTTCGCTTTCTCCCGCCGCCATTCTGCCGGTGGTGATGCTGTTTGCCTCGAACATTTTCATGACCTTTGCCTGGTACGGGCATCTGAAGCACAAGGGCGCTGCCATCGCGATTGCCATTGTTGCGAGCTGGGGCATTGCCTTCTTTGAATACTGCCTGGCTGTTCCTGCAAATCGCATCGGCTCCTCGGTCTATTCGACCGCGCAGCTCAAGACCATGCAGGAGGTCATCACGCTGGTGGTGTTTTCCGGCTTTTCCGTGTTCTGGCTGAAGGAAAGCCTGACGATCAACCACGCCATCGGCTTCGCTCTGATCGCGCTCGGGGCGAGCTTCGTGTTCAGGGCCTGAGGCTTGCCTGCTGCCTGCTGCCCGCCCGCTCCTCCAGCCAGCGGACGAGGTCGGCGTGTGGCATCGGCGCCGCGAAGAGATAGCCCTGCGCGGTGTGGCACCCAAGCTGTCTGAGCGTTTTCAGATCCTCACTGGATTCTACGCCTTCGACGAGGATATCGATGTTCAGCATCCGCCCCAGTGCGACCATGGCACTGACAAGCGCCTGGTTCTGCAGATTGCCCGCAATCCCGTTCACGAAGCTGCGGTCGATCTTCATGCGATCCACATTGATCGACAGCAGATGGTTGAGGGAAGTATGGCCCATGCCAAAATCATCGATGGAAAGCTTGAAGCCGCTTTGCGCAATCTGCTTCAGGGCCCCGTGAATGCGCTCCGGCTCCAGCTCGGCCTCTTCGGTCAGCTCGACTTCAAACCTGTCGCGCGGCACGCCGTAAAGATCGGTCGTCGAGCGCAGCAGTTCCGGCACGTCGTAAATGGTAAAATCGCGCGGCGAGATATTGATCGCGACCGTCGCGTGTAGCGCGAGCCCGCGATCGTCGAGCTCCTTGATCAGGCGGCAGCTTTTCTCCAGCATGCTGCGGGCAAGCGCTCGGGTCTGGTGCAGGATTTCCGAGGAATGGACGACTTCATGGGGGTTCACAAGGCCCAGCTCCGGGTGGGGCCAGCGTACCAGTGCCTCAAAGCCAACCACCGCATGATCCGCAATCCGCACCTGCGGCTGGAACCAAGCCTGCAGCTCGCCGCGTTCAATCGCCCGGCGCAGATCCTGTTCGATCTGCCTTTGCCGGTCGCTTTGCAGCTTCATGTCGCGGCTGAAGCCGACGGCGCACATCTTGCGCGCATTCTTGGACTCGTAAAGCGCCATATCCGCATAGGCATATAGCTCTTCGGCGGTTTCGGCGTGATCCGGCCAGAGTGCTAACCCGAGACTGGAGTGGATGGGAACCACCCGCCCGTTCAGCAACATCGGCTGACAGATGATGTCGAGGCAGTGCTGCGCGAGGTCAAGCAGCCGATCCGGGTGATCGGGACCGGCAATCAGCACGGCAAACTCATCGCCGCCCAGCCGGGCGGCAAGCCCGGTGCCGTCCAGCGCGCTGGTCAGCCTTCGCGCCACTTCGTTCAGCAGCGCATCACCTGCGGCATGGCCGAGCGTATCATTGATCTGCTTGAAACGGTCCAGATCGAGGATGAAGAGCGCGATGCGGTCACCGGGTCTGGCACAGGCAAGGCTGAAGCGAAGCTGGGCCTGAAGGCGTCCGCGATTGGCAAGACCGGTCAGCGGATCGCAATTGGCCAGTATTTCCAGGGCCTTGTTCTTCTCCTGCGCCTCCGCGTTTGCGATTTTCAGCGAGGCTGCAAGATCTGTGGCCTGCACCCCGGCTGCGACGGTCGCCAGAAAATTTGCGGCTCCGAGACGGCAGCTTTTGTGAAGAACCAGCGCAAGAACAAGCATGTTCACCGCAAGAATATCGGCTTCAGCATCCCCGTCTCGCGTCAGGACAATAGCGATGGAGAGCAGAGGGGGAAGGGCAAACATGGTGGCAATCGGGCTATGCGGAATGCCACGCACCATCGAAGCCATGATCGCTCCGGCCATGATCAGCACCACATAGCTGTGACGGCCCGCAAGATCGAGATCGGGAATGAGGAGCGGCAGGCAGGCCCAGACGACACCACCGGCAAAGGCGCTGGCGGTCATCAGTCGCAGCCCGGTTTGTGGCTCTGTGAGCGTCTCGAGATGGTCATGGACATGGGACTGCAGAAGGACCCGTGTGACGATCATCACGCCGTTCAAGCCGCTCCAGTAGAGCAACCAGTCCGACCAGCCATCCGTGGCGTAGTAGATCGCGCCCACGGTCATGGCCACGAACAGATTGAGGCTGTAGGTGCCGTAGCCGAGTTCCAGAAGGGCAGTCAGCTGCGCATACCGCAAGGCATGGCGGAAGCTTTCCTCATCTCCTGCGGCGACCGGTTCCATGCCTATCCATTCCAGCTGGCAGGGCAACGGCCCATGCCTCCTCTGGCCGGAGAGTGGTTATGGAATCCTAATATTCGGTTTAAGTTATTTTATATACATGGTGTCTGCCGGTTTGCCACTGAGGTTCAGCCTTCGGCGGGCACCGGCGTCGGCTTGCCATTCGCATCCAGCGCAACCATCACGAAAATGGCGTCGGTTACCTTTTCCATCACCGGCGTGAGGTATCGCTGTGCCCAGGCCTCAACCTTCAGGGTCATGGAGCTGCGGCCCACGCGCTCGACATGGGTATAGATGCATAGCGTATCGCCGATCTTGACCGGCATGGCGAAGGCCATTTCCTTGACAGCAGCGGTCACCACGCGGCCGCGGGCGCGTTCGGCGGCGCGGATGCCGCAGGCAAGGTCCATCTGTGCCATCACCCAGCCGCCGAAAATATCGCCAGCCGCATTGGCATCACCCGGCATGGCAAGTGTGCGAAGGGTCAATTCGCCCTGCGGCGCGCTGTTTGCATCCATTTCATTCTTCCCTGATGCCGATTGATTCCACGGTTTGACGGGCATGCTACGCATGCGCAGCCCGCTTGGCCATCTCAAGTTAATAATGACTTAACCATCCCGGTCTACAATCCATTCACCGTATTTCAGCATTTTCCGGCATAAGAAGTGGCTCTTGTATGGCGTATGCAGCCTCCGTCCGGCGCAGCTTGCTGCCCTTGCTTCTCATTTCCGTGCTGAGCGCATGCTCGACCGACTATCTCGGGGTCGACAATTCCCGCGTTTCCGCAATCCGTCCGGAAGGCCGGGTCAAGCCTTTGCCTGCCGGAGACATGCAGGCCGCCTATTCGGGCAATCCGGAAAACATCGACGATCTTTCCCGGCCCAATATGGCGGGTGTGGGCCGTACGCCTCTGCTTTCCCGCACTGCTGCGCTACCGCCGATCGACAGTGACGAGGCCATCGCGCTGAACGGGCCGACGCCATCGGGCGGTTCCCAGCTTGGCGCACCGCCGCGCCTTCTCGGCCAGCTTCACAGCCAGCCGCAGCTCGCGAGTGCGGCCCCGGGGGGTATTGCCGGGCAGGGCATCAATATCGATTCCGGGCTTGGCCTTGGCGAAGGCACCAGTCTTGCGCAGGAGGAAGCTGCACAGATTGCCGAGGGAAATGCGGGTCAGCCGGTGGTGGACGGGATTGGTACGGACAATCCCGTTGCGCTCAACAATGGGGTGCCGCAATCGCCCGCATGGCCACAAACGGCGCCGCGGCAGGCGGGTGTCGCCGCAGGCACCCAGGTTGCCATGCTGCCACGCGCGATTGATCCGACCGTTGCCCCGCTGCAAACCCCGCGTCCGGATATCATGCCCGCATCCGAAGTATCGTGCAGGCGGGCGTTGAAGCAGCTCGGCGTGAAATTCCAGGATGTTCCCACCATTTCCAATGGCCCGAGCTGCGGCATTGCCTACCCCGTCAAGGTTTACGGCTTTGCCAGCAATATCGGCATGAAGCCGGCGATCACCCTCAATTGCGAGGTGACGCTTGCCTTTGCGGAGTGGGTGAAGAACGAACTGAACCCGTCTGCGCGCATGCGCTACTGGTCCGGCGTGCGCACGATCATTCCGCTCGGCGGCTATTCCTGCCGTCACATGAATTCCAACAACCGCAATCCCTGGTCAGAACACGCGCGTGGCAATGCGATTGATGTCGGCAAGTTCGTGCTGAACAGCGGCAAGGAAATCGATGTGCGAAAGAAGGGCTTCTTCGCCTTCCGTGAAAAGGGCTTGCTGAATGCGGTGCGCAGCGAAAGCTGCAAATATTTCCACACCGTGCTTGGCCCGGGCAGTGATCCGAACCACAAGGATCACTTCCATTTCGATCTGCGTGCCCGCAAGTCCGGCTATCGTCATTGTGATTGAGCGGACCTGACGATTCCCAATTTTCGCGATGGATTTTGACCGGGCGATGCGTCACCCTGTCTTCATGCCCCGACTCGTGCGGCATCGTCCCTTGCCCAATCCCTTTCATCGCGAAGCGTTCATGGCCAAATCGATCATTTCCGTCAAAGACCTGACCAAGACCTATGGCAATGGTTTCCAGGCGCTGAAAGGCGTCAGCCTCGATATCGAGGAGGGGGAAATCCTGGCTTTGCTGGGGCCGAACGGGGCGGGCAAGACCACGCTGATCTCCATCATCTGCGGCATCGTCAACCCCTCGGGCGGCACGGTTCTGGCAGGCGGCCACGACGTGGTGCGCGATTTTCGCGAAACCCGCGCGATCATCGGCCTTGTGCCGCAGGAGCTTACCACAGACCAGTTCGAGACCGTTTGGAATACCGTGAGCTTCTCGCGTGGTGTGCACGGTCGCTCGCCCGATCCGGCCTATATCGAAAAAGTGCTGCGCGACCTTTCGCTCTGGGACAAGAAGGATTTCATGCTGCGCCAGCTTTCCGGCGGCATGAAGCGGCGCGTGCTGATTGCCAAGGCGCTCTCGCATGAGCCGCGCGTTCTTTTTCTGGATGAACCGACGGCCGGTGTGGATGTCAACCTGCGCAAGGATATGTGGCAGGTGGTGTCGCGCCTGCGGCGTGAAGGCGTGACCATCATCCTGACCACCCATTATATCGAGGAGGCGGAAGAGATCGCCGACCGCGTCGGCGTGATCGATGGCGGCAAGCTTCTCTTGGTGGAAGACAAGGTTACGCTGATGAAGAAGCTCGGCAAGAAGCAGCTCATTCTCGAGCTTGTCGAGCCGCTTGAAAACCTGCCCGAGGCGCTTTCCGGCCATGCGCTGCACATCGAAAACAAGGGCAGCCAGCTCGTCTACGATTATGACGGGGACGATCAGGCATCACGCATCGCACCGCTTTTGCAGGCGGTTTCGGCGGCAGGCATCGCCTTCCGCGACGTTTCCACCCGGCAAAGCTCGCTGGAAGACATTTTCGTATCGCTGATTGGAGAACGGGCATGAACTGGCAGGCGATGAAATCCATCTATCTGTTCGAGATGGCCCGCACGCGCCGCACGCTTCTGCAAAGTGTGGTGTCGCCGGTGCTCTCCACCTCGCTTTACTTCATCGTATTCGGATCGGCGATCGGCTCGCGAATTCAAAGCATTGAAGGCGTTTCCTACGGCTCTTTCATAACGCCGGGCCTGATCATGCTGTCGCTGCTGACGCTTTGCATCTCCAACGGCTCTTTTGGCATCTATTTTCCGAAATTCACCGGCACGATCTATGAAATCCTGTCGTCACCGATTGCCATGCCGGAAATCGTCGGCGGTTACGTGGGGGCAGCGGCGACCAAGGGACTGATTGTCGGCTTGATCATCCTGATCACCGCCTGGTTCTTCGTCGATGTCTCCATCGCCCATCCGGTGATGATGGTGACCTTTTTCGTGCTGACTGCCGTGACCTTCAGCCTGTTCGGCTTCATCATCGGCATCTGGGCCACGAATTTCGAGCAGTTGAGCCTGATCCCCAGCCTTGTCATTCCGCCGCTGACCTTCCTCGGCGGCTGCTTCTATTCCATCAACATGCTGCCGCCCTTCTGGCAGACCGTCAGCCATTTCAATCCGGTACTCTATCTGGTGAGCGGTTTCCGCTGGAGCTTCTACGGCATTGCCGATGTGAACCCATGGATCAGTCTCGCGACGATCACCTTCTTCCTCGTCCTCTGTCTCGGACTGGTGAACTGGATCTTCCGTTCGGGCTATCGGCTGAAGAGCTGAGTTACTGGATGATCGTGGCCAATCTGGCAATCGCATCCTCAACGATGGAATCAGGAGCTTTTTCCAGCAAACGTGCCTGACGCGCCTTGAGATCGAGTGTGCGCGGCTGATCGCATCGGATAATGCCCTTGGTGCGCGTTCCAGCATCATCCAGAGAGACAGAGAAACCGCGCGTGCGGGCAAACTCCCCGCCTGTGGTAATCGGCAGAACCACCGGCAGGCCGGTCAGTTGATTGAATTCAGTTGCACTGACGATGAGGACAGGCCGTTTGCCTTGCTGTTCGTGACCGAGTGTTGGATCAAGCGGGACAAGCCATATTTCGCCCCTCTGCATCAAAGCAGTTCCCGGCCGGTCGGGCTATCAAGCGTCCAGTCACTGTTTCCGGAGCGAGTGCGGCTTTCGGCTTCTTCTGCGAGAAGGACTTTGAGACTATAGGCGCCCTTTTCGACAAAAGGTTCAACCAGCAATTTTCCGTCGCTGACCGTGAGTTTGACCACATCTTCTGTCTTCAGTTTCATTTCCTGAAGCAGATTTGGCGGAATGGCCATGACCACCGAGCCCCCAACCTTTCTCAGTCTGGCTGAATTCGACATGGGAACCTCTAAGTTACATTCGAGTATAACTTAGTAGACGCTTTTGTTCTCAGCCTGTCAATCCTTCAGCCGCAGCTCGTCGGTTTGCATGTGGAAAGAGGAGAGGGTGGTGAGGAAGCTCATGCCGAGCAGGCTTTCGTCAAGCGCGCCACGGCGGGCGACGAGGGCCTTGATGCCCCATCGGCGGATCGGACCGATTTCGACCGTCGAGAGATCGATGGGCGCGACAGTCGCTTCGCCGTTTGCAGTGGTCACACGGGTGGAATAGGTCAGGTTTTCCGGGATGATGCCGACCTGAACCGCATCTTCATAGGTCAGCACCACAGCACTTGCACCCGTATCCACCAGCATCTGGATTGGCTGGGCATTCACGGTCACGGTTGCGGAAAAATGGCCGCTGAGATCGCGGGACAACAGCACTTCGCGGGTGCCATCCTTGTTCGATACGGTTACCGCATGGCCGGGCAAAAGACCGGCAATCAACCGCGCACCAACCCGTTTGGCATCTTCCCGGAACAGGGAAAGCGTTGCGATTGCCAGAATGATAACCAGCCAGACCAGAAAATTGCGGATCGACTGGCTCCAGTTCTTGCGGGCGGCAATGATGCCTGCCCCCATCAGTGCAATCATCGGCAGGAAATAGAGAAGCGCGGCAAGCTGGTCACCCGTCAGGCCTGCGACTTTGCCATCCGGCGCATTCAGCATCAGCAGAAGCAGGCCGATGAGCAGGATGGCGAGAGCGAGGACCAGCCGGCTCATTCCATTCCGCTTTCCCGCGCCATGCGCTGCCGGCGGGTTTCGCGCCGGGGCTTGCGCTCTACCCCTTCCAGCCGGGCGGGCAGAGTGGCCATGATCTCCCGCCGTTCCTGATCACTGTAGGAGATCCAGCCGCTGATTTCGTCGCGTGTGCGTCCGCAACCGAAGCAGTAACCGGTTTTCATATCGATCGAGCAGACGAGAATGCAGGGCGATTCCATCTTCTATCCTCAAGGCCGTTGTCCGTTCCGGCTTCGCAAGGCGAGCCTATGCGCTTCTCATGCAAGGAGCGCAAGGGCGGACAGCAACACCATATCAGAAATTTGTTGCGTTGCACCAATGGTGTCGCCCGTATGGCCGCCGAGCCGTTTACCGATCATGAGTGTAAAAGCCTGCGTTGCACCAAGTCCGGCAATCACCGCCACCGAGAGGGTCAATAGCGACGTGAAGGGCATGAGGAATAGCAGCACGGCGGCGATCCCGGTAAGCAGCGCGACCCGCGCCGCGCTGTCGGCGGGTGAGCCGACGCTTGCGGCAACGCCATCCGGCTTTGCGGGAGGAAGCCGGTTCCAGTGCCAGACCATGGCGCCCCGGCTGAAGCTTGCCGACGCAAGCAGCGCAAGGGATGCAAAAAGCGCTGAGCCCTGGGCAAGAAGGGTTGTGAGTGCCGCCACCCGCACCAGCAAAGAAAGACCGAGTGCCAGCGCGCCATAGGAGCCAATACGGCTGTCTTTCATGATGAGCAGGGCGCGTTCCCGATCCTTGCCGCCACCGAGACCGTCGGCAGTGTCGCCCAATCCATCCTCATGCAGGGCGCCGGTGAGGAAAACCAGAACACCGGTTGCGAGTGTGGCGGCGAGCATCGGTGCATGGCTCTGGCCGAAGACAAAAAGCAGGAAGCAGGGCAGGGCTGCGACAACAAGACCCGCAACAGCGAAAGCGGCAGGAGTCTTGTCCATTCTCCCGTCATCGCCTTCAAAAAACCGTGAGGGCACCGGAATACGGCTGAGGAATCCGATGGAGCGGGCTATAGCGGTGATGAAATCCGGCAAGACCATTCCGTCTGATCCTTCACGCTGGCCGCCAAACGACAGGGAAAGGGCGCTTTTGCGGTTGTTCCCCGGGCGTCGGCTGATTAAGAAACGAAGCCACACAAACCCCATTCCTGATAAAAAAACAAGAAAGCCTGATCCATGAGCCTCTCCGGTCTGCCTTTTGATGATTTTCGCGCGCTGATCAAGGATTTGCCGGGCCCGGACCCGGTTGCGCTTGCAGCCGCGCGGGACCGCGACGCGCAGCTGACAAAGCCGCCGGGCGCGCTTGGTCGGCTGGAAGAAATCGCTTTCTGGCTTGCCGCCTGGACAGGCCGCGCCCACGCCGTCACCCGGCCGCTGGTTGCGATCTTTGCCGGAAACCATGGCGTGACCCGTCAGGGCGTGACACCTTATCCGTCGGACATTACCAAGCAAATGGTGGCGAATTTCTCCGCCGGCGGTGCCGCGATCAACCAGATCTGCATCACGTATGATCTCGGCCTCAAGGTCTTTGACCTCGCGCTCGATTATCCGACCGGTGACATTACCTGCGAAGCGGCCCTTTCCGAGCGCGATTGCGCGGCGACCATGGCCTTTGGCATGGAGGCGATTGCCGGTGGCACGGATCTGCTGTGCATCGGTGAAATGGGTATCGGCAACACCACGATTGCCGCCGCAATCAATCTCGCTCTCTACGGCGGCACGGCGGAAGAATGGGTTGGCCCCGGCACCGGTTCGCAGGGCGAGTTTCTGGCACGCAAGATCAAGGCCGTGGAAACGGCTGTTGCCTTCCACCGCGACCACCTGAACGATCCGCTGGAAATCCTGCGCCGCCTCGGTGGCCGTGAACTGGCAGCGATGGCGGGGGCAATCCTTGCCGCGCGCATGCAGAAAATTCCGGTGCTGATCGACGGTTATGTTGCAACAGCCGCCGCCGCCGTGCTCAAGGCTGCCAATCCTTCGGCGCTTGATCACTGCCTGATTGCGCATGTTTCCGGTGAACCGGGTCATCTGAAGACAATCGAGAAGCTTGGCAAGACGCCGCTTCTGGCGCTTGGCATGCGGCTTGGCGAAGGCACGGGCGCGGCCCTAGCCGCCGGTATCGTCAAGGCTGCGGCGGCCTGCCATTCCGGCATGGCCACCTTTGCCAGCGCAGGGCTTTCCAACAAGGAATGAGCCCGGTTGGGGGCGAGGCCATAGATAGGCCTCATTCCTTCTGATAGACCACGTTCGGATTTTTGAAAGCTGCGGTCACCCCAAAAGGGCAGGGCCGCATCTTTTTGGTGGCGTGGAGGTAAGAATGGGTTGGCTCACGGCGCGGCGTCCCGAGATCGGCAGCAGAACCGCAAGCGTGCTCGTTGCGCTCTGGATCATGGCGCTTTGCAACCGGACCTTCTGGGCCATGGCATATGAAGCCTTCGGCGGCTTCACGGCCGGTTTTCTCACCTTCGGGCTTTCTGTCTCGCTGCTTCTGACCGCGCTGATCATCAGCTTTTCGGTCAAATATGCCTTCAAGCCCTTTGCGGTTTTCCTGATCCTCGTTTCCGCCGTCGCCTCCTATTTCACCGACACGTTCGGCACGATCATCAATGAACAGATGATCGACAGTGCCATGACCACCAACGCCCGCGAGGCGGGCGCGCTGATCAGCGGGCGCTATCTCACCCATGTCGCGCTTTACGGTGTTCTGCCGGTGCTCTTGCTGTTCTGGGTGCGGGTCCGGCACGAGACCCTCGGCCGCAAGACAATCGGCAATCTCAAGCTGCTCGTGCCGATGCTGGCGCTCACCGGCGTGATGGTCTGGCTCAATCTTGGCACCTATATCGTCACCATCCGCGCCAATGACCGGATGACCCAGACGCTGAACCCGGCAGCCCCGCTTTCCGCCGCCTGGAACTATGGCGTTTCGAGCTTCACGACGGCCAATGTAGTCGCCGCACCCATCGGGCAGGACGCGAAGAAGGGACCGGTGATTGCGGCCGCACCTCGTCCGGTCGTGACCGTAATCGTTGCCGGCGAGACGGCGCGCGCCATGAATTTTTCCCTGAACGGATACGAGCGCAAGACCAATCCGCAGCTGGAAAAGCTGGACATCGTGAATTTTCCGAATGTGACGAGCTGCGGCACGGATACGGCTACGTCGCTGCCGTGCATGTTCTCGCAGTTCAGGCGGGAGGATTATTCCAACGCCAAGGGCAAGGCCTTCGAAGGTCTGCTCGATGTGTTCCGTTATGCCGGCATTCCCTCTGTCTGGTATGATAATAATACAGGCAGCAAGGGGGTGGCGGACCGCGTCTTCTACGTGCCGCTGATGGACAGCAAGGACCCGGCACTCTGCCCGGACAATGAGTGTCGCGATGAAATCTTCCTGCAGCCCCTGCGGGAGGAGCTGCAGAAGACGAAGGAAAGCAAGGTGATCGTGCTGCACCAGATCGGCAGCCACGGACCGGCATATTTCCGCCGCTATGGCGCGGATCTCGCGACCTTCAAGCCCGATTGCCGCAGCACGGATCTGCCGAAATGCAGCCTCGAGGAGGTGCGCAACGCCTATGACAATTCGATCCTCGCAACCGATGACTTTCTGGCCAAGGTCATCAAGCTGCTGGCAGAACAGGATAGCGCTGTTTCCAGTGCGCTGCTCTATGTGTCTGACCATGGGGAGTCGCTCGGGGAAAACGGGATTTACCTGCATGGCGCGCCCTATAACTTCGCGCCGGAGCAGCAGACGCATGTGCCGATGATCAGCTGGTTCTCGCCCTCTTACAGCGCGCTGACAGGGCTGGACCGCGCCTGCCTTGCGAAACTGCCCGCAAATGCCTATTCCCATGACAATCTCTTCCACACGGCGCTCGGCATGATGAATGTGGAGACGTCGGTTTATGATGCGGGGCTGGATATCTTCCGTTCCTGCCGTCTCAAGGGGAATTCATGAGCGAGGTTTTTGAAAAGAAAACGGGCGTGAAGCATTTCATTGCCGCCGCCACCTATTCCTGGGGCGGATTTACCCGCCTGCTGGGTGAGGCGGCCTTTCGACAGGAGGCTTTCGCCTTCGTTCTTGGAGTGGTTGCCTATGGGATATCGGGCGCAAGTCTCGTCCATTACGTGACCTTTGTCGCGCTCATGCTTCTGCTTTTTGCGTTTGAGGCCATCAATACGGCGATCGAGGAAATCGTGGATCACGTGTCACCCGGCTATTCGCTGGCTGCAAAACACGCGAAGGATCTCGGCTCCTTTGCCTGCATGTGCCTGATTATCATCAACGGCGCGAATGTTGCCTATACGCTTTACGTTCTCTGGCTCGGATAAGGGCTTCACGAGCGGGATATGAAAAAAGGCCGGTCCTCATCATGGGACCGGCCTTTTTCATGGGTTGCCAGACTGGAGGTTCAGGCAAAGCTCTTTTTCTTGCGTTCCACGGCATGGGCTTCCTCGACCGCCGGAACCGATTGCAGCACGCGCTTGGCCGGAACAATCGCGATCACTTCCGTGCCCTCGCGGAGTTTGGATTTCAGAATGAACTGGCCGTCATGCTTGGCCATGATCGCCTGCACGATGGGCAGGCCGAGGCCGGTGCCCTGTTCGGCGCTCTTGATGGCAATCGATCCCTGCCCGAAGGCGGAGAGCACCACAGGAATTTCGTCTTCCGGAATGCCGGGTCCATTGTCCTTGATGGCGACATACTGCCCGCCGGTGGAGGTCCAACCGACCTTCACCTGAATTTCCCCGCCCTGCGGTGTGAATTTCACGGCGTTGGACAAAAGGTTCAGCACCACCTGACGAATGCTCTTTTCATCCGCCCAGATGCCGGGAAGGGCGGCTTCGAAGGTTTCGGATATGGTAATGTTCTTCGCCCGCGCGCGCAGCTGCACCATGCCGATGCAATCTTCGGCAATATCGAGCAACGAGATCGATTCCTCGTTCAGTTCATAGCGGCCTGCCTCGATGCGCGACAGATCGAGGATTTCGTTGATCAGGTTCAGGAGATGCTGCCCGGACCGGTGAATGTCCGTGACATATTCCTTGTAGGTCGCATTGTTCAGCGGCCCCATCACTTCCGTGGCGATCACTTCCGAAAAGCCCAGAATGGCATTCAATGGCGTGCGCAATTCATGCGACATGGATGCGAGGAAGCGGGACTTGGCCAGATTGGCCTCTTCCGCCCGTCGCCTTGCCTCATCCGACATCGACTTCGCCGTTTCCAGTTCCGCAATCAGATCGTCCTTTTCCGACTGGAAGGACAAAAGCTTGATGTTGGAGAGATACATGCGGTCGGTCACGATGATGAAAAACAGCAGGGCCGTGCACAGCATGCCGAGCAAGCCGAGATCATAGGGATTGCGGCTGAGGACGCTCTTGATCGACAGCAGGATGACCACCGGTGCGAATGTGACGGCCACCGAGCGGCGCAGCATGAAGGTGGAAAGTGCGGTGAACGAAAGCAGGATCAGAAGCACCGCGCCCTTGAACAGCGCATAGCTGTTTTCGGTGCAGTTGCCGCAGCTCTGCATGCTGAAATAGGCCCAGCCAAGCCCGATAGCGAATTGCCCTGCCAGAAGGAAGTTCTTCCAGCGTTCGGCATTCTCGGGCGTGATCTGCTGGCGCAGCGCCGTGCGGGAGAGAAGCGTGTTGATCGCGTGCAGCACCAGGGTTACCAGTGCCCAGGCTCCGAGCCGCAGATCATTGTTGATGTAGGTGCCGACAAAGGTGATGGCGATGATCAGGTAAGGCGTGATCGAGGCACTTTGCAGCGCCGTCGTCAGATGCATCACCATCAACTCGCGGTCGAAAGCGCTGCCGCCCACTTCACCATGCTGCAGCCGCTCACGGGTCGCCTTCACCGCGCGATTCACCGCACGGTTGCGATGGCCGCGTGATTTGTCGACAATGATCTTGTCTGTAGATGTGCTGACGGGTGACTGCTGCATCAAACTGTGGACTGGTTACTTGAAATCAAGCTACACAATAATGACCAATCCTTAAGAAGTTGCTGCGCGCAACACTTTGTTTGCCAATTTCATTAGCGCCAGAGTGCGCCGGGAAAAACCTTCATGAGGTGGATAGGGCGTTCGCGCAATTTATGGTCCAATTTGTTGATAATGCTGTTTTTTCTGGCTGTAGCCATCATTGCGAAGCCGCATTTGAAGGTTGTGGAGGACCGCAATCTGAGCGGGCCTTTCGGCGTGGTGGATGGCGATACGTTAATGAAGGGAAGCGAGCGATTGCGGCTGAAGGGCATGGATGCGCCGGAGCTTTCTCAAAGCTGCGGCACGCCGCCGGATCTCTGGCCCTGTGGCATCGCGGCACGGCAGGCGCTGGTTTCCCTGACGGATGGTCCCGTGCTCTGCCACGTCCGGGGACGGGACAAGTATCAACGCCTGCTTGCAACCTGTACCCGTGAAACGGTGGATATCGCTGCGGAAATGGTACGCTCTGGCCATGCCTTAAGCTACGGTGCATATAAGAAGGAGGAGCGGGCGGCCAAGGCGGCGCGCCTCGGCGTGTGGTCCGGGCCATTTGCCGAGCCCGGTGCATGGCGCAAGAGCCATAAGACTGAGCAATCCGGTTCCGGCTGGCTGGACTGGCTTTTTCGATCCATCAGATAAAGGGAAGGAATGACCGCATGAAACTCTATGACGGGGGCCGAGCGCCCAATCCACGCCGCGTCACGCTCTATCTCGCCGAAAAGGGCATTGCGGTGGAGATGGTGCCGGTTGACATGGGGCAGAAGGAGCACAAGTCCGATCTGCTCAGCACCAAGAATCCGCTGCAGCGCCTGCCCATTCTTGAGCTCGATGACGGCACGATCCTCACCGAGACCATTGCGATCTGCCGTTATTTCGAGGAACTTTATCCCGAGCCACCGCTTTTCGGCACAGGGGCGCTGGAGCGAGCACAGGTGGAGATGTGGCAGCGCCGGGTGGAGCTCAACTTCTTCCTGCCGGTTGCCTTCGCCTTCCGTCACACGCATCCCGCGATGAAGGATTGGGAGGTGCCGCAAATGCCCGAATGGGGCGAAATCAACCGGCCGAAGGCGCAGGAATTCCTGGTGCTGCTGAATGACGCGCTTGCGGATCGTCCCTATATCGCAGGCGCGCATTTCTCGGTTGCCGATATCACCGCCTATATCACTGTCGGTTTCATGAAGCCCGCCAAGATCGCGATGCCGGAAGGGCTCACCCATGTTCAGCGCTGGTATGCCAGCGTTTCCGAACGACCGGCCATGAAGGCGGAAAAGGCCTGACATGGCAGATCTCGCGCGGCTGGCGGAACGATTGCGTGCCTGTCGCCTGTGCCGGGACAATCCGGCAGGGGGCATGGCGCGGCAATTGCCCCATGAGCCGCGCCCGGTTGCGGTCTTTTCCGAAACCGCGCCGATCCTGATCGCGAGTCAGGCGCCGGGCATGCGCGTGCATCAGTCGGGACTGCCGTTCAACGATGCATCCGGTGATCGGCTGCGCGACTGGCTGGGTGTTTCGCGCGAGGCCTTTTATGATCCGGCCCGCTTTGCCATCGTGCCCATGGGCTTTTGTTTTCCGGGCTATGATGCAACGGGAGGCGATCTGCCGCCGCGTCGCGAATGCGCCCCCTATTGGCGGGAGGAAATCATCGATGCCCTACCGAACATTCAGCTGATCCTCACCATCGGAGGCTATGCGCAGAAATGGCATTTTGCCCGGGCAGGGCTTTCTTCCGCGGGGGTGAACGAGAACGTGCGCAACTGGCGTAGCCTGCTTCATCCACCGAAGGGGCCGCCGCTTTTCGCGCTGCCGCATCCGAGCTGGCGCAATACCGGATGGCTGCGCCGCAACCCCTGGTTTGAAGAGGATGTATTGCCTGAGTTGCGTTCGCGCGTCGCCGCGCTCATCTTGTAAGGCGATTGTATAATTATTCTACGATTTTCCCGAAATCAGGATAAAAAATGTGAATGGCCCTAAAATGGCCGCGGAAATTTTCTTCCTTAGTTTAGATGCGCTCTTTATGGTTGCGCAACATGTGCTAGAGCAGGGCGCAAATCGGATCATTGAAAGGGTAGGGCATGGATCGTCTGGACCGGAAAATCTTGCGGCTCTTGCAGGAAGACTCCACATTGGCCGTGGCTGATCTGGCAAAGAAGGTTGGTCTTTCCACGACACCCTGCTGGCGGCGCATCCAGAAGATGGAAGAAGACGGCGTGATCCGCCGTCGTGTTGCCCTGCTTGATCCTGCCAAGGTCAACACCAAGGTCACGGTTTTCGTGTCGATCCGCACTAACAGCCACTCGATCGAATGGCTGAAGCGCTTTTCCGAAGTGGTGGTCGAGTTTCCGGAAGTGGTGGAATTCTACCGCATGAGTGGCGATGTGGATTATCTGCTGCGCGTGGTCGTGCCGGATATTGCCGCCTATGATGCCTTCTACAAGCGCCTGATCGCCCGCATCGAAATTCGCGACGTCTCCTCTGCCTTTGCGATGGAGCAGATCAAGTATACGACCGAACTCCCACTCGATTATATGGGCATCGACAACGTCAAGTCCGGCGACGATTGAGGTTATGGCCTCGAAGGCTTTCGCCCTCCCGCGTTGTTCTAACCGTGCATAGCGTGAAATTTCGGGTGCCTTTGCGCCCGCGTTCGGCGTAGGCTTTGGTCCGGGTGGTAATTCCAAACGGGCGGGCCTTCATGTCGTTTGCTTATGTCTATGCGTTCATCTGCGTGTTTCTCGCGGCTATCGTGCGCGGGTTTTCCGGTTTTGCCTTTGCCGCGCTGGTGGTGATTTCCGTCTCTTTCGTTCTGCCGCCCATGACGGTTGTTCCGGCCGTTCTGATCCTTGAAGTGATTGCGGGCATTCATCTTCTGCCATCGATCTGGAAGACGGTGCACTGGCAGTCGATCATCATCATTGTTGTCGCTTCTGTCATTGCCACGCCATTCGGGGTCTATGTGCTTGCCAATGTTCCAGCCGAGCCGATGAAGCTGGCGCTCGCGGTGATCACCTTTGCGGCGGCTGCGGTTTTGGCCACCGGCTATCAGCTCAAGCGCATGCCACGGCCGGCGGAGACGGCGGCGACAGGGGCGGCTGCCGGGCTTTTGAACGGTGCCTTCGGCATCGGCGGGCCGCCGATCATCATCTTTTTCCTCGGCTCGCCACTGGCGCTCGATGCGGGCCGTGCCTCCATCGTTGCCTCGTTTCTGGCGATGGATATCGCCGGTCTGATTTCGCTGTTCGGTTTCGGCATGTATAATCGCGAAAGCCTGACACTCACGGTGCTAGCACTGCCTGCACTGGTGGTCGGTGTCTATATCGGGGCGCGACTGGTCGGCAAGCTGGATGAGCGCGCCGCCCGCAAGGGCGTGATCGCCATCCTGATGGGCCTGTCGCTGATCATGGGTTACCGGAGCCTGCTGCTCCTCTGGTAAAGGGGCCGGATCAGTCCTCCAGTCCGACCCTCTTCATGGCAATCCGGCCTTTCAGTTCCCGCACGGCATCCTTGCCGATCCAGCGGGCGGTCTTGTCCGGCGAAGTGGAAAGCCGTTCGGACAGCGCAAGGGCAGGACCATGGCAGGCGGCACTGCGTTTTCCGATCTGCCGGAGCGCCCAGTTGACCGCCTTCTTCACGAAATTGCGCGGATCGCCCGCATGTTCCTCGATCAGCGGCAGGAGGGCGACAAAGCGCTCGTCAGGGTCCTTCTTCAGATGGACGGCGGACCAGGCGATCATCGAAAAGCCCATGCGACGCACGAACTCGCGCTCATCGGCGGCAAATTCCGGGATCAGAAGCGGGCCATGTCCGGCGCTGGCCAGCACATCGGCCCAGCCATCGACCATTTCCCACGACTGGAACTGATGGGCATATCGACGGGCCTGATCGGCACTGATCTTTTTCGGCTCTTCCGTATAGGCGGCGAGAAGCCGGGCCTCGCGGATGCCGCTTTCGAAAAGTGCCAGGGCCCGCTCGTGATTGCGGCGCACCAAGCGCGCGATCTTGCGCAGCTCCGCGTTGGAAATGCCGAGCGCATGGTCCGTCACAATCCCGAACCGGGCCATGCCCGCGATATTCTCCTGCGAACGCATCGATTGCAGATGCGCGATGATCTGTTCAGCGCTCGAGGAGGAGGACAGCATCATTTTTCCAGACGGGCAAGCAGCGACGACGTATCCCAGCGATTGCCGCCCATGGCCTGCACATCCGCATAGAACTGGTCGACCAGCGCGGTGACCGGCAGCTTCGCGCCATTGCGGCGGGCTTCGGTCAGCACGATATCCAGATCCTTGCGCATCCAGTCGATCGCGAAGCCGAAATCATATTTGCCGATATTCATGGTCTTGTGGCGGTTTTCCATCTGCCAGGAACCGGCAGCCCCCTTGGAGATGACGTCCACCACCTTCTCGATATCGAGGCCTGCACGCTTGCCGAAATGGATGCCTTCGGCCAGCCCCTGAACCAGTCCGGCAATGCAGATCTGGTTGATCATCTTGGTGAGCTGGCCGGCACCGGCCAGACCCATCAGGCCGACCATGCGGGCATAGGCATCGATGACCGGCCGCGCCTTTTCGAAGGTTGCCTCTTCGCCACCGCACATGACCGTGAGAACGCCGTTTTCCGCCCCTGCCTGACCGCCGGAAACCGGGGCATCGATGAAGCCCAGACCCTTTGCCTTGCAGGCGGCTTCAAGCTCGCGCGCGACTTCGGCGGAAGCGGTGGTGTTGTCGATCAGGATTGCGCCGGGCTTCATGGTCGCGAGCACGCCGTTTTCACCGAGCGTTACCGAGCGCAGGTCATCGTCGTTGCCCACCATGGTGAAGACGAAATCCGCATCGCGGGCGGCCTCTGCCGGGGTCAGCTTGTGCTGGCCCGCATGCTCGGCCACCCAGCGCTCTGCCTTGGCGGTTGTGCGGTTATAGACTGTAACATCATGGCCGCCCTTGTGTTTCAGATGGGCCGCCATCGGATAGCCCATCACACCAAGACCAATGAATGCCACCTTCGCCATTGCGCTCACTCCTCATCAGGCAGGAAAAATTTCTGCGAGAGGATTAGCCGAAAGCGGGCTTTTGCGAAAGCGAAATCAGGCCAGCCGTGCAATCACCAGCACGCCGGGCGAAGGCTCGCCTTCCTGCATCCGCACATTGATGTCCTGCATCTCGAGGATCTCGAAGCCGGTGGCGAGAAGCCGTTCGCGAATGTAGTCGGGCGAATGCACGAAGCGATGGAAGGGGTAGACCCGGTAGGGTTCACCGGCCAGTTCTTCTGCCGAACGGGTTTCGGCGGAAAAAATGAACAGGCCCTTCGGCCTCAGGTTTTCCGCGGCACCGAAGAACAGGGCTTCCAGACCGCCGAGATAGGGCACCACATCGCAGGCCGTGATGATATCGAAGGGATCATCGTCATTGTCTTCGAGGAAATCCTCGACTTCCGCGACATAGAGCGTCTCGTAGATTTCCTTGTCATGGGCGATCTCGACCATGTTTTCGGAAATGTCGATGCCGGTCATATCCTCGGCCATGTCGCCGAGCGCTACACCGGCAAGACCCGTGCCGCAACCGAGATCAAGCAGCCGCTTGAACGGCCCGAGGCCGAGGGTCTGCAATCGCTGACGTACGAACATCGGCACGGCATAGCCGAGCTGTTCGACGAGAATATCCTCGAAGGCGGCGGCATGCTGGTCGAACAGGGTTTCCACATAGGCTTCCGGCGCCTTGGGCGGCGTTTCGCCACGGCCAAGGGCTGCGAGCCGGACGGCGATGCCGCCGTGGTCATCCGGATCAAGCGCCAGCGCCTGCCGGTATGCGGCTTCCGCGCCATCCACATCACCGGATTTCTCAAGCGCGAGCGCGCGATTATAGGCCTCTGCGAGGGCCTCTTCGTCGATTTTCTGTGCCATGGGCGCAGTCATAAGACCGCGCGCCAGGCTTCGCAACCGTCAATGCAGAATGAATTCGCCTTTCAGCATCCGCCATTCCGCAGCGCCGATCAGCTTGCGATGGAAGTAGCGGACGGAATGCAGAGGTCCTTCAAGCTTTTCTTCCCAGAACTTCAGAAATTGATTCATCTCGGGAAAGTCGGGCGCGAGGTCGTAATTCTGCCAGACGAAGGTTTGCAGGATCGTGGGATGGTCGGGCATGCGGTAGAAAATATGGGCCGTCGTCAGCCCGTAGCCCTTCAGTTGCATTTCGAGTTCCGTATTCATTGGCCACCTCTCTCCGGTATCCAAAATCAGACGTTCCATGCCATGCGCGCTGGTCTCTTCATGGAAACAAAGCAGGGTTAACCAAAGGTGAACATTCCGGGTGATTGCAGAAAAAGATATTGAAAATCATGTTGTTAGCAGCGTCACTATGCGAGTGCTGCCACGATCTCAGGGTTCATTGGTTTGATATATAAAGAATATACTTGTGCAGCATTTCAAAAATCGGCATCACTTTGCGGGATGGGCATTCGGGATCAAATGCCGGACAATCGGAAGGAGTGGGGAAATGAAGAAAACTGTATTGCTGGCTCTTGTTGCTGCGGGGCTGATGCTGCCTGCGGGTGCACAGGCGATGGTGAATGGCGTTGGCACGGGGCTGCGCACCTGCAAGGACGTGACGGAGAGCATGGAGGACGGCTCGACGCCGCTGAAGCTCTCCACCTGGATTCAGGGCTTTTTCACCGGCATGAATGCCGCCAACAACGTGGCCGACAAGCCGCAGCGCGACCTCGAAGCGCTGACCGATGATGCCAAGCTTGCGGAATTCGTGGATCAGGTGATCAAGGATTGCGAGCAGGAGCCGGATACGCCGATCGCGCTGAAGATCCATGCGCTGTATGACAGCCTGCCGGACTATCAGGCGCCGTAAGCCGAAATGCAAAAAGCCCCGCCAGATGTGCGGGGCTTTTTCTTTCAGCGCTTCAGATGGCGGGTCAGCCGCCGTTCCAGCCAGTCCCAGACATGGCGCAGCGTTTCGACAATCAGGAGATAGAAGATCGCGGCCCAGAGATAGGTCTGGTAGTCGAAGGTGCGGGAGAAGGCGTAGCGCGTCTCGCCCATGATATCGAGCACCGTGACCACCGCGACCACGGCGGAGCCCTTGATCATCAGGATGATTTCATTGCCATAGGGGCGCAGCGCCACGATCAGCGCCTGCGGCAGGATGATCTTGCGGAAGGCGATGCGGGACGGAATGCCGAGAGATTTTGCCCCTTCCGTCTGTCCGCGCGGAACCGACAGAATGGCGCCACGCAGGATTTCAGCCTGATAGGCGGCCGTGTTCATGGTCAGCGACAGGAAGCCGCAATACCAGGCTTCGCGGAAGAACCACCACAGCCCGACCGCTTCCAGCTGCGGCTTGAAGGAGCCGATGCCGTAATAGAGCAGGTAAAGCTGGGCCAGAAGCGGCGTGCCCCGGAAAATATAGACATAGGTGTAGGCAATGGCGTTCAGCACCGGGTTCTTCGACATCCGCGCAAAGGTTATCGGCAGTGAAAGCACAGCGCCCGCCACCACGGATACGCTGACGAGCGTTGCCGTCACGCCGATGCCGCTCAGATAGCGCGGCCCGTATTTCGCGAATTTTTCCGGATCAAAGCCGGTCACCATAAGATAGAGGAGGCCAAGGCCGAGGACGGCCCAGAAGGCGAGCCACAAATAGCCGAGCAACCGGCTCGCCGTCAGCCGGTCGGCAGCCTTTGGCGGGGCCGGGCGGGCAGGGATCATCTGCAAGGTCGCGCTCATCGTCCCATCTCCGCCCGTTTGACCCGGCGCTCTATAAAGCCGAGCACGAAGGAGGAAAGAAGCGCCAGCACCAGATAAAGCGCGCAGGCGAGCAGATAGAAGAAGAAAGCCTGCTTGGAGACTTTCGCGGCAACACCCGTTTGCCGCAGCAGTTCGGCAAGACCGATCACCGACACGAGGGCCGTATCCTTGAGCAGGTTCATCCAGAGGTTCATCAGGCCGGGAAGGGCAATGCGCACCAGCTGCGGCACGATGATGAGCACCATCGTATTGGTGCGGCTCAACCCCAGCGCGTCGCCTGCCTCATACTGCCCCTTCGGAATGGCCCGGAAGGCCGAAAGCAGCACTTCCGAGCAATAGGAGGAAAACACCACCGAGAGTGCGATCATGCCCGCAAAAAAGGAATTGATCTCGATCCGCTGGTCAAACCCCATCGCGGCGAAGGCGGACTGAATCAGGATTTGCGCGCCGTAATAGACGATGAACAGGGTCAGCAGCTCCGGCAGTCCGCGGAAGATCGTCGTATAGATGCCAGCGGCTCGCCGCAGCGCCGGTTCCGAAGATTGCAGCGCGAGCGCGATGAAGAAGCCAAGCGTGAGGCCGACTGGCAATGTGGCAAGCGCCAGCCCCAGCGTGGCTTTCAGGCCAGCCGCAATTTCATCTCCCCAGCCAGTCGCGCCACAGGCGACAATTGAATCAGGGGGAAAAAAGGAAAAAACGCCCACAGGTCCGCAAAGCGGATCCACCATATGTCCCAGTCCGCTCAAAAGCGGATCAAGCACGGAGAACACTCCGTCCATACCTACGCCCCCGCTGCGCCCTCATGACGCTTCTGGATAACCGGCGCTTTGCCGCGCCTTGTTGTTCACTGAACCGGATCAAACGATTCCGGTCGAAGAACGTAAAATGGCGGAAGATTGTGTCTTCCGCCATCAAAATTCGCCATTCTGGCCCCGGTTATTCGCCGTAGACGTCGAAATCGAAATATTTCTTGTTGATTTCCTGATATTTGCCGCTCTTGCGGATCGCATCGATGGCGGCGCTGAAACGGTCCGCGAGCGCTTCCTCACCCTTGCGCACGGCAATGCCAGCGCCTTCACCGTTGATCGCTGCATCGACGGGCAGGGTGCCGAGGATCTTGCAGCAGCTGCCGGCATCCGACTTCACCCATTCCGACAGCACGACCACGTCGTCGATCACGGCATCGATCCGGCCGTTGGAAATGTCGAGCTTGTATTCGTCGGCGGTCGGATAAAGCTTCAGCTCCGCACCCTTCATATGCGCTTCTGCATAGTTGGCGTGGGTGGTCGAGGACTGGGCACCGAGCGTCTTGCCCTGAAGGGCGGCTTCGGTTGCTTCGGTCAGCGGGCTGTCCTTCGGAACGGCAATCGCGGGCGGCGTGTTGTAGTATTTCTTCGAGAAGGAAACCTTTTCCTTGCGCTCCGGTGTGATCGACATCGACGCGATGATCGCATCGAACTTCTTGGCCTCGAGCGCCGGGATGATGCCATCCCAGTCCTGGGTCACGAATTCGCAGGTCACCTTCATTTCATCGCAGAGCGCCTTGGCGATGTCGATGTCGAAACCGGTCAGCGTGCCGTCGGCTTCGAGGTTGTTGAAGGGCGGATAGGCGCCCTCCGTGCCAATAATGATCTTTTCCTCGGCGCGGGCAGATCCGGCCATAAGCGAAAGAGCTGCCAGCGACGCGGCGGCGAGAATGCGCAGGGTGGTTTTCATGATTTCCTCTTTTTTGCTGGCTCCGGTTTTTCCCTGAACGGGTCCGGCGCTCTGTTCTCCCGAGTGGCGTTTACGTCCACGGTAGAGGCATATTCCTACGGCAGGGGCAGAAAAATCAATATATTTTATCACATTATAGGTGAATTACTGTCCGCTGGGCGCGGTTGCAGCGGGCAATCGGGAACCGGGCGCTGTGCTTTCGGGTTAACTGTTGGATTAACGCCTTATTCATACGCTATTCATGCCGCGGTTCTTATAAAACAGAATATTCGATTGGGGACGACTGCACATCACAGTCTTGTCAGTTTTTACTGATCTCTGCTCCAAGAGCCTAATTCGCGATTCCTGCGACCGAAAGGAAATCATATGTCGCTTCGTTCGAAACTCTTTGCCACCGTGGCCCTGCCGGTCATGACGCTTTCCTTCGCCATAACACCGGCCAGCGCGGCTAGTGGTCAGGCGACATGGCTGATGGCGCAGGCGCTGGAAGGCGACCTTGATGGTGACGGCCAGCTGAGCGATGAGGAACTGCTTCTCCTGCAGCAGAAGCAGCAGGAACAACAGCAGCAGGCACCCGCCGAGGAACCGGCTCCCGCCCCGGAAGAGCAGCCGGCCCCTCCGGCAGAAGAGCCCGCACCACCCGCAGAAGAGCCCGCACCGCCTGCGGAAGAACCTGCGCCGCCTGCGGAAGAACCTGCGCCAGCGCCGGAAGACAATCAGCAGGCTCCTGCCGAGGAGCAGCCTCCGGCAGAAGAACAACCGCCTGCAGAGGAACAACCTGCACCGGCCCCGGAAGACAACCAGCAGGCGCCTGCCGAAGAGCCGGCTCCTGCCGAAGAACCGCAAGCGCCTGCCGAAGAGCCGGCTCCTCCTGCCGAGGAACAACCCGCACCGGCACCGGAAGACAACCAGCAGGCACCTGCCGAAGAACCGGCTCCAGCCGAGGAACCGCAAGCGCCCGCCGAGGAGCAGACCCCGGCTGAGGAACCGGCTCCCGCTCCCGCGCCTGAAGAAAACCAGCAGGCTCCTGCGGAAGAGCAGACGCCTGCGCCAGAAGACAATCAGCAGGCCCCGGCCGATGGCACGGACCAGCAGGCGCCCGCGACAGACGACAGCCAGCAGGCCCCGGCACCGGACGCCACCGATCCGAATGCGGCCCCGCAGGCAGACGCTCCTGCACCCGCGGCTGCCGATCAGCCGTTGCCCGAGATTGAGGACACAATGACAACGGAGGAGAAGCAGCAGATTGCTGAAGACCCCTCCAAGACCACCGACACGGTTGTTCTGCCGGAGCAAAACGGTGCTGCCGTTCTCGACAGTGACAAGGATGCGGATCTGACCGGCGGCGAACAGTCACGCACGCTCCGGGCCGCTGCCCGTTCGCAGGAAGCCGCCGTTCCGCCGCCGACAACGGATGCGGAAGCCCTGCAGGCCGTTCCTGTGATCGAACCTGCGAAGGTTGAGGCCGTGGTCAATGAAGAGGGCACCAAGCTGAAGGCCGCACCGACTTTTGCGGTGCCGGGTGTGACCAACATCACCAATAACGTCACCAACAATGTGACGAACAACACCGTGACCAACAATGTCACCAACAACACGGTGGTGAACAACGTCACGCAGATCAATCAGGTCAATCAGGTCACAGTCGTGAACCAGGTGGAAAACACCACGGTTCTCAGCGTCGGCAATCAGTTTGTGGTGCGCTCGGATGATCGCCCGCGTCTGCGGATGCAGAGCCGCGACACCTATTACGAAAACCTGTCGCGCGGTCGCACCCGCGAAACCATCGAGCGTCCGGATGGCTCGCGTCTGGTGACTGTTTACAATGCCTTCGGCGACATCATCCTTCGCTCGCGCATCACGCCCGATGGCGATGAATATGTGATGATCTATGCGCCGGATGCCGATACGGAAGCGCCGCGCCGCATCTATGATGCCGGTTACGACCTGCCGCCGATGCGTCTGATGGTGCCGCTGGATGACTATATCGTCGCCACGTCCCGCAAGCCGCGCTTCGACTATTACGACTTCCTCGAGCGCCCGCCGGTGGAGCGTGTGGAACGGGTCTACTCGCTGGATGAGGTGAAGTATTCGGCGCGTATCCGCGACAAGGTCCGCCGTATCGATCTCGACACGATCACCTTCGCGACCGGCAGCGCGGATGTGCCGCTGAGCCAGAGCAAGTCGCTGCGCAAGGTGGCGGAAGCCATGCTCAAGGTTCTGCGCAAGGATCCAGGTGAAACCTTCCTGATCGAAGGGCATACGGATGCGGTGGGTTCTGCCCAGTCGAACCTCGTGCTGTCTGACAAGCGTGCGGCCTCGGTTGCCGAACTTCTGACCGATCTCTATGGCATTCCGCCGGAAAACCTTACGACGCAGGGCTATGGCGAGCGCTACCTGAAGATCCGCACCAATGGTCCGGAGCAGCAGAACCGCCGCGTCACCATCCGCCGCGTCACGCCGCTGATCCGTCCGATTGCCCAGCGCTGAGGGCTATCCCGAACAAAGAAACCGCCCGGTGACGAGCCGGGCGGTTTTTTGTTTGTACAGACCCTGTCAGCCCTTGAGGCCGGTGATCCTTTCCACGAAATCGGCAATCGCCAGCGTGTCATCGAGATCGAAGACGGGCAGTGCGCTGTCGGTGACGGGATGATCGGCGGCAATCGCCACGATATGCGGATCATTCGGGGCGAGCGGTTCGCGATTTTTGGCATCCAGCCGCCGCGCTTCGATCTTCGGAATTTTCTCGCGCTTGTAGCCTTCGATCAGCACCAGATCGCAAGGGGCGAGGCGGGAAAGGATTTCCTCGAAACTTGGCTCCGGCGCGCCACGAAGCTCGTGCATGATCGCGTAGCGCGTGCCCGAAACGATGGTGACCTCATGCGCGCCCGCCTGCCGGTGGCGGAAGCTGTCCGCGCCCACCTTGTCGATATCGAAATCATGGTGGGCATGCTTGATGGTGGAGATGCGATAGCCGCGGCTTGTGAATTCTTCCACCAGACGCACCGCAAGCCCGGTCTTGCCCGAATTCTTCCAGCCCGAAATGCCAAAGACGCGCGGTTCGCTCATGCCATGCCCTCAAGAATGCCCAACGCCCGGTGATAATCGTCCGGCGTATTGATGTTGAAGAACGGGTCTATGGACGCCTCTCCGCTTCCTTTCAATCCCGAATGAGCGGCAAAGCCCACCGTCTTGTGGGGATATCGGGCGATGAAAGCGCGCAGCTTGCGGTTTTCCGGGTCCGAAAGCCATTGGCGCAACGCGTCTTCAATGCCGACCGGCCAGAGCGCGAAGGTTGGCTGCCATTGCTGACCGGCGCTCACGGCAACGGCAATCTCTTCCGCTGTCTCAATCGAGGCTTCCAGCCCTTCCCGAAGGTTCTCCGGAAAAAACGGTGTATCGGCGGCCACCGTCAGCGCGTGTGTGACGTCGGGTTGGTGCTTGCGGAAATGGGCAAGACCAGCCGCAATGCCCGCGAGCGGCCCGGCATGGCCTTCGATATCATCGTGAATGCGGGGCAGGGCGGGAAGGCCCGCAATCGCCTCGTTGCAGTTCAGCGCTATCGAGGTGCACTGGGTTTCGAGCCTGGCTGCAACCCAGTCGATCAGCCGTGCCGGTCCGAAAGGCAGAAGCAGCTTGTTCTCACCCATGCGGCTGGACCGCCCGCCTGCCAGTATCAGACCGCCGATCACCGGCATGGCTCATCCTTCCGCTTGGACATTGCGGGCAAGCTTGGCACGCTGCGCCTCGCGATGGAAGGTATAGAGACCCGAGGCCACGACGATCAGGATGCCGATGATGGTCACCCCATCCAGACTTTCACCGAGGAACAGCAGGCCAAGCATAATGGAGCTGAGCAGGCCTGTATAGCGGAACGGCGCAATGAAGGAAATTTCACCGGTGCGCATGGCCGCGATCACGAACTGATAGCCGATCAGCGAAAAGACCGAGCCAATGGCGAAATGCACGAAAACGCGGAACGTGATCGGCATCCATTCCTGCGTGACGAGCACGATCAGCCCGCCGGACAGTGTTACGCAGGCCGCATTCACGGTGGTGATCATCAGCGATGGGATGTTCTGCGGCACGCGCTTGGTGGCAAGGTCGCGCCCGGCGGCCAGAAACACGCAGGAAATCGCCAGCAGCGATGCGGTGGTAAACCCTTCCGGGCCGGGCCGGATGATGATCAGAACCCCGCCAAAGCCGATGATGATGGCGAGCCATCGCCGCCAGCCGGTCGGTTCCTTCAGGAAGAGTGCCGCGCCGAGGGTTACGGCAAGCGGCAGCGATTGCAGGATCGCCGAAATATTGGCGAGCGGCATATGACCAAGGGCTGCGAGAAAGACGATGGCCGCCATGACCTCGAAGAAAATGCGCAATCCCACAAGCGGCTTCGCAACGACCTTCAGCGGCCGCAGGGCCTTGAATTGCCAGGCAATCAGAAACACCAGCACCGTTGTCATCGAACCGCGTACCAGCATGATCTGGCCAACGGTGGTTTCATGGCTCACGGATTTGATGAGGGCGTCGTTGCAGGCAAAGCCGATCATCGACAGCGCCATATAGAGCGCGCCCTTCATATTGCTGGAAAGTGCCATGCGCGGTGATTCCGGACCGGTTCGTACTGAACCTTCCTCTAGCGGATCAATCCGCTGAGGTATAACGCAAATTTCTGATCCATCCGCACCAAATCGAATGAATCAGCCGCCGGTCACGCTCATGTGGCGGGAAACCGCGGGCTTGCCCTTCACCCGGTCGATGATGAAATCATGGCCCTTCGGCTTGCGCGAAATGGCTTCATCAATGGCCGCAGAAAGCACCGCGTCGTCATCGGACGAACGCAGGGCCGCGCGCAGATCGGCCGCATCATTCTGGCCGAGGCACATATAGAGCGTTCCGGTGCATGTCAGGCGGACGCGATTGCAGCTTTCGCAGAAATTATGGGTCATCGGCGTGATGAAGCCCAGCTTGCCGCCGGTTTCCTTCACATCCACGTAACGCGCCGGGCCGCCGGTGCGGAAAGGGATGTCGGAAAGCGTGAATTCCTGCTCAAGCGCGGCGCGAAGCGTCGACAAAGGCAGATACTGGTCGGTACGGTCTTCGTCGATCTCACCCATCGGCATGGTCTCGATCACCGTCATGTCCATGCCAAGCCCGTGCGCCCAGCGCAGCATGGCGGGAATTTCCGTATCGTTGAACCCCTTCAGCGCCACCGCATTGATCTTGATTTTCAGCCCCGCCTTGCGCGCGGCCTCGATGCCCTCCAGCACCTTGGAAAGCTCGCCCCAGCGGGTGATGGCGCGGAACTTGTCCGGATCGAGCGTATCGACGGAAACGTTGATGCGCTTCACGCCCGCTTCTGCCAGTTCATCGGCATAGCGGGCGAGCTGTGAGCCGTTGGTCGTCAGCGTCAGCTCTTCCAGTTCGCCGCTCTTCACCTTGGCGCCGAGCGCGCGGACGAGATGCATGATGTTCTTGCGCACCAGCGGTTCGCCGCCGGTCAGCCGGATCTTGCGAACGCCCTTGGCGATGAAGGCGGAACACAGGCGTTCCAGCTCCTCCAGCGTCAGCAGATCCTTTTTCGGCAGAAAGGTCATGTTTTCCGCCATGCAATAGGTGCAGCGGAAATCGCAGCGGTCCGTTACCGAAACGCGCAGATAGGAAACCATGCGGCCAAACGGGTCTATCATCGGGGCGGCCGATGCCGCGCCAGACGGACGCACGCCGGAAAACGGGCCGGGGATGGTATTCACCTTTTCCACTCCTTCAATTCACGTGACCGGTAATGTGCGAATGCCGTGTCCATTCGTCAAGGCACCGAAAAGTATCCTACTGTTCGTGCCCGGTTGCATCCGGTCCCGGAACGGCATAGCTGTGCCTCAACGGACCAATTTTGCAGGAAAAGCGGATGAGCAACGAAACCTTCTGGCCGACCGAATTGCGTGTCTCGAAAGACCGGCAAAGACTGGTCATTCGCTACAACGACGACAAGGCCTATGATCTTTCTGCGGAAATGCTGCGTGTTCTTTCGCCTTCCGCTGAAGTGCAGGGGCATGGTCCCGGCCAGCGGGTGACCGTGCCGGGCAAGCGCAATGTGGCGATCATCGCCATGACGCCAACGGGCAATTATGCTGTGCGGATCGGCTTTGACGATGGCCACGACAGCGGCATCTTCACCTGGACCTATCTGCGCGAGCTCGGGGAAAATGGCGCCGCACTGTTTGCCACCTACGAGCAGGAACTGGCGGAGAAGGGCATGAGCCGCGACCGCTCCGAAAAGCCGCGCTGAGGCCTCGACCAGATTGGTCAGAAAAAGAAAACCCCGCAAAGCGCCTGCCTTGCGGGGTTTTATATGAGAGAAGGCGCGGCGATCACTTCTTGTAGATCAGCCAGCCCTTCTGGAAGTCTTTCTTCATGCCCTCTTCGAAGGGAATGGTGCGGTTTCTGCCGGCATTCTTGGCGCAGTAAAGCGCGATATCCGTCTTGTTGTACAGATCCGCCGGATCTTCGGCCACATCGGCCATGCATACACCAATGGAGATCGTCACAGGGCCGTAGTTCACACCGGTTTTGGAATTCTTGAAGGGGGTCGCCTCCAGACTGCGGCGCACGCGCTCGCAGATCTGCATCACCTCTTCCAGCGTATTGCCCTCAATGATGAAGGCAAATTCCTCGCCGCCCGTGCGGGCCACGAATACATCCTTGCGCAGATTGGCCCGCATGACTGTGGCGACAGTCGCGAGAATCTTGTCACCGACAGGATGGCCGTAGGTGTCATTGATCTTCTTGAAATGGTCGATATCCGCAATCACCAGCGCGGTGATCGCCGTGCTCATCTGGTTGTCATAGATGGTCGCAAGCTTGTCATCGAAGGCGCGGCGGTTCGAAAGGCGCGTCAGCGAATCCGTGTTGGCGATGCGCTTGTATTCGTCGAGCTCCTGGCGAACCTTCTCCATTTCCTCGGTCTTGCGCAGCATGCTTTCGGCGGTCTGCTGGCCCTTGGCCATGGTGGCGCCGGTTGCTTCGGAAAGAATGGCAATCGCGTTGCGCAAGAGATCGGCGCTCGCGGCATTCTTCGAATTGATACGGTTATAGGTTTCGCCGAGAAGGCGGTTGTAGCTTTCGAGCGAGTTCTGCTCCTGCCGCAGCATCCGCACGACATTGTCGAGTTCCGACACCAGCGTGGTATGGGCCTCATCGACCACCGTTGTCTGATGGCGGCCGAAGAAGCGGGCGCCGATTTCGTCCAGCTCCTCCTGCGTCGCCTTTTTGCCAAGGGCGGCGATATCGCGGGTCAGCGCCGGGTTTGAGCCCAGATAGGCTTCATAGAACAGCTCATAATTTCGCGGAATGGGTGCAACCCCCATCGTGCGCATGGCATAGGTGATCTGTCCTGCGATGTCGGGAATTTGCGCCTTGAGGGCATTCGCCGCTTCCATGGCAATCGTCTCCGGAAAACCTGTCTCGATTAGCCCAAAATAGGTACAGCACAGGGGTTATAATTGTATTAAAAATTATTCATGACCTAATAAAATTCAGTGGTAAAAACTGCTAGATTTTTATCTCTTTGCCTCTCAACAGACAATGTTGTGTTGAAATTTGCAACCCAAAGTATTTTTATTCGCTGGACATAACTTTAAATACATTAAAGAGTGGCGCTACTTGCAGCGCCACCCCTGTCATTGCCGGATCAGCCCAGATTGAGCTCCTGGAAGAAGTCGTTGCCCTTGTCGTCGATCACGATGAAGGCCGGGAAGTTCTCGACCTCGATCTTCCAGACGGCTTCCATTCCGAGTTCCGGATATTCCAGAACTTCTACCTTACGGATGCAATCCTGTGCCAGGCGTGCTGCGGGGCCGCCGATGGAGCCGAGATAGAAACCACCATGGGTCTTGCAGGCCTCGCGGACCTGACGGCCACGGTTTCCTTTTGCAAGCATCACCATCGAGCCGCCGAAGGACTGGAACTGGTCCACATAGCTGTCCATGCGGCCGGCGGTCGTCGGGCCGAAGGAACCCGAGGCGAAGCCTTCCGGCGTCTTGGCGGGTCCGGCGTAATAGACCGGGTGGTTCTTCATGTAGTCCGGCATGCCGCCGCCCTGTTCCAGCCGCTCGCGGATCTTGGCATGCGCCAGGTCGCGGGCCACGATGATCGTGCCCGTCAGCGACAGGCGCGTCTTGACCGGATACTTTGTGAGTTCGGCAAGGATCGCGCTCATCGGCTGGTTGAGATCGATCTTCACCACCGATTCCGACATCTTCTTCTCGTCGATCTCGGGCATGTACTGGGCGGGATTGGTTTCCAGCTGCTCGAGGTAGATGCCGTCCTTCGTGATCTTGCCCATCGCCTGACGGTCTGCCGAACAGGAAACGCCAAGCCCGATGGGCAGCGACGCGCCGTGGCGGGGCAGGCGGATCACCCGCACGTCATGACAGAAATACTTGCCGCCGAACTGGGCGCCGACACCCATCTGCTGGGTCAGCTTGTGGATTTCTTTCTCCATCTCGAGATCGCGGAAGGCATGGCCGCTTTCCGAGCCTTCGGTCGGAAGATCGTCGAGATAGCGGGTGGAGGCGAGCTTCACCGTCTTCAGGTTCATTTCCGCAGACGTGCCGCCGATCACGATGGCCAGATGATAGGGCGGGCAGGCTGCCGTCCCCAGCGTCAGGATCTTCTCCTTGAGGAAGTCGATCATGCGGTCATGGGTGAGCAGCGAAGGCGTGCCCTGGAACAGGAAGGTCTTGTTTGCCGAGCCGCCACCTTTTGCCACGAACAGGAACTTGTAGGCATCCGTGCCTTCCTCGTAGATGTCGATCTGGGCAGGCAGGTTGTTCTTGGTGTTCTTCTCGGTGAACATCGAGAGGGGCGCAAGCTGCGAATAGCGCAGGTTCTTCTTCTGATAGGCATCGAGCACGCCCTGGGCGAGCGCATTGTAATCCCCGCCTTCGGTCCAGACCCGGCGGCCCTTCTTGCCCATGATGATTGCCGTGCCTGTATCCTGGCACATCGGCAGCACGCCACCTGCGGCAATATTGGCGTTCTTCATCAGGTCATAGGCGACGAAACGGTCGTTTTCGGTGGCTTCCGGATCGTTGAGGATCGCCGCAAGCTGCTTCAGATGACCGGGGCGAAGCAGGTGGTTGATATCGGCAAAGGCGGCCTCGGCCAGAAGCCGCATGCCTTCGGGCTCCACGGTCAGGATCTCCTGTCCCTTGAACGTATCGACCGAAACATAATCGCTGGTCAGCTTGCGGTAGGGGGTCTTGTCTTCGCCGAGGGGGAAGAGATCGTCAGCCATAGTCCGGACCTTCTCGATGGAATAGCGCTTCGATAGAGGCGGATTTCCGTATGGAAATCGTCGCCGAAGGTCTATTCCCCGGGTGCCTGAAAAGCAATCCGCCGGAAGTCTGAAGGGTTGAGGATTGATTGACGGGCAGGCGCGCTCAAACGCCGGTCATTTTCTCGGGGCGCACCTGCGCATCGAAGTTTTCGCCCGAGATCAACCCGGAGGCAATCGCCTCCTCGCGCAGAGTCGTGCCGTTCCGGTGGGCGGCCTTGGCAATGGCGGCGGCGGCATCGTAGCCGATCAGCGGCTGAAGCGCGGTGACCAGCATCAGCGAGCGCTCCATCGCGGCCCTGATATTGTCTTCCCGCGCTGTCAGCCCCTCCACGCAATTGTTGGTGAAGGAAAGGGCGGCATCGGAGAGCAGGCGCGCCGATTGCAGGAAGGCATGGGCGATCACCGGCTTGAACACATTGAGCTCCAGATGGCCCTGGCTTGCGGCAAAACTGATCGTTGTCTGATTGCCGAAAACGCGCGCGCAGACCATCGTTAGCGCCTCGCTCTGGGTAGGATTGACCTTGCCCGGCATGATGGAGGAACCCGGCTCGTTTTCCGGCAGCGCAAGTTCGCCAAGGCCGGAGCGCGGGCCGGAGCCGAGCAGACGGATATCGCTCGCGATCTTGAACAGCGCGGTTGCCGCCGCATTCAGCGCGCCGTGGGCGAAAACAAGGGCTTCATGGCCCGCAAGTGCCGCAAATTTGTTGGATGCGGTGGTAAAGGGCAGGCGGGTAATCGCGGCAATTTCGGCCGCCACCCGCTCGGCAAAGCCTGCCGGGGCATTGAGCCCGGTGCCGACCGCCGTTCCCCCCTGCGCCAGCCGGTAAAGTCCCGGCAAGGTGGTCTCGATCTGGCTGATCACCTGCGCAAGCTGATCCGCATAACCTGAAAACTCCTGTCCGAGGGTCAGCGGTGTCGCATCCTGCAGATGGGTGCGGCCGATCTTGATGATCGGCTGGAACACTTCCGCCTTTTCCTCAAGCGCGCCATGCAGGTTGACGAGCGAGGGCATCAGCTCCTCGCGCACCAGCCGGGCGGCGGCGATGTGCATTGCGCTCGGAAAGCTGTCATTGGAAGACTGGCTCATGTTGACGTGATCGTTGGGGTGAACCGGGCTTTTTGCGCCGAGCCAGCCACCGAGCAATTCATTGGCGCGGTTGGCGATCACCTCGTTCACATTCATGTTCGTCTGCGTGCCGGAACCGGTCTGCCAGACGGGCAGGGGGAAGTGCCCGGCAAAGCGCCCGTCGATCACCTCCTGCGCCGCTCTTTCGATGGCATCGCCTAGGCGTGGATCAAGCTTGCCCAGAGACATGTTGGTGCGGGCTGCGGCCTGCTTCACAATGGCCAAAGCGGAAATCAGGGCGTCCGGCTGCTTTTCCTCGCCGATCACGAAATTGTGACGGGCCCGTTCGGTCTGCGCACCCCAGTAGCGATCCGCAGGAACCGCGATTTCGCCGAATGTATCGCTCTCCATCCGCGTCGCTTCGGTCATCGCTTTCCTCCTCGCTGGTAAAATGCCTGAAGTCCGGAACGTTCATCGGGCCGTTCCGATCCATCTCACGTTCAGGAGATGGCTTTTGCATGGCTTGCCTGCAAGGGTTTGCCCGCGCTTGCAGGCGTGGCTTTTCCGCCACGGACCGGGAAATTTTCCGTAAGCCAGAAAAGGTTTTAAATTATCCAAACCCGCCCATTGGACGGCAATAAAAAATTAACCAGTTATTTCATATGTTTGGTAAGAACGTTTCCCCTGCGTGCCCGGGTTTGGGCGCGTGCGCGCCAGCCAGCCAGGAGCGAGCCATTCCTTTTCTTCGTCACGGGGATCAGATAACGAGTGGCCTATCTTGACAGTGCGGCTCAAAGGGCAGTGAACGCGCCCGACCGCGAGGACTATTTGACCATGACATCACCGACCAAAGCCAGTGCCCTTGTGTTTGCGCTCGTATGCGGCGTGAGCGCGCTTGCCACGCCTGCAAGCGCAAAGACGCTGATGGACATCCTGTTTCCGAAAAAGAACAATGCGCAGGAACAGCAGCAACAGGTGCCCGGCGTTCAGGTGAATGGCACGCCGAACCAGCAGACCCAGCCGCTCAACGGTTTTTCAAATGCCGATGCCGATCCGCTGCCGCGGGTGAAGGCGCCGAGCTATTACACCTACAAGCCGGAAGCCATGCGCCTGATCGCAACCGCTTCCTTCGGTGATCCGGTGGTGACGAGTGCCGTCAGCACCTCGTCGAATGCACCGGTTGCGGTGGACCCCATGTCGGCTCAGCGCAGTCTGATGACGACGCTGAAGGTGAAGGCTACGGATCCGGTGGCAAAGACCATCGAGGCCTGGTACGGCGAAGGCCGTCCGCTTCTGTGGGTCTCCGGCAGCATGATCAATGACCGCGCGCGCTCCGTGCTGCGCGCCTTCGACAACGCTTCTGCCTACGGTCTTGACCCGGCCGATTACCGGGTTGCCGTGCCGCCGCTGAACTATGACACGGCCAATCCCGAAGCCCGCAACCGCGCGCTGATGGAATTCGAACTCACCATGTCGGTGAAGGCACTGACCTATGCGCAGGATGCGATCCGTGGCCGGATCGATCCGAACCGGATTTCCGGCTATCACGATTTTGCCCGGAAGGATGTGGCCCTTGACCGCATCCTGAAGCTGATGTCGCTTTCGCCGAATGCCGGGGCCTATCTTGAAAGCCGCAACCCCTCCTCGCCGGAATTCAACGCGCTGAAGGCCGAGCTGGCGAAGCTCGATCTCGAGGCTGTCGATACCGGCGCGCCGATCGTGATCAATATCACCGCGTCGATCAAGCCGGGCATGGCATCCACCGAAATGCCGAATATCGTCGCTGCGATCCGCAAGCATGGCTCTGAAACGCTTCAGGCGACCCATGCGCCGGTTCTGAAGGCTTATGCGGGTACGCCGGACTATACGCCGGAGCTCGTCGCGCTGGTCGAGGATTTTCAGAAGGAAGCCGGTCTGAAGCCGGATGGCATCATCGGCAAGGTTACCGCCAGCAAGATGATGGGCGTCACCAGCGAGGCCAAGGTGGACAAGCTGATTGTTGCCATGGAACAACGCCGCTGGCTGCCGGATGAGCTGGGCTCGCGCTATGTTTTCGTGAACCAGCCTGCCTTCATGGCCTATTACCACAATGACAATCGCGAGCAGCTGTCGATGCGCGTGGTGGTCGGTGGTCCGCACACCCAGACCTATTTCTTCAACGACCAGATCGAAACCGTCGAGCTGCACCCCTACTGGGGTGTTCCGGCGTCGATCATCGTCAATGAAATGCTGCCCAAGCTGCGCAGCGACCCGTCCTATCTCGACCGTCTCGGCTATGAGGTCACCTATGGTGGCGAGCGGGTATCGTCCAGCCAGGTCGACTGGAGCAACACGGCAAAGGTTGGCGTGCGCCAGCCGCCGGGCAGCGACAATGCGCTGGGCGAGCTGAAAATCCTGTTCCCGAACAGTCACTCCATCTACATGCATGACACGCCGATGAAGAGCTTCTTCAAGCGGGACATGCGGGCCTTGAGCCATGGCTGCATCCGCCTTGCCGAACCGCGGGTCATGGCCGCAGCCGTGCTGGGAACGTCGGTGGATGATGTTGCCAAGATGCTTGCTGCAGGCGGCAACAAGGCAGTGCCGGTAAAGGGCAAGGTTCCGGTCTACGTCTCCTATTTCACCGCCTGGCCGGACAAGGATGGCGTGGTGCAATATTTCGACGATGTCTATGGACGCGACGATTACACCCGCAAGGCCTTCGCCGCGACCAGCAAGGCCCGGGCGAGCTGATATCGCAGCCGTGTACAGACAAAAGGGAGGCCTTCAGCCTCCCTTCTTTATTTCTGCCAGAGATTTGTAATCGTCTCGACGGTCAGCGCGTCATAGTGGCTGATGATCAGGCTTGGTGAAAGCGCGGCAACCGGGCGGTCGGAATAGCCGAAATCAACCGCAATCGAGGGAACACCCGCATTGGCGGCCACCAGCATGTCATTCAGGCTGTCACCGATCATGACAGTGCGACTGATATCGCCACCCGCCCGCTCGATGGTTCCGATCAGATGGGCTGCATCGGGCTTTCTGACGCTAAAGGTATCGCCGCCGGTAATCGCGTGAAAATGGTCGGTGAGACCGTTTGTCCCGATCAGCGTGCGCGCAAGGCCTTCCATCTTGTTGGTGCAGACCGCAAGGCGGAAACCCGCCTGCCTGAGCCGCTCCATCGCGGCAAGCACGCCGTCATAGGGCTTGCCCTTGCCGGGCATGCCGCCCTGATAATGGGTGATGAACCGTTGCAGCATCGCCGGATAGTCTTCCTCGGCCAGCGGTTTGCCGCGCAATGCAAAAGAGCGCTCGATCATCGCCTTGGCACCGTGCCCGACAAGCCAGGTGAGATCGCTGTAGGTCACCGGTTCGAGGCCTGCGGCGGCAATCGTGTGATTGAGACTGTCGACCAGATCGGGCGCGGTATCGATCAGTGTTCCGTCGAGGTCGAATACGGCAAGCGGATGGGCCACGGGCATCAGTCCTGAAAAACGTGTCGGAAGGTGAGGCGAGCGGTAGAGCAAAGCGGGCCGCTTTGCAATCGCGCGTCGCTGAGTCGCGCAAGGCTGGCAAAGGCGCGCGCTTTCCCGATGTTCTCCACCCCGGAAGCGCCATAAAGCCGTTCTAAAGGGAAGAGCGCCACGTATTTTGGCTTTCGTTTGCGGGTCGAGACGTGTAAACAGCGCACATCGAAATCATTGAGGAGCCCAAGGCGCATGGACGCCCGCGAGATGAAGATCAAGGCCGCTGCGGCTGCCCTGGAACACGTGGAAGATGGCATGAAGCTGGGCATCGGCACCGGCTCTACGGCGGAAGAATTCGTTCGCCTGCTGGCCGAGAAAGTGGCCAATGGCTTCCGTGTGGAAGGCGTGCCCACCTCCGAGCGCACCGCCCGTCTTTGCCTCGAACTCGGCATCACGCTGCGCTCGCTGGATGAACTTCCCGAGCTTGACCTCACCATCGACGGCGCGGACGAACTGGATGCGCATCTGACACTCGTCAAGGGTGGCGGCGGAGCGCTGCTGCGCGAAAAGATCGTTGCCTGCGCCTCGAAGCGGATGATCGTGATTGCTGACGAGACCAAGCAGGTCGAGATGCTCGGTAAGTTTCCGCTGCCGATCGAAATCAACCCCTTCGGCCAGGTCGCGACACGGATTGCGGTTGAACGCGCGGCAAGCCGGCTTGGCCTTTCCGGAACGCTTGCCATCCGCCAGTCCGGTTCGGAAGACTATTATACCGACGGCGGGCATCTGATCCTCGATGCATCATTTGGCCGTATTCCTGATGCACAGGCGCTGTCAGCGGAGCTGGCTGCGATTCCCGGTGTCGTGGAACATGGCCTGTTCATCAACATTGCGTCGCTTGCCATCATTGCCGGTCCGGCTGGTGCGCGCACGCTGAAAGCTATCTGAATAATAACAAGGAGCATGGGACACTCATGATCAACATCTCGGGTTTTGGCCGGTGGGCCGCTCTGGCCGTTGTGGCCTCCGGCATTGCCTTCGGGGCGGTTGCCAAGGCTGATGATGCGGTTACGGACGAGCAGATGAAGGCGGCCCGGGCGGCGATCAGCGCCATCAATGCGACGAGCCAGTTCGACCGCATCCTGCCCGCCGTTGCAGAGCAGCTGAAGAACCAGCTGATCCAGGCAACGCCGAACTATCAGCAGCAGATTTCCGATACGGTCGATGCCAAGGCGCTTGAACTCGCAACCCGTCGCGCTGACCTCGAAAAGGAAGCCGCGACCATCTATGCCAAGACCTTCTCGGTTGAAGAGCTGAACGCGATCACCACCTTCTACCAGTCTGCTGCCGGCAAGAAGCTTCTGGCCGATGGCCCGATTGCCTCCCGCGAAATGGCAAAGGCTGCCGATATCTGGACCGCTGGCGTATCGCGCGATCTCGCTGCCGAAACCGACAAGGCCCTGCAGGCAACCGTGGCCAAGGACAAGGCTGCCGAACCGGCTGCCCAGTAATTGTCTTCACGAAAAATGTGATGTGAAATCTGAAAGCCCGGCATCGTCCGGGCTTTTCATTTTTGGAACCGAACACCTATATCAGTGTGACAATACCTGAACGCAATGACCGGAGTGAAAGCCATGGCCGCTTACGATTATGACCTCTTTGTTATCGGCGGTGGCTCCGGCGGCGTTCGCAGCGGGCGTCTTGCCGCCTCGATGGGCAAGAAGGTCGCGATTGCCGAAGAGTATCGCTTCGGTGGCACCTGCGTGATCCGCGGCTGCGTGCCGAAGAAGCTGTTCGTCTATGCCTCGCAGTTCCACGAGCATTTCGAGGATGCCGCAGGTTTTGGCTGGACGGTGGGCGAAAGCCGTTTCGACTGGAAGACGCTGATTGCCAACAAGGACCGGGAAATCACCCGTCTGGAAGGGCTCTACCGAAAGGGTCTTGAAAATGCCAAGGCCGAGATCATCGAAAGCCGGGCAGAGATCGAGGGACCGCACAGCGTGCGCATCCTTTCGACCGGCAAGGTGGTCACGGCAGAACGCATCCTGATCGCGGTTGGCGGTTCGGCAAACCATCATCCGGCCCTTCCGGGTCATGAGCACTGCATCACCTCCAACGAGGCTTTCCATCTGGAAACACTGCCGCGCTCGATCCTTATTGCGGGCGGCGGCTATATCGCCGTGGAATTCGCCAATATCTTCCATGGGCTTGGTGTAGAAACCACGCTGATCTATCGCGGCAAGGAAATTCTCTCCCGCTTCGACCACGATCTGCGCCGTGGTCTGCACGAGGCGATGGAAGCGAAGGGCATCCGCATTCTCTGCGAGGATCTGATCGAAGAGGTTTCGCTGGAAGCCGATGGTCGCCGCCGTGTGCGTACCAAGGCGCATGGCGAGCTGCAGGTCGATACGGTGATGCTGGCGCTTGGCCGTGATCCCAATACCAAGGGCCTCGGGCTCGAAAAGGCGGGCGTGAAGACTGACGGGAAGGGATCGATCATCGTCGACCAGTATTCCCGCACCAATGTGCCGTCGATCTTCGCGCTCGGGGATGTCACCGACCGGATACAGCTGACGCCGGTCGCGATCCATGAGGCCATGTGCTTCATCGATACGGAATATCGCGGCAAGCCGACCTCGCCGGATCTGGACCTGATCGCAACGGCTGTGTTCTCGCAGCCGGAAATCGGTACGGTCGGTCTGAGCGAGGAGGCCGCGGCAAAGGCCTATCCGGAGATCGAGGTCTATCGCGCCCAGTTCCGGCCGATGAAGGCAACGCTTTCCGGGCGGGCGGAGAAGATGATCATGAAGCTGATCGTCGATGCGGCGAGCCGAAAGGTGGTGGGCGCCCATATTCTCGGCCATGATGCGGGAGAGATGGCGCAGCTTCTCGGCATCACGCTCAAGGCAGGCTGCACCAAGGATGATTTCGACCGCACCATGGCCGTGCATCCGACGGCAGCAGAAGAGCTCGTCACCATGTACAGCCCGAGCTACCGGGTGGTGAAGGGCGAACGGATCGGCTGAGCGCCGCCCGCCTGCATCAAATCGATATAAAAAGCGCAGCCGCCGGGCCTTATGGCCAAATGGCGGCTTTGCAAGACTTTCGTAACTGTCTATAAGCCCCCGATCAACAGACGTGTAAACCGGCCCGGAAGGGGGCCGGTGCGTAAGAAACAGGTGAGACCATGGCACAGAATTGGACCCCGAACAGCTGGCGCAACAAGCCGATCCAGCAGGTTCCGGACTATCCGGACCAGGCCGCTCTTGCGGTGACCGAGGAACGCCTTTCGAAGTTTCCGCCGCTGGTCTTTGCAGGGGAAGCCCGCCGCCTGACCAAGTCGCTCGCCAATGTCGCGGAAGGCAATGCTTTCCTGCTGCAGGGTGGTGACTGCGCCGAAAGCTTCGCGGAACATGGCGCGGACAATATCCGCGACTTCTTCCGCGCCTTCCTGCAGATGGCCGTCGTGCTGACCTATGGTGCGCAGCTGCCTGTCGTGAAGGTTGGCCGTATTGCCGGACAGTTCGCCAAGCCGCGTTCCTCGAATATCGAGACGGTCAACGGCGTTTCGCTGCCGAGCTACCGTGGCGATATCATCAACGGCATCGAATTCACCGAGGAGGCCCGCGTGCCGGCTCCGGAGCGTCAGGTCATGGCCTACCGCCAGTCTGCCGCGACGCTGAACCTGCTGCGCGCCTTCGCGATGGGTGGCTATGCCAATCTCGAGAACGTGCACCAGTGGATGCTGGGCTTCGTCAAGGACAGCCCGCAGGGCGAGCGTTACCGCAAGCTTGCAGGCCGCATCGGCGAAACCATGGATTTCATGCGTGCCATCGGCATCACGTCCGAAAACCAGCCGGCGCTGCGCGAGACGGATTTCTTCACCAGCCATGAAGCGCTGCTGCTTGGCTACGAAGAGGCGCTCACCCGCGTCGATTCCACTTCGGGCGACTGGTATGCGACCTCCGGCCACATGATCTGGATCGGCGACCGCACCCGCCAGCCGGACCATGCCCATGTGGAATATTGCCGGGGCATCAAGAACCCGATTGGCCTGAAGTGCGGTCCGTCGCTGTCTGCGGATGGGCTGATCGAGCTGATCGACATCCTCAACCCGGCCAATGAACCGGGTCGCCTGACGCTGATCTGCCGCTTCGGCCATGACAAGGTTGCCGAGCATCTGCCGCGCCTGATCCGCGCTGTCGAGCGGGAAGGCCGCAAGGTCGTCTGGTCCTGCGATCCGATGCATGGCAACACGATCACGCTCAACAACTACAAGACCCGCCCGTTCGAGCGCGTTCTGTCGGAAGTGGAAAGCTTCTTCCAGATCCACCGTTCGGAAGGCACCCATCCAGGTGGCATCCATGTGGAAATGACCGGCAAGGACGTGACCGAGTGCACCGGCGGTGCGCGCGCGGTGACGGCCGAAGACCTGCAGGATCGCTACCATACCCATTGCGATCCGCGCCTCAATGCCGACCAGGCACTGGAACTCGCCTTCCTTCTGGCCGAGCGCATGAAGGGTGGGCGCGACGAGCGGCGGATGGCAGCAGGCGGGCTTTCCGCGGCGGAATGATCAACGAAAAAGGGCGCCTCCGGGCGCCCTTTCTGTTTCTGCCTCACGGTCCTGCGATCAGTCGAAGCTGGCGGGAAAAGGTGAAAATTGCCTGTATGATCGCGCCGGGCGGCGCCTGGAACTTCACAGCAATCCGCACAACGGCCCCGATGCCCGCAGGCTCGACACTCCAGATTTTCAGGTGATCCCGCCCGAGCGGATAGGGAACCCCATTGGCGCTGAGGCAGGTGATCGCGAGTTCGCGTGGCAGACCGGGCGGATGGCGCAGCAGCGTTGTTCGGAATTCGTGATCCTCGACCTGCAAGGTGAATGTCTTTTGCGCTGCCGTGCTTTCCGGAAGAATACGCACCGGCTCGAAAGTCAACGCGGACTTCGTCCAGCTTTCTTCCACCCGCTGCCAGATGGCCTCCGGGCGATGCTTTGTGGTGCGGCTGATAGTGATCCAGCGCTCGCCTCGGGCGGCTTCAGATATCATGGTCCAGCAGGCAAGGCCGAGAGCTGCGGCAATCACAAGGGCGGCAATGGAAACGAACATGCGGGACGTGTCTCGTGGATAGGCTGTCGTCAATGCAGGATGCGATGGCGTATGTGACCAAAGCTACAAACAACCGCCGGTTATCATGATCCGTGCTTCAGAAAAACCCACAGCCATTCAAGTTTTTGGCATTTGCCCTGTTTTCGTATCGCCCATAGCATTTGGGTGAAACCGGTTCATGAAGGAGGAAAACAATGGAAGAGAACCATAGCGGCGCTTGCCTGTGCGGCGCTGTCCGTTTCAAGGCACGGGGCGAGCTGCGCGAGGTGGTGGCCTGCCATTGCTCGCAATGCCGCCGCCAGACCGGTCATTTTCTGGCCGCGACCAACGTGGCTGATGATCAGCTTACGCTGGAAGGGGAAGACAATCTGCGATGGTATCGTGCGAGTACCTTCGCGCGCCGGGGCTTTTGTGGCACTTGCGGATCGGTGATGTTCTGGAAGGCGGACAGCGAGACCTATACGTCCATCACCGCTGGAACCTTCGACAAGCCGACGGGCATGAAGCTTGCCTATCACATCTTCTGTCAGGACAAGGGCGACTATTACGAGATCGATGACGGCCTTCCGGCCTATGATGTCAGCCCGCCCGGTCTCGTGGTGGCCGGAAACTGAATGCCAGACGATAAAGGCTGCGATCACCCGCAGCCTTTTCTGTTTCGAACCGCATCAGGCTCCCGGGCCTGCCACGGCCAGTTGGCCGGGGAAGAAGCGTTTCAGGCCATATTGCTTGCCGAACATCATGTCGTGCTGCAGATAGCGGAAATCGCGGATCAGCGGATCGACCGGCTTGCCGTTCAGCGACCAGTCGGGTGAAGGCACATTGGCGGTGCTGACCAGCTGGTAGCGGTCGATGATCGCATAGTTATCCTGCACCTTGCCGAGGAAGCCCGTGTAGTAGGGATGTTCGTAGCCTGCCATCTTCACCAGATGGTAGGGGATCAGCGACGGGCTGATCGTGCCGATATCCTTCTTCGGACCGGTCTTCGACGACCAGACGATGAGCGGGGTTTCGTGCTGCTGCTTCATCACGTCCACGGATGCCTTGCGGGTCGCGACCTGCTCCGGCATGTAGCCCGAGGCCGTGTAGACCGGGCCGAGCGGCGGCAGATGATCACCCCACAGCACGATGATGGTTTCGCGCTTGCGGTTCTTCGCCCAGTCCATCAGCATCTTCAGCGCATTGTCGCTTTCCTTCACACCTTCGATGTAGGTGCTCAGCGCCTCGCGCTCAGCCGAGGGAAGGGAGCCGTTGATATCGATGGTCTTCTGCGGATAGCGATGCGGCTCATAGGGGCCGTGGCCCTGCAGCGTCACGGAGAAGAAGAAGAACGGCTTGTCCATCGCATCGCCTTCCGCCATGATTTCGCGGAAGAGCGCATTGTCCGAGGCGAAGATGCCGCGCTTGTCCATCACCGGCAGGTTTTCCTGCGACTTGAACTCCTCGAAGCCGAATTCCTTGTAAACCTCACCCCGGTTCCAGAACCAGGACTCGTAAGGATGGATGGCACGGGCTGCATAGCCCTGGCTGCGGAAGAAGGTCGCGAGGGTCGGCATCTTGTGCCGGATATACTGCTGGTAGGGAATGCTGCCATAGGGCAGGAAGGCATTCGAGAAGCCGGTCAGCGCCTCGAATTCCACATTGGGTGTCATGCCGCCGAATTCCGGCGAGAAGGCATGGCCCGAAAGGTTCTCGCGCATGAAGGGCATCGGATCGGCCGACATGGTCACATTGGTCAGGCGCGTCGCATCCCAGAGCGACTCGCTCATCAGCATGATCACGTCCGGATGCTCGCTCGAAGTCGAGGTGACCGCTGTCACCGGCGGCTCGATCTGCGAAACCGTATCGGGTGAATAGCCTGCAGGTGCCTTGATATTCGCCATGGGCAAATTGAAGGCGAAGGCCATGATGAAGCCGTTATGGCGATAGTTTTCCTTCTGGTCCCACATCATCGGAATGACCTGAAGCCGGTCACGGATATAGGAGAAGGAGGAATAATCCATCAGCGAAACGAAGAAGCCGAGCACCGGCACGGTGAGCGCCAGTGTCAGCACGCGGGTTTTCACCGGCACCTTTGGCAGCCGACGCCAGGCGAGGCGCGACAGATAGAGAATGCCAACCACACCCACCACGATGCCCAGCGCAAGCAGGGTCGCCGTCACCGGACGGTCTTTCACCATCGCCGGCATCAGTTCCATGATCTGGCGGCCGAAGGCGAGATCGGTGGGGTAAAGGGGATCGGACAGATAAAGCCGCTTCTGGCCGGATATGAAGGCAGGCAGCAGGAAAAGCGGCACCGTTACCAGCGCCGAAATCATGAAACGGCCGATCAGCGCATCGAGCGTCAGCATCACCAGCATCACCACGCCAACGGTGGTCCAGCCCGGGCGCAGGGTGGAGGTGAAGAAGTCCGGAATATCGGAATAGTCAGAGCGCGACAGAAGCTCCACCGAAAGCACGATGGCGAAGGACAGAACAAATTGTGCGGCAAGCCGAAGGGCACGCGCAGCCATTCCCGCCGTGATTGGCGCAGCGGCAGATCGTCCCTTGTATTGCGCAAGGGCTATGACATTCACTTCTGAATAGGACAACGGAAGCTCCGGAACCTGTCATGAATTTGTGATCCCAATGTCACATATCCGTCATGAATGACAGATGAACCGGTCGTTTAGGTAAATCTGTCCCCGAAATTAGTTCGGGCGGTGCGGCTGAAATTCATCACTGAAGATTGCGGAGCAGGTGCCGCCGCGCTAAATCCTAGGCATGACTGAGATCGCTGACCTGAAAAACACGTTCCGCATCGCCATCGGCCAGTTCAATCCGACTGTTGGTGATATCAAGGGCAACCTTGCCAAGGCTCGCGAGGCCCGCGCTGATGCCGCGCGGCAGGGCGCGGACCTGCTGTTGATGACCGAATTGTTCATCGCCGGATATCCCCCGGAAGATCTGGTGCTCAAGCCGGCCTTCATGCGGGCCTGCAAGGCTGCGGTGGAAAGCCTGGCGGAGGACACTGCCGATGGTGGACCCGGCATCATCATCGGCTTTCCGCGCGAGGACGAAACCGGGCGCTACAATTCCATCGCCGTGCTCGATCAGGGCCGGATTGTCGCGGTACGCGACAAGGTGGACCTGCCGAACTATTCGGAATTCGACGAGAAGCGCGTCTTCCGCGCTGGCGCGATGCCCGGTCCGGTGAATTTCCGCGGCGTGCGTCTCGGCATTCCGATCTGCGAGGATATCTGGGGCGAACTCGGCGTCTGCGAGACGCTGGCGGAAAGCGGCGCGGAAATGCTGCTTGTGCCGAATGGTTCCCCCTACTATCGCAACAAGATGGATATCCGCCACCAGATCGCGCTCAAGCATGTTCTGGAAACAGGCCTGCCGATCATCTACGCCAACCAGCTGGGCGGACAGGACGAACTGGTGTTTGACGGCGCAAGCTTCGCCTTCAATCCGGACAAGTCCATGGCTTTCCAGATGAGCCAGTTCGAGGAAACGCTGAACGTCACCACCTGGACGCGCGAGGCGGATGGCTGGACCTGCCGGGATGGCGGCATGTCGCGTCTGCCGGATGATCAGGAAGCGGATTACCGCGCCTGCATGCTCGGCTTCCGCGATTATGTGAACAAGAACGGCTTCCGCAATGTGGTCCTTGGCCTCTCGGGCGGCATCGATTCGGCGATCTGCGCGGCAATTGCGGTCGATGCGCTGGGAGAAGAGCGCGTTCGCTGCATCATGATGCCCTATCGATACACCTCGCGAGACTCGCTGGTGGATGCCGAAGCCTGCGCCAGGGCGCTCGGCTGCCGTTATGAAATCGTGCCGATCGAGGAGCCCGTGAAAGGTTTCCTGTCTGCACTCTCGGAAGTCTTCGAGGGTACAGAGGAGGGGATCACCGAGGAAAATCTGCAAAGCCGTGCGCGCGGCACGATCCTGATGGCCGTTTCCAACAAGTTTGGCTCGATGGTTGTGACGACCGGCAACAAGTCGGAAATGTCGGTGGGCTATTGCACCCTTTACGGCGACATGAACGGCGGTTTCAATCCGATCAAGGACCTCTACAAGATGCAGGTCTATGCGCTGTCGCGCTGGCGCAATGCGCATCTGCCGCCGGGCGCGCTGGGGCCGGGCGGCGAGGTGATCCCGAAGAACATCATCGACAAGGCACCCTCCGCCGAGCTTCGCCCGAACCAGACGGACCAGGATTCGCTTCCGCCCTATCCGGTGCTCGACGACATTCTCGAATGCCTGGTGGAAAAGGAAATGTCGGTGGAGGAAATCGTGGCCCGCGGCCATGATGTGGCGACGGTGCATCGGGTGGAGCACCTGCTCTATATTGCCGAGTACAAGCGCCGCCAGTCGGCACCCGGTGTGAAGATCACCCGCAAGAATTTCGGACGCGATCGCCGCTATCCGATCACCAACCGGTTCCGTGATCGCTGAGCCTCTTGCCAGCTGGCGCAGCCCGCGCCATAACACGGCCATTCAGGTGCCCCTTTCGCGATTGATGGGGGATAATCGGGAATCCGGTTGAAATCCGGAACGTGCCCAACGCTGTGCGGTGGACGTCTTGACCCTCGGGGCCTCACGGCCCCGGCCACTGGAGCAATCCGGGAAGGCGGGCAGGGCGGTTGAAGCCAAGTCAGAAGACCGGCCTGATGCCATAGCTCGTGCCGCATGGACAGCGGAGCGGGAGCCCGCATTGTTGGGGAATAACGATGCACGCTTCCTTGAACCACGCCCTCGTGGCGGCGGGTGAATTCACCCATGATGAAAAAGCCGCCGTCTACCGCGCCATCGAAACCCGCCGCGATGTGCGCGACCAGTTCCTGCCCGACCCGATATCCGATGATGTGGTGAACCGGCTGCTGAAGGCGGCCCATTCTGCCCCTAGCGTGGGTTTCATGCAGCCGTGGAATTTTCTGCTTGTGCGCAGCGAGGAAAAGCGCCGTGCCGTCTGGGAGGCTTTTGACAAGGCGAACCGCGAGGCAGCCGACATGTTTACCGGCGAAGCGCGCGACAAATACCGGTCGCTGAAGCTCGAAGGTATTCTCAAAGCCCCGCTCAGCATCTGTGTGACCTGCGACCCGACCCGAGGCGGCAAGGTTGTGCTGGGGCGGACCCACAATCCGCGCATGGATGTCTATTCCACAGTCTGCGCCGTGCAGAACCTCTGGCTCGCAGCGCGGGCGGAAGGGGTAGGCGTCGGCTGGGTGAGTATCTTCCATGACCGCGATGTGCGTGCCATCTTCGGCATTCCCGAGCATGTGGAAATCGTCGCCTGGCTCTGCCTCGGATACGTGAACGAACTTTACCGCGAGCCGGAACTGGCGGTTAAGGGCTGGCGGCAGCGGCTGCCTCTGGAAGAGCTGATTTTCGAGGAGCGCTGGGGCGGCTGATCAGTTGGCCGCCGGTGCATCCTGCGGGTGGCGCAGGTCGATTGCCTGTTCCTGATCCGGCAGGAAGGCCGGGCCGACCCGGCGAACCTTCTTGTCGTTCGGATCATAGTCACGCAGGATCTGCGGCTGCTCAAGTGTCATAACCTGCGGCGATTTCGGCTGGAGTTGCGGGCGCAGCGTTTCGCTTTTGATGTCCGGCAGCGGCACAAAGCGCGCTACCGGCTGTTCAGACGGATCGGCATCGCGGCTGGTCAGATCGATCATGCCGTAATCTTCCGGCACGCCATAATCCTGTTCCGGGTCTTGCCGGAAGAGAGCTGCAAGCTGCTGGTCGTCCGACATCGTGCCGGTATCTGCCGCGCTGACCTCGATGCGTGTCACCGGGGCCTGATTGTCGTTGCCGCCAATCACCTCCACATCCATCTGGCTGCCCTTGATGCTGCAGCCTGCCGCCTGCATCTGGCGCACGAGCGATGTGGAAAGGCCCGATCCGTCATCAATCGTATGGGTGAGTGTCGGCTCAAAGGATTCGAGCTCGGCGAGCTGCTGGCGGATGCCGGAAAGCTCTTCACGCAGCCCGTCGCATTCGCTCTGGTTGTCGGCGCCGATGGTGATCACGCTGTCGCTCGGGCATTGCATCCGGCGCATGTCATGACGAACCGCGCGCTCCAGTTCGTTCAGCCGGAAGGTGCTCCGGGCTTTGGCATTGGCCTGCTCGGTCGCGCCAATCACCTGCGGCATCTGGGCAAGACGGGCCGAAAGCTGGTCACACAGTGCCGATGCTTCCGCCACCGATGCAAGCGCAATCGAAGGCAGGACGAGCAGGGCAACGGCGGTGCGGCGGGACATGGCAAAAACTCCGGCGGGGCAGGGGCGTGCTTCCGGATGCGGGACTTCCCACCCTCGATCTGCTTTTGAAAAAGCGGATCGGGCGTTGAAAGTTCCGGATGTGGAAGACAGCCCGACAATGCCGCCGGTTGTCCGTTCTGGCAAATGGTGCCTGATATTTACCTTAACGCGAAACCATCGGTCCACAGGCCTGTTTACCCAACGGGAAGGCCTGTGGTGCGATCACTTTCCCTTACGTCAGTTCAGGCCGGTTGCGAGGCCTCGACCACCGCGAGAGCGGCCATGTTCACCACCCCGCGCGAAGTGACCGACGGGGCAAGAATATGGGCGGGAAGGGCGGTGCCGAGCAGGATCGGCCCCACATGCAGACCGTCCGTCATGGCGCGGGTAACCCCCATGGTGATATTGGCCGCATCGAGCGTCGGGAAGACCAGAAGATTTGCTTCGCCGGTAAGCGTGGTTGCGGGCATCACCTTGAGGCGCAGCATTTCCGAAATCGCGGTTTCGCCATGCATTTCACCATCGACTTCGAGATCGGGCGCCATGTCGCGCACCAACGCCAGCGCATCGCGCATCTTGCGCGCACTTTCGGACTCGCGGGAGCCGAAATTGGAATGGGATACAAGCGCCGCCTTGGGCGTGATGCCGAAGCGCCGGATTTCCGCCGCTGCCAGCACCGTCATCGAAGCGATTTCCTCCGCACTCGGATTGAAGGTCACATAGGTATCGGTCATGAAGGTCGCGCCGCGTTGCGAAACGAGAAGGCTGAGTGCCGAGAGCTCCAGCACGCCTTCGCGCTTGCCGATGATCTGCCGCACGTCGCGCAGATGCTTTTCATAGCGGCCTTCCAGACCGCAGATCAGCGCATCTGCCTCGCCGCGCCGCACGGCAAGCGCCCCGATCACGGTCGTGTTGGTGCGCACGATGGTTCGTGCCGCATCGGGGATAACCCCGCGGCGCCCGACGAGTGCCAGAAAATCATCCACATAGTCGCGGAAGCGCGGATCGCCTTGCGGGTTCACCACCTCGAAATCCACATTTGGGCGGATGCGCAGGCCGAAACGCTTGAGGCGGCTTTCGAGAATGTCCGGACGGCCGATCAGGATCGGCTCGGCAATCTTTTCCTCCAGCAGCACCTGGGCGGCGCGGAGAACACGCTCGTCTTCGCCTTCGGAGAAGATCACCCGCTTCTTTTCCGCCACTTTCGCAGCGGCAAAGATCGGCTTCATCACGAAGCCCGAGCGGAAGACGAAGCGGTTCAGCTTGTCCATATAGGCTTCGAAATCCACGATCGGCCGTGCTGCGACACCGCTTTCCGCCGCCGCGCGGGCAACGGCTGGCGCAATGCGCAGGATCAGGCGCGGATCGAAGGGCGAGGGAATGAGGTAGTTCGGACCGAAAACCGGCGTCTCGCCGGATAGCGCCTTGGCGGCCACTTCCGAGACTTCCTCGCGGGCAAGCGCTGCAATGGCCCGTACGGCCGCCATCTTCATGTCTTCATTTATGGTGGTCGCCCCGCAATCCAGCGCCCCGCGGAAGATATAGGGGAAGCACAGCACGTTGTTGACCTGGTTCGGAAAATCCGAACGGCCTGTGCAGATCATCGCATCCGGCCGCGCCTCGCGTGCGAGTGCCGGCATGATTTCCGGAACCGGATTGGCCAGCGCCAGAATCAATGGCTTTTCCGCCATCTTTGCGAGCAGTTCCGGCTTGAGAACGCCTGCCGCAGAAAGGCCGAGGAACACATCGGCGCCGTCGATGCTTTCTGCGAGCGAGCGCTTGTCGGTTTCCTGCGCATAGATGGATTTCCACTCATCCATCAGCACTTCGCGGCCCTTGTAAACCAGGCCCTCGATATCGTGCACCCAGATGTTTTCACGTTTCGCGCCAAGCAGGCAGAGCAGGTTGAGGCAGGCAAGGGCGGCAGCGCCCGCACCCGAGGCCACGATCTTCACATCGGCGAGCGACTTGCCTGCCAGTTCCAGCGCATTCATCACTGCCGCGCCGACGATGATCGCCGTGCCGTGCTGGTCATCGTGGAAGACCGGAATATTCATCTGCGCGCGGAGCTGCCGCTCCACCTCGAAACATTCCGGCGCCTTGATGTCCTCGAGATTGATGCCGCCGAAGGTCGGCTCAAGTGCGGCAATGGTGCTGACCATTTCCGGAACGGTCGGCGCCTGGATTTCGATATCGAATACATCGATCCCGGCGAATTTCTTGAAGAGCACGGCCTTGCCCTCCATAACCGGCTTGGAGGCGAGGGGGCCGATATTGCCAAGGCCAAGCACGGCGGTGCCGTTCGAGATCACGGCGACCAGATTGCCGCGCGCGGTGTAATCGGCGGCCTGTTCCGGATTGTCGCGGATGGCAAGACAGGGAGCGGCAACACCCGGCGAATAGGCCAGTGCGAGATCGCGCTGGTTGCCAAGTGGTTTGGTGGCCTGAATTTCGAGCTTACCGGGGCCGGGATAGCGGTGATAGAACAAGGCCTGTTCATCCAGATCCGCGCGCGCGGCATCCACACCCGGATTTTCCTTCTCGGCACCAGCCATGGGCAACGATTCTCCGTTTTCTGACGCAATCAGGATATTGAAATAGACCCGCGACACGAATGTAAACAAGCCAATTGACCGCTCGGGTCGATTTTCCGGCATAATCCGGCATGCAAAATCTTGCAGTCATGATCTAATCGATTAGGATTTTCCCGCTGGGCTGACTGCTGATAAGATTAAAGAGAATCATGGGCGCCTGCTACTTTCGGCATTCCTCGCGCCCGTTGCAGGCCTTGCCATGACCCTACCTGAAATCGCGCCAGCGCCGCCGCCGCCCTGGTATCGAACCCGCACTGCCCTTGTCTTCTGCGCCGCCATGGTGGTGAACGGCTTCGGCTTGCCCTACTTTTCCGTTTTCCTGAAAGACCTTGGCTTTTCCGATGTGGAGATCAGCTCCATTCTCGGGGTGCCGCAGATCGTCCGCATCATCCTGATGCCGGTTCTGACCATGGTGGCCGACCGGCTGCCGGATCGCGCCTGGGTGCTGATTTCTTCGGCTTTCCTGTCGCTGATGACGGCTTTGGCCTTGTTCCTGACCAAAGAATTCTGGCCGATCCTCCTGATCTACACCGCGCAGGCCATAGTTTATGCGCCTTACGTGCCGGTTGCGGATTCGCTGTTTCTGACAGGTGTTCGCCGCTGGGCCTATGATTATGGCAGCATGCGGCTCTGGGGCTCGGTTGCCTTCATCATCACCACGCTGGTCGGTGGTTTCGCGATACAGCAATGGGGTGGGATGATCGTTTTGCCCGGCATGGTGTTCGGCTTCTCGTCCATGGTTGTGATGGGCATCATCGCGCCAAGAACGGGCAGGGCGCGCAAATACAGCCCGACGGCTTCCGGCGCTGCAGGACGGCGCAATCTGCGGCGTGCCGATCTGCAATTCGGGATGATCGGCATTTCCATCGTGCAGGGCAGCCATGGCCTGCTCTATACCTTCGCCTCGATCCACTGGATGCAGCTCGGCTTCAACGGCACCGATATCGCCTTCCTGTGGTCAATCGGCGTGCTCGCCGAAATCCTGACATTCCTGTTCTCGAAGCGCCTGCACCAGCGCTTCTCGGCCTGGTCGCTGATGGGCATTGGTGCAAGCGTTGCGGTGCTGCGCTGGATCCTGTTTCCCTATCCGACCGGCTACGGCTGGTTCCTGTGCCTGATGGTGATGCATGCGCTCACCTTCGGTTTCTGCCACATCGGCATCCAGAGGCTGATCGTGGAGACCGTCTCCGGCGAGCAGGAAGCAACCGCGCAGGGCAACTACTATTTCTATAACGGCATGTTCACCGCGAGTGTCACCTTCATCTCCGGCTATCTCAATGTACAATTCGGCGTCTTTGCCTATCAGATCATGGCCGTGATCGCGCTGATCGGCATTGCGGTTGCCGCCTTCGGCTGGAGCCGCAGGCCGGTAGCAGCCGGTGGCGGCTGAAAAGCCGGGAGAAAACAACGGCAAGCGCGGTATTTTCCGCCTTGCCGTGGTTAACTTGTGGTAAAGCTCTGGAGATGAATCAGCGCCCGAGAGTATGCCCGAGGTGAGCAAGGCCCCCTCTACCCTAGCCGGAATTGCTGCCGAACCTCTGGGCGCGGGCGCAGGTTTGCGGCTGAAAATCACCGGGAGCTGGCGCAATACCGGCCTGCCGCCGGTGTTGCCGGAGCTGGAAAAGCTGCTCGCCCGCCTTTCACCGGCAAAGGCCCGGATGGTGATGGATTTCTCCGGGCTGGAAGGCATCGATACAAGCGGTGCCTGGGTGTTGAAGCAGGCGATGAACCGGCACCGGGCCGCAGGTGGCGAGGTGATGCTGCTCGGCCTTTCCGATCCGACCGCCGAACTTCTGGAAGCGCTGCCGGAGAAACTGCCGGATATCCCCGTCTACAAAGGCGAGGCCGAAAGCCTTTTCGCGCGCATATTCTCGCCAGCGGGCAAACTCGCCTATGCCTTTTGGGACGATGTGCTTTCCGCGATGAATATCGTGGGTGCTGCTGTTCGGGGTGCGCAGCTGAAATTCGGTCGCAAAAGCGGTCTTTCACCCGCCGCCGTCGTGACCCAGATGGACAATATGGGCGTGCGCGCCGTGCCGATCATCCTGCTGATGTCCTTCCTGATCGGGGCCATCATCGCCCAGCAGGGGGCGTTCCAGCTGCGTTACTTCGGCGCGGAAATCTTCGTGGTCGATCTCGTGGGCATCCTGCAACTGCGGGAAATCGGCGTGCTTCTCACCGCGATCATGATTGCCGGTCGCTCCGGCAGCGCAATCACCGCCGAAATCGGCTCGATGAAGATGCGCGAGGAGGTGGATGCGCTGCTGGTGATGGGTCTGAACCCGGTCGGCGTGCTGATTTTCCCGCGACTTGCTGCCCTCGCGGTTGTTCTGCCGCTTCTCACCATCGTTGCGAATTTCGCGGCCCTTGCCGGCGCCGCTGTCGTCGCCTGGGCCTATTCCGGCATCACGTTTGAAGTCTTTCTAACCCGTCTGCATGAGGCGGTTGCCTTTTCCACACTGATTTCCGGCATGGTGAAGGCGCCCTTCATGGCTCTGGTGATCGGCATTGTTGCCGCCGTGGAGGGTCTGAAGGTGGGCGGAAGCGCGGAATCGCTCGGCAAGCAGGTGACGGCCTCCGTGGTCAAATCCATCTTCGTCGTCATCCTCATGGATGGCCTGTTTGCCATTTTCTACGCTGCGATCGGGTTCTGACATGACATCGAGACCCGCCCCTTCCGAAACCTCCGAGCTGGTCCTCTCTGTGCAGGACCTCACCGTGGGTTTTGGCCCGAAGCTGGTGCTCGATCGTCTGAACCTCGATGTGCGCCGCGGCGAAATCCTCGGCTTTGTCGGGGCTTCCGGTACAGGCAAATCGGTTCTGATGCGCACAGTTTTGCGCCTTCTTCCGCGCCGGTCCGGCACGATCCGCATTCTGGGAGCGGACTATGACCAGTTGTCGGACAATGAACGCACGGCGATGGACATGCGGCTCGGCGTGCTGTTCCAGCACGGGGCGCTGTTTTCGTCGCTGACGGTGAAGGAAAACATCCAGTTGCCGATGCGCGAATATCTCGACCTGCCGCAGAAGCTGATGGATGAGCTGGCACATCTCAAGATTGCGCTGACCGGTCTTGCACCCGACGCCGCGGATAAATATCCGTCCGAACTTTCGGGCGGCATGATCAAGCGTGCGGCGCTTGCACGCGCGCTGGCGCTCGACCCGGATCTCGTCTTTCTTGACGAACCAACCTCGGGGCTTGATCCAATCGGTGCTGCGGAATTTGATGAATTGATTGCGCAATTGCGCGACACGCTGGGACTGACGGTCTATATGGTGACGCACGATCTCGACAGCCTGTTTTCCGTGTGTGACCGTATTGCCGTGCTCGGGAAGAAACGGGTATTGGTGGAAGGCACGGTGGAAGACATGCTTGCTTTCGACGACCCGTGGGTGCAGTCCTATTTCCGCGGCAAGCGCGCGCGCTCGATAGTGCGTGATTCCGGAGAGCATTGATCGGATCATGGAAACCAAAGCCAATTATGCCATTGTCGGATTTTTCGCCCTGATTGTCATCGCGGCGGCCTTCGGCTTTGTCTACTGGATGGCGCAGTATGGTCGGGGCGGGCCTATGGAAGAGCTGGTGATCCGCATTCCGGGCTCGGCCAATGGTCTTTCGGTCGGCTCGCCTGTGCGCTTCAATGGCATTTCCATCGGCACCGTGCGTTCGCTCGCGATTGATGCCGAGGACCCGCAATTCTCTGTTGCCTTCACGGAAGTGAGTGCCGATGCGCCGATCTACCGCTCCACCAAGGCGATCCTTGAAATTCAGGGCCTGACCGGGGCTGCCTATGTGGAACTCTCTGGCGGCAATACCGGCGAGGAAAACCTTCTGAAGGAAGCCCGCAAAAAGGGCGAGCGCGCCGTTCTGATGGCCGATCAGTCGAGTGTCACCAATCTGCTTGCGACCGCCGACAAGATTCTCGGCCGCGCCGACAAGGCGATTGGCGAAATTCAGGGCTTCGTTGCGGATTCGCGCGGGCCGCTGACCAATACGGTGAAGAATGCGGAGCATTTTTCCAAGGCGCTGTCGGACAATGCCGATGGTGTGGATGATTTCCTGAAGAGTGTGAGCGCGCTTTCAAAGACTGTCACAGAAGTCTCCGGCAAGTTGGATGGAACGCTGACGGCGGCGGAATCGCTGATCAGGTCCGTTGACCAGAAGAAGGTTGATACGGTTCTTTCGAACGCGGAAAAGGTGAGCAAGGATCTGGCAGATGCCTCCGGCCGCATCGGCGAAACCATGGATCGCATCAATGCGACGGCGGAAAGCTATCGCAAGCTCGGCGACAACGCCAACCAGACGCTTGCCCGCGTGGACAAGCTGGTTGCCGCACTTGATCCGGAAAAGGCCGGCAAAACGCTGGATGATGTCTCTGCTGCGGCGGGTGACGCCCGCAAGGCGGTGGCCGATATTCGCGGCGTGACGGATGACATCGGCAAGCGCCGCAAGGAAATCGACCAGATGGTGGCCGATCTTGCCGCCATGTCCTCACGCCTGAACGAATCCTCCAAGCGGGTGGATGGCATTCTGGTGAAGGTCGACGGCTTGCTGGGCACAGGCGACAGCCAGTCGCTGATTGCCGAGGCAAAGAAGGCCGTGCAGAGCTTTGGCAAGCTTGCCGATACGATGAACGCGAAGATCGGCCCGATTGCCGACAATCTCTCGCGCTTCTCCGATAGTGGCCTCAAGGATGTGGAGACGCTGGTGGGCGAGACCCGCCGCACGGTTCAGGATCTGAACCAGACCATCACCAATTTCGACCGGAATCCGCAGCGGCTGATTTTCGGTGGGGATCAGGTGAAGAAATATGATGGGCGTATCAGGCGGTGAGGGCGAATGCAGTGATTGAACAGCTGTTTCCGGCAAAACGCGCGGTAGGCCGAGCAAAAGGCAGCGCCCTGACACTCGGACTAGTGCTCACCCTTCTTTCCGGCTGCGGCACCGGCTCGGTTCCGGATACTTATGACCTGTCGGCCATGACCGCCGATACCAGGGCACCCGCTCGTCATCGGCAGGTTCTGGTGACGGAACCGACCGCGGTGAAGGCGCTCGACAGCGACCAGATCGTGGTGCGTCTTTCCGGCTCGGAAATCCAGTATCTCGCCAAGGCTCAATGGGCTGACCGGTTGCCGCGTCTCGTGCAGGCACGGCTGGTGCAGGCGCTCGAAAATACCGGCAAGCTCGCGGGCGTTGGCAAGCCGGGCGAGGGGCTTGCGATTGACGACCAGATCGTCACCGATATCCGCGCCTTCGAAATTGTCGGCGGCAGCGGGGCCGTGGCTCGCGTCGAGCTTTCGGTGAAGCTCCTCAATGACCGCAATGGTGCAATCCGGGCGCAGCGGACCTTCCATGCGGATACGCCTGCCGGTTCCGGCAATGCCTCTTTCGTCAAGGCGCTCGACCGTTCGTTCGCCAAGGTGTCCGGCGATATCGTCGGCTGGGTGCTGGCGACACTTTGAGTTTTCTCTTTTTCCATCACAGAATGCAGAAACGGCGCCCGTGAGGCGCCGTTTTCATGTCTCGACAGTCAATCCGGTTGCTCAGCTGAAACGGCCCGAAGCGTGGGCAAGCATCGTATAGACCTTGCCGGTATCGGAGGTGAGGTAGGACTGGGTGATCGTCTTGTCGCGATCCGTACGGGCCACGTCACCCAGCAGCTTTTCGAAATCGGCGATATAGCGGTCAACGGCCGTGCGGAATTCCGGCTCACGCTCATACTTGCGCTTGATGTCGTCAAAGGTCTGCTGGCCCTTCAGCGTGTAGAGGCGGCGGGTGAAGATATCCCGTTCGCCGCGCTGGTAGCGCCGCCACAGATCGACAGACGCATCATGATCGATCGCGCGGGCGATATCGACCGAAAGCGAGTTCAGCGATTCCACCATATGGCGCGGGTTGCGCGGATCGGTGCTGCGCGGTGCCGCAGCCTCGGCGACACTGCGGGCCGCCGGGCTTGCCGTCTGCTGCATGCCACGCGCTACGGGCGCTTCTTCCTCGTCACGCGAGGCGCCGCGCAGAAGGTCGCTGATCCAGCCACCGCCTTCGTTGCCACGGGTTTCGCTGGCACGCGGATCAGGCCGCATTTCGATGCGCGGCTCCGGCTGCGGTTCGCGGCGGGTTTCACGCACCGGCTCGCGGCGAGGTTCGGGCTGACGCTCGATCGGCAGGCTGCCACGAAGCTCCATGCCGTCATCGGCAAGCACGCGGCTCGGCGCGGGTTGTACGGGAGCCGGAGCAGGGGCAGGGGCCGGAGCCGGGCGGCTTGCGACTGGTGCCGAAGCCATGCTGCGCGAGGTGCTGTCCGAGATTTCGAACTGGCGGGTGGACTTGCCGACGATCTGCGAGATGTCCTGCAGCGCCTTGATCTGCTCTGCCACGGCGCGGCGCATGGCGGCCGCACTTTCCTTGGCTTCTTCCGGAAGGTCGAAGGCACCGCGCTTCAGCTCGCTGCGGGTCATGTCGAGTTCCTTGCGGATCTCGCTGGCCGAGCGGCGGATTTCCTCGGTCGCGCCATCGAAGCGGGCGACCGCCTCTTCCACGGCCTGGCGCAGAACCTCGCGCATGGCAGACGCGGCGTTGCCGGACTTGCGGGCGGTTGCTTCCAGCACCTGATCGAGTTCGCTGAGCGAACCGTTGAGGCTGGTGAGCATGCGTTCCGACAGGCTGCTTGCGCGCTTTTCCGCCTCGCTGAAGGCGCCGTCGAGCATCTGGTTGGCGTTCTGGGCGGCACCGGAGACGGTGTTGCGCAGGTTTTCCGCAGCCATGGCCGAGCGCTTCTCGGTTTCGGAAAGCAGGCGGCCCACATCGCTGAACGAGGTTTCGAGCGACTGGCTGGCATCCTGACCGGCCTTTGCCATGGTTTCGCGGAGGCTTTCGGCCACCTGCATCGTGCGCTTTTCCGCATCCGTCAGCACGCGGCCAACATCGGCGAACGAGCTCTGGAAGCCCTGGCGGAGGTTGGACGAGAGATTGCTCGAACGCTGTTCGGCGCGGTCGAAGGCCCCTTCCACCATCTCGCCGAGGCCGCGCATGGTGCCACCGATTTCTTCCGAACGGCGCACCAGACCGGCTGCGAGCTGGCGAAGCGCCTCCTCGCGGTCTTCCAGCGTGTTGGAAAGGTTCGACTGGGCAGCCGACAGCAGTTCGGAGGCCTGACCGAGCACCTTGGAATGATCGGAGAAGCGCGAGACGATGCTGGAAACCTGGCCGAGCGTATCCGACGAGATTGCCGAAAGCGCATCCACCTTGCCTTCAAGGAAGCGGGTGGAGGCGCCGATGCGCTCTGCGGCCTGTTCGGCGGAGGTGGCAAAACGGCCTGCCGCTGCATCCATGGCATTGTTGACGCCGCGCAGGTCGTCGCTTGCCTTGCTGACGGTTTCGGCAATGCCGGAATTGCTCTGGGCCAGACGGTCGATGAGGCCGTTGACGCTGGTGGCCAGCGTGTTCTCGAGGCTGGACATGGTGCGGGCGGTGTTTTCGGCGCGCTGGGTCATCGCCTCCATCAGGGCCGCATTTTCCTGCCGCAGACGCTCTGCATTGGAGCGGACGGACATCGCCATATGCTCTGCGGCCTCTCGGCCGGTCGCAGCATAGGTCTCGATGACCGGCAGCATCTTCTCTTCGATGATCTGCGTAAGCTCGCTCGAGCGCTCGGACAGCATGGAGTTGAGCTCGCGGGTGCGCTCGTCGAGTGCCGAGCGAACCGTATTGCCCCGCGCTTCCAGCGCCTTGTCGACATGCGAGAGCGTGGCATCGATCTCGATGGCGCGCTGTTCCAGGCTGGTGCGGATCGCCTCGTTGCGGGTCTGAAGCGCGCGCTCCACATCCGAAAGGGTCGAGGAAAGCTCGGCGCTGGTATTGGCAAGGCTGCCGCGGATCGCTTCGCCCTGCTCGGACAGCGTGCGTTCCGCGCCCGAAAGCGCATCGGTAATCGCCTGTACCTGATTGTTCACCAGCGTTTCGGCTTCGCTCACCTTGTTCACGATGGCATTGCCGGCAACGGAGAAGGTTTCCGCCACGGATGCCGCCTGGGCTGCAAGACGGTTCTGCGATTCGGTGACGCGGCTCACGATCCGCTCGGAACGCTCTTCCACCGACTGGGTGAATTCCACGTTCTTCTGGCCAACCTTTTCGACGAAGCTGTCGCTTGCCTGTGCCAGCACTTCGGCCGTGCGCGCCACTTCCGTTTCGAGATTGCCTGCGGCATCGGCAACGGCGCTGCGCAGGGATGCAGCGAGGCTCACTGCCTTTTCATCAATGGTGCGGTTGACCGTGTCGAGACCGGTGGTCAGCGCGCTGTTGAACTGGCCGAAGCGCTGGTCGATGACCTCGGTGCGGCTTTCCATGATGTCGCTGAGCAGGCCGGTCGCGACCATGCTGACGCGCTCGATATCCTGCACGCGCTCGTTCAGCGTTTCGCTGAACATCTGGTTTGCTGCATCCATCTGCAGCGACACATTGGTGACACCCTCGGCAATGCGGCCCTCGATGGCACCGAGACCGGTTTCAACACGATTGCCGGTTTCCACCAGACGGGTTGCCAGCATGTTGACCGTTTCCTCGACCTTCTGCGTGGCATTGGTCGCGGCGCTGTTCACGTCGATGGCGGCATTGGAAAGCTGGCTTGCGATCACGCCCGCCGTGCCGCGCAGGCGGCCTTCCATATCCTGCGTTGCCATTTCGATAGACTTGCGCAGCGTCGATGTCTGGTCTTCGAGCGAAAGCTCGAGCATCGAGGCACTGGTCGCGACCGTGGTGCCGAGCGTGGTCGTCTGCTCGGTCAGCACGCTTTCCAGATACTTGCTGGATTCGGTCAGCGTCCGGTCGATGTTGATCTGGCCGTTCTCGATGACCGAGCGGATGTTTTCATGCGTGCTGGTCAGCGAGCGGGAAATATTGTCGTAACCGCCTTCGACCGATTCCTGAATCTGGCTGACGCCGGTCATCACGGTCGTCGCAAGCTCGCCTGCCGTCTTGTCCAGCGAGCCGGTAAGGCGGCTGATGCCGGAATTCAGCGTCTCTTCCATCTGCAGCGCGCCGGTCGAGAGAGAGCCGTCGATATGGCTGAGGCTGCCGGAAATCGTGCTTTCGATGCGGCGGCTGCCATCCACGATGGTGGATTGCAGGCGGTCTGCCGAACCGTCGAGCACGTCCATAAGGCGGCGTTCGTTTTCTTCGTAAACCGAGCGGATCGACTGGCTCTTGGCTTCCAGCGCACTGGAAATCCGGCTTTCGGCTTCGGCCACGCCTTCGATGGCGGTTGCCACCTGGGTTTCCAGCGAAAGGCCGAGCATAAGCGTGCCTTCGGAAATCGCGTCGGTCAGTTCCGCCGTCTTCTTGTCGAGGTTCTTCGCAAGGTCACCGCGGCTGGCTTCCAGCGCATCGACCATCCGCTCGGCCCGCACGGCCATGGTGTTTTCAATGCGGCTGCGGCCCTGTTCGAGCGACTGTTCCAGGGCATCGGCGCGCTGTGCCAGCGTATCGCTGATGGCGGTCTGCGCATTTTCCGTGAGCGCCGTCAGGCGTTCGGCAATGCCGCCGGCATTCGTCTCGATGGCTTCGACCAGCGTTGCGCCGCGCTCTTCCATCACCATGCCGATGTTCAGCTGGGCGGAAAGCAGGGCACCGGAAATCTCGTCCGTGCGGGTCGCAAGGGCGGAGGTGATTTCCTCGGCGCGGTGATCGAGCACCGACTTGAACTCGCGGGTGCGGCTTTCCAGCGATGCATTCATATCCTGCATGCGGTTGGAAAGCGACGTGCTCATTTCCTCGGTGCTGGAGGAAAGGGCAGCGGTGATTTCTTCCGTGCGGGCACCCAGGGCGGCCGTCAGCTGCATGGTGCGGAAATCGAGCTCGTTGGTCAGCACAGATGTCTTTTCATTGAGCGCCGAGGTGATTTCCTCGGTCTTGCCGGAAAGCGCCGAGGTGATTTCCTCGGTGCGGGCGCCGAGAGCAGCGGTCAGTTCCATCGTGCGATAATCGAGCTCGCTTGAAAGCTCGGAGGTCTTGTCGGAAAGGGTGGAGGTGATCTCGCTCGTCTTTTCGTTGAGCGTGCGGGTGAATTCTTCCGCCCGCGCACCAAGAGACGAGGCAATCTCGCCGGTGCGTTCGGCCAGATTGTTGTTGATCGACTGCGCCGTATCCGCCAGCACCGTGGTGATTTCGTTCGAGCGATTTTCGAGCGTCGAGGTGATTTCCCGTACGCGGGCATCGATAGAGTTTTCGATAACTTCCTGGCCGGTGCCAAGCGCGGTTGCCAGCGCGAAGGACTGATCGTTGAGCGACGCCCCGAGCCGGTCGATGCTGGTCGACAGAATGCTGTCCATGGATTCCGAGCCGCTGGAGAGCGTCTCGTTGATGCGGGCAAGGCTTTCCATGAGCTTGGTGTCGAGCGTGCCGGTGCGCTGCTCGAAGGCTTCCGAGAATTCGGCGAAGCGATCGTCGAACACGGTGGAAAGCTGCGTGGTCGTGGCCTGCATGCGCTCCACGAAGAAGCCGGAGCGCACGTCGAGGTCCATGATCGCCTCGTCGGCGGTTGCCTGCAGGTTCTGGCGGAAGGTGGAGCCCTTGTCGTCCAGCGTTGCATTCAGCTTCAGCAGCACGTCATCCAGCGTGCCGGCAATTGCCGACTGGCTGTTGTTCAGGCTCTCGTTGATTTCGCGCGTGCGGGCGATCAGCGTTTCGTTCAGCTGGTTTGCGCGCTCGTTAAGCGCCGCATTCAGCCGCTCGGTATTGGTGTCGAGCGTCGAGGCGCGGGTCTCGAAATGGTTGATCAGCTCCTGTCCGCGGGTGAAGATCGTGTCATTCAGCACTTCGAGGCGGCTGTCGAATTCCTTTGCCAGTGCAAAGCCGGACGTGTCCAGCGCTTCCACCAGAGCCGTGGTCTTGCCGGTCAGCAGCGAGCTGATCGCCTGCGCTGCGGTATCAGACTTTTCAAGCAGCGAGGCAACGCGGGTGTCGATCATCTGCGCAAAGGCTTCGCCAGAGGTCGCAAGACGCACGGAAACCTCTTCGGTTGCCAGTGACATTTCTTCCTTCAGCTGGTCATTGGCACCGATGATCGAGGAACGGATGCGGTCCACGTGGCTGGCAATCGCCTCGCGCTCGGAGCCCAGCTCCTGCACGAGCGAACGCACGCGCATTTCGTTGTCCGTGTAGCTGCGCTCCAGTGCATTCACTTCCGAATGAACGAGCGCCTCCAGCTCGGCGGCCCGCGCAATCGTGCGCTCGATGCCTTCGTTCATGGCCGACACTTCGCGGCGCACGGCCTGACCCACATTCATGATGCGGTCGGATGCAAGGTTTTCCGGTTCGACAAGGCGAAGCGCAAGTTCGGCCATGGAGCGTGCGGCGTTGCGCATGTCCTGTGCGCGGGCGATCATGATTGCAAAGGCGAAGAACAGCATGACCGGCAGCACGATGGCCAGGACGACCAGCACGAGGCGCGGCAGGCCGAAAATGTCGGACGCGCTGGAAAACTGCCAGATGGCAGAAGAAAACATCATCTGTGCCGCGCCGGCGACTGCGACAGCCCAGAGGAGGGAAACCAGCGTTGCCCCGCGAAGCGCTGCGCCCATGGACGCGCCTTCGAGCGATTTCAGCATGACGGTCGGCGAGCGGCGGCCATCATTGGCCGGCGGATGCGACTGGCCCTTTGGGTCCGGCATGGGGCGTGCGCCGTCCTGGCCCGGGCGGCGGGCGGCAGCCTGCTGTTCCGCGGCGGTCTTGGGACGCTGCTTCATGTTCTCAGCCACATTTGCCTCCCGGCTACCAGCCTGCACGGGAGGAACCCGCTTCTGGTTCTTCTCGTCGAATTTCATTTGCAGGGCTTCTTCGAGGGCCTGATAGGCCTTTTCGCCCGACGGGTCGCTGCCTCTTCCGTTCGCCATGCAAGTCGCCTCATTTCTGTTCGGAGATGCAAGTTGGACGAGCGGCACGAGGGAAATTCGCGCCGGTCCAGCAAAGGCACTCCATACCTGATCCGTCGTCTCCTGCTGCGTTTCATGGACCGAAACCGGTTGCCATTTCGGCGGGCAGGGGGGTGGGATCGTCGCCTTTATCCAGATTTACAATGCTTTAGTGCCACATCCTGACCCTTGACACAATGAAGCCGCGTCTGTGCACAGGGGCATCGTGCCGGTTTGTTAACATGTTTTAAAGGATTTTGAGACCGTTAACCCCTTCTGCGCCCGAGGTTTAACGGATCTTAACCATAAATGCATTTTGCGACATCAAAGCGCCCCGTTTTAACCGGATGTCGTCCCGCCGCGGCACATAATGGTCTCGCAGCGAAAATAAGAACAAGGAAAAACATCATGGCAGCGCTGAATGTCGCGTTCGAAGCACCGGATAACTTCCGTAGCCATAATCCCATCCATACCCGCCCGATTGATCTCGTCCATCTGGCCAAGCAGACCATGGGCGACAAGAACCTGGAAATCGAGGTTCTTCAGATCTTTGCCCGGCAGGCGCGTGCATGCCTTGCGGAGCTTGCGGAAGCGGACGCAGAGAAAGCCCGCACGGTCGCGCATCGCCTCAAGGGTGCTGCCGCAGCCGTTGGTGCCCATGAGGTGGAGGCCGCGGCCTCGCGCCTTGAGACCGAAGAATTCGATGCCGGGCTGGTTGCCAATGCCGGCAAGGCGATCATCACCGCCGAAAACTTCATTCTGAAGCTGTGCCGTTAAGATACAGCCTCCGCGTGCGCCTGTTTCAACGTGAGGCAGGCGACGCCTTTTGCCAGGCTTGCGGCGTGGCTGAAAAACCCGGCGCTGCGGCATCCTGTGGCGCTGCGCGTGGTTGACGCGCGCGCTGTTTTGGGGGAAGAAGGCCTCCCCGCAAAGACAGTCCACCGGATTTCTGATCAGATGACCAAACTGACCATCGTCGCTTTCGACGGCTCCCGCCATGATCTGGATGTTGCCGACGGATCTACCGTCATGGAAAATGCCGTGCGCAATTCCGTTCCCGGCATTGAGGCAGAATGCGGCGGTGCCTGTGCCTGCGCCACCTGTCATGTCTATGTGGATGATGCCTGGACGGCGGCGGTCGGTCAGCCGGAAGCCATGGAAGAGGACATGCTGGACTTCGCTTTTGACGTGCGTCCCACCTCGCGTCTCAGCTGCCAGATCAAGATGAAGCCTGAGCTGGATGGCCTCGTTGTGCATGTGCCCGAGCGTCAGGGCTGATCAAGTCGTTCCCTGAAAAACCTCAAAAAAAAAGCCTCGCTTCACGTCCGCTAAGGACCGGCGAGGCTAAGTGGGTGCGTCGCCTGCAGGGCGAGGGAGGAGAACGCCTGCGGCTCTCGGACGCACCAGGAGAACTGGGAAACGGGGGAACCAAACTCATGGGAACAACTATAGTTTGTTAAATATATTTTTTGAATAACCAGATTTTACCAGTTATTCGACGCAATTGTATTCAGCTTGACACAAGTTTCAGCCTGCATCGAAGCGCGCAATTGTTTTGACGGTACTTGTTGAATATCAAGGATTTGAGCGAGCGATTCGGCTCTTCAGCAGGCGAATCATCCGGGTTTCGAAGTTCGCAGCCTCGACCCGGTCGAATCGGGCCTGATCCTTGTCATGCGATTCGACCTCACGGGATGAAACCTCTGCCACGCGGTCCTGCATCTCGAAACAATCCTCGGATGAGGAAAGGCCGCGAATGGCGGCATCCATCTGGCGGGCGTGATTGCGCGCGATTTCCGCGTGTCGCTCCTCATGCCTGCGGATATCGGCAGAGAGCGTATCCCAAAGCAGCGCGAGCTGCCGGTTGGCACCCGCACGATACTTCCACTTCGGCAGCTTGATTTCAGTCGTTACCGTAACGCGGGCATTGGCGACGCGGCAGCGCCCGCCTTTTTCCATGTAGGTCACATCGCCGCCGAAGCGGATGCGGGTTGCGCCCGGATGACGATGTCCCGTCGACTTCAGAAGCGGCCCGTTGCGCATCAGCTCACGGTCCAGTTCCGTTGCCGTCTTGCCGCCGATTGCGAAGTAGGAAATGCTTTTCTTGGTGACCACATCGGCAAAAGCCGGGCTTGTGGTGAAGCTGAAGAGACAGGCAAGTGCAAAAAGGCATGGACGCCGCAGGGCAAATGACATTCGGTCTTATCCGCGAGGTTGAACTGCGGCGAACCTTGCGGCATAGGCACGTGAAGTGCAAGGCGAAACCGCGGGCAATGTGCCGAAAAGGTTTATGACGCCCTCCTTTTATGAAAGAGCAAGACGCGAGATGAAAAACCGCGCCCCGATCTGGCAACTGGCTCATGGCCGTCGCCTCGACCTTACCGACGGATGCCTGATGGCGATCATCAATGTCACACCCGATTCCTTTTCCGATGGCGGCGTGAACGAGAGCTATGACGATGCCATTCGCAACGCTTTCCGGGCGATCGAGGAGGGCGCGCACATCGTCGATGTGGGCGGGGAATCAACCCGGCCGGATGCCCGCGAAGTGAGCGCTGCGGAAGAACAGGCACGGGTTCTGCCCGTGATCGAGACGCTGGTTGCCCGCACCGACGTGCTGATCTCGATTGATACCTATCGCGCCTCGACGGCGGAACTTGCCGTTCGGGCGGGCGCCCATATCATCAATGACGTGCACGGTGCGCAGCGCGAGCCGGAGATTGCCGACATTGCCGCGAAAACCGGGGCAGGGCTCTGCCTGATGCATACCGGACGCGGCCGCGAGAAATTGCCGGATGTGATTGCCGATCAATATGCTTTCCTCAATGTCTCGCTGGAGATTGCGGCCAAGGCCGGGGTATCCCGGGATGCCATCATGCTTGATCCAGGCTTCGGATTTGCCAAGGATGCGGACGAGAATATCGAGCTGATGGCACGCTTCGAGGAATTGCACGGTTTCGGTCTGCCGCTTCTCGGCGGATCATCCCGCAAACGCTTTATCGGAGCCATGACCGGTCAGGAAAAAGCATTCGAACGCGATCCCGGAACCGCGGCAACCACGCTTTACATGCGGCAGAAGGGAGCCTCCGTCTTCCGGGTGCATAATGTCGCGATCAACCGGGATGCACTTGCCGTCGCCAATGCTATGCTGGAGATGGAACGTCGGTTGAAGGCGCGGGGAACGCACGCATGACCTATCGGATCGAATTGAAGAACTGCTCCTTTTTCGCCCATCATGGCGTGTTCGAGGCGGAAGCGCAGCTCGGCCAGCGATTTTATGTGGACGCCGTGCTGGATGTGGATCCGGGCCTTGCGCTCGAGAAGGATGAAATCGAGGATACGGTTCATTATGGCATCGCCTTTCAGGTGATCGAGGCGACCGTGACCGGCACACGCCGCAAGCTCATCGAGGCGCTCGCCATGGATATTGCCAAGGCCCTGTGCGACCGTTTTCCGCAAATCCGGGAAACGATGATCACGGTGCGCAAACCTTCCGCGCCCATCCCGGGCGTGCTCGACTATGTGCAGGTGAGTGTGAATTACAGTGCCTGATCCCCGCTTTCACTTCGCAACGCTTGGCCTCGGCGGCAATATCGGCGACCCCGTGCATGCGATGGCGGAAGCCCTGCGTGCGCTTGACGCCCGGGCGGATTGCCGTGTCACGGCGGTTTCTTCCGTATACCGCACCCCGCCATGGGGAAAGACCGACCAGGCCGATTTTTTCAATGCCTGTGCAGGCGTCGAAACATCCCTTTCACCCGAAGACCTGCTCGACGCCTGTCTGAACATCGAGAAGGACATGAAGCGGGTGCGGATCGAGCGCTGGGGGCCGCGCACCATCGATATCGACGTGCTGACCTATTCCGACCATCTACAATCGACCGGCAAGCTCGAGCTGCCGCATCCACGCATGACGGGAAGGGGTTTCGTGCTGATGCCGCTTGCCGATTTTGCCCGCGAGCTTTCCGTCTGTGGCCGCACTGTGGGCGACTGGCTGGCGGATGCGGATGTGAACGGTATTGAAAAGGCCGACTATCCGGCTGACTGGTGGAAGCTGCTCTGAAACGAAAAAGGCGGCCCGAAAGCCGCCTGCTTCAACCCCTGCCGTGTTCGCCGATCTTATTTGATCGAACCGACCTGCATGTCGTCCACCTGACGGGCGAGCTTCATGCCGATCACGGGAATCATGCGGTCCTGTACCTTCACGGAAATCGTGACATTCATTTCCTTGTCGCCTTCGAGACGGGCGATCATCGCACCATTCAGCTTTGAACGGTTGATACCCAGCACCACATTGTCCTTGCTCACCTTGCCGGAGGTGATGTCGAGGCCCTTGCCGGAAGCGCCGTCGAGGAACTTGCCCTTGTAGGAAGCGCCCGATTCGGAAAGCTCGGCAGACATCGGCTGCGAGAACAGGCCAACCCGGCAGGTGCCGTCGAGCTTGAGGCCCGCCTTGCCGTCCGAGGGTGTGCCGACGAGATTGCAGGAAAACTTCGTGCCCTTGTATTTGCCCGCAACGATTTCGCCCGGACCCTGCCAGGAACCGGCGACCTGCTGGAAAAAGGCCTTGTCGCGGGAGGCGGCATGGGCCGCCGGGGCCACGAAAGCCATCACACCGGTTGCGGCAAGGGCAAGACCGGCGATGAACGAAGAGGTGCGCGTGTTCATGAGCATTCCTTGGGACGAGCTACAGGCAAAAAGGTTAGGTCGAATATATGAGCGAGAATGGTTAATGCTTGGTTGACCGGGGGCCTGAAATGCTTGTCGGGACTTGCTTTTTGTTCGGTTTTTTACGTCTTCTGGTTGTCGCTGCGGGTGAGTGACGGAGCAAGATCGCGCATGAAATCACTGATCCCCGGGCGTTTGCAGGCGTTGAATGCAAGCGGGCGGCAGTAATCCATGGCTGCAATGCCGATGCGTGCCGTCATTAACCCGTTGATCACGCCTTCACCGAGCCGCGCGGAGAGCCGGGAGGCCACGCCGTGCCCCAGAAATTGCTGCACCAGGCTGTCTCCGACGGCAATCGTTCCGGTCACCGCGAGATGGGCGACCACATCGCGGATCAGCCGGATCATTCCGATCGTACCCGGCTGGCCGCCATAAAGGGCCGCAACCTTGCCAATCAGCCTGAAGCTTTCAAACAGCACATAGGCGAGATCCACAAGCGCGCGGGGGCTGACCGCCGTCACCACCGAAACCCGCTTTGCCGCGTCCAGAACGAGACTGCGCGCCTGCTGGTCTAGGGGCCCGAGCAATTCCGTTTCGGCAAGCGCGATCAGGTGCGGCCCGTCGATGATGTCGGCGTCTGTCGCGGCAAGCGCTGCCCGACCCCTCGCAGTTTCCGGCCTTTCCGCAAACAGAGCCTGAAGCTTTGCAAGCACTGCGCGCGCAGGCGCGGGTCTGCGATCCTGAAGGGCGGCTTGTGCCTCAGCCTTCAGGGCGAGCACCGAATTGAGCCTCCAGAGGCCTGCGATTTCACGGATGAGGATCCCGAGAAGCGCGACCAGAAAAACGCCGAGGAAGGTAAGGGCGACCATGCCGACGAGGCTTGAACGGTCAAAAAGGCTGCGGATGAGATCATCGATCCATAATCCGAAGGCGAGCGAAACCAGAAGGCCGAAAGCACTTGCGGCAATCGTGCCGAGCGACCAGCCGCGGCGTGGGGCCGGGATCGGAACCTGTGGCGGCTCTGCCATCAAAAACGGGTCTTCCGCTTCCGGGGTGAGCTCCAGCGGGCCGTCAAAACTCTGGGGCTTGCGGTGGAGGACCGGCTTTGCCGAAAGCGGAATGGTCTGTGCCTCCTCGCTGATCGAGAAGCTGCCCGGAAGGCGGTCTGACTGCGTTTTATCCCCGGCGCTCATGCGAGATAGTCTCCGATCAAATATTGCAGCGCCCGGTCGAGCCGAATATGCGGCACCGAAAGCTTCAGTCCGCCGCTGGTAACATCGAGTTCAGGCGGGCGAAAGCGCACGACCTCAACCGGCGGGCTGCCACCCGGGCCGGAAAGAAGCGGGAGACGCGGTTCAAACAATGAGTCCGGATTTTCCGGCAAGTCCCCGGGAAATATGGCGGTTTGCCGGATGCCATCGAAACGGTCGCCGCCGATGGTCTCGCCCGCCATCGGTACGCCGGAAATCACCGGCAGCCGTTCTCCACCCCGTTCCACGAACCCTTCGCGCGTTGCCCGAACGGCGGCAATCGCCATCACATCGAAACCCGCACCGGATAGCCCGATCCGATCCAGCGCCCGCTGTGTCAGTCGCCGGGTGATGCTCTCCAGCCGGTCATGCCCTTCGTGATGCAGGTGATCAGCCTTGGTTGCGGCAATCAGAACCCGGTCGATCCGGCTTCCGGTCAGTGCCGAAATCAGGCCACTTCGGCCAAGCCGGAAGCAATCCAGCACCTCGCTCAGGCCCCGTTCCAGATCCTGCACCGCCTCCGGACCGCGATTGACGGCCTGTAGCGCATCCACCAGCACGATTTGCCGGTCGAGCCGCGCGAAATGCTCACGGAAGAAGGGTTTGATCACGCTCGACTTGTAGGCTTCGAAGCGGCGTTCCATCGTAGCCTGAAGAGAGCCGCGCGGGGGAGTCTCTGCACCAAGGTCGGGCAGCGGCGCAAAGGTGAGGGCGGGTGATCCTTCAAGATCCCCCGGCATCAGAAACCGGCCGGGTGGCAAGGTGGATAGGGAGCGCTGGTCTTCGCGGCAGGCCCGTAGATACCGGGTAAAGGCATCGGCAAGACGCTTGATGTCCGGCTCCTCTGCCGGTTTATCAGCCCGCATTCCGGCGGCAATCGCAAGCCATTCATTGGATAATTCGGCGCGCGATCCTTCCCGGGCAAGTGCAACGGTGCGTGTCGAAAACTCTGCATAGGTCTGTGCCAGAAGCGGCAGGTCCAGCAGCCATTCGCCCGGGTAGTCAACGATATCGATCGCAAGCGTTCCCGGGTGGAAAAGCCGGTTCCAGCCGCTGGCGCTCTCGAAATTCACCGTCAGGCGCAGTTCGGAAATCTGCCTGGTGCTCTCCGGCCATATGCGCTCGACAAGGAGGTCCCGGATATGGTCCTCATAGGCAAAACGCGGCACCACATCATCCGGCTGGGCATCCAGCCGCACGGCTGAAATCCGGCCCGACCGCATCGGTTCGAACAGCGGCAGACGGCCGCCATTCAGCAGATTGTGCACCAGCGACGTTATGAAGACCGTCTTTCCGGCCCGCGACAATCCGGTAACACCAAGCCGGAGCGATGGCGAAAACAGCTGTGCGGTGCGGGCACTCAGATGATCGAATGCGATCAGTGCTTCATCGGTCAGGGAGGTCAGGCGAGGGGCCACGCGTCAAATCCTCAGGCAATGTTGTTGCGAAGATAGGGACGCGGGCCATAAAACGGAAGGCGGGGCTGAGGTTAAATTCCGGAAAGATGCCCGCTCAATTGCCGAGAAAGGCCGTGATCGACCAGCCGCTGCCGGTTGTGGCTGTGCCTTCGTGGCGAAGGGCAGCAAAACCTGCGGTTGGATATCCGGACGGGATGGCGGCCACCGCTGCTCTCGATCCGGCCAGCGTTTCCAGAATTTCTTCAATCGCCGGATTGTGCCCGAGCAACATGACGGACTGATAGCTGTCATGGCGGGAGAGCACTTCAAAATAGACACGTGGAGGAGCGTTATAGAGCTCGTCCATATAGAGAATGTCGGGCCGCTGTGCGCCAAAGGCAGGCAGGAAGGCTGCCGCCGTCTGTCGGCAACGCTGTGCCGTCGAACAGAGAACGATGTCCGGGCAAAAGCCCTGTTCGGCTGCGCGGGCAGCGATCCGGCCCGCTTCCTCGATGCCCGGCTCATCCAGCGTGCGGTCAAAATCGGTCTGACCCGGCAAAGCCCAGCCGGAATGGGCGTGCCGCATGAGATAGAGCTGCGATGGCGGCGGCGGCAGAAAAGGCATCCGTCGAAATTCCGTCTGGTAAAAGCTGGCTTCACGTAAAGGCTAGAGCCCCGCTTCGTCAACTAGACCGCGCTTTTTCCCCATCAACGCATCGCCATGGTTTGATTTTGGGCAAGCGCTGTGATCTCCATTTCCGGTTTAAGTGCTTCAATCAACGGGATTAACGCGGCGTCTGTCAAAAATTGCCGTTAATTTTTCGAACACTTGAACCACAAGGGACTGTTGCGATATACACCCCCGGCACAAGAGATGTTCTTCAGGAGAATCGCGTTGAGTGAGAAGATCGATCTTAGTACCTATGTGCTCTCGGAATCCGATGAGTTCATGAACCCATCCCAGAAGGCGTATTTCAAGGCGAAGCTTCTGGCCTGGAAAAACGACATCTTGCGTGAAGCGCGCGAAACTCTGGATCATCTGGCGGAGGAGAGCGCCAATCATCCGGATCTCGCCGACCGCGCCTCTTCCGAAACCGACCGTGCCATCGAGCTTCGCGCCCGTGACCGGCAGCGCAAGCTGATCTCCAAGATCGATGCAGCGCTGCAGCGGATCGAAGATGGCACCTACGGCTATTGCGAGGAAACCGGCGAGCCGATCGGCATCAAGCGTCTTGATGCCCGGCCGATTGCCACGCTTTCTATCGAGGCGCAGGAACGACACGAGCGCCGCGAAAAAGTGTATCGGGACGAATGACCCATTCGAAATCGCCGCCCTGAGCGGCGATTTTCATTTTGGCGCATAGCATCTGCTTCAGTGCCGGTGCTTTTCCGTGACCAAAACCGGTCTGCGATGCAGCGCCTATTGGCGCTGCTGCTGATTGACTGCGTCCTCACCGAATATCTGGGCAATGCCGGATTGCATGGCTGACGAGCCTGGTTGCTGCACCGCTACCCTTTGCAATGGCGGGTCACGCCGCGCCTGCTGCACCACCGGACGGGCAGGCTGAAGACCGACGGCCTGCTGTTGCGGCGTGGCTTGCGGCACGCGGGCGACCTGAATGACCGGCTGGCCAGCAGGCGCGGGCCGCTTGGCTGCTTCCAGCTTTTCCTGCATCTCACGCTCCAGCACCCGGTCGAAGTCGCTGGGGCCGATCTGCTGCGGGGCGGGTGTCGGCTGCGACTCGGGAGCTGGAACCGGTGGTAAAGGCCGGGCCTGCTGGGTCTGTGCCGGAATTTCGCGCGCGGATGAAACCTGCGGCGCGGCCTCGCGGGTTGCCGCATTCGGTGCCGGAATCTGTGCGCGGCGGCGCGCTGCCTCCAGCTCGCGGGCGATCGCCGCTTCTTCCGGTGTCAGCTGCGGCTCCGGCGGTGGCGCTGCAGGCATAACAACCGGACGTTCGGTGATCTTTGCCGAAAGGGGCCTGATCGTGCCGGTCGGCGGCTCTCCGCGCAGACGCACCGATTCTTCTTCGAGTTCTGCGAATTCCGTATGGCGCTGCGTCGCCGCCAGCTGGGTCTGGACGCCCTGATCGAATTCGTCCTCGTCTTCTTCCCATTCTGAGAAGCGGGCGCTGATACGCGGTTCGTTCTGCTCCGGTTCGATGGCCTCCATCGGCATCTGCTGCGGTTTGCGCAGGGAAAGCCGGTCGAGCTTCAGACGACCGAGCAGGCCCGCCTTTTTCGGCTGTTCGAGCGCCGGTTCCACGTCGTGGTAATAGTCGTCAACCGTGTCTTCATCTGCAAAGTCGAAGTTTTCGGCGCTCGCATCGCGCCAGATATCGTCCTCGGCGGCATCCGAGAACTCTTCTTCCCGCATCACTGCGGCAGATGGTGCAGGCAGGGCGGCAGGACGCTTGCCCATATCCTGTTCGATCACGAGATCCTGAGGTCCGCCGATGAGAAGCAGATGTTCCACATTGTCCCGGCGGATCAGAACCAGCCTGCGACGGGCATCAACCGGAACCTGATCGAGCACCTGCAGCCGCGCCTGCCGCGGGCGGGACGCGCCCAGAAACGTGCCGGGGCGGGTGCGGCGGATGTAATGCACGGCCCCGAAAAAGGCGCCAAGCGCAATCGCCACGCTGATGGCCGCCAGCAGAAAGCGTAGAAAGAAGGAATCGGTCAGACTATCGAACATTCATTCATCTCCCGGCATGATGCCGTGCCTGCCATACGCCTTGCAGCGGCGGGCCTTAAACGCAATGCATTAATTCCAATCCGGACGGTGCAGCCTGCTCTTGCGGGCCACACGGCGGGCGGTGTTTCGTCCGTGCGAACAGGAAACGATTTTTTGTCTGCCGAGACAAGTCGCCTTGACCCTGTCCAGCACGCTTGCGGCCCTTTGCCCCCACCTTTTTATCCGAAAATATGCATGAAAAGCGCTTTTCCCTGCTAAAAGCCTGTCACTGTTTGGGGATTTCACCCGGCCGCCCTTGTGAATTGGGTGACAAGCGATGCAAATTATAACTTATGATTCGATGCTGAGGCTCTGTCTGGTCGATGGTTTTCTTTCCGGCGAGGCAAGGTTCGTAGCGAAAATGTGGATGAAGCTTCTGTCCCGCCGGGGAGATTGTTCGAACGCTCCGACCGGGCCTGTGGGGGATTGATGGAAAAAGTGCAGCCGTCCACCAGGGACAACAAGGCTTTGGTAAACCGGGGCGCGGGCCAGGGCGCGAGCTGGCGCATTGCCGTGCTCGCCATCATCCTGCTTGCGGCCTCTGCGGCCTTCATCCTGTTCCGCGAACACCTTACCAATGAACTCGTACTCGGCGTTCTCGGCATGCTGGCGATGGCCGGCATTTTCTTCATCGTTTCGGCGATGATCGGCTTTGTGGAAATCATGCCCAAGACCACGGGCGGCACCTATGACAGTGCCTTTCTGGATAGTCATCCCGATGGCATGGTGATCACCGATGCGAAAGGCCGCATGCTTTATGCCAATGCGGCCTATGGCGCGCTGACCGGAGCCGCAAAGCCCACCGATATCCAGTCGCTCGAGGGGCTTCTTTCCCGCAACAAGGAATCGGCCGAAGCGCTCTACAGGCTGACGAACAGGCTGCAGGCGGGGGAAGATGGGCATGAGGAGTTTCGGCTGCTGAAACCGCTCGGCCGGGCCCTTTCAAGCTCGACCGCCACCGTGGGAGCCTATTGGTATCGTCTCAAGGGCAGGTTGCTGCCCGGTCCGGATCGCGGACGCGTCTGGCAGATCACCGACATCACCACCGAGCGGGAAGATCAGGAGCGTTTCTTCAAGGAATTGCAGAACGCGATTGACTATCTTGATCATGCACCCGCCGGATTTATCTCCGCGGGCCGACGCGGTGAGGTCATCTATCTCAATGCCACGCTGGCCGACTGGCTGGGTATCGATCTGACAAAATTCGCACCTGGTTCGCTGACGTTTGCCGATCTTGTGGCAGGTGAAGGGCTGACGCTGATCCAGTCGATCCAGGCGGATCCGGGTGCGCGCAAGACCGCAACCGTGGATCTCGATCTTCGCCGCACCAATGGCCAGAGCCTGCCGGTGCGGCTGGTGCACAGCGTTACCTTCGCCCGTGACGGTGCGCCGGGAGAAAGCCGCACCATCGTTATGGCCCGCAGCGGCGATTCCGGCGATGCGGAAGCGGCCTCCAGTGCCGCGATGCGCTTCAACCGCTTCTTCAACAACACGCCGATGGCGATCGCGTCCGTGGATGGTGAAGGGCGAATTCTGCGCACAAATGCGCCGTTCCTCAAGCTTTTCGCCGGTGTCGTGAGCCGTGACGATGTGGATGCGCGCCTGCCGCTCGACAAGATCATTGCCGAAGCGGATCGGCCGCGCATGGCCGAAGCGCTGGCGCTGGCCAAGGACAGGCAAGGGGATATCGCGCCGATAGATCTGCGCCATCCGACCGACGAGAGCCGCCATTTCCGCTATTACGTGAATGCCGTCATCGATCAATCTGACGAGCAGCCGGAGGAATCGGCCATCGTCTATGCGGTGGAAATCACCGAGCAGAAGGCGCTGGAAACCCAGATGGCCCAGACGCAGAAGATGAATGCGGTGGGCACGCTTGCCGGCGGCATCGCGCATGACTTCAACAATGTGCTGACGGCGATCCTGCTTTCCTCCGACCATCTGCTGCTCCAGGCGCGGCCTGCGGATGCCAGCTTTGCCGACCTGATGGAAATCAAGCGCAACGCAAACCGTGCCGCCGTTCTGGTTCGCCAGCTGCTTGCGTTTTCGCGCAAGCAGACGATGCGTCCGTCGGTGCTGAGCCTCACGGATGTGGTCGGTGATCTGCGCATGTTGGTCGACCGGCTGATTTCCGGCACGCATGTAAAGCTTTCGGTGGATTATGGCCGCGATCTCTGGCCGGTAAAAACCGACCTGTCGCAGTTCGAGCAGGTGCTGATCAATCTCTGCGTCAATGCCCGCGATGCCATGCCAAAGGGTGGGGCGCTCACCATTCGCACGCTCAATATGACTGGGGCGGATGTGGCGGCATTGAACGTTCCGGATGTGCCGCCGGAAGATCATGTCGTTGTCGAGGTCTCCGATACCGGTACCGGTATTTCGCCGGAGATCATGGACAAGATTTTCGAGCCCTTCTTTACCACCAAGGAGGTAGGCAAGGGTACGGGTCTGGGTCTCGCCATGGTTTACGGCATCGTCAAGCAATCGGGTGGCCATATTCAGGCGGAGTCCGAGGTGGGTGTCGGCACCACATTCCGTATCTTCCTGCCGCGCTTCATTCCGGAGGTGCAGCCGGAGCCTGCGGTGGCGAAGGGCGAGGGCGCTGCTGCTTCGCAGGCAGCAGCCCCGTCAGCACCGGCAGCGGAAAAAGAGCCGGTCGATCTCACCGGCAAATCCGCCGTCGTTCTGCTCGTGGAAGACGAGGAAGCCGTGCGCCGTGGCGGCAAGCGCATGCTGGAAACCCGTGGCTATACCGTGCACGAGGCTGGTTCCGGCGTCGAGGCGCTCGATATCATGGACGAGCTCGACGGTAAGGTTGATATCGTCGTTTCCGACGTGGTGATGCCGGAAATGGATGGCCCGACACTGCTGACCGAGCTGCGAAAGAACTATCCGGATCTGAAATTCATCTTCGTGTCGGGCTATGCGGAAGATGCCTTTGCGCGAAACCTGCCTGCCGATGCCAAGTTCGGCTTCCTGCCGAAGCCCTTCTCGCTGAAGCAACTGGCGGAAGCGGTTTACGAGATGCTCGACGGAAAAAATTAAGGCCTTGCCGCAAGGGGCAAGGCCTGTCCTATCGTGCTGTTTGTCAAAACAATGACTTATGCCATCGCCACGGCAATTTCCGCGGCCAGATGCGCATTGTTTTCAACGAGTGCAATGTTGGTTCTGAGCGAACGGCCTTCGGTGATGTGGAAAATCCGCTCCAGCAGATAAGGCGTGACGGCCTTGCCGCTAATGTCATTGTCTTCCGCCTCGGCCAGCGCGCGGCCGATATAGATTTCCATTTCATCGCGCGGAATTTCGGCCTCTTCCGGCACCGGATTGGCGACCAGCATGCCGCCATCGATCCCCATCGCGTCGCGCACCTGCTGGAAATTGGCGATCGCGGCCGGGCTGTTCAGCATCAGCGGCGAGGACAGGCCCGACGAGCGCGACCAGAAGGCCGGGAATTCCATGCTGTCATAGGTCACCACCGGCACGCCGCGCGTTTCCAGCACTTCGAGCGTCTTCGGAATGTCGAGAATGGCCTTGGCACCGGCGCAGACAACGATTACCGGCGTGCGCGCCAGCTCCTCAAGATCGGCTGAAATATCAAAGCTTTGTTCCGCTCCACGATGAACGCCGCCGATACCGCCGGTGGCAAAAACCTTGATGCCTGCCCGTGCGGCGGCAATCATGGTGGCGGCAACCGTGGTTGCTCCCGTTCGCCGCTCGGCAATCGCAAAGGCGAGGTCGGCGCGCGAAACCTTCATCGCGCCCTTCACCTGGGCCAGCGCCTCAAGCTCGGCTTTTTCAAGCCCGATATGCAGCGTGCCGTTGATGACGGCGATGGTCGCGGGCACCGCGCCTTCCTGCCGGATGATGTTTTCCACGCTTTCCGCCATGTGCAGGTTGCCCGGATAGGGCATGCCATGGGTGATGATCGTCGATTCCAGCGCAACAATCGGCGCGCCGCGTGTTTTCGCCGCCGCGACTTCGCGCGAATAGGAAACCGGAAGGGAAGGGGTGATCGGTCGGGTCATCAGTTTGTTTCCATTTTTGCGGGCAAGGAGATGCCCGACGATGCAATCGGACGATTCAAGACAATATTTCGGCCTGCGGCACAAGCGAAAGCTTTGCCGCAAGTGTTTCCCGCGATAGCTCCGGCGCTGTCGCAAGCGGTGAGGCGAGGGTGATGAGCGCGGCGGCCGTTCCCCAGCGGATCATCTCGGCAAGCGACAACCCGAGAATTTCAGCCGCCATCACGCCCGAGGCAAAGCTGTCTCCGGCGCCTGTCACATCCCGCAATTCGGTCAGCTGGGGCGGTGTCAAAACGACCGCCTGGTCTTCATCGAAAAGCACGCTGGCGCGCCCGCCGCGCGTCACGGCACCGCGCTTCAATCCGGCCTGTCTGAGCAAGTGCGGCCAGTCCTCTGCGCGCTCCGCCCGGCTGCCCGCAACCGCTTCCGCCTCCGCTTCGTTGAGAAACAGACGGTGCATCAGCGGCAACGCCTGTCGATATCGCCTGACTTTTGCAGGTGATATCGCGATGCCGCAAAGCGGAATGCCGCGCGCTTCGGCAGCCTTCGCGATCGCCAATATGGTTTCCGCAGGCAGATTTGCGTCGGTGACGAGGTGGCTTGCGGCATCCATCCGCTCCCGCAAATGCCGGGTCGCAAGCCGCCTTGGGCCGAAGAGATTATAGAGTTCCATATCCGCAAGCGCGATCACCAGATTGCCATCCGCCTCCAGAATGGCCGTGTAGCTTGGCGTTTTGCGATCAAGAAAAGTGAAGGGGTGGTCTGTGACGCCGGCCTGCTCGGCGGCCTCGCTCACAAGTTCCCCCTCCTTGTCTCCACCGCGCGGTGACACCATGGAAACCGATAGCCCCAGCCGGGCCAGATTGCGCGCCGCATTGAAGCCGCCGCCACCTGGCTCTTCAAACCAGCTTCCCGGATTGCTGGCGCCAGCAACGGTCTCCCCGGCAATCCGGCCGCGCCGGTCAATATGGGCGCCACCCAGAACCAGAATGGAATTTTGCATCAGGACTCCTGGCCGGAAAGCAATGTGAGAAAAGCGCGATTCGAGCAGAGAATACCCTTCGCTGCGCCCTGTTCCCACCCTTTTTCACGTCCGCTGCGATATGATAAAACAAAGGAAGAACATGAACTTGATTTCGGTTTCGATTCAAGTGGATGTTTGGCTCTTGCGAAACCGGAACAAAAGAAGTACATGTACTGCATCGAAAGCTTCATTGCCTGTGCTGCTTCAATAACCTAAAGGTGGACCAAATGTCACAGAATTCTTTGCGACTCGTTGAGGACAAGACCGTGGATAAAAGCAAGGCACTGGAAGCAGCTCTCTCCCAGATCGAACGGGCGTTCGGCAAGGGATCGATCATGAAGCTCGGTTCCAATGAGAATGTCGTTGAAATCGAAACCGTTTCGACCGGCTCCCTGAGCCTGGATATCGCGCTTGGCATCGGTGGTCTGCCGAAGGGCCGTATTGTCGAAATCTATGGTCCGGAAAGCTCGGGCAAGACAACGCTTGCGCTGCAGACGATTGCCGAAGCGCAGAAAAAGGGCGGCATTTGCGCTTTCGTCGATGCCGAACATGCGCTTGATCCGGTCTATGCCCGAAAGCTGGGTGTCGATCTCCAGAACCTGCTGATCTCGCAGCCCGATACGGGCGAGCAGGCGCTCGAAATCACCGATACGCTGGTGCGTTCCGGCGCGGTGGATGTGCTGGTGGTGGACTCGGTGGCCGCTCTGACCCCGCGCGCTGAAATCGAGGGCGAGATGGGCGACAGCCTGCCCGGTCTTCAGGCCCGCCTGATGAGCCAGGCCCTGCGCAAGCTGACCGCCTCCATTTCCCGTTCCAACTGCATGGTGATCTTCATCAACCAGATCCGCATGAAGATCGGTGTGATGTTCGGTTCGCCGGAAACCACGACCGGTGGCAACGCGCTGAAATTCTATGCCTCTGTGCGTCTGGATATCCGCCGTATCGGCTCCGTCAAGGAACGCGACGAGGTTGTCGGCAACCAGACCCGCGTCAAGGTGGTGAAGAACAAGATGGCGCCGCCCTTCAAGCAGGTGGAATTCGACATCATGTATGGCGAAGGCGTGTCCAAGACCGGGGAACTGATCGATCTGGGCGTCAAGGCCGGGATCGTGGAAAAGTCTGGTGCCTGGTTCTCCTACAACAGCCAGCGCCTCGGTCAGGGCCGCGAGAATGCCAAGACCTTCCTGCGCGACAATCCCGATCTTTCCCGTGAGATCGAAATGGCGCTTCGGCAGAATGCCGGTCTGATTGCTGACCGGTTCCTGCAGAATGGCGGGCCGGATGCGGAAGATGCTGCCGGCGACGACATGTAAGCGCAACGCTTCCATGTGATTGTTTTCAAAAACCGGCCGCTGATCCCGTGATCCGCGGCCGGTTTCGTTTCGTCCTGCTGGACAGGGTCGAACGGGGGCGATAAAAGCCGGTAGTTTTCAAGGCATCTACCGCCGGGCAGGCGGCAATGAAGGGCGTATCATGAGCGGTGTGAATGAAATCCGGTCGACCTTTCTCGACTACTTCAAGAAGAATGGCCACGAGATCGTCTCGTCGAGCCCGCTTGTGCCGCGCAACGACCCGACCCTGATGTTCACCAATGCCGGGATGGTGCAGTTCAAGAACACCTTTACCGGTCTGGAAAAGCGCCCCTACACCACGGCAGCAACGGCGCAGAAATGCGTGCGTGCCGGTGGCAAGCATAACGATCTGGACAATGTCGGCTATACGGCCCGCCACCACACCTTCTTTGAAATGCTTGGCAATTTCTCCTTCGGCGATTATTTCAAGGAGCGCGCCATCGAGCTTGCCTGGAACCTGATCACCAAGGAGTTCGGCATTGATGCCAAGCGCCTTCTGGTCACAGTCTATCACAATGACGATGAAGCCTTTGGCCTTTGGAAAAAGATCGCCGGTTTCTCCGACGACCGCATTATCCGCATCCCGACCTCGGACAATTTCTGGGCGATGGGCGATACCGGTCCCTGTGGTCCGTGCTCGGAAATCTTCTATGATCACGGTGATCACATCTGGGGTGGCCCCCCGGGCTCTCCGGAAGAGGACGGTGACCGGTTCATCGAAATCTGGAACCTCGTCTTCATGCAGTTCGAGCAGGTGACGAAGGAAGAGCGCATTTCCCTGCCGCGCCCGTCGATCGATACCGGCATGGGGCTGGAACGCATTGCCGCCTTGCTGCAGGGCAAGCACGACAATTACGATATCGATCTGTTCCGCGCGCTGATTGCCGCATCGGTCGAACATACCGGTGTTCCGGCCGAGGGTGAGCGCCGCGCGAGCCACCGCGTGATTGCCGATCACCTGCGCTCGTCTGCTTTCCTGATTGCCGATGGTGTTCTGCCGTCGAATGAAGGCCGCGGCTACGTGCTGCGCCGCATCATGCGCCGCGCGATGCGCCATGCGCAGCTTCTCGGCGCAAGAGATCCGCTGATGTGGAAGTTGCTGCCGGTGCTGGTCAACGAGATGGGCCGCGCCTATCCCGAGCTGCAGCGCGCCGAAGCGCTGATCTCCGAAACGCTGAAACTCGAAGAGACCCGTTTCCGCAAGACGCTGGAGCGCGGGCTGACCCTGCTTTCGGATGCAACAGCAAACCTCTCGAAGGGCGACAGCCTGGATGGCGAGACTGCCTTCAAGCTCTATGATACCTACGGCTTCCCGCTGGATCTGACGCAGGATGCTCTGCGTGCCCGCGATATCCATGTGGACCTGACCGGGTTCAACGATGCCATGCAGCGCCAGAAGGCGGAGGCTCGCTCCCACTGGGCCGGTTCCGGCGACAAGGCGAACGAGGCGATCTGGTTCGAGCTCAAGGAAAAGCACGGCGCGACCGAGTTCCTTGGCTATGACACCGAGAGCGCGGAAGGGGTGGTGCAGGCACTGGTGCGTGATGGCAAGACGGCCGATGCGGCTGCCAAGGGTGAGGCCGTGCAGGTCGTGGTCAACCAGACCCCGTTCTACGGCGAATCCGGTGGTCAGATGGGCGATACCGGCCTCATTCACACGGATACGGCCAAGGTGAAGATCACGGATGTGCAGAAGAAGGGCGAAGGCCTGTTCGTGCATATCGGCGAGGTCGTGGAAGGCACGCTGAAGCCCGGCGATGCGGTTGTGCTGACAGTGGATCACGCGCGCCGCGGCAAGCTGCGTGCCAATCACTCGGCAACTCATCTGCTGCACGAGGCGATGCGTGAAGTGTTGGGCACGCATGTGGCGCAAAAGGGCTCGCTGGTCGCGCCCGAGCGCCTGCGTTTCGACGTTTCTCATCCGAAGCCGATGAGCGCCGATGAGCTGAAGGTCATCGAGGACATGGCGAATGAGATCGTCATCCAGAATGCACCGGTGTCCACGCGCCTCATGAGCGTTGATGATGCGATTGCCGAAGGTGCAATGGCGCTTTTCGGCGAAAAATATGGCGATGAAGTTCGCGTGGTCTCCATGGGCCGTGCTGTCAGAGGCGAGAAGACGGGCAAGGCCTATTCACTGGAACTGTGCGGTGGCACGCATGTTTCTGCAACGGGTGAAATCGGCCTCGTGCGCGTGCTGTCCGAAAGCGCGGTTGGTGCGGGTGTTCGCCGCATCGAGGCGGTGACCGGTGATGCGGCGCGCGCCTATCTCGCCGAGCAGGATGAGCGGGTGAAGGCGCTTGCTGCGACGCTCAAGGTTCAGCCGGCCGATGTGCTTTCCCGCGTGGAAGCCATGATGGACGAGCGCAAGAAGCTCGAACGCGAGCTTGCGGATGCCAAGAAGAAGCTCGCCATGGGCGGCGGTGCAGGCGGCTCCGCCGACGCGGTGGAAGAGGTTGCAGGCGTCAAGGTGCTCGGCAAGATAATGAGTGGCGTCGAGGCCAAGGATCTGAAATCATTGGCCGATGAAGGCAAGGCGAGCCTTGGTTCGGGCGTGGTGGTGTTTGTCGGTGTCTCTCCGGATGGCAAGGCCAGTGCCGTTGTCGCCGTTACCGAAGACCTGACCGCCAGGTTCAGCGCCGTTGATCTGGTGCGTGTTGCCTCTGCTGCGCTCGGCGGCAAGGGTGGCGGCGGCCGTCCCGATATGGCCCAGGCAGGCGGCCCGGATGGCGACAAGGCGGATGCAGCCATTGCAGCTGTGAAGGCGGCGATTGCCGGCTGATCCTCCGCGCGGACGAGGCAATGACAGGCCCCTTGCTGAAAGGCGAGGGGCTTTTGCGTTTCAGATCTCCGAAAACAGGTTGCAACTTTTCTCGCGATATACGCTAATACATGCATGTTGAATGCAGAAGCTGAGCCGCACCCTGCCAGCGGGCGCATCGGGGAGGATAGGCCACCCCGACCTGAGGCAAAGGCCTTGCCTTCAACAGGGAGTGACGCTCATGGGTTTCATGCGATGCCCACTCAGCATCACATTTGAGATAAGGAAAACCCGCACAGGCTGGTCAGTGACCGTGCGGGTTAGAATTATCCTCAGGTGAAACGGAAGGCGGGGTGCAACCCGCCTTCCACTCCTGAACAATACGCTCTTCAAGCATGTCCTGCAATAGGTGGCGGAGCGCTCAGACGGATACGGGGTTCCTGCCGTTTTCGATGCGGGTCAGCGCTTCTGCGGCGGTTGGCGTGAAAATCACCCGGGGTTCGTGGACCTCGTGTTTTTCGAGTTCGGCACGAACCGTGGGGGAGGCTCCGGCTATATAGAGGCTTGTCTTGCTGCGCTCCGCCTTCCGCAATGCACCCTCGATCAGATTGGCGGCGGAGGAATCCATGAAGGGTACGGCGGAGCAATCCAGAATGACATCGCGATAGCCGCTTGCCACCCGGTCGAGCAGTGGCCCCGCTTGCGGCGCGGCGCCGAAAAACAGAACGCCATGGATGCGATAAAGCAGAATGTCGGGTGGCAGGTGGTCGCTGGGGCTTTCGCGCTCCTCATCCGCATCGCTGTCGGCCAGGCCTTCCTCCATCCGCACCGATTTGCTCATCCGGTCGATGAAGATGATCGCGGAAAGCGCAAGGCCAATGACGATGCCCTCGGTGAGATCACGGAAAACCACCAGCAGAAAAGTGGCCATCAGCACGATTGCATCGGCGCGCGAGGAACGGAGAAGGGCGGCGAAGGCCGGTTTCTCGACCATGTTCCAGGCCACGACAGCGAGAACCCCGGCGAGACTTGCAAGCGGAATATAGCCTGCGAGCGGCGCGGCAATCGCCATGAAGGCAAGCAGGAAGAGAGAATGCAGCATGCCGGAAACCGGGCTGGTTGCTCCTGATCGGACATTGGTGGCTGTCCGCGCAATCGTGCCCGTCACGCAGAATCCGCCAAAGAGCGCGGCACCGATATTGGCAAAGCCTTGCGCCACCAGTTCCATGCTGGAGCGGTGACGCCTGCCGGTCATGCTGTCGGCGACAACCGCGGAAAGCAGCGACTCGATCGCCCCGAGCAGTGCGAATGCCAGGGCATCGGGTGCCACGGCCCGGAGCTTTTCCAGGCTGAAGGTGGGAAGTGCGGGTGAGGGCAGGCTTCGAGGAATGCCGCCGAACTGGCTGTTGATGGTGGAAACCGGCAAGGAAAGCAGTGCGGTTGCAAGCGAGGCAACTGCCACTGCAATGAGCAATCCCGGCCAGGAAGGACGCACGCGGCGGATGAAGAGGATGAGGCCTATGGTTGCGAGCGACAGCCCAAAGGCTGCCGGGTTGAAGGTGGATGAGGCTTGCGAAAGTGCGGTGAGCTTGCCGATCACAGGCCCAGGCTCTGGCCCCTCGAGTTTGATGCCCAGCAAGTCTTTGATCTGGCTTGCAAAGATGATAACGGCGATGCCAGCTGTAAAGCCAACCGTGACGGGATAGGGGATCAGCCGGATGTAGCGCCCGAGTTTCAGAAAACCCGCGGCCATCAGCAAGAGGCCTGAAAGGGCCGTCGCGAGCATCAATCCGTCCAGCCCATGGCGGGAAACGGTGGCGGAGACCAGCACGATAAAGGCGCCGGCCGGGCCGCCGATCTGGTGACGACTTCCGCCGAGCAGCGATACGATGAAGCCACCGACAATGGCTGTGAAAAGTCCGCGATCCGGAGTAACACCGGATGCAATCGCAATGGCCATGGACAGAGGCAGCGCAACGATGGCCACGGTCAGGCCCGAGAGCGCGTCGGCCTTTAGGCGGGCAGGGTCGTAGCCCTCCTTGAGCACGGTTGCGAGCTTGGGAACCAGCCTGTCGGTCATGTTGCGACTCCTTCATGGGCGCCGCTCGTCCTATAGCCCGGTCCGGCGCCCTCCGTCCAGCTTGCAAGGAATGCATTGCGTGTAGCATGTCCTGGCCTATCATGCCTTGCGTTTCGAAAGGTCCGCAGGATTTGTGAAGTCGATCCGTGCTGAAACAGGTGCATCGGAAGAAGGTGGAAGGCGGCATGAACCAGATAACCCCCTGGAGCCATTACGAGGCGCGGTTGCGCCGGGTGACGGCCTATATCCATGAACATCTGGACGATGAGCTGGACATGGACAGACTGGCGGAAATCGCCTGCCTGTCGCCCTATCACTGGCACAGGATCTATCGCGGTGTACTGGGGGAAACATTGGCACAGACCGTTCGCCGGCTTCGCCTGCAGCGGGCCGCCAATGCGCTCGCCGCTACGGCAGAGCCGGTGCTGGCAATTGCCAGGCGCAATGGCTATCCAAGCCTTCAGTCCTTCTCCCGAGTGTTCAAGTCAAGCTACGGTCTTTCCCCTGCGGATTACCGCAAAAGGGGCGGGCATGCGGCTCTTCAAACGGCGATCAGCCAGGGAGACATGTGGATGTATGAGGTGAATTTCAGGACGCTTGAACCGGTCCATGCGATCGGCGTGGATCATAAGGGCCCCTATATGGAGATCGGGAAGGCCTTCGAGACCCTCTGGGGGCTTCTTTGGTCACGCAATATCGTCCAGCCGGGGGCAAAGCTTTACGGCGTCTATTTCGATGACCCCGAGGGCAAGCGGCCCGAGGAACTGCGCTCGGTCGCCTGCGTGGCAGCGCCATCGGGTCTTGCGGTCGAGCCGCCGCTGAAAACGCTGGAAATTGCAGGTGGGCGCTACGCCGTACTCACGCACCGGGGCCCCTACAGCGAGCTGCATCTCGCCTATACCTGGCTCTACGCGCAGTGGCTGCCGGCGGCCAATATCGAGGTGCGCAATGCGCCTGCAATCGAGATCTATCCCAATACACCGCAGGATACGGTGCCGCAGGACCTTATCACCGAAATATGCATACCGGTGGTGTGACATGAAGCGTGACCTCAGGAGGGAAATGCCGCATCTGTTCTCCGCTCCGCGAGGACGGTTCGAGGCGGTGCGGCTTCCCCCGTCACGTTATCTGGCGGTCGATGGCGCGGGAAACCCGAACGACAGCCCGGAATACCGGCTTGCTGTCGAGGCCCTTTATACGGCGGCCTATGCGCTGAAGTTCATCTCCAAGGCTGGCGGGACGGATTATACCGTTCCGCCTCTCGAGGGGCTCTGGTGGGCGCAGGACCCGGACGTTTTCTTGCGGCGGGAGAAGCATCTCTGGTCGTGGCGGATGATGATTTTCATACCGCCCTTTGCCGGGTCCGTGGCCGTGGAAGAGGCGATGGCAACGCTTGTGCGGAAGAAACCGGCGGCATCCGGGATGGTGCGGACGGTCACGCTGGAGGAAGACCTGGTTCTCCAGACGCTGCATGTCGGCTCCTATGACGACGAGACACCGGTGCTGCGCCAATTGCACGAGGAGATCATGCCAGCGGGCGGCTGGACCTTCAACGGACACCATCACGAGGTCTACCTGTCCGATCCCCGGCGCACGGTGCCCGGGCGGCTGAAGACGATCCTGCGCCAGCCGGTGCGGCAGAAGGGCTGATCAGCCCTTCGCCTTCATCGCCTCGCCTTCGGCATCGCAGAGCGCATGGCAGCGCCGGTAGGCTTCGCGGGCGCTGATACGGGCGGCATAGGCTTCAAAGGCCGGGCGCTTTTCGATGGAGCCGAACATCAGGCCCCAGCCAACGGCCGATCCGACAAAGACATCGGCTGCGGTGAAGCGGTTTCCGGCGATGAAATCATGGGCGGATACAGCCTTTTCCAGCGTGTCCATCACCAGACCAAAGGAGCCATAGCCGCTGCGGCCATGCAGCTCGTCCGGTACGATGAAGCCCATCGAGCGGTTGGTGACGGCCTGCTCGAGCGGGCCAGCGGCGAAAAACATCCAGCGATAGTAATCTGCCCGCTCATCCGCACGGGGCGCAAGCCCGGCTTCGGGGAAAGCCTCGGCCATGTAAGCACAGATCGCCGCGCATTCGGTGATGACACTGTCGCCGTGCTTCAGGGCCGGCACCTTGCCCATGGGATTGAGCGAGAGATAGTCGGCACTTTTCATGGACGGGCCAAAGGGCACATTCACCACTTCGTAAGGGGCGCCGACTTCTTCCATCATCCAGCGGGCAATGCGACCGCGCGACATGGGATTGGTATAAAGGGTAAGCGACTTCGTCATGAAAACCTCCCGGGTTGAGTGCCTTGCAAGGTAACGCAGTCTCGCGGCAGGGCAACAAAAAAACCCGGCGCGAAGGCCGGGTTTTTCCATGCGGTTGAGGCAAACCTCAAGCAGCCATCGCAGCCTTCAGGTTCTCGTCGATCTTGTCGAGGAAAGCGGTCGTAGACAGCCAGGGCTGATCCGGGCCGATCAGCAGTGCCAGATCCTTGGTCATGAAGCCGCTTTCAACGGTCGCGACGCAGACCTTTTCCAGCGTATCGGCAAACTTTGCGAGTGCCGCATTGTCATCCAGCTTTGCGCGATGGGCGAGGCCGCGGGTCCAGGCGAAGATCGATGCAATCGAGTTGGTCGAGGTTTCCTGGCCCTTCTGGTGCTGGCGATAGTGGCGGGTCACGGTGCCATGGGCGGCTTCCGCTTCCACCGTCTTGCCATCGGGACTGAGTAGAACCGAGGTCATCAGGCCGAGCGAGCCGAAGCCCTGCGCGACCGTATCCGACTGCACGTCGCCGTCATAGTTCTTGCAGGCCCAGACATAGCCGCCGGACCACTTCAGCGCGGAGGCCACCATGTCGTCGATCAGGCGGTGTTCGTAGATGATGCCGATCTTGTCGAATTCGGCCTTGAACTCGTTCTGGTAGACTTCCTCGAAAATATCCTTGAAGCGGCCGTCATAGGCCTTGAGGATGGTGTTCTTGGTCGAGAGATAGACCGGCCACTTGCGCATCAGGCCATACATCATCGAGGCGCGGGCGAATTCACGGATCGATTCATCAAGGTTGTACATGGCGAGCGCCACGCCCGCACCCGGAGCCTTGTAGACTTCCTTCTCGATCACCTGGCCGTCTTCGCCGACGAACTTGATGGTGAGCGTGCCCTTGCCCGGGAACTTGAAATCGGTCGCCTTGTACTGGTCGCCGAAGGCGTGACGACCAACGACGATCGGCTTGGTCCAGCCGGGAACGAGGCGCGGCACGTTCTTGCAGATGATCGGCTCGCGGAAGATCACACCGCCGAGGATGTTGCGGATCGTGCCGTTCGGGCTCTTCCACATTTCCTTGAGGTTGAATTCCTTCACGCGGGCTTCGTCCGGGGTGATGGTGGCGCACTTGATGCCGACGCCATGCTTCTTGATGGCATGGGCGGCGTCGATGGTGACCTGGTCATTGGTCGCGTCGCGGTTTTCAACGGAGAGATCGTAGTATTCGATGTCGAGATCGAGATAGGGCAGAATCAGCTTGTCCTTGATCAGCTGCCAGATGATGCGCGTCATCTCGTCGCCGTCGAGATCGACGACCGGGTTTGCCACCTTGATCTTGTTCATGAAACCATCCTCTTGAAGCTGTCCGGAACAGGTCTCTGTCCCGTGGGAGTTGACGCATATGCCCGCGCTATAGCATCCCCTTCGCATCGCGCAAAGGCAGTCATAAGTCGATGCTCGTCCTTTCGCACCCAAAAATGGTCGGTTTGCGAAGCGGGCAGAAGGCGCGGTTCCGATTGCCGCAGAAGCCTATAAGACATATCCTTTAAGAATCCGTGGCTTGCCTCCTGTCGCAGGCCCAATTCAAGGCTTGAGGGGAAAATTTCCGTGCTGAAAACAACGAGACTTGCCGTGCTTCCGTTACTGTTTCTGCTTGACGTAACGTCAGTTCAGGCGGGCGATCCGGTAGTGCCGGTCAAGCAGGTGATGGATATCGAGGTCAGCAACTGGAAGCAGGGCAGCACAGACTCGGTCAGTGTTCTGGACGATCCCTATCTGGAGAAGCTCTTTACCGCCGATTTCGTCGCGGCCTACCGCGAGGCATCCAAACACCCGGCCTATGACCTGCCGGAAGGGCAGACCACCGGTTCCCCCTTCGATTATGACCCGATCATCAACGGACAGGACAGCTGCCCCATCGAGGATCTGCGCATCGAGGATGATGGCGATGGGCAGGTGACCGCGCTTTATAACAATACCAAATGCATGGAGGGCGTGGAGCAGGTGGACCAGACCATCATCTTCCATGTGAAGGAAGAGGGCGGCGCAATGAAGATCGATGACCTTTTTCATGTCATTCAAGGGGAATCGAATGACGGCCTGAAGGAGCAGATGCAGGCGATTGCCAAGCAGTAATCCGTTCAGGATTCAGCGCATAGCTCTTCACTTGAGCAACAAAGGGCTCGTGGCCTTTCCATGCTGCGGCAAATATGTCAGGAGAGGCCCGAACGGTAACGTGGGGATCATCCACCGGATATGTCTGGCACGAATAGTGAAAAACCGCTGATCGCCGAAGGGCCGATCATCATTCTGGTTGAACCGCAGCTCGGCGAAAACATCGGTATGGTGGCGCGTGCGATGGCGAATTTCGGTCTGGCCGAGCTTCGTCTCGTCAATCCTCGCGATGGCTGGCCGAGCGAGAAGGCCCGCTCCGCCGCCTCCAAGGCCGATCACGTTATTGACGGCGTGCTGGTGTTTGAAACACTGGAGCAGGCAATCGCCGACCTCAATTTCGTCTATGCCACGACAGCGCGGGAACGCTACGGTTTCAAGCCCGTGCGTTCGCCTGTTGTCGCCACCGCGACGCTGCGGCAGAAATTCCGGGCCGGTGAGCGTACCGGCATTCTCTTCGGCCGCGAGCGCTGGGGGCTTTCGAATGAGGAAGTGGCGCTGGCCGACGAGATCGTGACTTTTCCCGTCAATCCGGCTTTTGCCTCGCTGAACATTGCGCAGGCCGTGCTTCTGATGTCCTATGAATGGATGAAGTCCGGCATGGAGGACCTCTCCGAGACCCTGTTTCAGCCTGTTGAGCAGCGCCCGGGCACCAAGGAAGAGCTGTTCGGCCTGTTCGAGCATATCGAGGAGGTGCTCGATGCCCGTGGATATTTCCATCCCGCCGACAAAAAGCCCAAGATGGTGGACAATCTGCGTGCCGTGCTGACGCGGCGCGCCTTTACCAGTCAGGAAATCGGCGTGTTTCGCGGCGTGATCAATACGCTCGACCGGTTCAAGCGCAAGTCGAAGACGGATAACGGCGAAACGGAAGGGTGAGGGCAGGGAATGGGCGACACGCTGAAGCCGGTGCTGATGTTCGACAGCGGAATTGGCGGTCTGACCGTGCTGCGCGAAGCCCGTGTGCTGATGCCGGAGCGTGGCTTCATCTATGTGGCCGATGATGCCGGGTTTCCCTATGGCGGCTGGGAAGAGGGGGCGCTGAAGGCGCGCATCATAGATCTCTTCGACCGGTTGCTTGAGGACTATCAGCCGGAAGTCTGCGTGATTGCCTGCAACACGGCCTTCACGCTCGCGGGTGCTGATTTGCGCGCGGCCTATCCGCACATGACCTTCGTGGGCACTGTTCCGGCGATCAAACCTGCCGCCGAGCGCACCCGCTCCGGCCTCGTTTCCGTGCTTGCGACGCCCGGCACGGTGAAGCGCGCCTATACGCGCGATCTCATCCAGTCCTTTGCGACCCAATGCCATGTGCGGCTGGTCGGATCGGAAAATCTCGCCCGGATGGCGGAAGCCTATATGCGCGGCGAGGCACTTTCCGATGAAGCAGTGCTCTCCGAAATCAGCCAGTGTTTCGTGGAGAAGGACGGGGCCAAGACGGATATCGTCGTTCTTGCCTGCACCCATTATCCCTTCATGGCGAATGTGTTTCGCAGGCTTGCCCCCTGGCCGGTCGACTGGATCGATCCGGCTGAGGCGATTGCGCGGCGCGCAAGAAGCCTCGTCCCGCATGTGGCGGACGCCATGCATCCGGAAGATCAGGATTTCGCGGTCTTCACCTCCGGCAATCCTGATTTCCCCACGCGCCGTCTCATGCAGGGCTTCGGTCTATCGGTACGATAGCAACCAAGGGAGCGGGTAGCCCCTTCTCCAGCCTGTCAGGCAAGATCCACCAGACCCTGCAGCGCCATGATCGATTCATCCAGCAATTCGGCAATCCGGTCTGTCTCAGGTCCCACCTTTGCGTAGGCCTCACTGAAGCGGCGGATGCGATCCTGATCGAGCTCGAGGTCTGCGGCACCCGAACCGAGGGCAAGGCTGTCTCGGCTGAAGAGACCGGATGGCAGTGTCAGCCGCTCGGGTCCGATATCCGGCCAGAAATAGGCGAGCTTCAGCGCGGAATTGTAGAAGGCCTCCCGCCATTGGGGCCGTGTCTCGTGCATCAGGACGAGGCGGAAGCAATTGACCAGCGATTCCTTGGCGGCGGGCAGTTCCCGCTCGTCGCGGATTTCAAGTTCCGGCGGATCCTCCACCAGTGCATTCGCGTATTTGAGGATAAGCCCCAAGGCGCCCGACAGCACTTTCCGCTCCTTGTCATCGGAACGGGCCGGAATGGCAGCTTCGGGGGCGGCATACCGCATCTGTGTGTCCATAGATAACATCATGTTTCCGTATGATTCATCATCATTGTGAATATTTCAATAAAGACATGTTTAAATTTGCTGATTCTCTCATTTTAGGCAAGCAACGTGGCTGTGAATGACACGCCTTTTGCCGCGCAAATCGGCAGCGATGCTGATAGAGGAGAGAGTGCGGGTTTTGCCCGCACTGGAATCATGCGTGCATTTTCGGGGTAGTGGCATTGAAGGTTGGTATCGATATGGGAACGCTTGCCGGTGGCGAACCGGCCAGGCTCGATATCGAGGAATTGCTGGCAACGCGTCTTCTGGTGCAGGGCAATTCCGGCTCCGGCAAGTCGCATCTGCTGCGTCGGCTTCTTGAACAGTCTGCCCAGTGGGTGCAGCAATGCATCATTGATCCCGAAGGCGATTTCGTCACGCTTGCCGACAAGTTCGGCCATGTGGTTGTCGATGGCGAGCGCACGGAAGCCGAGCTGGCGGGCATTGCAAACCGCATCCGCCAGCACCGCGTCTCCTGCGTGCTGACGCTCGAAGGGCTGGAAATCGACCAGCAGATGCGGGCCGCCGCCGCCTTTCTGAACGGCATGTTCGATGCCGATCGTGAATTCTGGTATCCGGTGCTGGTTGTGGTCGATGAGGCCCAGATGTTTGCCCCCGCGGTTGCGGGCGAGGTGAGCGACGATGCCCGCAAATCCTCGCTTGGCGCGATGACGAACCTGATGTGCCGTGGCCGTAAGCGTGGTCTTGCGGGCGTGATCGCCACGCAGCGACTGGCAAAGCTTGCGAAAAACGTCGCGGCCGAAGCTTCGAATTTCCTGATGGGCCGCACCTTTCTCGATATCGACATGGCACGTGCAGCCGACCTGCTCGGCATGGACCGGCGGCAGGCGGAAATGTTCCGCGATCTGAAGCGCGGCTCGTTCGTCGCGCTCGGACCGGCATTGTCGCGACGTCCCCTGCCGGTGACAATCGGTGCGGTCGAAACCTCCGCCCGTTCATCGAGCCCGAAGCTGATGCCGTTGCCGGATGCGCCGGTGGATGTGGAAGACCTGATCTTCACGCCTGATCCGGAAGAGTTCAACCGTCCGCTGGCCCCGCGCCGTGCCGCTGCAGCACCGCGACCGACCACTGACATTCTGGCTGAGCTTTCCAAGGCAACGCCTGCCGCCACAGCCACGCCTGCCGAGCCACGGGTGGCTGCAAACGCGCCGGAGCTCTCCGCCGAAGAGCGCGAGGAGCGACTTTCCGCCGTTCTGGGCGAAATCCTGTCTGATCCGGAAGCGGGTTACCGCACGGACAGCGTTCTGTATCAGGAGTTTCTCGTCCGGGCGCGCATGCGCCGCATCACCGGAACGCCAATGAGCCTCAATGATTTTCGCCGGCGGCTTGCCGTTGTTCGTTCGGGCGTGGATGCCGAAACGGCGGAAAGCGAGGTCTGGCAACAGGCGCTTTCGCTCTCCGCGCAGGTAACGGACGATCTGCAAGGGGTGCTTCTGCTGATTGCACGCCACGCGATCCTGAACCAGCCTTGCCCGTCTGATGCGGACATTGCCCGGGCCTATGGCACCCATTCCACCCGCCGGGCACGGCGGTTCCTCAGCTATTTCGAAGAGCAGGGGCTTGCCGTGGTCCATACGGATTTTTCAGGCAAGCGGCTGGTCGCCTTTCCGGACCTTGCGATCCAGACGGCTCCCGGCGACCCGAACGCGCCGCTTTCCGGCGCGGGCGTGGCCGCCGAGTAAGACCCATTCTTCCTGATCAGGAAAGGTCCGTCACTTTCTTTGCATCGCGCGTTGCCCAGAGCGAGCTGCCGATGCCGACTGCCAGAATACCGACCGTCACGCTCAGCGACACCATCGGCGGGATCTTGGCGATGCCCAGCATATCGGCCACGAAGATCTTCGATCCGATGAAGATCAGCACCACGGACAGGGCATATTTCAGATAGACGAAGCGGTTCATCAGCTCTGCCAGCGCGAAATAGAGGGCGCGAAGGCCGAGGATCGCGAAGATGTTCGAGGTATAGACCACGAAAGGATCGGTGGTGATCGCGAAGACGGCGGGGATGCTGTCCACCGCGAAGACCAGATCGGCGAGCTCCACCATGATCAGCGCCAGAAGCAGCGGGGTGACGAAGGTCTTCAGCTTGCCGGTCTTCTCATCGGGCTCGCGCACCATGAAATGCTCGCCGCGCAAGCCATTGGTGATCGGCAGATAGCGCCGCAGCATCTTCAGCACCGGATTGGCTTCCACGTCCGTCTGGTGATCGGCAGCAAAGAGCATCTTGATGCCGGTGAAGACAAGGAAAGCCGCAAAGATATAGAGAACCCAATGGTAGTTCTCGACGACGGCAGCGCCTGCCGCAATCATGATGCCGCGCAGGATGATCACGCCGAGGATACCATAGAGCAGCACCCGGTGCTGATAGGCGCGGGGAATGGAGAAGGCGCCGAAAATCATCGCGATGACAAAGATGTTGTCCATCGCCAGACTTTTCTCGACAACGAAGCCGGTCAGATATTCAAGACCGGCCTGCGCGCCATTCTGCACCCAGACGAAACCGCCGAAGGCGAGGCCAAGGCCGATATAGAAGGCGGAAAGCAGGAAACTCTCCCGAATGCCGATTTCTCGGCTCTGCTTGTGCAGGAGGCCGAGATCGAGAACGAGGAGAAGGATGACGAGGGCAAGAAAGGCCAGCCACATCCACAGTGCGGTGCCCAGAAAATCAGTCCAAAGAAAATCCATCAACGGATTCCTTTGCCGGATCAATTAAACATCACAGCTCCGACATCACGGGAATCCGGCACTCGCGTCAGAGGGGCCCGGTGCTGCGTTCCCCCTCACATGGGTTGATGATTGTCAGGTTTCAAGGGGTGCCCTGGCTTGGTTGTTGTGTTTGTCGGTTGACAACAGACGACAACCAACTTAAAGACCGCCCCAACGCCGGGCAGAGATGTCCGGTGTTTCATTTGACGTGTCCCGTGGGTCTGCCGTTCGCGAATGGTGTGGCCCTGTCAGGTGTCCCGGAAGGGTGCCAGAGGAGGGCGCGTTTCCTCGGCGCTGCAGGTTTTGCCTGTGGCCTTACAAATTGAAGGGAAATGCGATGAGCAAGCGCGAATCGGCCAAGTACAAAATTGACCGCCGTATGGGCGAAAACATCTGGGGCCGCCCGAAGTCCCCGGTAAACCGTCGTGAATACGGCCCGGGCCAGCACGGCCAGCGCCGCAAGGGCAAGCTTTCGGACTTCGGCGTGCAGCTGCGCGCCAAGCAGAAGCTGAAGGGTTACTACGGCGACCTGCGCGAAAAGCAGTTCCGCGCGATCTTCGCCGAAGCTGACCGCCGCAAGGGCGACACCTCGGAAAACCTGATCGGCCTGCTGGAATCCCGTCTGGACGCCATCGTTTACCGCGCCAAGTTCGTACCGACGGTCTTCGCTGCCCGTCAGTTCGTGAACCACGGCCACGTAACCGTCAACGGCGTTCGCGTGAACATCGGTTCCTACCGCTGCAAGGCTGGTGACGTGATCGAAGTGCGCGAAAAGTCCAAGCAGCTCGTCACCGTTCTCGAAGCCGTTCAGCTGACCGAGCGTGACGTTCCGGACTATATCGAAGCCGATCACAACAAGATGACCGCGAAGTTCGTTCGCGTTCCCACCCTCTCCGACGTTCCGTATCCGGTCGTCATGGAGCCCCATCTGGTGGTGGAATTCTATTCGCGTTGATTTCTACGCGATCTCAATTCGGGAAAGCCGCCCTTCGGGGCGGCTTTTTCATTTTCTGGACTTGCTTCCGGCACAGTCCGAAGCCAGAACACGCTCTGCAAATGCCCGTTTCTCCGGAAGAGCCTGATGATGGATATGACCCCTGCCGCATCCCAACCCGCTGATCGTGCCACCCGCTGGCGCATCGCCGGGCTGATTGTGGCTTTCGCACTGGCCCTGACCTTGCACGGTGCTCTCTCGCGACCGTCGCTCGATGTCTATCAGGACATGTACGAGAATTTCGGCTGGGGCATCACCTGGCAATGGGGCTATTACAAGCATCCGCCTTTCTTTGCCTGGGAAACGGCTGGCTGGTTCCTGATCTTTCCGCGCACCGATTTCTTCTATTTCCTGCTGTCGGGGGTGAATGCCTCCGTCGCGCTGTTTGCCGTCTGGCGCATTGCCGCGCGCTTTGGCGGAGGTGGTTTCCAGCTGCTGGCGGTGGTGCTTGCGATGCTGATGCCGCCGATCTCCTTCCTCGGCGTGACCTTCAATGCCAATTCGGCAATGACCCCGATCTGGGCTCTGCTGGTTCTGTTTTATCTGCGCGGGCTGGAAGGAGCGCGGATCGTGGATGCGGTGGTCATCGGTGCGCTGGCGGCTGCGGCGTTGCTCACCAAATATCATTCCGGCGTAATCCTGGCTGCCCTGCTGATCCATGCCCTTCTGGACGGCATCGCCCGGAAAACGCTGTTTTCGCTGTTCGGGCTTGTGGCGATGGTGACCTTCCTTGTCTGCATGGCACCGCATGTCTACTGGCTGTTTCGCAATGATTTTCTGCCGCTCACCTATGCCGCGCATCAGGATGATGGCGTTGGTGCAAACCTTTCCGATACGCTGCGCTTCCTGATCACGCCGATCGGCTATGGCGCTCTGGCGACCCTTGCCGCGCGCTCCATGCGCGATCTGCGGGATCCGTATGAATTCGTGCCGCTCGGTGAATGGAAGAAGCTCGGCCAGTCCGTCACGGGCAGGGCGATGATTGCCTTTGCCGTGCTGCCGATCCTGCTCACGGTGGTTCTGGGCTGGGCGGCAGATGCGGAACTGAGCGCCGTCTGGGGCATTCCCTTCTACACGGCCTATGCGATTATGCTCGCACTGCTCGTGCCGCCCGCCTATTCCGAGCCGCGCAAGAACCGCGCCTATGGCTGGGGTATTGCTTTCATGGCGGTACTCGTTGCCGTTGCGCCGCTCTGGTATCAGGTCGAAAAGAAGCGGAACATCAACTACTATATCGCGCCGATGAAGGCGCTGGCCGCGGAGATGGATTCACGCTGGCAATCGGTCGGTGGCGGTAATAGCGGCATTGTCTTTGGAAGCGGCTCCTTCGCGAGCGCCATGGCCTTCTATTCGAAACTTGAGCTGATCACGGTCGAGGGAAATTCCTTTGCCCTTTCTGCCAATTATCTGACCGCCGAGGATATCCGCAAACGGGGTCTGATCGGCATTTGCTGGGATCATGACGGCGCCTGCATCGAAACCGTGAAGGCGCAGATGCCGCCGACCCAGCAGCCTGAAACCGTGACACTGCCGAGCGACGTGAACGGGGAAAACTGGACCTTCAACATCTGGATGACGCCGCCTGCGCCCTGATTTTTGTCCCTGCGCCTTGCCTTCCGGCCAAAGCCGGGCCATGGAAGCGCGGAGTGAGACATGGAGAACGAGATGCCCGTGCTGTCCCTCGTCATTCCCTTTCTGAACGAGAGCGGCAACGTCGCGCGTCTCGGAGAATTCCTGCGTCGTATGGAAGCGGAAATCTCCACCCGCTTCGGCCTTTCGCTCGAGACCGTGCTGGTGGATGACGGCAGCCGCGACGACAGTGTCGCCGCCTTCCGGCGCACGCTGACAGGCCAGTGGAAAATCGTCGAGCTCAGCCGCAATTTCGGCAAGGAAGTTGCGCTTTTTGCAGGCATGGAACATGCGACCGGCGATCTGGTCATGATGATCGATGCGGATCTGCAGCATCCCTATGCGGTCTGCATGCAACTGATCGAGGAACTCACCAGCGATCCGGAACTCGATGTGGTCTATACGATCCGCGATGACCGGCGGCAGGAATCCTTCCGCAAGGATGTGGCCTCGCGCCTTTTCTACCGGCTCATCAATTTCCAGCAGCGCTTCACCATGCCGGAAAATGCCGGTGATTTCCGCATCATGCGCCGCGCCGTCTGCGATGCCTTTCTGAAGGTCAGGGACAAGCGCCGCTTCAACAAGGGGCTCTATGCCTGGGCGGGTTTCCGCCAGAAGGGCGTGGCCTATACGCCGGATGAACGGCAGGGGTCCACCTCGCGCTGGTCCAGGCTCTCGCTGATCAGCCTGTCGCTCGAAGGCATAACCTCGTTTTCCGTCATTCCGCTGCGCATCTTTTCCTTGCTCGGTGTGTTCACGGGTATCTGCGGGCTGATTTACGGGGCGAAAATCCTGCTTGAAGTGTTGTTCTACGGCGTGGCCGTGCCCGGCTATCCGAGCCTCATGGTGGCGGTCGCGGTATTTGGCGGTTTCAATCTGGCACTGCTGGGACTGATCGGCGAATATCTCTGGGTCGGCATCAGCGAAACCAAGGACCGGCCGCTCTATCTCGCCCGCCGCATTCACCAGCCGGAGCAGGGCGAATGACCGGACGCTTCCGCCTTGTTGCCGATGATTACGCACTTTCGCCGGGGGTGAGCGACGGGATCCGGCAATTGCTGGCTGCCGGGCGGCTCACCGGCACGGGTTGCATGACGCTGTTTCCCGAATGGCCGGAAGAGGCCAAGTTGCTTGCTGGCGTAAAAGATATCGCTGAATGCGAAATCGGCATTCACCTGACGCTGACGGATTTTGAAGGCCTGACCGGCTTTTCAACCGAGGGGAACGGGCGCATGCCGGCGCTGAAGACGCTTTTGGCTGCCACGTCCACCAGTCATCGCCATGACGGGGCGATCCGTGCGGAGCTGGATGCGCAGCTTGCCGCGTTTATGCGCCACTGGGGCAGGCCGCCCGCCTATATCGATGGGCATCAGCATGTGCATTTCCTGCGGCCCGCCCGGCAATGGTTGCAGGAAAAGGCGGGCTTTTTCAGGAAATCCGGGTCCATGCCCTGGTTGCGCGGCGCGCCCGCCGTCTCCCAGGCGGGGGGAGCGGCGCTGAAGGCGAAGGTCGCCTTCGTGGCTTTGCTTGCCCGAGGCTTCAATGTGCGCCTGCGCGGTGCCGGTTATCCGGTCGAAGGGCCGCTTGCCGGTTTCTACGACTGGACGTCTCCGGAAGCTTTCGCGCCCGCCCTGAAGCATTGGCAGCGCACGCTGCCGCCTCAGGTGGTCGTCATGTGCCATCCGGGTTTTGCGGATGAAGTGCTGAGAAGCCGCGACGTGCTTGTCGAGGCGCGCGAGGCCGAATTCAAGGCGTTGATGGCAACCATACCATTGGCGCTGCGGGGGATTGGCGGATGACCGTTCAGGATGTGATCGAACCGGAGGATGCTGCATTTCCGGCCGATGGGCCGATGGCGCGGCTGTTTGCCGATGTGCCGCAAAGCGTTTCCTTCAACAAGTTGCGCAAGCGGCTGTTGCGCCATGTGCGGCAGGCGATGGATGATTTTTCCATGCTTTCCGGCCAGAAACGCTGGCTGATCGGGCTTTCGGGCGGCAAGGACAGCTACGGACTGCTCGCGATCCTGCTGGATCTTCAATGGCGCGGCCTGCTGCCGGTGGAACTCGTCGCCTGCAATCTGGATCAGGGGCAGCCGAATTTTCCGAAGCACATCCTGCCGGATTATCTTTCGGCGCTTGGGGTTCGCTACCGCATCGAATATCGCGATACCTATTCGGTGGTGAAGGAAAAGGTACCGGAAGGCGCGACCTATTGCTCTCTCTGCTCCCGTCTTCGGCGCGGCAATCTTTATCGGATTGCACGGGAAGAGGGTTGTGATGCGCTGGTGCTCGGCCATCACCGCGAGGATATTCTCGAAACCTTCTTCATGAACCTCTTCCATGGCGGCAGGCTCGCGTCTATGCCTGCCAAGCTTCTGAATGACGAGGGTGATCTTATGGTGCTGCGGCCGCTTGCCTATTGCGCCGAGGAAGATCTCGCGAAATTTGCCGAGGCAATGCGTTTCCCCATCATTCCCTGTGATCTCTGCGGTTCGCAGGACGGGCTGCAGCGCAATGCCATGAAGGCGATGATTGCCGAGATGGAAGCGAAAATGCCAGGCCGCAAGGAGCGGATGTTGCGGGCACTCTCCCACGTCAACCCGTCGCATCTGCTGGATCCGAAGCTGTTCGATTTCGCGAACCTGAAGGCAGACATGGAAAAGGCCGGTGATTGACCGGCCTCTGCAAGGTTGAAATTGATCGCCGATCTCAGATCGGTTTGTTCTGCGCCTGAAACAGGCGGCCCTTTTCCGCAATCAGCACGAAGACCAGTCCGATCAGCGAGACGGTAAAGAAGCCGCCGATCATCGGCAGGGCCGTGCCATCGAAAGCCTGCCCGATCGCCGCGCCGATCAGCGCGCCGCCAACAGTGCCCATGAAGCCGAGGACGGATGAGGCAGTACCAGCCACATGGCCAAGCGGTTCCATCGCTAGCGTGTTGAAATTCGAGCCGATCCAGCCGAACTGGAACATGGAAAGCGCAAACAGTGACAGGAACAGCGGGAAGGGCATCGGACCATCAAACAGCATCTGGCAGGCAAGCCAGAAGGCATTGACGGTGATGAAACCCAGAAGGGCAGCATGCGAAAGCTTGCGCATGCCGAACCGGCCAACCAGCTTCGAATTCAGGAAGGACGAGAAGGACATGAACAGCGCGACGGCAGCGAAGGCCAAGGGGAACCACAGCCCAAGCCCGTAAATGCCGACATAGACCTGTTGCGCCGAATTGATGAAGCCGAACAGCGCGCCGAAGATGAAGGTGCTGGAAATCGTGTAGCAAAGCGCGATCCGGTTCGTCAGAACGATCCGGAAGCCATCAAGCACCGAGCGCAGGTTGAGCGGACGCACATCTTGCGGATCAAGCGTTTCCGGCAGGCGCAACCATGCCCAGGTGGAGTTGATCAGGGCAACCACCGTGATGAACACGAAGATCAGGTGCCAGTTGCCGAACAGCATCACGACCTGACCCGTTGCAGGGGCAAGCACCGGCGCGACCATGAACACCATCATGATCAGCGACATGACTTCCGCCATGGCCCGGCCACCGAAAATGTCCCGTACGATGGAAACCGTGATGACCCGCATCGCGGCAGAGCCAAGCCCCTGCACGAAGCGCAGGATCAGCATCCCGGCAAAACTCGGCACTGCGACAATGGCAGCGCCCGAAAGAATATAGATCGACAGGCCGACAAGCAGGGGCATGCGGCGGCCAAACCGGTCGGAGATCGGGCCATAGGCAAGCTGTGCGAAACCGAAGCCGATCAGATAGGCGGTGATCACATACTGGCGGTGGTTTTCGTTGGCGACGCCGAGGCTTGCGCCGATCTCCTGAAGACCGGGCAGCATGATATCGATGGCAAGCGCATTCAGCGCCATCAGGGATGCCATCATTGCAATGAATTCGATGCGGCCCATGCCGCCAAGTTTTGCCTGCGCTTCGGGAGTAAGGCTGGACATGAATAGAAATCTCCAAACAAAAACGACAAGGCGCTACGGGTGAGGTAGCGCCCTTGCATGCAATCACTTTTGGGAAACGGCGATCTGCCGTCTCGAGGCTCAGGCCGCGCGAACGGCGATGCCTTCCTTCTGCAGATGCTGCTGGAGTTCGCCAGCCTGGAACATCTCGCGCACGATATCGCAACCGCCGACGAATTCGCCCTTGATGTAGAGCTGCGGAATGGTCGGCCAGTTCGAATAGGCCTTGATGCCTTCGCGGATTTCGTTATCGGCGAGAACGTTGATGCCCTTGTAGGCAACGCCGAGATAATCCAGAATCTGGACAACCTGGCCGGAGAAACCACACTGCGGGAACTGGGGCGTGCCCTTCATGAAGAGAACAACATCGGTGTTCTTCACTTCGTTGTCGATAAATTCGTTGATGCCGCTCATGGATTTGTCCTCTCGCATCGGGGTCAAGGCCCGTTGGTGTTTCGTTAGAGCAGAGTTTGAGCAGATTGGATCAATTCTGTTGGCTCAAACCGGGTTTTCCACGAGGAAGTCGGCGCAGGAGATAGCGCGCCTATCTCCAAGCCGGCTGACGCAAGTGGAAAGCCGGTTTCAGCCAACCCCTCGGGCGGGATGAATTTTCCCGATTACCGTCGGCCTTCGCCTCGACCGTATATCCAGATATGGCCTTCGGCGAAGTCCTCGGTCCTCGGGAAAATTCCTTCCCGCAGAATGATTCAATCCGCTCGAACTCTGCTCTAAATAGCATGTCCAAGGGTAAATTCCAGACTGCTTTTCCAAAAACCGTCTACCAAATCTTGCATGGCTTGACTGGCTACCATGCGCAACATGCATAGATGACCGCTTGGCAGTGGACGAAGCGGCTTTTGCCGCATAAAGGGCACGTTTGTAAGGCGCATGGGCGCGTGGTTTCCCACCCGTCGTTGGTTACTCCTCAAAACAGGCAATTCAGACCGTGACAATCGAAAAGAGAATTGTGGTGCATTTCCCCGGTTTCGAGCCGCTCGATGCGGACGACCATCGAAACCGCTATGCCCGCTCGGCGGCGCAGGCGGCCGAGGTCTGGAATTGCAGCTTTGAGACGGGTGCGCTGGAGGGCCGGGAAATGGCCGTCGAGGGCAGGGGGCCGAACTGGCACGTCGTCTCCGACATCACCATCCTTGATCACAATGCGATCATCACCGGCTTGCGGAAGCCCGGTCTGTTGACCCAGATGGTCAAAGGCTATGTCGCGGGCCTGCGGGTTATCCTCGAAGGGGGCATGTTCGGCTATTTCCGCCATGCCTGGCGCTTCGGTCTGTTCTTCCTGTTTCCCTTCCTTTTCATCGCCTTCGGCATCGGCCTTTCACTGGCCATCGCGATGATCCCCGGGATGCTTCATCTGCAACTCTGGCATTATCTCTGGAGCCTGCCCGCCGCCCTCGTCTTCTTTATCTATGGATTCATTCCCTTTTCCGACCGGTTGCACACGCTGCACCTTTTCGCCGACTGGCGGCTTGCCGTGCGCGGGGCGCAGGTGAAGGACGCCGAAACGCTCGCCTTTATCGAGGACGCTGCAAGGGCGCTCGACCGCGCGCTGGAAAAGCCGGCGGATGAATATCTGATCACCTCCCATTCCATGGGGGCGAGCCTTGCGCTGCACGCGCTCGGGCGGCTGCTGGAGGAAAAGCCGGACCGGCTCTCGGGCAAGAAGGTGATCTTCGCGACGCTCGGCGGTGCGGCCCTGCAATGCGCGCTGTTGAGGAGTGCAAAGGTGCTGCGCTCGCGGATTGGCCTGATTGCGAATTGCCCAGATGTGCTCTGGTTCGATATCCAGTCGCTGACCGATCCGATCCATCTCTACAAGGCCCATACGGTGGCTGCGAGCGGCTTTCCGCAGGCGCCGCAGCCTAAGATCGTGCCCTTCCGTTTCCGGACCGTGCTTTCACCGGAACGCTACAAGCGGATCAAGCGCGATCTGTTGCGCATGCATCGCCAGTATGTGCTGGGGCCTGACCGACGCGGCAGCTTCGATTTCACGCTGATGACGGCAGGGCCGCTATCGGCTGCGGATTTTCGTGACTTTACCGCCCAGAACCTTCCGCCCATCGCTGCGGATGGCCGCATCGGGCAGGCATGAGGCAAAGAAAAACCCGCGCCTTGCAGCGCGGGTTCTGATGTCACCTATCGATGATCTTGCTTATTCCGGCGCACTCGTCTGGAGTGCCAGCGCGTGCAACGCGCCGCCCATGTTTCCCTGTAGTGCCTTGTAGACCATCTGGTGCTGCTGCACGCGGGTCTTGCCCCGGAAGGCTTCCGCCACGACTTCTGCCGCATAGTGATCACCATCGCCCGCCAGATCACGGATCGTGACCTTTGCGCCGGGAATGCCAGCCTTGATCAGGTCTTCAATATCGCCGGGGTTCATCGCCATGCAGAAGTCTCCTCACATCACTCTGCGGCAGCGGGCAGGGTCTCGCCGCCGTTCATGAAGTCAGGGAACCATGATTCATGGGCCGAGCGCAATTGCTCAATTGCAACCGGGCGCGCATTGCCAAGCGTCAGCCATGAGCCGCCGGTGCGGCCGATCCATGGGCAGAAGACGCCTGCGGCTTCGGCGCGTGCGAGCACACGGTCGATATTGCTTTCCTTGACGGTGATCACGTAGCGGCCCTGATCCTCGCCGAAGAAGACCGGGATCGGGTCATGTCCTTCGAGCGCATTGATATGCGCACCGATGCCGGAGGCCATGGCCATTTCCGCAACGGCCAGAGCCAGACCACCGCCCGAGCAATCGTGCACGGCCGTTGCCAGACCATCATGGATCAGGCCGCGCACGAAATCGCCGACACGCTTTTCGTGGGCAAGATCGACCGGCGGCGCCGAACCATCGATGCGGCCATGGATATCACGCAGATAGACCGACTGGCCGAGATGGGTGCCCCAGCTTTTCGGCGCACCGGCGAGCAGGATCGCCTGACCCTGTTCCGCAAAGCGGATGCGGGCCATGCGCGACCAGTCCTTGATCAGGCCGACGCCACCGATGGTCGGTGTCGGCAGGATGCCCTGACCGTTGGTTTCATTGTAGAGCGACACATTGCCGGAAACGATCGGGAATTCGAGCACCGTGCAGGCCTCGCCGATGCCCTTGATGGCATGGACGAACTGGCTCATGATTTCCGGGCGTTCCGGATTGCCGAAATTGAGGTTGTCGGTGGAAGCGAGCGGCAGCGCGCCGGTGGCCGTCAGGTTGCGCCAGCATTCGGCAACCGCCTGCTTGCCGCCTTCATAAGGATCGGCCTCGACATAGCGCGGGGTAACATCGGAGGAGAAGGCAAGCGCCTTATGCGCATGGCCTTCCACCCGCACCACACCGGCATCACCGCCCGGAAGCTGCAGCGAATTGCCCTGGATCAGCGTGTCATACTGCTCGTAGACCCACCGACGCGAGGAATTGTTGGCCGAGCCCACCAGCTTCAGCACTGCATCGGCGACATCGGCTTGCGGAATGTCGCTCTTCGAAAGGGCGGCCTTCGGCTCCGCGGGCGTCCAGGGGCGGTCATATTCCGGGGCTTCGTCGCCCAGTTCCTTGATCGGCAGGTTCGCCACTTCCTCGCCCTGATGCAGGATGCGGAAGCGCAGGTCATCCGTGGTCTTGCCGACGATTGCGAAATCGAGGCCCCACTTCACGAAGATCGCCTTGGCTTCCTCTTCCTTTTCCGGCTTCAGCACCATGAGCATGCGCTCCTGGCTTTCCGACAGCATCATTTCATAGGCCGTCATGCGCTCTTCGCGCACCGGCACCAGGTCAAGGTTCAGCTCGATGCCGAGATCGCCCTTTGCGCCCATTTCCACGGCAGAGCAGGTGAGGCCGGCAGCCCCCATGTCTTGAATGGCGATGACGGCGCCGGTCTTCATCAGTTCAAGGCAGGCTTCCAGCAGGCACTTTTCAGTGAAGGGGTCGCCGACCTGAACGGTCGGGCGCTTTTCCTCGATCGATTCGTCAAACTCGGCAGAAGCCATCGTGGCGCCGCCCACGCCGTCGCGGCCCGTCTTCGCACCGAGATACACCACCGGCAGACCTACGCCTTCCGCCTTCGAGTAGAAGATCGCATCCGACTTTGCGAGACCGGCGGCAAAGGCGTTGACGAGAATATTGCCGTTATAGCGGGCATCGAATTCCACTTCGCCGCCAACCGTCGGCACGCCGAAGGAATTGCCATAGCCACCGACGCCTGCGACCACACCTGAAACAAGGTGCCGGGTCTTCGGATGATCCGGCGCGCCGAAACGCAGGGCATTCATGGCGGCTACCGGGCGGGCGCCCATGGTGAACACGTCACGCAGAATTCCGCCGACACCGGTCGCGGCACCCTGATAGGGTTCGATATAGGAGGGATGGTTGTGGCTCTCCATCTTGAAGACCACGCAATCGCCGTCATCGATATCGACAACGCCCGCATTTTCGCCCGGGCCTTGGATCACGCGCGGCCCCTTGGTCGGCAGGGTGCGCAGCCATTTCTTGGAGGACTTGTAGGAGCAGTGCTCGTTCCACATCGCCGAGAAGATGCCAAGCTCGGTAAAGGTCGGCTCGCGCCCGATCAGCGACAGGATGCGCTGATACTCATCCGGCTTCAGGCCGTGGGAGGCAATCAGATCAGGGGTGATCGGGCGGGTGTTGGAAACGCTCATGGCGGGAGCCCCCTTGAAGACTTTAGGCTTGGGATTGGCGTCTCTTTAGAGCGTTTCGGCTCCAAAGGAAACCGCTGATGTGCGGCAAAAACGCCAATCTGCCCAATCAATTTCCCTCAGCCTACAAGCCGTGCGTAGCCTGCCTGTCCGCTCTCCAGCAGGCAGGCGAGTTTCTGGAAGCCGCGCAGCACCGTTTCCCGGTTGGAGGGCGAAGAAAAACTGATCCGCACATGCGGTTGCGCCGTGCCGCATCGCCCGGCCTTGAACTCGTCCTCGTCATCGATCAGCACATTGTCGTCCTGCGCAGCCTTCTTGAAAGTGCCGGAAAGCCATGGCTCCGGGAGTTTCAGCCAGAGGAACGGGATGCCCGGTCGCGAGCGGAATTCGTGGCCGGAGAAACTCGCGCGGGCAAGCCTTTCGCGCGCGGCCAGTTCATCGATGGTCAGCTGCATCAGCCGCTCTGCCTCGCCGGAGAGCACCAGCCGCGCGGTGACTTCGGCAAGCAGAAAGGGCAGGCCGCCGGTCATCATCTTGTGGGCAATGCGCACGCGCGGTGCATAGGCTGGCGGACAGGAGACCCAGCCGCCGCGCACGCCCGCGGCCACGGATTTCGACAGGCCGCTGACCATGAAGGTGCGTTCCGGCGCAAAGGCGGAAATCGGCGGCGGCGGATCGGCAATCAGCGTTCCATAGAGATCATCCTCGATGATCCAGACCCCGTAGCGCCGGGCGATTTCGGCAATCTTCTCGCGGCGCTCCACCGGCAGCATGGACAAGGTCGGGTTCTGCACATTCGGCATCAGGAAGATGAGCTTCGGATGCTGCTGGGCGCAGACCCGCTCGAAATCTTCCGGGATCAGCCCGTCCTCATCGCTTTCGACCATCACGCAGCGGCGACCGGTGAGGCCTGCCGCGCGGCTGATCTGCGAATAGGTGAGGGGCTCGAAGGCCACCTTGTCTCCCGGCACGGTGACCACAGACAGAATGGCGACAATTGCGGCATGGGCGCCAATCGTTGGCACCACCTGTTCCGGCAGCGGCGAAAAGCCGGAGCGGGAAAACCAGCGCACACCCGCTTCCGACCAGCTCAGCGGAAAATTGCGCGTATAGCTCGCGATTTCCCAAGGATGCGCCTGAATGATCGCGGCAGTGATATCGGCGACTGCATCCGCCTGTCCGACATCGGGAGCAGATGCGCTGTCGAAGCGCAGCTTGTCCGGTTCGGCATTCTGCACGCGGGTGCCGGAAAGCGCGGTTGTCACGGGATCAGCTTCGGCAGCAGCCACTCGCTCGGCGCGGTCGAGCACATAGGTGCCGCGCCCCACTTCGCCGGAAACGAGCCCGCGTTCATGCACCAGCGCATAGGCCCGGCTGATGGTGCCGACCGTCAGCCCGAGATCGAAGGCAATGTTGCGCTGGGGCGGCAGTTTTGCGCCCGGTGGCAGCTTGCCCTCGTCTATCGCCGCCTCGATCTGGTTTGCGAGACGCACATAGATCGGCCCTGTTCCAACGGAGAGATCCGGCAGCCAATTTGTCATCGTGACAACTTCCCGTCTGGTGATCGATGAGGAGCGATTGTATCTATTTCTTCGCTGAAATCCATCCGTTTCAAGGAGATTGTCGTGGGAATTGTCGGCAAAATTGTTGCTATTGTACCTTTTTCCGAGCAGGGACAAAGCGGATTGATGCAGGCACTGCGTCTTCTGGCAAGCCGGATGAAAACAGCACATGGCAGATGGCGCACCCGGCGAAACAGCCGACGGGCGCTTGCGCATCTCACGGAATATGAGTTGCGGGATATCGGCCTCACACGCGGGCAGGCGCGCGAGGAATATCGCCGGTCATTCTATCTGGATTGACGGGGCTGCTCAGCAGCCCTTGCCGCCGCTGGCCCAGCGGTTCACATCCGCTGTCACCCGGCCGCCGAGCGGGCCGGACATGACGGGCCCGAAGGCATCCATTCGGGCCGGATTTCCTTCTGCCTGCACGACCAGCAGTGGGCGGGATTCCGGGCTGTGCGCCTTGACCAGCAGGATGCGCGGGCGGCCCGAGAAGGAATTGAGTTCCGGTGCAAGGCGATAGCCGCTGAATGCCGGGTCACCCGACTTGAACCAGCAGGCATTTGCGCCCAGTGCAACCCGCTCCATCAGCGGCAGCGCCGCGCGGGAAGGACCCATCGCAGGCCGCGAACCTGTCGTGGCGCAGCCGCTGATCAGGGCTGCAGCGGCAGCAAGCACACTGAGGGCGGGGAGGGTGCGGCGCGAAAAATGGATCATCGGTTCGTCCTTGTCTGGCATGGAGCGGCTGCGGCAAGAAAAAGGCCCGGCAGGCTTCTGAAAAGCGCGGGCCCTGGAAACAGTTTATCCGATTCGCAGCCGTTAAGCGGCGATAACATCGAGCGCGGATGCAAAGATGCCGCGGCCATCATTACCGCCATGGGCGGCCTCGATCAGGTTTTCCGGATGCGGCATCATGCCCAGCACATTGCCCCGCGTGTTCATCACGCCCGCAATGTCATTGATCGAGCCATTCGGATTGGTCCCATCCGCATAGCGGAACACGACCTGTCCATTGCCTTCAATGGCCTTCAGCGTTTCGGCATCGGCAAAGAAATTGCCGTCGTGATGGGCGACCGGGCAGCGGATCACCTGGCCCTTGGCATAGGCGCGGGTGAAATCCGTATCCGCATTGGCCACTTCGAGCCGGATTTCCTTGCAGACGAATTTCAGCGAGGCATTGCGCATCAGCGCGCCGGGCAGGAGGCCGGCTTCGAGCAGGATCTGGAAACCATTGCAGACGCCGAGAACCTTCACGCCCTGTTCGGCCTTCGCCTTGATCGCCTGCATCACCGGCATGCGCGCGGCAATCGCGCCGCAGCGCAGGTAGTCGCCATAGGAAAAGCCGCCGGGGATAACGATCAGGTCCACATCCGGAAGCTCGGTTTCCGTCTGCCAGATAGTCACGGGGGCCTTACCGGAAATCTTGGTCAGCGCCGCGATCATGTCGCGGTCACGGTTCAGGCCGGGAAGTTGAACGACGGCGGATTTCATGGGGGTCAGTCTCCGGGTGCTGGTCTGGCTTTTTCCATCCGCCGCATATCCTGCCACGTCGGATCGGTATAGAGGCGGAAAGGAATATCAGGCGTTATAATCGAAGGGAGCGCCCGCTTCCGCAAGCTCACGCAGATCGAGTCGGCGCTCGATCCTGTCAAGCCTCTCTCCATGCTGGAACAGGAGGCCATAGACATTATGAATATCCTGCTGCACGGAGACCATGGTTCCCCTCATGGCAATGATCTCGGACTGGATCTCGCGCTGGCCGTCCTTAAGGCTATGAATGTCTGACTGCATTCGTTTCAGCAGTTCATACATAAGCTCGTTCGTGACCTGTGCCATCGTCTCACACCTCAAGAGAGAATGAAACTATAGTTCTCGATCACGGTGTTTGCAAGAAGCTTCTCACATATGGCCTTGAGGGTCTCTTCGGCCTTGGCCTTGTCGGTTTCTGCCAGCTCGAGATCGAAGACCTTGCCCTGACGCACATTGCCGAGGCCCGAGAAGCCGAGGCTTCCGAGCGCGCCTTCGATGGCCTTGCCCTGCGGGTCGAGTACGCCGTTCTTCAGCGTGACGGTCACACGTGCCTTGATCACTGTCTTCTTTCCCTGCTTTACTTGACCAGAACCGGGCCCGTGCCACGCACAGGCTCGTTTTCATTCATGATGCCGAGACGGCGGGCCACTTCCTGATAGGCTTCCAGAAGGCCGCCGAGGTCTTCGCGGAAACGGTCCTTGTCCATCTTCTTGCGGGTTTCGATGTCCCAGAGACGGCAGCTGTCCGGCGAGATTTCATCGGCCAGGATGATGCGCATCATGTCGCCCTCGAACAGGCGGCCGCATTCGATCTTGAAATCGACAAGCTGAATGCCGACGCCGAGGAACAGGCCGGTCATGAAATCGTTCACACGGATCGCCAGACCCATGATGTCATCGAGCTCGGCCGGATTGGCCCAGCCGAAGGCGGTGATGTGCTCTTCCGATACCATCGGATCGTCCAGCGCATCGGACTTGTAGTAGAATTCGATGATCGAGCGCGGCAGGATCGTGCCTTCCTCGATGCCGAGGCGCTTGGCCAGCGAGCCGGCGGCGACATTGCGCACGACGATTTCCAGCGGAATCATTTCCACTTCGCGGATCAGCTGCTCGCGCATGTTGAGGCGGCGCAGGAAATGGGTCGGAATGCCGATCCGGTTCAGATGCGAGAAGATATACTCGCAGATCCGGTTGTTCAGCACACCCTTGCCGTCGATGACCTCGTGCTTTTTCTTGTTGAAGGCGGTGGCATCATCCTTGAAGAACTGGATGAGCGTGCCCGGTTCCGGACCCTCGTAAAGGATCTTGCCCTTGCCTTCGTAGATACGGCGGCGACGGTTCATGATGCGTGTCTCTGCTTTCGTGGCAACCGGCTGGCCGGTGCATGGAACTGTGTTAGCGCGTCCCATAACGGAAAAGAATGAATTTCACAATGCGCGCGCAGCGATTCTCTGCCGCAGTTGCGAAAGCGGCCTCCTCAATTCCGGAAAGTTAAGGCATGTCATTGCGATACGGCCCCAAAGCACCATATTTAGGCGAGGCGGACCGGATTTTGACCATCTGCCAATTGAACTTTGCGCCTTCATTTGATTAATGGAGGCAAAACACTTCGAGCAAATGATCAGGAGTTTGCCCTATGACTGGCATGAGTGACCGCGAAAAGGCCTTCGAAAACAAGTTCGCCCATGACGAGGAAATGAAGTTCAAGGCGGTTGCCCGCCGCAACAAGCTTCTCGGTCTGTGGGCCGCTGGCCAGATCGGCCGCTCCGATGCGGAAGCCTACGCAAAGGAAGTCGTGGCTGCCGATTTTCAGGAAGCCGGTGATCAGGACGTGATCCGCAAGGTGAAGGCCGATTTCGACGCAGCATCCGTTAAGATCACCGAAGAGCAGATCGTCGCCAAGCTCGCCGAACTTTACAGCGAGGCAGTGCGCCAGCTTTCCGCAGAGTGATACACGATCCGTTTTTTTCGGAAAAGCCGCTCCCCGTGGGCGGCTTTTTCAATTCCAGGGGCCGAGCCAGGCCTTGGAGCGGATAAAGGGTGCGACTGCGCTCGCTGGCATCGGCCGGGCAAGACCATAGCCCTGCAGAATATCGCAACCCACCTCCTTCAGCGCCCGCACATGCGCCTCGGTTTCCACCCCTTCTGCCAGAACACGGATGTTCAGGGATTTGCCGATTTCGACGATCGAGGCAATGAGGCGGCGCTGCTCGGGTGATTCCGGCATGGTACGCACCAGCTCGCGGTCGATCTTCAGCATGTTGGGGTTGATCTTCATCAGGCTGATGATCGAGGCATGGCCGGTGCCGAAATCATCGATTTCGATCTCGATGCCAAGACGGCGGATTTCCGCGAGCGTCTCCTCGGTCACATCATCCTGTTCATCGAGGAAGATTGATTCCAGAAGCTCGAAGCTCACCGTTCCGGGCTTCATCTTGAGGCTCTTAAGCTTGCGGATCAACTGCGGGTCATCCAGTCTCCGGGCGGAGACATTGACCGAGATACGGTCAACATTAACGCCTTCGCGTGCCCATTGCTCGCGATCTTTCAGCGCCTTTTCGAGCACGAGGCCGTCAATCTGCGAGACGACATCAAGATCGCCCGCCACGGGCAGGAACTTGTCCGGTGTGATGATCCCGCGTTCCGGATGATTCCAGCGCACCAGCGTTTCCATACCGGCAAGGCCGAGATCATCGGCAAAAAACTGCGGCTGATAAAAGGGAACGAATTCATCATTCTCCAGGGCCCGCAGGATTTCATCCGAAAGACGCTTGGTCTCGATGATCTGGTTCTGCGTTTCGGGCGAGAAGAATTCATGGCTGTTGCGGCCGCGATTCTTGGCGCGATAGAGCGCGATATCCGCATTCAGCAGCAATTGCTTGCCGTCGATTTCAGCCGTGTCTGCGAGCGCTATGCCGACACTGGCACCCGTGCGTATGGCATGTCCGTGATAGGGAACGGGCTTTGACAGCTCACGGATGATCTTGTCTGCCAAGACCGAAAGGCGTCGCGGCGTCGTGGACGAGCGGGAGACGAAGGCGAACTCGTCGCCGCCAATGCGCGCCACGAAATCATTGCCGCGCACAAGCCCGCGCAGCACCTTTGCGGCTTCATTCAGGATAAGGTCACCGGCTTCATGGCCAAGCGTATCATTGATCTGCTTGAAGCGGTTAAGGTCGATATGCAGCACCGAAAGCGGGCGCCGGTCGTGCCAGCCTATGGCCGTTTCCCGCTCCAGCACCTCTTCGAGATAGCGGCGGTTGGGCAGGCCGGTCAGATAGTCATGCAACGCATTGTGCTTGATGCGCGCATGAACCTCTTCCAGCTCCACGTTGCGGGCCTCGGCGAGATCCTTTGCCGCGGCAAGCTCCTGCCGCAGGACCACATCATCTGTCACATCCCAGTTTGCGCCGATCATGTGCCGGCCGCCTTCCTGGGTCTCGAAGGGGGCAGCGCGCGCACGGATATAGCGGATAGAGCCATCCGGACGCCGTATGCGGTATTCATTGCGGAAGGCGCTGTTGCCTTCGGCCATCGCATTGGCTTTTTCGACGGTGCGGTCGCGGTCTTCGGGAACCACCATCTGTTCCCAGATGCCGAAGGGTGTGATGCATTGGGACTGATCGAGCCCGAATATCTTCAGGAGGTTCTCGTCCCATTCGACGGTCTCTGCGTCGAGATCGGCTTCAAACACGCCGATCTGGGATACATCGAGCGCCAATTCAAGGCGACGCGAAATGCGTTCCAGATGCGCCTCGTCCTGCTTGCGCTTGGTAATGTCCGTATCGGTGCCGACAACACGCAGCGGCGCGCCGTTGGAATCCCAGTCCACGACCGATCCGCGGCATTCGATCCATATATAGTGACCGTCGCGGTGGCGTTCCCGGTATTCGAAGACCTGATAGCGCTCGTCACCGGAGTTCTGTCCCGCCACGGCGCGCCGGACCAGATCCTGATCTTCCGGATGGATGCTCTGCATCCAGTTGTCGAAATCCGGGTTGATTTCTTCCTCGACCGGAATACCACGCATGGTCTTCCAGACATCAGAATAATAATACTGTCCTGTTACGAAGTTATGGTCCCACACGCCAAGATCGGAGCCGACGAGGGCGTGGTTCCAACGGCTTTCGCGTTCCACCAGCTCTTCCAGTTCATCCGCCGGATTGCGCGTAGGCACGAGCTGCACCTGGATATCGCCACCCGGACTTGATTCGTTTCGACCACTTAAGATTGCCATAACCCAGTTGAAACGACCAGCATCGCCAAAGCGTACCTGGGCGTGGAACGGTACATCAGGCTTTCGCGCGCACTCGGAGATCATCCGCAACAGGATCGCCTGATCGTGATTGTGAATAAGTTCGGTCAGCGGCTTGCCGAGCACCTGCTCGCTGTCAATCGCGAAAGGGCAGTGATCGGAATAGGTGACCTTGAGTACACGCGCGTCCGGTCCGATCACAAGAACAGCAAACTCGAAGTTATAGTCGCGCCAGCGCGCTTCGCCATCCGACAGACTCGGATCTCCCAGCTTCCCGAAAAAATAGACTGGCTTGGACGACAAGGCTCTTGTCCGATGACAGAAGTTGTTTGGCGATTATGATGCTATGGGGTTTAATTTAACATTAAAAGTTTCATATTTCCCCACGTTTGTGACTGCAATAGCCCATGTGACGTAGAGAATAGCTTAAGACTTTCGCAGGATAAAAATCAACCACAGCGTTCAGGCGCAAATTTTTTTCACGGAAGTGTCACAGAGACTTTTGCAGTCCTCAGGGTGTGCCAAAACAATGCGGCTCACGCAACGTCAGGCATTGCCTCAATACTGAAATTTGATGCTTCAATGATCGCCGCGATCCAGCCGGGAGATGAACTGGGAAAAAACCATCGTGCCTTCAGGCCACGGGCCGTGGCCGGATTCGGCATTGATATGGCCCGATTCTCCCGCGTCGACCAGCAGCGCCCCCCATTTGTCCGCGAGCGTTTCGGCATGTTCGTAGGTGCCGAACGGGTCGTTGCGACTTGCAACCATAAGGGTTGGAAATGGCAAACGGGTTTGCGGATAGGGGCCGAAGGTCATCAGGTGCTTCGGGCGGATTTCGGGATTGGTGACATCCGGTGGCGCCACCAGAAACGCACCCGCAACCCGCTTGCGAAATTCCGGTATGCCGTGAATGATCGTCGGCACGCCCAGCGAATGCCCGACCAGAACCACCGGTTTCGTAGACTTGTTCACCTCGTCAACCAGGGTCTTCACCCAGTCCTCACGGACGGGTTTTGACCATTCGGCCTGTTCCACCCGACGGGCAGTCGAAAGTTTCGCCTGCCAGCGGCTTTGCCAATGATGCTCACCGGAATTGGTGTAGCCGGGTACGATGAGGATATCTGCTTCTGATGCTTTCATGCTGCCTATGTGCGGCTGAAGTCAAACCGCGTCAAGTTTTTCAAACTTGCCGGCGGGTACGGAGGCTATTTTTTGCCGAAGAAGGAGAAATAGGCGAGCAGCTTCGATTTGGAGCTTGTCATGCCGTCGAACTGCACGCCCACCAGCTGCCCCCGCTGCCAGCGCACGGTGCCCTTCAGATTGCCCACTTCGTTTCCCTTTACGGTGATCGAGGTGCCAATCATGCCGCCGACGGATTGCGAAAGCCGAACAGCCATGCCAGCGCGCGACATGTTTACCACCTGGGCAGTACCGGAGAAATCCTGATGCCGCACGGTCACCTTGTAGGAACAGTCATCCCGCGCTTCGCGTTTCGCGACAGTCTTGTTGATGCGGCGGCCAAAGGTCGGCGTTGATGTCTTGAAGTCCGACCGTTTAGGGTCAGTATGGCGCATTGCTTTTTCTCAATCTTGAATGGAAAGATAATCGGTGTTCACCGTTTAAAATGCGCGATATTTATGGAACTTTTCGGTTAGTACGGCAAGCCCGCGCGTCGGTTTCCCAACACGCAGGCTCAAAACACTATAAACAATTTCTTAAGCGGAAGCGCCGAACACCCGGCGGAAGATCGTGTCCACATGCTTTGTGTGGTAACCGAGATCGAATTTCTCGCGGATATCAGCCTCGGAAAGAGCCGCGCGAACCTCGGAATCGGCAAGCAGCTCTTCCAGGAAATCCTTGCCCTGTTCCCAGACCTTCATCGCATTGCGCTGGACAAGGCGGTAGCTGTCTTCACGCGAAAGGCCAGCTTGCGTCAACGCCAGAAGTACACGCTGCGAATGCACAAGCCCGCGGAACTTGTTCATGTTCTTCATCATATTCTCGGGATATACGAGAAGCTTTTCGATCACACCCATAAGGCGGGCAAGCGCGAAGTCGAGCGTTACGGTCGCATCCGGGCCGATCATGCGCTCGACGGAGGAATGCGAAATGTCCCGTTCGTGCCAGAGCGCCACATTTTCCATCGCAGGCATGGCATAGGAGCGCACCATGCGGGCAAGGCCCGTGAGGTTCTCGGTAAGCACAGGATTACGCTTGTGCGGCATGGCCGACGAGCCTTTCTGGCCCGGCGAGAAATACTCTTCCGCTTCCAGCACTTCCGTGCGCTGCAGGTGGCGGATTTCGGTGGCGAGGCGCTCGATGGACGAGGCGATCACACCGAGTGTGGCGAAATACATCGCATGGCGGTCACGGGGGATGACCTGCGTGGAAACCGGTTCGGCCTTGAGGCCCATGGCTTCCGCCACATGTTCTTCCACGCGCGGATCGATATTGGCGAAGGTGCCGACGGCGCCGGAGATGGCGCAGGTGGCAATCTCCTCGCGGGCAGCAACAAGGCGCGCCCGGCAGCGGTCGAATTCTGCATAGGCGAGCGCCAGCTTGATGCCGAATGTGGTCGGTTCGGCATGGATACCATGCGAACGGCCGATGGTGACCGTATCCTTGTGTTCGAAGGCGCGGCGCTTGAGGGCGGCCAGCAGCTTGTCCATATCGGCGAGCAGAAGATCGGTTGCGCGCACCAGCTGAACGTTAAAGCAGGTATCGAGCACGTCCGAAGAGGTCATGCCCTGATGCACGAAGCGGGCATCCGGGCCGACGATTTCGGCAAGATGGGTCAGGAAGGCGATCACGTCATGCTTGGTGACGGCCTCGATCTCGTCGATGCGGGCAACGTCGAAGGTTGCGGCTCCACCCTTTTCCCAGATCGTGCGGGCAGCGTCTGCCGGAATGACACCGAGCTTTGCCAGCGCATCGCAGGCATGCGCCTCGATTTCGAACCAGATGCGGAACTTGGTTTCCGGAGACCAGATGGCGACCATTTCAGGCCGGGAATAGCGGGGGATCATCGGCGAGCCTTCCTTTGCAGCGCGGCAGTTGCGGCCCCTTTAGCAAAGTGTTCCGGCAATCTCAACGCATCCGTTTCGCAACTGCGAAACTTGTGACGATCAATGCGGGAAAGGCAAGCGGCAGATAATGCGGCAAGCCGAGCACGAGAAACTGATAGACGGCCCCGGCGGTGGTCTCGATCTGCTGGATGATCCATGTTTTGGTGAGGAACGGATCATGCCACTGGGCGTAAAACTGGCGGAACTGCAGGGCAAGCAACACCATGGTGAAACCCATCGTGCCGATGCAGAGAAAGAAGAGCGTTGCGGCGAGCCGCGTTTCGAACCGTCGCCAGATTCCGAAAAAACGGGCGCAGGTCAGGCCACTTATCCAGCCAAGCACGCCGCCGGAAAACACAATGCCCAGCATCGTGGCGAGATGAAACCGGTTCAGCCCGGTTTGCCGCCATTCATAGACAAGGTAGCTCGCGACCATCACGAGGCCCCAGCACAGCGCCCCGCCGATGAGCAGCCGGGGGCCAGCCAGACTGGCCCTTGCCCGCGCCATCAGTGCGAAGCCGCCTTTCGCCATGGGTCAATGTCCGGAAACGGCGTTGCGGATCAAATTTATGGTCTTGCGATAGTCTTCTACGCCGTCGCCCTTGAAGATCGCCGAGCCAGCGACCAGTGCATTGGCGCCAGCGGCGACGATCTCTCCCGCATTTTGCGCCGTCACGCCGCCATCCACCTCAAGCTCGATCAGCCGGTCGCCGATCAGCGCGCGGGCGGCCCGGATCTTGTCCGTCATCGCCGGAATGTATTTCTGGCCGCCAAAGCCCGGATTGACGCTCATGATCAGCAGCAGGTCGATATCGTCCATCACGTGGTCCAGCACGGAAAGCGGCGTTGCCGGGTTCAGCGAGACACCGGCCTTCAGCCCCATGGCGCGGATCGATTGCAGCGAACGGTGCAGGTGCGGGCCTGCCTCTGCATGAACGGTGATGATGTCGCAACCCGCCTTTGCAAAGGCTTCCAGATAGGGGTCAGCAGGAGCGATCATCAGATGGCAGTCAAAAATCGCGTCCGTATGCGGGCGCAGCGCCTTGATCACATCGGGGCCGAACGAAATGTTGGGCACGAAATGCCCGTCCATCACATCGAGATGGATCCAGTCCGCACCGGCTGCCGTCACATCGGCCACTTCCTGACCGAGCTTTGCGAAATTGGCGGCGAGAATGGAAGGCGCGATGCGCAGCGGAAGCGGGGTGGACATGCTCTCTCCGGAAACCTTTGAATTGCCGGGCTCTTATCATTCGGCGATAGTCCGCCGCAAGCGGTGCATCGGGTGATCCCACCAAATGTCTATCACGGTTTCGGCGGTGGCGCGAAGGCCTTGCCATTCCACTGGCCGATGGCAAACGGGTTTTCGCCCAATTCGTGGCCTTCGGTGAAACGCACGGGGCCGAGAACCGTTTCAAAGGCTCGGGAAGCGAGCGTTTCGCTTGCGGCCTTGCCTTCATCAGCCGCAGCCGAAAGGGCGGCATCGGCCACCTGCACCGCGGCAATGGCTGCCATGACATAGCCTTCCGGCTCCACCCCCTTTGCGCGAAGGGCCTCCACAAGCGGCTGATTGGCGGGATCAGCCGCCGCATCCTTCACGACCAGTGTCTGAACACCGGCAACAAGAGGCACATCGCCGGGCGTCGTGTCGATGCCGGAACCGGAAAGCAGCGTGATCGGTTGGGTCGCCTCCATCAGGTCCCGGGCAAGCACGGCGAAATCATCCCGATCAGCAGCAACGAAGGCACGCAGAACGCCGGCGGAGGTCAGATGACGCACAAGCGTCAGCTGCTGGTCCTGTCCGGGCCGCAGCGTATCGGCGAGCACCGGTTTCACCCCCTTCGCTTCCAGCTCGGCGCGCAGGTTTTCGGTGAGATCATGGTTGCCGATCGCCCCGTCATCGATGAGTGCGAAAGGTTCGGCACTCCAGGCCGTGCTGATTTCTTCGGCGAGACGGTCGATTTCGGCTTTTTGCGAGGGGGCCAGCCGATAGAGCGGCCAGCCGCTTTTCAGCGCGTCTTCCATCAAACCGTCCGCGCGCACGCCGATGGTGATTGCCGGGATGCCCGCATCTTTCAGTTTCGGGAGAGCCTCTTCCAGCGTCTCGCGACAGAGAAAGCCAATGGCAATCTGGGCTTTCGCGGCGATCAGTGCATCGGCAATCCGGTCGCCATCGCCTGCGGCACAGCTGTCCTTGACGGGAAGCACCGTATCGCCAAGCGCTTCGGCCTGATGGGCAGCGCCCTGCGAGACCTGCTGGCCGAGAATCGCGAGCGGTCCGTTTTCCGGTGCGACCACACCAATTGCCAGATCCTTTGCCTCGGCCAGAGCCGCGGTGGCGAGAAGCGCAAAAAGGGTGGCAGTCAGGCGGCGACACGGCATGGAAAGGTTATACCCATGTTTTCAAATCATGCGTCCTTATGTAAACCCCGTATCGCGAGCGTCAAAGGAAAAGCGCGTCGCCGCAAGGGCTGCCCGGTTTCCTGGCCTGCCATTGTGGAAAAGGTAAGGGATCGCGCCCATATTCGCGACAGGTTGAGGTTGCCGCGATGATTGACGCGGCGGAGGCAAGGCGTGTTGGACAAGCAGATACTCGATGCAGCTCTCTATCGCGATGCCATGGCGCGCTATGCAGGCCATGTGCAGATCGTCACCACCGCGCTCGGATCAGAACGGCGTGGCGTGACGATCACGGCGGCATGCTCGGTTTCGGACAATCCGCCGACGGTTCTGGTCTGTCTTAACAACAGCAATCCGAACAACCGCATCTTTTTCGAAAGCGGTGTTTTCGCGCTGAATACGCTTGGCATCGCCAATCAGTATCTGGCCGATGCCTTTTCCGGGCGAAACAGCCTGACGGCGGAAGAACGCTTCGCTCTCGGCGCCTGGAAAACGCTGGTCACCGGCGCGCCGGTACTGGAAAACGCCCATGTTTCCTTTGATTGCAAGGTGATCGACAGCAAGATCACCAACACCCATACCGTGCTTTTCGGCGAAGTCTTGGCCCTTCATCACGGCTCGCGGGATGAGGCTTTGATCTATCTGGACCGGGGATATCGCGCGCTATAAGCTTGTCGTCGGAGGGGCCGTTCTGGCGAGGCGAGAGCCTTGCCCGACGGGTGGAGACGGGAGCTTCTATGTCGACTGAGAATTCCGCGCACGCATTACCGGCGACCATCGACGCGACGGCAGATATGCTGCTCGGGCAGAATTATCTGGCGTCCCGCGCGCTTTCCACCGTGGTGTTCCTCGCTCTGAAAATGAAGCGCCCGCTGTTTCTCGAAGGTGAGGCAGGCGTGGGCAAAACCGAGATCGCCAAGGTTCTATCGCGCGCCCTTGGCCGCGACCTCATCCGCCTGCAATGCTATGAGGGGCTGGATGTCTCCACCGCCGTCTACGAATGGAATTACCCCGCCCAGATGCTGGATATCCGGCTTTCCGAGGCAAGCGGCGAGAAGGATCGCGGCCGGATCGAAGGCGGGCTCTTTTCCGAGCGGCACCTGATCCGCCGCCCGGTTCTGCAGGCTTTGACGCCGCAGCCCGGCAAGGGCGCGCCGGTTTTCCTGATCGATGAGCTGGACCGGGCCGATGAAGCCTTCGAGGCCTATCTGCTGGAAGTGCTTTCCGATTTTCAGGTCACCATCCCGGAACTCGGCACGATCCACGCTGCCGAACCGCCGATTGTCATCATCACCACCAACCGCACCCGCGAAATTCACGACGCGCTGAAGCGGCGCTGCCTATACCACTGGGTGGATTATCCGGATGCCGAGCGGGAGCTTGCGATCGTGCGCCAGCGCGTGCCGGGATGCCGGGAAGCGCTCTCGCGGGAAATCGTGGCCTATGTGCAGGGCCTTCGCAAACTCGATCTCTTCAAGAATCCGGGCGTTGCCGAAACCATCGACTGGGCGACCGCGCTGACCGAGCTTGACCGGCTGTCGCTCGATCCGGAAACGCTGTCGGATACGCTCGGCACGCTTCTCAAATATCAGGATGACATTGCCCGCATTGCCGGAAGCGAAGGCACGAAGCTTCTGAACGAGGTCAAGGCGTCGCTGAGAGCCGGGGGCTGAGAGCGATGGAGCCGGAGAGCGCAGCTTCACGGACAGATGCAGGCCATCAGGGTCTCGTCCTGCCGCCGCTCAGCGCGGGTGACGGGGCTTTTGCCGATAACATCGTGTTTTTTGCCCGCGCCCTGCGCAAAGCGGGGCTAAGGGTCGGGCCAGCGCTGGTCAATGATGCCATCGAGGCGGCAATTGCCGTCGGGATCGGCTCGCGGGAGGAGTTTCGCGCGACCTTGTCCGCCGTCTTCGTAAAGCGGCACGAGGACCAGCAGGTATTTGACGAGGCCTTCAATCTTTTCTGGAAGGCGCGCGATTACATTTCGCAGATGATGTCGATGATGCTGCCGGTCGGTGCCCGCAAGGAGCCGGAAAAGCAGCGCGCCGGGGCCGCCCGCATCAACGACGCATTCTACAATCCCAAGGAGCCGCAGCCCGGCCGAGATGACGAGCCGGACATCATTTCCGACAGCCGCTTCACCGCATCCGGGACCGAAGTGCTGCGCAAGATGGATTTCGCCCAGATGACGGCGGCCGAGCTGACAGCGGCGAAGAAGGCCATCGAAAATCTCGCCCTGCCGATGGACAAGGTGAAGCTCAGGCGGTTTCGCCCGGCGTCTGATGGCCGGATCGATCCGCGCGCGATGATGCGTGCGAGCCTGCGCACCGGCGGCGACCTGATGCTGCCGCGCTATCGTGCGCCGCGCGAGGTGCATCCGCCGCTGGTCGTGCTTGCCGATATTTCCGGCTCCATGAGCCAGTACAGCCGTGTTTTCCTGCATTTCCTGCATGTGCTCGCGACGAAGAGAAAACGGGTGCGGGTGTTCCTGTTCGGCACACGGCTCACCAATGTTTCGCGCCAGATCGCCAATCGGGATCCCGATCTCGCCGTCGAAGCCTGCACGTCACTGGTCAGTGACTGGTCGGGCGGCACGCGCATTGGCGAGACGCTGAAGGAGTTCAACCGGCTCTGGAGCCGCCGCGTGCTGGGGCAGGGGGCAGTGGTCCTGCTTCTGACAGACGGTCTGGAGCGGGAAGGCACCGAGATGCTGGAACACGAAATGGACCGGCTGCACCGCTCCTGCCGCCGACTGATCTGGCTCAATCCGCTGCTGCGGTTCGAAGGCTTCGAGGCGCGGGCGCGCGGCGTCAGGGCCATGCTGCCGCATGTGGATGATTTCCGCGCCGTTCACAATCTGAACTCGCTGCAGGATCTCGCCGACTGTCTGTCGGACGGTTCAAGCGGCAGGGCACGGGGACTGACCGGGGATGACCGGCGTTTTCTGAAGGAACCGGGAGACAGGACATGATGGATGCAGCTGATATGCAGGATCCGCTCTACGCTGCCGAAGTGTGGCTCGCCGAAGGGCGCGGCGTGGCGCTGGCAACCGTGATCGAGACCTGGGGTTCCGCACCGCGTCCTGTCGGCAGCCATCTCGCGATTGACAGCGATGGCAATTTCATGGGCTCGGTCTCGGGCGGTTGTGTCGAAGGAGCGGTGATATCCGAAGCGGGCGAGGTGATCGCCACCGGAGAGCCGCGCATTCTCGAATTCGGCGTGGCCGATGAAACGACCTGGCGGGTGGGGCTCTCCTGTGGCGGCCGCATTCGCGTGGCGCTGGAAAGGCTCGGCTGATGCGGACAGATCTTCTCCACGCCATCAATCGCGCTCGTGCCAATCGGCGTGCAATCGCTACTCTTACGCCAATTGGCAAAGATACGGCGCAGGTCTTTCAGGAAAACGACCGGCCCGAAGGCGCGCTGGGCGAGGCTCTGGCAACCGCCTTTCGTTCCGGCAAGCCCGGCATGATTGAGCTGGGCGGCGAGGCGCATTTTCTCAATGTCTATCTGCCGCCCGCACGGATCGTGGTGATTGGCGCTGTGCACATTAGTCAGGCATTGGCGCCGATGGCACGGCTTGCGGGCTATGACCTGACGGTGATCGACCCGCGCACGGCCTTTGCCACCGGAGAGCGGTTTGAAGGCGTGGATCTCGTTGCCGATTGGCCGGAAGATGCGCTGAAGCAGCGTCCGCTGGACACCTATACCGCCGTTGCCGCCGTGACCCATGATCCGAAGATCGATGATTTTCCGATTGCCGAGGCGCTGAAGACTGGCTGCTTTTATGTCGGCGCGCTCGGCAGCCGCAAAACCCATGCCAAGCGGGTGGAACGGCTTGTGGCGCAAGGCTTTTCGGACGCGGAGATCGCCCGGATTTCCGCACCCATCGGCCTTGATATCGGCGCGGCAAGTCCGGCGGAGATTGCCGTTGCCGTGCTGGCAGACATCATCCGCGCCTATCGCCGCCGTGCGCTCTCGGGTGGTGCGGAATGAAATTTGGCCCGGTTCCCGTCGCTGAAGCCGAAGGTGTGGTGCTCGCCCATTCCTTGCGGCAGGCAGGGTTGAGCTTTGCGAAAGGCCATCGTCTTACCGCTGCCGATGCGGCAAGCCTTGCCGCCGCAGGAATCGGAACGGTCATCGCGGTTCGCCTCGACCCGGACGACCTGATTGAGGATGCGGCCGCAGCCCGCATCGCCGCCGCCATTGCCGGAGATCACCACACGGTGACAGAGGCGCGAACCGGCCGGGTGAACCTATATTCCGCCGTCAATGGCCTCTTCACTGCCAATCGTGAGGCTGTGGACGGGCTGAACCGGATCGATCCGGCGATCACCTTCGCCTGTCTGGAAAGTCATGTGCCGGTCATGGCGGGGGAAATGATTGCGACCGTGAAGATCATCCCGCTTGCTGTACGTACCTCAAGTGTCGAGCGCGCCGAGGCGCATCTGGCCGAGAATCGGCTTGTCGATATCCATCCCTTCGTGCCGCATGATGTGACGCTGATCGCAACTGCGCTGCCGAGCCTCAAGCCATCGGTGATGGACAAGACCGCGCGCGTGCTCGCCCGCCGCCTGCTCTTGTCCGAAAGTTTGCTCCGGCGGGAAATCCGCACCGCCCATTCGGCAGAGGCGGTCGCTTCGGCGATGAAGGAATCATTGGCGAAGGGCGATGCACAGCCATTGTTGGTGATATTCGGTGCGTCAGCGCTTACTGATTTCGATGATGTCATTCCCGCCGCGATCCGCCTTGCGGGCGGTGAAGTCGTGCAGGCGGGCTTGCCGGTGGATCCCGGCAACCTGCTGGTGCTGGGGCGTATCGGCACCGTTCCGGTGATCGGCGCGCCCGGTTGCGCCAGAAGCCCCGCAGAAAATGGCTTCGACTGGGTGCTGAACCGCATTCTTGCAGGTCTCTTTCCGACCGCACTTGATCTGACTGGCCTTGGCGTCGGAGGATTGCTGAAGGAAATACCCGTTCGCCCAAGCCCGCGTGATGCCCTGGAAACCGCCGCCGAACCGCTTTCTATCTTCGGCCTCGTGCTCGCCGCAGGCAAGGCAAGGCGCATGGGTGAGGGCGGTCACAAACTGCTGGCAGAGTTTGCCGGCGAGCCGCTGGTGCGCCGCTCCACCCGGGTGCTGTTGGAAGGCGGCCTGTCGCAGGTAACGGTCGTGACCGGGCATCGGCGCGAGGAGATCGAGACGGCGCTGACAGGCCTTGACGTGCAGCGGGTGCACAACCCGGACTATGCGTCCGGTATGGCGAGTTCCTTGGTGAGCGGCCTTCTCTCCGGTACCATGTCAGAGGCGGATGGTATTCTGGTGATGCTGGCGGATATGCCGGGCGTGACGCCTGAGGATATTGCCCGCATGGTGGAAGCCTTCAGGGCAGAAGGTGGGCGGGCTGTCATCCGCGCCGTATCGGCGGGAAAGCGTGGCAACCCGGTTATCCTTCCGCGCGCCACTTTTGCGGCGATCCGCAAACTCGAAGGTGATACTGGGGCACGTGCGATCATCGAGACCTGTGGACTTCCGGTTGTGGATGTGGAAATTGGTGCAGCGGCGCATCTGGATGTCGATACGCCGGAGGCGGTGTTGCAGGCTGGCGGCATTCTGAAGGGATGAACATGGACAACGAACAGATCCGCGAGGTCTTCCAGTCGCTCGGCGAAATCAGCATCCGCAAGATGTTCGGCGGCAAGGGCATCTATCATCAGGGCCGCATTCTGGCGATCGAACTGAATGACGAGCTTCTCCTGAAGGCGGATGTGGAAACGGCTCCGCATTTTGCCGCAGCCGGTGCCGTGCAGTGGAGCTATGAGGGCAAGAGCGGCAAGAAGGCCAATATGCCCTACTGGTCGATCCCGGATGAAGCGCTGGATGATCCCGATATCATGGCCATATGGGTGCGCCGTGCCTGGGAGACGGCCTTACGCGCCAAATAGGCCACGCACCTGCAGCGCTGCGATTGCATCGGCTGCGAATCGCGAAAGCGGTGCCGGCAACTGATCCGCGCCGAACCAGCCGATCTCGAAAAACTTGTCCGGCTCCACCATGCGCGCCTCACCGTGAAATGCGGTGGCGCGATACATCAGCGAAATCCAGTGCTGGCGGTCTTCGGGAATGATCTTTTCGGAAAGGCAGAGAAATTCGACACTTCCGATCGAAAGACCGGTTTCCTCTTCCGTTTCGCGCGCAGCCGCAAGCGCTGCAGTTTCCATATGATCGACCTTGCCGCCGGGAATATTCCAGTGGCCGGCTTCCGGCGCTTTGCGCCGTTTCAGAAGCAGGATCTTCTCGTCGCGCAGCAGGACAAGACCGGCGCCGACGCCGGGAAAAGAAAGCCCCGGAAAACCGGGGCTCGACAGGGTTTGTGCTGAACCGGCCAAGGGATCACGCTTTTGCAGCGAAACCGGCAATCAGCATGAAAGCCGGGATGTCATCGCCGAAGCCGACCGGCGTCGGGCCATCATCATGGTCGCGATGACGGTTGCGGCGGTCGCGGCGCGAATCGTCGTTGGCCGGGTTCGGGCGATGGTTGCGCTGGGGCTGCTGGTGGCGCTCCGGCTGGCGGGGTTCTGCAACGACGGCCACGGTTTCCACGGCTTCGATCATCTGGTCCTCTACGTCCTTCTCGACTGGTTCCTTGCGGCCGCGGCGCTCACCCTTTGCGCCACGCTTGCCATCGCGTTCCTTGCCGTCCTTGCCCTTGCGCGGGCGGCTTTCATGGCTTTCCATCGGCGCAGGCAGCGTCGAAAGATCGCCATTCAGCCATTCGATCTTCTCGCCAATGAGTTTCTCGATAGCGTCGGCATATTTAAGGTCGGATTTTGTCACCAGTGTGAAGGCGGCGCCACTGCGACCGGCGCGGCCCGTGCGGCCGATGCGGTGGACATAGTCTTCCGCATGGATCGGCACGTCGAAATTGAAGACATGGCTGACATCGGGAATGTCGAGGCCACGGGCTGCCACGTCGGAGGCGACGAGCAGCGTGATGTTGTTGTCCTTGAAGTTCTGCAGCATGGTCGTGCGCGAGCGCTGGTCCATGTCGCCATGCAGCGCGCCGACGGAAAAGCCGTGACGGTCAAGCGAGCGGAACAGGTCGGCCACGTCCTTCTTGCGGTTGCAGAAGATGATGGCGTTCTTCAGATCGTCCTGCGCGCGGATGATATCGCGAAGCGCGGCACGCTTCTCGTAATCCTTGTTGTGGCAGGCGATCAGGCGCTGCGTTACCGTCTTTGCGGTAGAGGAGGGCTTGGCCACCTCGATCCGCTCCGGGTTCTGCAGGAAGCGGTCTGCCAGCTTCTGGATTTCCGGCGGCATGGTGGCCGAGAAGAACAGCGTCTGGCGGGTAAAGGGGATGAGCTTGGCGATGCGCTCGATATCCGGAATGAAGCCCATGTCGAGCATGCGGTCGGCTTCGTCGATCACCAGGATTTCCACGCCGGTCATCAGGAGCTTGCCGCGCTCGCAATGGTCGAGCAGGCGGCCGGGCGTGCAGATCAGCACATCGGCGCCGCGCTCCAGCTTGCGATCCTGTTCTTCGAAGGACACGCCGCCGATCAGAAGCGCAATGTTGAGCTTGTGATTCTTGCCGTATTTCTCGAAGTTTTCCGCAACCTGTGCGGCGAGCTCGCGGGTGGGCTCCAGGATCAGCGTGCGCGGCATGCGCGCCCGGGCGCGGCCCTTTTCCAGAAGCGTCAGCATCGGCAGCACGAAAGAGGCCGTCTTGCCCGTGCCGGTCTGCGCGATGCCGCAGATATCACGGCGTTGCAGGGCGTGGGGGATGGCACCCGCCTGGATCGGTGTCGGGATCGTGTAACCCGCGTCGGTCACGGCGGAAAGAACTTTGGGGCTAAGGCCAAGATCAGCGAATGTGGTCAAAGGGAAGACGTATCCGTTCCGGTTTCAATGGAAACCCAGTGTTGAATAAATCGCATTTTCGATGCGAACGAAGGGCGGAATAGTCCCAATGGCCCGCAAAGTCAAGGAATTGCGGGGCTTTCAGCGCCTCTCAGAGCCTTCATATTCGAAAGAAAGTAAATTCACGGGTCATTTTAAGCCGAATGTCGGCAACGGCCTGCGTTTTGCAAAATTTTTCCAGCTGGAAAAATTACCGGATCAGGGTTTCCAGCTTGGCGGCAGCCTTCAGAAAACGCATGGGATTTTCGGCCTCGCCCATGTAGCGCACTTCGTAATGCAGGTGCGGCCCTGTGGAGCGGCCCGTGCTGCCCGCCCGGCCGATCATGTCTCCCAGCGAGACCTTGTCGCCAACCGAGACCGAAATCTTCGAAAGATGCCCGTAGCGGGTGGTGATTCCATTGCCATGATCGATTTCGACCATATTGCCATAGCCACCGGCTGCGCTGGCGTTGATCACCTTGCCGGAGCCGGTTGCGCGCACCGGTTCGCCGGTTTCGAACCGAAAGTCGATGCCCGTATGCATGGCAAGCTTGCCGAGGAACGGATCTGTCCGATTGCCGAAGGTGGAGGTGATGGGACGGCCGGGCGCGGGGTTGGTGAAGGGCAGGCGGGTTGCGGTTGCCCGCACCGATTCGAGCCGGTCCAGCGCCTCGTCAAGCCGTTGAAGCGAAAGGTCGAAGTCGCTGCCCTTCAGCGGCTCCACATAGGGGCCACCTTCGGCATCGGCGGAGGGTTCCTCGCGATTGATCTGGACACCGGTGCCCGACATGATGTCCTCGATCTTGGACGCCGTGCTTTCTGCGCCGCTTGCGAGATTTTGCAACCGGTCCATTTGCTCCTGCTCGATCGACTTCAGTGAAAGCGTCATTGTCGAAAACAGCCGGTCGGCGCGGTCCCCGGCGCTCTCGCGGGGCGAGGGGGCGGGTTCCGCATAGGCAAGTTCGCTCGGCTGGGCGGCGGATGGTTCCGTCTTGCCCATAAGCGCGTCGATGGCTTTCAGGCCGTCGCCCGTCGCCTGCGCGCTCTGCTGTGGTTCAGCCTGTTCCGTAATGCCGGATGCGGCTGCGCGGCCAAGGATCGTGCCGATCTTGCCGTTTCGGCTGGAAAGCGCGTTCTGCTGCTCCAGCAGCTTTTCCACCTTCTGTTCCACCACCTGCTGGTCAAGCATCTGGCGGGAGGTGACGCGGTCCACCTGCGCACGCAGCGCGGCGATCCGGTCTTCGTATTCGTATTGCATGCGGGCCTGACGCGCCATGGTTGCGCCGATCAGATCGTCCCGCAGGACAAGATAGGCTGTGGCGGCGAGATAGCCGAGGGACAGCAAACCGACAAAGGCGAAGGTGAGGCCAGTCATCCAGGGGCGGATCGTCATGTGACGCACCCGCTCGCCGCTGGCGAGAATCAGAAAGTGTTGTTCGGCGCGCTTGCCAAAGACACGGCTTTCCTGATGTTTGCTCAACGGAATTTCTCCCCAATGCAGCCTCTCGAGCGGAGGTCTGTACTGGGTATTATTACAAATCATTAGGGTTAATATTGCGTTTACATTGCGGCTGGCTGCGGTCGAAAGTGCTTGAAAATCAAGCCTTCTCACGCATTGCCGATGACCGGCAACGTGCGGTAAAAGGAGGGCGTCAGCCCCGCTTCCGCCCGTGCAACATCATTGAACGGCGGCTTCAGCGGACCGCGAAAATTCTCCCGCACCAGTAGCTTAAAGGTTGTGGCCGGGTCTTTTTTCTCTCGTGAGCAGAGGAAACGGAACCATTTTGCGCCAACCGCCACATGGCCTTTCTCGTCCTCGTAGATGGTTTTCAAAACTGTCGCGCTTTCGAGATCACCGGTCTCGATCATTTTTTCCTGAAGCGCGGGCGTTACGTCCAGTCCGCGAGCCTCGAGAATCAGGGGCACGACCGCAAGTCGTGCCGAAAGCGAATTCCGGGTTGAATGGGCTGCCTGCCACAACCCGTCATGGGCGGGCAGGTCTCCATAGTCCGCCCCGAGCTCGTTCAGCCTTTGGCGCACCATGTTGAAATGCTTTGCCTCTTCGAAGGCCACCTGCATCCAGCCGTCAAAAAAGGAGAAGGGCACGGGCTCGGTCGCGAATCGTGCAACGATATCGAGTGCGAGATCGACCGCATTCAGTTCGATATGGGCAAGCGCATGCAACATCGCGATCCTGCCCTTCAGCGTATGGACAGAGCGCTTTTCCATCATCCGCGGCGGAACGAGTTCCGGACGATCCGGCCTGCCTGGGCGGGTGGGAAGCGGCGGATCATTGGGGGCTCTCAGCGACAGGCGTCGCTCGAACCACCGCGTCGCCGCTTCCTGCGCGATCCCCGTCTTTTCCGTGAGATCCGTTGCCTCCACGGCCCGGATGGAAGCCGCACGGAGCGTGGAAAAGGGGAATTCGCGCGTCATATCCGGCACTCCGCCAGCGGCATTCAGAGGGATTTCACCGCCGCTAGCACGTCTTCTGCATGGCCTGCAACTTTCACCTTTTCCCAGATGCGGGCAATCTTGCCCTTGGCATCGATCAGGAACGTGGTGCGCTCGATACCCATGTAGGACTTGCCATACATGCTCTTTTCCTTCCACACGCCATAGGCTTCCAGCATCTTCAGGCCTTCATCGGAGCCGAGAATCACGGTGAGGTCATGCTTCGCCTTGAACTTGTCATGGCTTTTCACGCTGTCTGCAGACACGCCGATCACGATTGCGCCAGCAGCAGCGAAATCCGCATTCATGCCCGAAAAGGCCACGGCCTCACTGGTGCAGGCAGGCGTATTGTCCTTGGGATAGAAGAAGAGCACGACCGGCTTGCCGGAAAATTCGGCCAGCGTCACCTTTCCGCCGCCATCGCGCGGCAGATCAAAGGCCGGTGCCTGGGTGCCGATGGCAGGCATGGATATTTCAGCAGACATGTGGATACCTTTCCCGAGACTTGTGAGAGCATCCGCTGGCCCATTGTAGCTTAAGGCCAACTGGTTATAGCATCGCTGCATATAGGGTGGCTGGGAGAATCGTCCACCACGAATGAGCCGCATGATTGCGGCGGGGGAGCAGGAAGCCGTTCATGAAGGAAAGGCCAACCGCAAAGGACGAGCGGCGCCCCGCAAGGCGCGACGCCGGAAGGCCATCCGGCCCGGCCGGAGGTACGTCCACGCGCAGGCGGCGGCGGTTCAATCCGCTGTGGTTCATCATGAAGAGCCTGATGACGCTGGCCACGATAGCCGCGATCGGGATTGCGGCGCTGTTCATCGCCGTGGAGACCGGGGGTCTCGACAAGACGCTGGCCGACCGGGCGCAAAGTGCCCTCAATGACGCTGTCGGTGATCGCTATTCCGCCCGCGTTGCAAAAACGGCCATCCGCTTTGCCAATGGCGGTCAGATCGCCATCGAGGCGCGGGATGTGGAGCTGGTGGACAAGGCCACCGGCCAATCGGTCTCGAAAACCGGAGCCGTGCGCATGGCGCTCGATCCGATCAAGCTTTTGTCCGGCGATATCAACGTGACCCGCATCGAGGCGGATGACGTGCATTTTGACACGGCTCTGCTTTCTACCGGAAAGGCGCTCGATCTTTCAAAATTGCGCATCGATACGCTGCCGATCATGGTGGAGCAGGGCTTTGCCCAGCTCGACCTCTTCGGCGGCTTTATCGACCGGGCGAAAACCAATGCGCTGGATGTCAACGGGCTGGCGCTGATGGCAACCGGTCAGGATGGCAAGGTGACGCCCATCGGCAATGCGCGCTTTACCCTCACCAGAGATGAAGGCGGCACCCTGAAACTCGACGGCACGCTCGACATAGAAGAGCACAGCATGCCCTTTTCCGTCATTGCTGCACGGGAATTCGGCAAGGCGGTCTCGCTTGACGCGCATGTCAGCCAGATTCCCCTGGAGCAGCTTGGTCCCAAAACCATGGTGGATGGGCAGCGGCGCGATGTGCTGATGTCCAATGCGGCGACCGATCTTTCGGCGACCCGTGCCACCTCCTCCGAACTGCCGGCGATCAGCCTTTCTTTCACGGCCAATCCCGGCACGCTGCGCATCAAGTCGATCGACCAGTCCTTCGAGGGCGCTTCCATCAAGGCGGTCTATGATTTCAGCAAGAATTCGCTGGAGTTTCTGCCGTCGGCCATGCGGTTCGGTGATACGAACATTCCCTTTACCGGCGGGTTGATCGATCTCGACCGGATCGATACCTCCGGTGCGAAGGGCTATGGCGTTGATTTCGTGACCGATGGCGCGACCGCATCGACGGACGCGGCAGGCACCTTGCCAATGGAGTTTGCGGCGCGGGCCACCGGCAAGTTCCTTGTTGAAGACAACGCGCTTCAGCTGGACAAGCTCACGGTCCGCAGCCGTTCCGGTTCGATGAGCGGTACGATGCGAATGAAGTTCGGCGGTCCGGACCCGGAGATCAGCTTTGCTTCGGAAGCGGAAAACCTGGAATCCCAGACAGTCAAGCAGCTATGGCCCTTCTGGATTGCGCCGCGCGCGCGCACCTGGTTTTCGGAAAACCTGTTCGGCGGCCAGATTTCCAACGCCTCGATTGCCGTCTTCCTGCCATCGGAACGGGTTCATAATGCGGATGGCGCGCTGATCCTCACCGATGAGCAGATGCATCTTGCCTTTGATATTTCCAATGCCCGGATGAATGTGGCGGGTGATATTCCGCCGCTTCGCAGCACCACCGGTCATTTCGAAATGCGTGGCGAGCGGGTTGAGGTCAATATCAAGTCCGGAACATCCTACTTCCCGTCCGACCGGTCGGTGGCGGTGGATGGCGGGACTTTGGTGATCCCTGCCGTGGAGAACAAGCCGCTTCTGGCCGAAATGGCGCTCACCGTTTCCGGCTCGGCGGATGCGCTGGCGGAACTTCTGACCTACAAGCCGCTGATGTTTCTCTCCCGGACGGGTCTGACACCCGAGGACGTGGCAGGCAATGTGCGGGCGGATGTGAAAGCCACCTTTGGCCTCAAGGCAAAGGAGGGGGTGACACCGAAATGGTCTGCCAAGCTGGCCCTTAACGGTGTGGATCTGATGAAGCCGGTAGACGGTCATCGTCTCACCGATCTCACCGGCTCGCTGGATGTCACGCAATACAAGGCGGAACTGGATGCCAAGGGCAAACTCAATTCCGTCGACATGCAGTTGAACGCCACCGAACCGCTGAACGGTGCGACGGATGTCGAGCGCAAGCGCCTGATGACCATGAACCTTTCCGCTGATGAAGTCAGCAAGCTTGCGCCTTCGCTGAAAGATGTGGTTGGCGGCAATCTGGTCGCCAAGGTGGAATTGCTGCCCGATCACAGCCAGAAGGCCGAGGTGGATCTGACCGATGCCAGCCTGAAAGTGCCGGGGACCGGTTGGACAAAGGGGCCGGGTATTCCGGCAAAATCCACCTTCAGTATCACCCATGAAGATGATGTGCAGCATATGCGCGATCTGGTGATCAGCGGCGAGACTTTTGGCGCCAAGGGTGAGGTAACGACCCGTGACGGCAAGCTTCTGGTCGCCGATTTCAAGCGGGTGCGCCTCTCGGGCAATGATGATTTCGGCGTGCGCATCAAGCCGATCAAATCCGGCTATGATATCGCGATCACCGGTGCCAGCGCCGATATTCGCGCGGCCCTCTCGAAGCTGCGCACGGTTGGCACCAGTGCCGATCCGATTGGTGGAAAATCAACACTTCTGCTGCGCGCCAAGCTCGATAAGGCCATCGGGTTCAATGATGAAAGCATGAGCAATGTGGAGCTTGCCTATGCGCCCTTCCGCGGCGGCAGCGGCAAGCTTCTGCTTTCTGCCGTGACAAGCACCGGGCAGGCTTTGGTGGGGCAGGTGGTTGAAGATGCCAACGGTCCGTTCGTGCAGATCACCAGCGGGGATGCGGGCACGACATTCCGGTTTCTCGGGCTTTACAGCCGCTTGCAAAAGGGTTTGCTCAACACCCGAATTCGCCCCGGCCGCGATGGAAGCTGGATCGGCAATCTGGATATTCGTGATTTCCGTCTGGCAAATGAGGAAAAGCTCCAGACAATCGTTTCCACACCCACCGGTGCGGATGGGCGCAGTCTGAACAAGGCCGTGAAACGGGATATCGACGTACGTTCGGAGCGGTTTCAGCGCGGCTTTGCCTCTTTCACCTATGACAACGGCGCCTTGCGCGTCGACAACGGCGTGCTGCGTGGCGAGCAGGTGGGCGCAACATTTCAGGGCGTGGTGCGGGACCGTGACGGCAAGATGGACATGACCGGCACTTTCATGCCGGCTTATGGTCTCAACCGGCTGTTTGCCGAATTGCCGGTGATCGGCCTTCTGCTCGGCAATGGGCGGGATCGTGGCCTGCTCGGCATTACCTTCAAGCTCACCGGCCCGTTCGACAAGCCGAAGCTGACGATCAATCCGCTGTCGATCATCGCGCCCGGCATTTTCCGGCAGATTTTCGAGTTCCAGTAAAAAACCGGCGGTTTGGCCGCCGGTTCAATGCAGCTTGGTTTCTCCGGATTGATCAGGCCGGGCGAACCAGAATGTGCTTCTTCTTGCCGAGCGAAAGCTTGATCACGCCATCGCCTGTCACATCACCGCTGCCGACGATCTGGCGATCGTCGCTCACCGGCTTGTCATTCACCCGCACCGCGCCGCCCTTCACATGACGGCGGGCTTCGCCGTTGGACTCGGCAAGACCTGCCTTCACAAACAGCGAGAGAATGCCGATCCCCGCCTCGAGCTCTGCCTTTTCGATTTCAATCGACGGCAGATCGGCGGCAAGTGCGCCTTCCTCGAAGGTCTTGCGGGCGGTTTCGGCGGCCTGTTCGGCGGCGTTGCGGCCATGCAGGATGGCGGTGACTTCCGTCGCAAGGATCTTCTTTGCCTCGTTGATCTCCGAGCCACCAAGTGCCGCAAGCTTCGCGATCTCGTCCATCGGCAGCTTGGTGTAGAGCTTCAGGAAGCGGGAAACATCCGCATCTTCGGTGTTGCGCCAGTATTGCCAGAAGTCATAGGCCGAGAGCATGTCCGCATTCAGCCAGACCGCGCCATTGGCCGATTTGCCCATTTTCGCACCCGAGGAGGTGGTGAGCAGCGGCGAGGTCAGCGCGTAAAGCTGTTTGGTGCCCATGCGGTGGCCAAGATCGATGCCATTGACGATATTGCCCCACTGATCCGATCCGCCCATCTGCAGGCGGCAGTCATAGCGCTTGGCCAGCTCCACGAAGTCATAGGCCTGCAGGATCATGTAGTTGAATTCGAGGAAGGAGAGCGACTGCTCGCGGTCCAGACGAGTCTTCACGCTGTCGAAGGAGAGCATGCGGTTCACCGAGAAATGCCGGCCGACATCGCGCAGGAATTCCAGATAATTGATGGAGCGCAGCCATTCGGCATTGTTCACCATCATCGCATCCTTCGGCCCGTCACCATAGGTGAGGTAATGGGCAAAAACGCGTTTGATCGAAGCGATATTGTCCTCGATGGTTTCGACGGTCATCAGAGAGCGGGCTTCATCCTTGAAGGACGGATCGCCGACCATGCCGGTGCCGCCACCCATCAGCGAAATCGCCCGGTGGCCGGTGGCCTGGAACCAGTGCAGCATCATGATCTGGATCAGCGAGCCCGCATGCAGGGAAGGGGCTGTCGGATCGAAGCCGATATAGGCGCTGACCGTTTCCTTCTGTAAAAGAGCATCAAGGCCCGATTCATCGGACACCTGATGAATGAAGCCGCGCTCGGAGAGCGTGCGAAGGAAATCGGATTTGAACTCGGCCATGAACGTGATCTCTGTAAGTCAGGGAGGCTGATGGTGGGATTGGACCGCGCTTTAGCATTGTTTTTTGCGCTGTGCACCCGTTTCGTGCCGGTTTCGGGAGGGATTGATGACTGAACCGCTTTTGACTGCCATCGGCCTGATGAGCGGCACCTCCATGGACGGCATCGATGTCGCGCTGATCCGCACCAATGGCTTGGATATCGTCGAGCGCGGCCCCTTTCTCGGCATTCCCTATGATCCCGCCTTTCGCGAGGCGCTGAAGCGTGCGCTGGACGATGCCCTGTCGATCCGCGACCGGCGCGAGAGGCCTGGTTCGCTCCCCTGGGTGGAGCGGGAACTGACGTTGCGTCATGCGATTGCCGTTGAGTCTTTCATTTCACGATACGGTTTGAACGCCTCGGATATCGATCTCATCGGTTTTCATGGCCAGACCGTGCTGCATCGACCCGATAACGCCTTGACGGTGCAGCTTGGTGATGGGCCGTTGCTGGCGGAAAAGACCGGAATCCCGGTTGTTTACGACATGCGGGCGAATGACATGCGCCATGGCGGGCAGGGCGCGCCGCTGGTGCCTGCCTATCATGCGGCTCTTGCCGCCGGGCTGAATTCGGGCAAGGCGGGCGTCTGCTTCGTCAATATCGGCGGCATTTCCAATCTGACCGCGATTGGCCCGGATGGCACGATCCGTGCCTATGACAGCGGCCCCGGCAATACGCTGATCGACCAGTGGGTGGAGCGCGAGGCGGGGATTCCCTATGATCAGGGTGGGCGGATCGCAAGCGAAGGCCGGATCGTGGAAAGCCTCGCTGTGCGCTATCTCGATCATCCGTTTTTTACAGCGGAGGTTCGCCGCTCGCTCGACCGGATTGATTTTCGCCCGCCGGAAAGCGGTGAGGTTGAGCTGGCGGATGGCGCACGCACGCTCGCGCATGTGGCCGCAGCCGCGATTATCCGATCTGCATCGCATCTTTCCCCGTTTCCAGAACGCTTCGTCATCTGCGGCGGCGGGCGCTTGAACGGCATCATCATGCAGGATCTGCAGCGCCTTGCTGCCGGGCACGGGGCGCAGGTTGCCTCTGCCGAAGAAGCCGGATTTGATGGCGATGCGATGGAAGCCGAAGCCTGGGCCTATCTCGCCGTGCGTGCGCAAAAAGGCCTTCCACTGACTTTTCCGGGCACCACAGGCGTGCGGCAGCCGGTTACGGGAGGGGTAGTCGTTCAGGTTTGAATTCTGATGCCTCGCATTGCATCCATGACCCTTATGATACGGATTTTTGTGGGCTGTATCCGGTAAAACACGATATGTGTACGATAGATGAGCTTGCGAATTCCGGATTCACTTGCTTCCATTCGTGTTCCGAGTTCGGGGTTTTCCCTTAAAATTTCAATTCGGCGCAACAAACCCTGTATATAGTTTTCGGCCTGTCTTGTACCAAAATAGGCAACGCTCCATGCGTAGAGATGTTTCATATCTGCATCCGCTTGACGCGATAACGAAATGGAGCGCAATTAGAGCCTATCCCGACCAAAATGCTGAAGGTTGAGATCGCGGATCAGGGTATCCCATGCCATCTCCGAATCTCCGGAGGCATCCGCCTCTTCTAGCGTTGCCAGCAACGTCTCCTTGGTATAGCCGCCAAGCATGCCATCCTCGTCCAAAAGGTCGAGCATGTCGTTTTTTTCATTTTCGGTCTGACGGGCAAGCGGGTCCATGACTGTCCCTCAAAAGCAATGAGGCGGATCATAACCGAAGTCTTGATCCGCCTCAATCTTTAAAATCACTATTTCCGAATTAGCGAATGCGCTTTGCGGCCGGCTCCGGGGTCAGCTCGCCGTTCAGGCGGCGGTCGACATAGTCTTCGCAGGCGGCGGTCAGTGCATCCACCTGTCCGGTGAAGAAGTGGTTCGCGCCGGGAATGGTCTTGTGGGTGATGAGAATGCCCTTCTGGGTCTTCAGCTTTTCCACCAGCCCGTTCACGTCCTTTTCCGGAGCCACCTTGTCGGCATCGCCATTGATGATCAGGCCGGAAGACGGGCAGGGGGCGAGGAAGGAGAAATCATAGGTGTTCGGCTGCGGCGCGACCGAGATGAAGCCTTCGATTTCCGGACGACGCATCAGAAGCTGCATGCCGATCCATGCACCGAAGGAATAGCCGGCCACCCAGCAGCTCTTGGAATCGGGATGCAGGCTCTGCACCCAGTCGAGTGCCGAAGCGGCGTCTGACAGTTCGCCCGCTCCATGGTCGAATTCGCCCTGGCTGCGACCAATCGAGCGGAAATTGAAGCGGAGAGTGGTGAAGCCGCGCTTCTGGAAGAGATAGAACAGCTGATAGACGATCTGGTTGTTCATCGTGCCGCCGAATTGCGGATGCGGGTGCAGGATGATGGCGATCGGTGCGCTCTTCTCCTTGGAAGGCTGGTAACGTCCTTCAAGGCGGCCGGCGGGGCCGTTGAAAATCACTTCAGGCATCGGTACTCCGGTTTAAGGTTTCTGGTTCCAATCCACATGCCCGAGGCGGAGTTTGACTTGACTCTCATTCTCAGGTTTTCTAGAAACTTAGAACCATTAAAAACTGTCGGTGCTGTTGCACACCGTGCACTGTGTCTTAAGGCAAGCGCGACAGGAAATTCAAGAAAAATGAACCACCTGCTCCCCGCGAGCGCAAAACCTGGCTTGAACAATGACTGCCCAGCGGCTCTATCTTGACTGGAATGCGACGGCGCCGCTGGCCGATGAGGCCCGCGCGGCAATGCTGCGCGCGATGGATCTGCCGGGCAATCCGTCGTCAGTGCATGCGGAAGGTCGCGCGGCAAAAGCTGCCCTTTCCGAGGCGCGGCGCGATGTTGCCGCACTTGCCGGACGGGATGCGGCGCATGTGATTTTCACCAGCGGGGCCACGGAAGCGGCCAATCTTGTGCTCTGCCCCCACTTTCAGATGGGCCGCTCGCCGCTTGCCATCGGCCATCTCTATGTCAGCGCCATCGAGCATCCCGCTATCCGTGAAGGTGGGCGGTTTGGAGCCGATCAGGTGAGCGAGATAGCCGTCTGCAGGGACGGTCGGCTCGATCTTGCCGCGCTCGAAGGTATGCTTGCCACACATGACCGGTCCACCGGACTGCCAATGGTCGCCTTGATGCTCGTGAACAATGAAACGGGCATCATCCAGCCGGTTGCGGAAGCCGCTGCCATCGTGAAGGCGCATGGTGGTCTTTTGGTGGTGGATGCGGTTCAGGCCGCAGGCAGGCTGGATATCGCCTTCCATGCGGAGGCTGCCGATTTCGTCATCCTGTCCGCTCACAAGATGGGTGGACCGAAGGGTGTCGGCGCGCTGATCGGCAAGGGCGAGGTGCTGATGCCGAAGCCGCTTATCCGGGGCGGCGGGCAGGAAAAGGGCCATCGCTCCGGCACGGAAAACCTGCTCGGCATTATCGGTTTTGGCGCGGCTGCCCGTGCGGCTGCACAGAGTATCGAAGGCCGCATGGTCGGCGTGCAAAAGCTTCGGGATGACTTCGAGGCGGCTATGCGGCGGCACGCGCCGGATGTGATCATCCATGGCGAAGCTGTGGCGCGGGTCGGAAACACCAGCTTCTTTTCGCTTCCCGGCCTGAAGGCGGAGACCGGGCAGATCGCATTCGATCTCGAAGGCATCGCGCTTTCGGCGGGGTCGGCCTGCTCTTCAGGGCGGGTTGGGGAAAGCCATGTGCTGGCCGCGATGGGTTGCGACCCGAAACTGGGGGCGCTGCGCCTCTCCATCGGCGCCGAGACGACGGCAGCGGATATGGAGCGCGCTGTTGCGGCATTCGCGCGCATCGCCTCGCGGCGGCGGCTGGCGGGTGCGGCATGAGACAATTCGTCGGGCATGAATTTGCTGAATAGCAATTTTATGCTGGACAAGGGGGATGAAAATCCGCCTCTGCAAGACTAGATGAAGGCGGTAACACACCGTCCCGAAAGACAAGCTGCCGGGTATTTGGCCCCGGCGAGATTGGAGTGCGAGAATGGCTGCGGTTCAGGAAACGATCGATCAGGTCCGTCAGATCGATGTTGACCAGTACAAGTATGGCTTCGAGACCAATATCGAGGTGGAGAAGGCTCCGAAGGGGCTGAACGAGGATATCATCCGCTTCATTTCCGCCAAGAAGCAGGAGCCGGAATGGATGCTGGAATGGCGGCTTGACGCCTACAAGCGCTGGCTGACCATGGAAGAGCCCACCTGGGCGCGCGTCGATTATCCGAAGATCGACTTCAACGACATCTATTACTACGCCGCGCCGAAGAACACGACCGGTCCGAAGTCGCTGGACGAGGTCGATCCGGAGCTGCTGCGCACCTATGAAAAGCTCGGCATTCCGTTGCGTGAGCAGGAAATGCTGGCGGGTGTGAAGTCCTCCAAGATCGCCGTCGATGCCGTTTTCGATTCCGTATCGGTGGTCACCACCTTCAAGGAAGAGCTGAAGAAGGCGGGCGTGATCTTCATGTCGATCTCCGAAGCCGTGCGCGAATATCCGGATCTGGTACGCAAATATCTGGGCTCGGTGGTGCCGACCACGGACAACTATTATGCGACGCTGAACTCCGCTGTCTTCACGGACGGGTCTTTCGTGTTCGTGCCGAAGGGCACCCGCTGCCCGATGGAGCTTTCCACCTATTTCCGCATCAACGAAAAGAACACTGGCCAGTTCGAGCGTACGCTGATCATCGCGGAAGAGGGGGCCTATGTCTCCTATCTCGAGGGCTGCACGGCACCGCAGCGTGACGAAAACCAGTTGCACGCCGCCGTCGTGGAGCTGGTGGCGCTCGATGATGCCGAAATCAAGTATTCCACCGTCCAGAACTGGTATCCGGGCGACAAGGAAGGCAAGGGCGGCATCTATAATTTCGTGACGAAGCGCGGCGATTGCCGCGGCAAGAACTCGAAAATCTCCTGGACACAGGTGGAAACCGGCTCCGCGATCACCTGGAAATATCCGTCCTGCATCCTGCGCGGAGACGGCTCGCGTGGCGAGTTCTATTCCATTGCCGTGTCCAATGGCCACCAGCAGGTGGATAGCGGCACCAAGATGATCCATCTCGGCAAGAACACGTCGAGCCGCATCATCTCGAAGGGCATTTCGGCTGGCTTTTCCAACAACACCTATCGCGGTCAGGTCTCGGCCCATCGCAAGGCGGAAAATGCCCGCAACTTCACCCAGTGCGACAGCCTGCTGATCGGGGACAAATGCGGGGCGCATACCGTGCCCTATATCGAGGCCAAGAACGCGACTGCCCAGTTCGAGCACGAGGCAACGACCTCCAAGATTTCCGAAGACCAGCTCTTCTATTGCCTGCAGCGCGGCATTCCGGAGGAAGCGGCAATCGCGCTCATCGTCAATGGTTTCGTGCGCGAGGTCATTCAGGAGCTTCCGATGGAATTTGCCGTGGAAGCCCAGAAACTGATCGGCATCTCGCTGGAAGGCAGCGTGGGGTAATACATCCGAAGAGGTTCTTCCGTGACCGGTTTTGTCTACATGACGTCAGATAGGCCGCGAGGGGTTATTTACACCGGTGTGACAAGCGATTTGCAGGGGCGAATGGTTGAGCATCGTGGTGAATTAAGGAAGGGGTTCACATCCAGATATAATGCAAAAAGTCTTGTGTGGTTTGAAAGACACCCGAACACCGTATTGGCCATTCGACGTGAAAAGGCTTTGAAACGATATAGGCGAGACTGGAAGATAAGGCTGATTGAAGATTTCAATCCAACATGGCTTGATTTGTTTGATCGGATTTACGAGCTGGACAATGTTTACGTACCGCATCCGAATACGCAGCAATGGGATGACTATAACTAAGCGGCTCGGTCGTCATCCTCGGGCTTGTCCCGAGGATATGCCAAGGGTGAGACCGGTTCGACGGTAGCGTTTGCTGATGCAGCAGCAGATCCTCGGGACAAGCCCGAGGATGACGACTGTGGGCGTTGTGTGAATCCTTTCACGTAAGGCCTCCGAGTTGCAGGATTGAGTAGATATCGGAGGTTAGACCTCCAGGAACATCGCCTGAAAGGGCAAAGGTAAAACGGCGGTCCTTGAAACCGCTCATGGAAGGAAATGAAGATGCTTGAAATCAGAGACCTGCATGCCAGGATCGCCGATACCGAAACCGAGATCATCCGGGGCCTGAACCTCACGGTGAAGGCAGGCGAAGTGGCGGCCATCATGGGACCGAACGGATCGGGCAAGTCGACGCTCTCCTATATCCTTTCCGGTCGCGAGGATTATGAAGTCACCTCCGGCGACATTCTCTATAACGGTGAAAGCAATCTGGAGCTTGATGCTGCTGAGCGCGCTGCAAAGGGCGTGTTCCTTGCCTTCCAGTATCCGGTGGAAATCCCCGGCGTTGCCACCATGCAGTTTCTGAAGGTGGCGATGAACGAGCAGCGCAAGGCGCGTGGCGAGGCGGAACTGACCACGCCGGAATTCATGCGCCGCGTGAAAGAGGCTGCCGCCCATCTGAAGATCGATACCGACATGCTGAAGCGTCCGCTGAATGTCGGCTTCTCGGGTGGTGAAAAGAAGCGCGCGGAAATTCTGCAGATGGCGCTGTTGCAGCCGAACCTTTGCATTCTCGATGAAACCGATTCCGGTCTCGATATCGATGCGCTGAAAATCGTGGCTGATGGCGTCAACGCACTGCGCTCGCCGGATCGCGCCGTGATCGTCATCACCCATTACCAGCGCCTGCTCGATTATATCGTGCCGGACACGGTGCATGTTCTCTACAAGGGCCAGGTGATCAAGACCGGTGACAAGTCGCTGGCGCTGGATCTGGAAGCCAATGGCTATGCCGATATCATCGGCGCTGCGGCCTGAGGCGAAGGGAAGGGACGAACGTCCATGACTGTGATCAATCTGAACCGGCAGACTGCTGCCGAGGCCGAGCTTCTTTCCGCCTATGCGGCTGCGCTTTCCGATCTGCCGGGCGATGGCGCGGTGATGGCGGTGCGCGACAGGCTGTCCCACGCGCTGAAGACGGATGGTCTGCCGACCCGGCGCATCGAAAGCTGGCACTATACCGATCTGAAGAACCTGCTGAAGGCGATGCCGAAGGATCAGGCCGGCAAGGTGGAGGTGGTAGACCCGCTGATCGCGAAAACGCAGGTTCTGCCGCTTGCCAATGGCAGCGCGGATCGTGCAGCGCTGGCCCTCGGTTTCAGCGCAACGCCTTTTGCCGACAAGCTGCTAAGCGGAGAAGCGGCAGCTTTGCTGGCTGACCGTGGCGGCGACGATACCATCGGCCGGATCAACGGTTCTTTCGTCAAGGATGGCTATGTGCTGGATATTCCGGCCGGAGCCGAGATCGAAGATGCGATCGAGCTGCAGGCCGTTCAGGCAGGCGGTGCATCGCACATGCGCCACAGCGCGCAGTTCGGTGCGGGTGCAAAGGCCGTGGTGATCGAGCGTCACCTTGCGGTGACGTCCGCGCAGGCGCTGGTTTCTGCCGTCTCGTCGCTGACACTGGAGCAGGGCGCGGAAGTAACCTGGATCATCGTGCAGCAGCAGGGTCTTGCCGATACCCATTTCGGCCAGATCAATGTCGTGCTGAAGGGTGACGCCAAGCTGAAGCTCTTCGTCATCAATGCCGGTGGCAAGCTGGTGCGCCAGGAAATTCATGTGGTGACGGCTGGTGCCGGTGCGGACCTGACGCTTCGCGGCGTGAACCTTCTGGGTGGCGAAAGCCATACGGACGTAACCATGACGCTTGGCCATGACGTGCCGGATACGACCTCGACCGAGATCATCCGTTCCGTCGTGTTCGACCGGGCAAAGGGCGTGTTCCAGGGCCAGATCCGCGTTGCGCCCGATGCGCAGAAGACCGATGCCCGCATGGCCTGCAACACGCTGTTGATGTCGGATGATGCCGAGTTTTCGGTGAAGCCGGAGCTCGAGATCTTTGCCGATGACGTGCAGTGTGCCCACGGGGCGACGGTTGCGGATATCGACCGGAACCATCTCTACTATCTGATGGCGCGCGGTATACCTGCCCGCAAGGCGCGCGCCCTGCTGGTCAATGCCTTCGTGGCCGAGATCGTGGAAGAGCTGGAAGACGAGGCGCTGGTCGAAGCTCTCGAAGCTGTCATCTCCAACTGGCTCGAAAAGCATGGCTGACATGAACACGCTCACGCCTGCCACGCCCTATGACGTCGAAGCGATCCGCCGGGATTTCCCGATCCTGTCGCGCGAGGTTTATGGCAAGCCGCTGGTCTATCTCGACAATGGCGCTTCGGCCCAGAAGCCGCAGGTGGTGATCGATGCGGTTGCGCATGCCTATTCGCAGGAATATGCGAATGTGCATCGTGGCCTGCATTTCCTTTCCAATGCCGCAACCGATGCCTATGAAGGCGCGCGCGAGAAGGTGCGCCGCTTCCTCAATGCCGGTTCGGTGGATGAGATCATCTTCACTAAATCCTCGACCGAGGCGATCAACACCGTGGCCTATGGCTATGGCATGCCGAAGATCGGGGCAGGTGACGAGATCGTGCTCACCATCATGGAACACCATTCCAACATCGTGCCCTGGCATTTCATTCGCGAAAGGCAGGGTGCAAAGCTGGTCTGGGTGCCGGTGGATGATGACGGCGCCTTCCACATCGCGGAATTCGAAAAGCGGCTGACCGAGAAGACGAAGCTGATCGCGATTACCCACATGTCCAATGCGCTCGGCACCATCGTGCCGGTGAAGGAGGTTTGCCGCATCGCCCGCGAGCGCGGCATTCCGGTGCTCATCGACGGCAGCCAGGGTGCGGTGCACATGCCGGTGGACGTGCGCGATATCGATTGCGACTGGTATGTGATGACCGGCCACAAGCTCTACGGCCCTTCCGGCATCGGCGTGCTCTATGGCAAGATGGACCGGCTGAAGGAGATGCGTCCCTTCCTCGGCGGCGGCGAGATGATCGTCGATGTCTCGGAAGAGGCTGTAACCTACAATGATCCGCCGCATCGTTTTGAGGCGGGAACGCCGCCCATCGTGCAGGCAATCGGGCTCGGCTATGCGCTGGACTATATGGAAAAGATCGGCCGGGCGGCAATTGCCGCGCATGAGGCGGATCTGGCGGCTTATGCGGCAGAGCGGCTTCGCTCGGTGAATTCGCTGCGGATCATCGGCAATGCGCCGGGCAAGGGCGGTATTTTCTCCTTCGAGCTCGAGGGCATTCATGCCCATGATGTCTCGATGGTGATTGATCGCCGCGGCGTTGCCGTGCGCGCCGGAACCCATTGCGCCCAGCCGCTGTTGAAGCGGTTCGGTGTCACCTCGACCTGCCGGGCGAGCTTTGGCCTCTACAACACCCGTGCCGAGGTGGATGTGCTGGTGGAGGCTCTTGATCATGCCCGGAAATTCTTTGCGTAAGGAGTGAGTGCCATGACCGCCACCGAGGAAAAGATCGATCCGCGTGAAGGACTGGTGCAATCGGCCATTCCGCAGGAAGAACTCGCCCGCCTGTCCGATGATATCGTGGCGGCGCTGAAAACCGTCTATGACCCGGAAATTCCTGCGGATATTTTCGAACTCGGCCTTATTTACAAGATCGATATCGAAGACGACCGCATGGTGAAGATCGTGATGACGCTGACCGCTCCCGGCTGCCCGGTTGCCGGTGAAATGCCGGGCTGGGTGGAAAATGCGGTGGGCGCCGTAGAAGGGGTCTCCGGCGTTCAGGTCGAACTGACCTTCGATCCGCCGTGGACGGCGGCCCGCATGTCGGAAGAGGCGCAGGTCGCGGTGGGCTGGTATTGAAGCCTTTACCGGCAGCGCTTACATTTGGATCCATCGAAGCACCGGACCTTGAACCCGGCTGTGGAAAGGAAATCAACCATGGGTTTTGCAATCATGACCCTCAGCGAGGCCGCCGCGAACCGCGTGAAGGCCATCGTTGAAAAATCCGGACCGGATGCCAAGGGCATTCGCGTGGGCGTCAAGAAGGGCGGCTGCGCCGGCATGGAATATACCATCGATCTGGTCACTGCGCCGGACCCGAAGGATGATCTCATCGAGCGCGACGGTGCCCGCGTCTGGATTGCGCCGCATGCGGTGCTCTATCTGCTCGGCACCGAAATGGGTTTCGAACAGACGACGCTGCGCTCCGGCTTCACCTTCCACAACCCGAACCAGACATCCGCCTGCGGCTGCGGTGAATCCGTGGAACTGAAGCCCGCCGACCTCGCAGCCCTTGCCGAAAAGGGCAATCCGGTGGTGCAGGCCGACCGGTAATTTATAATTCACTAAATATGATGATGACGCATCTTGCCTTTCGGCTAAGATGCGCGCATGATCATATTGTGGGATGAGCCGAAGCGGATTTCGAACATAGCCAAACATGGTTATGATTTCGCAGATTTTGATGAGAGCTTTTTCCGTCGTGCAGCCTATCTGAGAGTTCGCGGAACACGGTTCATAGCGTTCGGCGAATTTCAAGACCGAATTGTGTGTGTTGTTCTGCAGCCTCTGGGTACTGAGGCAGTTTCGATAATATCTGTTCGAGCGGCCAGCAAACGGGAGTTGAAGCGCTTATGACCAAACGTTGGCCACATATTCGCCCATTGACGGATGAAGAAGAGGCGGAAATTCAGCGCGCTATTGCGGATGATCCGGATGCCTGGGAGGCGTCCGAAGACGAGCTTCGCGAGGTTTACACTTTTTCGGAGTTTCGTGATTTGCTTCGTCAGCAGGAGAATGGTTCAGGAAATTTCCATAAACCAGACAAAGCTTCCGTAAAATGAGATTACCTCGGCCTTACCGCCGCTCGTCCTGACGATCATCCCGGACGATGGTCATCAGCATTTGCCACATATCCGCGCCGGTTTCGAACACGGCGGCATTTGCGGCGAAGGAGAGCGAGGCTTCGGTGGTTTCCATCAGCTCGCTGCCGAGATCGACATCGCCATCGGTGTCCCTGACTGTTGCCTGAACGCCGCCGCCGGGCAGGGTGGACATGTCTGTTCGCTGGGCGCGGTAGCCGGGGGTGGATGCGTTGGCGATATTGTTGGCGGAAACCGCAAGCCGGGTTTCCTGTGCCCGCATTCCGGAAAGCGCACTGCTCATGCCTGCAAACATTGTGGCCGCCTCTGATAAGGTTGAGCCTTCATTTTCGCAGGAAAGTCCAAACAAACCGTGAGCGCCAGGCCGGGAAAAGAGCATCCGGACGGTTCGCTTTGGCGCAAAGAGAAAGGGGGCCGAAGCCCCCTTGCTGTTTTTACTCTGCGGCCTGCGCGTATTCCTCCACCGGAGGGCAGGTGCAGATCAGGTTCCGGTCACCATAGACATTGTCGATGCGGTTGACCGGCGCCCAGTACTTGTCCACGCGGAAGGAGCCCGGCGGGAAGCAGGCCTGTTCGCGGCTATAGGGACGATCCCATTCGCCGACCAGGTCTTCCACCGTATGCGGGGCGTTCTTGAGCGGGTTGTTGAGCTTGTCCATCCTCCCTTCCTCGATGGCGCGGGCCTCCTCGCGGATTGCCAGCATCGCATCGCAGAAACGGTCGATTTCCGCCTTGGTTTCGGATTCCGTCGGCTCGATCATCAGCGTGCCGGCAACCGGCCAGCTCATGGTCGGGGCATGGAATCCGCAGTCGATCAGACGCTTGGCAATGTCATCGACGGTTACGCCCGCGCTTTCGGCGAGCGGACGGGTGTCGATGATGCATTCATGCGCCACGCGACCGCGCTTCGAGGTGTAGAGCACGTCATAGGCACCCTTCAGACGGGCCGCGATATAGTTGGCATTGAGGATCGCCACCTTGGTTGCCTGCGTCAGCCCTTCGCCGCCCATCATCAGGCAATAGCTCCAGGAGATCGGCAGGATCGAGGCCGAACCGAAGGGGGCGGCCGAAACCGCGCCTTCGCTGCCATTCCACATCACGTGGCCGGGCAGGTAAGCCGCCAGATGCGCCTTGACGCCGATGGGGCCCATGCCGGGACCACCGCCGCCATGCGGAATGCAGAAAGTCTTGTGCAGGTTGAGATGGCTGACATCCGAACCGATATCACCCGGGCGGGAGAGACCCACCATGGCATTCATGTTCGCGCCGTCCAGATAGACCTGACCGCCGTGCTTGTGCACCAGCTCGCAGATATCCCGCACCGTTTCCTCGAACACGCCGTGGGTGGACGGATAGGTGATCATGCAGCAGGAAAGGTTGGCCGAATGCTGTTCCGCCTTGGCGCGGAAGTCATCCATGTCGATATCGCCGTTTTCCATCGCCTTGACCGGCACGACCTTCATGCCTGCCATCTGTGCCGAAGCCGGGTTTGTACCATGCGCCGAGGTCGGGATCAGGCAGATATCGCGATGCCCTTCGCCACGGGCGATATGATAGTTGCGGATGGTCAGAAGCCCCGCATATTCCCCTTGCGCGCCGGAATTCGGCTGCATCGAGAAGGCGTCATAGCCGGTCACCGCGCAAAGCTTGGACGACAGATCGTCGATCATGTCCTTATAGCCGCGGGCCTGGTCTTCCGGTGCGAACGGGTGCAGCTCGGCAAATTCCGGCCAGGTGATCGGCAGCATTTCCGCCGTTGCGTTGAGCTTCATCGTGCACGAACCGAGCGGGATCATCGCGCGGTCGAGGGCGAGATCGCGGTCGGAAAGGCGGCGGATATAGCGGGTCATCTCGCTTTCCGCACGGTTCATGTGGAAGATCGGATGCGTCATGTAGTCGGTCTGACGCAGCGCCTCATCCGGCAGCCGGTAGGACGGCTCGAATTCCCGGATGCGGAAATCGCCGCCGAAGGCTTTCCACACGGCTTCCAGCGTTGCCGGGCGCGAGCGCTCGTCCACCGAAATGCCGATGCGGTCGGAGCCGATCTTGCGCAGGTTCACCTCCTCGCGCACGGCAGCCGCCATGATCGCACCCTGCAGCGGGCCGACATGAACGGTGATCGTGTCGAAGAACACGTCCGGCTCCACCTTGAAGCCGAGCTTTTCGAGACCCATCGCCAGACGCACAGCCTTCAGATGTACGCTCTGCGAGATCGCCTTCAGCCCTTCCGGACCATGGAACACGCCATACATCGAGGCCATGACGGCGAGCAGAACCTGCGCGGTGCAGATATTGGATGTCGCCTTCTCGCGGCGGATATGCTGTTCGCGGGTCTGGAGAGACAGGCGATAGGCGCGGTTTCCGCGCGCATCCACCGATACGCCGACCAGACGGCCGGGCATCGAGCGCTTGTAGGCATCCTTGACGGCCATATAGGCCGCGTGCGGACCGCCATAGCCCATCGGAACGCCGAAGCGCTGGGTGCAGCCGACGGCAATATCTGCCCCCATTTCGCCCGGCGACTTCAGAAGCGCCAGCGCCAGCGGATCGGCGGCAATGGTTGCAATCGCGCCTGCGGCATGCAGGGCTGCAATGTGGCGGGTGAAATCGCGCACATGGCCATAGGTGCCCGGATACTGGAAAACGGCCCCGAAAACCTTCGACGCATCGAGATCCTTGTCCGGATCACCGACGATCACCTCCCAGCCGAGCGGCTCGGCGCGGGTCTGGATCAGCGAAATCGTCTGCGCATGGCAGTTTTCATCCACGAAGAAGGCGAGTGCCTTGGAGGTCGCGACGCGCTGCGACATTGCCATGGCTTCTGCGGCGGCGGTTGCTTCGTCGAGCAGCGATGCGTTTGCCACATCGAGACCGGTCAGATCGCACATCATCGTCTGGTAGTTCAGCAGCGCCTCCAGACGGCCCTGCGAGATTTCCGGCTGATAGGGCGTATAAGCCGTATACCAGGCCGGGTTTTCCAGAATGCAGCGCTGGATCACCGGCGGTGTGATCGTGCCGTAGTAGCCCTGGCCGATCAGGCTGACCAGGTTGGTGTTCTTGTTTGCCGTTTCGCGCAGGCGGTCCAGCGCCTCGCGCTCGGTCATCGGCGCGCCCCAGGCGAGCGGCTCTTTCTGGCGGATCGAGGCCGGAACCGTGTCATCGATCAGCGCATCGAGCGAGGAATAGCCGACCACCTTCAGCATCTCGGCCATTTCGGACGGGGAAGGCCCGATGTGACGCCGGTTGGCGAAATCATAGGGCTTGTAGTCCGTGAAGGAAAATTCGACAGGGGAGGACATCAGGCAATCAGCTCCTTGTAGGCGGCTTCGTCCAGAAGGTCATCGGCATCGGCGGGGTTCGCGAGCTTCAGCTTGAAGAACCAGCCAGCACCCTGCGGGTCGGAATTGACCAGCGACGGATCGGCGGTGATGGCATCGTTGCTTTCCACGATCTCGCCATCCAGCGGACAATAGACTTCGGATGCGGCCTTCACGGATTCGACGGTCGCTGCATCGGCACCCTTGGCGAAGCTCTTGCCGGCGGCGGGCAGCTCCACGAACACCAGATCGCCCAGCTGCTCGGCGGCGTGGGTGGTGATGCCCACCGTTGCAACGCCGTTTTCGATCTTCAGCCATTCGTGTTCGGACGTGAATTTCAGCATGGTTTTTCCTCTCGATTTGAAGCTTGCGCGGATCAGCGCTTGTAGGTGGGAGTGATGAAGGGAAGGGCGGTCACGGTGACCGGCAGATACTTGCCGCGAACTTCGGCATAGACCGTGGTGCCATTGGCGGCATGGCCGACGGGAAGATACCCCATCGCTACCGGGCCCTCGACCGTCGGGCCGAAGCCGCCGGAGGTCACTTCGCCCAGTTCCGAGCCGCCATTTTCATCGGCATAGAGTTTGGTATGGCCCCGCACCGGTGCCTTTCCTTCCGGCTTCAGGCCAACACGGCGGCGCGATGCGCCCTTGTCCAGTTCTGCGAGAATGCGGTCGGCACCCGGAAAGCCGCCTGCGCGGGCGCCGCCAATTCGGCGGGCCTTCTGCATCGCCCATTCGAGGGCCGCTTCCACCGGGGTCGTACCGGTATCGATATCGTTGCCATAGAGGCAAAGACCGGCTTCGAGACGCAGCGAGTCGCGGGCGCCAAGACCGATCGGCTCCACGCCGTCGATGGCAAGCAGGGCGTTTGCCAGCGCTTCCGCCGTCTCGTCCGGCACGGAAATCTCGTAGCCATCCTCGCCGGAATAGCCGGAGCGGGAGATGATGCATTCGACGCCGAGGATCGGCGTTGCGATCACATCCATGAACTTCATAGAGGCGACAGCCGGTGCAAGGCTCGCCAGCGCTGCTTCTGCCTTCGGGCCCTGAAGGGCAAGAAGGGAGCGGTCGCGGATCGGGGTGACCTCGCAGCTCGCGCCCAGATGCTTTTCCAGATGCGCGAAATCCGCTTCCTTGCAGGCGGCATTGACGACGAGGAACAGATGATCGCCGCGATTGGTGATCATCAGGTCATCCAGAATGCCGCCATCGTCATTGGTGAAAAGGCCGTAACGCTGGCGGCCGATGCCAAGGCCTGCCACATCGACCGGCACCAGCTTTTCCAGCGCAAGTGCCGCGTCCGCATTGTTGCCCGAGCGGGCACGCACGATGACCTGCCCCATATGCGACACGTCAAACAGACCGGCATGGGCGCGGGTGTGCAGATGTTCTTTCAGAACGCCAAGGGGATATTGCACCGGCATGTCGTATCCGGCAAAGGGCACCATGCGTGCGCCAAGCGATACATGCAGGGCATGAAGGGGTGTTTTCAACAGGGGGGACTGATCGTCCACTGGGGCCTCCCGGATCGTGCGGCGCTGCCGCTCTCAAGCTCACGTAACGGCAATATCCTGCCGTGGTTGGAGCCCCCTCTGTCCCTTTCGCCTGAGATTGTTATCCCTTCGGCGCACCTGCCATGATGGCGGGTATCTCTCCAGAGTTCCGTCTTGCCCCTGCTGGTCCTTTTGCCTGAGAGTTTCCGGGGCGGTTGCTCCTTCGGCACCGCGCGAACGCGGTTTCTCCCAACAGATTGCGTCAATTATCGTCGTTATAGCGCCCTTGGCAAGCCCTCCATGGCGCAAAACGATAAAATATCTGCCGCAGTTGAAAACCGGCTGGGGAGGGACGTGCGACCTTTCGGCCTTCCCGCAGCGCTTTGAAACGCTTCTGAACTGGTATAAAACCCTGTCTATTCAAGGGAGCGGGACATGGCGAACGCGGGAAAAATCAGGACGCTTTCAGTGCGCATTCTGTGCGTGCTGGCGCTTGTGTTTCTTGGCCTTTCCCACCGGATACCTGCGCCGGAAACACCTGCCGAATCATTCGAGATCGCCTCTTCGCTGACGCTTCCGGACGGCTCGGTTGCCGATCTCTGTCTTCCGTCCGGCCATGCGTCCGGGTTCAAGGTCTATCCGGATTGCGACGCCTGCCGGTTGTCTGCTTCCACGTTGCTGCCCGTTCCGCCGACTGTCGCATTTTATGCATTGCGCGCGGTTGATCCGCCCTTCGCGCCGCAGATCGTGGCAGAGGTGCTGCATCCCTTCGGAAAGATGCCGCCGGTCCGCGGACCGCCTGCGACCCAAATCGCCGCATAATTCACCGAATTCAATAGCATGTGGCCCCTGTCAGGGGCCGAAAGGGCAGGGCTGCCGACCTTGATCGCGCCTGTCCTCGAAAGGAAAGTCTCATGAAAAACAGGTTCCTGCTTGCCGCCCTCGTGACGCTCGCATTCTCGCTTCCCGCGTCTGCCCATGATCACAAGACCATGGGGGGCAAGTCCATGGGCGCGATGATCGAAGGTGGATCGCCGATGATCAATCACGCCAACATGGAGCTCTCCAATGGCATGGTGAAGGGCATGCTGCCGGGACAGGCAGCGGCAGGCGGCTTCATCACGCTTTCGAACGAAGGCAAGGAAGACGACCGGCTGGTTTCTGCCTCCTCACCCACTGCCGACCGCGTGGAAATCCATGAAATGACGATGGAAAACGACGTGATGAAGATGCGTCAGCTGAAAGACGGCCTGCCGATCAAGGCGGGCGAAACGGTGGAGCTGATGCCCGGTGGTCTGCACATGATGTTCTTCGGTGTGAAGAACCCCTATCGCGCCGGCGATACCGTGCCGGTGACGCTGACCTTTGAAAAGGCCGGCAAGGTGGACGTGACCCTTCCGGTGATCGATCCGTCGAAGTTCACCATGGGTCATATGAAGATGTAAGCGCCTGCGCTGAAACGAAAAACGCGGCGGGAGCACCACCACCCCGCCGCGTTTGTAGACGATGCCCGGTTCTGCTCAGGCACCGTATTTTGAATAGGCTTCCACCGCCTGTTTCAGCGTCGACCGCTGGTTATGATAGCCGCTGTCAAGCATCGTGAGCTGCGCGGAGACGGCCGTTATGGTTTCGGAAGGGGGCAGGATGGAATCGGACGGGTCGTTCGGATCCGCCTTGCTGGCGATTTCCGAATTGTCTTCCGCCTCCACCTTCGCGCCCTTGCGACGACCGGGTTTCAGCACTTCCATTGCAATTGCTGCCGCATTGGCCGAAACGGAAATCACCTGCGTCATAACGGTTTACTCGCGCCACAGTCTTGAGGCGAATATTAGCGCCCGCCGCTTCATGCTTTCTTGCGGAAATCGTTCGGATTTGAATGACCGGCCGGACTCTTGCCGCTAGACTGCGCGTCAGCCGGTTTATTCGGCGCTTGGGTTAATGATTTCTGCGGGAATTTGCCGATGTTGAACTGGTTGCTGGTGGCTGTAGGCGGAGCGATTGGCTCGATGTTCCGTTATGGAACAGGGCTTGCGGCGACGCGGCTTCTTGGCCCGGGTTTTCCATGGGGAACGATCACCGTGAATGTGGTCGGTTCGTTCGTGATCGGTCTTTTCGTGGAGTTGATTGCGCGACGCTTCAATGCTTCCGAGCCGTTAAGGTTGCTGCTGGTCACAGGCTTTCTCGGCGGGTTCACCACCTTCTCCTCCTTCTCGCTGGATGCCGTTGCGCTGATCGAGCGCGGGCAGGGCGCGCTTTCGCTTGTCTATATGCTGGCGAGCGTCGGGCTTTCGCTGCTTGCGGTTTTCGCAGGTCTTGCCGCCGTGCGTGCGGTGCTCTAAAGCCAGCCTTTGACAAGGGCTTGGCCCGTAAACGCAGGAAGACGTCTCAAATGGCTGGGATCGAGCATATCAAGGTGGAACCGGATGAGGCGGGCATGCGCCTCGACCGCTGGTTCAAGGTGCATTTTCCCGGTCTCGGTTTCGGCGCGCTGCAAAAGCTCTTGCGCTCCGGGCAAATACGGGTGGATGGCGGCCGGGTGAAATCCGATAGCCGCGTGCAGCCGGGCCAGATGGTGCGCATTCCGCCGATGGATGTGGATGCCGCCCGCGCCAAGGCTGGCCCGATTGCCAAGCATGATCTCAAGCATTCCGGCGATCACGAATTGCTGTCGCGCATGGTTCTGCATGAGGATGACAAGGTGATCGTGCTGAACAAGCCCGCAGGTCTTGCTGTTCAGGGTGGTTCCGGCGTCAACCGTCATATCGACCAGATGCTGGAAGCCTGGGTTAGCCAGAAAGGCGAAAAGCCCCGTCTCGTGCATCGTCTCGACCGCGACACATCCGGCGTGCTGGTGATTGCCCGCACCCGTGGCGCGGCGCAGAAGCTTACTGCCGCCTTCCGCGAACGCGATACCAAGAAGACCTACTGGTCGCTGGTGAAGGGTGTTCCGCGCAAGAAGGAAGACCGCGTTTCCACCTGGCTGGTGAAGGAACAGACCCCCGATGGCGACCGAATGCGGATTGCCAGACACGGTGAGGAAGGCGCGGATCACGCGATCTCCTATTACCGGATCGTGGATACGGCGGCGCAAAGCCTCGCCTGGCTGGAGATGGAGCCCTATACCGGCCGCACGCACCAGCTGCGCGTGCACGCATTGCATATCGGTCACCCGATCATCGGCGATCCGAAATATTTCATCGATGATCCGAACTGGGAATTCCCCGGCGGCATGCAGAAGCGGCTGCATCTGCATGCACGGCATATCGATATTCCGCATCCGAACGGCGGCCGCCTGCGGGTCACTGCGCCGCTGCCGCCGCATATGCAGCAAAGCTGGAACCTCCTCGGCTTCGATGCGGAACTGGCTGACCTCGAGCGCGATTGATCCGGAACAAGACGAACGAAGAGTGTGACATGCGTGATCTTCTGAACGACCTTTCCGAGGGGCTGAGCCACCCGGACCCGATCCGCCGGGCGCAGATCCAGATGAAAAAGCCGCTGCCGAAGCGCTTTTTCAAGGAAGTTGCCGTAGCGGAAGGCGAGGGCGGTTTCACGATAACGCTCGACGGCAAGTCTGTGAAAACGCCCGCGAAAGCGGTTCTCACCGTTCCAACGCACGCGCTCGCCACGCTTTTGATGCGGGAATGGGATGCGCAGGCCGAGGTGATCGATCCGACCACGATGCCGGTGACCCGTCTCGTCAATACCGCGCTCGACGGCATCGCGCTCGATCCGGAGCCCGTTGCCGAAGACATCGTCAAATATGCGGGCAATGACATGCTCTGCTATCGCGCCGGAGAACCGCAGGCGCTGGTGGAGCGCCAGAGCGAGCGCTGGAACCCGGTGCTGGATTGGGCGGCGTCCCGCCTCGGCGCGCGGTTCATTCTTGCCGAGGGCGTGATCTACCGCGAACAGCCAGCCGAAGCGCTGGAGGCGATCCGCACAGTTGTTGCACGCCATCGCAATCCGATTGCGCTGGCAGCGCTGCACACGCTCACCTCGATCAGCGGCTCGGCCTTGTTGGCGCTCGCCTATGCCGAAGGCCACCTTAACCTCGAAACCGTCTGGACGCTCGCCCACCTGGAAGAGGACTGGACCATCGAACATTGGGGCGAGGACGAAGAGGCAACCGCCCGCCGCGCAAAACGTCTCGCTGAATTTACGGCTGCGGCGGAGGTGTTTGCGGCCTTGATGAATTGAGGGGGCGATAGCGGTTGCCCCTTATCTGGCTGCCGCCACCTTCTCCCCGCCTGCGGAGAAGGACGCAATAGGCGAACTATTCTGCTTCTTTCTCCCCGTCTCGACGGGGAGACGGTCCCGGCAGGGGGATGAGGGGCCTTCGCCAACAACTTTCTGTTGCTTCAGCTCACCACCTTAAGCCCGATGATCCCGCCCACGATGAGCGCGATGCAGGTGAGGCGGATGAGGTCTGCGGGTTCGTTGAACAGCCAGATGCCGAGCGCAACGGTTCCAACCGTGCCGATACCGGTCCAGACCGCATAGGCGGTGCCGAGCGGCAGATGCTTCACGGCCAATGCCAGAAACACCACGCTGACGGCCATGATGGCGAGCGTCAGTGCGGTCGGAACGGGCTTCGAAAAGCCATCGGTATATTTCATGCCGAGTGCCCAGCCGATTTCCGCGATGCCTGCGATGAGCAAGTATATCCAAGCCATCCCATTATCCTCCTATGCGCCCAGCCGCTCGGCATGCCAGCGCAGGTGATCATCCATGAAGGTGGAGATGAAGTAGTAGGAGTGATCGTATCGCTCGTGCATGCGCAGCGTCAGCTTGATATCCGTCTCCTTCACAGCCTCTTCGAACAGCCAGGGGCGCAGGCCGTTGTCGAGAAAGCCATCAGCCTTGCCCTGATCGATCAGGAATTCCGGGAAGCGGGCTCCATCGGCAACGAGTGCGCAGGCATCATATTGACGCCATGCGGCGCGATCCGGCCCGAGATATTTCTCGAATGCATCGACCGACCAGTGCGCCGTCGACGGCTCGACGATGGGGGCAAAAGCGGAGCAGCTCCTGAACCGGTCCGGATTTTTCAGCGCAATCGTCATCGCCCCATGGCCGCCCATGGAATGGCCGAAAATGCCCTGCCGGTCCATGTCGACACGGAAATGCTCGGAGACGAAGGCCGGAAGCTCTTCCGTGATATAGCTGTACATGCGGTAGTTATCCGCCCAGGGGGTCTCGGTGGCATCCAGATAGAAACCGGCGCCCTTGCCCATCTGCCAGTTGGTCAGCTCGTCCGGCACATTGTCGCCGCGTGGGCTCACGTCCGGGCAAACCACGATCAGGCCGAGTTCGGCGGCGAGGCGGCGATATTCGCCCTTTTCCATCACATTGGCATGGGTGCAGGTGAGGCCGGAGAGATACCAGAGCACCGGACGCTTTTCCTTGATCGCCTGCGGCGGCACGAAGACGGCGAAGGTCATGTCGCATTTTGTGGTTTCGGCTTCATGCATGAACACGCCCTGCATGCCGCCAAAAGCCGTGTTCTGGGAAAGGACCTTCATATTCTGGTGTCTCCGGGTGGTGATGATCGGTCTGCGATTCGATGGAGGATAGCGGTTCAGGCAGATGCCATGGATTTCGCCTTGCGGCAAAGCCTGTCCAGAACCTCCAGAAATTTGGAGCGGTCACGCGGCGAAAAGGCGGCGTTGTAACCTTTGCTTTCGCCCGTCTCGCGCAGATGGGCGGAAAGATCGCGCATGGCACTTGCCATACCGATATTGGTTTCGTCGAAAATGCGGCCCGTAGGCCCGGTGACCAGCGCGCCAGCCGCAACGCAGCGAACAGCAAGCGGCACATCGGCGGTGATCACCACATCGCCCTGGCGTGCCGCCTCCGCGATCCAGTTGTCCGCTGCATCGAAGCCCGCGGATACGATCACGTTTCGCACCATGGGATCGCGCGAGGGGCGCAGCCCGGAATTGGCCACGAATGTCACGGCAAGTCCGTGCCGCTCGGCAACCTTCAGCACTTCCGGCTTCACCGGACAGGCATCGGCATCCACGAGAATGACAGGCTGGGCAGGGTCAGGAATTTCGCTCACAATCGGTATTTCCTTTCGGTTCCGCTCTTGAAACAGAGAGCGAAAGGGCGATCAAGCGCAATCGGCGGCATGGATCAAATCCCGCACCGGGAACCCTGTCCGGTACGGGATTTCGGGTCGGTATCAATCCTTGAGCACACCGCTCTTCTTCGCCGTCCAGGTGGCGACATAGTCCATCAGGGCCGGGTTGAGGCAATCATAGGGCTCAAGGCCGATGTCCTTCAGCCGCGCCCGAACGCCATCCATTTCCGACGGGTTGACGCCTGCTTCGATGATCGAGGAAACGAAGGCCGCAAAGCCCGGCTCCGCCCAGCCACTTTCCACGAAGCGCTCCGGATGCACGAAGGACAGGCCCTTGAACGGATGATCGCGCTCTACCGGACCATACATGTGCACGCCGCAGGCCTTGCAGGCATGGCGCTGGATGAGTGCGTTCGGATCAACCACCGCAAGCTTGTCGCCGTTGGCTTCCACGGTCACGTTTTCGGTGCCGGTGACGGCTACGACCGAAAACTTGGCTCCAGCCGGCTTCCAGCACTTCGTGCAGCCACAGGCATGGTTATGGGCCACATTGCCCTTGATTTTCAGGCGAACCGGCTTGTCGGCGCAGGCGCAGACCAGAGTGCCACCGGAAAAATCGGACGCACCTTTCTTTACCCCGCCGTCAATTGACGGGTGCAAAGTCACATTACCCATTTCAGTATTCCTCCCGCCGGACAATAATGATTGCTTCCGTTGCGCCGGCCTCGCAACCATGGGGGGACCGCCCGGCGATAAGATCGAGCCGGGCGGAATAGGGGATCAGTAGACCACGACGGAGCGGATCGACTCGCCGGAATGCATCAGGTCGAAGCCCTTGTTGATGTCTTCGAGCGGCAGCAGATGCGTGATCATCGGATCGATCTGGATCTTGCCTTCCATGTACCAGTCGACGATCTTCGGCACGTCTGTACGGCCGCGCGCGCCGCCGAAGGCGGTGCCCATCCACTGGCGGCCCGTGACAAGCTGGAACGGACGGGTGGAGATTTCCTGACCGGCACCGGCAACGCCGATGATGACCGACTTGCCCCAGCCGCGATGCGACGCTTCAAGCGCCGTGCGCATGACCTTGGTATTGCCGGTGCAATCGAAGGTGTAATCGGCACCGCCGATATGGTCGATGCCGCGCTTCGTCAGGTTGACGAGGTAGGGCAGCAGGTCACCTTCCACTTCGGTCGGGTTGACGAAATGGGTCATGCCGAAGCGCTCGCCCCATTCCTTCTTGCCGTTGTTGATATCCACGCCGATGATCATGTCGGCACCGGCAAGGCGCAGGCCCTGGATAACATTCAGACCAATGCCGCCGAGGCCGAAGACGATTGCCGTCGAACCGATTTCCACCTTGGCGGTGTTGATCACCGCGCCGATGCCGGTGGTGACGCCGCAGCCGATGTAGCAGATCTTGTCAAAGGGGGCGTCCGGATTGACCTTGGCCAGCGCGATTTCCGGCAGAACCGTGTAATTCGCGAAGGTCGAACAACCCATATAGTGATGGATCTTGTCCTTGCCGATCGAAAAGCGCGAGGTGCCATCCGGCATCACGCCCTGGCCCTGGGTGGCGCGGATCGAGGTGCAGAGGTTGGTCTTGCGCGACAGGCAGGAATAGCACTCGCGGCATTCCGGCGTGTAAAGCGGGATCACGTGGTCCCCCTTCTTCACCGACGTCACGCCCGGGCCGACATCGACGACAACGCCTGCGCCCTCATGGCCAAGGATGGCCGGGAAAAGGCCTTCCGGATCGGCGCCGGAAAGGGTGAAGTCGTCGGTGTGGCAGATGCCGGTCGCCTTGACTTCAACCAGCACTTCGCCGGGCTTCGGGCCGTCGAGCTGAACCGTCATGACTTCCAATGGCTTACCTGCCTGAACGGCAACCGCTGCGCGTACATCCATGGCCAAAATGCCTCCCTTGTAATCTGGATTTCGCGCCCACGATTGCCCCAAGAATACCGGAGTGGCAAGCGTAAACTATGCATTAGTCAAAACTTCTTTAGGAGAATTCTACCTGCGCCCTGTTGTGTGTCGGTTGCGTCAAAAAATGCGTCGGTTTCTTACCAGAACAGCTCCTGCGTCGCGAAGACGATGGCATAGCCGTGCAGGACCAGCGTGGCATAGAGACCGAATCCGGACAGCAGCCGTTCAGCCTTGGACATGGGCTCCAGCGCATCGCGGGGTTTTACCCGGCCGGCGCTCATCAGCCCCATCACCGCGAATACGGCGAGGGCGGCGAGAAGCGCATTGGTGTGCATGCCGATTGTCCAGCCGACGCCCAGAATGAAGGCTGCAATCGAGAAGCTGCCGACCATCTGCATCTTGCGCGACGGGAAGATCTGACGGATCACCTGACCGCCATCGAACCGATACATCGGCAGAAGATTGAGCAGATTGAAGGCACCGAGGATCAGCAGGAAATAAAGGGTCGGTTCCAGCATCACTTCCGGCAACTTGCCATCCGCGATCAGATTGAAGACAGCGATGGTAATCGGCACGAGGAAGGCCGACATGCCGGGGCCCATCAGGGCGCATGTGCACACTTCGAAATGGGAATTGTAAGGCCGTCCGCCTATCGCCACGCCGCCGAGCAGCGGAATGAAGATCATCCGGGCCGACTTGTGTCCGAAGGCGCGATAGGCCGCCATATGCCCGAATTCATGCAGCACGATTACCGTGGTGAGAATGATCGACGTCGTCAGGCCGGTATCGGTCATGCCGAAGAACAGCCAGAGAATGAAGGTGGAAAGCAGCGCACTGACCACCTGCGTTATCGGATGCTCGATCAGGCCGCCTGCTTTCGCCGCTCCTGTTTCTATCCAGTCGGAAAGCTGGTTCAGCTCGCGGCGGATCGCAAAATAGCGGAACAGGTACATGGCCAGGCCACGGTAACGGTCCGTGACTTCCACCACCAGTTCCGTGCCACTTTCGGAGGCGGCAACCATGCGGCGCTCTGAAAAGTGCCGCCAGTAGGAGACGTCGAGCGTGCTGTCTTCCACCACGCGGCTGCGAAACTGACGGGTCGGGCCGTCGGCATCCATCTCTTCCAGCGAGATCAGCCGAACGATGGGCTGCCCGCGCCGGTCAGGATAGGTATAGGCTTGGCGAACGAGATCCGTGCGGCCGTCGACCGGTTCACTGGAAAGCAGCGAAGGGCTCCATGCCGCATTTGGCCCGAGCGGATTGACCGCCTGCCACAGGGTATCGGTATTCGCCCTGAATTCGCGGCGCAGCCTGATGGTCCGAATGCCGATCGGCATCGCCATCAGCAGCCAGATCAGACTGACATTGATGACAAGCAGGGTGGCAGCCGAATAGAAGCTGTTCACGATCAGGAACTCCTTGCAGGCATTTTGTTATCGTTCTTTCCACGTGCCGGAAGCATTCGCGCTCTCCGGCCAGGGGAATGTGCCGTATATGCATTAAGGACCGGTTTCGCTGCTCACGCGGCGAACTCGACCAGCCGTCCTTCGTTGCGCGGGCGGGGTTGCTCGGCGCCATTGCGGACGGAATACAGGAAGCGTATCCAGCCATGCGCATTGAGTGCCGGGTTGGAGACGGCATCGATGGCGAGAAGGACCCGGTGCAGGGAGGGCGAGGGCGGTGTCTGCTCCTGCACGCCCGCACTGATCACCCCGCTTGCAAACAGGATATCCGCTTCGCTGATTGCCCGCCCGGATGTAATCCGCCGACGCGCAAGAGCGCCTGTTTCACCATGGATGGCGTGGCGAAGCTGGCTGAGGGCGAATACCTTCAGACTGTCCGGCACGAAGGCGGCCTTTGCCATCACCTGTATCAGAAGATCAAACTCCAGATCGCCGGTGATCACGCCATCGGCCGCAAGCATGCGCTCGAGCCAAAGCGCATTAACCTCGTCCAGCGAGCCCTGAGGGTAGGTGTGGTTGACGATGAAGTCCGAGAGGCTGTCCAGGAAAAACCGGTTCCATTCCGCGCACTTCTCGAGACAGGCATTGTTGAGCGCGAAGAGCATGACCGCACCGTCGGTATCATGCACGCCGCTTGGAAAAACGTCGGTCTTCAGAAGCTCGACGTCATTTGCAGTCAGTTTGCCCTTGCCGGCAATTGCATTTGCCGGGAAAGGGAGTCTCAGTTCACTCATTTTTCATTCCCCGTTTCATCATGAAACCTGGGATTGGTATAACAATTGGTTCTTGAAATTATCGGAAGGAACGCGGTGAAGCATTCCTTCCTTTTTCGTTCGAATTTTACGCGTTCGCCTTTGCCCGCACCCGCTCACGCCACAGGATGAACAGGCCGGACGCGACGATGATGACAATGCCCAACCATTTGGAAGGGCTGGGAAAATCCGAAAACAGGACAAAGCCCAGAATGGTTGCGGAGATGATCTCGAAGTACTGAAATGGCGCAAGCACGGAAAGCGGAGCCATGCGGAAGGCGCGCACTACCAATAAGTGCGCGTAACCGGAAATCGTGCCGAGAATTACCAGCAGGAGTAGACCCAACCCGGACGTCGGTAGCGACGGCGCAAAGTCCGTTGCGCCGTTGAAATGACCCGCCATGATTGCAATTGCCATGAAAAGTGCCCCGCCAAAACCGGAGACGGTCTGCATCGTGAGCGGCGGATCACTTTCTCCAATCGCCCGGTTGAGAAACATGTAGAGGGCAAACAAAAAGGCGCAGGCAATCGGCATCAGCGCCGTCAGGCCGAAGACCTCATAGCTCGGCTGTATAACGATCATCGCGCCGCCGAACCCGACAACAATTGCAAGCCATCTTCTCCAGCCAACCTTGTCACCCAGAAACAGGGCAGAAAGGGCGGTCAGTATGAAGGGCTCCACGAAATAGATCGCAAAAACATCGGCGAGCGGCATGTATTTGACCGAGACAAAGAAGAGCAGGCTGGCTGCCCCGTGGAGCACACCGCGGAGCAGGTTCGCATAGGGGCGCTTCGCGCGAAATGCGTCCTTGCCCACCGAAAACAGGAGAAGCGGCAGCGTTGCGGCCAGCTGGAAGAAGAAGCGGTAGAAGGTGATCTGCGCCGGCGCCATGCCTTCAAACACGGCCATATATTTCGCAATTGCATCCATCACCGGAAGAACCAGCATGCAGGCGGACATGAGCGCCATGCCGCGAATGGTGTCTTCCTTGCCTGCCATCGAGGGACTCACGCCTTTGCTTCCGTTGAATGGTGGACTTCAAACCATAGGCCACCTTTTGAAAGCAACCCCTGAAAACACGACATTTCGGCGCCGGAAATTGCCAGAATGGCTCGTACTTTGGTCTATTTTGCTGGTTGAGACCAGAAAGGTCGCAACACCCCCTTTTAAAAATTGTTGCGAAGGCTACCTTTGAGACTGTCGAACGGAAAGCGGCCTCCTTCAGGGGCCGGAAAGGACAAGTGAATGTCCGAAGACGATCTGGCCGGGGCGTCGAGCCTTGCCGATATGGAAGACACGCTGGGCGGTCGCCTTGCCCATGCCCGGGACAGTGCGGGCCTGACCCTTGAAAAAGTGGCGCGTGACATGAACCTGCATCCGGCCACCATCAATTATTGGGAAGCGGACCGGGCAGCGCCCTCAGCCGATTCCCTCGAGAAGCTTGCGGTGGTTCTGGGTGTTTCCGCGTTGTGGCTGAAGACCGGTTTTGGCAATGGCCCCGAGGATGCGATTTCTTCCGATGACCTGCCTTCGCCGGCTGTATCGCGCGCGATAACCAGGCGGAATTTCCGGCGTGGACGGTTTTCCGGCGTTTGACGTCAAGCCATTGGATTGAAATCCGAAAACAAAAAACCCGGCTCGAAAGCCGGGTTTTTTTGGTGCGGTCGAGAAGACTCGAACTTCCACGGGTTGCCCCACAGCGACCTCAACGCTGCGCGTCTACCAATTCCGCCACGACCGCATCGTGGTAGGCCGAATTGCTCCGGCGCGGCTGCATGTAGCAAAAGCATTTGGGGGGTGCAAGGGCAGGACAATAGATTTTTTCAAAACAATCACATTCTTCATGGCTCGGCTCTCGCAAAGCCTTTCGCCGCAGGCATCTTGGAAAATGAAAACTTTTTTGCCACATAGGGTTATAGCAATCCGCAGGGGGCAAAAGCCGACCCTTGCCCGGGGAATCAGCATGCAGCGCAACGAGATCGATCTGTCCCTCCATGCCGCGCCGGGTTTCGCGCCCGCCGAGCTTGCCATTTCCGATGGCCTTGTGGATTACGCTGCCGCCTCGGCCTTCATGGAAGCGCGCGTGGCAGCAATTGCCGATGGCCGGGCAAACGAACTGATCTGGTTTCTGGAACATCCGCCGCTCTATACGGCAGGCACCAGTGCCGATCCGAAAGACCTGATCGATCCGGAACGTTTTCCCGTATATGCGACGGGCAGGGGCGGGGAATATACCTATCACGGCCCCGGCCAGCGGGTGGTTTATGTGATGCTCGACCTCAAGCGCCGCAAGCAGGATGTGCGCGCCTTCGTGGCGGCTCTGGAAAGCGTGATCATCAACACGCTGGAGCAGATGAATGTCCGGGGCGAGCGGCGGGAAGACCGTGTCGGCGTCTGGGTCCGGCGTCCGGAAAAGCCAAGGCTGCCGGATGGTTCGATGAGTGAGGACAAGATTGCAGCCCTTGGCATCCGCCTGCGCCGCTGGGTGAGCTTCCACGGCCTTTCGCTGAATGTCGATCCGGACCTCAGCCACTTCACCGGCATCGTGCCCTGTGGCATCACGGCCTATGGGGTGACGAGTCTCGTGGACCTCGGCCTGCTGGTCATGATGAGCGATGTGGACGTGCGCCTGAAGCGCGCCATCGAGGATGTATTCGGCGCCGTCGTTCCGGTGCCGGTTGATCCCGTCAGCGGTTTGCCTTCTGAAAACGTTTTATCACCCGCTCCCGCTTCAGCCGCGACAGGCGGTTGATCCAGAAAATTCCATCCAGCTGGTCGATCTCGTGCTGCATGCAGACCGCTTCGAAGCCTGACATGACGGCCTCGTGGTGCTCGCCTTTCAGGTCCTGGAAACGGATGCGGATCGCGCGCGGTCGGTCCAGCTCCTCCGTGACACCCGGCATGGAAACGCTACCTTCCGTCGACTGGATGCGCTCGGTCGATGACGAGAGAATTTCGGGGTTTATGTAGAGCCGTGGCTCGCCCGGCTTCAGCTCCAGCACCACAACCCGGAAGAATATACCAGCGTGGGCTGCCGTTATGCCCACGCCCGCCGCCTTGCGCATGGTTTCGAGAAGATCGTCCGCCAGTGTCGACAGGGCATCGTCAAAAACGGTTACGGGGGCGCATACGGTTTTCAGGCCGGGGTCGGGGTAACGGAGGATCGGAAGCAGCGCCATGGGGGACCCCAAAAATGTCATCTCTGCCTCGCTCAGTAACCCTTCTTCCAAATTTTGCCAAATGGCTTTGCCAAGGAAGCATCGAAGCGATTTGAATGCTGGACGTTGCCTCTGTCTTGGAGTAGCACGAGACGGCATGCGGGGCTCCTGAAGGGTGCCTTTGGCGCTATCTCGCGCCTTTGGTCCTTTGCCTTTATCCGCTTGTCATGAAATGGCTTTTTAAAAGCTTTTGGTGGTCAGTTCCGCATCAGGCGGACATCAGGCAGAGGGCGGTTCGATGACGGAAACCATGGAACAGGTCCGCACGCGCAAGGCCGCCGATGAAACCATCGACATCTATACCGAAGACGGCTCCATCCGCCCGGATTTCCTGGCGCTGGTCGGGGCAGCCATTGCCGATCGGGACATTCTCTTCCTGCGCAATGATGTCGCGCGCCTGCACGAATCGGAACTCGGTGATCTGATTGCCGCGCTGATGCCCGAACAGCGCGTGGCGATGATCAACCTGCTCGGCGACGAATTCGACATGACGGCGCTGACGGAGGTCGACGAGGCGATCCGTCTCGAAATCTTCGAGCAGATCCCGAATGACAAGATCGCCGAGGCCATTGGTGATCTCGATTCGGACGATGCCGTTTACATTCTCGAGGACCTCGACGAAGAGGACCGGGAAGAAATCCTTGCGCAACTGCCCTTTACCGAGCGGGTCCGCTTGCGCCGGGCTCTGGATTATCCGGAAAGCTCTTCCGGTCGCCGCATGCAGACGGAATTCGTCGCGGTGCCGCCGTTCTGGAGTGTCGGCCAGACGATTGACTATCTGCGCAATGGTGATGATCTGCCGGAACATTTCTCGCAGCTCTTCGTGATCGATCCGACCTTCAAGCTTCTGGGCGCCGTGGATCTGGACAAGATCCTCTGCACCAAGCGGCAGGTGCGCATCGAAGAGATCATGCGCGAAACAAGCTATCCGATTCCGGCCGAAATGGACCAGGAAGAGGCCGCGCAGCTTTTCGAACAGTATGACCTTCTCTCCGCCGCCGTTGTGGACGAGAACAATCGCCTCGTCGGCGTGCTGACCATCGATGACATCGTGGACGTGATCCATGAAGAGGCCGAAGAGGACATCATGCGCCTCGGCGGTGTGGGTGACGAAGAGCTGTCGGACAGCGTGATCTCGATCACGCGCTCTCGTCTGCCCTGGCTCTACGTGAACCTTTTGACCTCGGCAATCGGCGCCAGCATCATCGGTCTGTTTGATCACTCCATCGAGAAGATGGTGGCGCTGGCCGTGCTGATGCCGATCGTTTCAGCCATTGGCGGCAATGCCGGAACCCAGACCATGACCGTATCCGTGCGTGCGCTGGCGACCCGTGAACTCGATATCTACAACGCGCCGCGCATCATCCGCCGCGAGGCGGGCGTGGGTCTTGCAAACGGACTGGCGCTTGCCACGGTGATGGGTCTGGTGGCGGGCCTCTGGTTTGGAGACCTGCAGCTCGGCGGCGTGTTCGCGATGGCCAACATCATCAATTTCCTGGTGGCGGCGCTCGGCGGCATTCTCATCCCGCTCATTCTCGACCGCAGTGGCGCCGACCCCGCCGTGTCATCAGCCGTCTTCGTGACAGCGCTCACCGACGTCTGCGGTTTCTTTTCGTTTCTCGGCCTCGCCACCTGGTGGTTCATGCTGGGATAGTTTCATAAACCATCAAAAATTGACTTTTACGTAAGTTGCTTCTATCCTGAGAAAAAGGCGGGCGATTTGACGATTGTCATGCCAGGTGGCGGTCACAAGGCGGGCCGTGTTTTCAGGATTGTGTTGTGGTCAAGAAGTACTATTCGATTACCGAGCTTACGCGGGAATTCGGGGTTTCCACCCGCACCCTGCGCTTTTACGAAGACGAGGGGCTGATCCAGCCCGAGCGGCGTGGGCGCACGCGCCTTTTCCGTCCTGCAGACCGTGCCCTTATTCATGAAATTCTGCGCGGCAGGCGGATCGGCTTCACGATCGCCGAAATCCGCGAAATCATTCAGGTCTACAAGGAGCCGCCGGGCGAAGTCGGGCAGCTGAAGTTGCTGATGAAGCGCGTGGATGAAAAGCGCGACGAGCTGCGCCAGAAGCGCAAGGACATCGACGAGACGCTGGCCGAGCTCGATAATGTCGAGGAAGCCTGCCTCAACCGCATGGCGGAAATCGGCGTCGGCACCTGACCTTGTGACTATTGCTCCGCCTCGACGGAGCATTCTCCGGCAATGGATTGCAACCGCTCGTCGGCGGCCTTTATCTGACCGTTCTGCAGGGGTGAGAGCAGCTTCTGCGCATTGAGCTTGTCGAGCGTACAGGCGCAGAAGCGCTGGCAGATCGAGCCGCTGCCCGTTGCCTGGCAGGAGGGCACACATTCCCGCATATAGGCTGCGCCCTGATCCGGTGGTGCCAGGACCGAGAGAAGATAAACCAGCCCGAATAGCGGGATCTGGTGCAACAGGTAGACAATCAGGCTGTGACGTCCGGCAAAGGCGAAGGGCTTGAGCATTGGCCGGGGCGCGGCCAGCGATTTCAGCCAGCCCTGCACCTTCTCGATCCGGCCGATGGCGATGCCGATCAGCACCGGACCCAGCCAGGGCAACACGGGAACGAAATCAAACGACGCTGGCGGCTTGGGGGCAAGACCGATCCACACCAGATAGGGCGCGCTGAACAGGTCCGAGCGGTAGACATTCGGAATGACGATCACCGCGACCGCGATTACCAGCGTCAGAAGGCTCGGCACCCGCAGGAATAGCAGTCCGATCAGGCTAGCAAACGCAATCTCGTGCAGAATGCCGAAATAGACGAAGCCCTGCGGCATCGCAAACCAGGTGGCGACGGTGACCAGCGCCGCAGCGCCCGCGACCTTTGCAAAGCGTTTCCAGAAGCTCGTCCAGCGGATGCCCCGACGATGGGCGAGCGCGAGACCAAATCCGGCCAGAAACAGGAATGTCGTGGCAATCGCGCGGGCATAGAGCTTTGGCCAGCCATGGCTTGCGGTTCCGGGCTCGAGATAGTGGAAATACTCGAAATCCCAGATCAGATGGTAACTCGCCATCGCCAGAAGCGCGATGCCGCGGGCAACGTCCAGCCAGCCTATGCGCTTTGCCACAACGGGTCGTGTTTCCTGTGCCGTCGGCTCGGACATGGTAATCGCCTTTCCCACATTTTCGGCTTGCTAGCGCAATAAGCGAAGGACGGGCGGAAGGGAATAGCCAAGTTCTGCGACTGCGCTCAGCGTTCGCCGTCCTGCATCAGGATCGTCCGGGCTTGGGAATAGAACTGGCGGCGCAGCAGCGTGATGATCACCAGCGCGGTTGTGGCGATGAACATATAGGCATTCACGAACCAGCCAAGATAGCCGATGGACAGGAAAATCGCGCGCAGGCCAGCGTTGAAATGGTTCGCCGCTGCTACATTCATGCGGATCACCCGTTCGGCGGCTGCCTTTGCGCCTTCGGGATCAGCCCTTGCCTCATCCACCATCGGCAGGCCGCCGAACAGGATCGTGCAATAGTTGAACAGCCGGTAGGACCAGCCGAACTTGAAGAAGGAATAGCCGAATATGCCGGTGAGCCCAACCACCTTCATTTCGAAAGCCACGCGCCCGCCATGGAAAGCAAGCGGCAGGTCCTTGAAGATCGCATCCACCTTGTCGGTCGCACCGAGCAGCGCGAAGCAGCCGCCGAGTGCGAATATGGTCGTTGACGCGAAGAAGGCCGTACCATTCTGCAGACCCGCCATGATCTGTGTGTCGATCATCTTCAGGTCGCGGCCGAGCGAATTGAGGATCCAGCGCCGCCGGTATTCCACCATCACCTGCGTCAGGCTTGGCCTGTCGAACAGCCGCACCGTGCCATTCGTCACATGCGAATAGCCGACCCAAAGAAGGGCGAAAATCAGGAGAGCGATGTAATCGGCAGGCTGCATGAAGCTTCCCCGTTCTTCGTCTATAGTCTAATGCGTGATTCCCGAGTGCTTTGTAGCACGGGCGCGCTGATAAATGTCGTGGCTGTCACAACGCATGTCGGTAGGTCGCCGCGCTGTCGCCAGCCTGTCGCTTAGCCTTGCAACTGTCAATTTCAACCGGCAGCATAGCCGGGTTCAATGGGGGAGAGGGCATGTTCCTTTCGGTTTTCGACGTCTTCAAGATCGGGATCGGCCCGTCGAGTTCGCATACGATGGGACCGATGACGGCGGCGAACCGCTTTCTCGACCTTATTCAGTCCAGCGACTGGCCGCGTCCGCGCGGCGCCGAGGTGAAGGCGCTCAAGGTGAGCCTGCATGGCTCGCTTGCCTATACTGGCATCGGCCATGGAACGGGCAGGGCGGTGATCCTTGGTCTCACGGGTGAACGGGCGGACCTCGTTGATCCCGACCGGATGGACGGCCTGATCGCCGAGGTGGAGCGCAGCGGCCAGGTTCATCCGCCCGGCCACCCGGCCTATCGTTTCAATCCGTCGGCCGATCTCACCTACGACAAGAAAGTCACCCTGCCGGGCCACGCCAATGGCATGAACCTTTTCGCGCTGGATGGCGATGGCCGCGTTCTGCTCAGCCAGATCTATTATTCCATCGGCGGTGGCTTTGTGGTCACCGACATGGAGCTTGAGGCAATGCGCAAGGCGGGCAAGGATACCAAGCCGCAAAAGGGCGTGCCCTATCCCTTCGCCACCGCCGAGCAGATGCTGGAGATGGCCGAGAAATCCGGCAAGTCGATTGCGCAAATGAAACGGGCCAATGAAGAGGCCAGCATGAGCCGCGAGGAGCTGGATGCGGGGCTCGACCGGATCTGGGCGGCGATGACAAGCTGCGTGGATCGTGGCCTGCGCAGCGATGGCATCATGCCGGGCGGGCTGAATGTGCGCCGCCGCGCGCGCTCCATACATGACAAGCTGCATGAGGAATGGCGCTCCAACCGGGTGAACCCGCTGCTCGCCAATGACTGGTTGTCCGTCTATGCGATGGCGGTGAACGAGGAAAATGCCGCCGGCGGCCGCGTGGTGACAGCGCCCACCAATGGTGCGGCAGGCGTGGTGCCCGCGACCATCCGCTATTATCTTCATTTCCATGAGGATGCCGACCAGAATGGCATTCGTGACTACTTGCTCACGGCTGCGGCGATTGGCGGGATCATCAAGCACAATGCCTCGATTTCGGGGGCGGAAGTGGGCTGTCAGGGTGAGGTCGGGTCTGCGGCTGCGATGGCTGCCGCCGGGCTTGCCGCTGTGCTTGGCGGAACGCCCGCGCAGATCGAGAATGCCGCGGAAATTGCGCTCGAACACCATCTCGGCATGACCTGCGATCCGGTCGCAGGCCTCGTTCAAGTGCCATGCATCGAGCGCAATGCGCTGGGTGCCGTGAAGGCCGTAACCGCCGCTTCGCTGGCGCTCAAGGGCGATGGCAACCATTTTGTACCGCTCGATGCCTGTATTGAAACCATGCGGCAGACCGGCTACGACATGAGCGAGAAATACAAGGAAACCTCCACCGGCGGCCTTGCCGTCAATCTGGTGGAATGCTGAGGGCAGGGGATTTTTACCCTGCCTGCTTGCAGCGGAAAGAATGCCATGGCGCTCCATCTCCTGAAGCTTTGTGTCGGTGCCGAATCGATCGAGGATCTGCGCGTGTGGGTGAGCCGCCGAGCGCTGATTGCGATTGCCGCAGGCCTGGAGCCGCACAGCATTCATACCACCCGCATGGTGCCGAAGCGGATCGAGGAATTGCTCGAAGGCGGGTCACTCTACTGGGTCATCAAGGGGCAGGTGCAGGCACGGCAGAAACTGCTCGACATCCGCACCTTTACCGGCGAGGACGGGATTACCCGCTGCGATCTGGTGCTTGGGCCGGAAGTGATCGAGACGGCGATCCAGCCGAGGCGCCCGTTTCAGGGCTGGCGTTACCTCGTGGAAGAGGATGCGCCGCGCGATATCACGACGCTGGGCAAGGGGGTTGCCGACATGCCGCCGGAGCTGAAGCGGGAACTGATGGAGCTTGGTCTCCTGTAACAGGAAAAGAAAAAGGGCGCCGGAAGCGCCCTTTTTGTTTGTCTTACCGCACCCGGATATAGACCGGATAGCGCCCCTCGCTGGGTGCCACATAAAGATGGATCGAGGCGGGCGGCTGGTTGAGCCGCCAGGCGCGCGCGCCGTGCGAAAGCAGCATGGCCACCAGATCGCGGGTCTTGGTTCGCGAGCGAACCCGCGTCAATCCGAAGTCGGCCAGCCGCAGGGCGGCTTCGTGCAGCGGGTGCAGGTTCGGCCCGTTATGGGCTTCGGGCAGGGCAAGGTCTTCAAAGAGATCCGGCCGGTTTTCGTTGGTGGCCATGAGAACTGTCCTCGTTACGCAATACAAGATCGAGGGAGAAAAGGCGGCCAAATACACTGTCCGCCTTTTGTCCGGTCCCGCATGATGACGGGGCCGGGATAGTCGAAACAAAGTCAGCCTTACTGGGCGCTGGCCCAGCAATTCACGCCGCGACGCTTCAGCACCTTGCAGGCGTTGACGGCTGCCGTCTGGTTATCGAAGCCGGCGAAGCGGGCGCGGTAGAGCTTGGAGCTGCCGTTGGCGACGGCAACGGTGATGGGCTTGGCGGAACGCAATACCTTTCCGCCTTTCGACTGGGCTGCATCAAGCAGTCCACGCGCCGAATTTTCTGAGTCAGACACACCGACCTGAACAACCCAGCCCTTGGGCGTGGATGCGGTGGTGAGGTTGTCGATATCCTTGTCCGAGCCGACTGCCACGGAGGGAACCGGAGCCGCGGGCTTCTGATAGGACGAAGCGACCGAGGCGCGGGCAGGAGAAGGCATGGGCACATCAAGGGCAGCCACCTGCTCCAGGGACTTCGGCGCGTCTGCAAGGCTGCTCTGCGGCTCATAGCGGCTGTCCGGCAACGGGCCGGTGGAAGGCAGCTTGATGCCCGATGCAACGACAGGCTCGACGGCTGCGGCAGACGTATCTGCGCTCGCGCTGTCCTCTGTATCCGGCGTTTCGACCGGAGCGGCCTTGGCGATGACTTCGGCGGTTCCCTTGCCACGGCTTGCTTCGGGCAGATAGGTCTTCACGAGCTGCGTCATGCGCTGATTGCGCCAGCCACCGGAGGGCGCGCCAAGCACGACGCCGACAATAGAGCGGCCATCGACCTGCGCGGAGGTCACGAGATTGAATCCTGCAGCCTGGGTATAGCCGGTCTTGATGCCATCCACACCCCTGACCACGCCAAGCAGGCGATTGTGATTGCCAATCGTCTGGCGGCCGAACTGGAAGGAGCGGGTGGAGAAATAGTGATAATACTGCGGGAAATGCTTGCGCAGGGCGATGCCGAGGCGAGCCTGATCGCGGGCCGTGGTCATCTGCGCGGTATTCGGCAGGCCATTGGCATTGCGATAGGTGGTGCGGGTCATGCCGAGCGCACGCGCCTTTGCCGTCATCATCTGGGCGAAACGGCCTTCCGAGCCGCCGATATATTCACCGAGAGCGGTTGCCGCATCATTGGCAGAGCGGGTGACGAGGCCAAGAATGCCCTGTTCCACGGTAATCGTGTTGCCGGGGCGCACGCCGAGCTTCGACGGCGGTTCAGCCGCGGCATTCGCAGAAATCGGCACACGGGAATTCAGCTTGATACGGCCGCTCTCGAGTGCTTCGAACACCAGATAAAGCGTCATCATCTTGGTGAGCGAAGCCGGATAGCGGAGGGCATCGGCATTTTCACTGTAAAGCACATTGCCGGTGCGGGCATCGACCACGATGCCTGCATATTTGGAGCCACCGCCGGATTTACGGGCTTTGGCGAATGCTTCGGTCTGCGTACCGGTCAGAAGAAGGGCTGCTGCGAAAAGCGCGCATGTGACCGTGCGGAGGAACGACATGCCGGTTCGTCCGGCTGCTACGGTGGATGCTGTTTTTGACACTACTCTACTCTTTTTTCATGTGTATCGCTGATCCCGGATCAATCTCCGGACCGTGACCGTCTTGGGCTGACCCTAGTGGATTAGCGTTACCAATCGGTTTATGTTTAATGACGAGTTTCGTATATTTACCGCATTTTACCGGCTCCCTGCGTTGCAGCGCTGGCGCGCTTGCTCACGTAAGAGCGAACGGCGTCATCCAGTTCTTGCCATTGCGGCAACAGGTTGCTGGAGAAACGGTAGAGAACGGAGAGGTCCTGTCCGACGAAGATATCCCGCTGGCAATCGCCGCTGGTCGCATCCTCGGGGCGCGCCGGAATGACGCAGCGGACGGCATAGTCGGGACCATTGGCAAGGTGGGCGGTCAGAAGCACGTCCTTGTCATAACCGGCCGCTTCGCTGAAGCGGTGCAGGGACAGGCCGTAGCCTGCATCGACCGGTTCGCCGGTGAAATAATGCGCATAGATCGGCTCCACCCGACCCGACATGTCTCGCGACATGACCGATTGCGTGACCTGCAGGAAAATCAGCTGGTCGCTCTTGGTCAGATCGTTGAAGCGGGTGGATTTCGCGCCGCTGAAGCCCTCCATTTCGGGCCAGAGAAGATAAAGATCGAGCCGTTCGGCTGTGCCGGATTGGCGCTGGGTTTCAAAACGGATCACATTTTTCGGCAGGGAAAGGCGGTCGCGGCCGATCACGACATGCACGAATTCTGTGCTGTCCGTATGACCGGCGAGCTTGATGCGTTTTCCGAGCCAGCCGCCGCCCAGCACCACGGCCCCGGTGAGGCAGGCCATCAGCGCGAGAAAAAGCACGATTTTCGCCAGAAAACGGTTGGAAACCAGCGGGCCCTCTTCCGGAACGGTGGATTCTGCGATGGTATGGGCGAAGCTCATCAGTGCGTGTCCGGTTGAGACCTGCCTTTGCGGCATGGCGCTTGCATTGGAATCGACACTGTCAACACTGGTTAAATATGGTTAACGGACCATGAATATGACGTCGCTGTTGGTGCAAGGACTGACCGGATTTCTGGTCTCGCTCGTGATGCTGGAAATGCTGCGCTTCATGCTGAAGGGGCGCTGGCCGCAGCAGGTTGAGGGGTTGCAGCTGGAGCTCAGGCCCATGCCCTGGCTGCTTGCGCTCGTTGCGGGGCCAGCCCTTTTCTGGGATGCGACGGTCGCCTACAGGCGCCGGGAGACAGGTACGGCGGTGGATCTTCTCGCAATCGTGCTTGTGCTGGCCGTGTGGTCCACCTGCTATGGCATGGCGTGCAAACTCGTCATGACGATCTGATCGGCCCAAAAAGAAAGAGCCGATCCCGGGGACAGTCGGGATCGGCTCCTATGGCTCCGGCCGGGGACGGGGACGGGGGTGACCGGGTGCCATACCGGGACGCGGCAGGACAATGCCGCAACCCTCTCAAGTTCGTTCAGACTTACTGCGAAACGGAGCCGACTGCGCCAGCGCGGCCGTCCTTGATCTTGTCCCACATTGCGGGGCTGGTGGCCGCCTGCCGCTTCAGGAACGTATACTCGGTATCAGACCAGAGCATGACCTTGTTGCGCATGTTGTCGAGAATGAAGTCGCCTCGGTCGGTGCGTACGGTCAGCACCGCGTGGCCATCGCCATTCGGCTGCAGCACGACGGTGATCAGCAGGTCGGAAGAGGGGATGCCCGCCTTTTCCAGGAGCTTCTGCTTGAGCAACGCGAAATCTTCACAGTCGCCTACGGTTTTCGGATAAGCCCACTTTTCCTCGACGCCATAGGCATCCTGATCGGTCATCGGCACAATGGTGGAGTTCACCTGATAATTGATCTTCAGGATTTCCTTCCAGAGCGGTTCCGTCAGGTTGATCGGGCCGGTATCGGCACTCGTACTGGAGCAATCATCCGGATTGTCGCGGCAGAATTCATACGCCCCGATGGGCGGATTCGCACGGCCGATAACGGTCATGTTGCCTGGAAAGGCATGGGCAACGCCAGACATGGATGCGGTAAACAGAACAGCGGCGATGCAGTTTTTCAGTGTTTTTGTTGTGATCATCGTGTTTCTCCCCGATTGAGAAGCACAATGGCATGTACATTTTTATTCCTCGCAAAATTCTCCAGTAAAAATAAGTACTTATATTATTCAATTGCGCGGAAAAATAGAATAAATGGAGAATAAAATGCGATCTGTATTTTCGTAAAATGCGCGACGCATTTTCGTCAAATTTGCATCCAATTTGAAACAGATTGTCTGTAAGCCTGTTGTTATATGTATGTTTTTATTGGCTTTTTGTCGCATTTGAGCGTGTGTTTGGCCGGGCTTTGACAGGCCGATCCGGCTCGTTTGAAGAAGGAGGAATTTAAATAAAATTTTCCTCAAATCCAGACTATGCTTCGCAATGATACATTTTTGGCGGATTTTGATCTTTGTGTTCCGATTTGGTCCAAAATTATTTTTTCGGCTTTGCAATTTTTCCGCGACCTTTCCCGTCAAAAACGGCAGCAAAAAGCCTGCAAGACGGGTCTTGCAGGCGAGAAAGCAGATCGATCCGGAAAGGAAAGCGCAGGCTGAAGGAGCGTTACCCCTTCATTCCTGTTTAACGCACGTCGAAATTGACCACCTGGACATTGTAGAAATCGCCGCCGGGGCCGCCGCCGCCCTCGTATCTCGGGAAGGTCATGCTGATCTTCATCGTGTCCTTGCCGCGGAAGCCCTTCTGCGGCGTATAGAGCGCGCGCATCAGGTGGGCGACTTTACCCTTGCAGCGCCCTTCCTGAACGGTCACTGCCGCCCACTTGAAATCCACCCGCCCATGCTGCGGCGGCTTCGGCACCCCCATTTTCGGCTTGCCGATAAAATGGCAATCATCGGTATTAGCGGTGAAGTTGCCGAAAGCGATGGTGCGGTTGGCCGGAACCGTCAGCGACCAATCCTCCGCGAGCGCCTGTCCGGCAAGCATTGCCATGCCGATTGCCAGTATCAGTCGTGTCTTCATGTTGCATCCCCTCACATTTACATCCCCAGGATGAGGATAGGGGCTAGCATCCGAGCGGATGAGTCTCAACGGAAAGAACAGGGCAGGGTAATTCTACCGGGTGTCAGCCGGAATTTCTTCAGAGGAATTCCCGAAGCGTCTCGCGGGACTGCAGCGACAGAAATTCGATGGCGACGCCTTCAAGGAAGTGTCGCACCACGCGGCCACGCATGTTGCCGAGTCGGACGGGCGTGCCTAGCGGCGGGCGGAATTCGACATCCACGGCCGCACCGGACAATGAAAGGTCCATCAGGCGGCAGCTGTAGCGGCTGCCATCTTCCAGCGTCATTTCGGTGCGGGTGCTGCGCGGTGTGAGGCGGTCATGTCGACGGTCTTCCGGCAGGCCGAGTTCATGCTTGTTGGCAATCCAGGTGAGCTGTGTTGCAAGCTTTTCCCGTTTGCGCTCGGAAGCCTGAATGGCCAGAATGAAGCCACCGGCGATGATCTGGCGAACCACGCCCTCAATGCGGCCGATATGATCCACATAAGCCACGATCCGTTCGCCGGTTTCCGGACGACCAGCACAGCTGAACGTCGCGTCACCCGGAGACATGTCGACAACGATGCAATCGAATTCGTCGAAATTCTCAAGCATCAAGCGTCCCTGAAGATTCACCGAGACAGCCTGAAAGGACCGCATGTCTTGCGGTCTTGCGGCGAGGGCGCGGCTATTGCTATCAGTTGCGGCAAACATGTCAGATCAACTTCTATGAGTTTCTGTTCGTTAATAGTAGACCTTTGGCATTAACAGAAGGTTGCGCGTTCATGCCGGATCCGCACAAATTCCTGCTTCTGTTCAAGGTGTTGGGTTGGGAAAAATACCCTGTCTGGCCGCATCAAAGATCCGGCGAACGACGGCCGTCATGCTTGCTTCGCGCAGTCCCGGCTCCATCGGGGGAACGTCAAACAGCGGCTCGATCGCTTCGATCCTGAGGCTTTTCAGCGGTCCATTCAGATGCCGAAGGGCAGAAGGTTCGGTGGTGAGCGCTCCAAGCACGCGCCAGCTGTCGCCTTCGGTATCCAGCAGCGGCAGAAGAACCATTTCCATGATGATCGGGCGCGAAGCATCGGCGGCAGCAAGAACGGTCAGAAGCAGCGGAAGGCGCTTTTCCACCACATTGCGCACCACGGCCATCACGCTCAGCATCTGCGCTCTCGTCCAGAGAAGCTGGAACGGCATGTGGGACAATTCGCGGTCGAAGAGCGCACAGATCTGTGTTCCCGCAAGCCGGAAGCTGATCTGGTCATTGCCATCCGGGCCGAGAATGAATGTTTCCGGTAGCACGGAAGCGATCTGGCTTGGCCAGAGTTCGCTCCGGTTTGGCACGGCCTTCTTGCCCCGTGCATCGTGCCAATGGCGCACCAGCGCGCGCGTGGTCCTGAATTTCATGTACCTGTTCCTTTTTGGGACGGCCGGAGCCGTTTCCCGGTATGTGCAAAAGGTACATGCCAGAAGCGTGCCAGGGTCCGCGCATTAAGGTTAACGAAAGGTTGACGTTGCGCCAGGCGGCCGATTTTGGCAGAAGAGGTGTCAGCAGAACTGAGGGAAACTCCTTCAGCACCACCTCATCGGAAAGGGCCATTCAGGTCCTGACAAAAACCGAAAAGCCGTTCAGCCCGTTCTGAACGGCTTATTTTTTTGTCACCCCGTTGTTAGAGTGCCGCATGAGTGATTCTGCACCTGAAAATCTGTCCGAAGAGGCGCTTGCGCCACCGCCTCCCGCCCACGAGCCCATATTCAACATGCCCGGCATTCTGGTGCTGGTCATCGCCTTCATGGGGGCGGTCTATGGCGTGCAGGCCTATCTTCTCGATCCGAAAACGGCGCAGACCATCGATGTCTATTTCGGCTTCGTGCCATTGCGGTATCTCTATCCGCTGTTTGCCGGCGACTATGCCTGGGCCTGGACGCCGCTCACCTATTCCTTCCTGCATGGCAGTGTGGAGCACCTGTTGTTCAATTGCCTCTGGCTTGCGGCCTTCGGCACGCCGGTCGTGCGGCGGATCGGCAATCTGGCGAGCATTGCGTTCTGGATTGCATCCGCGATAGCGTCCGCATTCTTCTATGCAGCGCTTCACTGGGGTGCCGTGCAGATCATCATCGGTGCATCGGGGGTCATCTCCGCATTCATGGGCGCGGCCTGCCGCTTTGCCTTTCCGCCGCGCGGGCTCGGCTTCAGCCGCAGGCCGGTTCACACCTATCCGCTGCTTTCCGTGCAACAGGTTTTTGCCAGCAAGACCGCGAGCAGCTTCCTGATCCTGTGGCTGATCGGCAATCTTCTGGTTGCATTCGGTCTGCCTCTGGCAGGCACGTCGGCCGGGCAAATCGCCTGGGAAGCCCATATCGGCGGGCTCGTCTTCGGCTTCCTTGCCTTTCCGCTTTTTGACAGACGTCAGGCCGGAAACCCCGGTGGTTACCTTATGTAAAGGTTTGCCCTTGCCTTTGGCGGGGATGACAGGCACCATTCCTTGACCGGACCTCAGGAGCACGCTCCGGGAAGGGCGAGGTCCGGGCGTTTCAACGTCTGAGGGAGGATGCGAATGTCTGTATCTGTCAAGGCAATGCTCGACCGCAAGGGCCGCGATGTTTTCACCATCGGTGCGAACATGACGGTGGGTGAGGCGGCAAATCTGCTGCATGACAAGAAGATCGGCGCCGTGATCATAGTCGGTGTCGAAGGCAAGATCGCCGGTATTTTCTCTGAACGTGACGTCGTGACTGCACTGGCACGGCATGGCGCGGATGCGCTGACCACGCCGGTCGCCTCGGTGATGACCACCAACGTGTTTCGCTGCAATGAGGATGCCACCGCCAATCAGCTGATGGAAGTCATGAGCACCCGCCGCTTCCGCCACGTGCCGGTGGAAAAGGATGGCAAGCTGGTTGGCATGATTTCGATCGGTGACGTGGTGAAGAACCGGATCCGCGAAATCGAGGAAGAGGCTGAGCACATCAAGGCCTATATCGCCGGATAAAGGGCGATCCCGGCACCGGTAGAACCCGGTGCCGATCAGGTGCATTTTTCAGCGTGCAAACGTTTCCTGAAGCCGCTTCAGCTCGGTCAGCTTTGCCCGGGCTTCTTCATAGCCGCGCTCGATGGCTTCACCGGCCCGGTGGAACTCCGAAAGGCCGATATCGTTCAGCCGCGGCTGCAGCGCAAGATCCGGCGGATCGCCGGCAAGACGGGCGCGGGAAATGCGGTCCTGAATGATGTTGAAGGCCTGCACCATCACGCCCGTCAGGCCGAGATGATGATCATCCGATTTTTTCGGCGGCGCCTCTTCCTGCGCCTGCACGCTGGCGGAGTGCTTGACCACGGCCGAGCGGCCATAGAGGTCGTAATGCAGGTTCACGGCCACCACCAGCGGCTCTTCATGCGATCGGCACACCGAGACCGGAACTGGATTGACGAGAGCACCGTCGATCAGAACCCGGTTGTTGCAGCGGATCGGCTCGAAAATACCGGGCAGGGCATAAGAAGCGCGTAGCGCCGTGATCAGCGAGCCGCTTGTGATCCATACTTCGTGGCCCGTATTCACTTCTGAAGCGACCGCCACGAATGGCCGGTCGAGGTCTTCGATGGAAAGGCCCTGCAGATGCTCCTGCATGCGCTTGGTCAGCCGCATGCCGCCGAACAGGCCGCCGCCGCCGATGGTGAAATCGAGCAGTCCAGCGATGCGCCGCATCGTCAGCGAGCGGGCGAAATTTTCAAGCTCGTCGAGCTTGCCGGCCAGGTAACAGCCGCCCACCAGTGCGCCGATAGAGGTTCCGGCGATCATGCTCACTTCGATACCCGCTTCATCCAGCGCACGAAGCACGCCGATATGGGCCCATCCACGGGCAGCACCGCCACCCAGTGCCAGCGCGATGCGCGTGCGGGGCTTTTTCGGCTCGGGCTGAAGGGCAGGGTTTATCGGATCGGCAGGGTCAAGTGTGACCGTCGAGGCATTCGATCTGTTCAAGCTCCAGTTCAGCATGCGTATCACCCTTTTCGCTGAACACTCCTACTCCACGCCTATCAAGCGCCCGATCCGGTTTCGAATTGGTTTATGCCGGAGTGCCTTGGCACGCATGCGCAAGCAGGCGCAGCGTGCCGATAACCACCAAGCACGCAATAAGGTTCTGAATTGTGACGCTTTTTCATCAAATTGCACGTTTTTGCACGCGTGCGTGCCGCAAAAGCACTACTTTGAATCGTCTTTAACAGAATGATAAACCGAGGCCGGATCGAAATGCCGGACATCATCGGTTATCGTCAGAACGGGGTTTTCACCGGCCATGGTCACGCTTCTGTAAAAGCAGGAACGACGGCCTGTGTGGCAGGTCGCATCGTGACCGGCCACCCGCACCTTCAGCCACAGGGCATCCTGATCGCAATCGGTACGGATTTCGGTGACGGTCTGCAGGTTGCCGGATGTTTCGCCCTTCTTCCAGATCTTCCCGCGCGAACGGCTGAAATAGTGGGCAATCCCGGTTTCGAGCGTCAGCGACAGGGCTTGCGCATTCATATGCGCGACCATCAGCAACTCGCCGTCGTCTGCATCGGTGACGACGGCCGTGATCAGCCCGTGACCGTCGAATTTCGGGGTGAACGGGCCACTGTCTTCCAGAACGGTCTTGTCGGCCGAAGGCGAGGCAAAAAGCACCGTCATCCCGGGATCCTGTATCTTGCCTCAGCGGCTGCGCACCATGGTCATGAACCGGGCCTGTTCGGCCGGGTCCATCTTGAAGGCGCCGGTAAAGGTGGAGGTGAGCGTCGTCGAGCCCTGCTTCTGCACGCCGCGCATGGCCATGCACATATGTTCCGCCTCGACCATCACCGCCACGCCGCGCGGGCGCAGGGTTTCGTCGATCGAGCGGGCGATCTGTGCCGTCATGGTTTCCTGCGTCTGCAGGCGGCGGGCGAAGATTTCCACCACGCGGGCCATCTTGGAAAGGCCGAGCACCTTGCCATCGGGCAGATAGGCGATATGCGCCTTGCCGATGATCGGCACCATGTGATGCTCGCAGTGCGAATTGAAGGGGATATCCTTCACAAGCACCATGTCGTCATAGCCAGCCACTTCCTCGAAGGTGCGGCCAAGCACGTCTTCCGGGGCAAGGTCATAGCCGCCAAAGAGCTCGCGATAGGCTTTTGCAACGCGCGACGGTGTATCGAGCAGGCCTTCGCGGCTCGGATCGTCACCGGCCCAGCGCAACAGCACGCGCACGGCTTCTTCCGCTTCCTGTTGCGTCGGACGGCCCTGTTCGGTTGCGCCCCGCGGGAAGTTCTTGATGATAGCGTCCATGCGACCGATGCCTCCTGATCCGATGACCGGACCGACCTGTTGTAGCCGTCACTCATGACAGAAACACAAAATCCGGGCAACGCCCCGCCAAATAGGACCCGACCCGGCATTCATTCCAATTCGCCGCAGCCCATTGATTTCTGGTGGCCCGGATACGACGTGATATATAGTATGCATGGCGAGCGGGAAAAGGGTCGGAAAGCGACACGGCCTGTTTTTCTTTTCAATCGCCTGCGAAATCAGGGTGCGGGGCCGAAGCGGGCCTGAAAGACTTGTCCATGGACGACATCTATAACACGAAAATTCTCGAATTTGCGGGCAATATCCCGCTGACCGGCGCCATGGAGAACGCGGATGCGACAGCCGATGCGCATTCCAAGCTCTGCGGATCGCGGGTGAAGATCTATCTGAAAATGGACGGCGAGACCGTCAGCGCCTTTTCGCACGAGGTGAAAGCCTGCGCGCTCGGTCAGGCCTCGTCCTCGATCATGGCCCGTCATGTGGTGGGTGCGACTGCGGACGAGGTCCGGCAGGCAAGGGCGGATATGCTGACCATGCTGAAGGAAGGCGGCGAGGGGCCATCCGGCCGCTTCGAGGACATGCGGTTTCTGAAACCCGTCAAGGATTACAAGGCCCGCCATGCCTCCACCATGCTGACCTTCGATGCGGTGGTGAAGGCCATCGACGAGATCGAGGCGAAGCGCCGGGTCGAGGCCTGAGGCACAATGTGCAACGCCCCCGGCTGCAATCATGAGCCAACTCCGGAAAAGCCGGTGCGAAGGGGCCGCAACTGGTCTGGCCCGTTCCGCAAGACGCCGGACCGGCTGATCGGCATGGGGCTGATCCGCCTCTACCAGCTCACCCTTTCCAGCCTGATCGGCAATGCCTGCCGCCACATGCCCACCTGCTCGGAATTCGGCTATGAGGCAATCGCCCGCCATGGTCTCTGGGCAGGCGGCTGGATGACGCTTTTCCGCGTCTCCCGCTGCGGCCCCGGCGGCACATCCGGCTTCGATCCGGTTCCCGAGCAACTGCTTCCCCGTCAAAGATGGTGGATGCCCTGGACCTATTGGCGGCACGGCAATCATGCCTGATGCAAGCCAGTTCCTTTACTGAAGCGCCAAATCATAATATCACGCGCGTGTTTATCCGAAGGCCGTGCTTTGCTCTGGCCTGAAATCCGCCCATGATCTGCATGGGTCTCTAGAGGACCACCCGCATTGGTTGGCGGGACTGGTCAGGAGTGACATAGATGTCTGAAGCCGTTTCCCTTACATTTCCCGATGGTTCCGTTCGCCAGTTTGCCGCTGGCACGACCGGCCGGGACGTGGCAGAATCCATTTCCAAATCGCTGGCAAAGAAGGCGCTTGCCATCGCCATCAGTGGCACCGTGCGCGATCTTTCCGATCCGGTCACCGAGGGAACGGTGGAAATTGTCACCCGCACCGATCCGCGCGCGCTGGAGCTGATCCGGCACGATTGCGCCCACGTTATGGCCGAAGCGGTGCAGGAACTGTGGCCCGGCACGCAGGTGACGATCGGTCCGGTCATCGACAACGGCTTCTATTACGACTTCGCAAAGAGCGAGCCGTTTACGCCTGAAGACCTGCCGAAGATCGAGAAGCGGATGAAGGAAATCATCCAGCGCAACAAGCCTTTCACCAAGGAAATCTGGTCGCGCGACAAGGCCAAGGAAGTTTTTGCCTCCAAGGGCGAGAAATACAAGGTGGAACTGGTCGATGCGATCCCGGAAGGGCAGGACCTGAAGATCTACTATCAGGGCGACTGGTTCGATCTCTGCCGCGGTCCGCACATGGCTTCCACCGGTCAGATCGGCACGGCCTTCAAGCTGATGAAGGTGGCCGGTGCCTATTGGCGCGGTGACAGCAACAATCCGATGCTGACCCGCATCTACGGCACGGCCTGGGCCGAGCAGGAGGATCTCGACAACTATCTTCACGTGCTGGCGGAAGCCGAAAAGCGTGATCACCGCCGCCTTGGCCGTGAAATGGACCTGTTCCATTTCCAGGAAGAAGGTCCGGGCGTGGTGTTCTGGCACGGCAAGGGCTGGCGCATGTTCCAGTCGCTTCTGTCCTATATGCGGCGGCGGCTGGAAGGCGATTATCAGGAAGTCAATGCGCCGCAGGTACTGGACAAGTCACTCTGGGAAACCTCGGGTCACTGGGGCTGGTATCGCGACAACATGTTCAAGGTAACCGTTGCCGGTGAGGAAACCGATGACGAGCGCGTCTTTGCGCTGAAGCCGATGAACTGCCCCGGCCATATCCAGATTTTCAAGCACGGCCTGAAGTCCTATCGCGAATTGCCGATCCGTCTCGCGGAATTCGGCAATGTGCATCGCTACGAGCCCTCGGGCGCGCTGCATGGCCTGATGCGCGTGCGCGGCTTCACCCAGGACGACGCGCATATCTTCTGCACCGACGAGCAGATGGCGGCCGAATGCCTGAAGATCAACGATCTGATCCTGTCGGTCTATGAGGATTTCGGCTTCAAGGAAATCGTGGTCAAGCTCTCTACCCGTCCGGAAAAGCGTGTAGGCTCCGACCATCTGTGGGATCGCGCCGAGCGCGTGATGATGGAGGTCTTGAAGACCATCGAGGAACAGTCCGGCGGACGCATCAAGACCGGCATTCTGCCGGGCGAGGGCGCCTTCTACGGGCCGAAGTTCGAATACACGCTGAAGGATGCCATCGGTCGCGAATGGCAGTGCGGCACCACCCAGGTGGACTTCAACCTGCCGGAGCGCTTCGGTGCCTTCTACATCGACCAGAATTCGGAAAAGACGCAGCCGGTGATGATCCACCGCGCGATCTGCGGCTCGCTGGAACGCTTCCTCGGCATCCTGATCGAGAATTTTGCCGGTCATATGCCGCTCTGGGTCTCGCCGCTGCAGGTGGTGGTGGCAACAATCACTTCCGAAGCTGATGCCTATGGGCAGGAAGTGGCCGATGCGCTGCGCGATGCCGGTCTGCATGTCGAAACCGATTTCCGCAACGAGAAGATCAACTACAAGGTCCGCGAACACTCGGTAACGAAGGTTCCGGTCATTGTGGTGATCGGCAAGAAGGAAGCGGAAGAGCGGTCGGTGAATATCCGCCGCCTCGGCTCGCAGGCTCAGGTTCCGATGTCGCTCGCCGAAGCCATCGCCTCGCTGACCGACGAGGCGACCGCCCCCGACCTGAAGCGCCGCGCCGAAGCCCGCAAGGCAAAGGCATAAGCCCTTCGAACCGGTTTCCGTTATAAAGCGAAATAAACAGGTTTTTGTCAGAAAACCGAAACATCGCTTTGTTAGAATAGGGACAAAGATGATATGGTGGCCCTTGGCGGGTCACTGTATCTCCTCGGGACCGGTGGTGGTGGGCACGCCGAATTAGGGGCAGGGAGCGGGGTTTATCCCGGTTGAGATGCGTTTCAAGGAATTGTCCTACGCAAATGAGCGCGATCCGCGCCTGAAGCGGTGGTTCATCCGCACGATGGAGGGGCTTTCGGGGCGGGATCGATTCGTACGGATCTATGAGACCTGGCGCACGGAAGTCGTGGACAAGAGCGACCGCGTGTTTGGCCGGATGCTCGAACTCATCAATGTGCGCATGGAAGTGCGTGGCGAATGGCCGCCGAAGAACCTCACCGATGCGCCGGTGGTGATTGTTGCCAATCATCCCTATGGTATTGGCGACGGCATTGCCATTCTGGCGCTGGCCGAGCAGCTTGGCCGTCCGTTTCGTGTGCTGATCAACAACGAATTGCTGAAAGTGCCGGAAATGGCACCCTATTCGCTGCCCGTTTCCTTTGAGGAGACCAAGGAGGCGCTTGAACTCAACATGAAGACGAGGCACGAAGCCGTGCGTCTTCTGAAGGAAGGCACCACGGTTATCGTCTTTCCGGCCGGTGGCGTGGCAACCGCGCGCAAGGCCTTTGGCAGGGCCGAAGACCTGCCCTGGAAGATTTTCACCGCCAAGCTCATTCAGGCCGCCAAGGCCAATGTGATTCCTGTCTATTTCGAAGGTCAGAACGGGCGGCTGTTCCACATCGCCAGCAAGATTTCGCTGACGCTGCGGATTTCGCTCCTGATCCGTGAATTCCGCAAACTCTCCGGCTCGATCATCAATTCCACGGTCGGCACGATGATCTACTGGGACGAGCTGTCGCGCATGGCCGGGCGGCAGGATATTCTCACCTATCTGCACCGCGCCGTGTTTTCGATGGCGCCACCCAACCGCAAGCCGAAATTTGCGAGCTAGAACCGTTGCGGAGCGGCCGATCAGTCGCTCTTTTTTGGTTCCTCGTCTATGGTCACATGCCACCACTTCGGCCTGCTGCTTCTGTAGGAATGGCTGGCTGGCTTCAGCGGCAAATGGTTTGGCGTATCGAAGCATCCGGTCAGAAGGGCAACTACCGGCGCATCGTCAACAGCACCGAGTGAAGAGCCGCAACGCGGGCAGAATGCGCGCGACGATTTCTCCGAGGAGCGATAAAGGGCAGGGGCGCCGCCCTCACCGGTCCAGCGAACGCTGTCCCGGCTGAATTCAACCCAGCTGGCCGTCAAAGCGCCTGTTGCCCGCTGACACATGCGGCAGGAACAGGTGTGGGGAAAACCCGGCTTGCCTTGCGCTTCAAACCGAATTGCGCTGCAAAGGCAGCCTCCGTGCCATATCTTGCCTCCTGCCATCGCGGACCTCCCGAATTCGGCTGATGTCAGTCTGTTTCAAATCCGGACCCCTAATCAGCAAAGAAGGCGCTGTCCGGATCCTGCTTGTGCTGGTTGATCGATGTGATCACCTCGACTTCGGTATTCTTGCCCGCTTCCACCTTGAAATCACGCTGGTAGATCTTGTCCTTGTTGCGGGCAACGGCGGTATATTGCCCCTCGGAAAGCACCACAGTCGGATAGGGGCTGACACTTTCGGAAATCGTGTCACCCGCAGAAGTCAAAACGCTCCAGGCCGTATCGGCCAGCGCTTCGCCGCCCGCTTCCGTGCAGAGCTTCAGGGAAATCTGCGCGGCCTTGTGCTGGAGCACCGCCTTGGTGAGTTTGCCCGCATCCACCTGGATATCGGCGCGGATCACGGCATTGATATCGCCGTATTCGGAGACGACGTGGTAGGTCCCGGCATTCAGCCGCACCACCTCGTTCGGGTTCACATCATCCATCACCAGACCGCGCTCGCCATCTTCCTTGATATCGGACGAGTAGATGGTGAAGGAGAGATCATCGGGGGGAATGCGCATGTCGGGGCCGGAAACCGCATTGAGCACCAGCCCACCCGCATCGAGCACCAGCACTTGCTCTTCCACATCGCCGCTTTCGGGCACGCTCAGCCGCTTGGTCGCGCCTGCGCGGCCAAAGGCGACATTGACGAAATAGTCGCCTGCGGCGAGCTGGAACTGGGCCGGGCCGCCGGTGAATGTGGCAACGAGTGGCAGCTTGTCATCCGGACCGGCGTTCGGGCTGAAAATACTCCAGATCAGACCCTGTTCGACAGGCTTGCCTTCCTTGGTCAGCCGGGCCTCGAATTTCACCGTGTGGAAAATACCGGTGGTCACAGGCGCGGTCGGGGCCGTGAAGGCATTGGGCTTCGGCATTTTTTCCGAGCCATCGATCTGGCGAAAGGCTTCCGGTGCGGCTCCCTTCGCCGCATCTGTCTGGGCATCCTGCGCGAAGACGCCAAATGCCATCGAAACTGCCGCAAGGGCCATCAAGGCACCGCGCAATACGCGGGAGATTCCTGACATGGAGATACCTGGTTGACTTCTGTTGCCGCTGGCTTCACTTCAATCCGAACCTGATGGCAATTTCAAGACCCCGAGCCCGGGGGACGCCACTGACACCGCCTTATACCCGGATGGATCACGCATGACCGAAAATTCCGCGCTGAAGCACTATCTCGCCACCCGCCGCTCCATTCCCGCCTACCAGATGCGTGAACCGGGGCCGAAAAAGGCCGAGCTGGAAGAAATCCTGCGTCTGGCCTCCCGCGTGCCGGATCACGGCAAGCTCGCACCCTGGCGCTTCGTGGTCTATCGCGGCGCGGAACGGGCCCGGATCGGCGAGGAATTGCTGGCGCTCCGTCTGGCCGTAGAGCCTGGTCTCAGCGCCGAACTGATCGATGTGGAGCGCACCCGTTTTACCCGCGCGCCCACCGTGGTCGCTGTTGTCTCCAAGGCGGGGCCGCATGTGAAAATCCCCGAATGGGAGCAGGTTATGTCGGCGGGCGCACTCTGCCTCAACCTGCTTTTCGCCGCCAATGCCATGGGCTATGTGGCAAACTGGCTGACCGAATGGTTCGCCTTTGACGAACGGGCCTATCCGCTTCTCGGCATCCATCCCGGTGAGCGTGTGGCCGGGTTCATCCACATCGGCTCGACCGATTTCCCGGTGGTGGAGCGCCCGCGCCCGGATATCGCGGAAACGGTGACATGGGTCGGTGAGGCCGAATGAGATTTTACGAGACCGCGACGAACCGGCATGGGCTGCGGCATGACCCGTTCAAGGCTCTTGTCGCGCCGCGGCCGATCGGCTGGATCGGCAGCCGGGGCAGGGATGGCAGCCGCAATCTCGCCCCCTATTCCTTTTTCAATATCGTCAGTGACAGCCCGAAAATCGTGATGTTTGCGTCCAGTCCGCCAAAGGACAGCGCCCGAAATGCAGCGGAGACCGGCGAATTCACGGTCAATCTCGTGAGCCGGCAACTGCTTCTGCCAATGAATGCGTCTTCTGCAGCAGTGCCGTACGGGGCGGATGAATTCGAGCTTGCAGGCCTGACCCCGGTGAAAGGCAAGCTGGTGGATGCGCCCTATGTGGGCGAAGCCCTTGCCGTCCTGGAATGCCGGGTGACGGAAATCATGGTGCCGAAAACGCTGGATGGCGCGAAGGCGGAGTCCGTCATCACCTTCGGTCAGGTGCTGGGTATTCATGTCGCCGAAGAGATCATCCGCGACGGGCGGATCGATATGTCTCGGGCGCGTCCCGTCGGGCGGCTTGGCTACATGGATTATTGTGATGGCGGCGATGTTTTCGAGCTGATGCGGCCAGAGCGCCCGTCCAGCGAATAACCGAGTATAGCGGTTGGAATGGCGTCAGCCGCGCTCGCGCATCAACACCGCTCGCGCCTTTATGCGCAAGGCTCTGAGCCATTTTGCACTATCGGCAGCGTGCACGTCGGAAAGAACGGCTTCTGCCTCGAGAACGCTTTCCGGACCTGGTGAAAAGGCATGGTTGATCTGCGCCGCCTGCCGGGGCGCAAGCGTGATCTTGCCGGAGAAACCATCGGCTGCGGCTTCACGCGAATCTCGTGCGAGGCGATCAGTCGAGATCAGTCCCGATTCGCTGTCGATCGCCTCAAGATGTGCCCTTGCCGCCATGCTCAAAAGCCGGGCACGGTGGTAACGGAAGGCATCGACCAGCGCGCCGCCTGCATCATGCATCCGGGTCGCGCCCAGTCTTTCCATCAGCCGTGCGGCAGACCAGCAGGCGGCGACCAGCCGCGTTGATTTGTCTGCCAGATCAAGATCATCCAGCCCGTCGGCCAGCACGGCTATCCGCGTCTTTCCAGCCTCAATGCCGTGTTCTGCCTCTTCGACGGAAAGCAGAACGTCGAGCCGCTGCACATCGGCTGCGCTCGCGGGAAAGGCAATCATGATTCCCTCCGGCCTTGCGGGCATGAGGGCGGAAAGTGCCGGTTCGATCTCGGGGCCGTCTGCGGGCAGCATGATGAAAATTGCCGGTTCGGATGCGCCTTTGGTTCTTGCCTGCAACAAGGCGCACAGGCCTGCCCAAAGGTCTTTCTGCTGACCTTTTTCAAGCGTTAGGTCGATTACCAGAATATCGGCACCGCTGCGCAGGCCTGCGTGCAGGGCCGCTTCTTCCCGCGCTGGCAGAACCAGCCAGGAGCGGGTCAGAAACGGCACGGGAAGACCTGTTGCAAGCTGTGGCATGGGCAAGAATAGTCTCCGCTTCCGGTTCAAACAGGATCGCATGGCCTGATTTGGAAGCCAAGGCTATGCTTGGCGTAATCAAGGCATGCGGTATAGCTGCATGACCCTTTCCAGACAAAACCTTCGAACCGCCTTCAGGTTTCAATCTTATGGTAATTTGGCGGTTAAGGAACGTGGTTAACCAATCATCATTCTTTGTTCGCTAAGGTCAAACCCAAGCCGGTTTTTGTAAGGCAACACTTGGGTGAGGCGTATAAAGTGATTGTACAGGCATTCCTCCGCTGGTCAGAAACAGCACGCGTGGCAGACCGCGCAAGAGCAGCCAACGCTCTCGGACGCGCCTATCTGCGCTCCGCGATGGGCTCCGAGGAAAGGCAGGCCGCAGCCTTGGCCATGACCTATCTGCTCGACGATCCTTCACCGAAAGTGCGCCTTGCGCTGGCGGAGGCGCTTGCCGAATCGGATGATGTGCCGCGCGCGCTCATCCTGTCGCTCGCCGAAGACCAGGCCGAAATCGCAGCGACCGTGATCACCCAGTCGCCAGTTCTGACTGACGACGACTTCATCGAGCTAGCCGCCCGGGGCGACAGTCTTCGCCGCAGCCTGATCGCCTCGCGCGCCGAAGTCTCCCGTGTTGTTTCGGCCGCGATTGTGGCTGTGGGCGACGAGCCGGAAGTCACGCTGCTGCTCGAAAATCCGGATAACCAGTTTGCTGCCGCGACCCTACGCGAGATCGCCCATCGGCATGGGGCCTCTGCAGAGATTCGCAGCCTCCTGCTCGAGCGGGATGATCTGCCTGCCGATGCACGCCATCAACTCATGGAACACGTGGCCGATGCGCTTTCGGCTTTCGATCTCGTGCGCGCAACGGTTGGCGAAAACCGCGTTGCCCGCATTGCTCGTGAAGCCAACGATGTTGGCACGCTGGTGATTGCCGGGGCTGCCGAGGAGAAAGACATTCCGGCTCTTGTCGAGCATCTGCGCGCCGGGTGCAGGTTAACCCCCGCTTTCCTGATGCATGCACTTTGCGCTGGCCGGGTGGATTTCGTTGCCTGCGTGCTGGTGAACCTCACGGGCATCGAAGAGCGCCGTGTGCGCTCGGTGCTTGCCACCAGCCGTCAGCATGCGGTGCGTGCGCTCTATGAGGCCGCAGGCTTGCCACGCGAGGTCAGTCCGGTCTTCGTTGATGCCACGCTCCTGTTGCGGGAAGCGGCAAGGGGAACGGAAGAGCTGACCGAAAATCTCTCCGCTGAACTTCTCCGCCGCTACCGCGCACCGGGCATGGATCGCACGCCTGCATCCGACCTCATGGACATGGTGGAAAAACTCAATATTACCGAGATGCGCCACAAGGCGCGAAGCTACGCCATCCAGGCCGTTCTGGCCGCATGAAAAAGGCCCGGGCAACCGGGCCTTTCTCGTTTCGGGCGGTGGATAGGGAAAATCTACTGCACGTCTTCCACGACCAGCCGGTTGTTCAGCGGCTGGAGCGGGCGGGCATTCATCGGAAACAGTTCCTGGAATTTCTGGATCTGCGCCATCGAGGCTTCGATCGGATGGCGCATCTCGTACCAGTTCACGCCCTCACTGCAGGGCGGCGTGGTGAGTGAGCCCATGAAGCGGAAATAGGTGCGGTCCGCGGGCAGAAACGCGTTCAGATCCGTCTTCACGTCAATCAGCCGCTTGGTCTTGCCGGCCTCGGTCGGTCCACCCCAGAAAATCTGTTCCAGCGTTGGACTTACGCCGCCTTCTTGAATTACCACTCCAACAACTGCAAGTGCACCTTTGGCATTCTTATGTACCAGATGAACTTCCAGCGGGAAGCTCTTGCCTTCTATGTGATATTCGCTGGGCGTGTGGAAGTGGAACTGCACCAGCTTGTAGGTATCGCCATCGATGGTGATCTGATGGCCGTAATCCGGCACATTGACCTGCATCGTATGGCCGTTGTTGAGGATTTCCGTCGGGATTTCCCCATATTCGAACTTGATCGGCGGCAGATCCGCTTTAACCGTCGGGACAATGTCGACAGGCGATTGCTGCTTGCCAAGCTCGCAGGCCTCGAAACTGTGGTCCAGTTGTGCCCAGTGTTCCGGCCCCTCGTGACCCTCATAAGTCCAATGGGGTGTGCTGCTGCTTTTCCCAATGGAAACGCTGGCCGCAAGAAACAGGAATGCGCAGGAAGCAGAACGGAACAGGCGCATGAGTGGACCTCAGGTTTTTACACAAGGGCGCAATCATTGCACTGGAAGGAACGTTTGAGCGTGATCCTCGCACAGGCTGATCAATATTTTATTAATGCGTTGAAAGCATTCGCGCTGCCCTTGACCAAATTCGGGGCAGGGGTTTGACTGCGATCTCGAAAAAAACGAGAGCAGACCCGTGCCACTTCAGATCAGCCTTGAACCACCCCGTCAGCCCGGCGTGATCCGCCTGCTGGAAATGTCGGATATCTATATGGCCGCGCTTTATCCGGCGGAAAGCAACCATCTGCTGGACCTATCGCAACTGGAAAAGCCGGGTGTGCATTTTCTCGTGGCGCGTCGTGATGCGGAAATCGTCGGCTGTGCGTCGCTTGTCGAGGCGGGGGATGGCACGGCCGAAATCAAGCGCATGTTCGTCGATCCCGAAGCGCGGGGCCTGAAGCTCGGCAAGCGGTTGATGGAGGCGCTCGAGCAACTGGGTCGCGACAACAATATCAAGGCGATCCGGCTGGAAACAGGGATCTCCCAGCCGGAAGCAATCGGCCTCTACCGCGCCTGTGGTTATAACGAGATTGCGCCCTTCGGCGATTACAAGCCGGATCCATTGAGCCTCTTCATGGAAAAGCGGCTGGACTGATCCGCCTCAATTGGCGGCAGCGCGGGCTTCCGCCTTCATCCGGGCGATATCCGTCAGTGCGCCTACCAGCACATCCGGCGTCTGCGCGCCGCTGATCGCATATTGATGGTCGAAGACGAGGAAGGGAACGCCGTTGACGCCCATCTGCTGTGCGGCGGAAATCTCGCCACGGATCGTATCCTTGTCCGCATCCGATGCCAGAAGCGTGGCGATCACGTCGCGATTCAGGCCAGCCTTTTCGGCAATGTCGAGAAGAACCGCGTGGTCGCCGATATTCCGGCCTTCCTCGAAATTCGCCTTGAAGAGGGCGGAAACCACCCGGTTCTGCATGTCCCGACCTTCCGTGTGCGCCCAGAGCAGCAGGCGATGCGCATCCATCGTGTTCGGACCGATCTTCACCGCCTCGAAATTGAAATGGATGCCGACGGCCTTGCCGAAATCCTTCAGCATGGCATGGGCACGGTCCACATTCTCCTGCCCGCCGAGTTTCGCGGCCAGCGCCTTCTTGTGATCGACGCCTTCCGGCGGATAATCGGGGTTCAGCTGATAGGGCCGCCAGTTCACCTCGACGCCTACCTTGTCCTGCACCTCGGCAATTGCCAGCTCCAGCCGCGCCTTGCCAAGATAACACCAGGGGCAGACGACATCCGAAATGATGTCGATCACGATCGTTTCCATCGAACTTCCTTTTCAGGCCCTGTCCGGCCTCACGCAAAGAGACGGCGCGCCTTACTGGGCGCGCTTGTCCCACCAGACCGGAAGCTGCACGCCATAGAGCGGCAGCTTGTTCGGATGGCCCGTTGTGGACCTCAGGGCAACCCTTTGCAAGGGCGTGAAATAGAGCGGCACGACATAATGACCCGAGAGCAGCAGCCGGTCATAGGCGTGGATCGCCGTTTCGAAATCTTCCTGCGAGCGGGCATGCAGCATGGCCTCGATCACCCGATCGATATCCGGATCGGCAACGCCCGCGAAATTGTCGGAGCCCTGCTTGTCTTTCGAGGTGGAGCCCCAGCGGCCTACCTGCTCGATACCCGGCGACAGTGACGAGACGAAGCCCTTGAGGATCATGTCATAGTCGAAGGAGATGCTGCGGCTCTGATACTGGCTGTCATCGACCGTGCGGATCGAGGCATCGACGCCAATCGTCTTCAGCGAGCGCTGGTAGGCAATGGCCAGTTTCTCCTGATCCGCATTCTGCGTCATGATCTCGAAGGCCAGTTGCTTGCCGGACGCATCGACCATCTTGCCGCCCTGAATGGTGTATCCGGCCTCCTTCAGCGCATCGACCGCCTGTTTCAGAAGCTTGCGGTCATGACCCGACGCATCGGAAACCGGAAGCTTGTAGCTGCCATCCAGAATGGCGGGCTCCACCTTGGAAACGGCTGCGCCCAGAAGCGCCTTTTCGGCGTCGCTTGCGGGAATGCCGAAGCTTGAAAGGGTGGAATTCTGCCAGAAGCTCTGGGTGCGCTCGTAGGAATTTTCAAACAGGTTCTTGTTTGCCCATTCGAAATCGAACACCAGCGAAAGGCCCTGCCGAACCCGCGGGTCGGCAAAGACCGGCTTGCGGGTGTTGAAAACGAAGCCGAACATGCCGGAGGGCAGGCCGGGCTTGAATTCTTCCTTCACGATATCGCCGGACTGGATCGCCGGGAAATCATAGGCGCGCGCCCACTGGGTGGGATTACCCTCCTGATAGATATCGACATCGCCCTTCTTGAAGGCTTCAAACAGCGTCTTGTCCTGCAGGAAATATTGAACGGTGATCTGGTCGTAATTGTCGAAGCCGACCTTGGAAGGCAGGTTTTTCGCCCAGTAATCCTTGTTGCGCTCGAAGGTGATCGAGGTGCCCGGATTGACCGCCTTGACGATATAGGGACCGGAACCGACCGGAATGTCGAGCGAGGACTGGTCGAAGCCATCCACTTTCACCGCATGTTTCGGCAGCACCGGCGACAGCGCGAGAATGAGCGGCGTTTCACGATCGGCCTTCTCGTTGAAGGTGAAGCGCACGGAATGTTCGCCCACCTTTTCCATCTTCGCGACACTGTCCAGCCGCTTGTTGAAAGGGGTGCGGCCCTTGTCGCGCAGCAGCTCGAAGGTAAAGATCACGTCATCGGGGGTAACCGGCTGGCCATCGGACCATTTGGCATTCGGATTCAGGTTGAACTGGATGAAGCTGCGGTTGTCATCCCATTCCACGCTTTCCGCGAGCAGCCCGTACATCGAGAAAGCCTCGTCGCGAGAGCGCTGCATCAGCGATTCGAACACGAGATTTCCGAATTCAGGGTCCCACATGCCGCGCGCCGTGGTGCGCATGCTTTTCAGGATGAACGGGTTCAGGCTGTCGAAGGTACCGACCACGCCATAGGTGACCTTGCCACCCTTTTTCACTTCAGGGTTCACATACGGAAAATTCTTGAAATCAGGGGGCAGTGCAGGGGCGCCGCGCATGGCGATACCATGCAGCGGCTCGGCACTCGCTGATGCAAAAAGTCCGAGGAAAACCAGGGCAGACAACCAACCGCGCATCACAACCGATCCTCTCAAATATATTCCGATTCGTTCATGATCGTAGCATGGGCGTTTCAAAACAAACACGCCAGCATGGAATTCTGCATTTTCAGGCCAAACGGGCTGAAAGAATCGCTGGATATCGGGCGAATGGCGATGTAACAGGATGGCCGAAACAGGCGGGTCATTCATTTGCCTTATTTGCCGCCCACCCAGCTTGGGAACGGCGAGGGGCAAAACCCGACGGACGGGTTGCGTGGTTGGCTGAAAAGCCCTGCGCCCCGAATGAGAAGAATTCAGGAGACGGATATCGTTATGACCTTCAAGGCAAACACCACCATCAAGACGGCACTTTCCGCTCTGGCAATCTGCGTTGCAGCTGCAGCTGCACCGTCTGTTGCCTCGGCACAGAGCGCCGATGCGGCTGCAGGCGCCCAGGGCCCGCTCGGCTGGTACAAGACCTGCGCCAAGCAGGAAGACAACGATATCTGCGCCGTGCAGAACATCCAGCGCGCCAGCAATGGCCAGATGATCACGGCAGTAGGTCTGATTTCGGTGACCGGCAAGGTCAACCGCAAGATCCTGCAGGTTTCGGTTCCCTCCGCTCGTCTTATCCCGCCGGGTGTTGTGATGCAGATCGATGGCGCAAAGGGTTCGAAGCTCGATTACGTCGTCTGCCTTCCGGATCGCTGCACCGCTGAAGTGCCGCTGACGGATGGCATGCTTGCCTCGATCCGCAAGGGCAATGAGATGGTGCTGACCTCGATCAACTTCCGCCGCCAGCCGAACCCGATCAAGATCTCCCTGCAGGGCTTCTCGGGTGTATTCGACGGCGATCCGATATCCGAATCCAAGCTTGCCGAAACCCAGCGCAATCTGGAAGAAGGCCTGCAGAAGAAGGCTGAGGAAGCCCGCAAGAAGCTGGAAGAAGCCCAGAAAAAGGCCACCCAGCAGTAAGTCTGCAAGGTATCATCGATGAGAAAGCCCGGCCTTGGCGCCGGGCTTTTTCGTTTTTGGTCAGTGGGCGGTGGTGAATTTCGGTTTGTAGGCACCGAGCTGGCCATCGAATATCTGTGCGATATTCGGGTTGCGCAGCGGCTCTCCACTGTCATCCGGCACCAGGTTCTGCTCGGAGACATAGGCGATATATTCGCTTTGGTCATTCTCCGCGAGCAGGTGATAGAAGGGCTGGTCCCTGGAGGGCCGCACTTCCGCCGGGATTGAATTCCACCATTCCTCGGTATTGGCAAATTCCGGGTCCACATCGAAGATGATGCCACGGAATGGAAATACCCGGTGGCGGACGACTTCACCGATACGATACTTGGCTGTTCGTTGTTTCATGGGGTGCTTCCTTTCAATGACAATGTGGTGACATAGCCAAGCAACATCAAGGGTTTTGACGGACGAGCCGAATTGTTTTCCGTCATTTTCCGTTCACGATAGGTGTAGGCCGCGCCTTGATAAGCCTCTGGCGTTGCATTACCTCCTCAGAAATGCCCGGATGTGGTGAAGGGCGGCAGGGCGACAAGGGCGAGGGCGCAGGTGGTCAATCAGTGGGGGCGGGACGGGCAGGTTTCCGGTGGAGGTGCTGGAGCTGGCGCCATCATTACCGTTGCAGTGATCAGCCTTCTGATCGGCTCGGCAGCCGGTTACGGCGGCGCTCGGTATCTGGGATTGGCATCCGGGGGTCGCCAACCCGTATCCACCGGCGGAGATAAGGTCGAAGTCCCGGTTGATCCATACGGCAAGACCAGTGCAGCTTTTTGCGCCGACATTCAAAGGCAACTGACAAATGTCAGCGTCGAGGCACGAAGAAACGCCGCGGAGAATGTGGAGCTGAAGAGCAAGCTTGGCAGCAAGCAGGTCGCTTATGAATGTCCATCGCCTCCGGACAACTCCGAATTCATCTACCAGCTTCGTTCCCGCATCAGCCAGCTCGAAACGGATTTGCCGGGCTACGAGCAGGCGCTCATGAAGGCTCGAGCCGAACTTGGGCGGGTCGAAACCGAGCGTGACAGCCTTAAGCGAACGCTAGACGAGCTTCGAGCCAATGCATCAGGTTCCACCTCGAAGGCACTTGTTGAAATCGAAGCGTTGCGTGGTCTCCTGAAGCGATCAGAATTCGAAGTCAATCGTCGCGAAAACATGTTGCGTGATACGGAGCTTTTGCTTGATGAGGCCAACCAGAGCCGCGATCAGGCAAAGCAGGCGCTTGAAGTGGCGACGCAGCAAAAGGCAGAGCAGGTCTCAGCCAAGGAAGCCATAATTGCGCGTCTCAATTCAGAAAAGGAAGCGCTGACCAAGGCTCTGGATGACGCGAACCGCAAGCTTGCGGATGCCGCGTCCTCAACGCCTGAGGAACCCAAAGCCCCCGATAATCCGAAATCCGACGCGAAGGTCGAGACCCGAGACGCAACGCTGGTGGAAAACGCGCTGAGCCGCGCGCCCGGTCTCAAGGTCCTTAACGCCTCCCAGCGGGAGACGGTGCGCGAAAAATTGCTCGGCGGGGCCTGTGTGACGGATGCGCTCGAACAGGTTTTCACCCGCGTGCCCGTGCTGACGCTCCGCAGCCTGATCCGTGATCTCGACAGTCCCTGCTGATCCCTCCAACCCTCAGGACCCGTGTCATGAAATTCAAGACGCTTTTCAGCCTTGCTCTTTTCACCTTCGCCGCGCCGACGTTCAGCCAGGCTGCAGGCGTGGAGCGAAACATCATGACCGGCGGGCCGAAAGGCACCTATATCCAGATCGGGCGTGATATTGCCAAGCTCTCGGAAGGCTGTGGCAAGCCGCTCAATGTTGTCGAAAGCGCCGGTTCGCTTGAGAATTTCGCGGGCGTCAGAAACCGCAAGAATACCCAGTTCGGCATCGTGCAATCGGATGTGCTGGATTACCTGAAGACCTTCGAGGCGGATGACAAGGAGCTTCAAAAAGCCGTCCGCGGCGTGCGCATCATGTTTCCGCTCTATAATGAAGAAGTGCACATCCTCGCCCGCAACGACATCAAGTCGCTGAAGGAGCTGGAAGGCCGGAAATTCGCCGTTGGCAAGAAGGACAGCGGCACCTTTCTCACCTCTTCGCTCATGCTGGATATCGTGCAGGTGAAGGGGGGTGAGCGGCAGGCGATCAATCCGGACGAGGCGCTGCCCAAGCTTTTGTCCGGCGAAATCGATGCGTTGTTTTATGTCGCAGGCGCGCCCGCGAGCCTGTTCAGCAGTGCGACCATCGATCCCGCAAAGTTCCACCTGGTGCCGGTGACCGAGGCCCCGCTTCTGGCAAGCTATACACCCGCGAAGATCGAGGCGGGCACCTATCCGTTCCAGAAGGAGGCGGTGCCGGGCGTTGCGGTCAAGGCGGTGCTGATGACCTTCGATTATGCCGCCAATGGCAAGGCCTATCAGCGCGAGAGCTGCAAGGCGGTCTCCGACATTTCCAATCTGATCATCACCCATATGGCCGATCTTCAGGCCAGCGGCCATCCGAAGTGGAAGCAGGTGGACCTGACGGCGCTGCCGCCCGGCTGGAAAGTCGGTGCCTGCGTGAAGGCGGGTATGGCGCTGGACTATAATCCCGGCTGCAAGGCGCCTGCCGCCTCTTCGGGCAGTGGCGAGAATGACGACTACCTCAACCTGCTCAAGCAGCGACTGAAACAGCCCTAAGTGGCTGAAGCAGTTTGAATTTATAGGTGAGCCTTTTTGAAAAGGTCAGCTTTGCTGGCTTTTTTTCTTTCAAGCATTTTTGCGCAACAAAAAACCGGCCTGGGAACAGGCCGGTTTCTCTGAGACTGGCTGCCGGAGCAGCCACCGATCGCCTCAAACCATCCGGTCTTAGACCGAGTAGTACATGTCGAATTCGACCGGGTGCGGGGTCATTTCGAAGCGCATGACTTCGGCCATCTTCAGTTCGATGAACGAGTCGATCTGGTCTTCGTCGAAGACGCCGCCGGCGGTGAGGAACTTGCGGTCCTTGTCCAGCGATTCCAGAGCTTCACGCAGCGAGCCGCAGACGGTCGGGATCTTCTTGAGTTCCTTCGGCGGCAGGTCGTACAGGTCCTTGTCCATGGCCTTGCCCGGATGGATCTTGTTCTTGATGCCGTCGAGACCAGCCATCAGCATGGCAGCGAAGGCGAGGTAGGGGTTTGCGGTCGGGTCCGGGAAGCGGATTTCGACGCGCTTTGCCTTCGGGTTGGAGCCGAACGGAATACGGCACGAGGCCGAACGGTTGCGGGCGGAGTAGGCCAGCAGAACCGGAGCTTCATAGCCCG
>CAMFIE010000003.1 GCA_945952315.1 uncultured Rhizobium sp. | reverse complement strand
GCCATAGCCGCATAACTTAAACCAAACGGTCTCCGGCAAATCCGGTGCGGTTCAGAGCCATTTTGGAATCAGCTCTCCGCTAGCACTCAAGACAGGATTCTTCATTCTATTAATTCTGTCTATCCCGGGTTTCCGTTGGAATAGTTTAACCCAAAGCTAGTGACGCAACAACCGGCGCAAGGCATTAGCTGCCCACACCCAGCGACACCACATTGCCGTCTCGCCTTTCGCCCGGCCTATAGCTCCTTACCACGCGCTGAGGCTTCCCGGCCTCCTCTCGCTCCACCTCCCGCTCCGCCTGCTTGGCCCGTAGCCCGAAGTCACCGACACCGAGCCTGCCCTTTCCCCCTTGCGGATTTGCCAGCAGGCCAGACCTTGAGTGGACCACGATGCCGCCCGCCAGCTCCTCCACTCGCTCAAGCACAGCGGCGACGACAAGCAGGCCCTCAGGCAGCGCCCAATGCAGAATGCGGAAAGACCCCTTGATTGGTGGCAACACCTCTACGATAGGCAGAGCTTCAGGGATATAGCGAGAGGTCACCATGCAGCGGAGCTCATAGGTCTTACGCCTGATGAAGGGTGCGGGGTTGCTGCTGCCATTGATGTAGTTATGGGTGGTGGTGGTGGAAATAAGGGCGGATCTCAAAGCTCTTCCGCACCGGTCAGCTTGTGGATGCCCAAGAAGTCGTCTGCGTAGAACTGGATATGCCGGTCGGGATTTAGGGTCTTGATGATGATCATCTGGCGGAGGTTCTGGAAGCGTTGCCGGTCGCCAGCTCTCTGCCTCCAGTAGCTTGTAGGTGGCGCAAGGACCAATTGCTTGAAGAGCATCTGGCACTCTCCCGGACCGACAAGCTCAGGGCGGCGGAAGAGCACTACACAGTCCCCCGGCTTCCACGGCTCTGATTTAGAGAAGTAGAGCCCTTGGCCGTCAACGTAGCGGGGAGCCATGCAGTCCCCCTTACAGATCAGGGCGTATCGGTCGGGCATATAGTCCGGGTGGAAGGTTGTTGCCGGGAGGGTACTGGCGGAGGGGGTTGCGTAGGTATCGTAGGAAGGGTTGAGTAGCATCTGTTCACCGTTCACTGTGATTTGTTAACGGTTAAGTGTGATCATGCTTTTACGGTTGCTGTCAACGGTCAACTGTGAAAAAATCACACTCCTACAGTAATGGGACTCACACATGCTAACTACCGGAAATCAGTTAAAGGCGGCTCGTGCACTCGCCGGGATGGACCAACGCACACTTGCAGAGCGGGCACAGATAAGCATCAACACCGTGGTTGCCATGGAAAAGAGGGGAGCCGAGGGCCTAACCAGCGGGCTCCCAACAATTCAGGCGGTCATGCGGGTGCTTGAAGCTGAAGGCGTTGAGTTTCTGAACCACGGCCAGCCGGGCGTGCGCTTGGTTGCAGCCTCAAAGGGATAAAGGCGTGGCTACTAAACCAAGGGACACCTGCCCATTTCATGCGAATGGAGAACATTGCCTTGAGCCGAAAGGAACTGCATGAAGCAGGAACCGAAAGAGGGCAGCAGCGACTTCGACTTAAGTGGTCTTGTAACGCTGGCGTTTTATATCCCTGTATGCCTGCTATTCGCTTTTATCACCGCGTACTTTAGCTATGGCTTCCTGTTTTGCATCTTCGTGCCGCCACAGCGCCTCCTTGAAACTCACTTCTCGATGATGCCGCCCCTGATCGGAGTGACCCTAGCGTTCATCGGCAAAGTTGCACAGTTACGAGCTACTTCACCTTCATGGAGAGTAACTGCACAAAGCGGCCTCATCTTCATCGAGAAGGTATGGCACCGCCTGATCTATGCGATGATCGCAAGCATATTGCTGTCACTCGCAGCGTTCTCAATGGTATCGTCAAGGTGATACTGTTGAAAATCCTAGGGGTATACCTCTAAGCCCACCCCTCAAGCCAGCATTAAGGCGAGCCTGATGTGCAGCGGGATGGTTTGCGGTATGCTATCCCATCAGGTCCTTTCTTTGCTTCGGTAGACCACCATCTCCTCAGCAGTAAGAGCATAAAGGGTTACTCTATGCCACCCGCGATGCCACCCGTTATGCCTGCCGTTATGCTTCGCCCTAGGGTGTTGTGGATGCGTGATTGTGTGCTTGGGGGTATGGCTGCGGGTATGCCCATTGTCAGGCCTGAGGGCATACGAAAGTGGTCACCTTTACGACAGACATAGGGTAAGCCAAAGGGACAGCAACATTCCGCTACTGCCCTCTGGCTTAGTATCGATGGTGAGGAAAGGGAAACACAACAAAGGGGCCAAAGGGAAATCCCTCCAAGGCCTTACCCTAGGCCCACTCTCTCTGCATATGTAGCAAATTTCGAGCTATACGTATATTTATCAATATGTTAAGCGCACGCGAACGCTATGCCAAACCAGCAACTTCCACCACTGGCGTGATCCCCTCAGGACTCCGGCGGGCTAACTCTTCCCGCATGATTGTACGGACGGTTTCGGCGAATGACTCCGCAACAAGTACGGAATCGTGCAGCGGCAGGGCCGGTATTCCCCGTCTGCAAAGAACGAGCAGGATATCAACCAATAGATCGCTCTCGATGGTCATTAACTCGTAGCCGAGCCCCGTGCCAAACAAATGGGCGATAGCTGCGTGTTTCTCTCGAATGAGCCGCTCAGCCTCCCGGAGCGTGATGCCGGAATCTTTCAAAGAATGGAGACCGGAAGGCCAGCCCCCGAGTTTGGCTTTCTCGGAAAACAGCATGGCATTCATGAGGCGCTTCCACTCGCCTCGGTGAGACCCATCACCATTGATATCGTAAATGTCAGCATCGGATGGCGAGGCAAGAGCCCTGTTGTAAGCCAAGCGTGGAAAGAGCTGCCCGTAGTCGACATTGCAGAGCGGCTCCATCTTGTCCCCTGCACCCGGCAAGCGAATGCAGCGCCTTTCGTCACGGGGGATAATCTCCCAGAACCCCCCATACAGCCGACCGCCTCGACGCCAATCGTTATCCACGAAGCTTCGCCGCAAGTGTCGTTGGGTCGGATCGATTAGTGCGCCAACCGCCCCCATTTCGCTTGCATGCTGGGATTTGCCGTTGATCCGGGCCAAGTCCGACGCGGCTGCCTCTATCGGGAGCTTTGCGAGCCAGGAATTGATTTCCCGCATTTGCTCCGTTCGCCTCCTCACTGGACCCGTGAAGGCAAAATCTGTTCGCTGACGGTTGCCGTTGCTGTCTGCCGTCCCTTTCATCACCAGAACAGGCGCATGGGGGTCTTGGCAGAAATCCAGAAAAGTCAGTCCACCATCATACTCAGGCGCAACACCAATCAACTCCAGAAGGCGTGGTTTGGCGGTATATGTGGTTGCAGTATAGACCGGCTTCCCATCGGCGAAAGACCGGCACCCCGAGGCCACCTTCTCGATAAAGCCTTTTGCCGTCAGCGCATCCAAGCACTCTTTCAAGTGAACCCCGAAGATGGCAGAACGGTCAGATGCGCCTTTTGCGCCCTTCCGATTTCCAACGGGTATGGCGAGGAGACGGCCCGGAGCGATCAGGCTTAAAACTGCGAAATTGCACACCAAAGCCTCAACGCTAAGCCGGAACTTTTCGGTGCGAACCTTGCCGCCCTTTGCGACTCCCCGTTCTGCCGTTTCGTGGGCAAGCAATTCAGCCACGAGCCCGGCGATACGCTGCCGCAGAGCGGGGCTAGCGGCCCGTTTAAAGGGGTCAAATTGGGCCGTGGGCGGTGAATCCTGCATGGTTAGCCTCAGAATTTGAGTCCCGGTATCCTCTATGTGGTCTCGAATAAGTTAACCGCTGGAATTCTAGCCGCTCCCCGTCGGGAAAACCTGCGAGGCATGCACGCCACAGGCAGCCGTTTTTCGCCGGATAACCTCCGGGACCAAATCGAGCAACTCCCGCGCCTCTTGGTCAATCATCTTGCCGAGACAGCGTAGCACCATGCCAGAAGAGCGCGGATATACGTGCAGCTCCTTTACAACCGGCTGCTCCGCATTGGGGACATACACTTGCCAGCGCCGATGGGTGCCAGATGCCTTTCGGTGGACGGCTTTAGCAATCTGGACCAGCCGAAACTCCTCAACACGGTGAGTCGTCCAATCGTCTTCAAAAAGAGAGCAGACCCCGAGATATATGGCCAACAATCGCTCGGCCCCTAATCCCGCCTCGCGGAGCCGACCAAGAGCGATCTTTGCGCGATGCCGAGCTGTGACACCGCGAAGGTCCATTGCGGGCTCAGGCGGCGGCGCAAATGCTAGAAGGTGGGAAAGCCCGCTGAGAGTTGCACCGACACGGGGGTCCTTGCGGTTTTCACGAATGAGCTGTGTGGCAGACCGGACGTATGGTTGCAGCTCGCTCGCCCGGAACGATTTAGCCCATGCGCTGCCGTGCCGCGATTTGAGATTAGAATGGTATCGGCAGATATAACCGCCAAGGCCAGACCCAGCCGATGCCGAAGCAAGCCGTTTGCAGCCCGGAATGGTGCAGAGTTGCCCGCAGAGCTGGGCGGAGAGCTGCGAAATTCTGTCAGTTACCCGGAGCGGAACCGTCTGGCTCCGCCCCTTCGATGTTGAATAGGCCATTAACCCACAGTCACCGCACTGGCTTCCACAGGGCCGAAACCATCAAGAGATTTTCTGGCCTTCGCTTTCATATGGTTTGCCACGACTTCTTCGCCCATGTCGGGCTTTCTTGCGGTAATCGTGAGGCCTGACGCTTCAAGCTCTTCATCGAGAAGCTTCCAAAGCTCCGAATCCGCCATGAAGCCTTTGCCGCCACTTTTTCGATAGCCAGAAGCTAGACGTTCGGCGGGCGTGCCCGTGTTCAGGCGATTGACAATGTACTCTTGACCACAGGCTACGACCAGAGAAAACTCCCCCAAGTGCATATGTCTTTCCTGCAAGAATTTTACGACTTCTCGCAATGCCTCGATGTTCGCAGCGTTTGGATTGATATACTTGCCGCCCTCTCCAAATGTTCCGCCTATCGGCTCTCCGAAATTGTCATAGAGACGTGCTGTGGTGGCATACAAGGCAATCGCCTTCTGGCCTTTTGGTGTCGAAGTGCCCACCAAAATCGCGCGATATTCATTAGCATTGTCGGCTTCACGCAACAAGCGCGATGCCCTTCGTGATTTGCATTCCTAGTCCTTTGTTTTGACAACGGGCACAACGCCCATCGCAATCCCCTGATATCACGGCTCGTCAAAAATGTCGATCCGGTCGGAACCAAGCGGGAACGTAAAGGTAATTCTACCTACTCGCTATCCTTCTTCACCGATCCTCTTCGCCAGCCGGGAAAGGGTGGACATTGAGGCTCCCGTAGCGGACTGAATGCTCCTCCACGACTTCCCTTCTCTGAGAAGCCCCATGATAGCCTCATTCCGCTTGGTGTCCTCAGGGCGTCCCTTATAGGCCCCGTCCTCCTTGGCCTTCTGTATGCCCTGAGATTGGCGACGGCGACGGTCTTCGTAGTCCTTCCGGGCAATGGCAGCCAACATGTCCAACATCATGCCGTTGATTGCGTCCAACATGCGGGACTGAATGTCGTCCCCTGTGGAAGTCGCCATGGCCCAAGAGGTAGGCAGGTCCAGTGCGACCACCTTAACGCGACGCTCCTTGATTTCCGCCTTGAGCTTCTCCCAGTCTTCCCCATTGAGGCGGCTGAGGCGGTCCACCTGTTCTACCAAGAGCACGTCCCCCGGCTGGCAGTCAGAGAGGAGGCGGAAGAGTTCAGGGCGTTTCAGGGAGGCCCCGCTTTCGTTCTCGGTATAGGAGGCGGCAATCTTCAGACCCCGCTCCTCAGCAAACTTATGGAGGTCCGACTTGGCGCGGGACGCATCTTGTTCCTTGGTGGAGGCACGGAGATAGGCGCGGATGAAAGACATGGTGGAAAGCCCTTTGCTTCGCTTTAAGTGCTCTCATATTGAATGCTCTGATTTGAGTTGTCAAACGTATTTATCGAAGCGCATTATGGGAGCACTCCGTGCGCTTCTTTTGAAGCATACCCTAAGCGAAGCGCCGAAAGGAGGGGCGGCACTGGACAACAATTCCTCCCACGCCTACTCTCCCACAATGACGCCTGCTATGCTCGTTACAGCACACCACGAAGCCGGTCATGCCGTTATGGCGATGAGCTGCGGCCATAAAGTCCTGAGCATCTCGGTGGAAAGCGCCCCCTTTGAAGGACGATTGGGTAGAGTGGAGACAATGTGCCACTCCGCTCGATTGACCATAGATTGGCAGCTTGAAGCGCTCGTCTGCCTTGCAGGCGTCTCGTCTGAATACCTGCTTTGGCAAGCTGAAGGGAGAGGTGAGGAAGTCGTTGGCGACGCGTTTATTTCGTCTCACGGGCGTGACCACCCTGCTGCAATCGGAGCCCTACGCCAAATCGGACACGGAGACCTTGTGCAGCTCTACATGGGATGCGCAATCAGTTTGCTAAATGCACCGGCTCGTTGGCAGGCCATTCGCAATATCGCCTCCCAGCTAATCAGCCGCCAGCAGTGCATCAAGGATGCGGCAGAGATTGCTCGGCTAGGAGCAAATGTGCCGGTGCTGACGGACGGTCAATTGGAGCAACTAATCTCTCCCCGGACGATCCAGCTTTTCCGGGAAAACCCGGAGCGTTGGCGCATGGGTTGAACGCCTCAATGTACGCCACCTTGATCTTGAGCGCCTTGGTGCCCGTAAAGCCCATCACCAGAAGCATGAAACCATCACGGGTCATGTCAAAGGCGGGGTAGGTCCGCTCACCAAAGCCAGCCTTTTGCTTATAGCTGGTAGGGCGGAACAATAGGGCACAATTTTGTGCCGTAAGGGAATCCAGTATCTCCCGGATGGCAACAAGCACCACCTTGTGCTCTTTCCCGAAGTACCGCGCTACGTCGTGGCTAGACGCATACACGGTGTCGTCCTTCACGTGCAGCACCGGGGCCGTGAGGGCTACCGCATTGGTGGCGCTGGTGGGGCGGAACCATGCGCCTGCATTTTCAGGGCCAAGGGGTCTGCTTCCACTGGTCGCCTATCATCCCCGCACCGCCCGGAGACCATCGCACCAACCCGCCATGCCGTGACCAAGAGCCGGTGCCCCTAGGCCCCTTCTCGCCGCGCATAGAAAAAGGGTCGGTGGCACCGGGGGGAAGGTCGCCGCCGCTCCCACGTAGATCACCTCTGAGATATGTGACCCCTAGGCTAACTGCGCACTAGAACCTGTGGATTGCGGGATAAAGTAGACAGTTTGCTCTTTCTGTTAACCATACCGGCCATGTGAAGGGGTATTTTCGTTCTAAGTGATTCACAGGAGTGGACATGCATCTCTGCTTTATTGACGAAAGTGGCACCCCGCCGAGCAGGCCGAATCCCGCCCAGCCCTACTTTACGCTTGGAGGAGCCATCATTAAGGCGTCCGATTGGCACCGCATAGCCGATGACGTCCATGGTTTTGCAGTTCAACACCGATTGAGAGGTGAGCTGAAGTGGCGTTTCTTCGCGCCCAGCAACCAAGCAGAAGATAACCCAATGCGGGAAATGGACGCAGCCAAGAGGAAGGAGTTGAGCCTTGCCTTTGCCCGGCTACTTGCCAAGACGCCCGTGACAATCATTGCCTGCGTTACAGACATTGAAGCGGCATTCCGCTATGGCTCCGTGACTGACCAGCAGAGCCTCTATCATTTCGCCTACAAACCCCTTTCGGAACGCTTCCAGTACTTCCTACAAGATCAGAAGAGCATTGGCATCGTAATTGCAGACCACCGTGGGCGGGACAATGACCGTCTATTCAAGGCGCACCATCAGGCGCTGGTCTCAAAGAAGGGGGCGAATGTGTCAGCATACGGGCGATTTGTAGAGGGTCTGTTCATGCAGGACTCTCACCAATCCATTGGCATCCAAATAGCGGATTTCGTAGCCGGGGCAATTCACCGTGCGTACAGCACAGACGATCCCGTGCACGCCAAAATTCTCAAGCCGCTTATAAGGGCTAAGCCGAACGGAGATTGGGTGGGGTTTGGCGTTGTGCAGCACCCAAGAGAACGCTTTACACTTCGCAAAAGATGAAAGACGCCGGGCGAAACCGTGGTTTCGACGCCATAGATGTCAGGCTCCCGAGCGCAAGCAAGATATAGGCGAATCAGTGAAGGAATTCAAGCCCAACGCAGTCAAGCTCTAAAATAAAGACCACCCACGAAGGTGACTGCATAGACAGCTTTGGGACTTTCTTGGGACTCGGGCGAACAATTGTCGCCTGCAACTAACTGAAAAAATTGCCACATTAGGGAGTATATTAGGATTTGGTGGAGCTAAGCGGGATCGAACCGCTGACCTCTTGCATGCCATGCAAGCGCTCTCCCAGCTGAGCTATAGCCCCATCAATCGGGTTTCCGGGTCGTCCCGGACCGGGACCGTTGGGTGCTCTGCGCTTCCCGACGGTGGCGGCTTATTACTTCCCGTTATCGGAGATGACAAGCCTAAAAAGAAGATCCGGCGATTTTTTTTAAAACCGCCGGACAGGGTCTCAGTCCATCAGACGTCTTCGTCGCCGCCGGTTACCCCGAGAATGCCGGAGACATCGTCATCATCGTCGTCTTCATCGGCTTCGAGGAATGTATCGTCGTCATCATCGCCCAGATCGACATCATCGTCGTCGCCCATATCGGGCAGATCGTCGCCACCGCTCGCATCGTCTGCATCTTCCAGAGAGACCAGTTCGACTTCCGTGCTCTCGGTATCGACTTCGGCAACCTCCTCTTCGGCTGCCTTTTCCATGATGGCGGCAACGGACGTTTCCTCGAAATAGGAAAGCGGCCAGGATTTGCCGGTATAGGGCGACACGACCGGATCACGGTTGAGATCGTAGAACTTCTTGCCGGTGTCCGGGCAAGTCCGTTTTGTGCCAAGTTCCGCTTTTGCCACTGTCAAAGCCTCGCGATGGACCGGTTTTGGGGAACCGGAAAGAGCGGGAAATCCGGCTCTTTTCGTAAATATGGATAGCGGGTGGCCTTAATCCATGCGCGCGGTCCTGTCAAAGCGAAACTTGAGGAAGCTCCACAAGCCCGTTCGCGCAGATCTTTTGCCCGAAAGCGGATGACCGCGGCAAAGCTTTGTGTTATCGCAGCGCCAACCCGCCGGAGCGCCTGCCGGCCAGCCTGCGAAACGATTTAGATCAAGACCGGAAGTGAGCAGAAAATGTCCCATGGAGCTGCCCAGAAGCCCGCCACCGCCAGCCGTTCGGAAAACTTGAGGGGCATCGTGACGATCCCCGGAGACAAGTCGATCTCGCACCGCTCCTTCATGTTCGGTGGCCTTGCCTCCGGTGAAACACGCATCACAGGTCTGCTTGAGGGCGAGGATGTCATCAATACCGGTCGTGCAATGAGCGCCATGGGCGCGAAGATCCGCAAGGACGGCGATACCTGGATCATTCAGGGGACCGGCAATGGTGCGCTGCTTGCGCCAGAAGCACCGCTCGATTTCGGCAATGCCGGCACCGGCTGCCGTCTTACGATGGGTTTGGTCGGCGTCTATGATTTTTCCTCGACTTTCATCGGTGATGCCTCGCTGACGGCCCGGCCGATGGGTCGCGTGCTGAACCCGCTCCGGGAAATGGGCGTGCAGGTAACCGCTGCTGCGGGTGACCGCCTGCCGGTGACGCTGAAAGGGCCGAAAACGCCTGCACCGATCACCTACCGCGTGCCGATGGCCTCTGCGCAGGTGAAGTCTGCCGTACTGCTTGCCGGCCTCAACACGCCGGGCATCACCACCGTGATCGAACCGGTCATGACGCGGGACCATACCGAAAAAATGCTTGCCGGCTTCGGAGCGGCCCTTTCCGTGGAAACGGATACGGCTGGCGTGCGCACGATCCGGCTTGAAGGTCGCGGAAAGCTGACCGGTCAGGTCATCGCGGTTCCGGGTGATCCTTCTTCCACTGCCTTCCCGCTGGTCGCCGCCCTTCTGGTTCCGGGATCGGATATCACCATCCGCAATGTGCTTATGAATCCGACGCGGACCGGTCTCATTCTCACGCTGCAGGAGATGGGTGCGAAAATCGACATTCTTGATCCGCGTCTTGCAGGCGGTGAGGATGTGGCCGATCTGAGGGTTCGCCATTCCGAATTGTCGGGTGTCACGGTGCCGGAGGACCGCGCGCCCTCGATGATCGATGAATATCCGGTGCTTGCGATTGCCGCTGCTCTGGCAAAGGGCGAGACTGTGATGCAGGGGCTGGAAGAACTGCGCGTGAAGGAATCCGACCGCCTGTCGGCTGTCGCCAACGGGTTGAAGCTGAATGGCATCGAATGCGTCGAGGGAGAAGCCTCGCTGACGGTGAAGGGCCGACCGGATGGAAAAAGCTATGGCACGCCCCAAGGCGAAGCGGTGAAGACCCATCTCGACCATCGCATTGCCATGAGCTTTCTGGTGCTCGGCCTTGCTTCTGAGCATCCGGTAACGGTTGATGACGCAACGATGATCGCCACATCTTTCCCTGAATTCATGGATCTGATGACCGGGCTCGGCGCGAAGATCACGCTCGCGGCCTGAAAGCGAATGAGAGAAGAACGGTGAAAAGGCCCGGACCTTCAAGGTCCGGGTTTTTCTTTGCCTCCGCCTCGGCTATAGCAGGATGAGAAACCGGGAATGCCAGATTTTCAAGGACGCATCCGATGACCACCATCCGCTATCACGAAGGCGATATTTCTGCCGATGACGCCCGCCGCTATACAGGCGCGATTGCGATCGATACCGAGACGCTGGGGTTGATCCCCCGCCGCGACCGGCTCTGCGTCGTGCAGCTTTCGCCCGGAGATGGCACCGCGGACGTGATCCGAATTGCGGCGGGGCAGAAGAGCGCGCCGAACCTGGAGGCCATGCTCGCCGACCCGAGCCGGCTGAAGATCTTCCATTATGGCCGTTTCGACATTGCCGTGCTTTTTCATACATTTGGCGTCACCACAGCGCCGGTCTTCTGCACCAAGATCGCCTCGAGGCTTACCCGCACCTATACCGACCGGCATGGTCTCAAAGACAATCTGAAGGAGCTTCTCGATATCGATGTCTCCAAGGCGCAGCAATCGTCTGACTGGGCAGCCGAAACGCTTTCGCCCGCACAGCTCGACTATGCCGCTTCGGACGTGCTGCATCTGCATCAGCTGATGGACAAGCTCGCCTATCGCCTTGCCCGCGACCATCGTACGGAACTTGCCGAAGCCTGTTTTGCCTTTCTGCCCACGCGCGCCAAGCTTGATCTCCTCGGCTGGGAAGAAACCGATATTTTTGCCCATAGCTGAGAATTTTTTTGAACCCCGGGCGTACTCGACGGGACGCCCGGGCAACCCCCTGAATTGCTTGGGATGCCGGCTTGACGGTCCTGTCGTCGTCAGTCGCAAATGTGTCATTTGCGCTCGCCGACGCCTCACCCCCCTTACCCGATGTTAACCATTTTGGAGTGCACTTGCCTTCGCCGGATGCGAGGGGATGTCTTCCTCCCGGCGTGATGTTGAGTTCATACCCGTACCGTTGGGGGCGTTATGGTTGCCGATCTGCTGGGCAGTTTGTCTTTCGAGAATTCCGATGCGCATGCTTATGCTGCCCACCATGACTTTGATGCCTATGAGGGGGAAGTCGAAGACTTCTCCGAGATGACCGAAGAGCCGCAGCCAACCTTCGTGCGTGGCAGTGTGCTGGATGCCTGTGCTGCCCATGACCGGGTCGAGCGTGCACCGCTTTCCGCCCATATTGCTGCCGTGGATTCCGACGATAACGGTCTCTACCGCCTGTTCCGCAACCGCTGATCGATCAGCGGAACGGGATGCGGGCAATTTCCTGCCTGATTTCCTCCAGTGACCATTCCTTCAGCAAGGCCCCGTCGCGATAGACGGGGACAAGATGGTTCTGGCGCGGGCCGGTCTCATCCAGCCGACAGGCGGCCCGCTCGAAAAGCTCGGTCACGACCGCCTGGCGGCCGGCCTTCGATCCCTTTTCCTGCATGCTGGCCGGGCGTTTGGCCGCATCATGCCAGCGCCCCTGATCATCGGCGACTGCATTGATCTTCATGGTGAAGGAATAGGTGTCGCGCGAGATCTTCTGGATCATCTGCGAGCCCATGCCGAAGTAGATGTTTTCCGCTGAAAAGCCGAAAGCCTCCATCCGCCCGAGAATCTTCACCATGTCAGTCAGTGTCACGCCATCGCCTTGCATTACCCGCACGCGATTGTTGATCACCCGGTAGCCGCGGCTGTTGAGTGTGGTTCCGAACGCATAGGCAAGCTGTGTCATCACCTGAACCGGCATGTCCACCGGATCACCGCTGTCGCTGCGCACAATCAGCATGGCACCGGAGGCCTCCACCTCCGGCTTCAACGCTTTGCCCCACAGCTCTGAAACCGCACGGGCGATATCATAGCTGTCAGAGACAACAGACACTGCACCGTAACGGGCAAAGTGGTGAAGCATGGAGCGATAGGCTTCCGTTTCGCCTTCCTGCCCCCAGGCCGTCATGGTGGCATGTTCGGAAGCCGGGATGGAAAAGCCTGCCATCCCTGCGCCATAGGCATTGCGAGCCTTGACCAGGGCGACCAGCGTGTCGGTGCGCTCGAAGAAGAGAAGATGGGCAAGCCCGCCGAGCGCAGCCTGTTCGCGGGACGTGGCCGAACGGGCGCCGAAATCATGCAGACGGGTGCCAAAAGCCATCTCCTGCGGGTCCGAAGTCTTTTCGTAGAGCGGAAAAAGGGTGCCGTGAATGCGCCGCACATGGCTCGCAACCGTGGACGGATACCAGATGGCGCGCGTAAGCGCCGTATCCAGATAGGCCGTGATCCAGGGCAGCGCCGGATCTGTGCTTGTCACCTGCACCATCGGCACGCCGCGCCGCACCACCGCGCCTTCCGGCAGTGCCTCGATCAGCACAGGCATATGGCCATTGTGATGCGACACGATGCGCTCCCAACCGGCCCTGTTGAAAGGCAGGCCATGCAGAAGGGCAACGTCCTCGGCCTCGGCAATATCGGAAGCTGTAACCGGTCGGGCAATCAGATCCTTCAGAAAGGCCTGCAGCCCGAAGAACACCACATCCGGCCAGGTTGAAAGCCCGCGCGCCTCGATATAGCCGCAGGCGGCGGTCATCCCTGGCGGATATTGCAGGTGATGGCTCAGCTTGTAGCTGTCGGTATCGAGGATCGGATTGTCTTGCTTCATGTCCTCTTCCGTCCCCGCTCCGGTCAATGGTTCCGGTCGTGCCGGTGCTTCAACGATAGCATCGAATTGGCGGGCTGTGCACGGCGGGGTGGAGATGGTTAGCAATTTGTTAATCTTTTCCCGGTAAATTGATCTTTAACCAGATTTGCATCCGGGTGCCATGACGCGGCCCAGGGGTTCCGGTGAAGGAACTCCGAACGGAAGGCATGGGGCGCGGGCTGCACCGTCCCCGACAGAACCTGATCCAGCCAACCCTTCTTGTTTGAACGGAGCATGCCATGCTGCCTCCTGTCCGCACAATTTCGGGGTCCAGCGGGTCCTACCAGAATTCGACTTCCCTGCAGGCGGGTGGCCATCTGTTGGGGGAGCCGCTCTTTCCCGGGCAGGCCGCCGACGCGGACCGCGACGTCAACCCGAACCATGCCGGCAAGCTGAATATCTTGCTTCTGAACGGCCATGAGGCTGTATCCGATGATCTTTCCGAACTCGCTGAAAAGCTTGGCCGCGCGCTTGATGTGCCGCGCCGCGAAGGCGAGACGGCATCGGCCTATGTCCAGCGCCTTGCGGCAACGCTTGAGCGCCTTTCGCCCGTCATGCGAGCCGAGGCCGAGCAGGCCCTTGCGCGGCTCTTGCGCGGGGTTAAGCTTCAGACGCTGATTACCGCGCTGCAAAATCCTGCCGGACCGGAAGCGGCCCGTATCGTGGCGCTGCTTGAAATGCAGATCGTTGCTGCGCGCGATCTGGCGACACGGACGGTCCTCACATCCTATGCCCAGAATGGTGGTGCCGACATTGATGAAGGCACGCTGTTGATGCAAGGGCCGCCGACCAGGCTTGAGGCCGAAGCGGCCGCCCGGATCATGTCTCAGGCTACGGTTTCTGCCGCGCCTTCCGTCCTGGAGGCCGAGGGATTGACCGAGGCGGCCTTCGCCCGCATGGCCGAGGGGGAGGACGTACCGGTTTTCCACCACGGCACCGACAATATCTTCGGCCGCACCAGTGCGAGCCCGACGGTCGCCTTTGAAGTGGAGACACTGGAAGGTTTGCGCATCCGCAACTACGATCTGCCTCTCCCGGCTTCGGTTGACCGGCCGGCCGGTGCTCTTGCGCAGGGCCGGACTGCACAGGCGCCGCTGGTTTCGGACGCCCGCACATTGCAGGCGCTCTTGACCTCTGCCTTCGAAGGCGGGGAAAGTGCTGATCCGGTCATCCAGGCCAAAGCTGCAATGGAGCTGCTGGCCGGTGCCGAGCCGCTTCCCGAAAACATGGCACCGCAGGCTCTTGCTCGCCCGGTCATGCCGGACACCAAGCCATTCATCGACTATACCCGGCCGCCGCCGCCGCCGCGCAATTCTGTGGCCCAGCCGCTCAGTGGCGAAATGCTGCCCGCCCTTCTGGTGCTCAAGGGCTGGACCGAAGAGACGATCCTGCCCGGCCTTCCGGTACTGCCGGCTCCGCTTGAAGCCGAAGCCGCGCTTGCCGCAGCGCTTACGCCGCATGCCGGACCGGAACCGGATGGAACGGATACGGGATTTCGACCGCAGGGCAGGGGCATTGCCGCCAATGATACACCTGCCCATCATCGCAAGGCACTTTCGGCGGCGGAGGAGCAACTGCTGCGCAATGCCGACGAGGCGGCTGGCCTTCCGGCCGGACGCCCGATCGACATGATCATCCGCCCACTTGAAAAGACCCCTACGGAGGCACTCCTGTCGGCCGCTCTGCAGCTTGGCAAGGAAGCGCTCGGCACGGGCCCTGCCCAGGTGCCCTATCCACTCGCAGACGAGCGTGACGAGGATGGCGCCGATCGCCGCGGCTACCGGTCGTCTGCCGGGCAGGGTGACGAAGACGAGACCGGAGAGCAGGCCGAAGGCGAGGACGCGTCCGAGGAGGCGCATGACTATCCGGATGAAGAACTGCTTTCCATGGTCACCGACGGCCAGGACAATCTTGTTGCGGAAGACCTAGCCTATGACCTCTACCAGCGGATGGCTGGCTGGAGCTGATCAGAGCGCAAGAACGGCGCAAAGAAAAAGCCCGCCGGCAAAACCGGCGGGCTTCCTTATTGCCGTTGAACCGGGGCGGATTATTCGCCCGAACGGTTCTTCAGGGCTGCGCCCAGGATGTCGCCGAGCGATGCGCCGGAATCCGACGAACCGAACTGGGCCACGGCTTCCTTCTCTTCGGCGATTTCAAGCGCCTTGATCGAAAGCATGACCTTGCGGTCCTTCTTGGAGAAGTTTGTGACGCGGGCATCCACAACCTGACCGACCGAGAAACGCTCCGGACGCTGTTCATCACGGTCACGCGACAGATCGGCGCGACGGATGAAGGAGGTGATGTCCTCGTGGTTGACGAGCTTCACCTCGATGCCGCCGTCGTTAACGGCGATAACCTGGCACGACACAACAGCATTCTTGCGCAGGTCGCCGGAAGCAGCCGCTTCACCAACGGAATCCTTGCCGAGCTGCTTGATGCCGAGCGAGATGCGCTCCTTGTCGACGTCCACATCGAGAACGACAGCCTTGACGACGTCGCCCTTGTTGTATTCCTCGATGACCTGCTCGCCCGGACGGTTCCAGTCGAGGTCGGAGAGGTGAACCATGCCGTCCACGTCGCCTTCGAGGCCGATGAACAGGCCGAATTCGGTCTTGTTCTTGACTTCGCCTTCGACTTCGGTGCCGGCCGGATGGCTATGGGCAAAGGCAGCCCACGGGTTTTCCAGCGTCTGCTTGAGACCAAGCGAGATGCGGCGCTTTGCCGGATCCACTTCGAGAACGACCACGTCAACTTCCTGGCTCGTGGACAGGATCTTGCCGGGGTGAACGTTCTTCTTGGTCCAGGACATTTCCGAAATGTGGATGAGGCCTTCGATGCCCGGCTCCAGCTCGACGAATGCACCGTAGTCGGTGATGTTCGTGACGGTACCGGAGATCTTCTTGCCTTCCGGATACTTGGCCTGGATGCCATCCCACGGATCAGACTCGAGCTGCTTCATGCCGAGCGAGATACGGTGGGTTTCCTGGTTGATGCGGATGATCTGAACCTTGACCGACTGGCCGATGTTCAGGATCTCCGACGGATGGTTGACGCGGCGCCATGCCATGTCGGTCACGTGCAGCAGGCCGTCGATGCCGCCGAGGTCAACGAACGCACCGTAATCGGTGATGTTCTTGACGACGCCGTCCACAACCTGGCCTTCTTCGAGGTTCTGAACGATTTCAGAACGCTGCTCGGCGCGGGACTCTTCAAGAACCGTGCGGCGCGAAACCACGATATTGCCACGGCGCTTGTCCATCTTGAGGATTTCGAAGGGCTGCGGGTTGTGCATCAGCGGGGTGACGTCGCGGATCGGACGGATGTCAACCTGGCTGCGCGGCAGGAAGGCCACAGCGCCGTCGAGGTCGACGGTGAAGCCACCCTTGACCTGGTTGAAGATCACGCCTTCGACGCGCTCGCCGTTTTCGAACTTCACTTCGAGACGCAGCCAGCTTTCCTCGCGGCGAGCCTTCTCGCGCGACAGAACGGCTTCACCGAGTGCGTTTTCGATGCGCTCGACATAGACTTCGACTTCATCGCCGACCTTCAGCGAACCGTCCTTGGCCTTGGCACCGAATTCCTTCAGCGCAATGCGGCCTTCAACCTTGAGGCCGACGTCGACAATGGCGACGTCCTTTTCGATAGCCGTGATCAGGCCCTTAGTCACATAGCCTTCTGCCAGATCGTTCTTGGCAAAGGACTCTTCCAAAAGGGCTGCGAAATCATCACGGGAGGGATTGAGGTTAGACATTCATAACTCCTGGGTGGCCTTTTTCCCATAAAGGGATGGCCGGCGCCGGTGGGTTTGCGTTGATAATGGCCTGACCCCCGTCCGCTTCTTTGTCGAAGCAATCCGGCGCATGGACGGTCTGTCAGGCATGTGGGCCGCATCTTTCCGCGAAGGAAACCGGGCGACCGCCGTTCATTTCGTTTTCAGCGCCTGATCGATCAGCGAGCGGGCAGCGTCAAATGCGGCCTCTATACTCATTTCCGATGTATCTAGCAAGTGCGCATCATCCGCCGGTTTCAAAGGACTTTCCGCCCGGTTCATGTCGCGCGCATCGCGGATTTTCACATCCTCGAAAATGCGGTCGAAATCGGCTGTTTCACCACGGGCTAGAATTTCTTCATAGCGGCGCCGCGCGCGCACTTCGGCGCTCGCGGTCACATAAAGCTTCACGGCGGCATCCGGACAGACCACGGTGCCGATATCGCGCCCGTCAAGCACGGTTCCGGGTTCCTGACCGGCAAAGCGGCGCTGGGCAGCTACCAGGGCCGAACGCACCTTGCCCATCACCGCGATTTTCGAGGCCGCCTCGCCGATCGCATGGGCGGAAAGCACGGACCGGTCGAGACCGTTGAGATCCAGATTTTCCGCGAGCGCCGCAGCCGTTGCCTCGTCATCGAGTGGCAGGCCTTTCTCGAGAAGCGCCCGCGCGGTGGCACGATAGGTCAGACCCGTATCCAGATGGTGAAAGCCATAGTGATCGGCAATCAGCCGCGACAGCGTACCCTTGCCGGCGGCTGCCGGTCCGTCGATGGCGATGGTGAAGCTCATCGGTCAATCCCTGATGTTGCGATGTGCCCGCTCATAGCCGATCCGGCCTGCCGCTTCAAACGGTGATGCGCTTAATAGCTCGACGATGACTTTGCCACCGGTGCCGCATCGCCCTTGTAGGACCGTGCAAGATTTGTGGTTGCCTGCGAAAACAGCGTCACATCCGTGCCGACCGCCACGAATTTCGCGCCGAGCTCGATATAGCGGCTGGCAAGTTTCGGATCGGAATTGAGGATACCCGCGGGCTTGCCCGCGGCAATGATGCGGGTGATCGCCTTTTCGATGGTTTCCAGAACCACGGGCTCCGTGCCGCGGCCCGGATAACCCATGTCAGCAGCAAGATCGGCAGGTCCGATGAAGATACCGTCCACGCCATCGACAGCGGCAATCTCCTCGATGGCGTCAACCGCTGCCTTGCTTTCGGCCTGAACGATCAGACAGACCTCGTCATTGGCGGTCGTCAGATAGTCCGGAATCCGGTTGAAGGCGGAGGCGCGGGCAACGGCTGCTCCCACGCCACGCACGCCTTTCGGCGGATAGTTCATGGCCTTGACCAGCTGGCGCGCCTGCTCGGCGGTTTCCACCATCGGCACCAGAACCGTCTGCGCGCCGATATCCAGCACCTGCTTGATCATCCAGGTCTCGCCAATTGGCACCCGCACCACAGGCGCGACGGCATGGGCAGCCAGCGTCTGCAACTGGGAAAGCAGCAGCGGAATATCGTTCGGTCCATGCTCTCCGTCGATCAGCAGCCAGTCGAAACCGGCTCCGGCGGCGATCTCTGCCGTATAGGGGCTTGCGAGACTCAGCCAGAAGCCGATCAGTGCCCTGTCGCCCTTCAGGCCTGACTTGAAGGGGTTTTTCGGAGCAGGCATGGGTCTTTCCTTTTAAGCAAAATAGGCGGAGACGGTACCGTAAGGGCCGAAATCCGCGACGATCGTATCGCCATGGCGGGCCTCAACGGGGCGGATGAAGGAGCCTGAAAGCACCACATCGCCCGCCGAAATGGAAGAGCCATATTGTCCGAGCCGGTTTGCAAGCCATGCAATGCCCGCAGCCGGATGGTTGAGCACGCCGGCACCAAGCCCCGTTTCCTCGATCTCGCCATTGCGCGAGACGATAGCACCCATCCAGCGCATGTCGGCCTCCAGCGGCCGTACCGGACGTCCGCCCATCACGATCCCGCCATTGGCCGCATTGTCGGATATTGTGTCGAAAATGGTGCGGGTCTTCTTCGTCTCGGGATCAACCCGTTCGATGCGGGTATCGAGAATTTCCAGCGACGGCGTGATGAAATCGGTGGCATTCAGCACGTCGAAAATCGTGACGCCCGGACCCTTGAGCGGAGCCTTCATGATGAAGGCGATTTCCGCCTCGATGCGCGGCTGAATGAAACGGTCTGCCGGAATGGTGGCGCTGTCGGGGAAGAACATGTCATCCAGCAGCACGCCGGAATCGGGAATGTTGATGTTCAGCGCATATTGCATCGCCTTGGAGGTAAGCCCGATTTTCCAGCCCTTCTGTACCCGTCCATCAGCGATTTTCAGGCGCACCAGTTCGGCCTGCACCCGATAGGCGTCATCCATGGTGGCATCAGGAAAATCGAGGCTCAGAATCCGGATCTGCTTTCTCGCCTTTTCCGCCTCGAACAGCCGTCTGGCGGCATCATTCACCTGATCGTCACGCAGCATCATGCCTCTCCCTCGTCTGCGACGGTGTTTCGCAAAACACCGATGCCGTCTGCTTCCACCTCTATCACATCGCCGGGTTTCAGCCAGACGGGCGGATCGAACCGTGCACCGGCGCCTGTCGGCGTACCGGTCACGATCACGTCGCCGGGCACCAGGGTGGTGAAGGTGGAGATGTAGTTGATGATCCTGCGGAAGGAAAAGATCATCCGGCTTGTGCGGTCTTCCTGCCGTATCTCGCCGTTCACCCGGGTCACGAGCCGGATATCGGCCAGTTGCGCCTCGCTCTCGAAAGGCACCAGCCAGGGGCCGATCGAGCCGGTCCGGTCGAAATTCTTGCCCTGCGTGACATTGAATTTCGCATGCCGCACCCAATCGCGAATTGTGCCTTCGTTGCACAGCGAAAGGGCGGCGATGTGATCGAGCGCCTCTGCTTCGGGAATGCGTCTTCCTCCCTTGCCGATCACGATGACGATTTCGCCTTCATAATCGAGCTGCGGGCTTTCCGGCGGGCGGATCAGCGGCTCGCCGTGCCCGGTAAAGGAGCGCGGAAAGCGGATGAACAGGGAGGGATTGGAGGGTGCGGCCTGCCCGTCCTTGTATTCCTCGTTGCGGTCCGGAAAATTCACACCGACACAGATGAGCTTTTCCGGATTGCGGATCGGGATCTGATAGGTGATCTCGCTTTCGGGAAAATCTGCCGCAAGCCCGGCCGCTTTTGCAGCCAGTGCCTTCAGGGCCCCTTTTTCCACCACCGCCTGCAGGGTCGGATAATCCGATCCAAAGCGGGCGGAAAGATCGATCACACCCTTTTCGGTGATCAATCCATAGCCATCCTTGCCATGGCGGGTGAAGCTCGCGAAGCGGGTCTGCATGGTCGTTCTCTCTTCCGGACTGTGCTGTATTCCATTCCCCGCGCGGGGAAGAGCATATTCTGGATCAGGGCGCGATGATCGGCGTTGCCTTCAGGCCCGAATCACGAAGCTCCGCTTCGGCAAACAGGCTGCCATGTTCGAACCAGCTCTTCGGTGCCGGTGCGCCCCAGAGCGTCTGGCGCTGCGGGTCCTTGAGGTCCCATTTGATCGGCTCGAGATCAGGGTCGACCGTCTGGTAGTCCGAGCAGTAGATTTCGATCCGATGGCCGTCCGGATCAAGGATATAGAGGAAGAAGGCATTGGAAATGCCATGGCGGCCCGGGCCGCGCTCGATATTCTTCAGATAGTCGGTGGTCGACATCAGGTCGAGCAGATCGATGATGTTGAGGGGCGTCGGCACCCAGAAGGCAGTATGGTGCAGGCGGGGGCCACGGCCATTGGTAAAGGCCATGTCATGCACGCCGCCCTTGCGGTGCATCCAGGCGGCCCAGAGCTTCTTCGATTCTTCGTCCTCGGTATATTCCGTTACCCGGAAGCCCATCTCGTTATAGAAGGCAACCGAAGCATCCACATCCGGCGAGAAACAGTTGAAGTGGTCGATGCGCAGCGGTTTCACACCCTTGTAAAGCGCATATTTCTGATGGATCGGCGCCAGCCGATCCATCTTGTGATAAAATTCCAGCGGAACGCCGAAATTGTCCCGGGTGCGCAGTGTACGGCCCTGATAGGGACGTTCCACCCAGGCAGTCGGCAGGCCCTTTTTGTCAAAGAACGCCTTGGCGCGGTCGAGATCCTCTTCCGCATAGACCTTCATGCCAAGCACATTGGCGACCGGCTCCTCGCCCTTCTTCAGCACGATGCAATGATGGCCGCGCTCTTCCATGGCCCGCAGATAGATGGAGTTTGCGTCCTCATGCGTGACCTGCAGGCCGAGCGTATCCACATAGAAGGCGCGAGAGGCGGCAAGGTCCTTGACGATGAACTCCACATGGCTCAGCCGAACCGTGTTGAAATCCGGGTAAAGATTGGGGCTTGGAACGGGCATGTTTCCCTCCTTGGCCAGCGCTCCACCTCCTCCGGGGAAGCGGCTGGCGGGTCTCGTTGAACGGGTGAGGCAAGAGCCCGGCGATCAGCCGCCGAGCTTCTGGATAGCGTGCGCCTTGGTGGCAAAGGCGATATTCTTGGTTTCCATGTAAAAATCGAAGGACCAGTCGCCGCCGTCGCGGCCGATGCCAGAATTCTTGACGCCGCCGAACGGGGTTGGGAGATGCCGGACATTTTCCGAGTTCACCCAGATCATGCCCGCCTCCAACTGGTCGGTTACCCGGAGCGCGCGCGTCACGTCATTGGTCCAGACATAACCGGTCAGGCCATATTGCACATCATTGGCCAGTCGCACCGCTTCCGCTTCGTCCGTGAAAGAGATTGCTGAAAGCACGGGCCCAAAGATTTCCTCCTGGGCGATGCGCATGTCGTTGCGCACGCCGGTAAAGAGCGTGGGCGACACATAGCAGCCGCCACCCGGCCCCTCGTATTTCTCGCCGCCCGCGGCAACGGCAGCCCCTTCACCGCGACCGATCGCGATATATTCAAGCACCTTCTTTTCATGCACGGGATGGATTAGCGGACCAACGACCGTCTTCGGGTCAAGCGGATGGCCGACCGGGATGCGCTTTGCCTTTTCCGCAACGAGCGCGGTAAACCGGTCATAGATCGACGCTTCGACCAGCAAGCGCGAAGACGAGGTGCAGCGCTCGCCATTCAGCGAATAGATCATGAAGACGGCGGCATCGGCGGCGCGCTCCAGATCCGCATCCGCAAAAACGATCACGGGGTTCTTGCCACCGAGCTCGAAATGCACCCGCTTCAGCGTGTCGGCACCCTGCTTCATGATCATCGAGCCGGTGCGGCTTTCCCCGACGAAGCCGATGGCCTTGATATCCGGATGCTCGGTCAGCGCCTTGCCGGCTTCCTCGCCAAGACCGTTGACAAGGTTCCAGACACCCTTCGGCAGGCCAGCCTCCTCGGCAATCTCGACCATAAGACGGGCGGTGAGCGGCGAAAATTCCGCGGGCTTGTGCACCACGGTGCAGCCTGCGGCGAGTGCCGGCGCAATCTTCCAGGTGGAAAGCATGAACGGCGTGTTCCATGGGGTGATCACCCCGACCGGACCGATTGGCGTGCGGGTGGTGATGTTCAGTTGCCCCGGCCCGTGCAACGCCTTGCCGTCGCGGGCTTCCGGTGCACGGTCTGCGAAGAAGCGGAAGTTTTCGGCGCCGCGAAGGGCGGCCTTCGCCATGAATTTCAGCGATTGCCCGGTATCCATGCATTCCACGAGCGCGATTTCTTCGGCGCGTGCCACAATCGCATCGGCAATCCGGTGCAGGATCTTCTTGCGCTCGTCACCCGGCACGGCAGCCCAGGCAGGAAAGGCAGCCTTTGCCGCCTTTGCTGCACGATCGATATCGGCCGCCTTGCCGCGTGCGACCCGCGCCAGCACCTTCAGGTCGACAGGGGAAATGATCTCGAAGGTCTCGTTGTCCGATGCGGCCTGCGTCTCCCCGCCGATATGGTTCATCACGCCGTCGTTCCGGAACCGGGCAAGAAAGGCTTCGGCCGTTTTCAGGTTTTCTTCAAATGTGGACATGATCACTCTTTCCGTGTGCTTGTCTCAAGGGCCGGAGACGGGATTTCATGCGCCGCGCAGGCGCGGATGGATGGCATTTTTCTTCCAGCTCAGCTCTGCATCGATCTCGCGGATTTCCAGTGAAAGGGCAAAATGCGGTGTTTCGAACCGTTCCTTCAGAAATGCCGTGACCGAGGCGAAGATTGCTTCTCCCGCCATCTTCTTGTCGTCGATCGAACGCCCTTTGCCGATGCGGAATTCCATGTCGATAAAGCTGTTTTCCGGTAGATTGTCGGCTATCGACCAGTGGTCGGCCGGAAAGGCACGCACCCGCACGGCACCGATCTCGAAAAGACCGGTGGCCAGAATCGTTTGCCGCACCAGATCGCAAAGCGCCGTCATGTTGACCTTGGCCTCGAGATTGGCGGAATATTCCATGCGGAAATGGGGCATTGTCTACCTCCAGGCGGCGGTTTGCCCAATCGAACCGCCAATCTAGTTAACACGTTAATTAATTATCCGGCCTTGTCAAGCGTCTTGGGTCTCTTCCGGAATAGATTTCAGCGGATTCCGGCTGGATAAAAACGCTCGCCCTGACACTGCCCGGCCTTGCCGATTGCAAAGGGCAAGCCGTGTCAATTATAAGCCGGGAGCATAGAGGCTGAATGCCAGGGCCCCGCGCTGGGCCGGTCCGGGGAGAAAAACAGTGCTGCCAAAGAATACGCGCCGCTCTTTGCCCATGTCGCTGCTGCGTGGCCGTGAGGCGGTGATGTCGAAATTCCGGCCGATGCTGTCCGCACACAATGTTTCCGAGCAGCAATGGCGTGTCTTGCGCGTGCTGCAGGAGGCGGGCCCCCTTGATGCTTCGGATGTGTGCGAGCGAGCTTCTATCCTTGCGCCGAGCCTGACCCGCATCATCAAGACCTTGGTCGAGCGCGGCTTTATCACGGTCGGCAAGTTCAAGGATGATGGCCGCCGCATCCAGCTTTCGATCTCGCCCGCAGGCAGCGCGCTGATCGATGAGGTGCAGCCGGAACGGCAGGCAATCTATAACGAGATCGAGCGCCGTTTCGGGCCGGAGCGGGTGGAAGAACTGCTCGATCTTCTCGATGCGCTGGTGGAAAGCCAGAATGGCGGATCGGGGAGCATCCGGGGCTCCGGGGACTAACCCCCGAACCCGCCGTTTGAGGCAGCCGCAGGCTGCATGTAGGCGCGATCCATGTAGACGAGCGCATTGCCATCTTGCCTGCGACGGATGCCGGTAACCCGGGCAATCATGATATTGTGGGTGCCCGCCTGCTGCACGCTTTCAATCTCGCATTCGAAATTGACGATCGCGTCTTTGAGCGCCGGCGTGCCGCTTTCCATGATCACCCATTCGGCGGCGGCGTAGCGTTCGGCCATATCCTGCACCTGACCGGCAAACTTGCCCGCCAGATGCTGATGCTCATGGGTGAGTACATTGACGCAGAAGCGCCCGTTCGAAAGAAACAGATCGCGCTGTGCCGAGCGTCCGTTCATGCAGACCAGAAGCGATGGTGGTTCGTCACTGACCGAGCACATGGCGGTTGCGGTAAAACCGCCGCGCCCGTGCGGTCCATCCGTGGTGATGATATTGACTGGCGCGCAGACGCGGGCCATCGCATCGCGGAACTCGCCCTTTGAAACTTCGGACATGACCTTGTCCTCCCCTTGAAGCAGGATCCGTCTTGATGCGGACTGCCAGGAACCGTGCGGTGGAAGCCGTCCGGAGGCGATGTCCGCTCCGGACGGGATCGATGGAAGAGCGCTTATTCGGCGGCGGCCTTCAGGCTGTCGTCGTTCAGAGACTGCATCCAGGTATCGCCGGTCCAGCCGTTTTCGTCATAGTCATTCATGCAGGTATCGACCAGCGCTTCCATTTCGCGCAGCCGTCCTGTGCGTTCTGCCCCCTTCAGCACCTGAAGGCGCACTTCCTCCGGTGCTCCGGCATAGTTCAGCTCGTAGAGGGCATGACGGCCACCGAATTCCGTACCGGTCGCATCCCAGAGCAGCTTCATGATCTTGATGCGCTCGATATGGCTCATGTCATTGGAGCCGCGGACATATTGCGACAGATAGCGGTTGATCTCCGGATTGTGGAAGTCCTTGGCCGAAGACGGGAGGTAGATCAGACCGGAGGCGACTGTGCGGCGGACCATGTCGATCACCTTCGGATAGGCTTCCGACATGAAGGTGCGGTAGCAGAGCGCTGCTTCCATATTCGGCAGCACGGCGCCATTTGCCCAGGGCTGCGGATTATAGGCCATGGCATTGGAGAAGGCCCAGAACTGGTGGCGAATGGCGATCACCTCGCCGAGCATCGCCTGATTGCCGCGGAAGGCATCGCCGCCGGTGGCACGCAGGGCCTTGGCAAGCAGACCCGCCAGGAAATCGAGCTTCACCGCAAGCCGGGTGCATCCCTGGAAGCAATAGCCATGCATGAAGCCCGATGCGGGATGGAAGGACAGGATCTTCTGCGCATCCCGCAGGACAAGTACGTCTTCCCAGGGAATGAAGACATTGTCGAGCACCAGGATCGCGTCATTTTCGTCAAAGCGCGACGACAGCGGATAATCGAACGGCAGACCGGCGGAATTGGCGGTCTCTTCATAGGAAACGCGGCAGAACATCTTGATCCCCGGCGCATTCATCGGAACGATGAACATCACGGACAACGAGGGGTCTTCCGTCACGGTTGCAGACGACTGGGCGAGGAAATTGTAGTGGGTGAGGGCCGAGGAGGTCGCCACCACCTTGGCGCCGGAGACGTAGATGCCCGCATCGGTTTCCTTGGTGATATGCACGAAGACGTCCTTCACCTGATCGGCCGGCTTGTGGCGGTCGATCGGCGGATTGACGATGGCATGGTTCATGAACAGCACGCTTTCCTGCGCGCGCTTGTGCCAGGCCAGCGCATTGTCCTTGAACTGACCGTACCAGTCGGCATTGGCGCCGAGCGTATTCATGAGGGCAGCCTTGTAATCGGCGGTGCGTCCCATCCAGCCGTAGGACATGCGCGCCCAGTCGGCGATTGCGCCCTGCTGGGCAACCAGTTCCGCCGAGGATTTGGCAACCCGGAAATATTTGTGCGTGTAGCCGCCATTGCCGGTATCGGTCGGAGACGTCAGGCGGTCCTTGGTCTTCGGATCATGCAGCGCGTCGTAGAGCCGGGCAAGGGAGCGCACCGAATTGCGCATGGCAGGATGGGTCGTCACATCTGCCACGCGCTCGCCATTGATATAGACCTCGCGGCCATCGCGCAGGCTTTCCATATATTCTGCACCGGTGAAGGGGCGGGTCTTATCGGCGCGGATATTTTCGGGCAGCATGGTCGGTAACCTCCTCTTGAACCTCATTGAACACGACAATAGGCCTGTTTGTCACCTTCGCCCATGGACAATTCGGGCAATTCGATTGTACTTTTTCGGGCATGAGCGGAAAAACAGAGATCCCGAATTTCTTCGTCTATGGCGAGCCGAGCCGCTCGCTGGAGGTCGGCTTTCTGCATGTGGAAACCGTGAATGCCCGTAAAAACGTGCATTTTGGCACGGTTGCGCCGCATAAACATACGCAGATGGGGCAGATCACCTTCTGGTTTCGCGGCGAGGGGCGCTACCGGATTGAAGATCGTGTCTTTCACTTTTCGGCACCAGCCGTCAGCTTCGTGCCTTCGAATGTGGTGCATGGCTTCGAGATCGGACCGGAAACCGATGCCATTGTCGTCTCGGTCGCCGATGACACGCTGAAGGGACTGGAGGCGCTGACCCCGTTGCCGCTCCATGCGCCGGTGTTGATCAACGGTCAGGCGGATGCGGTCGGCTGGCTCAGGCTTTCAGCCATTCTCGAGACGATACAGGCGGAATATCGCGAAGGCGAACCGGCGACCGGCAAGGTTCTGCCGGGGCTGATTGCGGTGGCACTTTCCTATATCGCCCGGCTGGGACGGGGGCTTGAAGCGCCCGGTCCTTCGCCCGCGGCAAATCTTGCCGTCCAGCTTCGCCGCGCGATCGACAAGCATTACCGGCAGGATCATCCCGTGCAATTCTATGTCGACCTCCTGCACAGCACACCTCACCTTCTCGACAAGGCAGCCAGGGACATGCACGGCCAGTCGGTGAAGGGTGCCATTCTCGAGCGGCGGCTGCTCGAGGCCAAAAGGCTGCTGATGTTCACGATCCGCTCGGTCGAGGATATTGCCGCCGAGACCGGCTTTCGCGATCCCGCCTATTTCTCGCGCTTCTTCCGCAAGCGCGTAGGAGCGGCACCCGGTGAATGGCGCAGACAGCAGACCGGCGGCTGACGTGGCCCGGCCGACCGGTCCATAAATGGCGCTTGCCAGAGACGCTTGTTTTCTGAAACCAAGGATCATCGTCTTTGAAGAGATTGACGCCATGCGCCTTGCCCGATCCGCCCGCCTTCTGCTGCCGCTCGCTGTTATTTCGGGCCTCCTTCATCTACCGGCCATCGCCGGCGACTGGCCGGAGCGTGAGGATGTGGATGCGGTGGTCGAGCCCCTGATCGGCAAGGATACGCCGGGTCTTGGCGTACTCGTCATGAAGAACGGGAAAGTCCTGCATCTCAAGGGCTATGGCGAGGCCAATATCGAGACCGGCGCGCCGGTAACCCCTGATACGCTGTTTGACCTTGCTTCCGTTTCCAAGGAAATGACGGCCATGGCGGCAATGCTGCAGATCGAAGACGGGCTCTATGAGCCTGAGACCGAGATTTCTACCATTCTGCCCGCCTTCGCGGATCGTCCGGGGGACGAGCGCGCGCTGACCGTCTCCGATCTCGTCCATCACGTGGCGGGCCTTACCGATTATCTCGATGGCAATGAGGCGCTCGATTATCAGGACGAGACCACCAATCAGGAGGTCATCGCCTGGCTTGCACGGCAAAAGCCGGTGAGACCGCCGGGCGTCAAATATGAATATTCGAACTCCGCCTATCTCACGCTCGGCTCGCTTGTCGCTGCCGCCGACGAGGAAAAGTCGCTCGACAGCGTTCTCTATAACCGGATCTTCCAGCCGCTCGGCATGACATCCACCGGTCTGATCACCTCGAAGCGTGTCAAGCTGTCCCGCCGTGCGCGCGGCTATGTCGGCACCGGAGGCGATTTCGAGCTCAATGAGGAAAACACGGTGACGGAAGGCGACGGCAATGTCTTTACCTCGCTTGCCGATCTTGCCCGCTATGAGCAGGCGCTCGCCACCAACGGTCTTCTGTCCGAAGAGGCGACCGCAAAACTCTTCGAAAACGGAACCTATGACGATGGTTCACCGATCGAGGTCGATGGTGAAGGCTATGGCTATGGCTGGTCGCTGGCGGAAGGCAAGCAGCGCTATGCCAGCCATTCCGGCAGCTGGATGGGCACCTCCACCTATTACCAGCGCAATCTGACGACCGGTGTCACGGTGATCCTGCTCGCCAATGGCGAGGACATGTCGAATGGCGATCTCGCCGTCGATATCGAGTCCGCGATTTCGAACGAGTAGGAAAGAACACCCCGGAGCGATCCGGGGCGATGATTTCATGCAGCCGCAAGCGCCTTGTCGAGGGCTGCGAGCGTTTCCTCTACTTCTGCGGCGGTGAAGATAAGCGGCGGCGAAAGGATGATGTTGGGACCGGACACACGGATCATCACGCCCGCGCCATAGGCTTCCTCGGAAACCTTGCCCATCACCTTTTTGTCCGCAGGCTTCTTGGCGGCGCGATCGGAAACGAGCTCGATGGCCGCCATCAGGCCGATGCCGCGCACATCGCCGACGATCTCGTGCTTTTCCTTGAGGGCCTTGAGGCCCGCCTGCAGCTCAAGGCCACGGGCACCGGCATTGTCAGCCACATTGAGACGGCGGGTTTCGGAGAGTGCCGCAAGCGCTGCCGCACATCCGACCGGATGGGCTGAATAGGTATAGCCATGCCCGATTGCACCAAAGGTCGTCTTGTCGGCCTCGAAGGCTTCCGCGATCCTTTCGCCGATCAGCGTTGCGCCGAGCGGGAAATAGCCGGAGGTGATCGCCTTGGCGATACACATCATATCCGGCTTCACGCCCCAGAGGCGCGAACCTGACCAGCTTCCGGTGCGGCCAAAGCCCGTCACCACTTCATCGGCGATCAGAAGGATATCGTGCCTGTCGCAGAGCGCGCGCAGCTTCGGCATGAAGCTTTCATGCGGTACGATCACGCCGCCGGCACCCAGCACCGGCTCCATGATGATCGCGGCAATCGTATCGGCCCCCTGAAAGGCAATCTCGTCCTCGAAGGACTGGATTATCAACTGCGCAAGCCTTGCAGGATCGGTCTCGTTGAACGGATTGCGATAGGTATAGGGTGCCGGCATATGGTAGAAGCCTGGCATCAGCGGCTCATAGTTGCGGCGGAAATTGGCATTGCCATTGGCAGAGGCCCCGCCGAAATGGGTGCCGTGATACCCCTTCTTCAGCGCCATGAACTTGGTCTTTTCGCCCTGTCCCTTCACCTTCCAGAACTGGCGGGCGAGGCGAAGCGCGGTTTCAACCGAATCCGATCCGCCGGAGGTGAAAAAGGAACGCACCATGCCTTCGGGTGCAAACCAGTCGGCAAGCTCATGCGCGAGCTCGATTGCCGGTGCCGTCGAGGTGCCGCGGAAGGCCGAATAATAGGGAAGCTGGTCGAGCTGGGCGGCAATCGCCTTTTTCACCGGATCGGCGCTGTAACCGAGATTGACATTCCAAAGGCCGCCGACGGCATCCAGTACCTCGCGCCCATCCACGTCGGACACGCGCGTGCCCTTGCCGCCGGTGATGATCTTCGGCGGATTGGCCTGCATTTCGGCCGGATGCGCCATCGGGTGCCAGATGTGCCGGGCGTTCTGTTCGCGGAGAAAGTTGCTGTCGCGCATGGGTTTCATCCTTGTTGCAGGCCGGGAAGGCCGAAATGGGAAAGGGCTTCGGAGCAGGAGCGGGCAGGCGCCGTCACGTCGAAATGGACAACTTTCATGCCAACCGCCTCCGCACCGCGGATATTGCGGGCCTGATCATCGACGAAGACACAGTCACCGGGGCTAAGGCCGAGTGCCTCGATCACCGCCTGATAGGCGCGGGGATCGGGTTTCAGAATACCGGTATAGGTCGCGTCGACAATCAGTTCGAAATCATCAAGCAGCGGCAGTTTGCGCCGAAAATCCTTGCCATAGAAGAGGTCAAGCTCGTTGGAAAGGATCGCAAGTCGGAAACCGGCAGCCTTTACCCGCGCAATGGTTTCACGCATTTCCGGGCGGATCACCTTGTCCGGCTCGGCACCGCGGGCGCGGATCACGAAGCTTTGCATGTCGCGCCAGTCCTCGCCGATCAACTTGCCGGTCTCGGCCGCGCGGATATGCCAGTAGTCCCGCTCGGTGATCTCGTCGGCCTGCATTTTCTGCCAGAGCGGATCGCGGACCGGGTCAAAGGGGCCGGGCCAGTTGAGGGTACCGGGCGCAAGGCCAAGCGCCTGTTCCGACAGATCATGGGTCTCGAACATGGTTTTCGAGATCACGCCACCGAAATCAAGAACCAGCGCCTTGGAAGGGGCAGAGGTCATGCGGGCACTCCCTTGGCAACCTTGCCCTCGGCTACCCAGCGGTCCAGAACCGTAAGGGCGGCCTCTGCAAAGGCCGGGCTATTGATATGGGCGGGCACGGAAACGAACTCGACCGGCGCCTGCACGGCCGCGCGCATCGCATCCGAAAAGGCCGAAAGCGCATCCGGATCATGGAAGGGCTGCCCTTCCTGATCCCATTCCTGAATGCCTCCCTCCGGCATCAGAAAGGCGACCGGACCGGTTGCCTTCGACAGTTTCGCGCCAATAACGCCGGCCACATGCGCGCGCTCTTCCCTGGTCGCAATGATCGAGCCCAGCAACCGGTTATGGCCGTGATAGGTGCGATCCGCAATCTTCGGCGGGAAGGGCAGCCAGGCGGCCACATCGATCATGTCGATTGCGCCGGGTGCCACGATCTGGGGAATACCAAGGCGGCCTGCATTTTCCAGCCGGTCCGGTCCGGAATTTACCACCGAGCCGTTTTCGAAATTGGCAAGCTCCTGCAGCGAAAAGTCCATCACCAGATCGAAACCGCGCTGGGCGGCGACCGCTTCAAGCGCGCGTCCGCCCATGCCGGTTGTGTGGAAGACCACCAGCTCATAGCCCCGCTTTTCAACGGCGGGTTTCAGATGGGTCATGTACTTGAGGCAGGATTTTCCGAGCGAGCTCATGCCGATCACGGGGCGCGAGCGGCTGGGCTTGCGGGCGGTCTTCGCCGCGCCAACCACCGCGCCGGAGGCCTGCGAAAGCACGGCACGGCAGACGCTGTTCAGGCCATAGAGCCCGCCCGCCCAGAGGATCATCATCAGGTCTGTGGCGATACGGTCAGGGGGCAGAAGATGCGAATAGGAAATGGTGGAGACCACGAATTTCGGCACGCCCAGCGGCAATGCAAGGGCAACATCGAGGGCAAGATCCGTGCCCATCGAACCGCCAAGGGCGAGCACGCCGTCGATCTTTCCCTCGTCATAAAGGCTGCGGGCGAGGATCGCCGCACCACCGGCCATCATCGTCATCGCCGACATTTCATCGCCACCCGACGTGGCGTCAGCAAGCGTATGACCGCCCGCTGCGAGCACATCATGCTTGGAAAAGTCCGGGCGATAGGGCGGATCACCGAGGATGCTCACGTCCATATGCAGCGCTTCGCCGCCCGCCTCGCGGATCGAGGACGCCATGAATTCCAGCTCATCGGCCTTGGTGTCGCCCGTGCCGATCACCAGAATGCGAGGTTTATGCTGCATGCCCACGTTCCGCTCCTCCCGAGATACTTAACGTGTGAAGTATATTGACACCCGCACCAATTCTTTGCAAGGTGGAAAATGAGGGCGGATGACAGGATAATGCATCTGCCAGACCGGGAGACACGCCATGCTCAATCAGGACGCCATCGATACGCTTGCCGCCAAGGACCTACCGGGCCGCGGGCATCTGATCAATGGGCGGATGGAGGAACCGGCTGCGGTGCTCGAGGTTATCTCCCCGATTGATGGAAAGCGACTGACGACCATTGCCGCGGGAAGCGAAGAGGATGTGAACCGGGCGGTTGCGGCGGCACGGGCTGCCTTTCCCGCCTGGGCGCGGATGGCACCGGCGGCCCGCAAGAAAATCCTGATCAAGCTTGCCGATCTCATCGAAAAGCATGCTCTGGAGCTTGCCGTTCTCGGTGTAAGGGACAATGGCACGGAAATCTCCATGGCGCTGAAGGCCGAACCTCTCTCGGCAGCGGGCACCTTCCGCTATTATGGCGAGGCCATCGACAAGGTCTATGACGAAATCGCCCCGACGGCACCGGAGGTGCTGGCGCTTGTGCACCGCGAGCCGCTTGGCGTTGTCGGTGCCATCGTGCCGTGGAATTTCCCGCTCATGATCGGTGCCTGGAAGATTGCCCCGGCGCTTGCGGCTGGCAACACGGTAGTGTTGAAGCCCGCGGAAATCGCCTCCCTTTCGTTGCTTCGTCTCGGTGAGCTGGCGCTGGAAGCGGGTCTTCCCGCAGGTGTGCTCAATATCGTGACCGGCAAAGGCAGCATCACGGGCAAGGCGCTCGGGCTGCATATGGATGTGGATGCGCTTGCCTTCACAGGCTCGGGTGGCGTCGGGCGGATGCTGATGGACTATTCTGCCCGCTCCAACCTTAAGCGGGTCTTTCTCGAGCTTGGCGGCAAGTCACCCAATATAGTCTTTGCCGATACGGCCAATCTTGCCAAGGCGGCGAAGGTTTCCGCCGCCGGGATTTTCCGCAATTCCGGGCAGGTCTGCGTTGCCGGTTCGCGTCTTCTGGTCGAGGAAAGCATCATGGATACGTTCCTGGAGCAGCTCGCCGCCGAAGCCGGGAAATTGAAGGTGGGCAATCCGTTAAATCTCGGCAGCGATATCGGCGCGGTGTCCAGTGAGGATCAACTGGCAAAGGACCTTGCCTATGTCGAAAAGGCGGTGTCCGAAGGCGGTTCGGTGGTAACCGGTGGCAGCCGCATTCTTGCCGAGACCGGCGGCAGCTATATGGCGCCGACCATCGTCACCGGCGTGACGCCACAGATGACGCTTTTCCGCGAGGAGGTGTTCGGCCCGGTGCTCGCCGTCACGCCGTTCCGGACCGAAGAAGAGGCGGTGGCGCTTGCCAATGGCACGGATTTCGGCCTTGCATCAGCAGTGTGGACGGCCAATCTCGGCCGTGCGCACCGCATGATCCGGGCGATCCATGCGGGCGTGGTGCATGTGAATACCTATGGCGGTTCCGATATCACCGTGCCGCTCGGGGGCTTCAAGCAATCCGGTTTTGGCCGCGACAAGTCTTTGCATGCGCTGCACAAATACACGGATCTCAAAACCGCCTGGATTGATCTGACCTGACGGAAAGCCGGCCCTATTCATCGCCACCGATGCGGATCACCACGCGGCCCCGTGTCTGACCGGCCATGATCGCGTCGGCAAGCGCCGGGAGATTGTCCATCGGCTCGACCGAAGTCATCGCGGCAAGCTTTGCCTTGTCAAGGCTTTCGGCGAGGAGCGCCCAGGCGCGATTGCGCTTTTCATGCGGCGTCATGACGGAATCGACGCCGATCAGCGTCACACCCCTCAGAATATGCGGCATCACCGTGCCCGGCAGATCAAAGCCACCGGCAAGGCCGCAGGCAGAAACCGCGCCACCATAGGAAGTCTGTGCCAACACATTGGCAAGCGTCGTCGAGCCGACAGAATCCACCGCTCCAGCCCAGCGCTCCTTCTGCAGCGGCCCGCCTTTTTCAGCAAGGCTTGCCCTGTCGACAAAGCCGGTCGCGCCGAGATGTGCAAGATAATCATGGGTTTCCGGTCGGCCGGTCGCGGCGGTTACTGTATAGCCCCGGCTTGCAAGCAGTGCCACGGCAACCGATCCGACGCCGCCTGCCGCACCCGTAACCAGCACTTCCGCGCCACCCTTTTTGATCATACCCCAGTCTTCAAGGGCGGCCACACACAGGGCTGCCGTGTAACCGGCCGTCCCGATCACCATGGCCTGTTGCAGTGTGAAAGCGTCCGGCAGGCGTGTCAGCATCGAGGCCTTGACGCGCTGGAAGTGGGAATAGCCGCCCCATTCGGTTTCCGACATGCCCCAGCCGTTCACGATAACCTTGTCGCCGGGCCGGAAGCCTTCGGCGCGGCTTTCGATGATCGTGCCAGACAGATCCGCTCCTGCCACCATCGGAAAACGGCGGGCGATGCGGCCCTTGCCACTGATCGAAAGGCCGTCCTTGTAGTTCAGCGTCGAATAGGCAACCTTGACCAGAACCTCGTTGTCCGGAAGGTCGGCCAGCGTCAGATCGCGAAAACCGGCCTTGGGCTTGCCGTCTACCTGATCGATCACCATCGCGCGAAAGGGTTCCATCGTCGCTATCCTTCCATATCCTGTTCGGGCCCGCATCTGGCCGCTCCGATTTGGCAGCAGGGTTCACAGCCGGGCCCTGCCTGTCAATTGCCGATCGCGTTGCTGCCCGGCGATTAAGACCAATGGACGGCGTCTATTCGCGCCTTCCAAGGCTGTGCTTCGAAACGAACTCGCCGAAATGCCGCCCGGCATCGACCATGCGCTGATAGTTGCTGCGGGCTTTGGGCCCAAGGCGCGTGGCAATGCTGTCGAGCATCAGGTTGAGGATTACGGCAAGCGGCGCCGAACTGTCCCAGAAGGTCTTCACATAGGTATGGGCCTCGAACACCATCGAGGAATAGGCCCAGCCCCATTGGCTGAACTTGTCAGTGACGATTACCAGCGGCATGCCAATCGCCTTCAGTCGTTCGGCGAGCTTCATGGTTTTGGCGGCATAGGTGGCGGTGTCGATCAGGAGCACGGCACTGGTCTTCGGTTCCGCCATCAGCACCTCGCCATAGGTGCCACTGTCGGAGTTTACGAAGATCACCTGCGGCCGCATCCACAAGAGCCGCGAGGCAAAATCCATGGCGAGTCCTTTGGACGCCTGAAAGCCGACGACATAAACGACCTCGGCGCCTTCGAGTGCATTGACCGCCTGGCGCCATTGCGGCGTGTCGGCCATGGCATAGGCCTTGAGGATCGCATCCAGCTCGAGCTTCAGGCTTTCCCGCCGGTCTTCCTGCCGGTCACCCTGGACCTGAAAGCGGGCAAGATAGTTGTCGATGTCCCGCACGGCTTCGCCTGCGGCCTGCGGTCTCAGCATGCGCTTGAGCGTTCGCAGATTGTCGAAACCGATCGAACGGACGAATCGTCCGACGGTCATTTCACTCACACCCACCGCATCGGCGATGCTGGCGCCGGTTTCGAATTGCAGACCGTTGAGATTGTTCAGAAAATAGGTTGCTATCCGGCTCTCCGCCTTGGAAAAACCCGCCATCCGCTCCTGCAGGAGGGTTTCCAGATTGATACTGCCGCAAGCCGTTCCTTCGTTCGGACCCGCGTTGCGCGGTTCTCCCTGAAGTTCCAGTGTCATGCTGTTCACGCCCCTTTTGTCGCCCCGTTTTCGAGGTCTTGGCCAGATCATCCGGCGCGGGGGAAGTTGATCCGAGCAGATTTTCAATGTCAACAGTCAAGGCGGTATTTTGCCTGTTCCAAACCTGCTTGTTTTACAATCATGCAGGAAGGAAGATCGCCCGGTCCTCAAGAACACTTTCCCGAATGAAATCAAGCGTTGCCCGGATACGCGAAAGGGGTCGCATATCGACATGCACCGTCATGAACAGGCTGCGCACCAGCCGTACCTTTCCCGGCAGAACCCGGAAAAACCGCGGGTCCCGGTCGGCAAGAAAACAGGGCAGCACGCCAAGCCCGGCGCCCGATGCCACCGCTTCCGCCTGCGCAATCAGGTTCGAGCTTTTGAGCCTCGGGGTGAGGGCGCGTGCGATCAGCGGCAGATAGTCGAGCTCCGGCGTGTAAATCAGGTCATCGATATAGGAAACGAAAGGTCGACCCTGCATGTCAGCCGCTTCGGCAATATCGGAAAAATCGGCAGCGCGATGGGATGCGCCATAGACACCGAGTTCATAGTCGGAGAGCTTTTCGGTGTGAAGCCGTCCATGGCCGGTGGGTGAGAGACCGATGGCAATGTCGGCTTCACGCTTCGACAGGCTGAAGGCGCGCGGATTGGCCACAAGCTCGATATCCAGCCCCGGGTGACGCTCTGCAAGCGCCCCGATCCTCGGCGCGAGATATTTGGTGCCGAAGCCGTCGGGTGTCCCGATCCGCACCGTGCCCGACACATCGGAATGGCCTGCGGCAATATCATTCTGGATCGCCATCACTGCGCTTTCCATCCGCTCGGCCTCGCCAAGCAGCCTCTCGCCATCCGGTGTCAGCGTATAGCCGTTCAGACTTTTGTCGAAGAGCCGTGTTTTCAGCGCGGTTTCCAGTGCCGTGATCCGGCGGGACAGCGTAGAATGGTCTATCCTGAGGCGGCGCGCGGCGAGCGTCAGCTTGCCGCTTCGGGCGACCGCGAGAAATGAACGCAAAAGATCCCAGTCAAAAGGCTTCAGCATGGGAATTCCTGCACAATAGATGGGCTAAATTACCCGTATATCGGTGCAGAAATTTATGCAATGCAGGACGAAGAGGATGGGCCCGGTGTGATGCCGAGCAAGGAGGAACGATGGATTTCAACCTGAGCGAGGAACAGCAGGCGATCGTCGCCATGGCCGGCGATTTCGCAGCGGAGGAGCTGGCGCCACACGCCCTGGAATGGGACGAAACAAAGCACTTCCCCCGCGATGTGCTGAAAAGGGCCGCAACCCTCGGCATGGGCGGCATCTATGTCAGCGAAGAACAGGGGGGAACCGGCCTGACCCGGCTTGATACGGTTCTGATCATCGAGGCGCTTGCGCGCGGTTGCCCCTCGATTGCCGCCTATATTTCCATTCACAACATGGTCGCCGGCATGATCGACCGTTTCGGCAGCGCCGCGCAGAAGGCCCGCTTTCTGCCATCGCTGCTCTCGATGGACGTGTTGTCGAGCTATTGCCTGACAGAACCGGGCTCCGGATCGGATGCGGCGGCGCTGAAGACACGCGCCGTCAGAGATGGCGATGATTACGTGCTTTCGGGTCAGAAGCAGTTCATTTCCGGCGCAGGGGCTGCCGGTCTTTATCTGATCATGGCGCGCACCGGAGCGGATGGGCCGAAGGGAATCTCCGCCTTTCTGGTGGAAGACGGCACGCCCGGCCTCTCCTTCGGGGTCAACGAGCGCAAGATGGGCTGGAATGCCCAGCCGACCCGCGCGGTGATCCTCGACAATCTCCGGATCCCGGTCGAAAACCGGCTCGGCGAGGAAGGCGAGGGGTTCCGCATCGCCATGTCCGGTCTTGATGGCGGGCGGCTGAATATCGCCGCCGCGGCACTCGGCGGGGCAGCCAGTGCCTTTGAGAAGGCGCTTGCCTATATGCGTGAGCGGCGGGCCTTCGGTGCGGCGATCGTTGAGTTTCAGGCATTGCAGTTCCGCCTGGCGGATATGGAAACCGATCTGGAAGTATCGCGTACCTTCCTCCTTCGCGCTGCCGATGCACTCGACCGGCGCGATCCGGAGGCAACCAAACTCTGTGCGATGGCCAAGCGCCATGTCACGGACCGGGCCTTCGATGTGGCAAACAATGCGCTCCAGATGCTGGGTGGCTATGGCTATCTTGCCGATTATGGCCTCGAAAAGATCGTGCGTGATCTGCGGGTGCACCAGATTCTGGAAGGCACCAACGAGATCATGCGGCTGATCATTGCCCGCTCGATTGTCGCTCGAGGCTGAGGAGAGACCAATGCAGGACGAGCTTTTGATCGAACAGCAGGGCAGCCTGCTGCTCATCCGCCTGAACCGGCCGCAGGTCTTGAACAGCCTTTCGCTGAACATGGTGCGTCTCCTGGAAACCGTGCTTGATGACGTCGAGCGGGACGCGACCATCCGTGCCGTGTTGATGATCGGCGAAGGTGAGCGGGCCTTTTGCGCAGGCGGCGACATTCGCGCGCTTTATGATGCAGGCCGGGCAGGCGAGGACCTGCCGGAAACCTTCTGGCGGGAGGAATATTGTCTGGACGAGCGCCTAAGCCGTTTCGGAAAACCGGTGCTTGCCGTAATGAACGGCATTACCATGGGCGGTGGCGTCGGCCTTGCTGGCCATGCGAGCCATAGGATCGTGATCGAGCGGACCCGTTTTGCCATGCCTGAAGTCGGGATCGGCTTTTTCCCGGATGTCGGCGCCTCCTGGCTGCTCACCCGCAAGCCCGGCCATTTCGGGACCTATCTTGCAATGACAGGTGTGAACTGCGGGCCGGCTGAAACCATACATGCCGGTATCGGTGACTATTTCGTTCCGGAAGGAGCAATCGAGGATCTGATCGAGGCGCTTGCGGTCTTGCCGCGGGATGCGGGCCATCGCGACGTTACGGCTCTGGTCGAGAGCCTTGCGCAGAATACCTCGCTTGCCCTGCCGCCGGAAAGGCTGGCGCTGATCGACCGCGCCTTCTCGCAGGAAACGGTGGAAGGCATCCTTGCCGCCCTGTCCCGGGAGAGCGATCCCTTTGCGGCAGAAACGCTTGCGCTGCTTGCGGCAAAATCGCCGGTCAGCCTCAAGGTCACACTCGCCCTTTACCGGATGGGCCGCAATGCGCCGGATCTTCGCACCTGTCTGGAACGGGAATTCCGGGTGACGGGCGGCATGATTGCCGGGCATGATTTCTATGAGGGCGTGCGTGCGGCAATCATCGACAAGGACCGCAATCCGCGCTGGCAACCGGGCACGGTGGCAGAAGTCAGCCCCGATCTGGTCGAGACCTATTTCACAGTGCGGCATCGCCCGCTCTTTGCCTGAAAAGACAGGAAGGATTACCCATGAGCACCACAATCGCCTTTATCGGGCTTGGCAATATGGGCGGGCCGATGGCCGCCAATCTGGTAAAAGCCGGTTTTGCCGTGCGCGGCTTCGATCTTTCGGAGACCAGCCGGGCTGAAGCTGCCGCAAATGGTGTCACGCTGTGCGAAAGTGCAGCCGATGCTGCATCGGGAGCGGAAATCGTCGTGACCATGCTGCCTGCCGGTCGTCATGTGCTCTCGGTCTGGGAAGGGTTGATGGGCACGATCGCGCCGGGAACATTGCTGATCGATTGTTCCACCATCGATGTCGATAGCGCCCGAAAGGCGCACGCGCTCGCGTCGGGCAACGGCCTTTTGGCCGTCGATGCTCCGGTTTCGGGTGGTACGGGTGGTGCGCAGGCGGCGACGCTCACCTTCATGGTGGGCGGATCGGGGGAAGCCTTCAACCGGGCCGAACCGGTGCTTGCCGCAATGGGCAAGAAGATCGTGCATTGCGGTGATGCAGGTGCCGGTCAGGCGGCCAAGATCTGCAACAACATGATCCTTGGCATTTCCATGACCGCCGTCTGTGAAGCCTTTGTGCTTGCGGAAAAATTGGGTCTTTCCCATCAGTCGCTGTTTGATGTCGCCTCCACCTCGTCCGGTCAGTGCTGGTCCCTCACAAGCTATTGTCCGGTGCCTGGTCCGGTCCCGGCCTCGCCCGCCAACCGGGACTACAAGCCGGGCTTCGCGGCCGCACTGATGCTCAAGGATCTGAAGTTGTCGCAGGAGGCAGCAAAGGCGGCCGGTGCTGAAACACCGCTTGGCGCGCATGCCACAGCCCTTTATGAAAGCCTTGACAAGGATGGGCACGGGGGTGCGGATTTCTCCGCCATTATCCATCTCATCCGTGAACGTTCGGCCTGAGGAGCAAGCGCCATGACCTATGAAACGATCCTGACCGAGACCCGTGGCCGTGTCGGTCTGATCACGCTCAATCGCCCAAAGGCGCTGAACGCCATCAACCGGCAGCTCACCGGTGAACTGCTGGATGCGCTCGCCCGTTTCGACAGCGATCAGGACATCGGCTGCATCGTCATCACCGGTTCGGAAAAAGCCTTCGCCGCCGGGGCCGATATCAAGGAAATGCAGTCGGCCAGCTATATCGAGATGTATTCCAACGACTGGTTTTCCGCCTGGGACCGCATGCTCGCGGTGCGAAAGCCGGTGATCGCTGCCGTATCCGGCTATGCCCTCGGGGGCGGATGCGAGCTGGCGATGATGTGCGATTTCATCCTCGCAGCCGATACGGCCAAGTTCGGCCAGCCGGAAATCAAGCTCGGTGTGATGCCCGGTATGGGCGGGAGCCAGCGTCTGACGCGGCTGATCGGCCGATCGAAGGCGATGGAAATGTGCCTGACGGGACGGATGATGGATGCGGACGAAGCCGAACGGGCAGGCCTCGTGTCCCGTATCCTGCCCGCCTCGGAACTGCTCGAGGATGCGATCCGCACTGCTGACACCATTGCCTCCATGTCGCTTCCCGCCGCAATGATGGTCAAGGAAGCGGTCAATCGTGCCGATCAGCTCAGCCTTGCCGAAGGGCTGCGGCATGAGCGCAGGGTGTTTCATGCAATGTTTGCGCTGGACGACCAAAAGGAAGGCATGGCCGCCTTTGTCGAAAAGCGTCCCGCCGAATTCAAGCATCGCTGATCGTCCCTTCCCGGCCAATCGGCGAAAAGCCGTGCTCTGGACCGCTTTTTCAGAGCATGGCTTTCAGCTGGTCAAGCCTGTCCGCATCTTCCGGTTTCTTGTCCTGCCGCAACCGTGAAATCCGGGGAAAGCGCATGGCGACGCCGGATTTATGCCGGTTCGAGCGATTAAGCCCTTCAAAGGCCACCTCAACGACAAAACCCTCGCTTTTCGTTGCTTTCAGAACGCGCACCGGACCGAACCGGTCCACGGTATTGTTGCGCACAAACCGGTCAAGCAGCAGCAGTTCCTCGTCTGTAAAGCCGAAATAGGCCTTGCCCACAGGCACCAGCTGGTCACACTCCGGCCCTTGCGCCCAGACACCGAAGGTGAAATCCGAATAATAGCTCGAACGTTTGCCATGGCCGCGCTGGGCATAAATCAGCACCGCATCGATGACATGCGGATCCCGCTTCCACTTGAACCAGGGACCTTTCATACGGCCTGCCTGATAGACGCTGTCGCGTCGCTTCAGCATCACCCCTTCGATGACCGGATCCGGCGGGGAAAGACGTAGGCGGTCGAGCGCTTCGAAGCTTGCGAAATCAACCAGCGGCGAAAGATCGAATGGCGCATTTCCGGCTGCAGAAATCAGCTCTGCCAGCCGCGCGCGACGGGCTTCGAACGGCATTGGCCGCACATCCTGCTCTCCCTGAAAGAGAAGATCATAGGCGCGCACAAAGACCGGAAATTCCTCGATTACCTTGCCCGAGACCGATTTGCGGTTGAGCCTTTGCTGGAGGTCCGAAAAGGGCCGCGCCGAAAGCCGGCCTTGCTCATTCCGGCTGCCGACCAGCAATTCGCCATCAATGGTACCCTCGAACGGAATGGCGTCGATGAGATCGGGAAAACTCCCCGAAATATCCTCACCACTTCGGGAAAAGAGGCGCACCGTTTCCTTGCGGCGTGTGATCTGAATGCGAATCCCGTCCCATTTCCATTCTGCCGCATAAAGGGAGGGTGTAAGTGTCTCGAGATCGCCGGGCTCGACGGGATTTGCCAGCATTACGGGATGAAAGATCACAGGCGCCGACATTTCCGGCGGCCCGGCCCGGCCTTCGATCCAGGCAAACAGGCTTTCATAGGGAGGGGCGAGCCCATGCCAGAGGGCCTCGATCTCGCCCGCATCCTGCGTCCCGAGATCGGCGAGTGCCTGCATCGCGAGCTTTGCGGAAATCCCCATCCGCAGGCCGCCGGTTGCAAGTTTGATGAAGGCATAGCGCCCGGATGCATCGAGCCGGTTCAGAAGGGAGCGCACGAGCGGCCGCACCTGAAGCTTGCCCGCTCCATTCAATGCCTCTACCACTGCGCCGAGGCGAAGCCCGGCATCAAACGCCGCCTCTTCCGGTACGCCATCATGATCCCAGATCAGGGCGATGGTTTCGGCAAGATCGCCCACATAGTCGTAGGAATAGCGGAAGAGCTCCGCATCGATGCGTTCCATCACCAGTTCGCGCAGAAGCTTTGGCTTGACATGCAAAACATCGAGCGTGCCGGCAATGGCGGCGAGCGCATAGCCCCGGTCCGGATCGGGCGTGGCGCGAAAATAGTCTGCGAGCAACTGCCGTTTTGCATTGCGGCCCGGGGTCAGCACCAGACGGTCGAGAAGGGTTGAAAAGGCCTTCATGCGTCCCCCTCGTCCTCGTAACCGATGAGATGGAGGGGACGTGCCGCAATGCCGTTCAATCCGCACCAGCGAACCAAGGCTTCCTCACGCCCATGCGTCACCCAGACTTCAGCCGGGGAAAGCTCGCGGATTGTCTCGGTCAGTTCCTGCCAGTCACAATGATCGGAAATCACCAGTGGCAATTCAACGCCCCTTTGTCGGGCACGCTGGCGAACCATCATCCATCCCGAGGCAAAGGCAGGCAAGGGATCGGCAAAGCGCCGCATCCAGGTGCCACCGAATGCCGATGGCGGGCCGATCACCACGCGACCGCAAAAATCCGCGGCCGGCTCATCGGCAACCGCGCGCAATGGCCCAAGATCGATACCCTCGGCCTGATAATAATCGCAAAGTCTGGTCATTGCGCCATGCAGATAGATCGGCTCGTCATAGCCGCCTCTTCGCAGGAGCGAGATCACCCGCTGTGCCTTGCCCAGCGCATAGGCGCCGACAAAGTGGGTGCGCTGATCAAACTGGCGCAGCGAGGAAAGGAGCTTCGCCGTTTCCAGCAGCGGATCCGGATGGCGGAATACCGGCAGGCCAAAGGTGGCCTCGGTGATGAAGACATCGCAGGCGACCGGCTCGAAAGGGGCCGCAGTGGGGTCTATGCCACGCTTGTAATCGCCCGAAACGACGATTTGGCAACCCTTGTGTTCGATGCGGATCTGGCAGGAGCCCAGCACATGGCCTGCGGGATGGAAGGAAACGGTGACGCCCCGGATCGAGACGGGCTCCCCGGGGATTGCCACCTGCGCCTCTGCGCAGAAATCCTCCCCCATCCGGATACGCATGATATCCAGCGTCTCGCGGCTTGCGAGCACGGCACCATGTCCGGCGCGGGCATGGTCGGAATGGCCATGCGTGATCAGCGCCCGGGCAACCGGCTCGACGGGATCAACATAGAAATCGCCTGCCGGGCAATAGAGGCCCGCCGGTGCAGGGTAAAGGAGCGCATCGGGTTTCATGTCAGGCAAGATAGCGGCTTTGTCGCTGCTTTCCAGTGCCTCGTGGCTGCTTGCAACGGAACAGGGGAGAGGGCGGTTTCCCGATTGATTTCGGAATGCGAAACGATTTAAATCAGCGCAGTCCGGTTCACCAGGGAATGTGAGGAGGAGTGGCATGGCAATCGAAGGCAGCACGGAAAAGCGGGAGGCGCGTATTCGGCTCGGCATGGTCGGCGGTGGCTCCGGTGCCTTCATCGGCGCCGTGCATCGTATTGCAGCCCGCATTGATGATCATTACGAGCTGGTGGCCGGTGCCTTGTCCTCAACGCCGGAAAAGGCACGCCAGTCGGGCCTTGAGCTTGGTCTTGATCCGGCCCGCACCTATGACGACTTCAAATCCATGGCGATCCGCGAGGCGCGGCTGAAGAATGGCATCGAGGCTGTCGCCATCGTCACGCCCAACCATATGCACTATCCCGCCGCGCGGGAGTTTCTGAAACGCGGCATTCATGTGATTTGTGACAAGCCGCTGACCTCAAATCTTTCCGATGCCAGGAAGCTGATGAAGGTGGCGCAGGAATCGGACGCGCTCTTCATCCTCACCCATAATTACACCGGCTATCCCATGGTGCGGCAGGCCCGCGAAATGGTGAAGAATGGTGATCTTGGCGAGCTCCGGATCGTTCAGGTCGAGTATCCTCAGGACTGGCTTGCCGAGCCGATCGAACAGGCCGGCCAGAAGCAGGCCGCCTGGCGCACCGATCCGAAGCAGTCGGGCGCCGGTGGCTCAACGGGGGATATTGGCACACATGCCTATAATCTTGCCTCTTTCGTCACCGGGCTGGAGCTTGAAGAGCTGGCGGCCGATGTGCACACCTTCGTGCCGGGTCGCAGGCTGGACGACAATGCGCATGTGATGCTGCGTTTCCGCGGTGGTGCCAAGGGCATGCTCTGGTGCAGCCAGGTCGCGACCGGTCATGAGAACGGCCTGCGCCTGCGCGTTTATGGCACCAAGGGCGGCATCGAATGGGTGCAGGCGGACCCGAATTATCTCTGGTTTACAGAGCTTGGCAAACCGCGCCAGCTCTTGACGCGGGCAGGCGCCGGGGCAAATGCTGCCGCCAATCGCGTGAGCCGCATACCGGGCGGACATCCGGAGGGCTATCTCGAAGGTTTTGCCACCATCTATTCGGAAGCGGCCCGGGCAATTCAGGCCCGCCGCAGAGGCGAGGCGTGTGACCCCAGCGTGATCTACCCGACCGTGGAGGATGGTGTGAAGGGCGTTGCCTTCGTAGAGGCCTGCATCGCGTCTTCGAAGAAAAATGGCAGCTGGGTAAAAGTTTGAGAACCTGCATTGGAGGGAGATCTTTCTCCCTCCAGGCCGTTAGCCGAGATCACCTTCAAACAGGATCAGGTCGCGCGTGGAGGCGCGCTGCGCGACCGCTTTTGCCGCCTGATATTCCGGGCTGTCATAACAGGCTCTGGCCTTTTCAAGCGACGGGAATTCGACGAGCAGAAGCCGTTCGCTGTCCGCACGCCCTTCCAGTCTTACCGGGGCCCGTTCGCCACGGATCACCCTTGCGCCATAGGCTTCGGCAATCGGTGCCCAGAGCGTGGCATATTCCTGCTGCAGTGCGGCATCGGTCACGGCCGTGCCGATGATCATCCAGTAGCCTTTCATTGCGGATCTCCCTTTTTGCTGGTCGAAATTCTCATTGCCCGTTGCCGACAAAGGCTGCCCAGAAGGTGACGGTCAGCACGCCGAGCAGGGTCGAAAGACTGATCGCGGAGGCGGCGAGACCCTGCCCGGCCCCAAAGCGATTGGCTATCAGCCAGGCATTGACACCCGTCGGAACGGAGGACGTGAGAACCATCGCCGCCGTCCATTGCGGATCAAGGCCGATCAGATGGCAGGTCACGAACACACAGGCCGGCAGCAGCAGCAGCTTGAAGGCGGAGATCAGGCTGGCCAATCCAAGATTGCCGGAAAGCCCGTAGGCTTTCAACGCCATGCCAAGGGAAAGCAGCGCCAAAGGTCCGGCAATGCCTGCAACCTGTTTGGTCAGATTGTCGAGCAGTGGTGGCAGGGCAAGACCGGAAAACTTCAATGCACTTCCGGCTACCAGACCAATCACCAGCGGGTTCTGCACCAGATTGACGAGGGTTTGACCCAGCACCGCAACGAAACCGCGACCGGGCGTGCCGGTTTCGCGCCGCACGGCCTCTTCCATCAGCACGGTTCCGGCAATCATCATCAGCGGCAGATGCACGGCCAACAACACGGAAACGGCCACGATGCCATGTTCGCCCACCACGCGCTCGACCAGTGGCAGGCCGATGAAGACATTGTTGGCAAAGGCCGAGGAGACGCCTGCAATCACGCCGATCCGCCGGTCGCGGCCAAACAGCCGGGTTGCGGCAAGGTGGCCGATGGTCCAGGCGACAGCAACGCCGGAGAAATAGGCGATCCAGAGCTTTATCGGCGTGCCCCCGCCAGCCTGCGCACCCGCGATGGTACGAAACAGAAGCACAGGCACAGCGATGCGAAAGACAAACTCCCCCATTGCGTCACCGGTCTCCACCTTCAGCAGCTTCACCGTCACAGACAGCCATCCGGCAAGGATCAGCAGAAAGACGGGCAGGACATCGTGAAGGACGGCAGACATGGCAGGCTTTCGGCAAGTCCGGAAGGATCGGCAGTGGCAGGATTGCCGGTTGCGCTTCAGGGTTTATCAGCGCTTCGTTGCCCTGCCCAGACTTCTTGGGCAGAGACGCGTTTTTTACTTCCTTCTCAAGAAAAAAACGCTAGAACCCTTTACCGGTTCTATTCACCGGGGCGCCTTCCTTGACCACCAGATTTGACGTGCTGACCGTCGGCAACGCGATTGTCGACATCATCTCCCGCTGCGAGGATCAGTTCCTTGCCGACAATGCGATTACAAAAGCGGCAATGAACCTGATTGACGCCGAGCGGGCTGAGCTTCTTTATTGCCGCATGGGCCCGGCCATCGAGGCGTCGGGTGGCAGTGCGGGCAATACGGCGGCCGGTGTTGCAAGCTTTGGCGGCCGGGCCGCCTATTTCGGCAAGGTGGCAGACGATCAGCTCGGCCGCATCTTCACCCATGATATCCGCGCGCAGGGTGTGCATTACGAAACCGCGCCGAAGGGCACCTTTCCGCCGACCGCCCGCTCGATGATCTTCGTGACCCCGGATGGCGAGCGTTCGATGAATACCTATCTTGGCGCCTGCGTCGAGCTCGGACCGGACGATGTGGAGCCCGATGTGGTCGCCGATGCCAAGGTTACCTATTTCGAAGGCTATCTATGGGATCCGCCGCGAGCCAAGGAAGCCATCGTCGAGTGCTGCCGCATTGCCCATGCGAATGGCCGCGAAACCTCGATGACGCTTTCCGACAGCTTCTGCGTCGGACGCTACCGGTCCGAATTTCTCGATCTCATGCGTTCCGGCACGGTGGATATCGTCTTTGCCAATCGCGAGGAAACGCTCTCGCTTTATGAAACCGATGATTTCGACAGGGCGCTGACGCTGCTTGCTGCCGATTGCAAGCTTGCCGCCGTGACGATGAGCGAAGACGGTGCCGTAATCCTGAAGGGCAGCGAGCGCATTCCCGTTGCCGCCACCACGATCCGCGAGCTGGTCGACACGACCGGCGCGGGTGATCTGTTTGCGGCCGGTTTTCTCTATGGCTATACGCAGGGTCTCGAGCTGGAGCTTTGCGGAAAGCTCGGCTGCCTTGCAGCAGGTATTGTCATCCAGCAGATCGGGCCGCGCCCGCTCGGATCGCTGAAGGATGCGGGGAAAAAGGCGGGCCTCATCTGAGGCCTGACCGGCGCCTGAGACCTATTTGAAGACTTCGGCGGGATAGGCGCCCCAGATCTCCGCCTGGGAGAGCCAGCCCTCGGTGCCGTCATAGTCGGCCTCACACCAGTCGCCATTGCACTCGACGAGTTTCACCACCACGCCCGGTTCGAGCTTGGCGATGATGGCGGCATTGGCCTGCGGGTCGCGGCGCATGTTGACATAGACGCCATCTCCCTTGCCCTTCATCCAGGGCGCCGTGACGGCTGTGCGCTGGCCGGAAAGCAGCGCCTGATTGACCCAGCCTTCCGTGCCGTCCGCATCGCGGATGCGGCGCCAGTTGTCATATTCCTGTATGATTTCAACAGGCAAGCCGGCCTTCAGGTACATCCAGGATGCAGCATAGGTGGTGCCCGGGCCAACCCGCAGATTGACCTTCTTCGATTTCAGGCTGACGAAACGTGGCAATGGCAATCCGCTCGGACCCTTGCTCACGGCCTGCGCGGCCGCAAGACCTGGATGAACAAGCATAAGGCCTGTGACCAGAAGAGCGACCAGCATCTTCAAGGGAACGGCAACGCGCAAGGGAAATGGCATCTGCATGGGTTACGCCGCTTCTGTTTCTGATACTCAGTCCGGTAACAAACCCTGCACCGGAGCCGGGTGATGATTTCAACAGGCTCAACCGCACGGGTGTTTGTCTTCGCCCGCAGGTCTGTTAGAAATCGCCAGACTGGATTTTATCGTCTCTTTTGGTTAATGAGACCTGAACAAGCCGTTGAAAGCTCCCATGACGCTCAAGAAAAAACCCAAGGTTTACATCACTCGCAAGTTGCCGGACGCGGTGGAAACCCGCATGCGGGAATTGTTCGATGCCGAGCTGAACATGGACGATGCGCCGCGTAGCGCAGAAGAGCTGAAGCACGCAGTGCAAACTGCCGATGTGCTGGTGCCGACGGTAACGGATCGCATCGACGCGGATCTGATCGAGGCGGCAGGCCCGCAGCTGAAGCTGATTGCAAGCTTTTCCAACGGCGTCGATCATATCGATGTGGATGCGGCGGCCAAAAAGGGCATCACCGTGACCAATACGCCGAACGTGCTTTCCGAAGACACGGCGGATATGACCATGGCGCTCCTGCTCGCCGTGCCGCGCCGCCTTGCCGAAGGGGCCCGTATTCTGACCGACAAGGGCGGTGAATGGGCGGGCTGGTCGCCCACCTGGATGCTGGGCCACCGCATCTGGGGCAAGCGCATTGGCATCATCGGCATGGGTCGCATCGGCACGGCTGTTGCCCGCCGCGCCAAGGCTTTCGGCCTGTCAATCCACTACCACAACCGCAAGCGGGTGAGCCCGGCCACGGAAGAGGCGCTGGAGGCCACCTATTGGGACAGCCTTGACCAGATGCTGGCCCGGGTTGATATCGTGTCGATCAATTGCCCCTCGACACCCGCGACGTTCCACCTGATGTCTGCTCGCAGGCTCGCGCTCATGCAGCCGACCAGCTATATCGTCAACACCGCACGCGGCGATGTGATCGATGAGGCAGCGCTGATCTCCTGCCTGCGTGCCGGAAAGATTGCCGGTGCCGGTCTCGATGTGTTCGAGAACGAACCGCGGGTCAATCCGAAGCTGATCAAGCTGGCGCAGGAAGGCAAGGTCACGCTCCTGCCGCATATGTCGTCGGCGACGATCGAGGGCCGCATCGATATGGGTGACAAGGTGATCATCAATATCCGGACCTATTTCGACGGCCATCGACCGCCGAACCGTGTGTTGCCGAACCGGGCATAAATCATTGTTATTATAATAAAATTATATATTAACTCGAATTCGGTTAATCGCGCTTCGGAAGCAGCCTCACCATTTCAATAGAGGTGGGGCGGTCATAGCCGGGATGGCTGTTTTCCGCCGATTTTTCAAAGCCGAAATGACGGAAGGTGGCATGGTTCTCCACCAGTTCCACCCGTGTCTCCAGACGCAGCCGGGAAAAGCCCCGGGCTCTGGCATGATCTTCTGCCGCGCTCATCAGCAGGCGTCCGAAACCCTTTCCCTGAAAGGCCGGTAAAACGGCGAACTTGCCGATATAGAGCGTATCGGGCGGTTCGTCGCGCGCAAAGAGGCAGGCGAGGGGCACCCCGCGATCCTCGATAACAAAACCGGTCTCGTGCCTTGCCTTTTCACGCAGACTGTCGGCGGTCAACTGGAGGGCGGAGGAAGGCGGATCGATCACACCATCCATAGAGGCAAAGGCTGCGAGGACGAGCTGGCGAAGCGCCTCCATGTCGTCCCGGTCGGGATCGATGGTCCGTGGTCCCTGGACTGTCACGGTTTTGCAGCCCGGCGGCGGTAGCGCACCGTATCGAAGCGGGCGGCGAGCCCATCGTAGAGAAGCAGACGTCCGACGAGCGGTTCACCAATGCCGGTTATCAGTTTGATCGCTTCCATGGCCATCAGCGTGCCGATCACGCCGGTGAGCGCACCGATCACGCCTGCTTCCGCACAGACGGGAACAAGACCAGGCGGGGGAGGGGTGGGGAAGAGATCGCGATAGGTCGGATAGGGGTTGCCATCCGTATCCGTTTCATGGGGTTTCAGAACGGTGACAGAGCCATCGAAGCGCCCGACAGCACCGGTGACGAGCGGAATATGGGCGGCTTCCGCCGCATCTGCGGCCGCATAACGGGTATCGAAATTGTCCGTTCCGTCGATCAGCAGATCAAAACCGGAGAGAAGACGGGCAGCACTATCTCCCGTCAGGCGTTCCCCGAAACGGATGACCCGCACATGCGGATTGAGCCTTGCGAGCGCGCGCGCTGCACTTTCGGTCTTTTCTTCGCCCAGTGTACCGGTATCGTGGATCACCTGCCTTTGCAGGTTGGAAAGCGAGACGCGATCATCATCTGCGATGCCCAGCGTGCCGACACCGGCTGCACCCAGATAGTGCAGCACCGGCGCTCCAAGTCCACCGGCACCGAGCACCAGAACACGCGCCCGCTTCAACGCCTGCTGTCCCGGCCCACCGATTTCCGGCAAAAGGATATGGCGCTTGTAGCGTTCGATCTCTTCGGCGCTGAGGCTGTCTTCGTGCTCCATGCCGTAATCCTAGCCGTAAAGCTTTCCGGCCGCGACGGTAAAATAGCGGGCGCGATCGTCAAGCGCGTTGAAAAGCAGTCGGTCGGTCCCCGTCATGAAAGCCTGTCCGCCAAGCTCGTCGATCAGGTTGAACAGAGCCGCGCGGCGGCCTTCGTCAAGATGGGCTGCGATTTCATCCAGCAAAAGCAGCGGCGCATGGCCGGTCATATTGGCCACAAGCCGGGCATGGGCGAGAACCAGACCGATCAGCAGTGCCTTCTGTTCGCCGGTCGAGCAACGGGCGGCATCCATGTTCTTCTCGGTATGAAAGACGAGAAGGTCGGCGCGGTGCGGACCTTCCAGTGTGCGCCCGGCGCTCGCGTCGCGATACCGACCTTCGGCCAGCATGGACGCATAGTCTTCTTCAAGCTCGACGGCTGGGCGCTCAAGCCCCTGATCAAGAAATCCGGTCAGTGTCAGGCCTGCCGAGGGAAAGGGCGAGTGGCCCTGGGTTTCAGCAATCAGATGGGCGAGATAGCCAAGCATATCCCGTCTTGCGAGTGCCATCGCGATGCCCAGTTCGGCCATCTGTTGTTCCAGGCCTCTCAGCCAGACCGGATCCATGCGCCCTTCGGACAGAAGTCGGTTGCGGCTTCGCATGGCGCGCTCGAAATCGTTTGCCCGGCGGCCATGGGCCGGATCGATCGACAACACCAGCCGGTCAAGAAAGCGGCGCCTGTCGCCCGCTGGACCGGTAAATAGGCCGTCCATGGCAGGGGTCAGCCAGGCGACGCGCAGGTGATCGGTCAGCTCGTCGGCGCTTTTTGCCTGGGTGCCGTTGATTTTCAGCCGTCTGGCCGCGCCTTCCTCCCGGGTCTCGCAACCGGTGCCGATCTCCACCTCGCCTTCCATGCCGTGCAGCCGCGCAAAGATCGAAAAGCCGTTGTCCGAAGCGTCATTGACCACGTCGGCATAGGCCGCCCGGCGCATGCCCTTGCCCGGTGAAAGGAAGGAGATCGCTTCCAGCAGATTGGTCTTTCCCGATCCATTGTCACCGGTCAGAACCACATGGCGCTGGTCAAGCACAAGCGCAGCTTCCGCATAGTTGCGGAAGGCGGCGAGCCTCAGTTCCTCAATGAAAACCTTGTGTGGCATGGATGATCCGGTTGCACGGGCGATCCGTCCTATAGCCTGTTCGCCCGGGTCTTGCATCCGTTTTCGAAACGCCTTGCCAATAGGCGAAAGGCGGGGTGAATCCCGCCTTCAGGTAGGTTTTGCGGCGCTTGCCCGTCAGTCACTCAGCGTATCGAAGAAATCCTTCATGCGGGCAAAAAAACCTGCACTTTCCGGATTGTTTTCCTTCGAGGAAATCTGTTCGAATTCCTGCAACAGTTCGCGCTGGCGCTTTGTCAGCTTCTGTGGTGTCTCGATATGAATCTGGATATAGAGATCACCCACCTGCTGGGAGCGCAACACCGGCATGCCCTTGCCCTTCAGGCGGAACTGCTTTCCGGCCTGGGTGCCCTCCGGGATCGTCACCCGCGACTTGCTGCCGTCGAGTGTCGTCACATCGAACTTGCCGCCAAGGGCAGCCGTTGTCATCGATACCGGCACGGTGCAATAGAGATCGGCTCCGTCTCGCTTGAAGAACGGATGCGGTGCCACCGACAGGAAGATATAGAGATCGCCCGCGGGTCCGCCGCGCAATCCGGCTTCCCCTTCGCCCTGCAGGCGAATGCGCGTGCCGTCTTCGATCCCCGCCGGAATGTTGACCGAAAGCGAGCGCTCTTCGGTAACCCGGCCATGGCCGTGGCATTTGCCGCAAGGGTCGGAAATCGTCTGGCCGCGGCCCTGACAGGTCGGGCAGGTGCGTTCCACGGAGAAGAAACCCTGTGCAGAGCGTACCCGGCCGGAGCCGTGACAGGTGCCGCAGGACACCGGCTTTGAACCGGGCTTCGCACCGGTGCCGGTACAGGCATCGCAGGTGATTGCTGTCGGCACGCGGATCTGCGCCGTCTTGCCGGTAAAGCTTTCCTCGAGCGAGATTTCCATATTGTAGCGCAGGTCCGCCCCGCGCTCGCGACCACCAGAGCCACGGCGGGCCCGGCCACCGCCCATCATCTCGCCAAAGATATCCTCGAAAATGTCGGAGAAGCCGCCGCCACCGAAACCGCCGCCGCCAAAGCCGCCGCCGCCACCGAAGCCACCGCCGCCCTGTTCGAAGGCGGCATGGCCATAACGATCGTAGGCAGCCCGCTTTTGCGGGTCTTTCAGTGTTTCATAGGCTTCATTCAGTTCCTTGAACTTCTTTTCCGCCTCGGCATCGCCGGGGTTCTTGTCCGGGTGATACTTCATGGCCAGCTTGCGGAAGGCGCTCTTCAGCTCCTTCTCGTCTGCGGTCTTGCCGACACCCAGGGTCTCGTAAAAGTCAGCTTTCGCCATGCTGGTTCAGGCTCCGGTCTTGTCCTCCATTGAGACCCGATGGACCCAATGGATAAGGATTGTGCTGGACGATACAGGCGGGACCACGTTCTTGAAAGCCGCGCGCCATGGCTGACGCGCGGCTCGGATCAAGCTCTCGTTCCGCTGCCTTTGAAGGCAAGCGGTCGGGACCGGTCCCGGTCGATGGCCTCAAGCGGAACGCTTGCGGTCGTCGTCCTTGACTTCCTCATAGTCGGCATCCACGACATTGTCGTCGCCGTCCGCGCCTGCCTCACCCTTGCCGGCTTCCGCCTGCTGGGCTTCATAGATCGCCTGGCCGAGCTTCATGGACACTTCCATCAGGGTCTGGGTCTTTGCCTGAATGTCTTCCGCATTCGGCTCGGAGGCCTCGATGGCGGTCTTCAGCGTGGCAATCGCCTCGGTGATGGTGTTGCGGTCCGCTTCGGAAACCTTGTCACCATATTCCTTCAGCGACTTTTCCGTCGAGTGAATGAGGCTTTCGGCCTGATTCTTGGCTTCCACGCCTTCGCGGCGCTTCTTGTCCTCGGCCGCATGCGCTTCCGCGTCCTTCACCATCTTCTCGATGTCGGCGTCAGAAAGACCACCGGAAGCCTGGATGCGGATCTGCTGTTCCTTGCCGGTGCCCTTGTCCTTGGCCGAGACCTGCACGATGCCGTTGGCGTCGATGTCGAAGGTCACTTCGATCTGCGGCATGCCGCGCGGAGCCGGGGGTAGACCGACGAGGTCGAACTGGCCGAGCAGCTTGTTGTCCGCAGCCATTTCACGTTCGCCCTGCGAAACACGGATGGTCACGGCCTGCTGGTTGTCTTCAGCCGTCGAGAACACCTGGCTCTTCTTGGTCGGGATCGTGGTATTGCGTTCGATCAGGCGGGTGAACACGCCACCCAGCGTTTCGATGCCGAGCGAGAGCGGGGTCACGTCGAGAAGCAGCACGTCCTTGACATCGCCCTGCAGAACGCCGGCCTGAATGGCGGCACCCATGGCAACCACTTCATCCGGGTTCACGCCCTTGTGCGGCTCCTTGCCGAACAGCTGCTTCACGGTTTCCTGAACCTTCGGCATGCGGCTCATGCCGCCGACAAGCACCACTTCATCGATTTCAGCCGCGGTAATGCCTGCATCCTTGAGCGCTGCCTTGCAGGGTGCAACGGTGCGCTGGACGAGATCATCCACCAGGCTTTCGAACTTGGCGCGGGTGAGCTTCATGGTCAGGTGCTTGGGACCGGACGCATCCGCCGTGATGAACGGCAGGTTGATTTCGGTCTGCTGCGAGGACGAAAGCTCGATCTTCGCCTTTTCGGCGGCTTCCTTCAGACGCTGAAGCGCAAGCTTGTCGTTCTTCAGGTCGATGCCGTTGTCTTTCTTGAATTCAGCTGCAAGATATTCGACGAGACGCATGTCGAAGTCTTCACCGCCGAGGAACGTGTCGCCATTGGTGGACTTCACCTCGAACACGCCGTCGCCGATTTCCAGAACCGAGATATCGAAGGTGCCGCCGCCAAGGTCATAAACGGCAATGGTCTTGCCATCCTTCTTGTCGAGGCCATAGGCAAGGGCTGCCGCGGTGGGCTCGTTGATGATGCGCAGAACTTCGAGACCGGCAATCCGGCCTGCATCCTTGGTGGCCTGGCGCTGGGCATCGTTGAAATAGGCCGGAACGGTGATCACGGCCTTCTCGATCTTTTCACCGAGGTAGGATTCGGCCGTTTCCTTCATCTTCTGCAGGATCATGGCCGAAATCTGCGAGGGAGAATAGCCCTTGCCATTGGCCTCGACCCATGCATCGCCATTGTCACCCTTGACGATCTTGAACGGCACCAGTGCCTTGTCCTTCTCGACGGTCGGGTCTTCGTGACGGCGGCCGATCAGGCGCTTCACGGCAAAGAGGGTGTTCACCGGATTGGTGACGGCCTGACGCTTTGCGGGCTGGCCGACAAGGCGCTCGCCATCGTCAGAAAAGGCAACCATCGAAGGGGTCGTGCGTGCACCTTCGGCATTCTCGATGACCTTGACGTCTTTGCCATCCATGACGGCCACGCAGGAATTCGTCGTTCCAAGGTCGATACCAATTACTTTCGCCATGTCTACTCTCCTTGAAGCAGGCTCCCGGAACCCGGTCAGGCATTCCGAATAAGAGCCCCTAACGGGAATGATTTCAGTTCAGTCGCAGTGATCGCTGCGGTTATGCGGCGTATATAAGAAGCGGTTTTCATCCCTGCAAGGCATGCGGACCGGAAGAAAAGGCCAAAAATGACATGGAGGACGGTTTTCTTTGTCGGCCGCGCAGCGCTACGGAGCCGCAATAGCGCAACCGCCTTGCGCGGGCCGTGCCGTCAGCGGCCCATCAGGATATCGAGAAGCGTTGTTCGCCGCGGAACCGGACCTTCCAGCACAGATCCGTTCTGCGATGGCATCAGATTCGGGTCCGGCGTCATGTCGGCATTCTGGATATCGGTCCCGGCCGGCGCCTCCGGATAGGCATCCGTACTGGCGGCAATCACATCGGATACGGTGAGCCCCAGATTTTCGGACGGCTGGCCGTTGCCGAACAGCGGCGCAGGCGAAAGCCCCTGATGGGCAGCCACCATGAAGCTCTTCCAGGTCATGGCAGGCAGGCCGCCGCCGGTGACCTTGTTCATGAACTTGCCATCATCATTGCCAAACCAGACGCCGGTCGTCAGATTGCTGGTAAAGCCCAGAAACAGGGCGTCGCGATAGGATTGCGTGGTGCCGGTCTTGCCCGCCACCTGCCAGCCGGGAAGCGCTGCCTTCTTGCCGGTGCCGATGGCGATGACCTGACCCATCATGTAGTTCATGTCCACCGTCACCTTTTCGCTGAGCACGCGCGGTGGTTCGTCATAGGTGTTTTCGTAGAGCACCTTGCCATCGGGTGTCGTGATGCGGCGGATGATGTGCGGGGTCGCCTTGTAGCCGCCATTCATGAAGGAGGCATAGGCTCCGGTCAGCTCCATCAGCGAGACTTCCGAAGTGCCAAGTGCAATCGATGCGTTATTCTGCAGTTCCGATGTTATGCCAAGCCGACGGGCAAGCTGGATGACCCTCTCCGGTCCCGCATGCATCACAAGCTGGGCCGCTACTGTGTTCAGCGAACGGGCAAGCGCTTCGGCAAGACTGACCGGGCCATTATATTTGCCCTCGTAGTTTTCGGGCGTCCAGTTGCCAATCCGGATGCGGGTATCATTATAGATGGTTGCGGGTGTGTCGCCCATTTCAAGCGCTGCCGCATAGACGAAGGGCTTGAAGGCGGAGCCCGGCTGGCGCTTGGCCTTGGTGGCCCGATTGTACTGGCTGGCTGCATAGTCGCGTCCACCGACCACGGCGCGGATCGCACCGGTTCCGTCAATCGAGACCAGCGCGCCCTGGGAGACGTTGAATTTCTTGCCATTCTTGGCGATGGCGAGCGCAATCACGTCTTCCGCATGGCGTTCAAGGCCCATGTCGATGGTCGTGTCGACCACGATATCCTGCTTCACATCACCACCGATCAGCGATGGCAGCTCATCCATCACCATGTCGGCAGCATAATATTGCGCGCCGGACCAGTAACTCTTCGCCTTGGTGGGTGGCGAGGACATGGCCGTCTTGATTTCGGATTCGGTGATCAGCCCCTCGTCGCGCATAGCACCCAGCACAACCTGTGCCCGCGCTTCGGCCGCATCCGGGTCACGGGCGGGCGAAAGCCGGGAGGGGGCCTTCAGAAGTCCGGCGAGAAGGGCCGCTTCACCCAGCGTCACATCGCGGGCGGATTTGTTGAAATAGCGGCGCGAGGCCGCTTCCACCCCATAGGCATTCGAACCGAAAAACACCCGGTTCAGATACATGGTCAGGATTTCATCCTTGGAATATTTCTGCTCCAGCCACAGGGCCAGCAATACTTCCTGCACCTTGCGCTCCAGTGTGCGGTCGGGTGAGAGGAACAGGTTCTTGGCAAGCTGCTGCGTCAGCGTCGAGCCGCCCTGGATCATGTGTCCCGCCATAACATTACGCACCATGGCACGGCCAAGGCCCAGCGGATCGACCCCGAAATGGCTGTAGAACCGCCGGTCCTCGATTGCCACTACCGCCATCGGAATATAGGGCGACATTTCCTGAAGGGTCAGTTCCTCGCCGCCGGTGGCGCCGCGATTGGCGATAACCGAGCCATCGACAGCGGTGATCTTCACATTTGGCGGTCGCTCCGGGATTTTCCAGCTGTCGGCACTCGGCATGCGTGCGCCATAGTAAAGCACAAGACCGGCAACGGCGATTGTACCCCAGATGCCAAGCACGATCATCCAGTAGAGCAAGCGGCGAATAAGCCCGAAGAAACCGAAGGAGGAACGCGGGCGCGGTCTGGATTTGCCGCGTCCGCGCGGCTCCTGCGCCGGTGTGTGCGCGCCCTTGCCCGCTTCCTTGCGTTTGCGCGGTTTCGTGTCAGTCACCCGGTCATCGGCGTCCAGACGGAAATCATCGTCTGTGCGCCGTCGCTCGCCCTCGAAAGAAGGCTCGATCCTGTTGTCCGACCTGTTTCTGCCTGCCATGCCCTGTCCGCTCAAGCTCCGGTATCTGCCTTTGTAAAGGGCAACCGGCGTGATGCCCCGCGACTTATCCCGCGTTCTGCAGGCGATGATTGTAAATTACGGCGTTTTAAGGGGCGGTTAACAGCTGGTTAAGCCGTTTCATCGCCTTCGATCTTCGGGGCCTGGGCGAGATCGGCCCATTCTGCCTTCGTCAGTGCAGCCATGCGCAAAGGGTTGATCCGCACCGCTGCATTGGTGGCGCCAGCAGCCGGTACGACCTCGTTGAAGGCTTTGAGCGACAGGTCACAATACACCGGCATCGGTGTTGCAAGGCCGAAGGGACAGACCCCGCCCACAGGATGGCTTGTCAGTGTCAGCACTTCGTCCGCTTCAAGCATACGCGGCTTCACACCGAAACGGTCCTTGAACTTGCGGTTGTCCAGCCTCGCAGTGCCCGACATTACCACCAGAATGACAGTTTCTGCCACCCTCAGGCAGATGGTCTTGGCAATCTGCTCAGGCAGAACCCCGTGCGCTTCGGCGGCCAGCGGCACCGTTGCCGAACTTGCTTCGGTGACGAGGACGGCAATATCGGGTGCGTTTTCGCTGAAAAAGGCGGTGACGGATTCGAGGCTCATGCTCCAATGTTTAAAAAGCGGGCAAAACCTTCGCAAGCCTCTTTTTGAGCCATGCATTTTTTGCATTGCTGCACTGCATCAATAACAGTTTTCATTCCTGACCAATCGGTTAAATTTCAAGCATCGAAGCGACGCACTCCTCCTCCCAGCGTCCTTCGTGGAGACTGGCAATCCTCCTCCTCCCAATTGTTTGCCAGTCAGCATTCGAAGCCCGGCGCTCCTCCCGCGCCGGGCTTTGTCTTTGCAGGCTGTGGCCGCTCTTGTTCTGTTTTCACCAGATTGTTGCAAAATGCCCTTGAAACCGGGCATTTGGATTCCCATCTTGCAGTTTACAGATTGTTAACCATCTTCGATTACTGTCGCGGAATGGATTTCGGGCAATGCCCGGCAATCATCGGTCGACGGTGCTGACCACGGATGTACTGGCAGCCCCCGAGACACAAGAAAGGCCGGTTCATGACCGGCCTTTTGCATTTTTTCTTTTGCATCTGCGAAGAAGCGCAACGCTCACCATGCTTGAAATGCAGAGGAGCGCGCAGAGACCGGGTGAAGACCCAGGCGCTCCCTGCAGATTTTCAACCCGCCAGCTTGTCGAGAATGCGAATCCAGGAGCGGATCCCCTTGTGGAAGCTCGCCAGATCATATTTTTCGTTTGGCGAATGGATACGATCATCCGAGAGCGCAAAGCCGGTAAGAAGCGATTCCATTCCGAGCATCTTCTGGAAATCACCGACGATCGGGATGGAGCCGCCCATGCCGATCACCACCGCTTCCTTCGGCCATTCGGCGGAAAGCGCCTGTTTGGCCTTGGTCAGAAGCGCGGAATCATATGGAAGCTGGATGGCGGGCGAGCCGCCATGTTCATGAAACTCAACCGAGCAATCGGCCGGGATCTTCGAGCGCACATAGGCGCGGAAGCTGTCACGGATCTTCGCCGGATCCTGTTTGCCGACCAGCCGGAAGGAAACCTTGGCGGAGGCCTTGGCTGCAATCACCGTCTTGAAACCCTCTCCGGCATAACCGCCTTCGATGCCGTTTACTTCCGCCGTCGGCCGTGCCCAGGTGAGCTCGAGAACCGAACGTCCCTTTTCGCCGGAAGGCTCCGAGAGGCCGATAGCGCCAAGGAATTTCCGGGTCGAGGTGCCAAGCGTCTCCCACATGGCCTTGACCGCATCCGGCGTTTCTTCCACGCCTTCGTAAAAGCCCTCGAGCGTCACGCGACCCGTGTCATCATGCAGGCCTGCGAGAATGCGGGACAAGATGTGGATCGGGTTTGCCGCCGCGCCGCCGTAATAGCCGGAATGCAGATCGCGATTTGCCGCGCGGATCACGATTTCCTCGCCCACCATGCCGCGCAGGCCGGCAGAGATGGCAGGTGTCTGCCGATCCCACATCGATGTATCGCAGACAAGCGCAAAATCTGCCTTCAGCTCTTCCGCATTGGCCTGAAGGAAGGGTTTCAGCGAAGGTGAACCGCTTTCCTCTTCCCCTTCGAACAGGATCGTCACCCGAACAGGAAGCGCGCCATGCACCTGCCGGTAGGCGCGGCAGGCCTCCACGAATGTCAGCAACTGTCCCTTGTCATCGGACGTGCCGCGACCGGTGATCACATCATGGCCGCCCTCCTTGCGGATCGTCGGTTCGAACGGATCCGTTTCCCAAAGCGAAACCGGATCGACCGGCTGCACATCGTAATGGCCGTAAAACAGCACATGCGGCGCATCCGCTTTGCCCGCGCCCTGATGGGCGACCACCATCGGATGGCCGGGCGTATCGCGCACCGAAGCCTCAAAGCCGATTTCCCGAAGCTCTTTCACGAGCCATTCGGCGGCCCGGCGACATTCGCTGGCATAGGCCGGATCGGTCGAGATCGACTTGATCCGGACCAGATCAAACAGACGCTTGAGGCTCTCGGGCAGATTGCCGTCGGCGCGTTCCAGAACGGTTGAAAGATCAGCAGACATGGCATCCTCTTTGGTCGGCGAGCGGGCAGGGCACTGCCCCCGCATGCTGTGGGACCGGGCAACGAATTTTCCGGAGGAAGAGGTCTAGCCTGTCAGATCGTGCTGCACCAGCCGCAAATTTTGATCAATCGGCTTTCGGCTTCTCTGGCGCAAGAGCGCCTGCACTTTCCAGCTTGCGGGCATTTTCCAGCACCATACGGATGTATTCGAGCAGCAATTCCTTTTCGAACCGGCGAAAGCCGGCAAACAGCGCTTGATCCGCCTCGCGGGCGGCGGCTGTTGCATCCTCTTCCATCCGCCGCGCCTTGTCGCTGAGATAGACCAGTTGCGCGCGCCGGTCCTTCGGATGCGGGCGGCGTTCGATCAGCCCGTCTCGCTCCATGCGTGACAGCGTATTGGCCATGGTTGCCTGCTCGATGCCCACCCGATCCAGCAGCTGCTTTTGTGTCAGGCCGTCCTGCGACCACAATTCGAGAAGAACCGGGAACTGGCCTGGCGAAAAACCGAGCGCTTCAGATCGCTGGTTCAGCGACCGGGAAAAGGCCCGGGCAAGCTGCCCTGCGAGATAGGTCGCCGAATCCATCCGATTGAGGGTCATGCCGTGATCCCGGACTATGGTTTTCGTTGGGAATCATGGCGCGTCCCGTGATTCAGCGCAAGCTATCGAAACCGGATTTTTCGCGCCCGGATACAAAGAAGCCGCCATGGTCTGGAGGCGGGACCATGGCGGCTCTGAATATGGGGACAAAGGCCCGGAGAGGGGATGAGGCCTTTGTCCGGGTCTGACTGCCATGCGGGGGACGGGCGGGCAATCAGACGGCGGCAGCGTTAAGCGCCGGTGACTAGGAATTGGCCCTCCAATTGTGTTTTTTCAAGGGTGGCAACCATCGTGAAAAATTACAATTCGGTAACGTTTCGGTGAGCAACTGGCTGCGGGTTGGAGGGTGCCGATTTTCGGCGGTAGGAAACCGGCCGGGGACAAAAGCCCGATGGACCTTTTGGCACCATGGCGCTATCCATAGACCATGAAAAAAGGTGATCATCTCTTCCTCGTCGATGGCTCGGGCTTCATCTTCCGTGCCTTTCACGCCATCCCGCCGCTGAACCGCAAGTCCGATGGCTTGCCGGTCAATGCGGTCTCCGGCTTCTGCAACATGCTGTGGAAGCTGCTGACCGATGCGCGCGACACCTCGGTTGGTGTGACACCCACCCATTTCGCGGTTATCTTCGACTATTCCTCAAAGACATTCCGCAATGCGCTTTATCCGGACTACAAGGCAAACCGTACCGCGCCGCCGGAAGACCTGATCCCGCAATTCTCGCTGATCCGCGAGGCAACGCGCGCTTTCAACCTGCCCTGCATCGAGATGGAGGGCTATGAGGCCGACGATATCATCGCCACCTATGCACGCCAGGCCGAAGCAGCAGGCGCAGATGTAACAATCATCTCTTCTGACAAGGACCTGATGCAGCTCGTGACGCCGAATGTCCATATGTATGACAGCATGAAGGACAAGCAGATTTCCATCCCGGAAGTCATCGAAAAATGGGGCGTGCCGCCGGAAAAGATGATCGACCTGCAGGCCCTGACCGGTGATTCCACCGACAATGTGCCGGGTGTTCCGGGGATCGGACCGAAGACGGCGGCGCAGTTGCTCGAAGAATATGGCGATCTTGATACGCTGCTTGCCCGTGCAGGCGAAATCAAGCAGCAGAAGCGGCGGGAAAACATTCTTGCAAATATCGACCTGGTGCGAATTTCCCGGCAACTGGTGACGCTGAAGGTCGATACACCGGTGGACCGGCCGCTTGCCGATCTCGTGCTTCATCCGCAGGATGGGCCGCGCCTCATCGCCTTTCTGAAGGCCATGGAATTTACCACGCTGACGCGCCGGGTCGCGGATGCGACCGGCACGGATGCATCATCGATTGAAGCCGCTCTCGTCACGGTCGAACGTGTGGCGGAGGCCCATGGGCCGGATATGGACGCGCCGGAGGCAGTGGAAACCGGCATTGCATCCGTCGCGGACAGCAAGCCCGCGACAGCACCCTCGTCTGTACTCAACGCCGGTGAGGACGCGCTTCTCGCCCATGCCCTTGAAAGGGAAGCGCTCTTCAAGGATCAGGTGATCGACCGCAGCCGCTACCAGACGATCCGCGATCTCGACGCACTGAAGCGCTGGATTGCCGATGCGAAAGAAACAGGCCTCGTCGCCTTTGATACGGAAAGCACTTCGCTGGATGCGATGCAGGCGGATCTCGTCGGCTTTTCGCTGGCCGTTGCCAAGAGCCGCCAGACCGGCGGCCCGGATGGCATCCGGGCCGCCTATGTGCCGCTCGCCCATCGCTCCGGCAATGGAGACCTGTTCGGTGGCGGCAACCTCGCCGAAGGACAGATCGCGCTTGGCGATGCCCTGCCGCTCCTGAAAGATCTGCTCGAGGATCCAGCTGTTCTCAAGGTCGCACAGAACCTCAAATATGACTATCTGCTGATGACGCGCTACGGCATCGAGGTGAAAAACTTCGATGACACGATGCTGATCTCCTATGTTCTCGAAGGCGGTACCGGCAGCCATGGCATGGATCCGCTGTCCGAACGCTGGCTCGGTCATGTGCCGATTGCCTTCAAGGATGTCGCAGGCTCCGGCAAATCGCTGGTCACCTTCGATCAGGTCGCGATCGACAAGGCGACCGAATATGCCGCCGAAGATGCGGATGTGACGTTGCGCCTCTGGTTCGTGATGAAGCCGTTCCTGGCCGCGCGGGGGCTCGTTTCCGTTTATGAACGGCTGGAGCGGCCGCTGGTGCCGGTTCTCGCCCGCATGGAGGCGCGCGGCATATCGGTCGACCGGCAGATCCTCGCGCGGCTTTCCGGCGAGCTGGCGCAAGGGGCAGCAGCGCTTGAGGATGAGATTTACCAGCTTGCGGGTGAACGCTTCACCATCGGCTCGCCGAAACAGCTTGGCGATATCCTGTTCGGGAAGATGGGCCTTCCCGGCGGCGCGAAAACCAAGACCGGCCAGTGGTCCACCTCCGCGCAGGTGCTCGAAGATCTTGCCGCAACCGGCCATGATCTGCCCCGCAAGATCGTCGACTGGAGACAGCTGACCAAGCTGAAATCCACCTATACCGATGCGCTTCCAGGCTATATCCATCCGCAGACCAGACGGGTGCACACGTCCTACTCCATGGCATCCACCACGACCGGGCGGCTCTCCTCATCAGAACCCAACCTGCAGAACATTCCGGTACGCACGGCCGAAGGCCGCAAGATCAGGACCGCCTTCATTTCCACACCGGGCCACAAGCTGATCTCTGCCGATTACAGCCAGATCGAGCTTCGGGTTCTGGCCCATGTCGCCGATATTCCGCAGCTTCGGCAGGCCTTTGCAGACGGGATCGACATTCATGCGATGACGGCATCGGAAATGTTCGGTGTGCCGGTGGAGGGCATGCCGTCGGATGTGCGGCGTCGCGCCAAGGCGATCAATTTCGGTATCGTCTACGGCATTTCCGCCTTCGGGCTTGCAAACCAGCTCGGCATAGAACGGTCGGAAGCGGGTGACTACATCAAGCGGTATTTCGAGCGCTTCCCGGGTATCCGCGACTATATGGATGCCACCAAGGCGCTTGCGCGAGACAAGGGCTATGTCGAAACGATTTTTGGCCGCCGGATCCATTATCCGGATATCCGGTCCTCCAATCCGAGCGTACGCGCCTTCAATGAACGGGCGGCGATCAATGCGCCGATCCAGGGGTCGGCCGCCGATATCATCCGGCGCGCGATGATCAGGATCGAACCGGCCCTTGATGCAGCAGGGCTGAAAGCCCGCATGCTGTTGCAGGTGCATGACGAACTGATCTTCGAGGTGGAAGAGGCCGAAATCGAAGCCAGCATTCCGCTGATCACCGATGTCATGGAAAATGCTGCCATGCCGGCGCTTTCCATGCGCGTGCCGCTGAAGGTGGATGCGCGTGCGGCAAACAACTGGGATGAGGCCCACTGAGGCCTCCTTCCATTCTCAGTCCAATAGCCCCGCGATAACGGTGATCATCCGGCGTTCCCCCTCTTCAAGGCTTCCGGAATTGTCGAGCATCACGACATCAAAGTCGCCCTCGACCGTCAGGTTCGAGCGCGAAAGCCGCGCGAGGATCTCCTCCCGGCTTTCGCGGCCCCGGGCGGCGAGCCGCTCGGCAAGCACATCCGGGCGAGCGGTGATGTTCAGCACTTTGAGACGCGGAAAAGCCGCCTTGAAATAGCGGAGCGCCGAGCGGGAGCCATTGGCGATCACCAGATCACCCCGTTCGAGGGCGTCAAGCGTTGTCCGCGGAATGCCATAGGAAAGGCCATGGGCTTGCCAGTAGCAGGCGAAGGCACCACTTGCGCGCAGGGCTTCGAATTCCTCATCCGTCGCTGTCTGGTGATCCTCCCCGCCTGCCTCCGCCGGCCGGGTAATGACGCGCCTAGCAATCGTCAGTCGGGGATGGCTGGCAAAATGACGCGCTGCCGCATCGATCAGCGTATCCTTGCCTGCGCCGCTCGGCCCCACCACGGCGAGCAGAAGTCCCGGCCCGGTGCCGCTTCCTTCCGCCATCAGGCCACCCTCCGGCCTTCCCGCCAGACAGAGCGAACAACCGGTACATCATCCAGCCGTTCAACACGCACCAGATCCGCCCTCAAGCCCTGAGCGATCCGTCCGCGATCGTTGAGATGCACGGTGCGCGCGGGCGTTGCAGACACGAAGGCGATGGCTTCAGGAAGGCTAAGCTCCTCCACCATGTCGGCAAGCAGGAATGGCGCATGCAGGAGACTGAGCGGCACATAGTCTGAGGAAAGCACATCGAGAAGACCCAGCCTGGCAAGGTCGCTGGCTGCAATATTGCCGGAATGGGAGCCGCCACGCACCACATTCGGCGCGCCCATCAACACGCTCATACCGGCCTCATGCGACGCGCGGGCAGCCTCGATGGAGGTTGGAAACTCGGCAAGCCGGGTCTGGTAGGACCGTGCCTCTTCCACATGGTCAAGCGTTGCGTCGTCATGGCTTGCAAGCGCAATGCCGCGCTCGGCGCAGAACCGGGCAAGGGCGACGCGATGCGGCTTTGCATAGCGGTCTGACGCCTCCAGACGCCGCCGCACATAATCGGCAAATGCCTCGTCGGAGAGCCCGCGCGACGTCTTGTAGTAGAAAATATACTGATCCATGGTCTGGAACTGACGCTGACCGGGGGCATGATCCATCAGCGATACAAGCCGCACATGCGGATCGTCGGCAAAATCCTCGACATGCTCCAGCACATCGGCGGTCGAGACTTCGCAGCGCAGATGCAGAAGGTGATCGGCCCGCAACCGTCCGTCACGCGAAGCCTTCTGGATGGCATCGGCCATCTCGCGCATCTCGCCGCGCCGGAAGCCGGAATCAAGCTCCGCGCCCATGCGAAGACAGTCAAACACCGTGGTGATGCCGGAGGTTGCGACCTGCGCATCATGAGCCTGGATCGCGGCAATCTTGTTCCAGCGCAGACCGGCGCGCGGCGAATAATGCGTCTCCAGATGATCCGTATGCAGTTCCACCAGTCCGGGGATCAGATAGTCGCCCGCCATATCCTCACCGACGCTTTGCGCGCCTTCACAGATATCGGCGATCCTGCCATCGACAATTTTCACCGCACCGGAAAGCACCTGATCTTCGGTGACGATGCGTGCATTTTTCAAAACCAGTTCAGCGGTCATATATCAGAACTCTCACAGACCAAGCGGGCGGATGGCGAGCACACGGAAATCCGCGCCCGGTTCCGGCTCCTCAAAAAGGGCAAGATGGGAAATGGCAAGATCCTTGCCGATAAAGGCGTCGAAATGGCCTTTCAACGCTGCATACACATCGTCCTGACGCTCCTGAGGTACGGGTCCGGTCAGGCTCATGTGGAACTGAAACTGATCGAAGACATAAGGATAGCCCCAGAGATCAAGCAGCGCCCGCTCCCTGTCCGACAGGCGTTCCGGGCGGCGACGGGCATAGTCCGCTTCGGAAAGCGGTGCCCGGAAAGGCTCAAAACCGGTGACGACCGCGGCCGCAAATTGCGCAAGCGCCTCCGATTTTTCCGCCTCGATCAGGGCGAAGAACGGTCCGATCGCCGCAAGCGCAAGCTTTATGCGGAACGGGTTCTGATTGCGGCAAAAGGTGTCGAACGCGGCAAGAAGCCCGGCCTTGTCCTGCCCGTCCTTCAGTCTGAACGGAGCCTTGATCGTGGCATGAAAACCATAACGGCGGGGATCGGCGGTCCATAGCCGCCAGCTGTCTGCATCGATGCGGTCAAGCGCTGGCGGGGAAAGGGTGGCGCCGGTAAAGGCATCGCGGCCGAGCCAGGTGCGTGCGCTGTCGCTCAAGGGATGGTCTTCCGGCGGGGCAACATAAAGGGCGTATCGCACGATCATTTCCGATGAAAGGGAGGATCAGGTCCGATTCGGACGGTCCAAGACTAGCACTCTTTGCTGCTTTTCCATGACGGCTTGATGAAGACGCCGGAAACAAAAGACGTGCCCGCTTCCGCAAGGCACGTCTTAAGCTTTTTGAGTTACGTACCTCAGTGGGCGGCGGACATATCGCCGAGCACATCCTTGGAGGCGACGGTCGAGTCCGCGTTCAGCTTGTAGACCATCGGCACGCCGGTTGCGAGGTTGACGGAGAGGATCTGTTCGCGGTCAAGCCGGTCGAGCACCATCAGCAGGGACCGCAGCGAATTGCCGTGAGCGGCGACCAGCACCTTCTCGCCACGCAGCACGCGCGGCAGGATTTCCGTCATGTAATAGGGCCAGACGCGCGCGCCCGTATCCTTCAGGCTTTCGCCACCCGGTGGCGGCACGTCGTAGGAACGACGCCAGATATGGACCTGCTCCTCGCCCCATTTTGCGCGGGCATCATCCTTGTTCAGACCGGAAAGATCGCCATAGTCGCGCTCGTTGAGGGCCTCGTTGCGAATGGTCTGAAGACCGGACTGGCCGACATTGTCGAGCACGATCTGGCAGGTCTTCTGGGCGCGGGTCAGTGCCGAGGTAAAGGCAATGTCGAACTTGATGCCGTAATCGGCGAGCGCCTTGCCACCAGCGTTGGCTTCCTCGATGCCGAGCGGCGTAAGGTCCGGATCGCGCCAGCCGGTGAACAGGTTTTTCAGGTTCCAGTCGCTCTGCCCGTGGCGGACGAGCACCAAAGTTCCGCTCATTCTATGTCTCCTTGAAAGGGTCTCAGGATTTGGAAAGGCCAAGCACGTCCAGCATGGAATAATAGCCGGGCTTCTTGTCCATGCCCCAAAGGGCGGCGGTGATTGCGCCACGGGCAAAGATCGAGCGGTCTGTGGCGCTGTGGGAAAGCGTCACGGTTTCGCCTTCACCGGCAAAAAGCACGGAATGCTCGCCGATCACCGAGCCGCCGCGCAAGGTGGCAAAGCCGATGGTGCCTGCCTCGCGGGCGCCGGTATGACCGTCGCGCACCCGCACGGAATGATCGGCAAGGCCGATCCTGCGGCCTCTTGCAGCCGCTTCGCCGAGAAGAAGTGCCGTACCGGATGGCGCATCCACCTTGTGCTTGTGGTGCATTTCCAGCACCTCGATATCCCAGTCGCGGCCACTGAGCGCGGCTGCGGCCTGCTCCACCAGCACGGACAGAAGATTGACGCCGAGGCTCATGTTTCCGGACTTGATAATGCGGCCATGACGGCCTGCCGCCTTGAACTTTTCCTCGTCTTCCACCGAGCAGCCGGTCGTGCCGATCACATGCACGATGCGGGCCTGCGCGGCGAGACCGGCAAATGTCACACTTGCGGCAGGCGAGGTAAAATCGACAACGCCATCGGCATGCAGGAAGGCTTCGAGCGGCTGGTCGCCGATGATCACGCCAGTCTTGCCGAGCCCCGCGATTTCGCCTGCATCCTTGCCGATGAACGGCGAGCCTTCGCGCTCCACGGCGGCATGCAGGACAGCGCCCGGCATGGCGTGAATGATGCGGATCAGCGTCTGGCCCATGCGGCCTGCCGCACCCACGACCACCAGCTTCATATCCCTCGTTTCCATGCCGTCTTCCTCTTTGGTGTTGGGGCAGGTCTATAACGGCCAAAACCGTCCCTCAAGCGGAAAAGCAGGGGTTTGCGGCCAAGGCATCACTCCAATCGTTTGAAAGATTGCGCCAGTCTCTCAGCGTTTCCAGCGGCGGCCTTCGGTGCCAAGTCCGAAGCGGCTTGGCGTGCGGGCATAGGAGGCAAGACCGGCAAGCGCTGCCAGCGGATGGGTGACCACATAGGTGGGAATGGTTCGCAGCAATGCGGAGTGGGGCGCCTTGTCCTCGAAGGCGGCGCGGAATTCCGGACGGCGAAGGGCCGGCAGGATCTTCTGCGAAATGCCGCCTGCGAGGTAGACACCGCCGCGGGCCATGAAGACGAGGGCGAAATCACCCGCCACCCGGCCGAGATAGGTGGCAAAGAGCGAAAGTGTCTCTTCCGCAGCCTTGTCCTCGCCCTTCAGTCCGGCGGTTGAAATTGCGGCCGGATCGGTGAAAGCCTGCGCCTTGCCGTCCGCCTTGCAGATCGCCTGATAGATATTCACCATGCCGCGCCCGCACAGAAGCTGTTCGGCAGAGATGCGGCCTTCGATCGGGTCGAGATGCGGGAAGATTGCCCGGTCGCGATCCGTGCGCGGACCGACATCTACATGTCCGCCTTCGCCGGGAACCGGAATCCAGGTGTGTTCCGCATGGATCAGGCCAGCTACGCCAAGGCCGGTGCCCGGGCCGAGCACGACCTTTGAGGCATTCATGCCTTCGCGCGCCGGACCAATCGGCTCACGGTTTTCATCCGAAAGCGAAGCGATGGCCAGAGCCTGCGCCTCGAAATCATTGACGATCAGGATTTCCTCAAGCCGAAGCCCTTCCAGCATTGCCTTTGGCCGCACCACCCAGGGGCAGTTGGTCAGCGGAATTTCGTCACCGCGGATCGGACCGGCAATCGCAAGGATTGCCGCACGCGGCTGCAGCGAGGTCTTGTCCAGCACGCCTGCCTGTATGGCTTCATCGATGGTCGGAAAATCCGCAGTCTGGATGACCGGAAACTCCTTCGGTTCAGCATAGACATCGACCAGGATCGAGAAGCGGGCATTGGTGCCCCCGATATCACCGATCAGGATCGGAAAAGGCATGGGGTGGCTATAGTTTCTGTTCTGCGGCATGGCCGTCCCGTCCGTTCTCAGTGGCACTTCAGTCAAGCGTTTTCACAAGGATTTCCGCCGAGGCGCGATTGAGCGCCATCGGAATGTCATAGACCGTGGCAAGCCGCATCAGCGCCTTAACATCCACATCATGGGGAAGAGCAGAAAGCGGGTCCACCAGAAAAATCAGCATCGACACTTCCCCGGTCGCAATCATCGCGCCGATCTGCTGGTCGCCGCCAAGCGGACCACTCTTGAGACGGGTGACATCGAGCGTGGGACAGGCATCGAGCACGCGCCCGCCGGTCGTTCCGGTGGCGACGATGGACCGGGACTGAAGAAGGGCCTGATGCGCCTTCGCAAAGGCCACCATCTCATCCTTCTTCTGGTCATGGGCGATCAGCGCGATCCGGCCATTGACTGCCATTTCCAAGTGTCCGCAGTTGTTTAAATCGATTTACGTTTCCTATAGCACAGTCTTTGCCCTTGGGAAGGCGGGGAATCCGCGATTTTTCTCAATAGGGTCTTGTATAGGGGTAAGGGCCGTAATCGGGCAGCATCTCAAAGCCGTCGGCAGCCGCTGCCGGCGCGGCTGGCGGTTCTTCCGAAAAGGCGGGTTCCGGGGGCGCGGTCTCGGCAAAGGCCACCGCATTCGATCCGCCGCCGAAAGTCGCTGCCGCCATGGACGAGACGGCGGGGGCGTTCAGCACTGTCGTGCAGGCGGCGGGCAGCTGCGACAGCATGATTGGCCGCGGTTTCGGCTGGGGCTTGGTGGGATCCGGCTTATGCTGCGCCCAGGGCTCCTTGGTGAACCACCAGGCAAGCGGCTTGCCGCAGCCGTCGCCAGCCGGAACCGGGTCCTGCGCCTTGCAGCCGACAGCGCCCGGCGGGCAATGAATGCGGATATGGAAGTGATAGTCGTGACCGTAATAGGGCCGAACCTTGCCCAGATTGGTGCGGTCACCGGTCCAGGTATCGCAAAGCTTCTTCTTGATCGCCGGATTGACGAAGATGCGCTCCACTTCCGGATAGCTCGCCGCCCGCATGATTACCCGCGCATGGGCCTTGGTCCAGACCCGGTCATCGACCGTCAGAAAGGCGTTTTCCTTCAGCATCGATCGGGCGGAAATGTTTTCGCGCTCGGCAGCGGTCAGCGTGCGACCGGGCATCGGTGTCAGCCATATATCGGCATCAAGCCCGATCTGATGCGAGGCGTGGCCGCTTTTCATCGGGCCGCCGCGCGGCTGCGAAATATCTCCCAGCAAAAGACCCGGCCAGCCGTCCAGTCGCGCCGCGTCCTGTGAAAAGCGTTCCAGCAGGCTGATCAGCATCGGATTGCCCCAGCGCCGGTTGCGCGAAAGGCGCATGGCCTGCCAGTTCGGTCCATCGGTCGGTATGGCAACCGCACCGCCGATGCAGCCCTTGGCGTAGAAACCGTAGGATGTTGCCTTGCCCTTGCTGGGCAGCGCAACAGCGCCGAACAATTCTTTTGCAACCCCGTCCGCATGGGCTGCTTCGGGATCAAGACCGCCCAACAAGCCTAGCGCCAGAAGGGCAGCTAAGGCCAGGCGAGAAAAAGGCGAGGCGGATGAAAGGGCCATGGTGTCATTCCGGAGACAGGTTTGCTGGGTGCCAGCTGGAGAATCACTATCAGCCAAGCCTAACCCGCCATTGGCAAATCAGCAAAACCGCACTTCCCTTGTTTAGGTCGAAGATGGCCAATTTCCGGCGCAAGCCCGAGCCTTCCTGAAAGGCGCGGGCTTCCATTCGAACATTTTCCCATTATTCTTTATGCAAATCGGTATCGGGAGCAGAGCATGAACAGGAAATTGACAAAGGGGCGGCATTCAGGGGGCATTTCAGCATCGCGGATCATCGGTTTTGCCATGATCGGTGTTCTCGCAATCCTCGGCACGGCTGCGGCCAGAGCAGACGATCTGCCGTTCCGCGTCGGTACTTCCTCCTCCGGCACGCCGCGCTATCAGCAAGGTTTTGCCCATTTCCACTATGTCAATCCGCAGGCACCCAAGGGCGGTGAGGTGTCGATGTCGGTCGTCGGCACCTATGATACGTTCAACCCGGTACTCGCCAAGGGCGATGCCGCAACCGGACTTTCGCTGGTGTTCGATACGCTGCTGAAGCCGTCCAGCGACGAGGTTACCACCAGTTACGGTCTCCTGGCGGAAGGTGTCGCCTATCCGGACGACATTTCCTACGCCACGTTCAGGCTGCGCAAGGAAGCCAAATGGGCCGATGGCAAGCCCTTGTCGCCGGAAGACGTGATCTTCTCCTTCGACAAGGGCAAGGAACTCAATCCGCAGCTGTCCTTCTACTACGCCCATGTCGTGAAGGCCGAAAAGACAGGCGAGCGGGACGTCACCTTCCGCTTCGACGAGAAGAACAATCGCGAGCTTCCGGACATTCTCGGCCAGCTGGTCGTGGTTCCGAAGCACTGGTGGGAGGGCAAGGACGACAAAGGCAATCCGCGCGATATCGGCAAGACGACGCTGGAGCCGGTCATGGGATCAGGGCCATACAGGATTGCGAGTTTTCAGGCGGGTTCAAGCATCCGCTACGAACTGCGCGATGATTACTGGGGCAAGGACATCAATGTGAACGTCGGCCAGAACAATTTCCGCACCTTCACCTATACCTATTTCGGGGATCTGGATGTGGCCTTCGAGGCCTTCCGCTCCGGTTCGCTGAATTTCTGGAGCGAAAACTCCGCCAAGCGCTGGGCAACCGGCTATGATTTCCCGGCGGTGAAGGAGGGCAAGGTCAAGCGCGAGGTGCTGGACAATTCCTATCGCGCCAGTGGCGTGATGGTCGGCTTCATCCCGAACCAGCGCCGCGCGCTGTTCAAGGATGCACGGGTGCGCGAAGCGCTGAACTATGCCTTCGATTTCGAGGAGCTGAACCGCACGACCTTCTTCTCGCAATATCAGCGCGTGAACAGCTATTTCTACGGCAGCGAGCTGGCCTCAAGCGGTCTGCCGGAAGGGCGGGAACTCGAAATCCTGAACGAGATCAAGGACAAGGTTCCGCCATCCGTTTTCACCGAAGCCTACAAGAACCCGGTCGGCGGCAAGCCTGATCTCTTCCGCAACAATCTCAAAAGCGCCATCGGCCTCATGAAAGAGGCTGGCTACGAGATCCGGGGCGGCAAGATGGTCAATACAAAGACCGGCGAACAGGCCAAGCTCGAAATCCTGCTGGACAACAATACGCTGGAGCGCGTCGCGCTGCCCTTTGCGCAGAACCTCAAAAAGATCGGTTTTGATGCAACGGTGCGTGTGGCGGACGAGGCCCAATATACCAACCGGGTCCGCAGCTTCGATTATGACATGCTTTATAACGGCTGGGGCCAGAGCCTGCATCCGGGCAATGAGCAGACGGAATACTGGGGCTCGGCGGCCGCAAAGCGCGAAGGCTCGAAAAACTATGCCGGGATTTCCGATCCGGGCATCGACATCCTGATCAAGAAGGTGATCTTCGCGCAGAACGCCGACGAGCTGAAGGCGGCGACAAAGGCGCTCGACCGGGTATTGCTCGCCGGTCACTATGTGGTGCCGGGCTATACGCTTCGCGCCAGCCGCCTTGCCTATTGGGACAAGTTCGACCGCCCCAAGGAACTTCCGGAATACTCGATCGGCTTTCCGGATGTGTGGTGGGCGAAGGGCGCTGCAGAGTGAAGCGATGCCGCTTGCCCTCATGAAAGCCTTGCTTTGGCATGGAAGGCCGTTACCAAATGCGGTGAGCGGGGCGAATCAGCCCGCTCACAGGCAGCAATGACAAGGGCAGGCATGAACAGCACAAGGGCGGCTTTCACAAGGGCAACAAGGAGCGGCAGCTGATGGGTGGCTATATCCTGCGGCGCCTGCTTTTGATGATCCCGACCATTGTCGGCATCATGGCGATCTCCTTTGCCGTCGTGCAGTTCGCGCCGGGCGGGCCGGTGGAGCAGGTGATTGCCGATCTTACCGGCCAGGGCAACAATGCCGATGGCCGACTGAATGGCGGTGGCGGTGATCTGACCGGCCAGCAGGATGCAGCCTCCGCCGAGATGAATGCCAAATATCGCGGGGCACAGGGGCTCGATCCGGACCTGATCGCGAAGCTTGAAAAACAGTTCGGCTTCGACAAGCCGCCGCTCACCCGCTTCGGCGAGATGATGTGGAACTATATCCGCTTCGATTTCGGCGAGAGCTTCTTCCGCAACAGTTCGGTGATCGACCTCATCCTAGACAAGATGCCGGTATCGATTTCGCTCGGCGTGTGGATCCTTATCCTCTCTTACGGCATCTCGATCCCGCTTGGCATCGCCAAGGCTGTGCGGGACGGCTCGGCATTCGATATCTGGACATCCGGCATTATCATTGTCGGCTATGCAGTTCCCGGATTCCTGTTTGCCATCCTTCTGGTGGTGCTGTTCGCGGGTGGCTCCTTCTTCGACTGGTTTCCGTTGCGTGGTCTCGTCTCGGACAATTTCGCGGAGCTGACGCTCGGCCAGAAGATAGTCGACTATTTTTGGCATCTGACATTGCCGCTGATCTCGCTTTCACTGGCCGCCTTTGCCACGACCACGCTTCTTACCAAGAATTCCTTCATCGACGAGATCAAGAAGCAATATGTGATTACTGCCCGCGCCAAGGGGCTTTCCGAACGCAAGGTGCTCTACGGGCATGTGTTTCGCAATGCGATGCTGATCGTTATTGCCGGCTTTCCCGGCGCCTTCATATCCGCCTTCTTCACCGGTTCGCTTTTGATTGAAAATATCTTCTCGCTCGATGGTTTGGGCAGGCTTGGCTATCTTTCGGTGGTCAAGCGCGACTATCCGATTGTTTTTGCAACGCTCTACATATTCTCGCTGATGGGGCTGATCGTCGGACTGATCTCGGACCTGATGTATACCTGGGTTGATCCGCGCATCGATTTCGACAAGAGGGATGTGTGAGATGACCGTCCCTCTTCACCAGAATGCAGTCTCGGTGGACGCCCCTCCAAAGCGGGGTCTCCTGTCACCGATCAACCAGCGCCGCTATGCCAATTTCAAGGCAAACCGGCGCGGTTACTGGTCGCTCTGGCTGTTCCTTGCAATCTTCACGATCAGTCTTCTGTCGAATTTCATCGCCAATGACCGCCCGCTCCTCGTCTCCTACAAGGGCGAGCTGCTGGTGCCGGTGCTGGTCGATTATCCGGAAGAAAAGTTCGGCGGCTTCCTTGCCGAAACCGACTACCGGTCCGATTACATCGCCGAGGAAATCAACGCCAATGGCTGGATGCTCTGGCCGCCGATCCGCTATTCCTACCAGACGGTGAATTCCAATATTCCGCATTCGGCGCCGACCCCGCCATTCTGGACGATGTCCAGGGAGGAGCGTTGTTCTGCCTATCCGATGGGGGTGGATGATCCCGGCTGCGTACTCGGCAACATGAATTGGCTCGGCACGGACGATCAGGCACGTGATGTCGTGGCACGCATGCTCTACGGGTTTAGGGTCTCCGTTCTGTTCGGCCTGATCCTCACCATCTGCTCGGCGGTCATCGGGGTCGCGGCCGGTGCCGTGCAGGGCTATTTCGGGGGATGGACCGACCTTATCCTCCAGCGGGTGATCGAAATCTGGTCCTCGATGCCGGTCCTCTATATCCTGCTGATCATTGCCGCCATCCTGCCGCCCGGCTTCTTCGTGCTGCTCGGCATCATGCTCCTGTTTCACTGGGTCAGCTTTGTCGGCATCGTCCGGGCAGAGTTTCTCAGGGCCCGCAATTTTGAATATGTGCGGGCGGCCCGCGCGCTTGGCGTCAACAACCGCACGATCATGTGGCGTCACCTCCTGCCCAATGCCATGGTGGCCACGCTTACCTTCCTGCCCTTCATTCTCTCCGGATCGATTGCAACCCTGACGTCGCTTGATTTCCTCGGTTTCGGCATGCCGCCGGGCTCGGCCTCACTCGGCGAACTGATCGCGCAGGGCAAGAACAATCTGCAGGCGCCCTGGCTGGGTCTCACGGCCTTCTTCACCATGATGATCATGCTGTCGCTGCTGATCTTCATCGGCGAGGCGGTGCGCGATGCCTTCGATCCCCGCAAGACATTCCGGTAAGGTGACGCCATGAACGAACCGCTTTTGTCCGTGCGTGATCTTTCGGTGGCCTTCCATCAGGGCGGCAGGTCGACACTTGCGGTCGATCACATCTCGTTTGATATCGCCAAGGGTGAAGTGGTGGCGCTGGTGGGCGAGTCCGGCTCCGGCAAGTCGGTATCGGCCAATTCCATCCTGAAGCTTCTGCCCTATCCGGCGGCGAGCCATCCCTCTGGCGAAATCCTGTTCAATGGCCGCAATCTGCTTGCCGCAACCGATGCGGAACTCGGGGCGGTTCGCGGCAACGACATTACAATGATATTCCAGGAGCCGATGACCTCGCTCAATCCGCTGCACACGATCGAGCGGCAGATCGGGGAAATTCTCGCCCTGCATCAGGGGCTTCAGGGTCACGAGGCGCGCGAACGCGTGCTCGCGCTTTTGATGCAAGTGGGCATCCGCGAACCGGAGAAACGGCTTTCGGCCTATCCGCATGAGCTTTCCGGCGGCCAGCGGCAGCGTGTGATGATCGCCATGGCCCTTGCCAATCGTCCGGAATTGCTGATTGCCGATGAGCCGACGACCGCGCTCGATGTGACGGTGCAGGCGCAGATCCTCGAGCTTTTGGCAAAGCTCAAGGCCGAGCACGGCATGTCCATGCTGTTCATCACCCATGATCTCGATATCGTGCGCAAATTCGCCGACCGCGTTTGCGTTATGACCGGTGGCCGCATCGTTGAAAGCGGCCCGGTCCGGGACATTTTTGAAAATCCGCAGCATGACTATACCCGCCATTTGCTCGCCTCCGAGCCGAAGGGTGATCCGCCGGTCACCGATCCGGCAAAGCCGCTGGTGATCGCGGGTGAGCATGTAAAGGTCTGGTTCCCGATCAAGTCGGGCTTCCTTCGCCGGGTGGTCGATCACGTCAAGGCGGTGGATGATGTTTCGGTCCAGCTTCGGGCCGGTCAAACGCTTGGTATTGTGGGTGAAAGCGGTTCCGGCAAGACCACGCTCGGGCTTGCGCTGACCAGACTGATTTCCAGCGAGGGTCGTATTGCCTTTGTGGGATCGGATATCCAGCACTATTCCTTCAAGGCCATGCGGCCGCTTCGCCGCCACATGCAGATTGTGTTTCAGGACCCTTACGGGTCACTCAGCCCGCGCATGAGCGTCTCCGATATCATCGCCGAAGGTCTTGCCGTGCATGAGCCGAGCCTTTCGGCCGAACAGCGCGATGCCCGTGTTTCCGAAGCGCTGGTCGAGGTGGGGCTCGATCCCGCCACCCGCTGGCGCTATCCGCACGAATTCTCCGGAGGCCAGCGGCAGCGCATCGCAATTGCCCGCGCGATCGTTCTCAAGCCCCGTTTCGTGATGCTGGACGAGCCCACCTCCGCGCTCGACAAGAGCGTGCAGGCCCAGGTGGTCGATCTGCTGCGCGATATCCAGGCCAAGCATGATCTCGCCTATCTCTTCATCAGCCATGATCTCAAGGTGGTGAAGGCGCTTGCCAATGACATCGTGGTGATGCGTGCCGGCAAGGTGGTGGAGCAGGGGCCGTCCGCCGCTATCTTCGATGCGCCGAAAGATCCCTATACCCAGAAACTGCTGGCTGCCGCCTTTGACCTTTCGGTCATCCGCGCCGCCTCCTGAAACGGACCATAAGCATGAGCAACCGTATCGTCATCGATCTGAAGTTTGATCCCGTCGCCGTTCGTCAGGCGCTTGTGACCGCCTTCCCGGATTTCGAAGTGATCAACATGGCCAATCCGGCCAATCGGGAAAGGGATCTTTCCGGGATTGCCTATGCAGTCTGCTGGAACCCGGATCACGACCTGTTTCATCGCATGCCGGACCTGAAAGTGATCTTCTCCGGCGGCGCGGGTGTCGACAAGATCCTTGCGATCCCCACCCTGCCGAAACACGTGCCGATCGTCCGCTTTGTCGATGACACGCTTACCAACCGGATGAGCGAATATGTCGTGCTGCAATGTCTCACCCATCTGCGTCAGGTCTCCACCTATGCCGCCATGCAGAAGCGTTGCGAATGGCGGGAGCTGGAGCAGCCGGAGGCGGCTGATCTGTCGGTCGGTATCATGGGCATGGGCGTGCTGGGGCAGGATGCGGCGCGCAAGCTGCAGGTCATGGGCTTCAACGTGATCGGCTGGTCGCGCACGCCCAAGGCAATTCCGGGCATCGAAACCTTCGATGCCGACGGGCTCGATGACTTTCTCGGCAAGACGGATATTCTTGTCGGCCTCCTGCCCCTGACGGCGGAAACAACCGGGATCTACAATCGCACTCTGTTCGAAAAGCTCCGGCAGGGCGGTGCGCTCGGCAAACCGGTCTTTATCAATGCCGGTCGCGGCAAGAGCCAGGTGACGGCGGATGTGATTGCAGCGATCCGCGACGGAGTGCTGCTCGCTGCCTCACTGGACGTGTTCGAGGAAGAGCCGCTGCCCGCCAGCCATCCGGTCTGGGGCGAGGAGCGGATCATTCTCACCCCGCATGCGGCGGCGGCCTCGGATGAGCGCGCGCTGTTCCGTCTGGTGGAGCGACAGATCGCCCGTTTCGAGGCAGGCGAGCCGCTGGAAAATGTGGTGAACCGTACAATCGGTTATTGATCCGACAGACCCATCGCGCTGATTTTCCGCCTTTGTTGCGGGAAGGGGATTGCGCATTTTCCCGATAAGATCGATTTAAGTATATGTTCCGGCAAAGGGCCGGTGGAACCGGCCGGGAGGCGGCATGACCAAAACCGATATTGCTAGCCGCGTCTACAACCACACCTGGAAGCTCGATCCAATCATCCGCAGCCTGATCGATACGGATTTCTACAAGCTGCTGATGCTGCAGATGATCTGGAAGCTTTATCCGGATGTGCATGCCACCTTCTCGCTGATCAACAGGACCACCTCGGTTCGGCTTGCGGACGATATCGACGAGCAGGAGCTGCGCGATCAGCTGGATCATGCCCGGTCGCTGAAGCTCACCAAAAAGGAGGCAATCTGGCTCGCCGGTAATACGTTCTATGGTCGCAACCAGATTTTCGAGCCGGAATTTCTCAACTGGCTGTCGACCTTTCAGCTTCCGGAATACGAGTTGACGCGTGAGGACGGCCAGTTCGTCCTGCATTTTCACGGGCGCTGGGTGGAAACCAGCATGTGGGAAATTCCGGCACTCGCCATCATCAACGAGCTGCGTTCCCGCGCGGCCATGAAGCATCTCGGCCAGTTCACGCTCGACGTTCTCTATGCCCGAGCCAAGGCGAAGATGTGGGCGAAGGTCGAGCGGCTGCGCACGCTGCCGGGTCTCAGAATTTCGGATTTCGGCACCCGTCGCCGCCATTCCTTTCTCTGGCAGCGCTGGTGCGTGGAAGCCCTGAAGGAAGGCATCGGTCCCGCCTTTACCGGCACCAGCAATGTCAAGCTCGCCATGGACAGTGATCTTGAAGCGGTCGGTACCAACGCGCATGAACTGCCGATGGTTGCCGCTGCCCTTGCCCGCAATGATGCCGAACTGGCTGCCGCGCCCTATAAGGTTCTGCAGGACTGGAACCGGCTTTACGGCGGAAATCTGCTGATCGTGCTGCCGGACGCCTTCGGCACGGCGCATTTCCTCAAACATGCCCCTGACTGGGTGGCAGACTGGACCGGCTTTCGCCCGGACAGCGCCCCGCCTATCGAGGGCGGTGAAAAGATCATCGACTGGTGGAAGTCGAAGGGCCGCGACCCCAAGGAAAAGTTGCTGATCTTTTCCGATGGTCTCGATGTCGATGCGATCATTGCGACCTACCGCCATTTCGAGGGACGGGTGCGGATGAGCTTTGGCTGGGGCACCAACCTCACCAATGACTTTGCCGGATGCGCACCGGAGGAAAATGCCGGTCTGAAACCGATTTCGATTGTCTGCAAGGTCATCGATGCCAATGGTCGACCGGCGGTAAAGCTGTCGGACAACCCCCGCAAGGCGACCGGCGAGCCGGAGGAAGTGGCGCGTTATCTCCGCTTTTTCGGCAGCGAGGACCTCGTGGCACAGGACGTCAAGGTCTGATAGATATATATTATAACTTAATAAAATATATTTGCCTTAAGGACATCAATCTTCTAACCTCTGCCTGTCTCAGGGGGGTGTAGAATGAAAATCTATGTAATCGGAAATCTTGAAATCACAGATATGGATCAGTTCATGATCTATTCAAAGCGGGTGCGGGAAATCGTACGCGATTTCGGCGGGCGCTTTCTGGTTCGGGGCGGAAACAACTACGCAATCGAAGGAAACTGGGAAACCCATCGCCTGATCGTGATCGAATTCCCGGATCGCCCGACTTACGACGCCATGTTTAACAGCGAGGCCTATCAGTCGATCATTCCCTACCGGCAGGCGGGTTCCCGCGGATCGCTGGTGGTGGTCGATGGTGTCGCCGACGACGCCTGAGTGTCAGCCGATAAAGGCGCGATAGGCCTCGGGCTTGAAGCCGACAAGGCTTTCGCCGCTTGCCTTCACGAGAACCGGGCGCTTGATCATCGAAGGATGGGAAAGCATCAGACGGATCGCCTTGTCCGCATCGAGGTCCTGCTTCTCTTCTTCAGAAAGGGCGCGAAACGTTGTGCCTGCCCGGTTCAGCACCGTTTCCCATCCGTGGGTCTTTACCCAGCCGGAAAGGGTTGCTGCATCAATGCCACTCACCTTGTAATCGTGGAAGGCCGCCGGAACGCCGATTTCGGCGAGAAAGGCGCGCGCCTTTTTCATCGTGTCACAGGATTTGATGCCATAGATGGTCAAGGTCATTGGCCGCTTTCCCTCTGCCTGTCACACGCCCGTCCGCAGCCGGTTTCTCTACACCATGGCTCTTGGAACAGGAACCCCGAAGCATGGCTGAAAATGTCACGCTTGTGGCCAAAAATGTCGAAATTTGCTGTCCGTCAATGTTAGGGTGGCCGAAATCAGCAATGGAGTGTCGACCATGCGATATTCGGGCCTCAGGGTCATTGTCGAAGCCTTGACTGGCCATCGTGGCTGGAAGCCGGTCTGGCGGGATCCCGCTCCGCAGGCGCATTATGATTATGTGATCGTCGGCGGCGGCGGCCATGGTCTGGCAACCGCCTATTATCTCGCCAGGGAATTCAGCCAGAGCCGGATTGCGGTGATCGAGAAGGGCTATCTCGGCGGCGGCAATGTCGGGCGCAACACCACGATCATTCGCTCAAACTATCTGCTGGATGGCAACGAGCCCTTTTACGAATTCTCGCTGAAGCTCTGGGAAGGGCTCGAGCAGGATTTCAACTACAATGCCATGGTGTCCCAGCGCGGGATCATCAATCTGATCCACACCGATGCGCAGCGCGATGCCTTTACCCGCCGCGGCAATGCGATGATCCTGAACGGTGCCGATGCCGAGCTGCTCGACCGCGAGCAGGTGCGCGCCATGTATCCCTGGCTGAATTTCGACAATGCCCGCTTCCCGATCAAGGGCGCGCTGATGCAGCGGCGTGGCGGAACGGTTCGCCATGATGCGGTGGCCTGGGGCTATGCGCGCGGTGCCGATCTGCTGGGGGTCGATCTGATCCAGAATTGCGAAGTCACCGGCATGCGGATCGAAAACGGCAAGGTGCTCGGCGTCGAAACCACCCGTGGCTTCATCGGCGCGGGCAAGGTGGGCGTGGCCGTTGCCGGTTCCTCGTCCAAGGTCATGGCCCATGCGGGCATGCGCCTGCCGATCGAGAGCCATGTGCTGCAGGCTTTCGTTTCGGAAGGGTTGAAGCCCTTCATTGATGGCGTGATGACCTTCGGTGCCGGTCATTTCTATGTCAGCCAGTCGGACAAGGGCGGCCTTGTGTTCGGCGGTGATATCGATGGCTACAATTCCTATGCCCAGCGCGGCAACCTGCCGGTAATCGAGGATGTCGCCGAAGGCGGGATGGCGCTGATGCCGTCGATTGGCCGCGCCCGGCTGCTTCGCACCTGGGGCGGTATCATGGACATGTCGATGGACGGCTCGCCGATCATCGACAAGACCCATGTGGACGGGCTCTATTTCAACGGCGGCTGGTGCTATGGCGGCTTCAAGGCAACACCGGCCTCCGGCTGGTGCTTTGCCCATCTGCTCGCCCGAGACGAACCGCATGTCACTGCCAAGGCCTATCGTTTCGACCGGTTCCTGAAGGGGCTGATGATCGACGAAAAGGGCCAGGGCGCGACCCCCAACCTGCATTGAGAGGAAGCCATGATCATCCATCATCCGATCCTCGGCCCGCGCGATGCCCAGGAATTCGTCTATCTCGGCGACGCAAGCCTGATCAACCGCCCGGACGGGCTCACGGCAGGCGTCGAGGCGTTTTACGACTATCTCTACAACCGTGGCAATCCGGCAGGCGAACACCGAGAGCTCTGGTATCACGAACAGGGCGACCGTTCCTGGCTGGTGGTGACGCGCAATACCGTGACCCATGAGATCATCAAGGTTGAACTCGCCCGCGACGTGGCGAAGGCTGCGGGGCGGACAAAATGAGCCAGAAGAACCGTATATCCGGCGGCCAGATCGACCGTTCGAAAGTCCTGACATTCACCTTTGACGGCAAGACATACAGCGGCCATCCCGGTGACACGCTGGCATCCGCCCTGCTGGCCAACGGCGTGCGGCTGATGGGCCGCAGCTTCAAGTATCACCGTCCGCGCGGGCCGATTTCCGCCGGTTCCGAAGAGCCGAATGCGCTGGTGCAATTGCGCTCCGGCGCAAGGCAGGAACCAAATACCCGCGCAACCGTGGCCGAGCTTTTCGACGGGCTCGACGCGACGAGCCAGAACCGCTGGCCTTCGCTCGCTTTCGATGCGCTCGCCATCAATGACCGGCTGAACACCTTCTTCACCGCAGGCTTCTACTACAAGACCTTCATGTGGCCCGCCTCTTTCTGGGAAAAGGTCTATGAGCCGATCATCCGGCGCGCCGCCGGTCTTGGCAGCCTGACCCGCGAGGAAGACCCGGATGAGTATGACAAGGGCTTTCTCCATTGCGACCTGCTGGTGATCGGTGCGGGTCCCGCAGGATTGATGGCTGCCCTTGCTGCTGGCCGGGCTGGCGCGCGTGTCATTCTCGCAGACGAGGATTTCCGCTTTGGTGGGCGGCTGAATGCCGAGACACTTTCTGTCGGAGGCCGGACCGGCGCGGAATGGGCAGACAGCGTGATCGCCGAACTGGCAGCCCTGCCCAATGTGCGACTCATGCTGCGCACGACGGTAATCGGGGCCTTCGACCACGGCATTTACGGTGCGGTCGAGCGGGTGAGCGATCATCTTGCGGTGCCGCTCGAAGGCAAACCCCGCCAGACGCTCTGGCGCATCTATTCCAAACGGGCCCTGCTTGCGGGCGGTGCCACCGAGCGGCCGATCGCCTTTGAAAACAACGATCGCCCCGGCATCATGATGGCGGGGGCGCTCAGAACCTATGCAAACCGGTTCGGCGTGACGGTTGGAGAAAGGGTTGCGGTCTTCACCAACAATGAGGATGGCCTTCAGACCGCCCGCGATCTCGTCGAAAAAGGTGTAGATGTGGTGGCCGTCATCGACGCGCGGCCCGATGGCCCGCTGCTTCCCGGTATCCGCCATCTCAAGGGCGCTGAAGTCGTGGATGCAGCCGGTCGTCTCGGCCTGAAGTCGATCACCATCCGACAGGCCAATGGCCGCACCGAAACCGTCGAGGTCTCGGCGCTTGGCGTTTCCGGCGGCTGGAACCCGAATGTCAATATCTCCTCGCACCATCGTTCGAAGCCCGTGTGGAGCGAGGCTTTGCAGGCCTTCGTGCCGGGTGAAGGTGGGCCGCAGGGTCTGTCGGCAGCGGGAGCCGCAGCCGGACAAATGTCCACCCATGCGGCGCTCGAAGGCGGGCAGAAGGCAGCAATTGCTGCCCTTGCCGAACTCGGCATTTCCGCAAAGGCCGATACGGTGCCGGAGGCGGAGGATCGTCCGCTTTCGATCACGCCGAAATGGTACGTGAATGCGGGCAAGGGCCGCGCCTGGATCGATCCGCAGAACGATGTGACCGTCAAGGACATCAAGCTCGCCCACAAGGAGAACTTCACCTCCGTCGAGCATATGAAGCGCTATACGACGCTTGGCATGGCGACCGACCAGGGCAAGACCGGCAATGTGCTTGGCCTTGCGATCATGGCGGGCCTTACCGGCCAGACCATTCCGGAAACCGGCACCACCATCTATCGCCCGCCCTATACACCGGTCGCGATGGGAACGCTTGCGGGTCGCTCCCGCGGCAAGGAATTCAAGCCATTCCGGCTCACACCGTCGCATAAATGGGCGGAAGAGCAGGGGGCGGTCTTTGTCGAGGTCGGCATGTGGCTGCGCACCCAGTGGCTGCCGAAGCCCGGTGAAAAGCACTGGCGCGAAAGCGTGGACCGGGAGGTTCTTGCCACGCGCAAGTCGGTCGGCATCTGCGACGTCACCACGCTCGGCAAGATCGACATTCAGGGCACCGATGCAGGCGCGTTTCTCGACAAGGTCTATTGCAACACGTTCTCGACGCTTGCCGTCGGGCGTTGCCGCTACGGGCTCATGCTGCGCGAGGACGGGATGGTCTTTGATGACGGCACCACGGCACGCATGGGTGAGAACGAATATGTGATGACGACCACCACGGCCAATGCCGTGACGGTCTTCCGTCACCTCGAATATTGCCGTCAGGTGCTCTGGCCTGACATGGATGTGCAGCTGATCTCGACAACAGAGGCCTGGGCGCAGTTTTCGGTCGCGGGACCGAATGCGCGCAAGCTGCTGGAAAAGATCGTGGATCAGGACATTTCCGACAGCGCCTTCCCCTATATGGCCGCAGGCAATATCACCATCGGCGGTCTGCGTGCCCGTCTCTTCCGCATCAGTTTCTCCGGCGAACTTGCCTATGAGATCGCGGTGCCGACGCGCTACGGCGATGCGCTGATCCGTCGTCTGGTCGAGGAAGGCAAGGCCTTCGATGCCGTGGTCTACGGTACGGAAGCGCTGGGCGTGATGCGTGTCGAGAAGGGCCACGTGGCCGGGAATGAACTGAACGGCCAGTCGACCGCGCTCAATATGGGTCTCGGCAAGATGGTGTCGAAGATGAAGGATTCGATCGGCATGGTCCTCTCGCAACGCGAGGGCATGAACCAGCCGGACGGCTATCGTCTGGTCGGGGTAAAGCCGGTCGATCCGGCGGCGACGCTGACCGCAGGCAGCCATTTCCTCGAAAAGGATGCAAAGCCCGTAATCGAAAACGATGGTGGCTGGCTGACCTCGAAGGTCTATTCGCCGCATCTCGGCTGCGATATCGCGCTCGGCTATCTGAAGGCCGGGGACCAGAAGATCGGTCGGCGCATGCGCGCCGTCAACCTGCTTGCAAAGACGGAAACCGAGGTGGAAATCGTGTCTCCGCATTTCTTTGATCCGGAAGGGGAGAGACTCCGTGGCTGAACCCTTGCACGCGCTGACGGCGCTTGGTCAGACAATCCCGTATACAAAAGAGATCGGTCCCTACCGGATCATCGAGCGCTTTGACGTCGCACTTGCCTCGCTTGCAACGCGAAAGGGTCGTGATGGCGAGGTCAGGGCGGCGGCAGCAAAGGCTGGTCTTCCGCTTCCCGATCCTGCGCGGGCGGCATCCGGCAATCCCTATTCCGCCTTCTGGGTCGCTCCGGACATGTGGATGGTGGAGGCCGATTTTGCAACCCATGAGGATATTGCCGCTCTTTTGAAGCCACTCTTCGGCGAGGCAGCCTCTATCACCGAGCAGACGGATGCCTGGGTGCGCTTCGACATCACAGCAGGCAATCTTGCACCGCTCCTCGAACGGTTGTCGAATGTGGACTTTCCTGCTGTTCCCGATGGCTATGCCAGCCGCACGGTGATTGAGCATATCGGCTGCTATCTGATTCGCCGGGACATCGGTTCGGTGGTCCTTTATGGTCCGAGATCATCCGCAAAGAGCCTGTTTCATGCGCTTGAAGTGACGGCACGCTCCCTTCTCTGATCGCACACTTGCGGCAGGCGAAGTTTCCCGGTAGGAAAAACTTTTACGGTTTTATCAGGAATGTCGCTATGTCGAACACCGAACAGCCCGCGTTGCCGCGCGTGAAGCCCGCTTTCGATCAGGATCCGCATCGGGTTCGCGAAATCAGCGAGCGCAACCTCGAGGCGGCAATCGGGCGCGAGGTACGCAATTACCGGCGGCAACTTGGAATGACGGTGGCCGATCTGGCAAGCGCCACCGGTCTATCCATCGGCATGCTCTCGAAGATAGAGAATGGCAATACCTCACCATCGCTGACGACACTGCAGGTGCTGTCGCACGCCTTTTCCGTTCCGCTCACCGCCTTTTTCCGCAGCTATGAGGAACGGCGCGAGGCGCAGCATGTCAAGGCGGGGGAGCATATCGAGATCGAACGGCGCGGCACCCGTGCAGGGCACCAGTATAATCTGCTCGGTCATATCGGCTCCAATTCGTCCGGGGTGACGGTCGAGCCCTATCTGATCACGCTCACGACCGAAAGCGATACCTTCCCCGCTTTCCAGCACGAGGGGCTTGAACTGCTCTATATGCTCGAGGGTGAGGTCGATTATCGCCATGGCGACCAGATCTACCGGCTGAAGCCCGGTGACAGCCTGTTTTTCGATGCGGATGCACCGCACGGGCCGGAAGAGCTGGTGAAGCTGCCTGCCCGTTATCTCTCCGTCATCTCCTATCCGCAGGGCTGATCAGTCCCGATCATTCCTTCGCGTGATCAAAGATCGCCTGCCGCACACGGGCGGTCTTGTAGGCATCCATCATCGCCATGGCCCAGACGAACAGCCCACCGGAGATCTTGCCGATGAAGGAAATCTCCGGGCCTGCGGTCTTCAGGGTGAAGGTGCCGAGCAGAATGATGAAGAATACGAAGATCAGACCCCGCAGCGGCTGGCGGTTGATCACCTGCCCCATGCCCGGCAAAAGGGTCGCCACAGCCAGCACGAGATAGGGATTTGGCGGTTTGCTCGTCATACGGCCGTCCTCAATGTGTCGCGAAGCGAAAGAAGCGTATCGATCAGGGGTTTCACTCGCTCCGCTGCAAGCGGGGAAAGCCCGAGCTCGCTGTCGCGGAAGATCAGATAGCGACCCCGCTCAGCCTCCTCCGCCAGTACGACAAGGCGCAGGCCCTTTGGCGAAATCACCAGTTCTTTCACGCGCGGATCGGCAAAAATCCCGAGATGCGGCTCGATTTTTTCCGGTGGCGTGATTTCGTTTGCATTGTCGCTGCGGATCACCGTTCCTTCGGGCACACCGGCAAGCGGCGGAAGCGTGTGATGCAGGCTGTGAAAATGCGAAAATGTTTCCAGCCCGCCGGGCCGCGTCATGATATCGAGCGTTGCCTTTACGGGCTGGGGCGCAGGCAGGGTCACCATCACCCAGAGGGCAGGCAGTTTGCGAAAACTCAGGCTGTCCGGCAGCGCCTGCAGATCGAATGTATCAGCGCCGATCTTTGCGGATACGCGGGCAAAGCCCGAGGGTTCTGTGCGGCTGGTCACCTGTTCGAACAGGGACTGCACGTCCATAAAATAGACTTCGCGTGCCCTTTTGCGCCGCTTCGAGGCATAAAGGGTTTGCATGCCGAGCCACAGGAGACCGGCACCCGCCAGGACAGCGGCAATCGGCAGGATGCTCATGAACGCCTTTCACGAATAAGGCCCGCCTCCTGGAAAGGGGGCGGGCCCTGATTGATCAATAGCCGTGCGGGCGCGGCCAGGGCATGGTGAACTGCGCGCCGCGATCCACGAAGCGATAGCGCCAGAAGTGGAACCAAAGGCTCACCACGATATAGAAGCCGATCATCGCTACAAGCTGCGTGCCATAGCCAAGGAACACGGCAAAGAAGGTGATGGAGCAGAGCGCCAGAAGCGTGATTGCCGGGATCGGATGGAACGGATGCTCGTATCCGCGCTTGATCACGCCCATCGGCCATTTCTTCCGGAAAAGGATGATGTTGAGCGGCATGAACGTATATTCCAGAAGGCCCGACAGGATCGAGAAGGTGATAACCTGATCAAGCGGCGCACCGAGCGCGAAGATAAGCGCGATCGGAACCAGGAACACGATGGAGCGGTAAGGCGTCCGGTATTTCGGATGCACCGCACCGAACCAGGCCGGCAGATACTTGTCACGGCCCATGGCGAACCAGGCCCGCGATGCATCATTGATGCAGCCATTGGCAGAAGCAAGGGTTGCAAACAGCGTGCCGATGCCGAGGAGCCAGACCAGCGCGTTGGAGCCGGAAAGGCGAGCCGTATCAAACAGCGGCGCAACCGAACCGTTCACACCATCGCCGAGAAACTCCCAGGGCAGCACGCCGGAGCAGACATACCAGGTGAGCGTGGCGGCAATCAGCAGCGTCATGATGCCGGCAAGCGTGCCGAAGGGCAGGGCGCGGGCCGGTGAGCGGACTTCTTCCGCAGCCTGGGTCGTGCCTTCGATCCCCAGATAGTACCACAGGCCGAAATGCATGGATGCGAGAACACCGATCCAGCCATAAGGAAGCTCGTGGCCTTCGAACAGTGCGGCATGCTGCATGATGCCGCCGCCGAGCAGACCGGACGTGGACAGGAAGATCGTGATGATCGCCACGAAGGCAATCGCCGTGATGATCAGATTGAAGGTCAGTGTCGCCAGAACCCCGCGATAGTTCAGCCAGGCAAGGAACATGATCACGAGCACGATGAAGGGCCGTTGATCCAGCGCCCCCGAATAGCCGGTCATGGTCGCGACGACCGAGACGAGATAGCCTGCGGTAATGGCGTTCGCTGCCTCCAGCATCGTATAGGCGAAGACCAGATAAAGGCCGACATTGAAGGCCATCAGCGGACCGACGATGTGCTTGGCCTGTGTATATTGACCGCCAGCGGCCGCGACCGTCGAGGTTACCTCCGAATCGATCATGGCCACGCAGGTATAGAGAATGCCCGCGAACCAGCAGGCCAGAAGGGCGGCATAGGCCCCGCCTTTGCCGACCGCAAAATTCCAGCCCATATATTCGCCGACCAGAACGATGCCGACGCCCAGCGCCCAGACATGGGCAGGGCCGAGAACACGAAGCAGGCCCACCTTGGTGCCATGCGGCCCCATGCCGTCCTGCTCCTTTGAAGTGATGTCGAAATCAGCCATGATACGCCCTCACCCCTTGAAAGTTTCTTCGGTCATGGCCTCAAGCTCGCCTTCGCGCGATGAGGTCAGGACTTCTTCGGAGTAGGTCGTGTCGGTTCTGAGCCAGTCCACCACCATGTAGAGGCCGAGAAGGATCGAAAGTCCCCAGGCCAGATATTCCACGTAATTCCACGTTTGCATGGGCCTGATCCTATTTCTCGTCGAATTTTTCAGCGATGACGTCGCGATATTCCACTTCGGAAAACCGCAACATGAGCACGTAATAGGCAACGATGACCACGATCATCACCACCAGCGCGCTCACCGTGAAGGAGTAGTCGAACCGGGCCAGAATGAGGTCATGGGCACTTTCCGGCGTATAGCCAAGCGCTTCATACTGCTTGGCCTGTGCGGCATTCTGGCCGAGCGCTTCCCAGGTGGGTGTTGCGACCGGGCTCGCGACGGTTTTCGATGATCCGGCCATGTGCAGCCAGAGCGGCACGAAGAGAGCACCGACGGTAAGCGTAACCAGAACGATCACGTCTATCAGCTGGCTGACCTTGCTCTGAACGGGTGGCTTGTAATGGGCCATGGTCACTTCCCCCGCGCTTCATCGAGAAACTTGATATCGAGGCCGTAGATGAAATCCCGGTCCTCGCGGTAGTGGCGCAACATGGCCGCAATCGCTGCCGTGTTGAACAGAAGCACCACGCCGCCTGCAATCAGCAGCAGCGCGCGCGCCCCCGGCGTTGGCGCCAGGTTCCAGGTGGCAAGTGCCACGAATATGATGGAAAACCAAAGTCCGGCAATGAATGCCCAGGCGATCATGACGTCGCGCCTGTGCATCGCCTCTATGCGTTGCGTCTTGTCAGGCATGCTCCCCTCCCAAGGCCCCGCGGCTCCCGTTACCAGAAAGGGTGGGCCTCCACACTTCCCTCTCCGGCAAATATTTTTTCCCCAAGGAAAACTGCGTGCGACAATCTGTCAAGGGAAACCTTAACGAATATGAATTTATCCAGAAACTTTCCCGGCAGGTAAAAATTGTTTCTTGCCAGTTGAAAGGGTCAATCTTCGGTGCTAGCGTCGGGGCAATCGAAAGTCAGGAGACGAAACCATGTGCGGAATCGTAGGATTGTTCCTCAAGGATCCCAAACTTGAACCCCAGCTCGGCGCATTGCTGACCGACATGCTGATCACGATGACGGACCGCGGTCCCGATTCCGCGGGCATTGCCATCTATTCCTCGGCGGGCAAGGGCCTCGGCAAGATCACCGTGCAATCGGCCAATCCCGATGCGGATTTCGCCAATCTCGATGGTGATCTGAAGGAAGCGCTCGGTGCGCCGGTGGCGCTGCTGGTGAAGTCGACCCACGCTGTCATCGAAGTGCCGATCGGCCAGCTGGATGCAGCCCGTTCGGCGATTGCGCATCTGCGCCCGGCGGTCAAGGTGATGTCGTCCGGCGAAAACATCGAAATCTTCAAGGAAGTCGGACTTCCCAAGGATGTGGCTTCCCGTTTCGGCGTCGCCAAGATGGGCGGCACGCATGGCATCGGCCATACCCGCATGGCAACCGAATCGGCCGTTACGACCATGGGCGCGCATCCGTTCTCGACCGGCGCCGACCAGTGCCTGGTGCACAATGGCTCGCTGTCCAATCATAATGGCGTTCGCCGAGAACTGCGCCGCCAGGGCATGTCCTTCGAGACCGAGAATGACACGGAAGTGGCCGCCGCCTTCATCAGCCACAAGCTGAAGCAGGGCGAGGCTCTGGGGGCAGCGCTTGAATCGACGCTGACCGATCTCGACGGCTTCTTCACTTTTGTTGTCGGCACCCACAACGGCTTCGGCGTGGTGCGTGATCCGATCGCCTGCAAGCCGGCGGTCATGGCCGAAACCGACGAATATGTCGCCTTCGGCAGCGAATATCGGGCCCTGGTCAACCTTCCCGGCATCGAGAATGCCCGGGTCTGGGAACCGGAACCGGCAACTGTCTATTTCTGGGAGCGCTGACACATGCAGACTTTCGATCTGGGGAAAGAGGGTCTCCGCGCCCTGAACTCCTCGCTACATGCCCTCAAGGGTCAGACCAACATGACCAAGTGGGAAGTGATCAACCCGAAAGGCGCGCATGCGATTGCCGCGGGCGTCGATGCCAATGTGGAAATCACGGTTCGCGGTTCCACCGGCTACTACTGCGCCGGCATGAACAAGCAGGCGACGATCCTGATCAAGGGCTCTGCCGGTCCGGGCGTTGCGGAAAACATGATGTCCGGTACGGTCATCATCGATGGCGATGCCAGCCAGTATGCGGGTGCGACGGGCCGTGGCGGTCTGCTCGTCATCAAGGGCAATGCCTCGTCGCGCTGCGGGATTTCGATGAAGGGCATCGATATCGTCGTGCACGGCAATATCGGGCACATGTCTGCCTTCATGGCCCAGTCCGGCAATCTGGTCGTGCTCGGCAATGCGGGTGAAGCGCTTGGCGACAGTCTTTACGAGGCACGCCTTTTCGTGCGCGGCAGCGTGAAGTCCCTCGGTGCCGATTGCATCGAGAAGGAAATGCGCCCCGAACATTATGAGCTTCTGGAAAAGCTGCTGAAGGCCGGCGAGGCCGATGCAAAGGCAAAACCCGAGCAGTTCCGCCGCTATGGCTCTGCCCGCAAGCTCTACAACTTCAACATCGACAATGCGTCGGCGTACTGAGGCGAAACCATGACTGATTTTCCGAAAACTCCGCCACGTTTTTCCGCAACCTTCACTCCGGCCGTCAATGCCGAAATCCGCCGCGCTGCCGCATCCGGCATCTATGATATCCGTGGTGGCGGCACGAAGCGGCATCTGCCGCATTTCGATGACCTCTTGTTCCTCGGGGCCTCGATCAGCCGCTATCCGCTGGAAGGCTATCGCGAGAAATGCGCGACCGATGTCTGGCTCGGCACCCGTTTTGCCAAGAAGCCGATCCATCTCGATATTCCGATCACCATTGCCGGCATGAGCTTCGGCGCACTGTCCGGCCCGGCCAAGGAAGCGCTTGGACGCGGCGCATCGGCTGCCGGGACCTCCACCACCACCGGCGACGGCGGCATGACGGAGGAAGAGCGCGGCCATTCGAAGACGCTTGTCTATCAGTATCTGCCGAGCCGTTACGGCATGAACCCGGACGATCTGCGGCGCTGCGATGCGATCGAGGTCGTTGTCGGCCAGGGCGCAAAGCCCGGCGGCGGCGGCATGCTGCTCGGCCAGAAGATTTCCGACCGGGTTGCCAACATGCGCAACCTGCCGAAGGGTATTGACCAGCGCTCGGCCTGCCGTCACCCGGACTGGACCGGTCCTGACGACCTCGAAATCAAGATCCACGAGCTGCGCGAAATCACCGACTGGGAAAAGCCGATCTATGTGAAGGTCGGTGGCGCTCGGCCCTATTACGATACGGCGCTCGCCGTGAAGGCAGGGGCGGACGTGGTGGTTCTCGACGGCATGCAGGGCGGTACGGCCGCCACGCAGGATGTCTTCATCGAGCATGTCGGCATGCCGATCCTTGCCTGCATTCCGCAGGCGGTGAAGGCCCTTCAGGACCTCGGCATGCATCGCAAGGTGCAGCTGATCGTCTCCGGTGGTATTCGTTCAGGCGCCGATGTGGCCAAGGCGATGGCGCTCGGGGCCGATGCGGTGGCCATCGGTACGGCCGCGCTGATCGCGCTCGGTGACAACGACCCGATCCACGAGGCCGAATACCAGAAGCTCGGCACGACGGCCGATGCCTATGATGACTGGCACGAAGGCAAGGACCCGGCCGGCATCACCACCCAGGATCCGGAACTTTTCAAGCGCTTCGACCCGATTCTCGGCGGCCGGCGTCTGAAGAACTACCTGAAAGTGATGACGCTGGAAGCGCAGACGATCGCGCGCGCCTGCGGCAAGAATCACCTGCACAATCTCGAGCCGGAAGACCTGTGCTCGCTGACCATCGAGGCGGCCGCCATGGCAGGTGTGCCGCTCGCTGGCACCAACTGGATACCGGGGCGCAATGGCGGCTTCTGAGCCGCCAGTCCCGACAATAAAAAACAGAGCGGAACCATAACTGAAACTTCAGACCCACTGGGGGAAACACAATGGCAAAAGATCTTGCCAAATGGGCCAAGGACAAGGGCGTCAAGTATTTCATGGTCTCCTACACGGACCTCTTCGGCGCACAGCGCGCCAAGCTGGTGCCGACCCAGGCGATCAACGACATGGCCAAGGAAGGGGCAGGCTTTGCCGGTTTCGCCACCTGGCTTGACCTGACGCCGGCGCATCCGGACATGATGGCTGTTCCGGACCCGGAGGCAGTGATTCAGCTGCCCTGGAAGCGGGAAGTCGCCTGGGTTGCCTCGAACTGCGTGATGGATGACAAGCCGGTTGCGCAGGCACCGCGCAATGTCCTGCGCCGTCTGATCGACGAAGCCGCCAAGGAAGGCCTGAGAATGAAGACCGGCGTGGAGCCGGAATTCTTCCTGCTCACGCCGCAGGGCGACCGGGTTGCCGATATCTATGACAATGCGGAAAAGCCCTGCTACGACCAGCAGGCCGTGATGCGCCAGTATGACGTGATCGCTGAAGTATGCGATTACATGCTGGAACTCGGCTGGGAAGCCTATCAGAACGACCATGAGGACGCGACCGGCCAGTTCGAGATGAACTGGAAGTATGATGACGTGCTGCAGACCGCCGACAAGCACAGCTTCTTCAAGTTCATGATGAAGTCGGTGGCGGAAAAGCATGGCCTTCGCGCAACCTTCATGCCCAAGCCTTTCAAGGGCCTGACGGGTTCTGGCTGCCATGCCCATATTTCCGTCTGGAACCTTGATGGCACCAAGAATGCCTTTGCCGACAATTCCAAGGAGCTGGGCCTTTCCGATCAGGGCCGCCACTTCCTCGGTGGCATCATGAAGCATGCAAGCGCGCTGGCGGCGATCTGCAATCCGACCGTCAACAGCTACAAGCGCATCAATGCACCGCGCACGACATCCGGCGCCACCTGGGCACCGAACACGGTGACCTGGACCGGCAACAACCGCACCCACATGGTGCGCGTGCCCGGCCCCGGTCGTTTTGAACTGCGCCTGCCCGATGGCGCTGCGAACCCTTACCTGATGCAGGCCGTCATTCTGGCTGCCGGTATCGATGGCGTGCGCACCAAGGCCAATCCCGGCCCGCGCCATGACATCGACATGTACCAGATGGGCCATACGGTAAAGAATGCGCCGAAGCTGCCGCTCAACATGCTGGATGCCCTGCGCGAATATGACAAGGACAAGACGCTGAAGGCGATGATGGGCGATGAATTCTCGTCTGCCTATCTGAAGCTCAAGCACCAGGAATGGAACAGTTATGCGTCGCATTTCTCGCGTTGGGAAACCGAGAACACGCTTGACATCTAAGTCCTCCCCCAGGACTTAAACCTGGCCCCCGGACCGGCGGCCTTCCTCTGCTTTTTCGCAGACGAAGACCGGTCGCCGGGGGCTTTTTATTCCAGTGATGTTTCGGGTCCGGCGATATGCACGGCGAGCAGACAGCCATTCGGCGTGAAGGAATTATGCTCCGAGCCATCGCGATAAAAGACCAGATCGCCCGGTCGTAGAACGGTGCCGTCGCTTTCGTGCAATTCGCCTTCCAGGATCAGGAACTGCTCGTGACCATTGTGGCGATGGCTGCGGGTCACCATTCCCGGCGGCATGCGGTAAACGTGAAAGCCGATGCCGAGCGGCTGGTCGGTATCGAGCTGCAATATGCTGTCGCCATAGGAAAGCCCGTCCGGATAGACGAAGGGCTCGAATGTCGCTTCATGAATGCGGGCGATACGGCGGTCCTGCGAAGTGATGGGTTTCATCGTCAGCCTCCCTAGCTGCCGGGTTCAAAGGGATTGACGCAGGTCAAGGCGCCTGCCCCCCATTGGTGATTGCATCCTAATGCATTTCCGCGCCGTGGAAATGCCTTTTGTTTTGATTTTGCGCACACGCGCATGAAGCGGCCTGTGCCATTGAGGCGGTGGCCGCAATCCGATGCGCCCGAAGAGAGGTATTCGCCATGAGCAAGAAAGTTCTCTGCCCCACCGATGGCAGCGCCCATGCCACAGCTGGCCTGAAGCAGGCCATCCAGATCGCAAAGGCAAATGCTGCCGCGCTGACCGTCTGCGTCGTCAATGTCGCCCATGGCGGTGCACGCGGACCAACGATCAATCACCTCAATGCCGAGGCGGTCGCTGACCTGCTGTCTTCGGCCGAAGAAACCTGCAAGCAGGAAGGGCTGGCCGATGTCGGCACCGTCGAGCTCGTCTCGCGTGAAGTTGCACCGGCCATCATCTCCTATGCCGATCAGAACAGCTATGACCACATCGTGATGGGTACCGGCGACAAGCGCGGGATGAAGCGTCTGGTGCTGGGTTCGGTTGCCGCCGAAGTGGCTGGCCAGGCCCATTGTTCCGTGACCGTGGCGCGTTGATGCACCGATCTTTCGACTATCGTCGAAAGGCGGAACAGTGCAATTGATGTTTCACAACAGTAAAAAGATTTGACAGGCACGCAACGCGGATTCTAGCATTCCGGACAAGACAGAGGTCGAACCAACTGTCGGGGAACAAAGCCGGAGGTGTTCATGAAAAAGAGAGTTGCAGTGATCGGAGCGGGCCCGTCAGGTCTTGCGCAGTTGCGGGCGTTCCAGTCGGCCAAGGCGAAGGGCGCGGACATTCCCGAGGTCGTCTGCTTCGAAAAGCAGTCGAACTGGGGTGGTCTGTGGAACTACACATGGCGCACCGGACTTGATGAACATGGCGAGCCGGTCCATTGCTCGATGTATCGCTACCTCTGGTCAAATGGTCCCAAGGAAGGGCTGGAATTCGCCGACTATTCCTTTGAGGAGCATTTCGGGAAACAGATCGCCTCCTATCCGCCCCGCGCCGTCCTGTTCGATTATATCGAAGGCCGCGTCAAGCGTGCGGGCGTGCGCGACTGGATCCGGTTCAACACCACCATCCGCATGGTTCGCTACAACGAGGCCAAGGGCAACTTTACCGTGACAGCCCATGATCTCGAGAAAGACCGGATGTATGACGAGGAATTCGACAATGTGATTGTCGCCTCGGGCCACTTCTCGGTGCCGAATGTTCCGGAATATCCCGGTTTCGACAAGTTCAACGGTCGCGTGCTGCATGCCCATGATTTCCGCGATGCGCGCGAATTCGCTGGCAAGGATCTGCTGCTGCTTGGCTCATCCTATTCGGCCGAAGACATCGGAAGCCAGTGCTGGAAATATGGTGCGAAGTCGATCACGGTTGCCTATCGCAATGCGCCGATGGGCTTCAAATGGCCGGAAAACTGGAAGGAAGTGCCGCGGCTGGAACGGGTGGATGAAACAACCGCCTATTTTGCTGACGGCACCTCGAAGAAGGTTGACGCCATCATCCTGTGCACCGGCTATCGCCACCATTTCCCGTTCCTGCCGGATGACCTTCGCCTGAAGACGGCAAACCGTCTGGCGACCGCCGATCTCTACAAGGGCGTTGTCTGGGTGCACAATCCGAAGCTCTTCTATGTGGGCATGCAGGACCAGTGGTTCACCTTCAACATGTTCGATGCGCAGGCCTGGTGGGTTCGTGACGCGATCATGGGCCGGATCGAGATCCCGTCCGACAAGGCCGTGCTCATCAAGGATGTGGAAGACCGCGTTGCCGGTGAGGACGCCGGACAGGATGCCCATGATGCGATCCACTACCAGGGCGACTACGTGAAGGAGCTGATTGCCGAAACGGATTATCCGTCCTTCGACGTCGATGGTGCCTGCGAGGCCTTCTTCGAATGGAAGGAGCACAAGAAGCACGACATCATGAAGTTCCGCGACAATGCCTACCGGTCGGTGATCACCGGCACGATGGCGCCGGTGCATCACACACCATGGAAGGACGCGCTTGAGGACTCGATGGAGAGTTATCTCAAGAACTGACAATCCAGCTTGCCGAAAGGCCCTTCTGGTAAATCCGGAGGGGCCTTTTCCTTTCGGGAAACCACGCAGGGTTGAGTGTCCGTTTCTGGAGGAAACAATTATTCGTGAAGTTAAAATATCGCTGGCCATAAGCCCGATTGCATGGTTACGATGCGACATCGGGACGCAGGAGCAGGGGCTGCTGCCGTCTCCAACCATAACAAAAGTCAAACGCAACGCTTTCGGCGGGGAACACCAGACGGCCTGAACGGCCATCATCAAGAAACCACCGGCCGGACAGATCAGGGAAAAACCCGTCAGGGGTCCGGCGGTCGCACTGGAGAGAACATATGACGCAAGAAACTGGGTCGGGCCAGATGGTCCGGGCGCTGGACTGGAGGGGCGCTTTCTGGGTCGCGGCTGGCGTGCCGCCCCTGGTGCTCTTCTCGATTGGGGGTATTGCGGGAACGACCGGGAAGCTCGCCTTCCTCGTCTGGATCATCTCGATGATCATGGGCTTCCTGCAGAGCTTCACCTATGCAGAAATGGCCGGCATGTTCGGCAACAAGTCCGGCGGAACCAGCGTTTATGGCGCAACCGCCTGGCTGCGCTATTCCAAGCTGATTGCACCGCTTTCGGTGTGGTGCAACTGGTTCGCCTGGTCGCCGGTGCTGTCGCTCGGCTGCGCCATCGCCGCCGGTTACATTCTCAATGCCCTTTTCCCGGTCCCTGCGGCTGACAGCCAGCCGGTGATCGACTGGGTTACCGCGCATCTGTCGAGCTATACGGCAGAAACCAAGGCCGTCGTGGATTACATCGCCGCCAATGCCGGTACAGCCGCGCCGGATGCCATCAAGGCTGTCGCGACTGCCGATGCGGTTGCGGCACTGACGCCCGCGTTCCGCACCTGGGAACTTCTTGCAGTTCCGATCCCGGGTCTCGGCACCCTGCATTTCAACTCCACCTTCATCATCGGTGTTGTGCTGATGCTGATCATCCTGCGCATCCAGCACGGGGGCATTGCCTCCACGGCGAACGCGCAGAAGTGGCTGGCGATCATCGTTCTGGTTCCGCTTCTGCTCGTCGGTCTGGTGCCGATCCTGACCGGCCAGATTGCCTCGGCCAATGTCACCAACCTGCTTCCGCCGTCTGCGGCCTATTCCGGTACGGACGGCGCCTGGAACATCGGTGGTTGGACGCTCTTCCTCGGCGGTCTCTACATCGCCGCATGGTCGACCTACGGCTTCGAAACCGCGGTCTGCTACACGAGCGAACTCAAGGACCCGAAGACGGATACGTTCAAGGCGATCTTCTATTCCGGTCTGCTCTGCTGCGTGTTCTTCTTCCTCATCCCCTTCTCGTTCCAGGGCGTGCTCGGCACGCAGGGCATGCTGGCAAGCGGCATTGTCGACGGCACGGGCGTGGGTGAAGCGCTGGGCAACATGATCGGTGGCGGCAAGGTGATCACCCAGATCTTCGTGATCCTGATGATCATGGCTCTGTTCATGGCGATCATGACGGCACTCGCAGGCTCGTCGCGCACGCTCTATCAGGGCTCCAAGGATGGCTGGCTGCCGAAATATCTTTCGGGCGTCAATGAAAAGGGCGTGCCCTCCAAGGCGATGTGGACGGACTTCACCTTCAACGTCTTCCTGCTGGCGCTGGCCTCCGACGTCTCGGGCTATTTCTACGTGCTCGCCATCTCGAATGTCGGCTACATCTTGTTCAACTTCCTGAACCTCAATGCCGGCTGGATCCACCGCATCGATTCCGGTCATATGGAGCGGCCCTGGAAAGCGCCGACCTGGCTGATCGCTCTCAACACGATGCTCGCCTTCGTCAATGCCCTGTTCCTTGGCGCAGGTGCCAAGGTCTGGGGCTATGAGAATGCGCTCTGGTCAGGTCTGATCTTCGCCGCCTTCATCCTCCCGGTGTTCTGGTATCGCCATTATTACCGGGATGGCGGCAAGTTCCCGAAGGAAGCCTATGACGATCTCGGTCTCACCGAAGGCGATCTCGGCGAGCGCAAGGCAGGTGTGCTGCCCTATGTGACGCTCATCGCCGGTGCAGCACTGGTGCTCTGGGCCAACTGGTTCTTCACCCTTCCGGCCTGATGCGGGCGGGACGGCACAGAAAGCGAAGGGCCGCGAAAGCGGCCCTTTTCATTTAAATTTCCCTTTGAGAAAAATACTTGAACTTCAGTATTGATTTTCGCCGCCAAACCTCTCAAATTCGCCAAAACAACAGCAAAGCAGGGGAGCTTGCACATGACGAATTCCTGGCGTTTCTCGACGCTCGTCGACCGGCATCGCGCACTGGGTTCCAATCTGGAAGACTGGTCCGGCATGGGCACAGCCTGGTCCTATGACGGGGATCCGGATGCCGAATATATGGCGATCCGCACCAAGGCTGGCCTGATGGATGTGTCGGGCCTCAAGAAGGTGCACATCACCGGCCCGGCGGCCAGCCACGTGATCGAGCGGGCAACCACCCGCAACATGGAAAAGCTGATGCCGGGCAAGGCGGTCTATGCCTGCATGCTCAACGATGGCGGCAAGTTCATTGATGACTGCGTGATCTATCGGTTCGGTCCGAACAGCTTCACCGTCGTGCATGGTTCCGGCCAGGGTCACGAACAGCTTACGATGGCAGCGACCGGCCGCGATGTCTCGATCCGCTTCGATGACAATCTGCATGACCTGTCGCTGCAGGGGCCGCTTGCGGTCGATTATCTGGAAAAGCATATTCCGGGCATCCGCAAGCTTGCCTATTTCAGCCACATGCCGGCTTCATTGTTCGGCAAGCCGATCACCATCAGCCGCACGGGATATACCGGCGAGCGCGGCTACGAGATCTTCTGCCGCGGGCAGGATGCGGTGATGATCTGGGATCGTATTCTCGAGGAAGGCAAGGCGATGGGGATCATCCCATGCCGCTTCACCACGCTCGACATGCTGCGCACCGAGAGCTACCTGCTGTTCTTCCCCTTCGACAATTCGGAAATGTATCCGTTTGAGAACGAAGGCCCTGGCGACACGCTCTGGGAGCTCGGTCTCGATTTCACCGTGTCCCCGGGCAAGATCGGCTTCCGCGGTGCGGAAGAGCACTATCGCCTCAAGGGCAAGGAGCGCTTCAAGATCTGGGGCCTGAAGATGGAAGGCACGAATGTGCCGGGCAACGGTGCGCCGATCATGCGGGACGGCAAGCAGGTGGGTGTTGTCACTCAGGCCATGTATTCGCCGCTCAACAAGCACAATATCGCGATTGCCCGCGTGCCGGTGGATTGCGCCAACAATGGCACCGATCTGGTGGTCAATTGTGGCACCCATGGTGCGATCAAGGCAAAGACCCATTCGCTGCCCTTCTACGACGTCGACAAGAAGCGGCGCACCGTACAGGACTGATCGATTGACGTTACGAGACCGGGTCCGGGCCTCGGCCGGGCCCGGATCCCGCGCCCCGCACCCATGAGGGTGTTGCTTGCAACAGGTGTCGTAACAATGACAAAGACGGACTTTCCACCCTCGATCAGGAGCCGGCCGGTCTATGGCGAGCTTGCTCCACGTCCGGGATCCTTTCACTTGATTGTTGCCGATGGTGAGGGGGCAGACGCAGTCGCCCAGCTTTTCGCCAGAGCCGATGATTCAAAGGCGATGCTCGCCAAAAGCCATATTCTCTACACCGCCGGACCGAATGGCACAGACCTGTGGGACCGGATCGAGGCGCTGGGCGCTGCACAGGCGCAAAAAGCCGCCTCTATCCCCACCCTGCTCTTCCGGCTTGCCCGGGTGCTGCAGGACATGCAGATGGGTGCCCAGATCTATCTCACCGGAACCGAGGGCCTGATTGGCCAGGCCGAGCGGGATATCATGGCGCTTGGCTTCCCGCATAGCGACATCCAGAAAGAGCACCGCGGATCCACCGTCCGGCGGGTACAATGCGTGCATTGCAAGGGCATTACGGAAAATGTCCGGACCGACCCGTTCGAATGCAGCCATTGCGGCCTTCATCTTTTTGTGCGCGATCACTATTCGCGCCGCCTTGCCGCCTTCCAGGGCGTCAATATCGATGCGGAAGACAAGGGGCAGATCCCCCCGGCAGTGGAGCGATTCAAATGAGTGGCGGGGCTAAGCTGAATGTGAGGGTGGCCGAGGTCGTGAAGGTCAATGACCTGATCACGCGCTTCCGGTTCGTTGCCCGCGATGGCGGTTTGCTGCCGGCTTTTTCGGGTGGGGCCCATACCGTTGTGGAAATGGACGACCACGGAACCCGCCGTCTCAATCCCTATTCGCTGATGTCCGATCCGGAAGACCGCAGCGGTTACGAGATTTCGGTGCGAAGGGACGATACCGGCCGGGGCGGCTCGCTTTACATGCACCGGCATGTGAAGCCGGGCATGGATATGGTGCTGAGCCATCCCGTCAATCTCTTTCCGCTCGACAATCGCGCCCGCAAGCATCTGTTCATTGCCGGCGGCATCGGGATCACACCCTTTCTCGCCATGGCGCATCAGCTCGCCCGCTTCGGCGGCCGCTTCGAGCTGCATTATGCGACGCGCAATCCGGCGCTCTGCGCCTATGGTGACAGCCTGACCACCCGCTATGGTGATCGCGTCCATCTCTACTATGATGACAATGGCGACCAGATGCCGCTTGCGGCCCTTCTATCCCGTCAGCCGCTCGGAACCCATCTTTATTGCTGTGGCCCGAAGGGGATGCTGAACTGGGTGCGTGCAACGGCCTCCACCGCGGGTTGGGCCGATCATGCGGTGCATTTCGAGGAGTTCACAGCACCTGGCACGGGTGCTCCCTTCACCGTCGAGCTTGCGGCTTCGAAGAAAACCATTACCGTCGGCACCACCCAGTCGCTGCTGGAAGCCATGGAAGCGGCAGGCGTTGATGCGCCCTATCTTTGCCGGGGCGGGGCCTGCGGCCAATGCGAAACCGATGTCGTGCGTTGCGATGGCCGGATCGATCACCGCGATCACTGGCTGACGCCGGAAGATATGGCCTCGAATACCAAGATCATGCCCTGCGTCAGCCGTTTTGAAGGCAAGACGCTGGTGATTGACCGATAGGAGAGATGTGATGAGCCTTGATGTCGAATATACTTTCGATGAGTTCTTCCGCGACGAGACCTTTGTCGATGATTTCACCTATCGCAACTCGCCGGCCGGGATCCGTCGCTTCCCATTCCCCTTTGACCGCGATGATTACATGTATTCCGTCAACATGGAGCCGCATGTGCCGGGGCGGAAGGGTTCGGTCTTCGAAAAGACCTTCGATGTGGACGAACATTATGTCAGCGAAATGCGCGACCGCGCCCGGGTTCTCGCACGCGATCCGCTCCGCTGCCAGTCGCTCCCGCATATGACGCTTGCGGGCTGGGACCTGCTCGAACTCATCATGGAATCGAAGGCGCGGGAATATCCGCAATGGTTCAGCCTTGAAAAGAACGGCAACCGCTGGCGCTGGATCAACCGGCCGCTCGGCATCGACCATACCTTCACCTTCCTCGATGAAACCACGCTGCCCTACGGGCCGATGGAATATATCACTCGTCAGACGCAGGGGGATTTTACCCTGCAGGACGAGCGCGAAGGCACACTCTGGGTGGATGCCGGCATGGTCACCACCCAGGCGGACTGGTCGCTCGATTTCGATATCGGCATGAATTTCCATGAATGGCATGCGCCGGTGCCACTGGCACATGAAAAGGGGATTTTCGACCGGGCGCTGAAATTCCTGCTCAAGCTTCAGCATGGCGCGCCGGTGCGCCGCTTCAACTGGACGATGACGGTCAATCCGCTGCTCGACACGGCACCGGAAACCTATCCGGAATGGGGCTATATGCGCACCACCCTCAATCAGGACAATATGGGCCACATGATGCATCTGCGCGTGGAACTGCAGGCGCTGTTCCGTCTGCCACGCTCCAATGCGATTGCCTTTTCGATCCGCGCCTATCTCGGCAAGTTCGAGGAACTGGTCACGATCCCGAAATGGGGCCGCCGTCTGCATCGCGTGGTGCGTGATATCCATCCGGACCTCGCGGCCTACAAGGGCTTCCTGCGCAACCGGGATGAAATGGCGAAGTGGCTTTCAAAATATGATGATGGCGCGCCGACCTCTGCCGGATGGTGGCCGGAGGACTGATGCAATCCGAAAGCCCGCTCCGCCTCGGTTTTCTGATGTTTCCGGGCTTTCCGATGGCCTGCCTGACCTCGGCCATCGAACCGCTGCGGGCGGCCAATGAAATAGCGGGCAGGCGCGCCTTTGTCTGGCGCCTGGTCGCAGAAACAGCGGAGACGGTCCGCTGTTCCGCCGAACTTGGCTTCGAACCGGACATGACGCTGCAGGATGCCGAGGGCATCGACCAGCTCTACCTGATCTCGCCACCAACCGCGCATTTTACCGATCCACGCCGGGGGCAGGCACGGCTGCGCTGGCTTGACAGGACTGGCGTCACGCTCGGCGCCTTTTCCGGCGGCATCTTTCCGCTTGCACGCTCCGGCCTGATGGCAGACCGAACCTGTTCGGTCCACTGGTGCTATGAAGCGGCCTTCAAGGCCGAATTTCCGGATATTCCCGCCGCCCAGTCGGTGATCGTGCAGGAACGGCGGCGCATCACTGTTTCCGGTGCCGGTGCCGTTTTTGACCTGATGCTGAAGCTGATCGAGGAGCGTCTCGGGCGCGACTGCATGACGGAGGTCGCCTGCTGGTTCCAGCATCCCTTCGTGCGGGATGCCGATGTTTCGCAAAAGGTGCCGGTGGCGCGGGTCGGCGCGACCGAAGACAGTCTGTCGGGCCGCATCCGCGAGGCGATCCGCCTGTTCGAGACCCATATCGAAGATCCGTTGCGCATTCCCGATATCGCCCGGGCTGTCGGTCTTTCTGGTCGTCATTTCGACCGGCAGTTCAAGCTGGAAACCGGGCAGAGCCCCTTGCGTTATTATCACAGGCTGCGCCTGGCCAAGGCCCGCCAGCGGGTGCTTTACACCAATGATCCGATTGCCGATATTGCCGCCTCCCTCGGCTATCCCACATCGAGCCGCATGGTGCGGCATTATCAGGAGGCCTTTGGCGTTAGCCCGAAGGTGGAGCGCGGCCTGACCCAGGCCATGCGCAACGGTCTTGGCCCGAGGCTCGATGCCGCCGAATAGGGCGCAGGCATCCTTCCGGGATTTGCGTAAACGCAGATTTTGACCGGGCCCGGCTTTTGCCGCTTGTCTGGAGAAGACAAATCGGTATTTAATGTGAATGAACAAGTTTTACCTGTGATAAAAACCGCGCATTGAAAACGAGGCAAGACATGGTCGCTCTTTCCTATCCCGAGGTTTTGTCCGGCCCGCCCCGGCCATCGCGCATCATCCAGCCGAACCGGTTGTCGCGCCATCACGGGGAGGAGCGGCATGTGGTTGCGGGCGGCGGCGCTGTTGTCCTGCAGATCAAGGCCGGAGACCGTCTGACGATCATCAATGACGAGGGCGGCCAGCCGGTGGAGTTGGTGGCAGCCCGCGCAGACGGCCGGATTGATGCAGCCCTTCTCGGACAGTCCGGAAATTCGAGTGCCGATGGTCTGAAGGCGATGCTTGCGCTCGGTGAAGCGGCAGGCGAAGGGCTCGGGCGTTTGCGGCGCGGGCTGGAGCGGCGCGGGATTGATCTGGCGAAGGCTGGAGCCATCCGCCTGTTCGGGCCGGATACCCATCCCAGAGCCACGGAGGAATTCACCGCAGCGGACGAGGGTACTCTCGTCATCGCCGCGCCCGGTCTGCCGATGGCGCCGGATCGGCAAGATACGGCAACGCCGGTGACCGTGCTTTTGAAACGTGCGTCGCCCCGCCTTGTGGGACACTATGATCTTCCCGATCCGCTTGCCGATCCGCTGCTTGATCTCCGGGTGAAAAGTGCGACAGCAGAAAGCTATTTCGTGAAGGCGGGCGATTATATCCAGATCCTCGATGTGGATGGCCGCCAGTGCACCGATTTCCAGTGTTTTGACGCCCGAAAGCTCGATCGCGGCATTCAGCATGCGCTCGATGTCACGACCAGCCGCACCTTCATGGGCCATGCCTATTCCATGCCCGGTCTGCATTCGAAATATTACGATCAGGACTGGGTGCCGCTGGTTGAGGTTGTGCAGGACACGGTCGGTCGGCATGATGCCTTCGCGATGGCCTGCGCTTCCAAATATTATGACGATATCGGCTATCCCGGCCATGCCAACTGCTCGGACAATTTCAATCATGCGCTGAAGGGCAGGGGCGTCGACCCGCGTCCCGGCTGGATGGCGGTGAACCTGTTCTTCAACACCAATATCGATGCTCATGGGGTTCTGATCAGCGACGAGCCCTGGAGCCGCCCCGGCGATTACGTCCTGTTCCGGGCGCTCACCGATATTGTTTGCGTCAATTCCGCCTGTCCGGATGACACTTCACCCGCAAATGGCTGGTATCTCAGTGACATCCATGTTCGCACCTATTCGGGCAAGGAAAAGTTTTCCCGCTCGATTGCCTACCGCCCTACGCCTGCCTCGGAGCCGAAGATGACCAAGGAAACCGCCTTTCACGACCGCATTTCCGAGAAGACGCGGCATCATGTCGAATACAAGGGCTACTGGCTGCCGCAGGTCTATTCCGCCAATGGTGCGATCGAGGAATACTGGGCCTGCCGCGAAAAAGCGGTGGTGCTTGATCTTTCACCGCTGCGCAAATGGGAAGTCACCGGTCCCGATGCCGAAGCCCTGATGCAATGGGTGCTGACCCGCGATGTGAAGAAGCTGTCGCAGGGGCAGGTCGTCTATTCCGCGATGTGCTACGAGCATGGTGGCATGATCGATGACGGCACGCTGTTCCGCCTCGGCCGTGACCAGTTCCGCTGGATCGGCGGCGATGATTACGGCGGCATCTGGATTCGCGAGCAGGCCGAAAAGCTTGGCATGCAGGTGATGGTGCGCTCCTCCACGGACCAGTTGCACAATCTCGCGGTTCAGGGGCCGAATTCGCGCGAAATCATGCGGCGCATGATCTGGACGGCACCGCACCAGCCGACAATCGATGAGCTCGGCTGGTTCCGTTTCACCATTGGCCGCGTTGGTGGTCCGACCGGTGCACCCGTCGTCGTTTCACGTACGGGTTATACGGGCGAACTCGGCTTCGAAATCTTCTGCCATCCCAAGGATGGCTCGGAAGTCTATGATGCCGTCTGGGCAAATGGCGGTGATCTGGGCCTGAAGCCGATGGGCCTTGCTGCCCTCGACATGGTGCGCATCGAGGCCGGGCTGATCTTTGCGGGCTATGATTTTTCCGACCAGACGGACCCGTTCGAGGCCGGCATCGGCTTTACGGTTCCGCTGAAAACCAAGACGGACAATTTCATTGGCCGCGAGGCGCTGATCCGCCGCAAGGAGCACCCGGCACGCAAATTTGTCGGTCTCGACATCGATGCCAATGTGGATGTCGGCCATGGCGATTGCCTTCATATCGGCCGCGCCCAGATCGGCGAAGTGACATCCTCCATGCGTTCGCCGCTGCTTGGCAAGAATATTGCGCTTGCCCGCGTCGATATCGCCCATTCGGAGCCGGGAACGGAACTGGAGGTTGGCAAGCTCGATGGCCAGCAGAAGCGGCTCCCGGCCCGCATCGTGCCGCTTTCCCACTACGATCCGAAGAAGACCCGCCCGCAAAGCTGAGGACAAGACATGCAGCCGATGATCGATCAGATCGGTGGTGAGCCGAAACTTCAGGAACTGGTCAATCATTTCTATGACCTGATTGAAACGGTTCCGCAGGGTCGGGCGATCATGGACATGCATCTGAAGGGGCATGGGCTAAACCATGTTCGACCGGCGCAATTTGCTTTCCTGTGCGGTTTCCTCGGTGGGCGCCGCTACTATCATGAGCAGCACGGGCACATGAATTTGCGCGAGATCCACGCCCATGTGGATATTCGGCGCGAAGATGCCGAAGACTGGCTCGCGGTCATGGAGACGGCAATGACCGAAACCGGAATTCCGCCCGCCCAGCGCCAGACGATCATGGCAGCCTTCACCCGGGCAGCCGTCAGCCTGGTAAATGTTCAGACATAACGCGCCCGCGCCCTTCCATCAGCGCCAATCGTCCCGTCTTCATGAGGTCCGTCATGCCCATTGCCGCCCTCGCTTCCAGTCTGTCGAGAAGCACTTCCGACTCGTGCGCCGATCTGGCTCCGGGAAGACAGGGGCCTGAGCATCGGCACGTTTCGGCGACCTCGACAGAAGAGGTTGTCCGGCATGTCACTTTTCTGCTCACGCCGGGTTTTTGCTTCTATGCAGTCACGGCTGTGATCGAAGCCTTCGCCCTTGCAAACCGGCTCGCAGGCCGACAGGCCTATTGCTGGCGCCTCGTCTCGGCTGATCAACGGTTGGTCCAATCGGCCGCGGGTATTGCGCTCGAATGCAATAATCTTCTGGAACTGGAGCGGCTCGGTCTTTCGGCCGGAACCCGGACGGATCTGGTGATCGTCGCGTCAGATCTCCCCGCAGGGTCTTCACTTCTTCCAGCCGTTGGACGGTTCATTCAGGAACAGGCTCAGGCCGGAACCGTGCTTCTGGGGATCGGCCGCGGCGCCTTTCTGCTCGCCGATACCGGGTTGCTGGACGGACGGCGCTGCGCGATCCACTGGCAGTATCTGGCTGAAATGAAGGCGCGCTATCCGAAAGTGGATGCGGATTGCCATCTCAACGAGATCAGCGACGATCTGATGACATCGGCCGGACAAACAGCTTCGCTGGACATTATCCTGTCGGTGATCCGGCGTGATCTCGGCATGGAAATCGCCTCCGCACTTTGCGATCAACACGTGGTCGAGCAGGTCCGCCCCGCCCGTCAGAGGCAGCGCCAGCCGGAAGTGACGTCCCTTGAAATCAGCAATCCACGGCTGGCCACGGTTGTTTCCCTGATGAAGGCCAATCCGGCACCACCACTGCCCCTTTCGGCCCTTGCCCGAAAAGTCGGTATGTCTCGTCGGCAGATCGAGCGCCTGTTCGAGCTGGAAGGTCAGGACGCGCCAACGCGGTTCTATCTGCGTGTTCGGCTCGAAAGGGCTCAGCAGATGCTTCGCAAGACCCCGCTTCCGGTGGTGGATATAGGAAAGGCGTGCGGCTTCGTTTCCGCCTCGCATTTCTCGAAATGCTATCGCAAGTGCTTTGGCCACTCCCCCAGGCAGGAGCGTGAGGGCGAGTTCGACTAAAACAGAAAAACCCCGGACGAAGGTCCGGGGTTTTGCAATCCGTAGGCAGCGACCTGTCAGCGCACGAGCCGTGGAGACTGCATCTGTTGCGCAATCTGCTGAAAGGCCTCCACCAGCTTGTCGGAATCATCCATGGCGTAATGCATCGGCTTGTCCGTGGCGCAGGCCTCCAGACGCTGGTCCGTCTCGGAATTCGCAATCCCGACGGTCACCGTATACATGATGATACCGTCCTTTTTCGCATTGTTGCAGGTTGCCGTCATGTTCTGGTTCGCAGCATCGGTGTCACCACCCCAGTGGTGGGTGCCCCAGGTGGCATTCGGGTCTGCCGGAGACCGAGTATTGGTGCCGTCTGTCATCACGACCACATATTTGCGCACAGTCGGGCTGTAAGCTGCGCCTTCGGTCAGCGGCTCCTGCGGCGAAAGCGAATACCAGCCCCACAGAATACCCGGGGAAATATAGGTATCACCATAAGGGGTCATCGCATTCACGCCCTGGCGGATCTTCGTCAGGTTATCCGTCAGCGGGATAAGGGGCGGAATATACCCATCGCAACCATCATAAAGTCCGGGTATCGGCATGTTGAAGCTTGCGAAATTGTCTTTGGTATCATTCGGGGACTGCCGTGAACCAACACAGCCGTTATAGGTATTTGTATAAGAAGCTGGCGTGCAAGTCTGGGGTCCGTAGACATAATTCGTGCATTCTTCACACTGGTAGTTGACCGGTGATCCGTCATTGTACCAGGTGCAGGTTTTCATCGTGCAGCCTGACTTCGATATCAGCGGGCTCCAGCAGTTATTGTAATTGACGACCTGATCGGCGGGAATGCTCAGCCATTTTTCATTTCGGTAATTGTTCTTGCCGAGATTGACGTCATTGGCAAAAACGACCAGCGAGAACTTCACGTCCTGCCCGTCCTTCTTGCTCTTGTCAAAGACATCCAGCATGGCATTGGCCGCGGCCTTCAGGTCGGTCATCTTCTGCCCGGCCATCGAGGCTGTGGTATCCAGAACCAGCGCCACCTCGATCTTCGTCCCCTGCCCTTGCTCGGCTTCGGCCAGAACGGATACGGGAAAACTCGAGGGCAGCAGCCCGCCGCCCATGAAGACCGGAACGTCGGAGGTCGCCGAAAGGGTGACGCGGCCCGTGGTCTTGTCATAGGTGAAGTCTGAAATCGTTGCCGTGGACCCAAGCTTGCTTTCAGCCTGGGCCAGGAAATAGGCATCGGCTGCCTTTCGCATCTGCGCGAGGTTGTTTCCGCCGCTTGCCGCTGCTGCCAAGGCCGCCGCATCAGCGACCTGTTGCAACTGGTCACGCCGCGCGAGCGCCGTGTTGACGTTGATGGCAAGCCCGATGACAGCAATCAGAACGCCGATGATCAGCGCTGTGGTGACACCGAAATTGCCTGAGCGGGACTTGAGGAGGCCGAGGATGATCTTCACCGGAGACAACATTTCTCTTGCTCTGTCAGGGCCGGAATGGCCCTGAGCGTGACGTCCAGCTTGCCCGCGAAAGGTCTGCTGGCGAAAGCTCCCGTTCGGGACCAGACCGCACAGCTGGTTGTCTTGGACGGGCAACATGCTGGACAACCATAAGTTAATACTGTGATTTAGGATTACGATTATTAAAAATATATTGCTGTTTGCAGAATTTGCGGTCGTTTGGCGAGAAAATTCAGGCTCCGGTTGCTTTGCGCGTCAATTTTCCTGATAAAATACAATTCCTGAGTCCTGTGCACGGGTTCAGAAGCAGTCGACGACAGGTCTCGACGCCGTGCTGTCTTTCTCATAGGCTGGCACCAAATCAGCAACCGAAGGACATCATGTCATCTGCCCTTGACCAATTCAGCGCTTCGATCGGAAAGGCACGCACCGCCGATGCCGTGTGGCGGCTTCTGGAGGAGCTGACGGGAAGCCTTCCGGGACATCGTCTCTTTACCGTCATGACGGTTGACATGCAGGCAGGGCTGGCCCGGCGTGCCTATTCCAGCCATCCGGCCGAATACCCGGTTTCCGGCACCAAGCCGATCGAACACAACAGCTGGTTCGACATCGTGCATGGAAAGCGCCTCCGCTTCGTTGCCAACACGATTGAAGACATCGCGACCGTCTTCCCCGATCATGCATTGATCGCGTCGCTCGGCTGCGGATCCGTTTTCAACCTGCCCGTCGTGCTCTGTGACGAACTTGTTGCAACCATCAATATGCTCGACCGGACCGGTCACTATGATGATGCAAGGGTCGCAGACGCCGAGGCGATGCTGCGTCTGCCTGCGAGCCTTTGCTGTTCGCTTGCACTTCAGTTTGGCGATTCAAGAATGTCAGGGATCTGAGGGGGCATAGGGGCGTATGGAGCGGGGTGCATGGCGTGGATGGGGGCAAGGTCTGGCTGCGGTTATTCGACCGCTGATCGCGCTTGCCGGCTCGCTGCTGATCACCTTCATCGGGCTGACCGCCGTCACCTTCTTCATAGGGCGGCTTACCAAGATCGATCCGGTGCTTGCGGTGGTTGGCGACAAGGCCTCGCGCGAGGTCTATAACAATGCCTATATTGCGCTTGGCCTCGACCGGCCGGTGATCGTCCAGTATTTTCTCTATCTGAAAAGGGTGGTGACCGGCGACCTTGGTGTTTCGGTTCTGACATCCCAACCTGTTATCAGCGATCTTCTGCGCGTTTTCCCGGCGACCTTTGAACTCGCCACCATCGCGATCATCATCGGTGTGCTGGTCGGCGTGCCTGCAGGCGTGCTGGCCGGTGCACGAAAGGGACGCCTTGCCGACCATATCGTGCGTGTGACCGGCCTTTTCGGCTATTCGGTACCCGTTTTTTGGCTGGGCCTGGTCGGGCTCTTCGTTTTCTATGGCAAGCTCGGCTGGGTTTCCGGAACAGGTCGCCTCGACGTCTTTTACGAGGATATCGTGACGGTCCGCACCGGCATCATCCTGATCGATTCGGCGATCGAGGGGGAATGGGACATTTTCTTCAATGCCTTCAGCCACCTGATCCTGCCCGCAGCCATTCTTGGCTATTATTCGCTCGCCTATATCGCCCGCATGACCCGCAGCTTCATGATCGATCAGCTGGCGCAGGAATATGTCACCACGGCGCGCGTGAAGGGACGCTCCTTCTGGGGCGCGGTCTGGCTGCATGCCTTTCCAAACATCATGGTACCGCTGATCACGGTGATCGGGCTAAGCTATGCGTCATTGCTCGAAGGTGCGTTGCTGACGGAAACCGTCTTCGCCTGGCCCGGGCTTGGTCTCTACATCACGCGTGCGCTGTTCAACAGCGACATGAATGCAGTGATGGGCGGCACGATCCTGATCGGCACCGTCTTCATTTCCATCAACCTGTTCAGTGATTTCCTGTACAGGATCTTCGATCCGAGGCTGAGGACGGCATGACGGTTTCGCTTGCAGAATGGCTGATGGACGACCGGCCTGCGTCGCGCAGGCAGGCGGTCCTCGGCAATCTTTATCGCGGCATGCGGGCAATCATTGCCAATCCCGCCGCACTTGCCGGTCTGATCATCATCCTGCTTCTGGTGGCGGTCGCGATTTTTGCACCGGTACTGGCGCTCGGGCGCTCGCCTTTCGCTCAGGATCTGGCGCAGCGACTGGCTGCTCCTTCCGCCGTTCACTGGCTCGGCACGGATGAACTGGGCCGCGATATCTATGCCCGCACGCTTTACGGCGCGCGCGTAACCCTCACCATCGTCTTTCTGGTGTCGATCATCGTCGCCCCGATCGGGCTCGCGGTCGGAACGCTTGCCGGCTATCTCGGTGGCTGGGTAGACCGGGTGCTGATGCGGATCACCGATGTGTTTCTTGCCTTCCCGCGACTGGTGCTGGCGCTCGCCTTTGCCGCGGCCCTCGGTCCCGGTATCGAGAATGCGGTCATCGCGATTTCGCTTACCGCCTGGCCGCCCTATGCCCGCATCGCCCGTGCCGAGACGATCACCATTGCGGGCAGCGATTTCATCCAGGTTGTGGTCCTGCAGGGCGCGTCGACGCTGCGCATCCTCTTTCGCCATGTGGTGCCACTCTGCCTTTCCTCTGTGATCGTGCGGCTGACTCTTGACATGGCAGGCATCATTCTGACCGCTGCCGGGCTCGGCTTCCTCGGGCTTGGCGCCCAGCCGCCGACGCCTGAATGGGGTGCCATGGTGTCGGCCGGTCGCGAGGTCATTCTCGACCAATGGTGGGTCGCAACCATTCCCGGCATCGCCATCTTTATCGTCAGCCTTGGCTTCAACCTGCTTGGCGACGGCTTGCGTGACGTGTTCGATCCGAAGGCAGAGCGATGAGCGATCCATTACTCAGTGTCCGCAATCTCTCCGTTTCCTATCCGGGCCGCACCGGCATCACGCATGCGCTGAAAGAGGCAAGCTTTGATCTCGGCCGCGAGCGGCTGGGCATTGTCGGGGAGTCGGGCTCCGGCAAATCCACCATGGGCCGCGCCATTCTCGGACTGATCCCGCGTCCGGGGATTGTCAGCGCCGAGCGCATGGACTTCATGGGCTCCTCGCTGATTGGCAATTCCGACCGGGACTGGCAGCGCCTGCGCGGTCGACGTATTTCGATGATCATGCAGGATCCGAAATACTCACTGAACCCGGTGAAACGCATCGGCGACCAGATCGCCGAAACCTGCCGTCTGCATCTCGGCTCCAGCCGCAAGGATGCGGAAAAGCGCGCGCTATCCATGCTGGAGGCCGTGCAGATCCGCAACCCGGATACGGTCTTCACGCTCTATCCACACCAACTGTCCGGCGGCATGGGACAGCGCGTGATGATCGCGATGATGCTTGTCGCCGAACCGGATCTGCTGATTGCCGACGAGCCGACCTCTGCGCTGGATGTGACCGTGCAGAATGAGGTCTTGCGCATTCTCGACCGGCTGGTCCGCGAGCGCGGCATGGGCCTCCTCTTCATCAGCCATAATCTGACGGTGGTGTCGAGCTTCTGCGACCGGGTGCTGATCATGTATGGCGGGCGCATTCTCGAACAATGCGCGGCCCGGGATCTGGCAGATGCCAAACACCCCTATACCCGGGCGCTGATCGCGGCCGCCCCCTCGCTCGACCATCCGAAGAGCGAACTTGCAACCCTGGTCAGGGATCCGGAATGGCTCAAATGATCGATATCGCGGATCTCAGCGTCACTTTTGGCTCCGGCAATCGCGTGGTCCATGCGGTTCGGGGTGTATCGCTTTCGGTCGAAGAGGGCGAAAGCTTTGGCATCGTCGGCGAATCCGGTTCCGGCAAATCCACCGTGCTGAAGGCGATTGCCGGACTGGTGCCAAACAGCAATACGCATCTGACGGTTCAGGGCAGACCTGCTTCGGGCAAGAGAACGAAGGCCGACCGGCGCCTGATGCAGTTTGTGTTTCAGGATCCCTATGCATCGCTCCATCCGCGGCAGACCGTGGACGAGGCGCTGCGGGAGCCACTGGCGATCCATGGGCTGGATGACCCGGAAAACCGCATCGCCCAGGCACTGTCGGAAGTCGGACTGGGCGTCGAGCACCGCTTCCGCTATCCGCACCAGCTTTCGGGCGGCCAACGCCAGCGCGTGGCGATTGCGAGGGCGCTTATCCTTCGTCCGCCGGTGCTTCTGCTCGATGAGCCGACCTCCGCACTCGATGTGTCGGTGCAGGCCGAAATCCTCAACCTCATTTCGCGGCTGAAGCAGGCGAACCGGCTGACGATCATTCTCGTCAGCCATGATCTCGGTGTTGTTGCGCATCTGTGCAACCGCATCGCCATCATGCAATTCGGCAAGCTGGTGGAAGTGGTGAGTGCTGCGGATCTGCGCTCCGGAAATGTGACATCCGACTATACACGGGCGCTGATCGAAGCAAGCCGCGGTTTTGTTCGCGCGGTTGATTGAAACGTCAATTTCTTTGTCTTGCCAAGCCGTTGAAAACCGGTTCAGATGCCTGGAGCCGCTGCCCACCTGAGGTGGAATTTTCCGGCTGAAGCCAAAACAACGGGGAGACATTCATGCTCAAGACGTTCCGATTTGCATTGATGGCCGGCGCCATGCTGGCGCTTGCGCCGCAGGCTTTTGCAGAGACACCAAAGGATACGCTCGTCATCGCCGAAAACATCGATGACATCATCTCGCTCGACCCGGCGGAAGCCTATGAGCTGAGCGGCATTCAGGTGCTCGCCAACACCTATGACCGCATCATGCGGTTCGAACCGACCGACATCAACAAGCTGGTTGGCGGTGTTGCTGAAAGCGTGACGCCGAGCGAGGATGGCAAGACCTTCACCTTCAAGATCCGCTCCGGGATGAAGTTCACCTCCGGCAATCCGGTAACCGCGAATGACGCAGCCTTCTCGCTGCGCCGGGTGATCAAGCTCAACAAGACGCCGGTATTCTTGCTGTCCCAGCTTGGCTGGACACCTGAAAACATCGACCAGATGGTCACCGCGCCGGATGAATCGACGCTGGTGGTAAAGATCGGCGTCGATTTCGCGCCGTCACTCGTCTACGCGCTGCTCTCCTCCGTTGTCGGCTCGGTGGTCGATGAGAAGGTGGCCATGGAGCACGCCAAGGATGGTGATTTCGGTTATGAGTGGCTGAAGACCAATTCCGCCGGCTCCGGTGCCTATTCGCTGAAGGTCTGGAAGCCGAATGAAAGCGTCGTTCTTGAAGCCAATCCCGGCTATCGCGGTGGCGAGGCGTCGATGAAGCGCGTGGTTATCCGCCACGTGCCGGAACCGGCGGCCCAGCGTCTGCTGATCGAAAAGGGTGATACGGACGTCGCGCTCAACATGACCGGCGACCAGATCACCGGCCTCAAGGACAACAAGGATGTGGTGATCACGCCTTCGCCGCAGGCGCTACTCTATTACATCGGCATGAACGTCAAGACCAAGGAGCTGCAGGATGCGCGCGTGCGCCAGGCACTGCGCTACCTGATCGATTACGACGGCATCGTCAATTCGATCATGCAGGGTGGCGCACAGATCCACCAGTCCTTCTGGGCCTCCGGCTTCTGGGCAGCGCTCGATGACAATCCGTACAAGCTGGATGTGGAAAAGGCGAAGGCCTTGCTGAAGGAGGCCGGTTATCCGGACGGGTTCTCGATCGATCTCGATGCACCGAACTCATCTCCCTTCGCCAATATCGCCCAGTCGGTACAGGCCACGATGGCGCAGGCCGGCGTGAAGGTGAACATCATCTCGTCTGAAACCAAGACGCTGCTCACCAAATACCGTGCCCGCGAGCACAAGCTGCTGATGATCTACTGGGGCCCGGATTACATGGATCCGCATACCAATGCGGATGGCTTTGCCAACAATGGCGACAATTCCGATGCAGCCTCCAAGGGCAAGCCGCTGGCCTGGCGCAATTCCTGGGTGGACGAGGCTGTGAATGCCGCAACCGCCGCAGCCGTCAAGGAGCGCGACGAAGGCAAGCGCAAGCAGATGTATCTCGACCTGCAGAAGAAGGTTCTGGATGACGGCCCCTATGCCATCATGTTCCAGGAAACCAAGCTGGTCGCCACCCGCGCCAATGTGAAGAACTTCATCTTCGGACCGAGCGCGGACGTGGTCTATTACAACCTGACCACCAAGTAACAGGAAAGGGCCGGGGTGTTGCCCCGGCCCTTTTGATTCAATCCGTTCCTGATCCGTAAACGGATTGCCAGCGGCCGTTTCAGGCCCTCAGCCTTTCATTCTTCGCATCCCAGACAACATCCGGCAGCACCCGCGCCTTGTGGCGCTCGGTGAACATCAGCACCTCGAATTCGGTGCCGGGCGCGGCCTTGTCCGGCGAGACATAGGCAAAGGCGAGCGACTTGCCGGTCGCAAAGCCATAAGCGCCGCCGGTGGTGAGCCCGATGATCGCATCGCCCGCATAGACCGGCTCGTTGCCGAGGCTGTCGCTGTCGGTTGCGTCGATCTCGATATAGACGAGTTTCATGCGCTCGCCCTGCTGCTTGCGCCGCAGGCTTGCATCGCGACCGATGAAGTCGGCCTTGTCAGTGCGGATGAAGCGTTCCATCGAAGCCTCGAACATGTCGATTTCGGTGGTCAGCTCCGAACCCCAGCCGCGATAGGCCTTTTCCATGCGCAGCGAATTCATCGCAAGCGTACCGAACAGCTGGATGCCATGCGGCTTGCCTGCTGCCATCAGGGCATCATAGACCTTTGGCATCTCAGCCATCGGACAATGCAGCTCCCAACCGAGCTCGCCCACATAGTTGACGCGTAGCAGCCGCACGCCGGACACGCCGGCAACGGTCGCGACCTTGCCCGTCAGCCAGCGAAAGCTCTCGTTGGCGAGATCGGTATCCGTGCAGGCGGAAAGCACGTCGCGGGCGCGGGGACCAGCCAGCACCAGCACGCCGAAATCATCGGTGATGTCGGTGATGGTAACGTTTTCCCGACTAAGCTTCCGCCAGGCCATCTGGTCGTAATCATGCTCCTGTGCCACGGCTGCCGAAAGGACATAGAAATGATCGGCGGCAAGGCGGGTGATGGTCAGTTCGGACTCGATGAAGCCGTTTTCATTGAGCAGGTGCCCGAGAATGATCCCGCCATCCTTTGCCGGCACCTTGTTTGCGCAGATGCGCTCCAGGAAGGTATAGGCATCCGGGCCCTTGACCTCGAATTTTGAGAAGGTCGACAGATCCATCAGGCCGACGCGTTCACGCACGGCCATCGCTTCCGCACGCACGGCTTCGAATGTGTTGTTGCGGCGATAGGAATAGTTTTCCCCCTTGCCAGCCTTGTCATACCAGCGCGCCCGCTCCCAGCCATAGATCTGGCTGAACTGTGCGCCTTCCGACGCCAGCTTGTCGTGAAGCGAGGACTTGCGCAGGTTGCGGCCAACCTGATGCTGTTCACCCGGTTTGTAGCAGTAATACATGTGGTGATAGTCCTGGATGGACACTTCCTCGGTGTATTCCTTGCTTGCCCAGCGCGAACCGAAGCGGCGCGGATCAAACTCGCGCATGTTGATTTCGGCCTGACCATGCACCATCCACTGGGCCAGATACTTTCCGGCGCCCGCACCCTGGCAGATGCCGATCGAGGCACCGCAATGCATCCAGTAGTTCTTCGGACCGTGGGCCGGGCCGGAGAGATAGTTTCCATCCGGTGTATGGGTGATTGCGCCGGAAATGACGGATTTCAGACCGGCCTTGTTGAAGAGGGGCAGACGCTCGCCCGCGCGCTCGAGCCAGGGCATCAGGCGGTCGATTTCCGGGGCAACAAGTTCGCTTTCGAAATCCCAGGCCGGCGGCTTGCCGTCCCAGCAGACATGGGCCGTTGCGGTTTCATATGGCCCGATCAGGATGCCGTTGGTCTCCTCGCGCAGATAGGAATGGCTCCAGGGATCGCGCACAACGGGCAGCTCGGGGATCAGGTCCACCAGTTCCTGCAGCGGTTCGGTGATCAGGTAATGGTGCAGCATGTTTGCAATCGGGACATTGTGGCCTGACCAGGCGCCGACCACATCGGCATAGGACCCGGCCGAGTTCACCACATGCTCGCAGGTGATGTTGCCCTTGTCGGTCACCACCAGCCATTCACCGTTCGGCTGAAGCTTCACATCGGTGACAAGCGTGCGGCGATAGATTTCCGCGCCCATCTTGCGGGCCCCTGCCGCCATCGCATTGGTCACGTCGGCAGGCGCGACATGGCCATCGGTGATGGTGTGGAAGGCTGCCTTGATGCCATCGGTATTGAGGAAAGGATGGTATTTCTTGATCTCGTCGGGGCCGATGATCTCGCCTTCATAGCCTGCAAGACGCGAAACGCCCCAGACATATTTCAGCCAGTTGACTTCCTCGTCCGTGGTGGCGAGGCGCAGGCCACCGCAACCATGCCAGGAGACCGCGTGCCCGGTCAGTTCCTCGAGCTTGGGATAAAGCTGCGTGCCGTAATGGTGCACCCGCGCGAGGTTGAGCGAGGTGGTGAATTGCGGGCACTGACCCGCAGCATGCCAGGTGGAGCCGGACGTCAGTTCGCCCTTTTCGATCAGGACGATATCCGTCCAGCCTTCCAGTGCCAGATGGTAGAGCAGACCGACCCCCATGATGCCGCCGCCGATGATCACGACCCGCGCGTGAGATTTCATGCATTCCTCCTGTCGATCCCCGATGAAACCCCCGGATCTGGCCGTCGGGCGGCGGTCCGGAAAATTCACACTCTTCTTATAAATAAAGAAAGTCAGCGCCTTGGCTCTTCACTTTCGGTGCCAATAGGGGGCATCGGAGCGGGCTTCCAAGTCAAGGGCTGTTCTCGGTCGAAGCCTCAAAAAGATAGGGGAGCATGACCTTGTTCCTTTTTTGGGAAGCGCTGCTCCTGGCCGGTTGCTATACGGGAAAACCGAATTTTCCCACTGTTTTTCCGCTATCGAATTCATACCGATTATTAACCCCCGGCGGCGACGATGGGCGCGAATGAATCAGGCCGGGCCCATGCCCGGAGCCAGCAATGAATGCTGACCGCTTTTTGGGTGACAAAGCAGGATCGGCAGACAGGTCGGACACCGGATCAAGGTGCAGACGCTTCCGCAGCCGGTCGGTGCGAAGAGGCTTGCATGCTGGTTGATAAGATCCTTTCCCGTTTCCGCATCAAGACAAAGGTGCTGATCTTCGTTCTGCCCTTTGTGATCAGCATATCGGCGGTCGGCCTGACCGGTCTTTATGCCTCCGGTCTGCTTGAAGGCCGCATGACGCTGTCGAACAGCGTGTTGCAATCGCTCAGCGGTTTCAAGGAACTCGCCGGTGCCATGCACGAATATCTCCAGGTGACCGATGACGCGAGCCACGCCAAGGTGGAGAATTTCCTGAAAGCCCAGGAAGAGGCGCTGGATACGACCCTTTCAGGTGCCCGGAATGCGGAAGGCCGTGACCGCCTGCAGCGTGCGCTGGAAGGCACGAAGGCCCTCTCGCCCCTGGTTCAGAAAATGTGGACATTACATCAGGACGAGCAGGCAAAGCTTGCCGATCTGAGAAAGGCGCAACAGGGCCTGGTCGGCGTGAGCCTCAATGTAGCGACCCAGTCCACAGCGGTCGAAGAGCGTATCCAGCTCGATGAAAGCACGGCAAAGAACATGCTTCGCCAGGCCGATTTTCTCGCGCGTGCCCGTGACATGCTTGCCGCAATCCCGAAGAATTTCTTCTCGGCAAAAGACCTGCCCTCCAAGCAGAAGGCCTTCGCCGACCCGATCAACAAGCTTGCCCGTATCCGCAATGCGCTTGCCCAGGCCGTACCGACCTCCGAGCAGGCGGTGATGACCTCGGTCGATACGCTGGTTGCGAATGTGAAGCCGCTTGTTGCCGGTGATCTGAATGACGAAGGGGTGAAGGTGCTGCAGGCGCAGTTCTCAACCATCAACTCCATCGCCTCGCAGCTCTTCATCAGCTCCAACCTCAGGACTGCGGAAGCAACCAAGCAATTCGGTGCGCTCGATGCCCGCATCGTTGCCGCAAATTCCGCACTCGGGGACGCCCGCATCCTGTCGAAGAATATCGACTCGCTGCAACTGGCCGAAGCGGAATTCCGCAATGACATGAACGAGAAGTCGCTTGGCCGTCTGGCGGGTGAGGTCAAGGGCGTGGAAAGTGATCTCGACGCCATCGTGACGTCCTCGAAGGATATCGATGAGCTCGCTGGCATTTCCGAGGACACGCGCCCAATCCTTGCGAATGTCATTTCCAATGCTAAGGCCCTCCTTGACCTTGCAAAACAGCGCGACGAAACCTTTGCGACCGCCAAGAAAACCATTGATACGGTCTGGGTGGATCTGACCGATTTCGCCGAAATGCAGAAGGTTGCGGCCGGGGCTGAAAAGGATCGCGCCAATGGCGTGTCCCTGCTTGCGACCATCCTCGGGATCGTCTTGTCGATTTCCGGCGGCATTGCGCTGGTGCTTACCCTGCAGCGCCCGATCGGCCAGATCACCGGCATCATGCGCCGAATTGCCGATGGCTATCTCGATACGTCGATCTCCGGTGATGGCCGCGCGGATGAAATCGGCGAAATGGCCCGTGCGCTCGGCATTTTCAAGGAAAATGCACTCTCCAAGGAGCGCATGGAAATCGAGACCAACCGTGCGCGCGAGCGCGCGGAGGCCGAACGGCAGCGGAACGATCAGGAAAAGCAGGCCTTGGATCAGCAGATCGAGTTTGCAGTGAACCAGCTTGCCGCCGGGCTTGGCAAGCTTGCCCAGGGCGACCTCACCATCAGGCTCGATACGGAATTCAGTGGTCGTCTCGACCAGCTGCGCCTCGACTTCAACCTCTCAGTCGATCATCTCAACGATACGCTTTCCCATATTCGGGACAATGCGATGTCGATCCAGAACAAGGGGGCAGACCTCGCCCAGTCTGCGGCCGAGCTCTCGCATCGAACCGAAGGTCAGGCGGCATCGCTGGAAGAAACCGCCGCATCCGTGGATGAAATCACCGTGACGGTGCGCTCGACGGCCGAGCGGGCCCGCGAGGCAAACCGTGCGGTCAGCCAGACCAAGTCGACGGCAGACAATTCCGCAAGTGTGGTCGAAAACGCCATCTCCGCTATGGGTCGCATCGAGGAGGCCTCGAAGCAGATCGAACAGATCATCGAGGTGATCGATGAAATCGCCTTCCAGACCAATCTTCTGGCATTGAATGCCGGTATCGAGGCCGCGCGTGCCGGAGAGGCGGGCAAAGGCTTTGCCGTGGTTGCGCAGGAGGTGCGCGAACTGGCGCAGCGCTCTGCCGGGGCCGCCCGCGAGATCAAGGACCTGATCACGAAATCGTCCGAAGAGGTGACCGGCGGCTCCCGTCTGGTGCTGGAAACCGGTGCGGTGCTTGCGGAAATCTCGCGTCAGATTGCTTCGGTCAGCCAATATGTGGAAACCATCGCCACCGCTGCGCAAGACCAGTCGGCAGCGCTGCAGGAAATCAACGGTTCGGTCAACAACATGGACCAAATGACCCAGCAGAACGCCAGTGTCGCCGCGCACACGACCGAAGCGAGCCGTGATCTTTCCGCCGATGCGGATCAGTTGACGGCCCTGGTTTCCCGCTTCCGCTTGCTGCAAACCGGAGGTGCACGGCAGGTAAGAGCGGCCTGATCATGCCTGTATTCCAGTTAAGGCGGCTCTTTCGAGCCGCCTTTTTGCGTTAGTTTGCACAAGCGGATTGCCGAAAGCCGCATCTTCTGCCTAAAACAGGGCGCGAAACCGGGGGGAGGGTCAGGAGCCGGTTTTGCGTGAGGGAGGCTTCGCGGCGTGTCCGGCAGCGCGGATCGGCGAATTTTCTTTCCATGAGCAGCCTTTCGGTATCCGGCACCGACGGGCGACTGGCCGCAGGCTTTTATGACAGGCCGGAACGGGATGCCGCATGGTAACGCTCAAGGATGTCGCGCGCTCGGTCGGCCTGTCCGTCACACAGGTGAGCCGCGCCCTCAATGATCATTCCGATGTGAATGAGGAAACCCGCAGGCGCGTGAAAGACGTGGCAGGCTCGCTCGGATATGAGCCGAATATCTCCGCTCGCAAGCTGGTTTCGGGTCGCTCCGGCATCGTCGCACTGGTCGAGCAGAAATATCCGCGCTTCACCTCCGACTTCCTGTTCTTCGAGATCGTCGCGGGCCTGTCCGCCGAGTTTTCCCGTCGCGGCATGCAGTTCGTGCTGCATCTGGCGCAGGAGGACGAGGATATCATCGCTGTTTATCAAAAGCTGATCGGCAATGGGTCGCTGGATGGTTTTGTGCTCACCAAATCATCGCGGGACGATCCCCGGATAGCCTATCTCAAGGGACGCAAGGTGCCCTTCGTCGTGCATGGGCGCCTGCCGGAACGCACGGACTATCCGTATTTCGATATCGACAACCATTTCGTGGCGGCTGATTCCGTCGCGCGCTTTCTCGCGCTAGGCCATCGCCGGATCGGCCTCATCAACGGGATTGCCCATTTCACCTATGCGCTCGCCCGCTATCAGGGCTATTGCGATACGCTGAAGGCAGCCGGGATCGAACCGGACCCCCGCTATGTCCGACAGGGCGACATGACGGAGGAATTCGGCTATCGCTCGGCGCTCGAAATGCTTGTCGGCGAGGGCGAAGGCCCGACCGCGCTCTTCTGTTCGAATGTGCTTATTGCACAAGGGGTGTACCGCGCGCTCAAGGATATGGGGCTGTCCGTGCCGCGCGACGTGTCGGTAATCGCTCACGACGACGCGCTGCCCAACACCGATCCGGCCGCTTTCGAACCGCCTCTCTCGGTGACCTATTCGCCCCTTTCAAAGAGCTGGGATCCGCTTGCGGAATATCTCTGCGGCGCGATCGCCGGCAAGCCCCTCGACGAAATTCAGGAGGTCCTGCGCCACGATTTTATCGCCCGTGGCTCGGTGGACAAAGCAAGGCGATGATTTTCATCACAATTTGAATTCGGTCGGGGAAAATACGAGGACTGCTCGGACCCTCTTGACAGATACGGCAAGTTGGAATTAACTTTCCGAAACGTTTCGGATTTTCGGGAGGGAGCCCGAAAGCGGACGTTTCGCGGCAGATGTGCCGCCAACCGGGAGGGAATTCCATGACGTTCAAGTTCAAGAGCCTGATCGCTGGCTCTGTAATGGCTGCTGCCCTGTCCACGGCGTTTTCGGCCGTGCCGGCTTCGGCTGAAGAAATCACCTACGTATCCGGCGCGGTCGGCAAGGCCGTTGAAAACTTTGCCGCGCTCGTGAAGCCCTGGGAAGAAAAGACCGGCAACAAGGTTACCCTCGTGCCGATGCCCGCTTCCACGTCCGACCAGTTCGGCCAGTACCGCCTGTGGCTCGCCGCTGGCAACAGCGATATCGACCTTTACCAGACCGACGTGATCTGGGCGCCGCAGCTTGCCGACCATTTCGTCGATCTTTCCGCTGCTGCCAAGGATCTCGCTCCGCAGCACTTCCCGTCGATCATCCAGTCGCAGACCGTGAACGGCAAGCTCGTTGCCCTGCCGATCTTCACCGATGCCCCGGCCCTCTACTACCGCAAGGACCTGCTCGAAAAGTACGGCAAGCAGCCGCCGAAGACCTGGGATGAACTGGCCGCAACCGCCAAGGAAATCCAGGACAAGGAGCGGGAAGCCGGCGCCAAGGACCTCTGGGGTTTCGTCTGGCAGGGCAATGCCTATGAAGGCCTGACCTGCGATGCGCTGGAATGGGTCAAGTCCTTCGGTGGCGGCCAGATCGTCGAGCCGGATGGCAAGATCTCGATCAACAACGAAAAGGCTGCCAAGGCGCTCGAAACCGCCAAGAGCTGGGTTGGCACCATTTCTCCGGAAGGCGTTCTGTCCTACCAGGAAGAAGAAGCCCGCGGCCTGTGGCAGTCCGGCAATGCCGTGTTCATGCGCAACTGGCCCTATGCCTACACGCTCGGCAATGGCGATGACAGCAAGGTCAAGGGCAAGTTCGACGTGACGACCCTGCCGGTCGGCGGCGAGGGCGATACCTCTGCTGCAACGCTCGGTGGCTGGAACGTAGCCGTTTCGAAGTATTCCAAGCATCAGGAAGCTGCGATCTCGCTCGCCATGTATCTTGCTGGTCCGGAAGCCCAGAAGCAGCGCGCGATCGCCGAATCCAACCTGCCGACGATCATCTCTCTCTATGACGACGCCGACATTGCCAAGGCACAGCCGATCATCCCGCAGTGGAAGAACGTGTTCCTGAATGCCGTGCCGCGTCCGTCTGCCCCGACCCTCGGCAAGTACAACGAAGTATCCTCCAAGTTCTGGTCTGCCGTGCATGACACGCTGTCCGGTAACGGTTCGGCTGCAGACAACCTCGCCAAGCTCGAGGCTGACCTGACCGACCTCAAGGGCGACCAGTGGTAATCCATACCCCCGCTTGAGCGCATGATACGCGCGGATGGGCGGCGGGACTAACCGCCGCCCATCTTGTTATTGGGAGCCTGCCATGCCCGCAGGCCTATGGAGGGGATTATCATGACGATGACTGGCCCGAACGGAGCCGGGCGCGATGAGGGCTTGAGCCTGCAGCAGCAGCGTGCCCGATCCGCCGTCTGGTTCCTGGCGCCCATGCTGGTGGCGCTTTTCCTGGTTGCGGCCTGGCCGCTTGGACGAACCATCTGGTTCTCGCTCACAGACACCACGCTCGACAATATCTACGGCGGAAAGTTCGTCGGCTTTTCCAACTACTTGCGTGTGCGCACGCTGGATTCCGGTGCCATGCTCTGGCGCGGAACGCTGGTTGATCCGGCCTGGTGGAATGCCGTCTGGAACACGGTGAAATTCGCGCTCATTTCGGTGATCCTCGAGACCGTGCTTGGTTTGCTCGTGGCGCTGGTGCTGAATGCGGAATTCAAGGGCCGGGGTCTGGTGCGTGCTGCCATTCTCATTCCCTGGGCCATTCCCACCATCGTCTCCGCCAAGATGTGGAGCTGGATGCTCAACGACCAGTTCGGCATCATCAACAACATCATGCTCAATCTTGGCCTGATCGATCACAAGATCGCCTGGACCGCCTCCAATGACACGGCCATGATCGCGGTGCTGATCGTCGATGTCTGGAAGACCACGCCCTTCATGGCGCTGCTCTGCCTTGCGGGCCTGCAGATGGTGCCGCGCGACATTTATGAAGCCGCCCGCATCGATGGCATCCATCCGATCAAGGTTTTCTTCCGGGTCACGCTGCCGCTGATCCGTCCGGCTGTTGCCGTTGCCGTGATCTTCCGCATGCTGGATGCGCTTCGTATCTTCGATCTGGTCTATGTGCTGACGCCCAATTCCGCAGCCACGAAAACGATGTCGGTGATTTCGCGGGAAAACATGATCGATTTCAACAAGTTCGCTTATGGCGCCTCGCAGTCGACGCTGCTCTTTGCCATTCTTGCGATCTTCGTCGCGCTCTATATCTGGCTCGGCAAGGTCGATCTGACAGGGGAGACCAATCGATGAGCGGTACTCTGGCACACAGGCTCTGGACCATCCTGTTCTATCTCTTCGTCGCGGTGATCGTGATCTTTGCGGTCTTCCCCTTCTATTATGCGATCGTGACCTCGTTCTCGACCGGTACGGCCCTGTTCGAGGTGCATTACTGGCCTGTGACCTTCGATACGTCGAATTACGAGACCGTGCTCGGCGGACGTCAGTTCCCGCGCTCGATCGTCAATTCGGTGTTTATCGCGGCCACCACCGTGATCTTCGCTCTGTTCCTCGCCGTAACGGCATCCTATGCGCTCAGCCGCGTGCGGTTTCGTGGGCGTGGCCTGCTGCTGATGGCGATCCTTGCGGTTTCGATGTTCCCGCAGATTGCCGTGCTCGCCGGTATGATCGAAATGATCAAGTTCCTCGGGCTGTTCAACACACCCTGGGCGATGATCATCAGCTATACGGTGTTCACGCTGCCCTTCACGGTATGGGTGCTCACGACCTTCATGCGAGACCTGCCGGTGGAAATCGAGGAAGCGGCGATCGTCGATGGCGCAACGCCCTGGATCATCATCACCAAGGTGTTCCTGCCGCTTCTGTGGCCAGCGCTCGTCACCACGGGTCTGCTCGCCTTCATCGGAGCGTGGAACGAGTTTCTGTTCGCGCTCACCTTCACGCTGTCCGAAGACCAGCGCACCACGCCGGTCGCCATTGCCATGCTTTCAGGCGCTTCCGTTCAGGAAATTCCCTGGGGGCCGATTATGGCGGCATCGGTCATCGTCACCGTACCGCTGGTGGTGCTGGTGATGATCTTCCAGAGAAAAATCGTGGCTGGCCTCACGGCTGGCGGGGTCAAGGGCTGAGGGTCCGACAATGGCAAAAATCGAACTGAAAAATATCCGCAAGTCCTATGGCGCCTTCGATGTGATCAAGGGCATCGATCTGGAAATCAACTCCGGCGAGTTCATGGTCTTCGTCGGCCCGTCCGGCTGCGGCAAGTCCACGCTGCTGCGACTGATTTCCGGCCTTGAGGACATTACCTCCGGCGACATGCTGTTCGACGGCGAACGGGTGAACAACGTCGTGCCGTCGAAGCGCGGCATCGCCATGGTGTTCCAGTCCTATGCGCTTTATCCGCATATGAAGGTCTATGACAACATGGCTTTCGGCATGAAGCTTGCCAAGGCTGGCGAGGATGAAATCCGAAAGCGCGTGATGGATGCGGCAAAGCTCCTGCAGATCGATCATCTGCTTGACCGTCTGCCGAAGCAGCTCTCCGGCGGCCAGCGCCAGCGTGTGGCCATCGGGCGTGCGATCGTGCGGGATCCGCGCGTCTTCCTGTTCGACGAGCCGCTGTCGAACCTCGATGCGGCCCTGCGTGTGGCAACACGTCTCGAGATCGCCAAGCTGCATCACTCGATGAACAATGTGACGATGATCTATGTGACGCATGACCAGGTGGAGGCGATGACGCTTGCCGACCGCATCTGCGTGCTGCGCGATGGCAAGGTCGAGCAGGTGGGCACCCCCGCCGAGCTTTACGAAAAGCCGAATTCGATCTTCGTCGCAGGCTTCATCGGCAGCCCGAAGATGAACTTCCTGACCGGTTCCTTTGCCGCCGCCCATGGCTGCCACACCCTCGGCATCCGTTCCGAACATATCGATGTATCGAATGAAGGGGCGCTCTGGACCGGCACCGTGGTGCATGCGGAAGATCTCGGCTCGGACAATTACCTGTTCGTCGATATCGGCTCGGATGAGCCGGTAATCGTGCGCCGTCCGGGCAAGCTGACCATTCCTCAGGGCACCAGGATCGGTCTGGTTCCGGCAGCTGACAAGCTGCACCGCTTCAATGAAGCCGGTCGCCCGATCGAGGGTTGAAAACCGGCGCCTTTCCGGCATGATGACTGAATCTCTCCCGGAAAGGCATAATCATCATCCGCACCACTCCGTCCGGTGAAGACCGGCGCAGGACACGTGCTACCCGAAACCGGGATCTGCGGTGATCTCCCGACGCCGCTGATCCCATCCCGCCTGAAGGAGAATAGCCATGGCCATCAGAACCCTCGTCTGGGGCGAAAACGTTCATGAAAACAAGAACGAGATCGTTCGCAGCATCTACCCGAACGGCATGCATGCCTGCATCGCCGATGCCCTTGCCAGCGATCCGAACATTTCGGTCTCGACCACCACTCTTCAGGAGCCGGATCACGGCATCACCGCAGAGCGCCTTGCCAATACCGACGTGCTCGTCTGGTGGGGCCATGTCGCGCACCGCGAGGTGAAGGATGAGGTGGTCGAGCTCATCTGCAATGCCGTCTGGTCCGGCATGGGCATCATCTTCCTGCATTCGGCGCATTTTTCGAAGCCGTTCAAGCGGCTGATGGGCGCGCCCTGCAATCTCACCTGGCGCGAGGCGGGCGAGCGTGAGCGGCTGTGGGTCACCTCGCGCAACCACCCGATCACAAAGGGCCTGCCGGATTACTTCGAGCTGGAGCATGAGGAAATGTATGGTGAGCCCTTCGGCGTGCCGGAGCCGCTTGAAACCGTCTTCGTCAGCTGGTTCCAGGGTGGTGAGGTGTTCCGTTCGGGCCTGACCTACAAGCGGGGTGCGGGCAATGTCTTCTATTTCCGTCCGGGCCATGAAACCTATCCGACCTATCATGACAAGAACGTGCAGACCGTACTCGTCAATGCGGTGAACTGGGCGCACAACCCGCTCGCACGCATCGCCGATCCGAACGATGCGCCGAACGTTCCGACGCCGAAGGCACCGGAAAAGATCGTCGAGCGCGGTCCGAGCCTGCACAAGCCGGGTGAAGCGGGCTATCGCTGAGCCCCGCCATCCTTCCCAATTCCTATTGCTGCCAAGGGGTGTGCAATGACAGATGCTGTCGCTAAGGGATCGGCAAAGCCGGTCCGGTTGCTGATTGTCGGTACGGGCGGCATGGCCCGTCACCATGTGGAAAGCTTTCAGGCCATTGAAGGCGTGCATGTGGTTGGCGGTGTCGATCCGCGGGAAGGGCCGCGCGCGGCCTTTCTGGAGACCCATAATATTCCGAACGGATTTGCCTCCATCGAAGAGGCAATCGCCTGGGGAGAGTTCGATGCGGTCTCGAATGTGACGCCGGATCAGGTGCATTATTCGACCACCATGCCCTTCCTTGCAAAGGGCGTGCATGTGCTTTGCGAAAAGCCGCTGGCGACGAGCCATGCGCAGGCCGAGGAAATGGCCGCGGCTGCCAAGGCCGCCGGTGTGGTCAACATGGTCAATCTCAGCTACCGCAATGTTCCCGCCTTGCAGAAGGCGGCGAAGATGGTGGCGGAAGGCGCAATCGGCACGGTGCGCCACTTCGAGGCCTCCTATCTGCAGAGCTGGCTCACCCAGCCCGCCTGGGGAGACTGGAAGACCGAGAGCCAGTGGCTGTGGCGGCTTTCCAAGAAGCATGGCTCCAAGGGCGTGCTCGGGGACGTGGGCATTCACATCATCGACTATGCGACCTTCATCATTGGCAGCAATGTGAAGGATATCAATTGCCGCCTCGTCACATTCGACAAGGCGCCGGGCGGGGTGATCGGTGACTATACGCTGGATGCCAATGACAGTGTGGTCATGCATCTCGGCCTCGACAACGGTTCGATCGGCACGATCAGCGCTACCCGCTTTGCAACCGGGCATCTGAACGACCTTCGGCTTCGGGTCTATGGCGACAAGGGTGGGCTGGAAGTGCTGTTCGAGCGGCAGGTGAGCCAGCTTCGCGCCTGTCTGGAGCCGAACATGATGACGGCAACCTGGGAGGAGATCCCGACGGAGCCGGTCCGCACGGTTTACCAGCGTTTCATCGATGCGATCCGTGGCGAAGGTGTTGCCGAGCCCGATTTTGCCCGCGGTGCAGAATTGCAGCGCGTGCTGGATGCTGCCGAAGCGTTCGAATGATTCCTCCCGGAATGTCCGGCGGTGCTGCCTTCGGGTGGCATCGCCGGGCATCTTGACGGCCCGGAGGCGGAAGCCTCGCGCAACCTAGCCGCAAGCTTCGCGCAATCTTGTCTTCCTATCGTCAAAGCGTGGCCGGGATGTATCCGGCAGGCAGGGGGACAATGATATGTCTAATCAGGTAGATTACCTCATCGACCAGCAGGATCTCGCGACCCGGTTCTCGCTGGCGGAAATGACCGGTGAAGAGCTGACGGAAATCGTCGTCGAGGCCCTTTATCGCGCCTTTGATCTGATGCGCGACGAGACAGTCTCCGAAACCCTTCATTGAACGATCGGGCTCTGCCCGGCGGCGGGCATCGCTGATCGTCTTCAACCGGACCGGTTCGCTGGCGGCGGAGAACCGGTCCGGATCCATGATTTCAGACAGAATTGTCACCCGGAAGGCGGACGCGATCAGTCCGCCTGATTGCATTTTATCTGGCGGATGTGGTGGGGCAGCGCTCATCGCTTTCGCGCAAGGCCTTTCAGTCGCTGCCGGTTGTAAGCAGCGCCTTTGCTTACTCCGCGCGACCCGTGTCCCGCGCGCCCAGTGACAGAACTTTCCGTTCGCAACCCGCTCGCATCGGCCGGTCATCCGGATTGACAGGGCTCAATTATTGAGACTTGCAAAAACGCAAGTGCGTGTCACTCTCCGTGTGCCAAAGCGGGCAAGGGAGGATGGGACGATGGAACGGCATTATGGCTGGGTGGTGGTTGCTGCCGGCGCCGCAATCACCTGTGTTGCGATGGGCGCGATGTTTTCGCTGCCGGTCTATCTGAAGCCGATTGCGGATGACACGGGCTGGACCCATGCCGGCATTTCCGCTGCGATGACCATCGGATTTCTCTCCATGGGGCTTGGAGGTTTCTTCTGGGGCACGCTGAGCGACCGGATCGGTGCACGCCCGGTGGTGTTGATTGCCTCGCTCCTGATGGCTGGTGGCCTTGTGATTGCAAGCCGCGCGCAGCACCTGTTGCTGTTCCAGATCGCCTATGGCGGGCTGGTCGGGGCCGCGGGTGGCGCATTCTTTGCCCCGATCATGGCGGCAACCGTCGGATGGTTCGACAGGAACCGCAGCCTCGCCGTCTCTCTTGTGTCTGTCGGAGCAGGCGTTGCGCCGATGATCGTCACACCTTTCGCAAGTTTGCTCATCCAGTCCTATGGCTGGCGCAATGCCATGCTGATGATCGCGCTTGGCGCGCTTGTCATACTTCTGCCGACCGCATTGCTCATCCGTCGACCGCCGCTGGTCGGGTTGCCGATGAACGCGGATACCGTGCCTGCCGGTGATGCACCTGACAGCACCTCCACATCCTTCGCATCCGTGGTGAAGACACCGCAATTCATCGTGCTTTCAGCCACGTTCTTTCTGTGCTGTGCGGCCCATTCCGGGCCGATCTTCCATACGGTAAGCTATGCGATGATCTGCGGCGCGACACCGATCGCTGCGGCGGGCATTTACAGTGTGGAAGGGGTCGCTGGTCTCTTCGGGCGGCTCTTCTTTGGCCTGGCGGCAGACCGGCTGGGCGTTCGCAAGGTGCTGGTCGCTGGACTGATGCTGCAGGCGCTCGGCATCTACAGCTATGTGCATATCAACCAGATCGACCAGTTTTACATGCTGGCCGCAGTGCTCGGAATGGCCTATGGCGGTGTGATGCCGCTTTATTCCGTGATGGCCCGCGACTATTTCAACCCGCAGCTCATGGGCACGGTTCTGGGGGCTGCAGGGATGATATCCTGCGTCGGCATGGCTTTCGGGCCGATTGGCGGCGGCTGGCTCTATGATACCTATGGCACCTATCACTGGCTCTACATCGCCTCTGCCGCCGTTGGCCTCGGGGCTGCCGCCATGGCACTTGCTTTCCCGCCGCCCGTGCGGCGGGAAGAAGAGGCAGAGGGGCTGCCGAGAGCTGCCTGATTACAGGCCGTGGCTGCCGTCATAGCCATTGAGGGCTGGCGGCACCCAGCCCTCCGGGCGCCCTGCCGGACGGTAGACTTCCACCACCAGCGGATGGCACACCGCCTGGTCTGAAGAGTGTTCGCTCGAGCAATCGCCGCCTGGGCAGGCGGACATGCAGCCCAGAAGATCGATTTCCGCGAAGAATTCCAGGTAATCTCCCGGACGGACCGGGCTTGCCTTCATGAAATACTGGCCCGTATCGCGGGTAAAACCGGTGCACATGAAGACGTTCAGGACATCATGAATATAGGTTGAAGCCTCCGCCGGTGCCTTTCCGGTCTTTTCGGCAAAGGCGCGGGTCAGGTTGGAATGGCAGCAATGGTGATACTGTCCGCCATGGCTGAGCAGGTTGTGGGTATAGGGATCGCAGCGTGTGCCGATCACATCATGGACTGCGCCGCCAAAGGCATCAAAGCCATACCAGTCGAGTGTATCGTGGGTGATGGTGGCGATGGGCCGCATATGGGGGAAGTTGGAAAACAGCTGATCGCCCAAGCCCACATGCGTCCCATTCAGTGCCCGCGTCTTGCCGGAATAGAAGCGCTCTTCGAGATTTTGGGCGTTGAACAGGTTGAGATCGCCCACCTGCGGTCCTTCCGAACAGATCAGCCGGAAAAAATGGCCCGCCGGAACCGTCCAGGTCCGGGCCTCCCGTGGCGGGATCACCACCCGCTCGATCAGCTCCATGTCGTTGCGCAGCGCCCGATAGGCGGAAAGATCGGGACGCGGCAGTGTTTCGACCGGATAGCAGATGACCGGCTTTACCGCCCGGCGGGCGTTTGCATCTTCGGGTTCTCGGGTAATCGGTTGCGGCTTCATGACGAGCTCCGGTTCGATAGGGTAGGGGTATGGTCAGGAACGGATCCGGGCGAGCAGGGTGCGGGTGCTGACGGTTGCGCCCGGAGCAACCGCGCATTCGATCCGTCCGTTGCGGGAAGCTGTCACCCGCGTTTCCATCTTCATCGCCTCGATCACTGCAATCGCCTCGCCAGCAGTGACCACGGCGCCATCGGCAACCAGCCAGGTCTGTAACGTGCCGGGAATGGGTGAAAGCACGGCGTCCGGATCAACGGACGGTTCCACCTCCGCGCGCGACTGGGCAGGCGCCGCAAAGCCTGAAAACAGGGCGGAAGGAAGGCCGATCCGATGCCGCTTTCCATCGATCTCGATCAACGTATGCACCATTTCCGGATTGACCGCTTCCACGCGTGGATGTGGTTGGTCATGTCCCTGCGGCAACTGGAATTCGCTTTCGATCCACCCGGTATGAACAGAGAGCCCCTTTGCTCCGGTGAAGGCCTCTTCCTCCAGCACCGCGCGATGGAAGGGCAGAACGCTCGCCACACCCTCGATCTCGAATTCCTGAAGTGCCCGGCGCGCCCGGGCCAGTGCCTGTTCGCGGCTGTTTCCGGTGACCACCAGCTTGGCCATGAGGGAATCGTAGATACCGGGGATCAGCGATCCTTCCTCCACCCCCGTCTCCAGCCGGATGCCCGGACCGGATGGCGGGCGGAAACGGCTGATCGCTCCAGGTGTCGGCAGGAAGCCGCGAGCCGGGTCTTCCGCATTGATGCGAAACTCGATGGAATGGCCGCGCGGCGCGGGCGTTTCAAGCAGCGAAAGCGGCTGGCCATCGGCAATCCGCAATTGCTCCAGCACGATATCCACGCCGGTTGTCTCTTCCGTGACCGGATGTTCGACCTGCAACCGTGTATTGACCTCAAGAAATGAAAGCGCACCATCCTCGGACAGCAGGAATTCCACGGTTGCGGCACCCGTGTATCCTGCCTCCCGGCAAATGGCTGCGGCGGCTGTGTGCATGCGGTCACGCTGATCCTCGCTCAGGAAGGGTGCGGGCGCTTCCTCGACCAGCTTCTGGTTCCGTCTTTGCAGCGTGCAATCTCGGGTGCCGAGCACGAGAACTTGGCCGAACTGATCGGCCAGCACCTGGGCTTCCACATGCCGCGGCCGGGCGAGAAACTGCTCGCCATAGCATTCCCCCCTGCCAAAGGCCTCTTCCGCCTCGCGCACGGCGGAATGAAAAAGCGCTTCCACGTCCTCCAGCCGCTCGACCACTTTCATGCCGCGTCCGCCACCGCCATGGGCAGCCTTGATCGCAATGGGAAGGCCGACCTCACGGGCAAAGCTGTAGGCTTCTGCAGCCGAGGCGAGGGGTCCGGCAGAGCCCTTCACAAGCGGTGCGCCGACTTTTCTCGCGAGGGCACGCGCCTTCACCTTGTCGCCCAGCGTGGTGATCACTTCCGGCTTCGGACCGACCCAGATGAGCCCGGCATCGATCACAGCTTTCGCAAATTCGGCGCGCTCCGACAGAAAGCCGTAGCCCGGATGGACGGCATCCGCGCCCGACTTCAGCGCAAGCGCGATGATCTTTTCGATATTCAGATAGGTATCCGCAGGGCGGCCGGGGCCGAGACCATAGGCCTCATCCGCCATGCGCATCGGAAGGGCGCCCATATCGGCATCGGAATAGACGGCAACGGACAATATGCCGTAATCGCGGGCGGCGCGGATGATGCGCAGCGCGATTTCTCCCCGGTTTGCGACGAGCAGCTTTTTCATCACTCAGATCTCCTGGGGATCGAAAGGGGATATCGGGCGGAAGCGAAGCCGGGTGCCAATCGGCAATTGGCCTGCGAGATCGAGATGGTGCGTTGCAACCACGGCAATGACCGGGTAACCGCCGGTCAGCGGATGATCGGCGAGAAACAGCACCGGCTGACCGGAATGGGGCACCTGCAGGGCGCCGGGCGCGGTGGCTTCCGAAGGAAGTTCGCCGGTGATGCGGCGCGGCAGCGGCCGTTCCCCTGAAAGCCGGATCCCGATGCGGTTTGATTGCGGCGTCACCAGCCAGTCTTCTTCCTGCAGCACTCGCATCGCTTCATCCTCGAACCAGTCCGTGCGGGGTCCGGGTACGATATCAAGCGTCACATGCGTATCCGCCACAGGCAGTGCAAAAACGGGTTTCCGGTATGGATCGACCGCTGTCACAGCCAGTTGACCTGCCCGAAGCCGGGTTCCGGCCGTGACGTCTGCGGGACCGAGTTTCGCAAGCGCATCGGTGGACGCCGAACCGAGCACGGTTTCAACCGAAAAACCGCCCCGCAGTGCCAGATAGCTGCGCATGCCGGCCTTCGGTGCCTCAAGCGTCAGGCTTTCCCCGGGATCGATCGCAAAGGGGTGATGGAAAGGGGCGGAGAGGTGGCGGCCATCCACGGTTTCGATCTGAAGCGGCACCTCTGCTCCGGTTATCGCGAGAACGAGCGGCCGCTCGGCCTTCAGAGCAAAGCCGCCATAGGTGATTTCCAGCCCCGCGGCATCGGGTGGATTGCCGACGCACATATTGGCTTCGGCAAGCGCTGAGCGATCGAGCGCACCGGAGGCCGAAACTCCCTGATCGGCGCGGCCTTCACGCCCCCTGTCCTGAAACAGTGCGGGCCTGTCCGCCCTGGTGACGGTGAGGCAGGTCTCCTGTGCTGCAACTTCTGATGCGGGCACGGGCACAGAAACCGGTGCCGTGAAGGCATCCTTGAACGCCACGAAACGCACCCGGTCGCCGGGCGCGAGCAGGGCAGGGCGCGACCGGGCGAGATCCCACATGGCAAGCGGCGTTCGTCCGAGCAGTTGCCATCCGCCCGGGCTGTCGGAGGGATAGATGCCGCAAAAGGTTCCGGCAATCGCAACCGATCCTGCAGGAATGCGCAGCCGCGGGCTCTTTCGGCGTGGCACGTCGAAATCCGGATCATCCCCGTGCATATAGGCAAATCCCGGCGCAAAACCGGTGAAGGCCACCGTATAGGTCGCTGCCCTGTGGCGTCCGATCAGCTCGTCGACGCTCCAGCCGAGATGATCGGCGACTTCCGCGAGATCCTCTCCGTCATAGATGACCGGGATTTCAATCTCCCGGCCGCTTCGCGCCGTCGGCTTTGAAAGATCGAGCGTTGCGAGATGCGCGGCAAGCTGCGGACGGCTGGTCACCGTCGGGTCAAAGCGCAGCATCACGGTGCGCGCAGCCGGAATGGCCTCCAGAAGGCCGAGCGGAGGATATTCGTAAAGCTGGTCAAAAAGCGAAAGTGTCTCGGAAAGTCCGGATAGTTCCACCATCAGACGATCGGTGCCGGCGGGCAGAAGGCGCATGCGTCGCTCCGGTCAGGCAGCAAAGGGCGAAAGTGTGATCCCCTGCGCCTGCAGGTGCTCCCGGAGGCTGCGGGCAATCGCCACCGCTGCCGGATTGTCGCCGTGGACGCAGATCGATTGCGCCTCAAGCGCAAGATCACTTCCATCGACAGCGCGGATCACACCGTCGCGGACAAGTCTGAGCATGCGCTCGCAAATGACCTCCGGATCATGGATGACAGAGCCCTCGAGCCTGCGGCTCACCAGCGAGCCATCGGGATTATAGGCGCGGTCGGCAAAGACTTCGCAGGTCACGGTCAAGCCTGCTTCACGCGCCTGCCGCACGATCGGCGCACCCGAAAGAGCCATCAGCACGAGGCTGGGATCCACGGCCTTGATTGCCGCAATCACGTCCGCTGCCTGCCGCGCATCGCTTGCTATGGTGTTATAAAGGGCGCCATGCGGCTTTACATAGCGCACTGTCGTTCCGGCGGCTCTCGCCAGCGCCATGAGAGCACCGATCTGGTAGATCGTATCACCCACCAGTTCCTCGCTCGAGGGATCCATATTGCGTCTGCCAAAGCCGACCAGATCGCGATAGCCGACATGGGCGCCGACGCAAACGTTGCGACGGGTCGCTTCCTTCAGAACCTTCAGAATGCCGGCCGGATCGCCTGCGTGAAAGCCGCAGGCGATATTGGCGCTGGTGACAATGCCAAGCATTGATACGTCGTCACCCATCGGCCAGGGGCCGAAGCTTTCACCCAGATCGCTGTTGAGATCGATGGTTACGGGTTTTGCACCGCTCATGGTTCACTCCGGAAAAAGCATGCTGGATTTTGTTGAGTGATATGATATGGATTGTTCAACAATTCTGCCGCAGACGCAAGAGCAAAAACAAGGACGGTGAAAATGGAGCGCGAAACCGGGGCCATGGCTCTTTCCGCCAGAATTGCTGCCATAATTCGCGAGCGTCTGATCGCCGGTGCATTCCGTCCCGGCGAACGGCTGTCTGAGCAGCAGATGGCCGAACGGTTTTCGGTCTCTCGCAACAGTCTCAGGGAGGCTTTTCGCATTTTGACCAGCGAAGGCCTGATCGTGCATCATCCGAACCGCGGCGTCTTCGTCGTCTCCCCCGGTGAAGCGGATGTGATCGATCTCTACCGGGTGCGATCGGTGATCCAGAAAGGCGTGCTGGCTGCCGCAGTTCCCGAACATCCGGCTCTGAAGCGCATGGACACTCTGGTTCGGGAGGCGGAGGCGGCAGGCGCAAGGGGTGACTGGGCTCAGGTCGGGACGCTCAACATGGAATTTCACCGGGCGATGGTGTCGCTTGCCGATAGTCCGCGGCTTTCTTCCCGGTTCGATCTGGTCCTTGCAGAATTGCGTCTGGTTTTTGGCCAGCTCGGGGATGGCGCTCCCCTGCATGCCCCTTTCATAAAGGCCAATGCGGATCTGCTTGAGGCGCTGCGAAGTGGCGAAATCAGCAGGGCGCACAGTTTGCTGGAGGCCTATCTCGCCCACTCGGAGCGGGCCGTGCTTGCAACCTTTTCGCGTCATAAATCGGGATAAACTACCTCCGAATGTCCTAATAATGTTCCTTGAAAATAAGTTTCATCAACAATAGCTTGCGGGCTTCATCGTCCCCACTCTCGAGGTTTCCATGTCCCGACATCTCCTTCGCTCCGCTTTCTTTGGCCTTGCCGCCGTCATGATCGCGTCCTCTGCTCCCGTTCTTGCGTCCGACTTCAAATGGGGCGCCTATTTTGTTGATACGCAGGATGGCACGAAGGAGCCGGCCTATGGCATCGGCGGCGGCGATAGCGAGCAGGAAGCCATCGACAATGCCAAGAAGTTCTGTGAAGAGGCCGGCGGTACGGCCTGCACGCAGGCGATGACCTACGAACAGTGCGGCGCGCTCGCAACCGATGGCAAGAAGATCACCTGGGGCAAGGCGCCCACCAAGGAAGAAGCAGAAGCCGGAGCCAAGAATGCCTGTGGCAGCGATGGCTGCGAAGTCCTGACTTCGGACTGCAACGCGGAATAATATCCCGCGATGGCGGCGGGTCGATCATGCCTCGCCGCCATGGAATTTTGCCGCAGCGCCAAACAATCGGCACTCTGTTTCGCAACCGCGACAAAAAATCGTCCGAATGGACCAATTCTTCCGAATCCGCCCTTGCCGGTTCCGGCGGAATGGATCAGTTTCCCGTTACCGCAGTCCGGGGCATGAAACCCGGCAGCCGTTTGGATACGGTCGGTGGAGATCCGGGCCTGCCTGAGTGTCCGGAACACGGGAGAGAATACCATGAAAATTGGAGCACTGCGCGAGAGGGCGGAAGGTGAAGCCCGCGTCGCGCTGACGCCGGATTCGGCCCTGCAGCTGAAAAAGCTTGGCCATGACAGCGTTGTCGAGGCGGGCGCTGGCGTGAAGGCCGGAATTTCGGACGATGCCTATCGTGCCGCAGGCGTGGAGGTGCTTGGTGATGCGGGCGCGGTGATTGCCGCCGCCGACGTGATCGTCAAGGTACGCGGACCGGAAACGGAGGAGGCGAAAAGCCTGAAGGACGGCCAGACGCTGATTTCCTTCCTCTGGCCCGCCCAGAATCCGGAGCTTCTGGAGCTCTTCCGCGAAAAGAACATTACTGCCGTTGCCATGGACATGGTGCCGCGCATTTCGCGCGCCCAGAAGATGGATGCGCTCTCTTCCATGGCCAATATCGCCGGTTACCGCGCGGTGATCGAGGCGGGCAACCAGTTCGGCCGCTTCTTCACCGGTCAGGTGACGGCGGCTGGCAAGGTGCCGCCTGCCAAGGTGCTGATCGTCGGGGCCGGGGTTGCCGGTCTTGCTGCCATCGGAACCGCTGTCAGCCTGGGTGCGATCGTCAACGCCTTCGACGTTCGCCCGGAAGTTGCTGAACAGATTGAATCGATGGGCGCAAGCTTCGTCTTCCTTGAGTTCGAGGCCAATCAGGACGGTGCCGCAACCGGTGGCTATGCCGCTCCTTCGTCGCCGGAATTCCGGGAGAAACAGCTCGCCAAGTTCCGCGAGCTGGCACCGGAGATGGACATCGTGATCACGACGGCCCTTATCCCGGGCCGTCCGGCTCCGAAGCTGTGGACTGAAGACATGGTCGCGCTGATGAAGCCCGGCTCGGTGATCATCGACCTTGCGGCCGAACGCGGCGGCAATTGCGACCTGACCGTCGCCGACCAGCGCGTCGTATCGCCAAATGGCGTCATCATCGTCGGCTATACCGACTTCCCGAGCCGGATGGCCGCCCAGGCCTCCACGCTCTATTCCACCAATATCCGGCACATGCTGGCCGATCTGACGCCTGCCAAGGACGGGGTCATCAACCACAATATGGAGGATGACGTCATTCGCGGTGCCACCGTGACCAAGGGCGGCGCGATCACCTATCCACCACCGCCGCCAAAGATTGCCGCGATTGCGGCCGCCAAGCCGAAGGAAAAGGCTAAGGAGCTCTCGCCCGAGGAAAAGCGCGCGGCAGAAACCGCAGCCTTTCGCAAACAGACAATGACGCAGGTCAGCCTGCTCGTCATTGGCGGCGCGCTGATGTTGCTTGCCGGTCTTTATGCGCCGGCGGCCTTCATGAGCCATTTCATCGTGTTCGTGCTCTCCTGCTTTGTCGGCTTCTCTGTGATCTGGAACGTGTCGCACTCGCTGCACACGCCGCTGATGGCCGTGACCAATGCGATCTCCTCGATCATCATTCTGGGTGCCCTGATGCAGATCGGATCGGGAAGCTTCCTGGTGATCATTCTGGCCGCGCTTTCGGTCTTCATGGCCGGGATCAACATTTTCGGCGGCTTCATGGTGACGCGTCGCATGCTCGCCATGTTCCAGAAGTCGTGAGGAGATAGGTACAATGGGTTTCACGACATCGGCTTACGTCGTCGCGGCGGTTCTCTTCATCCTGTCGCTGGGCGGTCTTTCGGGCCAGGAAAGCGCCAAACGCGCCGTCTGGTATGGTATCGCGGGCATGGCGCTTGCGGTCATCGCCACCTTCATTGGCCAGACGGCCAATGGTCCCTTCATCATTGCTTTGACGATCATCATGCTGGCCGTTGGCGCAGTGCTCGGCGCGATTGCCGCCAAGCGCGTGCAGATGACCGAGATGCCGCAGCTTGTAGCCGCCATGCATTCGCTGGTCGGTCTCGCGGCGGTTTTCATTGGCTATAATGCCCATATCGAGGCGGCGCATGTGGCGGGTCTCGACGAGGCCGCCAGGTCAGCACTCACCGGCTTTGCAGCGATTCTTGCCCACAAGGATGCGGTCGAGCTTTCGATCCTGCGAGTGGAAACCTTCCTTGGTGTCTTCATCGGAGCGGTCACCTTCACCGGTTCGGTCATTGCCTATGGCAAGCTTGCCGGCAAGGTGGATGGCAAGGCAAGCAAACTGCCCGGCGGGCATGTGCTGAATGCCGCGGCCGCACTGATCTCGCTTGCCCTGCTGGTCGTCTATCTCCAGACCGGCTCGTCACTCGCGCTGATCGGCATGACGCTTGCCGCCCTCTTCATCGGCTATCACCTGATCATGGGGATCGGCGGGGCGGATATGCCCGTGGTGGTCTCGATGCTGAACAGCTATTCCGGCTGGGCGGCGGCGGCGATCGGCTTCTCCCTGTCCAATGATCTTCTGATCGTGGTGGGCGCGCTCGTTGGTTCGTCGGGTGCAATCCTTTCCTACATCATGTGCAAGGCGATGAACCGCTCCTTCATCTCGGTGATCCTCGGCGGCTTTGGCGGAACGACAGGCCCGGCAATGGAGATCACCGGTGAGCAGGTGGCAATCGATGCCGAAGGCGTCGCTGCGGCTCTGAATGATGCGGATTCGGTCATCATCATCCCGGGCTATGGCATGGCGGTGGCGCAGGCGCAGGGCGCGGTGTCCGAACTCACCCGCAAGCTGCGCGCCAAGGGCAAGAATGTGCGCTTTGCCATCCATCCGGTCGCAGGCCGTCTTCCTGGCCATATGAACGTGCTGCTGGCCGAAGCGAAGGTGCCTTATGACATCGTTCTGGAAATGGACGAGATCAACGAGGACTTCCCGGAAACCGACGTTGCAATCGTCATCGGCTCCAACGACATCGTCAATCCGGCAGCTCAGGAAGACCCGAACAGTCCCATCGCGGGCATGCCGGTTCTCGAATGCTGGAAGGCAAAGCAGGTCTTTGTTTCGAAGCGCGGGCAAGGGACGGGTTATTCCGGTATCGAAAATCCGCTGTTCTTCAAGGAAAACACCCGCATGTTCTATGGCGATGCCAAAGCCTCGCTCGAGAAGCTGTTGCGGCTGATCGACTGAACCTGTGTCCAACATTTGGTGATGAAAATGGCCCCGTTGCACTTGCCGCAGCGGGGCCATTCTTTATCTGACCACGGCGGTCCGCCGCAGTGCCGCGATCAGAAGGTCAGGCGCTGAGTTTTTCGAGCCGCTCCGCATTGGCGCAGAATTCGCGGAAGTCATTGGCCGCATCTCCACGGGCAAGGCTCTTCCGGCATTCTTTCTTGTGCTCGCATTCCGCACAGGCAATTGTCATGTCCCGCTGCAGGTTGCGGTCGATCACCGCCTTCTGCAGCCCGAGGGCAGCCAGCATCTGGTCGAGCTCATCGGCCGCGTGGGGACCCTTCCGGGCAATTGACGTGAACTGCTCGACGCTCAGCCCGCAATCATCGGCGATTTCCTTAAGCTCGGTCGGGCTCAGGTGGGCAATCTCGTCGTAACTGGCCATGGTTTCGCGCGCCCGCTTCAGCCAGTTGATGACGGCGGCGAGACTGTCGGAAAGCAAATGATGGTCCTGCATGGTATTTTCTCCGGTTTGCCACTGGATAGGCCGAGCCGAGTGGAAGAGCTTTGATTTAGCGCAAGCCCATCCTTTTCTGCATGGTGCCGATCCAACGGGACGCTTCATGCTTGACAGTCCTTCGAAATAGGTAGATCGGTCTACATAAATCGAGGATCGAGCATGAGTGAGAAACCGGGCGTGCGCCAAAGGCTGCTGGATGCGGCCGCCGAGCTGTTTTATGCGGACGGTGTCGCCGCAACCGGCATTGATGCGATCACGGCCAAAGCCGGCGTCGCAAAGATGAGCCTTTACAACAATTTTTCGTCCAAAGCCGATCTGGTTGCGGCCTATCTTGACCGTCGCTGCGAGGAATGGCGCATGGTCAGGGCCGAGCGGCTGGCTGCGGCTGGAACAGCGCGTGAAAAGGTGCTCGCCGTCTTCGACAGTTATCTTGACCATGCACATATGGCTTACGAATGGGGTTTTCGCGGCTGCGGCCTGCTGAATGCCGCGGCAGAATTCCCGGTCGGTGATCCCGCCCGCAAGACAGTCGCGGATCAGAAGGCCGAGGTGGAGGCGCTCTTTCGCCTCTTTCTGTCCGAGTTAAGGCCCGAAGAGCCGGAGGCCGTCGAAGCCCTGGCCGAACATCTTTCCTATCTGCTCGAGGGGGCAATGGCGCGGGCTGGTCTCGACGGGCATGACGGCCGCCTCAAATCGGTCCGGCAGATTGCTCTCACCCTGCTCGACACGTTCTGACATCCGGAAGCGCGACATGACATCCACTGGCCGTGCGTCTCAAGGCGCGAAATCCACGCCAAGCGCGGTCCTGTTCATGCTGGTGCTGGAGGCAGGACTGGTGATCTGCTGGAGCGCCGGTTTCGTCGGCACCCGCTTTGCCGTGGCCGAAGCACCGATGTTTCGCGTGCTTTTGTGGCGAAGTCTGGTGTCCGGGTTGATCCTCTTGCCATTCGCACTTTTGCGCGGGCCACGTCTGACGCTCAAGATCGTCAGTGCACATGCATTTTTTGGCAGTCTGAGCATGGCGGCCTATCTGGCAAGTTTTGCGCTTGCGCTGGCGCAGGGCGTGCCGACCGGGCTGGTCGCCCTCGTCTCCGACATGCTGCCGCTGGCCGTTGCACTTCTCTCCTGGCCACTGCTTGGCGAAAGGCTGAATGCGCGCCAATGGGTTGGCACCGCACTTGGCCTTCTCGGTGTGCTGATCGCCTCTGGCGCGTCAATCCGTTTTGGCGATGTCTCGCTCTGGTCCTACGCGCTCCCGGCATTCGGCACGGTCTGTTTTGCGCTCGCGACCCTTTTGCAGAAGAAAAGCACGGTTGCCCATATTCCGGTCTATCAAAGCCTTGCAATCCAGTGTCTGACAGCTGCGATGATTTTTGCCGTCTTTGCCTGGTTCGAGGGTGGGGTAAGGCCGATTGTCACCGTGCATTTTGTCGGCGGCATCCTGTGGCTGGTGCTGGTTGCGACTTTCGGGGCCTGGAGCCTCTATTTCATGGCATTGAAGACGTCGTCACCCGCGCGGGTGACCGCCATCCTCTATACAAGTCCGCCTGTAACGATGATCTGGGCCTGGCTGATGTTCGGTGAACCCTTGAGCCTGTCCATGGCACTCGGACTTGCCGTCTCCCTTGCGGGCATCGCACTGATTGCCCGCAAGGATCAATAACGGGTGGTGAGGTTCACCAGCCAGTCGGGCGCAACCGAAAGGATCGCTGTCTCCAGCTGCTTGTCGTAGCCGGTCAGTACCATGAGACCGATGGCGGCGAGCAGAAGACCGAGGCCAAGCTTCAGGCCCGAACCGGCCGATAGCAGCCTTCCGCGGAGCGCGAGCATCCGCGTGCGCGACAGCATGCCCAGAATGAGGAGTGGGAGCGCAGCGCCGAGCCCGAAAAGCAGCATGGTCAGCGCAACCACGCCCAGATTTTCCCCACGCGCAGCCAGAACCGAGGCCGCGCCAAGCGTCGGACCGACGCACGGGCTCCAGACCATGCCAAGCAGCAGGCCAACGCCGAACTGGCCCCCGAGACCACCCTTGCCAAGACGGGTGCCGAACCGCTTCTCGCTCCATGTGGCAAGCGGCGCTCCGGCGCTTGCAAGCTGCAGCTGCAGTTTCGGTACCATCAGTACGAGGCCGATAGCGATCATCAGCAGGGCCCCGAAAGCCCTGAACGCGCTGCCATCCAGCCCGATTGCAAAACCGATGGTGGCCACGAAAAGGCCGATTGCCGTGAAGGAAAGCGCAAGGCCTGCCGCAAGCGCGGCAAGACCATAACGGCTTTCGGACAGAGCCGTCCCCAGCACCAGCGGCACGATGGGCAGCACGCAGGGCGAAAGGATCGACAGCAGGCCAGCCAGAAAGGCGAGAAAAAGCGCACCCATTCTGGATCAGTTCGCCGAGGCGAGCAGGGCTTCGATGGAGGCCGCATTGGTATCACCGACCGAGCGACCCGCTTCCTTGCCATCCTTGAAGACAATCAGTGTGGACTGCATCTGCGCCCCGAAAGACCGCACCACGTCCTTTTCACTGTCGAAATTCACAGTGAAGGCCTGCATGTCCTTGAACTTGCCCTCGAGAAGCCCGTCGAGGATCGGCTTCTGCGCCTTGCAGGTCGGGCACCAGTCGGCGTGGATGGAAACGAGCACCGGCTTTTTCGCCGCCAAGGCCGCATCGAAGGACGCCTTGTCAAAGGCGGCAAGCGGTGCTGCCTGGACAGCGGCAAAAAGACCGGCGGAAAGAGTAAGACCGGTAAGCAGGACGCGACGGGTAAACATGGGTTCATCTCCTCTGACATGTGGGGTTCAAGGCCTCTTCGTGGCAGAGGCGCGGATTGTTACAGCGGAAAGCATGCGAAAAACCACTTCACGCAGACGTGATCAGACGGGTTTTTCCTTCGACTTGAACCTGCGCACCAGATAGGCAGTCACGATCAGGATCGTGAAGCCCGCCAGATTGGCGACGAGCAACGGTCCTGCACTGCGGCCTGCATGGTCAAGATAAAGCCCGAGGATTTGTGCGGTCACCATGCCGGTGACGAAAACGGCGAGCGATTGTTGACCGACCACGGTCAGAACCCGGACGACGCCCCCCTTCAGCCGTGCGCCCGCCGGTCCGGCAGCCAGATAGGCGAGATAGGCCAATGCGAGAAAATGCACCATGCGCAACAGGCCGAAGCGGGTTTTTTCCGTAAGAAACAGGATTTCACCGGCCGCATCGTGAAATACAGGCACCCAGCCCTGAAAACGGCTCCAGGCGAAGGGCACGGTCACGATAACAATCGCGAGCGCGGCAAGGATCAATCCTCTGTTGGCCGGCGGTGCCGGGATCGTGCCGCGCATCAGGAAGAAACCGGTGAAGAAGCACAGTTGCCAGCCGAAAGGGTTGAAAAACCAGGGGCGGGCGGACCACGGCTCGGCCGGGAAGTTCACGCCCGCTTGCGCAGCCATCCACAGAAGCGCAATCAACAGGAAAGGCAGTGCCCGATGCAGGCGCTCCGCCGCAAGCATCACCGGCAAAAGGGCCAGCAAAACCATATACATGGGCAGAATATCGAAATAGTTGGGCACGTAGGTGAGTGTCAGCAGCGCCGGCATCAGGCTGGCTGGATCGCGGATGAAGGGCAGGAGATTGAGGCTGTCGAGATAGGGAACGCCATCCGGCCTTGTACCGGCAAGCGCCATGAGCGAAAGGATGGTCACGAATACGGCGATATGCGCCCAGTAGATCTGCCAGATACGCCGGATCACCCGGGCAAGAACTGCCATCATGCCGCCGCGATCAAAGGTGCCGCCGAAGGCAATGGCGGAGGCCATGCCGGACTGGAAGACGAACATTTCGGTTGCGTCGGAAAAGCCGAAACGTGCCGGTATGTAAAGCGCCCAGCCGTCGTAGGGAATATGGGCAATCAGGATGATCAGCATACCGAGCCCGCGGAAGAAATCGAGCCGCGGATCGCGCACCCGTTTCTTCTGGCCAAGGTCAGAAGGCACCGGCATAGGCTCGGGCGTCGAACCGGCAGGCGATGAGGCTGAAGCCCTGATGGTTTGCGGCTCCGTCAAGCGCACGGCGTAGTTCATCCCTTGTCTCCACATTGAAACCAAGACCGCCAAAGGCGCGTGCTGCCGCTGCAAAATCCGTCTGGCCAAGTGCGACACCAAGCGGCGGCAGACCTGCGGAATTCTGCTTTGCGGCAATCAGCGCTAGGCTCTGGTCCTGAAACAGCACGATTGTCACCGGCCGGCCGAGATCGCGAAGGGTGGCGAGCTCGCCAATCCCCATTTCAAGCCCGCCATCGCCCATCACCGCGAAGATCCTTTGGCCCGGCTCGCTCGCTGCAATCCCGATGGCGAGCGGCAGTGCAGCCGCCATGGTGCAAAAGCCTGCCGATTGCAGGAGGCAAAGCGGAGCTTCGGATTTCCATTGCTGTGAAAGAAGAATGCGGTGCGCGCCGCTGTCCACCGTCACCACGCCGTTTGCGCCTGCGGCTTCCTGCAGGAGAGCGACGATTGTGGAGGGCCCGAAATCCGCTTGGGGCAGAAAGGCCTGTTGAAGACCGGTTTTCACCTTGTGCCAGGCCTTGTCTGGCCAACCATCTGATCCACGAACGGTTGCAACGAGGGCAGGTAGTGCCCGGGCCGGATCACATTCGAGACGAAGTCCGGCCTGATGCATGCCGTGATCGCCGGGCAAAGCGGTGATTTCGAGAATGGCTTCCGGTTGTGCAAAGTCCATCCAGCCGATACGCATCTCGATCGGATCATATCCGATGGCAAGCACGAGATCTGCCTGTTTCAAGAGCGGCAAAAGCATCCGGTCAGCAAGCGGCGAAAGACCGGCTGCACCCAGCGAGAGGGGATGGCTTTCCGCCAATATCCCTTTTCCCTTATAGGTCGTCATGACGGGCGCGCCGATCTTTTCCGCCAGCGCCTGAAGTGCCAGGCCTGCTCCGCATCTCGCCGCCTCTAAACCGGCAAGGATCACGGGTCGTTCGGCCCGGTCTATCCGATCGCAGAGGCGCTTCAGCGCGGGGTCGCAGGCCTGCAACTCCGGACGGATGATATCTGCGGGATTGAGCGCGCTGTCCGAGGTCAGGCTTGCGGCCACATCGGGTGCGATATCGATATGCACCGGCCCCTTTGGCTCGCTCATGGCAAGACGAAGTGCGCGCGCCACGGTTTCAGCCGCACCGTCGCGCGTGATCTCAAAGCTTGCCTTCACCAATGGCCGAAGCAGGGCTGCATGATCAATGATCTGGTGAGTGTAGCGGCTGCGGATCGCCGCTTCCGCAATTCCCGACAGAACGATCAGCGGGATTCGTTCCTGTGCGGCATCGGCAATCCCGTTCACCGCATTGGCAAGGCCGGGGCCAAGGGTGGTGAGAAGGGCCGCCGGTCTGCCGGACCGTACGCTTGCACCCGCCGCCATCAGCGCGGCGGCGGTTTCATGGCGAGCAAGATGAAAAGCGATCCCGGCCTTGTCGAGACCGTCGAGCAGCGTCACGACCTCACCACCCGGCATGCCGAAGGCATGGCGCAGCCCGTGGTTCTTCAGCGTTTCGGCCACCAGATCTGCAATCCGCCTGCCTTTGTCATCGGTCATTCTCATTCACCTTTCCCGCCATGGGTACAAAAGTCAGATGTCAGTTCTGTTACAGGTTCAGTCGCCAAGCGCCTTTACCACATGCGCGACAATCGTACCGAACAGCAGGTGTCCGACAAGGGATGCCCAGGCAATCGGATGGAAATCGAGGAAGGCCGGGAAACCGGCAAAGAGATGGGCCATCACGTAAAGCGCGAAAACCCAGAGGCCGAAACCGAAGCCAAGACCGGTGAGTACCAGCGGCAGGCGCGGGAAAATCAGCCGCTGCAGCGGCCGGGCGATGAAGAGATAGCCAATCGGATAAAACACGATGCCAACCACGGCATGAATGACTTCCGCGAGAAAAAGATTATGGAAGCCGAAGACGGATTGCACGAGCCCTGCGGGCTCGAGCGGCCCTCCGACCAGCAGCGGGGTGATCAGGCGCGCCCAGATTTCCCAGGTGATATCGGCGGCAAGACCGGCGACAAGCACGGTGCGCAGCAGGCCGGGACGAAGGGTGGGGAACAGGGTCGTCTGGTTGATGGTGAGGTCGGTCATGGTTGGTCCTCCCGGTTTTCGGGTTAATGAGTAACGTGATAGATGGAAACCGCACGGATGCTGCGGATGAGACGGTCTTCGGCCTTCAGATGCGCCCGCGTCGCGCCGATACTGGAAAGGCCCGTCTGGTCGCCCTTTTCACCAAGTTTGGCGGCGAGGTTCAGCACGAAGAAATCCCGCTGGGCATTGCTGCCGCCGAGCTTCGGCAGGTTGAGCATCAGCCGGTCAAGCATCTGCCGGTCGGCGGGTGCGCCGAGACCGATAAGGATCCGGGCAAGCGGCACGCCCACCTCGGCTGCGACCTTTGCCTGATCGCCGTTCCCGCTTGCGGCCTTTTCCATCGCATCAACGAGCTGTTGGGCAGAAGACTGGTCGCTGACGGCGATGAGGGCGGCGAGATTGTGCAGGCTTGCAAAAATCAGCGTCATGTCGTTCTGGCGGCCTCTTGCAATCGCCGCCAGATCCTCCCAGCGGCTGCCGGTATGGACGCCGAGCTGCTCCAGCCGCCACAGAAGCGAGACGGCATTGGCCATATCGCGGAAATCGTCGGTCGGAAGCGGACGCACTTCGTCGTCATATAGCGCCAGAACCCGATCATGGTCGCCACGCTCTAGATGCAGAAGCGCGAGATGCCAGGCCATATGGAAGGAAAAATTGTTGCAGCGGGTCCAGACCTTGCGGCTTGTTTCCAGCCAGTCGATGCCGCGGGCCGTGTCGCCGCGCATTTCATGGACATGCGAAACCGCGTGCAGACCCCAGCTGTCTTCCGGCTGCATCTGCACCGCTTTCTGTCCGATCCGCAGCGCCTCGTCATAGCGGCCGGCTTCTTCCAGCGAAAAGGCATGGCAGCCATAGATAAACCCGGCGGCAGGGTGCGTGGCCTCGACGGCCGCTACGGCACGCAAGGTCGCCCGCAGCATGCCCTCGCGGTCGCCGGTCATGAAACGCAGGGCGTGGATCAGCTTGAAGGGCAGAAAGCTCGATGGCCGATCCGAAAAGCCGTTTTCGAGCTTGAGGATCGCGCGGCCGAAACTGCCGGAAACCGCTTCATCGAGAGCGGCGACCAGCACCCGCTCGTCCGCAGAGCCACCATCGCGATTGACAAGGGCAGTGCGGGCGGCGGCAAGGGCCTCATCCGCGGTTGCCTTAAGTTCCGAGCGCGCAAGGATCAGATTGGCGAAGCCTTTGAGCGCATGGCCGGCCACATGGTCCGGATCAGCCGAAAGGGTCGCGGAAATGGCCATGCCGGTGCTCGGGCGGTGGGTAGCCAGCCCATAGACCGCGTTTTCAAAGGCACGGCGTGCCTCCGCACTCCCGGTGCTGGTGACAAGATCATAGGCATCGCTTTTCATGAAAGGCTCCGGCGGTTCAACGCATCGATCCGGCTTGCTGCCTGATGCGTGTTACCGGCCGCTACGGCGCCCTCACTTGGTTCGTTACAACGACGGACATTGTTTTTTATGATTTTTCCGTATTTCTTCCGATTATGGAAAATCGTGCTGTTATCCTGTAATGAAGGACTGTCCGCTTGCGTAGTAACCAGATGCGCGCTTGGTTGCGGACGGCTTTTCGGCGGTGATATCGAAAAATTCGCCGGGGTCTGTAACGGAACGGCAAACGGCCGCGTAGGGGATGACAGGGTTTGGGTGACAGATCGCGCGAGCTGCTTTGGGCGGACTGGATGCGCAGCGCGCTCCTCGGAGATGCGGCTGCCTATCAGCGCTTTCTAGGCGACGTCGCCCCGCATCTGAGAGCTTCGGCCCGGCGCGGCTGTAACCGGTATGGCCTGCCGTCCGCCGATGCGGAAGATGTAGTGCAGGAGGTTCTGCTTGCCGTGCATCTGAAGCGCGGAAGCTGGGATATCAATCGGCCGATCGGTCCCTGGCTGTCGGTGATCCTGCGTCACAAGCTGATCGATCAGCTGCGACGGAGAGGGCGCTCCGTGTCGGTGCCGATTGAGGATGTTGCCGAGCTGATCGGCACGGAAGAAAACGGGGAAGCGGAAGATCTGCGCGATGCAGAGCGGCTGGTCGGCAAGCTGAAGGACAGCCAGCAGGAGATCGTCCGCTCCATATCACTGGAAGGCAAGGACGTGCGCGAGACGGCAGAACGGTTGCAGATGAGCGAAGGGGCGGTGCGGGTGAGCCTGCACCGGGCGCTGAAGGCTCTCGCCGGATTTTACCGCGCAAGCCTTGACGAGCGAGGTGAGCAATGAAGACCGATGACCTCATTCATTTGTTGGCGCAGGACAGTCAGCCGGTGCGGCCTTTGTCGCGCGCGCTGAAACTGGCGCTGGTGGTAGCACTGGCAATGCCTTTTGCCATCCTGATCCTCACCGTCGGGCTCCGGCCGAATATCGCAGAAGCCATTTACTGGCCACGCGTTGAGGCCAAGATCGGAATCACGTTTCTGGCCGCCGTTGTTTCCTGTCTCTTGGTCTTCCGGATCGGCAGACCGGGCGTATCGGTCCGCTTCACGGCGCGTGGACTTGGATTGCCAGTTGCGCTTTTGGCGGTGGCAATCGTCGTGGAGCTTTTCGTATTGCCGTCCGGCGAATGGCCAAGCCGGTTGATCGGCAAGCATGCAGCCTTCTGCGTCACCTTCATTCCGGTGCTTGCCGCCATACCACTGCTTTCGTTCCTCTGGGCGCTGAAAGAGGGCGCTCCCGACAATCCTGCATTTGCCGGCGCAGCGGCAGGCCTCGCCGCAGGATCGATTGCCGCCTCTTTCTATGCCTGGCACTGCCCGGATGACAGCCCGCTGTTCCTCGCCACCTGGTATGGTCTTGCCATCCTGGGCATGGTGGTGATCGGGGCGCTTGCCGGACGCAGGATCCTGGTCTGGTAGCGCAGCCGCTATCAGAGCTTTTCCGCCTTGAAAGAAAAGCGGACGACAAACGTGCCGTTCTTCTTCACCTTCTGCCTGACCCTCATCGAAACCGGTCCGCCGAAATGGGCCTGCGCTTCCGCAAAGGCGCGCCGTGCCTCGGCAATTGCCTCGTGATACAGGCTGTTGTCCCGCTTCGGCATCTGGGCGATCGCTTCCGCGAGCTGTTCCATGTCCATCGGCGTCATGAGAGCGTCCCTGTTCAGTCGGTCGCCGTATCATAGCGCACGCGCAAGGCGCTGATAATGGCCGCAGCCACCGCAAAAAGCGCGGCAATATCAAGCCCCACCCGCGGCGCTTCAGCACTGTTGGTGAAAACGAAGATCAGGGACATGCCGATTGCGCCAATGGTCTGCCCGACAAGACGCGCTGTCCCTTGCGTTGCTCCTGCCGCCCCGGCCCGGGCCTTGGGCGCCGTCAAGAGCAGGATGCGATTGCTTGGCGTCTGGAACAGGCCGAAGCCGATCCCGGCAATCACCGAACCGACATAAAAGGCGGTGAGATCCGATTGTGAGGAGAGAAGTGAAATCACCAGCATGCCGATAGCCAGCAGGATGCCACCGGCAAGGCACAGCAGGCCGGTAGCGATGCGGTTTGCAAGCTTGCCTGCAATCGGAGCAACGACGGCGACCGCGGCCGGCCATGCAATCATCGAAAAACCGGATGTGGTGACACTTTGGCCCAGATCATGCTGCAGCAGAAAGGGCAATGCCACATAGCTCATCATCTGCGCCGAAAAGCAGGTGACGGAGGCGATGGTCGCGATCCGGAAGGCAGGGTTGCGAAACAGGTCGATGGGCACCAGTGGTGCTGGCCTGTGCCTTTCGCGGCGGATGATGATGACGAGCAGCAGTGCGGAGGCAAGCATTATCGGCGCACCGAGAATGGGCTGACGCACCAGAAGATCCGCACCGGTGAAAAACAGCACGAACATCGCGCCGGTCATCACCATCACCGAAAAGGCAAGCTCGCGCGGATGGCGCACGGATTTGGGCAAAAGCCCGGAAAGGCTCAGCACCGCCGCACCGATCGGGATGTTCACGGCAAAAAGCCAGCGCCAGTCAGAGAGCGCGAGGATGAAGCCCCCGATGGCCGGACCTGCCGCTGACGAGATAGCAACCGTCATGGCAATGAAGCCGATCGCGGTTCCGAACTGGGCAGGCGGGCAGATGGACCGCATCAGCATGGAACCGAGAGCCATGATCGCACCCGCTCCGAGCCCCTGCAGAAAGCGGGCAGCCACCAACATCGGCAGGCTGGTCGAAAGCGCGCAGGCAAGCGAGGCAAGCGTAAAGAGTGCAACGCCTATGAGGAACACCCGTCTTGCGCCCATTGCTTCTCCAAGCAGGCCGCAGGGCAGAAGCGCAACGATGACGGCCAGCTGATAGCTCGATACGACCCAGACCGTATCGGACGAGGTCGCATCCAGCGCTTTCTCGATGGAGGGCAGGGCGATATTGGCAATCGCCCCATCCAGAACCACGAGCGTGATGGTCAGCAGCACGACCATAAGGGCCAGATAGCGCTGGGGCACAGGCAGCCCTTCCGTGATGGCAGAGGGGGCCGGATTTCCGGTAGATCCGGTGGCGACAGACGGGTCGGACAAGCGCTTGATCCTTGAAATGATTTCAGGAACTTATAGCGCGCATGTGCCCGCTTCCAGTCTGCCCCACCCTCTGTCTGAAGGATTTTGTCCGTCTTTTCGGAACCCTGTTGCTCAGATGCCGAGCATGCGGCGGTTGGCGGCATCATCCGTACCGGCGCCGGCGAAATCATCAAAGGCCTTTTCGGTGACGCGGATGATGTGGTTGCGCACGAAATCTGCGCCCTCGCGGGCTCCGTCTTCGGGATGCTTCAGGCAGCATTCCCATTCCACTACGGCCCATCCTTCAAAGTCATGGGCGGTGAGTTTCGAGAAGATCGAACCGAAATCCACCTGCCCGTCACCCGGCGAGCGGAATCGGCCCGCCCGGTTCACCCAGCTCTGGAAGCCACCGTAAACGCCCTGCCGTCCGGTCGGGTTGAACTCTGCATCCTTCACATGGAACATCTTGATCCGCTCGTGATAGATATCGATGTGATCGAGATAATCGAGACATTGCAGCACATAATGCGACGGATCATAGAGCATGTTGGCACGGGGGTGGTTGTTCACCCGCTCCAGAAACATCTCGAAGGTGACCCCGTCATGCAGGTCTTCACCCGGATGGATTTCATAGGCCACGTCGATGCCGCAGTCCTCCGCATGGTCAAGGATCGGTCGCCAGCGGCGGGCCAGTTCCTCAAAAGCGGTTTCGACGAGACCAGCCGGGCGTTGCGGCCAAGGATAAAGGAAAGGCCAGCAGAGCGCACCGGAAAAGGTCGCCATTGCGGAAAGACCGAGATTTCTCGAAGCGCTGAGGCAAAGCTTCACCTGCTCGGCTGCCCATGCGGCCCGCGCCTTCGGATTGCCGCGCACCTGTGGTGCCGCAAAGCCATCGAAAGCCTCGTCATAGGCCGGATGAACCGCGACCAGCTGGCCTTGAAGGTGGGTGGAAAGCTCGGTGATCACCACGCCATTTTCGCGGGCAATCCCGGCGAGCTCGTCGCAATAGGCTTTCGAGCTTGCAGCCTTCTCCAGGTCAATCAGCCGTCCGTCCCAGCTCGGCACCTGTACACCGACATACCCGCAATCGGCAGCCCAGCGGGTGATTTCCCGGAAGCTGTTGAACGGTGCGGCATCCCCTGCAAACTGGGCCAGAAAGAGTGCCGGTCCCTTGATCGTCTTCATCCCATTCTCCCTGAAGCTTGAGCGTGTTGGAGCGCTAGCTTTGCAAAGGCTAGCGCTCCCTGTCCTGTCATTTCAGCAAGGCGGCAGCCTCTTCGATGCCAAGAGCGGCAGGCTGGGTACAGGTGGTGGTCATCTCCACGAACTGGCCGGTTTCGCCGGATTGCAGGATCGAGGTCATCACATCCACGCCATGCAGTGTGCGATCCAGCGAACAGCGGGCATCGCGACCGGTCAGAAGCGCCTGTACCATATCTGCAAGCCCGGCCGTGCGGTAATTTGCAAGCGGTCCAAGAACCGGATGGTCCTGGTTCATCTTGCCAAACGGATGATCCCAACCGTCGAGCGCCCGGATGTCATCGTTCTTGCCGGAAACCTCAACCTTGCCGCCGAAGAAGTTCGGATCGGGCACGAAAATCGAACCATCGGTGCCGTAGAGTTCCATATTGGCATGGCGGTGGGCCCAGACATCCCAGCTTGCCGAAAGCGTAATGGTTGCGCCGCTCTGGAATTCGAGAAGCGCGTTGATATTGGTGGGGGTCTTTACCGGGATCACCTCGCCCTTGCGCGGTTCGCTGGTGATCGTGCGATTGTCGCGTGCTTTCGAGGTGAGCGCTGCCACCCGTTTGACCGGGCCGATCAGATTGATGAGGTTGGCAATATAGTAAGGACCCATATCAAGGATCGGGCCACCGCCGGGCAGAAAAAAGAAATCCGGATTGGGATGCCACATTTCCATGCCCGGGCCCATCACATAGCAGGCACCGGAGGTGATGCGGCCGACACCGCCCTGATCGATATAGGCGCGCGCCTGCTGATGGGCGCCACCCAGAAACGTATCCGGGGCGCAGCCGACGGCAAGTTTTTTCGCCTGAGCGATCCGCCGCAGATCCTCTCCCTGTTCAAGGCTGAGAACCAGCGGCTTTTCGGAATAGGCATGCTTGCCCGCTTCGAGAATGCGCTTCGTTACCGGATAATGCGCATCGGGAATGGTCAGGTTGACGATGACGTCCACCTCGTCATTGGCGAGAAGGTCATCGACCGACTGCGCGCGGACCTTGTATTCCGCAGCGCGTGCCTTTGCCGCCTCCGCGTTGAGATCGGCACAGGCGCGCACCTCGAGCCCCTTGAAAAGGGGGGCCAGTGAAAAATAGGTGGTGGAGATATTGCCGCATCCAAGGATGCCGACGCCGAGGGTTTTGGACATGGAAGACCCCGCTCAATAGGATGTGAAGGACTGGTAGGACCGGGTGATCAGCCGGTCGATATCGTTCGGATTGTCGTGTTCGATGATGAAATGGCGCGCGCGCGTGCCCTTGAGGGCCGCCTTCAGCCGTGCCCAGGGGACAATACCGTGGCCGACATCGGCCCAGCCATCCTCATCGGCATTTTCGCCGGCGGGTGCGATATCCTTGACATGGACCGAAGTGATCCGGTCGCCCATCCTCTCGATCCAGTGGAACGGGTCGGCCTTGCCGCGGATGACCCAGGCGAAGTCGGCCTCCCAGGAGAGATCCGGCCCGCCTGCGAAAATCTGCTCCTGTGCCGTCGTGCCGCCTTCGAGCGGCAGGAATTCGAAATCGTGGTTGTGCCAGCCGAAGTCGAGCCCTGCCTTGATCAGCGGCTGGCCGGCCTTTTGCAGCCGCTCGCCAAAGGCAAACCAGCCTGCGGCCGTGGTCGGCCTCTGGTCCGGCATCAGCCAGGGGCAATAGGCGCTTTCCATGCCAAGCACCCTTGCTATCTCGATGGCACGGGCCGGATTGGCCTCAAGAATGTCGATGGAAAAATGCCCGGTCGGCATGGTGAGGCCATGACGGTCGAGATCAGCCTTGAGGCTGGACAACTCGACATCGCTCATGCCTTCGTAAATAAAGCCGAAACCTTCCACCTCCTTGTAACCGGCGGCGGCAAGCTTGGCGTAAATCGTGGAAAAGGGTTGATAGTTGCGGGCGCTGTAGAGCTGGAAACTGAGTTTCGTCATGGTCTGTCCTCGTCTTGATTTGTTAAGCCATATCGTCGCGGATCGGGATCATCCGCTTCCGGCATAACTGGAATGAAGGTCGTAGATCCGGAAATCCGGTGGCGGTTCATCGGCGGCGCCGGTCTCCGGCTTAAACTGCAGCACCCGGCTTTCACCGGCAGCGAGATCGAACAGATTGTCGGAAAAGCGGCCTTTCCGGTCACTCTCCACCATCACGAATAGCGCAAGGCCACGGGCGCGGATTTCGATCCGGAACGTGCCGCCCCCATTGGCGCTTACGGTTTTTGAAAGACCGGCGGGCTGCAGATCCAGTGCCTTGTAGGTATCGGCAACATGATGACCTGCTCCGCTCATGCCATTGGTGGCGATGAAATCCCAGGCCAGCAAGTAGCCGGGAGAAAGGGTCCGGCGTTCGACGCGGGCGAGCTCGACGGCCTTGTCTGGCGGGCACTGACCTGTCTCGCGAGAAAGGGCGATCCGCTTTCCGTCCAGTGTCAGGGTGGAAAGGCAAAGCACAAGCTCCACCGGCTCCGCCGTATCATTGACAGCCATCAGACGGATCCAATCCCCTTCCGGAACGGCCATTACATGCACGGGCTGGAAAAAACGGCGGGCGGCAAAATGCAGCGCTTTCCAGCCGCCGCCATAGTCAAGGCTCGCCCATGAGGCGACCGGCCATGTGTCATTCAGCTGCCAGTAGAGCGTGCCCATGCAATGCGGTTTCAGCGAGCGCCAGTAGTCCACCGCCGTCTGGATTGCGAGTGCCTGTTGTACCTGGCTCAGATAGACGAAATTGGCAAAGCCCTCGGGAAAGCGGAAGTAACGGAACAGGGTCGCAGCGATACGCTCGTTTCCGCCCTTGTTCTTCTGGTGCAGCTCCATCACCGGGGACGCGATGTTGAGATCGTTCTCGCCCGCAAAACCACGGATGACCGGAAGCGATGTATAGGACTGGAAGCCGAATTCGGAGCAAAAGCGCGGCTTCACGCTGCGATAATGGTCAAAGCTCTTGTTCTCATGCCAGACCGACCAGAAATGCATGTCGCCGGAACCATCCGCATGCCAAGCATCACCATAATCGAGATAGCCGGAGGCGGGGCTTGATGGCCACCAGATCGCATCCGGTGCGGCCGCCCGGAGCCCTTCCTCGACCACCCGGTTCAGCCGGTCATAGGAGACGAGATAGCGGTCGCGATTCTGGCGCGAGACATCGAACCAGGTGAGGGCGCCCACCAGCTCGTTGTCGCCGCACCAGAGCATGATCGAGGCATGCGACGAAAGCCGCCGCACCTGATCGTCCACCTCGGCACGTACATTGGCGAGAAAATCCGGTGTTGATGGATAGAGATTGCAGGCAAACATGAAGTCCTGCCAGACCATCAGCCCCAGCCGGTCGCAGAGGTCATAAAAATGATCCTGCTCGTAAAAGCCGCCGCCCCAGACACGGATCATGTTCATGTTGGCATCGATGGCGGAGGTGAGAAGGGCTTCGGTTTTCGCCGGGCTGGTTCTGGAAAAGAGAGCATCGGCCGGGATCCAGTTCGCCCCCCGGCAGAAGATTTCCCGCCCGTTGACCTTCAGTGCAAAGCGGCTGCCTGCCGCATCCGGTGTCGTCAGAAGCTCCACCTGCCGGATGCCGATCTGACGATTCACCCGGTCCGCATCCAGTTGGACCGAAAGCGGGTAAAGCGCCTGCTCGCCCGAACCATGCGGCCACCAGAGCGACGGATTTTCAAGCCGGAATGTCCGGGTGACGGTGGTTTCGCCATGATGAAGATCGCAGGCAATCTCCTGCTGCATCTGATCGAATGTCACGATGAGCGCAGCCTTTGTCGCCGCCGGTGCAAACAGCGTGACCGAGACGGAAAGATCGACGGTGCCATCCGGATGATGGGTCTGACGGGTCACGACATGGTCGATCCGCCCGCTATCCATCCGCTTCAGTGACACGGTGCCATAAAGGCCGAGTGGTGCGAGCGCGATGTTCCAGTCCCAGCCGAAATGGCATTGCGGCTTGCGCAGCATGTTGCCGTAGGGGATCGGCGAATTCGCCTCAAGCCAGGGGACATCGAAAGGCTGCGCCGCATGGCGCTTGCGGCCTTCCTCGATGCTTGAGGGAAAGAGGAAGCGGATATGATTTTCCCCTGCCTTCAACAGGCCGGAGACATCAGGCCGGTAGCGGCGGAAACAATTCTCAGCCTCCAGCACCCTGTTATCATTCAGATAGACGGTGGCAATCGTGTCGACCTGATCAAGATCGAGATACCATTGACCCTCAGGGTTTTCGACTGTGAAAGAGCGTTCGAGGACCCAGTCCGTTTCTGCCACCCAGCCGATATCCTGGTCGTTGCGGCCGAAATAGGGATCGGCAATCATGCCGCCTTGCTGTAGCGCCGAATGCACGTCTCCGGGCACCGTCATAGGCACGGCGTGGCGTCCGTCTGCGGAGTGCAGGTTCCAGAGACCGGCAAGGTCGATGGGTGCATGGCGCTTCATCGCATTCATCGGCTGACCTCAGAGACGCTCTTCGCTTGCCGCATCGAACAGGGACGCCATCGCCATGTCGAAGGAGAGCCGCACGGCCGTGCCGGGGCTGAAGCGGCGCGCGCCGTTTACCCGGACGGAGAGCGTATGTCCCGCATGCTTCAGCCACAAAAGATTGTCGGCCCCCATCGGCTCTTCGATATCGACGATGGCTTCGTGGCTGACCGCACCGCCCTCTTCGTTGACGCGGATATGTTCCGGGCGAAGGCCGAGCAGGACCGGACGGCCTGCGTCCAGTGTTGCCGGTGTCCGGTATCCGGCGAGGCTGAAGCGCGCACCATTGGTTTCAAAAGCGATCCCACCCGGATCGGCCACCAGGGTGCCCTTCAGGAAATTCATCGATGGCGAACCGATGAAGCCTGCGACAAACAGGTTTCTTGGCGCGTTGTAAATCACATCCGGCGCATCGAGCTGCTGGATCACGCCATTCTTCATGATGGCGATGCGGTCCGCGAGGGTGAGCGCCTCGATCTGGTCATGGGTGACGTAGATCATCGTGTTTTTCAGAGACTGGTGGAGGCGTTTCAGCTCGACGCGAAGCTCGGCGCGCAGCTTCGCATCGAGATTGGACAGCGGTTCGTCGAACAGGAAGACGTCGACATCACGCACCAGCGCCCGGCCGATTGCCACGCGTTGGCGCTGGCCGCCGGAAAGCTCTGCGGGCTTGCGCTTCAGCAGCGGCTCGATCTGCAGAATGCCGGCCGCGCGCGCGACGCGCCGCTCGATCTCCGACCGGTCCATGCCGGCGATTTTCAGGCCGAAGGAGAGGTTCTTTTCCACCGTCATCTGCGGATAGAGCGCATAGGACTGGAACACCATTCCGATCCCGCGGTCCTTCGGCTCTTCCCAGGTGACATTTCTGCCCTTGATGAAGATCTGTCCGGCCGTCGGCTCAAGCAGGCCCGCGATGCAGTTCAAAAGCGTGGATTTCCCGCAGCCGGAAGAGCCGAGCAGCACCAGGAACTCGCCATCCTCGATATCCAGATTGAGCGTCTTCAGCACGCTGACGGCCCCGAAATCGAGGGAGAGGTTCTTGATCGAAACACTGGAGGTCATCGAGGATCAGCCCTTCACTGCGCCAGCGGCGATGCCGCGCACGAAATATCTGCCGGAGAAGAAATAGACGGCGAGCGGAACCGCACCGGTGAGAATGGTGGCGGCCATGTTGACATTGTATTCCTTCACCCCCTGAACCGAGTTGACGATGTTGTTCAGCTGAACGGTCATCGGGTAATAGTCCGGGCGGGTGAAGACGACACCGAACAGGAAGTCATTCCAGATGCCGGTGACCTGCAGGATCATCGCGACAACCATGATCGGCACCGCCATCGGCAGCATGATGTGGAGGTAGATACCCCAGAAACCTGCGCCATCGACCCGCGCCGCCTTGAACAGCTCTTCCGGCAGCGAGGTGAAATAGTTGCGGAACAGAAGTGTCAGAATGGGCATGCCGAACACCGTGTGCACCACGATCAGCCCGGCCAGCGTACCGTAGATGCCGAGCTCCCGAAGGATGATCACCATCGGATAGAGCATCACCTGATAGGGGATGAAAGCCCCGACAATCAGGATGGTGAAGAACACATCCGATCCCTTGAACCGCCAGTTGGCGAGCGCATAGCCATTGATCGAGGCAACGGCAATCGAGATCAGGACGCTTGGAACGGTGATCAGCACCGAATTCCAGAAGCCGCGCGAAAGCCCGTCGCAATTCAGTCCCGTGCATGCCTCGGACCAGGCCTTGACCCAGGGCTCGAAGGTGATCTCCACCGGCGGCGAGAAGATGTTGCCAAGCCGGATTTCCGGCATGCCCTTGAGCGACGTCACCACCATCACGTAAAGCGGCAGGATGTAATAGAAGGCGGCGAGAAGGAGCACGCCATAGATCATGATATTGCGGCGTGACAGGGCCCGCCGCGGCTTGCGACCATGCGGGCCTTCGGGCGTGACCGCGCCTTCGATGCGGAGGGTATCAGCCATGGCGCCGCTTTCCTGAAAATTCGAGATAGGCCCAGGGGATCACCAGAATGATCACCGGGATCAGCATCATGGTGGAGGCGGCAAAGCCCTGACCTAGGTTCTGCGCCGTGAACATCACCTGATAGACATATTTGGCCGGCACTTCGGAGGCGATGCCGGGTCCACCACCGGTCTGGGCGACGACAAGATCGTAGACCTTGACGATGGCCGAGCCGATCAGCACCAGCGCGGTGATGAAAACAGGCCGCATCATCGGGATGATGATGAAGACATAGGTCTTCCAGGTGGGGATGCCGTCCACCCGCGCCGCCTTCCAGATATCCTCGTCGATGCCACGTAGACCGGCGAGCATGATGCACATGATCAGCCCGGTTCCCTGCCAGACGGCGGCAATCAGAATGCCGAAAATCACGATCTGCTGGTCATAGAGCGGGTCGAAGATGAAGTCGGTGAAGCCAAGGCTGCGCACCACCTTCTGCACGCCGAATTCCGGATTGAGGATCCATTGCCAGACAAGGCCGGTGACGATGAAGGACAGGGCGAAAGGATAGAGATAGATGGTACGGAAAACATTCTCGAAACGGATCTTCTGATCCATCAGGGCCGCGAGCACGAAGCCGATGACCAGCGACAGGATCAGCATGCAGATGCCATAGATCATGAGATTGTCGACGGAAACGAGCCAGCGCTCGGTGCTCCACAGCCTGCGATATTGCGCAAGTCCGACGAAGTTCAGTTTCGGCAGCAGCTTCGAATTGGTGAAGGAGTAAACCACCGTCCAGATCGTGCCGCCGAGAAACACCACGAGCGCGGTGGCGATCATTGGCAGGGTAGCAATTTTTGCGGCGAGATTGCGGGTAAGACCCGTTCTTCGCCCTTCGGGGGCCGTGTTCGTCATGACACCTCCCTCTCCCTTTCGCGGACAGGCTGACCGGCCCGGATCCCCGGGCCGGTCGATGCTATGGGCAGGGCTCAATCGGCCTGTGCCACGATATCGGCAAACTGCTTCTGGGCATCTTCCGGCGTGATTGACGGCGTGTTCCAGAACTGCACGATCACATCCTGCAGGGCGTTCTGCGTATCCGGCGAGAAGGTCTGGTTGGAATCCGGCAGGATATTGCCCTTGGCGAGAATATCGAGGCCCTTCTTCATGCAGTCATTGGCAGAGGCGAGATCCACGTCGCCGCGCACCGGAACGGAGCCCTTCTTCAGGTTGAAGGCCACCTGTGTTTCCTTGGAAAGCAGGGTGGAGGCGAGCACCATCTGCGCCTTGGTCTTTTCCGCATCCTTCTGCTTGGGGAAGTAGAAGGCATCGCCACCGGTGGAGATCACTTCGTTGACGCCAAGGCCGGGCAGGCAGGTATAGTCCTTGCCCGCGGTCTGGCCCGCCACCTGGAATTCACCCTGCGCCCAGTCACCCATGATCTGGGCCGCGGCCTTGCCGGTAATCACCATGTTGGTGGCCTGGTTCCAGTCCTGAACCTTGGTGTCCTTGGACCATTCGCGGGCCTTCGCGGCAGCGGCCCAGACTTTCGCGAATTCCGGACCGCGGGCGGCTTCGGCATCCTTGTCGATGTAAACCTTCTTCCAGGTGTCGATGCCAGCAAGCGCAATGGCCATCACGTCGAAGGCACCCTTTGACTGCCAGCTCTGGCCACCGACGGCAAGCGGCACGATGCCGGCCTTCTGCAGGGCGGGAACGGCGGCTTCGAATTCATACCAGTCCTTCGGCACGGCAACGCCAGCCTTTTCGAAGGCGGCGTTCGACAGCCACATCCACTGCCAGGAGTGAATGTTCACCGGCGCGCAATAGATCTTGCCGTCCTTGGTGCAGGCATCGAGCAGCGAAGACGGGCGGATGATATCCTTCCAGTGCTCCTTTTCGGCGACTTCCGTCAGATCCTGCATCAGGCCGTTTTCAATCAGTTCCTCGGCCTGACGGCCATGGTTGAACTGGGTCGCTCCCATCGGGTCACCGCCGGTGATACGGCTGATCATGATCGGGCGGGCGACATCGCCGGAGCCGGCAATCGCGCCATCCACCCATTTGTTGCCGGTCGCATCGAAGGCCTTGGCCAGTTCGGCCACGGCAGCGGCCTCGCCGCCAGAGGTCCACCAGTGGGTTACTTCAAGATCGGTTGCATGGGCCGCCGCAAAGGGCAGCGCCACGGTCGCGGCAAACGCGGCCACGGTCACGCGGATATTCATGAGCTCCTCCCAGAACTGTAACGTTGCAGTAAAAACCTATGGCAAAGTGATTTGCCTGACAATTCCCCTTCGTTAAAAAATCGTTCTTGCTGCGCACAATCTACCTATGGGTGCATAACTGGATGCCTTGAAGGTGAAGCACGATAGCGAAAAAGGGCAATCGATACACGCGATTAGGATGAAAATGATGCAATTGCGACAAATGGGGGTTCAAATACGGCGCAAGCAAATCTCACGTCCCGGTATGGGTGTTGCATCGGCATATGGCGGCTCAGAGCTCGGATTGGTGCAGTGCAACCAGAATAAAGTGCCTTTGAAGTCTCGACAAAACAACTGCATCGTTACAGTAATTTATGGGTGAGGTCTCGCCGGCTCCCCGGTGTTTGCAACGGTCATGAAATCGGGTTTAATCCTTGTGCAAGCGGGCAGATCGCTTCGGAATGGCGGCAGGACATGGATGACGGCAACGGGATGAACGACAGGCAGCGGGCGCGCCCGACCCTGAAGACGATTGCCTTCATGACCGGGCTTGGCGTGACGACGGTTTCCCGTGCGCTGAAGGATGCGCCCGATATCGGTGCCGATACCAAGGAGCGGGTGCGGCTGGTGGCGCGGCAGATCGGTTATCAGCCGAACAGGGCGGGCGTGCGTTTGCGCACCGGCAAGACCAATGTGATCGCCCTCGTCCTCAGCATCGATGATGAAATGATGGGCTTTACCAGCCATCTTGTCTTCGGCATCACTGAAGTTCTCTCCGGCACGCCCTATCACCTGGTCGTCACGCCCTACACACATGTGAAGGATCCGATGATGCCGATCCGCTATATCCTCGACACTGGATCAGCCGATGGCGTCATCATTTCGCGAACGGAGCCCGATGATCCGCGCGTCCGGCTCCTGATCGATCACGGCATGCCCTTTGCCACCCATGGCCGGACTGCCATGGGCATCGATCATCCGTTCCATGATTATGACAATGACACTTTTGCCTATGAGGCGGTGCGGCGTCTGGTCAGCCGGGGCCGCAGGCGCATTGCCGTTCTCCAGCCCCCCTCCAAGCTCACCTATTTCCGCCACACGCGCGAAGGTTTCGAGCGGGCCTTGAGGGATTTTGGCGCCGAAGAAGCGCCATTCACCACCGTGAATACGGATACGTCTCTTGATGCATTGCGGATCGCAACCGATGCGCTGATGCGCCAGCCGAACCACCCCGACGGCATGATTTCCTTGAGCAGCAGCGCCACATTGGCCCTTGTCGCCGGTATCGAGGCGGCAGACCATCGGATTGGCGAGACGGTCGATCTTGTGTCCAAGCAGCCGAGCGATATCCTGCCCTGGATCAGGCGGGAAATCATTGCCGCAAACGAGGATTTTCGACTTGCCGGACGCGAGCTCGCCAGAGCCCTGCTGGACCGCATTGCCGGGAAACAGACCGGCCAGTTGCAGACGATCAGCGAACCGGTTTTTGCCGGCAGCTGAACGCATTGCGTTTCGGTTTTGCCTTGTCCCGAAAGGCAGGAGGACCGCCGGTAGCGATGCTACCGGCGATCTGCTTTTGCGATCAGCGATTTTCACCCATGCGGGCATAGGTAGCGGGATCGCGCGACTTCAGGCGGCTTGCCATCAGGAAGCCGATAATGGCTGCGGCCGGGATGAGCGCAGGCAGCACGATGCCAAGCGCACCGGCAGTTGCGGTCAGATCGCCATAGTTCACGTAGATATAGACGAAAAGCACGGCCATGATCAGGCCGGACGCGGCCGGCAGGATCAGCGTGGTCAGCGGCGAACCACCGCCATTCTTCCGGAAGAAGGCAATCACCGAAAGCGAGGTGACGGCCATCATGCCGAGCACGCCAAGCGTGCCGATCTGGCTGATCCAGGTGAACATGTTCAGTACCGGATCAAGCTGCAACGCGGCAAAGATCGCGAGCACGACAATCGCCATCACCGTCTGCACGACCGAACCGATATGGGGGCTCTGGTGATCATCATGGGTACGCCCAAAGGCTTCCGGCAGCAGGCCTTCACGGCCTGCCACATAGGAATAGCGGGCGATGTAGTTGTGGAAGGCACTGAGTGCTGCAAACAGGCTCGATACCAGCAGCAGACCGGCAATCGCCGGGAAGGGGCCGCCCACATACTGGCCGGTGAGATCGAAGAAGAAGCTGGTCGGGTCTGCAAGTGCACCGAGTGTCGGCACCAGCTTGTCTGCACCCACGCCGACAATCATCAGCCAGGTCGTGAACACGAAGAAAATGCCGATCATGAGCACCGAGAGATAGGTAGCGCGCGGAATGGTCTTGTCCGGATCCCGTGCTTCTTCAGCATAGATCGTGGTTGCCTCAAACCCGATGAAGGAACCGAGGCAGAAGAGCACGGCGGCTGTCAGCGAGCCGGAATTGAATGCCACCGTATCGAAGATGTTGAGCGAGAGGCCGTTGGCTCCCCCCTTGCCGATGATCGCAAAATCCACCAGCAGCACGATCAGATATTCGAGGCCCACCAGCACCACCATCACCTTGGCGGAAAGGTCGACCTGCCGGTAGCCGAGAATACCGACAAGCGCGATGGCGATCAGGCTCCACACATACCAGGGAAGCGTGATGCCGAAACCGGCAAAAACACCGGAGGCAACACCGCCAAGCAGACCGATCAGGCCGAACTGCATGGCGTTATAGGCAACCAGCGCGGTCATTGCGACCGCTCCGGCGGCCTGCCCGCCCAGACCGCGCGCGGCATAGGCATAGAAGGCGCCCGCATTGGTTACATGCCGCGACATGGCGACATAACCGGCGGAGAAGGCGAGCATGATCACCGTCATCAGCACGAAGGTTGCCGGAATGCCCGCGCCATTGCCGAGCAGGAAGGCGAGCGGCATGGCCCCGGCAACGCCGGTCAGCGGCGCGGCGGCCGAGATGACCATGAAGGTCACCGCGATCAGGCCGAGCGAATTCTTTCTTAGCTGGTTTGCCCCAGCAGCAGACATATCAGTCACTGTCCTCTCCAGTTCTTGTATGTGTGTTCCCGTCACATGTTTTGTGTTCGCCGGTCTGCTGCCGGCTTATTTTTCAATCCGATTATATTTTGCGCCGGATTGCAACAGTTGAATAAAGTCAAGCTGCCCTTCGGCAACCGAAGTGCCTAGCCGAGATCGAAAAAGCGCTGCAATTCCACATCCGGAACCTTCTTGCGGAACTCGTCATACTGGCTCTGGCGGCTTGAAGCGTAAGCATCCACGAACCTTTCGCCCAGCCAGTCGCGGGCAACGGCGCTTGCCCTGAAGCGTTCGATCGCCTCCGGCATCGAGCGGGCGAAATCCAGCCCTTGCGTGTCCTGCGTATAGCCATTGCCAATCACTTCCGCCTGCGGCTCGATCTTTTCGGCAATGCCGGTGAGACCTGCGGCAAGGGTCGCGGCGGCGGTCAGATAGGGATTGGTATCGGCGCCCGGCAACCGGTTCTCGACCCGGAGCGAACCCGCGTCATGGCCGACCACCCGGAAGCAGGTGGTTCGGTTCTCGAAACCCCATGTGAGCCCGGGTGGCGCAAAGGTTCCAGGTGCGAAACGCCGGTAGGAATTGACCGTCGGCTGGAAAATCAGTGTGAGTTCGCCGACATGCCGCTGCAGCCCGCCAATGAAGTGACGGAAGGTGGTCGACATTCCATGGCGTGCTGCCGGATCGTGAAACACCGGTTGTCCTCGGGTGTCGAGCAGGCTCATGTGCAGATGGATCGACTGGCTGTCAGCGTCCTCAGACCAGCGCGGCATGAAGGTCACCGAACGGCCCTGCCGCAAGGCAAGTGCGCGGATGAAATTTTTCAGAAGCACCAGTTGATCGGCCGGTTCCAGTCCGGTTCCGGCGGCGATGCAGGCTTCCATGAAGCCGCCGCCGATTTCCTCATGCATCTTGGCAAGATCGATCCGCAACGGCACGCACATTTCCGCCACCGCCTCATACCATTCGGTCTGCTGTACCTGATAGAGCACCAGATCATGGCTCTTGTGCGGGGTTGCGGTCTGCAGGTTGCGGTAGCCTTTGTCACGGGCGCTTTCTGCTGTTTCGTCGAACAGCGTGTATTCCAGCTCCATGCCATATTTCGGCATGAAACCGGCTTCCGAAGCCCGCGCCAGCGCGCGCGACAGCAATGAGCGGGGACAGAGGGCGGCCGTGTCACCGTAATGATTGGACAGCACCAAAAGGTCATGGCCGGGCTTGGACCATGGCAGGCGACGCACCGTTGCGGCATCGACCTTCAGCGGGTCATCGTGAAAATCGGCCGCATCATCGGAAACACCCGGTATGGTCAGCACAACGTCCGTGGGATCGAGCGCGAATGTTGCCGGAGACATGCCCATGCCATGTTCCACGATGCCCCGGAGCGAGCGGGCGGAGACCATCTGCCCTCTCAGCAGACCGTTGAAATCGGTTGTGGCGACGGTCGCAAAGCGGCTTTCGGGATTGGCGAGGAAATCTTTGAGCGTCATGGCTGTTCCGTTTCGTTGGCCGACGATAGTGGCGGAGGCGGTGCAAGGGTGGCAAGGTGGGCAAGATCGGTTTCCACCTGCGTGGAATAAGCGCGCAAAAAAACCGAGAGACCATGGCGGATATAGCGCTCGATGGTGGTCCGGTCGGGCATCGCATCGGGGATGTGCAGGACGCGATTGCGAGGTGCCGAGAGAATGAGGCCCCAAAGGTCCTCTGCCGCCAGTTCGGCATCCTCGAACCGGAGCCTGCCTGCGGCCTTTCGGGCATTGAGATAGTCGATCATGCCCGAGAGCAGCCGGTCCGGCCCGCTTGCCTGATAGGCCCGGCCGATATCCGGCAGGCGTTGCGCTTCCGAAATGATCAGTCGGGCGAGCGACAGCATGTCGGGCCTGAGCACGGTTTCGGCATAATCCCAGGAAAAGGCGTAGAGATCGCCCACCATATCGCGTCCGTTTTCCTCTTCGAAGGAGGCCAGCATGTGATCCCGTTCATCGCAGAGCATCGCAGTGAAGAGTTCGTCTTTCGACGCGAAATACTGGTAAAGCGTCGGCTTGGTGATGCCTGCCGCCGCAGCGATGTCATCCATGGATGCGCCGCCGAAACCTTTGCCGGAAAAGACGGAGAGCGCCGCCTTGAGAATCCGTCGCTCCCGTTCGATCCGGTTCTGCTGCCGTTTGCCGAGTGTACTCATCCGGTCAGATCCGCAACGAAGTCACCGAGGATCCGGTTGTAAGCATCCGGATTTTCAATGTTGCAGACATGGCCGGCCCTGTCGATCACCTCGAAACGTACGGAGGCCTGCGGGGCAAGTGTCGCAATGCGCCTGGCGACACCGCGAATTTCACCCGGTGAGGCAAGACGGTCGAATTCGCCGGTCATCATCAGCACCGGCATGGTGAGCCTTGAAAAATCGAAGCGCTCCGGCGGATTTGTGAAGCAATGAAGCGCATCGCGATAGGTGGCGGCAGGAATAGCGGCCATGGACTGGAAAAGGGTTTCCCGCACCGCCGTATCCGCATCCGGTCCGGCAAGCACATTGACGACGGCGGGCGCGAAATCCGCGGGCGTCTTGCCCTGATCGAGCGGCACCTGCCGTGCCTGGCGGAAGGCCGTACGTTCCTCTACACCCGCTTCCGACATGCCGGTGCATCCGCCGGACAGAACAAGGCCCGCAAGACGGTCCGGATGGCGCATGGCAAAGGACGTGGCAATCCAGGAGCCATAGGACAGGCCGCACAGGATCAGCTTTTCAGCGTGAAGCGCCTCGGCAACGCGAAGGATATCGGCGCAATAATCCTCGATTGTGGTCTGGTTGGCCCCAAGCGAGCTCTCTCCATAGCCGCGCAGATCAAGGGCTGCCGTGGAGCAATAGGGAGCCATGGCCTGCAGCTGGGCCTGCCAGTTGCCGCGCGCACCGCCAATGCCGTGCAGGAAGAGGAGAAGCGGCCCCGGCTTTTCCGCCGAAACGTCCAGAGTAAGGATCGGCGTACCGTCCAGCTTCCGCGTGCGGATCATGACACCCGGATCGCGAAAGGGAATGCGGCGGGCAGGCGGCGTGATCATCATGTCCGCAAGGGCCTTCACGCCCATCTCGAAGATTGCGCGCGTGCCTTCGGCGATTGCCTCTGCGCGGCCTTCCGGCGCGCTCAGTGATGCATGCCAGTGGATGATGGAACCGCCATTCGGATCCGCCTCCAGCCGGATCTCCCCATCATAGCGTTCCGCACCCGCGATGCCTTCCAGATGGGTGTATCGAAGGGTGAAATCGCTGTCTGACAGATAGGTGAGCTGCTCGCGGTAAAGCGTTTCCTCGCCATGCGCACGAAAGGCCCTGATCAGCGCGCCGCGCCGGTCCCGCTCTGCCCGGATTTCGGCAATCAGCGGATGCCAGGCCCCGCAGAAATTCGAAACCACCTGCCAGAGCCTTTGCGGATCGGCCTTGGCATGGCCGGTAACATCCACCTCCCGTGTTGCCATGGCTCAGCGCAGCCCCTTCAGGGCACCATTATCGCCGCGCCACAGCGAGTTGCGGGCGCCGCCCTCGTCGCCCGGTGCGGTATCGAGCTCGTCCATATCGTAAAGCGCAAGCACGGATAGATAATCTTCCATGATTTCCGATGTATAGGGCAGCATCAGCGCACCGCAGCGGCTGTCGCGATACATGCGCTCAAGCGGCATGGATTTCAGCATCGACTGGCCGCCGCAGGTGCGGATGGCAAGGGCTGCGATTTCCTGCACGCCTTCCATGATGTTGTATTGCGCCGCATACATGCGCATCACTTCGCCCTTGGTCGGGAAACCCTTGGACTCACTGAAGGCCTGCCACCACAGCGCACGCATATTGGCAAGCCGCGCATACATCTTGCCAACGGTGATGCGCTTGGTTGCAAACATGCGCCGGTCGATCGGCGGCTGGCCCTCGACCTTGCCTTTCAGATAATCGACGGTGAAATCGAAAGCGCCCTGCGCCACGCCCATATAGGTGGGCGAGAGCGTTGCCATCATATGCGGCCAGTTCGGCAGCGTCTTGCCGAAAATGCCAGCTGGCATCAGCAGATCCTCTTCGGTGACGAAGACATCATTGAGGATGAGATCGCGGCTGTTGGTGCCGCGCATGCCGAGCGGGTCCCACTCGCCCTTCACCGAAAGGCCGGGCGTATCCTTGTGGACCACGAACAGCATCGTGTCCTCGTGACGCGGCTCCTGCCCTTCGAAGGTTTCCGTGCAGACGATGGTGTAATAGTCACAATAGCCAGCGAGCGAGGCGAATTTCTTGAAGCCGTTGATTTTCCAGCCCCCTTCCACCTTGCGGCACTGGGTCTGGTTGGGTTTCGAGGTCCAGTTCTGGCCACCTTCCGAAATCGGCTGGGAATAGATCGCCTTTTCGGCAATGGCGCGGCGGAACTGCCGCTCGCGCAGCGGCGCAAAAGCCGCCTTTTCCTCAGCCGTCAGGTTCGGCATGTCATACATGAAGCGCGACCAGGCCATCGAGGAATTGTGCATGTTGAAGGTCAGCGCGGTGGCCCCGCAATATTTGCCGATCTCCGCACCGATCATGGCATATTCGAACATCGAAAATCCCCAGCCGCCGAATTCCTCGGGGATCGACAGGCCGAGAAAGCCTTCTTCTGCCAGATCGCGGTAATTCTCGACCGGGAAGGAGGCGTCGATATCGATGCCCGGCGCGCGGGGTCGAAAGCGCTCCTTGCCGAGTTCGTTGATCCGTCGCAGCTTTTCCACCACCACGGGGCGGATGCGGGAAAGGTCGTAATAGTCTTCGATAGCGCTCATGGGAAATCCGTCCGCGATGGTGATCAGAGAGCAAGCGCACCCTGCAGCACGCCCTTGTCGACGACGATGCGGCCGTCGAGGGCGATGGTGCAGTTGCGCATGGGAAGGTCGAAATGGCCGAGCGTGTAGCGGCCCGCATACTGGTTCGCCCCGGTCGACCAGAGGAAGGATCCGGCAAGCGCGCGGAATTCTACCGCCTGCATGTCCCGCTTGTCATACATGGCAGCGGAAACCCAGCGTGCGCCGGGGTTGACCCCCCAGCCCACATGGCTGATGCCATAGGCGTTCCTGTCTTCCCACGCTTCCATATATTCGCGGAAATGCAGGGCATCGATCCCGTCGCCCTTGATCGCGGTGACGAAATCATCCTCGATGGTAAAGTCGATCCGGCTCGTCAGGCAGGTCTTGAAGGTAAGGTTCATGTCGCCGACATCCATCACGATGCGGCCATTGACGGCATTCTTTCCGGGAAAGGCGAGGCAAAGTCCGCCCGGCCAATGGGCAACCGCGCCCGGATGCGTGCCAAAGCCGGGGGTCCCGCCACAGGGCGCATCCTTGAGATCGATCACCAGATCGGTTCCTGCCGCCGAAGTCACCCGCATTTCATTGGCTTCCTTCAGCATCTGTATGCCGATCCGGACCCGTTCGGCATCCGCCGCCTTCGGCTCGGTACGTTCCAGAATTTCGGGATGCTCGTTGGTGATGACGAGGAGCCGGGTCCCGGCTTCTTCGATTTCCGGCCATTCCGGTGCATGGATCAGGCCCTCGACCGTGCAATCCACCACCACCTTGACAAGCTTCAGCGCCTCGATCACCGCCCGGTTCCCGGCAATCGCCCAGGACGTGCCGGTGGATTTCACCGGCACCGGTGCCGTCTGCGGCGGCGTCGGCATCTGGATCATCAGAAACTCGGCGCCGAGGTCATAGGCGGCGAGTTCCGAAAGCTGGATCAGCACCGGCCGCGACTGCGTCTCGGAAATGATCGCGACCTTCGTGCCCTTGCCGATCCCGTTGAGCGCAAAAACCCGTCGGAAAGCAGCAAGCCACTTTCCCTCAATGCGTTCCTGCAGCATTGAATGCCTCCCGTGTTTGCCGCGGATGTTCCCGGTTTTTGGATTTCTTTACCCGCGAGTTAAAAAACTCTGCGAGGGCCGGGATTTTGTCAAGTGGCAAATCGGTAGGCGCCTGGCTTTCCTGCGTTTGATCAATCGGCCGCGGCGACGCGCCAGACCGCAAGTGATTGTGGCATCAGGGTTTTCTCGCCGATCAGGAATGGCCCCTCTTCGGCAAGGACATAAGGCTCCAAGCCGTAATTGAAGGCGAAGGCAAGCGGACCTCGGCGGCGGATGCGCACCGCATCTGGCACCGCCGTGGCGGAAATCCCTGCCTGCTCCACGCAATGGCGGATCAACGCAGCCAGAGTGTCCCCCTCCGTCCATGCCGCCGCATAGAGATGATTTTCATGCCGCACGATTGCAGGCCCGCCATCTGCAAAGTGCGCGAGCACCTCGCTCGACGTTTCCACGTGATCGCGCCAGCGCACGGCTTCGCCTTCGATCGCCCCTTTGATCGCATGGGCAAGGCCCGGGCGCAGCGAGGCAACCTGCGTCACGCGCAAGCCGACAAGGTCCATCAACGGTCCCGGGGGCAGGTTTTCGGGAATGGCGAAATTGCGGGTGCGCGAGCCGGTGCGCGGTCCGTAGAGCACCACCCCATCCGCCTTTTCAAAGGCCGTGCGGGCCGCTTCCGAAACATGCATCAGGCAGGGCACCAGCACCAGACGATAGCCGGAAAGCGATGCGCCGGGGGCAACGAAATCGACATCGAGACCCAGCCGCCGTACCGCCTCGTACCAGCGGAAGGCCAGTTCCTCGTATCGGAAATCCTTGCCCTGCGGCTGGATCATCAGCGACCAGTAGGTTTCATAATCGTAGACGATCGCGACCGGTGCCTTTGCGCTTTCCGGCAAGGAGCCGATCCGGGCCAGCTCCCCCGCCACCTGCTCGGCTTCCCGCCCGCCGGTGGACAGTTCGTCAAGACCCGGAAGGTTCAGGCCCGCATGCATCTGCTCCTGCGCAAAGGGAGCCTGTCGCCAGCGGAAATAGCTCACCACATCGGCACCGTGCGCCAGCGCCTCCATGGTCCAGAGCCGCACCATTCCGGGCTTCGGCACCGGGTTCCAGGGCGCCCAGTTGACCGGCCCCGGCTGCTGTTCCATCACCCAGAACCGCCCTCTGCCGACGCCACGGTAGAGATCGTGGTGAAAGGCGGCGATATCGGGATGGGAGGTTTCCGCCCAGCGGGTCCGCTCTTCCTCGGTGAACGGAAATTTCTCGACAAAACCGATCGGATAGCTGTCCCATGAGGCAAGATCGAGATTTTCCGCCACCTTCCAGTGGTCGAAATCATTGACGAAGCCCATGAAATTATGGGTGATCCAGCGGCCCGGCGAGCGGGCGCGGATGATGTCGCACTGCATGCGGTCATAGGCGGCAATCTGGTCGGAATGGAAACGCCAGAAATCGAGCCGGGCTGCCGGGTTTGGTTCGGTGACGGTGAGATTGGGCAGCGTCACTTCATCGAAGCTCTGCACCTCCATCGACCAGAAAACCGAACCCCAGGCTTCGTTCAGCTGTTCCGGGCTCTGGTAGCGAAGCCGGAGCCAGCGGCGAAAGGCCTTCAGATCTTCGGGCCCCCAGGAAAGCGTGGTGTCATGGCAGCCATATTCATTGTCGGTCTGCCAGCCCTCCAGTCCCGGATGCTGGCCGTAGCGCGTGGCAACGATCTCAACGATACGGGTGCTTTCCTTCCACCACACATCGGATGAAAAGCTGTAATGCCGACGCGAACCGAAACCGCGCACGCGGCCTTGATCATCCACCGGCGCAATTTCGGGATATTCATCCATCAGCCATTTCGGCGGGGTGGCTGTCGGGGTGCCGAGCACGATCTTCAGGCCGGCCGCATGCAGGATATCCATGGCCCGGTCCAGCCAGCCGAAATCGAACTGACCGCGCGCAGGCTCCAGTCGTGACCAGGCAAATTCCCCGATCCGCACATGACGGATGCCAAGCGCCATCATCCGCTCGGCATCGCGTTTCCAGAAGCGTTCCGGCCAATGTTCCGGATAGTAGCAAACCCCCAGCATCAGCGCGTCAGATCCCCGTTCAGAATGGCTTTGCCAGCCGCATTGAAGAGATGGCAGGCGGCAGCGGGCAGGTGGATGGTCAGCACGTCCCCCGGCCGGGCACTCGCCAGACCATCGGCCTTGACCGCGATTTCAGCGCCACCGTCCAGGGTCACATAAAACAGGGTTTCGGAACCCAGATGTTCGGCAAGGCGCACTGTGCCCTGAAGGACTGCGTCGCCCGAGCTGCGGTCGAGATGCTCCGGACGGATGCCGAGCGTCAGCTTTTCCTCGGCCTTTAGCTGCGATGCATCACCGGCGAGCAGAAGCGACGCCCCACCCGGCAGCTTGACCCGGATGCCCCCTTCCGCAGGCGCGGCGATGACGGGCAGGAAATTCATTTTCGGCGATCCGATAAACCCGGCGACAAAGATGTTTTTCGGGCGGTGATAGAGTTCAAGCGGCGAGCCCACCTGCTCGATCAGCCCCGCCTGCAGCACCACGATCTTGTCGGCCATGGTCATGGCTTCCACCTGATCATGGGTCACATAGATCATGGTGGATTTCAGGTCCTGATGCAGCTTGCTGATTTCGGTGCGCATCTGCACGCGCAGCGAGGCATCCAGATTGGACAACGGCTCGTCAAACAGAAACACATCCGGCTGGCGCACGATGGCGCGCCCGATTGCCACGCGCTGGCGCTGCCCGCCGGAAAGCTGCGAGGGCTTGCGTTCAAGCAGCGGCTTCAGCTGCAGCATTTCGGCGGCAGCGGCCGTGCGCCGCGCGATTTCATCCTTCGCATGTCCGGTCATCTTCAGGCCGAAACCGATGTTTTCGGCAACGGTCATGTGCGGATAGAGCGCGTAGGACTGGAACACCATGGCGACCCCGCGCTCGGCCGGATCGACATTGGTCATGTCACGCCCGGCAATCGTGAGTTCACCGGCGCTGATATCCTCCAGGCCGGCGATCATGCGCAGAAGCGTGGACTTGCCGCAGCCGGACGGGCCGACGAAAACGCAGAATTCGCCATCCTCGATCTGAAGATCGACCCCCTTGATGACGCTGACCGCACCAAACTGTTTCTTCACCTGATGAAGCACGACCTTGCCCATGGAATTATCCTCGCTTTACAGGTTCGATTTCAAGCAGCAGGCCGCTTTCCGGCCGCAACATCGGCAGCGGCAGGCCAGCCTTGGCGAGTGCCGCTCGGGTGAAAGGCACCGCGCCCGAGACAAGCTTCTTCTGCCCCTCGGAGATGCGGATGAAATCCGGGTTGGCTGGATGGATGGCCGTAATGTGCCACAGCCTGTCATCGTCGGCATCGACCGGAAGCACAAGCGGCGATGGCTGCTCGCTCACCATCTGGCTGCCCTGCAGCACGAAGACGAGGATGCGGTCCTGATCTGCCGCGCCCCAGACATGGCGGCCATCAAGCGGTTCCAGCCGAAAGGCGGCACCGGGCGCATGCAGAAGCGGGCGCAGCCGCTTGTGCAACGCAATCCAGCCACCAAGTTCGGCGCGTTCTTCATCGGAAAGTTCAAGCGGGTTGAGTTCCACGCCCAGATGATAGGCCAGTGCCACCAGTGCGCGGAAGGAAAGTGTCAGGCGGCGATGGGTCTGGTGGTTTGGCGAGGCGGCGATATGGGCGCCCAGAATTTCAGGCGGCAGGAAGAGCGAAGCGCCGCGCTGGATTTCCAGCCGCTCGAAGGCATCGGTGCAATCGGAGGTCCAGACCCGGTGGGTGTGGCGCAGCACGCCGAAATCGATGCGCCCGCCGCCAGAGGCGCAGGATTCCACCTCGACCGCGGGGAAGGCCTTGCGCACGCGCTCCATGAGCGCGAGCACCGCCCGCGTCTGCGCGGCAATCCGCGCCCGCCCATCCATACCGCCTGCATGGGTGAGGTCCCGGTTCATGTCCCACTTGATGTAGGAAACCGAAAGTGTGGACAGCACATCGGCAATCGCCGCGAAAAGATAATCGGAGACGTCCGGCCGAGTGAGATCGAGCACCAGCTGGTTGCGGGATGTCAGAAGCGGGCGGCCCTCGACCTGCAGCACCCAGTCCGGATGGGCGCGATAAAGATCGGAGACCGGATTGATCATTTCCGGCTCGAACCAGATGCCGAATTCCATGCCGAGCCCGGTCACGTGATCCACAAGCGGCTTCAGCCCGTCCGGATATTTGCGCCGGTCGATTAACCAGTCACCAAGACTGGTCGTATCGTCGTCGCGACGCCCGAACCAGCCGTCATCCAGCACGAACCGTTCGATGCCAAGCGCTTTCGCCGCATCGGCCTGTGCCATCAGCGCCGAGGGGCGATGATCGAAATAATTGCCTTCCCAGGTGTTGAGCGTCACCGGGCGCGGGCGCATCTTTCCGCCCGGCCAATCCAGAACATCCGTCCGCAGGAAGGCGTGGAAGGCGTCACTGTCCGGACCTGCATGGGCCACGGGACTTTCATAGGTTTCCCCGCTCTCGAGGATCATCTCGCCCGGCTCGAACAGTTCGCCGAGATGCACCAGCCTGCGGCCATCATCCAGCGTGTCGATGGCAATCAGATGGTTGCCACTCCAGCCGAGATGGAAGCCCGTCTGCGCTCCGGACGCCTTTACAAACAAATAGGGAAAGCGGTCATGGGAGGTGCGCCCGCGTCTGCTTTCTTGCATCCAGAGGCCAGCGCCCAGCGTGGTTTCCCGCAGCTGGAACTCACGGCCCCACATGCCGGTGAAATGGGTAAGCTGCGCCTCGCCCGCAGGCACCAGAAAGCTTCCGGCCATCATCCGGTCCAGCTGATAGGGGGTCTTTCCCCGGTTTGTCAGTGCCGTTGACATCGACAGAACGCCGCTCTCGCTGCCGCGAAGGGTGATGCGAAGATCGACCTCGGCAATGGTATCCTGTGCCAGGAGCACCGTCTCGCCATGGGTCGTATGGGTATTCCAGCCGGTGAAATGCAGAATGAAGTCGCGCCCGCCACGATGCCCGGAAAGAGCAGGCCAGCCGAAGCGGCCCAGACCGCCGGTGGGCAACAACACGGCAGACGGCACGGCTTCATCCATGCCATTGATCCGCGAAGACCGTTCGACGACCGGCCAGAAGGCGCCTGCCTTTTCATCCACACCGGGGCCGAAGGCGATGATTTCCGGCATTCCCGCATCCGGGAGCCCCAGAAGCAGGCCGAGATTTCCCGCCCGGACAAGGACCGTCTGCGTCATCCCTTGGTTGCTCCCAAAGTCAGCCCGGCAATGAAATGCTTCTGCATCAGGAAGAACATCGTCACCGGCGGAAGCGCGGCGACAATCGATCCGGCGGAAACCAGATGCCAGGCAGCCACCCATTGGCCGTTCAGGGAGTTCAGCCCCGCCGTCACCGGCATGGCGGCCTGCCCCTGAACCAGAACCGTTGCCCAGAAATAGTCATTCCAGACGAAGGTGAAGATCAGCACCGAAAGGGCTGCAATCGCCGGGCGCATCAGCGGCAGCACGATATGCCGGAAGATCCGCCATTCGGACACGCCCTCCACCCGCGCGCTCTCGATCAGCGCAAAGGGCAGGCCCTTGATGAAATTGCGCATGAACAGCGTGCAGAAACCGGTCTGGAAGGCGACATGAAACAGCACGAGGCCGGTCACCGTATCATAGAGCCCGAGCTTGAGGGTGAGGTCCCGCACCGGCACCATCAGGATCTGGAAGGGAATGAAATTTCCGGCGACGAAGATGAAGAACAGGGCGAGATTGCCGCGGAACCGGTAAACGGCAAGCGCATAGCCCGCAAGGCAGGAAAGGCCAACCGCGCCGATAACCGTCGGAATGGTGATCTTGAAGGAATTCAGGATGTAGAGGCCAATCGGCGAATCGCGGAAAACGGCGGTATAGTTCTCCACACCTGCGAAACTTGAGGGCATACCGAAATAATTGCCTGCCGCAAGATCGCCGGATGGGCGCACCGACGTGATGGCAACGCCGATCAGCGGCAGAAGCCAGATCACAAGCGCCACGGGCAGCAGCATCTGGTAGACCGGGGAAACCCAGCGGGCAGCCTTTTCAACCGGGGTCGGAAACATCAGGCATTCCTTTCCTGCGCCAGCATCCGCACCAGGAAGAGGGTGATGAACACCATCATGATGAGGAAGAGGATGACGGCAATCGCCGCGCCATAGCCCATGCGGTATCCGTATTCGGAGAGCGCCTGTTCATACATGTAGAAGGAAAGCACACGGCTCGAGCCATAGGGCCCGCCAGCCGTCATCACCGAAACGAGGTCGAAGGAGCGAAGCGCGCCAATGACTGTGACCACGACTGCGATAAAGGTTGCGGGACGCAGTTGCGGCAGGATGATGTTCCAGAACAGCCGGAAGCCGCGCGCGCCATCCATCCGGCCCGCCTCCACCTGCTCCGGATTGATGTTGTTGAGACCGGTCAGATACAGGATCATGCAATAGGCGATCTGTGGCCAGAGACCGGCAACGATGATGCCGTAGGTCACGAAGCGCTCGTCTGCGAGGATCGCGATTTCCGTTCCTGTCAGTGATTTGATGAGCGCCGAAAACAGTCCGAAGTCGGGCGCATAGAACCAGGTGAAGATAAGGCCGACGACCACCTGGCTGATCACGAAGGGAAAGAAGAAGAGGGACTTGTAGATGCGGATGCCGGCGACCGTCTGGTTAAGGAACAGCGCCACCGCAAGACCGGCAGGTACGGCCAAAAGATAGAGCACCAGCCAGAGGATATTGTTGGTCAGCGATGTATAGAAGGCCTCGTCGCCGAACAGTTCGGTATAGTTGGAAAGGCCGATAAAGGTTTTTGGCCCCAGCCCGTCCCAGTCATAAAAGCTGATCCAGATCGACTGAAAGACCGGCAGGATCACATAGACGAGAAACATGAGCGCGCCGGGCGCAAGAAAGAACAGCGGTGACAGGCGGCGCTGGTTGCGCTTCCAGAAAGTCGACGATGCAGGGCTTCGGTTCGCCATTTTCCCGATCCTCGATGCGAGAGAAAAAGTGCTGCCGGATGAGAGAGATCATCCGGCAGCGCGTCTACCCGAGGAGGATATCACTTGTAGACGCGGGCACGCACCTTCTCGAGCTTGGCGAGAATGTCATCAACCTTGTCCGGCTTGACCATGAATTCCTGGAAACCTTCCATGCCGGCCTTTGCCATGTCTGCCGGTGCATCGCGGTCATAGAACTGCGCGAGTGCATGGGCGTTGGAGAGCATGGTGAAGCCTGCATCGAGGAACTTGTCGGTCGGCTTGGCGGCCTTGTTGTTGACCGGCAGCTGGCCGAGCGTTGCGTTCATCTTGGCCTGAGCCTCCGGAGACGCAAGGTAGGCCAGGAACTTCTTGGCATCTTCCTTGTTCTTCGCACCGGACGGAATATGGAACGTGTCGGTCGGGGCTTCTTCCGACATCGGAATGCCGGCGGTGATTTCCGGGAACTGCAGGAAGCCGATCTGGTCTTCCTTCAGCCCGCCGTCCTTCATGGTGGCGACGGCGAAGTTGCCCATCAGATACATGGCGGCCTTGCCCTGCACCATCTGCGGAATGGCATCCTGCCAGTCAAGCGCGGCATGGTTTTCAAGGAAGTAGCCGGGCTTCACGAGTTCTGCCCACTTGTCGAACACGGCCTTCACCTTCGGATCGGTGTAAGGCACCTTGCCGGAGGTCAGATCCATGTGGAATTCGTAGCCGTTGACGCGCAGGTCGAGATAGTCGAACCAGCCGCCGGTCGGCCACAGGGCCTTGGTACCGATGGCAAAGGGCGTGATGCCGGCAGCCTTGAGCTTGGCGCAGGCGGCAAGCAGCTCGTCCCAGGTCTTCGGCGGCTCGATGCCCTGTTCCTTGAAGATGTCGGCGCGGTAGTAGATGCCCCACTGGTAATAGGTGTAGGGAACGCCCCACTTCTTGCCGTCGATGGTCATCGAGGCTGCGGCTGATTTCAGCTGGTCATCAAGGCCGTTTGCGGCCCAGACGTCGCTGACGTCTTCAAAAAGGCCTGCCTTGACGAAGGGCTCCATGCGGTTGCCCGCATACCAGGCCGCTACATCCGGCGCATCGGCCGTCAGAAAGTTGCGGATCGCGGACTTGTACCCTTCGTGGTCGAAATTGTTCCACTTGACGGTAATGCCGGGGTTCTTGGCCTGGAAATCGGCGATCAGCTCTTCCATTGCTTTCTTCGGTGCCGGATCGGACTGGTCCGAGTTCAGCACGATTTCGCCTGCCAGTGCTGCCGAGCCCATCAGGGCCGAACCGAGTGCGAATGCACCAAAAGTCTTCAGAATGGTCATGTTATCCTCCCTGACCCATGTGTGCGGAGGCGCCCCCCGCAGCCCGCGCAACTCTCCCAAGGCGCGATGGGGGGATCATGACGCGCCAGGCCTCGCGAATTCTACCGCCCTTGCCAAATTCAATTCCGGTATCCTAAGATTTTGCCGGGAGGACTGCTGATGAAAATCGCTGAAGACGAATCCGTCCCGGTCCATGACGGGCCGACACGCCATCCGCTGGTGGTGTTCGGCGACCATCGGTTCTGCGCAGGGGAAAGGCTCGACGTGCGGCGCATGAGCGGGCCGCACATGCACAGCCAGGTGGAAATCAATTTCCTGCTCGGCGGCGAGGTGACCTACTGGCTCGATGGCCGCTTGCTCAAGGTCGCCGAGGGCCAGCTTTGCCTGTTCTGGGGCATGGTGCCGCATCAGGTGGTGGAGGTTTCCGGCCCCGCCCGCTTCGTCTGCCTCTATGTGCCGATGTCGGTGCTGGTCCATCTGAACGGCATGTCGGATTTCCGCGACGCGGTGTTTCGCGGCGGGCTGATCGAGGCGCTGGACGTGCGGCCCTTCGACAGCGATGTGTTTCTGCGCTGGCGTGACGAATTGCTGAGCGGTGATCCGGAGCTTGAACAGATCGTGCGCGACGAGCTGGTGGCCCGCATCCGCCGTATCGGTCGCTCCGGCTGGCGGGATCTGCGTGAGGAAGGCTCGGCCCTTGCCGCCTCCCGTCATCACGATGCTGACCGGTTGCCGAAGGTCGAAATCATGCTGCGCTATATTGCCGAGCACGCGCTTGGCCCGATCTCGGTGGATGATGTGGGAGAGGCGGCGGGCCTGCATCCGAATTACGCCATGACGATCTTCAAGAAGATGGTCGGGCTGTCCATCAACCAGTCGATCACCCGCCACCGGCTGGATACGGCACAGTCACTGCTGATTTCGACCGATATGCCGATTGCTTCCGTGGCCTATGAAAGCGGGTTCGGCTCGATGTCGCGCTTCTATGAAGCGTTCGAGGCACGCTTCGGAACCTCGCCCGCGCGCTACCGGACCGGCTTCGAGCACCAGCTCTCGCCGCGCAGCTGATCGGCCCGGTGCGTTTCGATGGGCCTAAAAATGCAAAAAGGCCGGGCAAGACCCGACCTTCCTCGCAATCTCATCAGCCGCCCGTACATCCGGGGTCAGCGGTGAGAAAACAGAACCTTAGGCAGCGCGCAGGTTGTCTGCGGAGCTCTTGCCGGAACGGCGGTCCTGTACGATGTCATAGGTGACCTTCTGGCCATCGTTCAGTGCACGCAGGCCAGCGCGCTCAACAGCAGAGATGTGCACGAAAATGTCCGCGCCGCCGTTGTCCGGCTGAATGAAGCCATAACCCTTGGTGGCGTTGAACCACTTGACAGTACCAGTATTCATAACGATTTCCTTTCTAAGCAATCGTTGTGGTTCCCGCGATACCCTGCGGGATTAGGTCGATTATTTGAGAGGAAATCTGACGGAAGCGGAACGCTTTGGCTCGATATCACAAGCAATAGTCTGGGCGCTATTGTACAGCATGCGGGGTAAATTGCAATCAAGGCCGTTCGTTTTTCTCACTCACCATAAATTTTCTCTGCCAGACGCCGGGTTTGCGTATCGGATTGGCACTTTTCATGGGTGGACGATTGCGGTTTTCTGGCCGGCGGATATAGGGTTCCCGACAACTTTTGCTAGAATCGATCATCCTCACGCAAGGAGTCATCATGAAGATTTCCCGTCGAAACCTGATCGCATCCACCGGTCTTCTGCTGGCGGCATCCACGCCCTTGCGGGCCGCGTCGAAGAAATCGGTGATCGTGGTCGGATCGGGTTTTGCAGGTCTTTCAGCTGCCCGCGCGCTTGCCGATCAGGGGGCTGATGTTCAGGTGCTTGAGGCACGCGACCGGATCGGCGGGCGTATCTTCACATCGCATCTCTGGCCGGATCTTCCGGCCGATCTCGGGGCAAGCTGGATCCATGGCGTCGAGGGTAACCCGCTCACGGAGCTTGCCGATCAGGCGGGCGTGAAGCGGCTCGTCACCCGCTATGAAAGCGCGATCGCGCTCGATGAAAGAGGCGAGGAGGTGGATCTGACCGCGGCCTATGACAGGGCCGACCGGCTGATGCAAGCGGCGCGCAAGGCGGTGGAAGACGAGGGCAAGGACAAGTCCCTCAAGGCGGCGATCACCGGCACCAAGGGTTGGCGCAATGCGAATGCGAAGGAAAGGCGGCTCCTTCGGCATGTGGTGAATGGCAAGGTTGAAACCGAATATGGCGGCGACTGGTCGGAGGAATCGGCCCTTGCCTTTGATGCAAGCGAGGAGTTCGACGGCGAGGATGCGCTGCCTGCAGGCGGCTATGACCAGCTCATCGCCTTTCTTGCCAGAGGACTGAAAATCCGTACCGGGGCTGTTGTTTCAGAAATCAGGCCGGAAAAGAAAGGCATCTCGCTGACCCTTCGCGACGGCTCTGTGCTTGAAGCGGATCACGTGGTGCTCACGGTGCCGCTCGGGGCTCTGAAAAAGGGCGATATCCGGTTTGGTGCGCCGCTTGCGAAGGACCGGCAGGCTGCCATCGACGTGCTCGGCATGGGCCTTCTCAACAAGTGTTTTCTTCGCTTTGAAAAGCCCGCCTGGCCCACAGACGTGGACTGGATCGAATGGGTCGGGCCGGAAGACGGGGTATGGGCGGAATGGGTGAGTTTTGCGCAGGCGGCCAAGGTGCCCATGCTCATCGGCTTCCATGCCGGTGATCAGGCGCGCGCCATGGAAAAGCTCGCCGATGCAGATATGGTTGCTTCTGCCCATGACGCGTTGAAGGCTATGTTTGGTGCAGCCTTTCCCGCTCCTGTTGCAGCACAGATCACGCGTTGGGCACAGGATCCTTTCACCCATGGCAGCTATTCGTTCAATCCGGTTGGTGCTCGCCGGGAAGATCGGGAAGCCCTTTCCGGGGAGGAATGGGAAGGGCGGCTGATCTTTGCGGGCGAAGCGACTGAGCCGGACTATTGGGGAACGGCCCATGGCGCGTTTCTCTCGGGCCGCACCGCTGCACGGCTGCTCCTTTGAGAGAACCCGGATATCACGCCAGTCAGGCCGGAGGACTACGGGTAAGAATAGTTCCCACTCGCTCCGCATGCCGCCGTGCGGTCTGGCTCTTCAACCAGACGAGGTGAAAAGACAGCGACGGACTTGCGGGTAGCCGCATCATCCGGATGCCATCCGCCATGGTGCGTATGGCATCGAGCGGCAGGATCGTGACAAAGCCGTGGGAAAGCACCAGGGCCATCACGATGGAGAGCGTGTCGACCTCGACCAGCCCTGGCGGCGTTTCGAGTGCGTCTCGCAGGCCATCGAGCACGATGCTGATTTTTTGCCGCAAGCCGCTTCGCAGGCTTGGCACCACCAGATCGCGTCCGGCAAGCGTCTGTATGCCGCTGCCCTCCGGCATGCTCGATGCACCACCCACCAGCACAAGCTCGCTTGAAAACAGAAGGCGGCTTTCAAATCGCCTGTCGCTGATGGCCATGTCGGTGAGTGCGAGATCAAGCGCACCGGACAAGAGACCTGCAAGCAGATCTTCCGCTGGCATGCTGCTCAAGAGCAGATGCTGCTGGCCATCGCTTTCCTGTCGCCAGTCGGCAACCAGTTGCGCAAGACGGGCTGCAAGCCGGCTTTCATGGCCGAAGGGGATGATCGTTCCGAGCTTCACCGTGCGAAGTCCTTCGGAAAAGCGCTTGTCCGCCTGCCCGGAAAGAGCGGAGAAGCGTTCAAGCAGGAGGCTTGCCTGTCGCTGAAGCGCGTCACCGGCGGTGGTCGGGGTGCATCCTTCCCTGCCGCGGGTCAGAAGGGAAAGACCGAGAAGGGCTTCGAGCCGCGCCATCTGCCGGGTCAGCGCTGGCTGGCTGACGGCAAGTGTTCCTGCAGCCCGGCGTATGCTCTGATGATGGGCCACCGACAGGAAATGGCTCAAAATGATCTGCGAAACGGGCTTACCCGCAGCCCAGTGCAGAACGTCCCCGCTTCTGCCGCCCGGCCGCTCGCCAGACAGCTGCGCCATCGCTGCGAGTGGCTCAACAAAGGCCGGGATCGACGGCAGCAGGCCCTCACCGGCAAGCGTCAGCGTGAAGCCGTCGCGGTTACGGGTCGCGAGGGGCAGCGCCAGCCATTGCTCGAACCGTTCAAAGGCATCGCCCACACTCGACACCGGTCGGCCGAGCGCGCGTGCGGCCGCACGCACGGATCGGTTCTCAAGGACGGTAAAGGCGATGGCCGCGGTAGCGATATCCATATTGGTCGGGCTTTAACATAGGTTGTCCGGAATTTAGCATATCCAAGATCGCATGCAATGCGGCTAGTCTGGCTCCGGATGACTTGGGGGGTATGAATGGGCAAGAGCGTTTTGCTGGGCGAGGGGCCACTGTCGCTAGCGGATGTGGCGAGCATTGCTGCCGGTGGCGTGAGCCTCGCGCTGTCCGATCAGGGGCGAAAGGCCATTCAAAAGGCGCGGTCGATTGTCGACCGGCTGGTAGACGAAAAAATCCCTGCCTACGGCATCACGACTGGCGTTGGAAGCCAGAAGGATTTTACGGTCGATCCTCAGGCGATCTCGACTTACAACAATCTGATGATCACCGGTCATGCCACATTCGCGCCCGGTCGAAATGCCCCGCAAGGCGTTGTGCGGGCAGCCCTTGCGATCCAGCTCTCGCTGTTTGCGCTTGGCCGTTCCGGCATAAGGCTGGAATTGGCTGAAGCCCTTCTCGACCGGCTCAATGCGGATGAGCTTCCCGTTGCAAGGCTCGGCATGTCGGTCGGTGCCTCCGATATCGTCGCCATGAGCCAGCTTTCGGCCCCCCTTGTTGGCCGCAGGGCTCCGGGCGATGCGGTCTGTCGGCAGCGGATCGACGGTCTGAACGCCAAGGAAGCGATATCGCTTCTGAATTCAAACAGCCTGATGCTGGCGGAAGGCGTTCTTGTGCTTCACGAATTGCGCGCACTCACCGATGCCGCCCATGCCGCGGGTGCGCTCTCCATGGAAGGTCTGCGCGGCAATCTGACATCCTGGAGCGAAAGGATAGACCTGGCGCGCGGACAGGCGGGCCAGATCCGCGCCGGGCAGGCGCTGCGGGCAGCCCTTGCCGAAAGCCGGCTGTGGCAGACGGGTGAGGCCCGCTTCCTGCAGGATCCCTTGAGTTTCCGCTGCATCCCCCAGATCCATGGCGCGGTCGAGGCGGCCTATGATTTTGCAAGCGGCCTCTTCGAGGCCGAACTCGGTGCAGCGTGCGACAATCCGATGATCGACGCGGAACGCGGCCTATTCCTCTCGCACGGTAACATGGAAACCACGGCATGTGCGCTAGGCATGGATACGCTTCGGCAGGCGGTTGCGAAGATGATCGAGGCCTCCGGCCAGCGTATTCACAAGATCCAGTGGCCGGGTTTCAGCGGACTGCCGACCAGTCTGGCGCGCGAGGCAGGCGCGATCGGCGGTGTGCAGTTTCTGAATTTCGGCCATATCGCAGCCGCCTGCGTGGGCGCGGTTCGGCAGGCGGCGCATCCGGCGCTCCTGAATTTCTCCGGCCAGATCGATGATGGAGTAGAAGATGTGGCAGGCAATGCACCGCAATCCATCGCGGAATCGGTACGGATGCTCGAACCGGCCTGGACGGTGATTGCCATCGAGGCGGCCTGCGCGGTCTGGGCCGTGGATCGGCGTGGCCTGGATGTGACCGCTCTCGGCAAGGGTTTGCGTCCGCTTTTTGGCGATATTCGTGCCCTTTTGCCCATCGGCAGCGAAGGACAGGACATCTACGATCTGGGCCCGGTCGTCAAAACCATCCGCAAGGCTTTCGGTCTTTCGGCTTCGCTCGTGGGGGAGGGGAATTGACCATGCCGGAGCATCAATCCTTCCGCAGTGTCGTGGAAAGGCTCAAGTCCATCGGGGCATTGCACGAGGTGACCCGCCCTGTTGATCCTCGCTTCGAGCTCGGCGCCGTTTTGTCGATGCGCGACAAGGGGCAGGCGCAGCTCTTTGCCGCGGTCAAAGGCAGTGCCATGCCGGTGATCGGCAATGTGATGAACACGCGCGCCCGAATTGCCGCGCTTCTTGGACTCGACCGAAAGCCGCTCCATGACGCTCTGACTGAAGCACTTCAGCGTCCGGTCAAACCGGTGATGGTTGATCATGCGCCGCTGCAGGACGTGGTGCATGAGGGCGACATCGATCTGGAGCAGATCCTCCCGGTTCCAACCTTTTTCGAACATGAGGGCGGCGCCTATGTCACCGCCGGGGTGATCATTGCCAAGGATCCGGTGAGTGGTGCGCGCAATGTCTCGATTGCCCGTATCCGCCTCGAAGGCGGCAAGCGCATCATGGTGGGCATCGCGCGAAATCATCATCTGAACATGCTCGCGGAAAAGGCCCGGAGCCTCGGTCAGGTCCTGCCGATTGCGGTTGCCATCGGCAACCATCCGGCGGTCCTGCTTGGTTCCCAGCTCTATCTCGGGCTCGGCGATGATGAATATGACATGATCGGCGGTCTGCTCGGTGAACCGCTTGCGCTGGTTGCCTGTCGCAGCGTGCCGCTCGAAGTGCCTGCCGGTGCCGAGATCGTGCTGGAAGGCCATATCGATAGCGGCGATCTGATCGAGGAAGGCGATGTTTCCGAATTTCCCGGCTTTTATGTCAACTATGGTCCGGCGACAGGCGGTTTCATCACTTGCGTAACCCATCGCCGGGACGCCATCTTCCAGACGATCCTGCCCGCCTATGCAGCCGAACATTGCCTGCTCGGGGCCGTTGCCATCGAGGCGGTGACCTTCCAGATGCTGAGCCGCATCATTCCCTCCGTCCGCCGCGTTGTGGTGACGGAAGGTGGCATGGGGCGGCTGCATGCCGTTATCAGCATGCATCGGCCACGGCTTGGCGAGGGCAAGCGCGCCGTGCTTCTGGCTATGGGCCAGATCAATCTCTTCAAGCTCGTGACCGTGGTGGAGGATGATATCGATCCGGAAGACCCGGTGCAGGTGGAATGGTCGCTTGCCGCCCGTTTCCGGGGCGGAGAAGACCTGATTGTCATTCCCGGTGTGAAGGCCGACCGGTGCGATCCGCTGCATGACAATCTGACCGTCACCAAGATCGGCCTTGTCGCGACCACCCGTCCGGATGACGGCAAACGGGGCTCCCGTTCGGAATTTGCCCGCGCACCGGAAGCGGTTCTGGCAAGGGTGCGTGCCAATCTGGAGGACTATTGAAATGGCCGGACCGAGGCGGATGATTGTCGGCGTCAGCGGCGCGTCAGGTTTTGACTATGCGGTCGCACTCCTTGCAATGCTGAAGGCGGAAGGGATCGAGACGCATCTGGTCGTATCCCGCTCGGCCATCACCGCCATGGCGCATGAGACGGAGCTTACCTATGCCGAGATGAAAGCCATGGCGGACCATTGCCACGACAATCGCGATATCGCCGCGCCGATTGCCAGCGGTTCCTTCCGCACCATGGGCATGATCGTGGCTCCCTGTTCGGCAAAAAGCCTGGCCGAGATTGCGCTCGGCATTGGCGGGAATCTGATTTCGCGGGCTGCCGATGTGGTGCTGAAGGAGCGCCGTCGGCTGGTCGTGCTGTTTCGCGAAACGCCGCTCCACCTTGGTCATTGCCAGAACATGGCGCGGCTTACGGAAATGGGCGGCATCGTCATGCCGCCGGTGCCGGCCTTCTATCCGAAGCCCCGGACCATTGCGGATATGGTTCACTACACCGCAGGCCGCGCGCTCGATCTCTTCGATATCGAGGTGAAAATGCATGGGCGCTGGAGGGAAGGCGATTGACACCCCCATGCAAGGACAAGGAGGCGGGTGGCCAAATGTCGCCGCCTCATGTCTAAATAGTTTATTTCTAAAATCGCTGCAACTTATAACATATTTTAAACGATTTACATCAAAAATTACCCCTCAGTACTTGCCGCGGCAGATTAACCTTTCGAGGGGTGGGCATGATTTCGGGCATTCAGGGAAAAATTTCGGGCTTGTTTGGTGCCTCTTCGAAAGGTGCGCTGGGCCAGGGCTTTGCCATGCGCATGCTGGAACAGCTGGCGCTGCCGGCCTTTGTTCTCGATGCCGAGCACAAGGTGATGGTGTGGAACGAGGCGATGGAAGAGCTGACCGGGGTGAAAGCGCAGCGTCTTCTCGGCACCAATGAACATTGGCGTGCCTTTTACCCCACCGAACGGCCCTGCCTTGCCGATCTGGCATTCGGTTCCGGGGATGACCGCGCAAAGCTTTATGAAAACATGGATCAGGGGGCTGCCACGCGCGGCCTGCAGGCCGAAAACTGGGTGGAGCTTGGCGGCGAGCGCCGGTACGTGGTGATCAATGCGGCGCCCATCCGCGACGAAACCGGCCGGATCATTGCTGTCGTTGAAACGATCCGGGATATCACCAGCCAGAAAATCGCGCAGGAAGAGCTGAAGGAAACGCAGGCCCGTCAGGAGGCTGCCTTTACCCGCATCGTCGGCACTCTTGGCCAGGCCTTGGCCAAGCTCGCCGATGGACGCCTTTCGGTACGGGTCAAAACCGAGCTTCCGGGCGTCGACCAGTTGCGATCCGATTTCAACACGGCACTTGAAACCATTTCCGGCACGCTGGAAACCGTGATGGCGGAGGCCGAGCATATCCGGGCCCGTGGCGAGGAACTGTCGAAGGCGGCGGATGCGCTGTCGCTGCGCACCGAACGGCAGGCGGCTGGTCTGGAAGAGGCCTCGACCGCGCTGTCCCAGATCACCGCAACCGTGCAGCACACGGCCGAACGCGCAGACCATGCCCGCACCATGACCCACGCCGCCGCCGATCATGCCAATCGGAGCGAGGAAACTGCCCGCAAGGCGATCTCGGCCATGCGGGAAATCGAAACATTCTCGCGACAGATTTCCCATATCGTCGAGGTGATCGATGGTATTGCCTTCCAGACCAATCTGCTCGCGGTCAATGCAGGGGTCGAGGCGGCACGGGCCGGAGAGGCTGGCCGGGGCTTTGCGGTCGTTGCGACCGAAGTGCGCATTCTGGCCCAGCGCTCTACCGCGGCGGCAAAGGAAATAAACGGCCTCATCACCTCCTCCAGCCGTCTGATCGAGGATGGCGTTTCGCTGGTTGGCCGCAGCGGCGACGATCTGAAACATCTGTTCGGCGAAATCGGCGAGATCCGTGACAGCATCGATCGCATCGCCGAAGGGGCAAAAGAACAGGCGACGAGTCTGAAGGAAATCCACATCGCAATTCGTGAAATGGACACGATTGGCCAACAGAATTCCGCGATGGCCGAGGCGACCAACGCGGTAAGCCGTACGCTTCTGGCCGATAGCGCCCGACTTGAACATGCGCTTTCAGCCCTTACACTGGAGCCTGACGATGGACGGGCAGAAACCCTGAAGGCCGCATGACGCGGGAAGGAAGAGTCATCATGAAGATGCTGGGACCGGTCGGATACATCACTGCTTTCCTCGCCCTCTCCGGAGCGGTGACAATGGCGCAGGCCGATCAGGGCACCTTCACGCCGCCGGATGCGGCTGCCGTGAACGATGCCATGGCCCGCAGTCCGGAATACAAGGGCGAAGCGGTGGCCGATATGCTCGGTTGCTTTCCTCTTGCCATGGAAGAAGGGGTGATCGATCCGAAGACCGAGAGCTATTATTGCGGAGCGACCCCAAAACCTGCCAATGAGGAAGAGCCGCTCAGCGAATTTGCCATCGGTCGGCTCAAGGGCGCGAAGCGGTTCGATATGTGGATAGGCGAATATGCGGGGGCCTGTCCGCCAGCAAAGGATATCGCTGCGGAGCTTGAAAAACACATCACGGTCAAGGGTGTAACCGGTCTCATCGATGCGGCCGACATCACGCTTGGTGGCTTGACGCGCGGCGAGGACGGCAAAGGACCGCTGATGCTGGCTTGCTCCTATCTCGGCAAGTTGGGCGATAACAATTACCAGCTGACCGTACCCTTCAGCTACGATGCGAGCGGCTATCACCTCACCGGCAAGGGCGAGGAAGAGGTGTTTGACAATGACGGCAACCTTGTTCCCGATGCACTTCATCCATAAGTGAAGGCATCCGATCGGCGGGTAGCGCTCCCCGCCGATCAAATTTTCGATACAACCTCACATGCGTATCCGGAAAAATGTGCCCGGCACGCGTTTTGATTTCTGTCATTATCAAATCGTCAAACTGTATAATGTTATGATGAACAACTTCTATGAAGGAAGTCGCCTGTTCTATCCACGCCGCATCACATGACCTGATGCCGGAATGGTTCGATTCCGGAGACTTTGATGCGTCGTCCTTCGATTAAGGCCACCCTGATCGGTTCCTATGCCCTGCTTGCGGCTGTGATGGCCGGAATGGGGGCCTTTTCCCTGAATTCGCTGGCCAATGTGAACACTGCAGTCGGCGAGCTGGCGACAGACTGGTTGCCGAGCGTCGAAAAGGTCAAGGAAATGGATACGGCGCTTGCCAGTCTGAGGGCCGCCTATCGCGACCACATTCTTGCGGTCGACAAGGAGGCCGAAGACAAGGCGAACAGCGAAATCGCTGCCCAGATCGCGCGTTTTCAAAAGTCTACCAAGTCTTACAAAGAACTCGTTGCCGAGCCGGAGGAAATTGCCATTCTCGATGACATCGACGTTGCTATCAAATCCTATACGGATGGTGGCACCGCGATGGTTGCGCTTTCTGCGGCAGGCAAGGATGAAGAAGCAAAGCTTGCCCTGCATCAGATGCGTCGTTTTTCCACCCAGGTGGCCGATGACATCGACAAGATCGTTGCCCGCAATATCGACGGCTCCCATGCTGCCTATCTGGCAAGCCAGTCGGATTTCAGCAATACATTCTGGCTGATGGTGGGGCTCATCACCGCCTCTGTCGGCCTGATCATTGGTCTGATTGTCTATGTGGCTGCAGGCATTACAGCACCGATCAATCGCATAACGGATGCGATGAAAATTCTTGCGGGCGGCAATTCGGCTGTCGATATTCCCTATGCCGGGCGCGAGGATGAAGTGGGGGCAATGGCTGCCACGGTGGAGGTCTTCCGCCAGAATGCGCTGGAAAATCTCCGTCTCAGCCGTGAAACCGACGAGCAGCGCAGTGAGGCCGAGCGCGAACGCCAGCGGCTTGCAGCGCAGGAGCGGCAGCGCGCGGAAGACATGCATCGGGCAACGAGCGCCCTTGCCGACGGCTTGAAGGCACTGTCTTCCGGCAATCTCGCCTGCCGCATAGACATGGCCTTTGCCTCGGATTTCGAACAGCTGCGGGCGGATTTCAACAGCGCCATCGACCAGCTGCGCACCACCATCGAAGCGGTGGCAAATGCCACTGATGCGGTCGATACCGGTTCGAGCGAAATCAGCAGCAGCGCGCTGGATCTGTCGCGCCGCACCGAAAAGCAGGCGGCTTCACTCGAAGAAACCGCAGCCGCACTGGAAGAAATCACCGTCAACATGACCAATGCCGCGCGGCGGGTGAAGGAAGCCCGCGATGTGGCGATGCTCGCCAATGGAGAGGCACAGAAATCGGCCGGGGTCGTTTCAAATGCAACCGATGCCATCGGCCGGATCGAAAACTCGTCGCGCGAGATTTCCAACATTATCGGCGTGATCGACGAGATTGCCTTCCAGACCAATCTTCTCGCACTGAATGCCGGTGTGGAAGCGGCACGTGCAGGCGAAGCCGGCAAGGGTTTTGCCGTCGTCGCAATGGAAGTGCGCGAGCTCGCCCAGCGTGCCGCCGCGGCTGCCAAGGAGATCAAGGCCCTCATCCAGCAATCAGCAAACGAGGTGGAAACCGGCGTGCGGCTGGTGAACGAGACCGGTGCAGCACTGGGCACAATCCAGACCTACATTGCCACCATGAACCAGCATATGGATTCGATTGCCCAGTCGTCTGAAGAGCAATCCGCCGGGATCAAGGAGGTCAATCACGCCGTCAACGACATGGATCTTGTGACGCAACAGAACGCGGCCATGGTGGAACAGGCAAGCGCGGCCGGTGCCTCGCTTGCGGAAGAAGCCCGACGCCTGCAGGGGCTGATTGGCCAGTTCAACATCGGAAGCGTGGCGCGAAAGAGCGTGGTGCAGAAGGCCCGCAGCGCGGCTGCCCCGATCCCCGCATCCGCACCCTCGGTGGCAAGCAGGGCTTCCGCCCCGGCAGCCTCTCCGGCACGCGCCCTTCAGGCCCGTGTGGTGGAAGCCACAGGCAGCGCCGCCGCCCAGCAGTGGACGGAATTCTGATCCATCACCATCAGGACAAACGAAAACCCGGGCCGGTAATACACCGGCCCGGGTTTTTCATGCAAAGGTGATTGCCTCAGAAGCGAACTTTTACACCCGCGCTGACCGCCCAGGTCTGCATGCTTGCACCAGCTGCATTTGCATAATCGGTGCTAGTGCCAGCTCCACCATCGACTACCGTAGTATCACCCCGGGTGCGAAGGACCGTTTCATAGCTGGCGGCTGCGAAAAAACTGGTACGGTCATTGATGTCGTAATTCGCCTTGGCGTTTAGTCCAAGATAAGGTGCGAAACCGATGTCATCATCAAAGTGCCGATCGCTCAGAAAATGATCGTCTGTATCGCGGTATCGCACAGCAGCGCCGGCCTGCAGGCCACCGGAAAATGTGAGACCGCCGAGCGTTTTTTCGGCATTCAGCGCAAGGAAGCCAACCGGGATCTGCTGGCGATAGCGAACGATCTTCGTACTATCCGGATACAGATCTGTTGTATCCAGGAAATTGGCAGTTGAATAAATGTCTGCGCCGCCAGACGCGGTCATTTGGAAGTCTGTATATTTGAAACCGGGGCCTGCGCTGATCTGAAGATCATCGCTCTCATAGATGGTTCGGTCTGCTTCGATGCCTGCTTGAAGGAAGTAGTCAAGCTTTGTATTGGGACTGTAGAACTTGCCATCCCAACTTTCTGGACCCGAATGATCTGAGAAACCGTATGTATAGCTGCGGTTCGTCTCCTCTCCTTCACCGAGGAAGGCGGCGGAGAATTCAGCTTTCAAAGTCCAATTCTTCGAAAGATTGGCGATAACCTCAGACTTCACCATAGGAGCGTTGTGAATTTGCCAATCCAGCCGGTTCAGCATCGTCTGTTCGTCAAAGGCGAATTCTCCCGCACTGATATTGCGGAAACCGACACTGCCGGTGATGGAACCGTCGATACCACCCATGGACAGGTCATCTGCCCGGGCAGCCGTGATTGAAAGGCCGAGACTGCCAAAAAGGCAGGTCGTTGCCCAAAATTTCTGATACTCATTGCATCCCCCACTCATACACCTGGTCGATTTGTGAATTGTTAGGGTTAATGTTTAATTAAATTAGATTGCGCTTATTACGATTTCTAGAAATAAATATCGAAAACTGCTTCCGGGAACGGCTATTTTGCGGAAAAACGTGCTTTTCAGCCTGCGTCAGAGCGCCGCTCTAAAACCTGAGACATGGTATCAAGTTATCATTGCCATAGCCTGCATTTGGCGATAGGGATTTCCGGAACGCAGCGATCGGGGCTTGCCGGAATGAATATCGCATCAGGGTTTGATCTGGCTGAACTCGTGCCGCTCGGGGCCGCCCCCCGCGGCATGCGCGGTGTGATCCACCATATCGAGGCAAGCCAGATCAACGCCTCCGTATCGTCTGCTGAAATCGAGCGACGGCTTCTGGAGTTCGGCTTCCTCGAAGGAGCCGAAGTGGATGTTCTGCACGAAGGCCCGATCGGGCGCGATCCGATCGCCGTGCGTGTCAATGGCGCAACCATTGCGCTTCGCCGCAGCGAAGCCATGGCCATTCTGGTGCGATAGGCGCGATTGATGACCGACGCTCACGCGAGGGACGGCGACGAAAATGCCCCGCCGCGGCTGGCGCTGGTTGGCGTGCCGAATTGCGGCAAGACGGCGCTTTTCAATGCCATGACCGGCAGCCGCCAGAAGGTCGGCAACTATGCGGGCGTCACCGTCGAGCGAAAGACGGGGCTTGCCGTGAGCCCGGCCCGCTTCGATTACACGGTGATAGACCTGCCCGGCACCTATTCGCTGCGCGCGCGCAGCCCCGATGAGGAAATCACCCGCGATGTGCTGCTTGGGCACCGGTCGGGTGAAGGGCGGCCCGACCTCATCGTCGCGGTCGCAGACGCAACCAATATGCGCTCGGCCATCCGGCTGGTGCTTGAACTCCAGACCACCGGGATCCCGGTACTTCTGGTTTTGAACATGATCGACATTGCCCTCAGGCGTGGCGTAGAGATTGATCTTGACCAACTTTCTGCCGCGCTTCAGCTTCCGGTCGTAACCGCCAGTGCCGTGCAGAAAAACGGACTGTCCGCGGTCTGGGACCGGCTCGATGGCATGCGCGCCGAAGGATGGCCGGCACTGTTACCCGGAAGCTGGCACGAGCCGGGCGGAACCGAGCTTCGCGCCCGTCAGCGCCGCGCCGATGAAATCCTCCGCCATTCGGTCACCGTGCCGCCCAAACCGGATACACTGACAAACCGTCTGGATGCCGTGCTTCTGCATCCCGTTTGGGGCTTGCTCAGCCTTCTCGTGCTGCTCTTCGTGATGTTTCAGGCCGTGTTTTCCTGGGCGCAGCCGATGATGGATCTGATCGGATTTGGCTTCGATACACTCGGGGCCGCACTCAAGGCAGGGCTTGGACCGGGGCTGGTCGAAAGCTTCCTGGTCGACGGCGTCATAGCCGGTGTCGGCTCGGTCGTTACTTTCCTGCCGCAGATCCTGATCCTTTTTCTCTTCATCCTGCTGCTTGAAGATTTCGGCTATATGGCGCGGGCTGCCTTCCTGATGGACCGCATCATGGGAGGGGCTGGCCTGCATGGACGCGCCTTCATTCCCTTGCTTTCGAGTTTCGCCTGCGCCATTCCGGGTATCATGGCGACGCGGGTCATCGACAATCGCCGTGACCGGCTGACGACCATTCTGGTCGCACCGCTGATGACCTGCTCCGCCCGCATTCCGGTCTATACGCTGATCATCTCCGCCTTCATTCCGGCCCGGCCGGTGCTCGGGCTGTTCAGCCTTCAGGGGCTGGTGATGTTTGGCCTCTATGCGATGGGCATCTTGAGCGCCCTTGCCGTTTCGTTCATCGCCAAGGTGATGGTCTGGTATCGGGAGCCCGCCCCGACCTTCATGCTCGAGCTGCCCGATTACAAGCTGCCGCGCGCCAGAAATGTCCTGCGCGAACTCCTTAACCGGGCAAGCCAGTTTCTGAAGCGGGCGGGAACCACGATCCTTTCGATGGCCATCCTGATGTGGTTTCTCGCATCCTTTCCCACGCCGCCGGACGGTGCCAGCGGACCCGCGATCCTGCACAGCTATGCGGCTATGATCGGCTCCCTCATCGAGCCTCTTCTTCTTCCGATCGGCTTCAACTGGCAGATGAGTGTGGCGCTTGTGCCGGGCATTGCCGCGCGCGAGGTCGTGGTGGCTGCACTTGGCACGGTCTATTCCGTGCAAGGTGCCGGTGACCCATCAACCGGAATCGCCTCCGTGCTGGCGCAGCAATGGAGCCTTGCGACAGCGCTTTCCTTCCTCGCCTGGTATATTTTTGCGCCGCAATGTCTCTCCACGCTCGCCGTCATCCGCCGTGAGACGGGTGCGTCCCGCTACGTGTGGATCTCATTCTTTTATATGTTGGCGCTCGCCTATGCTGCGTCCTTCATCACCTATCACGTTACCCTGCTGTTCCAGTAGGAGGGTAGATTTACCCTGCAGCCCGAGTATTGCTGATCCGGTTCACGTTATTTTTGCTGCAACCCGTGGCATAGGCTGCCTTTTTTATGAAAAGGGAAGGCTGTGCTCCGCAATCATTTCTATATATACAATTATTTGTATATATATATATTTTTGATGTGGAAGTATTTTGAAAAATTTAAATTTGAAATGAAATTTTCTCGACTGGTCTTTTGTCAGAAACAAGGGCATACAGAAGCCGAAACTAGGGGGCTGGTTTCGGGTTGATGCGCAAGCACGCTCAACCAATAGTGAAGTGATTTTCGATCTGTCGATTGTATCGCGTAGACCGAGCGGGAATCTGGCGGAAAATGATAATATGGACCATTTTGGGTTCAAGCAGGCCCTTTTGGGCCTGGTTCCGATTGCAAAGGGGGCTTTGCGCATCGGGACTGGCGAAGGCATTCGCCATGCGGGACGATTCCTTTCCGGCGCCATGCGGGACTGGTCATCATTTGCGCAGTGGATTGAGTGGCAGGACGAATTTGCCCGGCAGTATCATCTGCCGGAATGCTCGTCCGTTGTCGCGAGAAAACCGGTCGATGCCTATTTTGGCTATCGCGTAGACCGGAAGACGCGCATCGGTCTGCTCATGGAGCATTATCGCCTTTCGTCAAACCTGCTGACGCCGGGCGATCTGCGCATGCTTTGGGGCGGCGGGGCTGTAGACATGGGCCAGATTCGCGGCAAGAAGCGCAGTTATGGTCTCAGCGTCATGCGGTCGGATGCGGCCGCAACCCGGCAGGAGGGCGAGTTTGCCTTCGTGCTTGAGTGTGGCGATACGGGCCTGGTGCTTTGCCGCATGACCTTTCTGCTGACGTCTGTGAAAGGGCAGGCACCCACCTTGGCAGTGGGCGGGCTGCAAGGCGATTCTTCCCCTGAAGCCAAGCAATGCGTGATCTTTGCCACCCGCGACCTCGGCGGTCTCAGACCGAAGGATGCTCTTGTGCTGGTTGCCGGTGCCGTGGCCCATGCTATGGGCGCGCAGGCAATTCTTGCCATCAGCAACGAAAACCATGTTTCGCGCGCCCGCCGGTCCCGGCGCCTGAAGCCGTTGCCCACCGATTATGATGCCTATTTCACCGAGCGTGGCGGCGTAATGGGTGAACCCTTCGGTTTCATCATTCCCATCCGGCAGCCAAGTGCCACAACATCCACCCGCCGGGACCAGGCGAAGCGGGAGTTCTGGACCGCGGGCCGCAATCTTCTGATGGATCGCTCGGTGCATGAAGACCCGACCGAACCGGTTCTGCTCTCAACGGTATCCGGCGGCTGCTGAGGCTGGCCGCCGGTTTCAGAACGGCTTGCGCCAGCCAGCACGTAGCCAAAGGTTCGGCTCGGCGCCGTTGGTTGTCGCATTGAGTGTCAGCGTTGCTGTGCCGCCTGCCAGATCCCACTCGCCACCCAGCGCGCCGCGCAGCCACAGACGCTGATAAGCGCTGCCGGTCAGGGTAAAGGCCCCGATGCCGGAAACGGTGCCGCTCGTGTCCTCTGCCTTGTCCTCAAAGCGGTAGTCTACCTCGGCGCGGGCAAGCAGCCGGACGTCATCCTCAAGCGGATGCACCATATCCACACCCAGTCGGGCGATGGTCATGTTATTGTCCGAGCGGGCGAAGGAGGCGGGAAAGGCACCGCCTGTCTCATCATAGGCAGCACGGGAAAGATGCGCGTAATTCAAGGCCAGGTAAGGGGTAAAGGCCGTATCGCCGAACCGTACCGCATCCAGCCAGTCGATGCGGATCTTTCCGCCATAGCTGAGCGTATCGGCGGACCCGGAGGAAAAATCCAGGGCCGATCCGTTCAGATACCCGCGTGTGATATCCACCCGCCCGGTTCCGAAGGCAGCCCCGATTGTGAGGTAGACGTCGTCGGCAAGCGGCGTTGTCAGGTCCGGTGCCAGATAGAAACCGCGCTCGGAAAGATGCCCCTGATTTTCGAGGTTAAGATCGGCATATGCCGCGCTCAGCCCCATGCGCGCGGTCAGGCCACCATCAAATCCGGCAGCAAATCCTATTTCTCCGAGACCAAAGCCACCTTCTCCACCGCCCCGATCCGAATAGCCTGCATCAAATGTATTCCAGTAGGCTTTCTGACCGGCGTCCAGCCGGTTGCGCATCGGCAGACCGCCGACGCCATTATAAAGAAGATTGATCTGGGAGGCTGCATTCTCGCGTTGCGGCTGGGAGGCGCTTTCCAGGGAACGAACCAGATTTTCCTCTGTGACGATTCCGGCGGAGGTGCGGGCGACCCGGGCAAAATAGATGTCGCCAGGGGCGCCGTTCTGCGCCTTTGTCATGCCGGTGATCACCGTTCCATCGGCAGAAATGCGGCGCGCGTCCTCAACGATGTCGGTAGCAAGCGTAACGCCTGCCGCCCGCAGCGCATCATCAAGCGACCGCATGCCCGCCTCGCGGCTCCAGTAGAAGCCACCATCCGTCTGTGCCCCGATCAGATAGTTCCCGACGACCACATTGCCATCTTCGGAAACATCATTGGCGATGCTGGAACGGGTCGAGGCGGGGGTGGCGATGTCTTCCATTGTGCCGCCATTGGCGGGTGTCCAGCGGAAGGCGTGCAGGGTGCCGTTGGCATTGGAAATCGCCGAACCGCCGACCAGGACATTTCCCGACTCATTCATTGCCTTGAGATCGGTCAGGGCAACGGAATCCCCTCCTGTCGTGGCGCCGAGCGTACCGAGCCCCTGCATGCCGCCAGCCGCTGTCCATCGGAAGGCAAAGCCGGATTTCGTGCCGGGTGCAGTGGTTTCCTTGTACAGGCCGCCAATCACAGTGCCGTCTCGTGAAACCAGCTTTGCCGTGTTCTCAGTGCCGAGAATGCCGAGGGGCTGGGTGCCGCCGCCTGCCGTATAACGGAAGGCACGCACAGTGTTGGATTGCTCGCCGTTGCCGATCACCGTCGTTCCATCGCCGCTGATCCCGGTGGCGGTTGCCCTCGAGCCCGGGCCTTCAAGCCCGGAAATCGTCGTGAAGCCGTTGCTGTCCGGACGCCAGAGAAAGGCCTGATGAACAAGCGTATTGCCGAACAGCGTGTCATAGCTTCCCGCGATAGCGCTGCCCGTCGGTGTGGCGCCTGCAAGCGAAACATTCGAGGCGCTGGTGGGCGCATATTCCACCAATGGTCCCGAAAGCGTGTATCGGAAAAATCGGTATTCATTGCCCGTATTGGGAATCTGGTATTGCGACCAGCCATAAACGGCGCTGCCGTCCGGGGTAAGACCGCTGATATCCTGATCGATGCGGGTTCCGTTCGCAGGCACTATAACCGAATAGGCAACGCCGCCGATTGTTGTGACATAGGAATTGCCGAACGCATTCCGGAAAAGGACCGTCTGCCCATCCCGGCTCGCATCCTTGAAGGTGTAACTTTGGGCGATGGCCGGATTTGAAAGGGTGCGAAAGAAGCTTGCCGAGTCGGCGCCATGGGCGGATGAACCACCGACCATTGCCAGTATTGCAGCAGGCACCGAGCAGCTGTTGAGCAGCCTCTGTATTGCCGCTGCCAAAGGGTTCACCCCCGATTTACCTTGCATCCCGTATCCGCCCCCGATTTGCCGGTGCTTCGGGCGTAGAATAACTAATTCAATATTACAATCACTAATCGCAACAATATTGCTCGCCTGTCCGGATGAAAGGTCTGTTGAAGGGGCATCACGAAGGCGCTAAGCTTCTGTCCGGAGGGGCCCTGTATACATGTGCCCGGGAGGAGTATCTGAATGCGACGGATGTGGCCGGAAGAGTTGAGTTTCGTCTTCAATCAGGCAGAAGAGGTGATGCTGGATATTCCGCTGGCGCTGCGCGGTGATGCGGATGTGGCAGGGGCAATCCATCGCAAGGCGCTGAAGGTGCGACTGCCGGAAGAAACCTGCGCGCGCCTCTGGCCGCTCGCTGAGGCCCGCTATCGCCTGTCCGGTCCATTGCTCGGCAAGGCCGTGACGCTGATTGCCAACAATCCGCACTATCACAGCGTGCATCCTGCCGATGGCGGCAGCGAGGAAAGTGTTGCCGATAGTGGCAAGCGCTACAGCACCAAATATATCGTGCTGCATTTCCTGCTCGATGATGTGCGCGAGCCCGTCGAGGCGGCATGATAGACAGGCGCCATCGCGCGATCGTGATTTGAGAGGCATCGCCGCTTTCGGGCATCAAGGACACCAGCGCTGACCTGGTCGCCGGGAGTTTTGGCATGCACCGTTTCCTCCTAGCCTTTCTGATTGCCATTCTTGCCGTGCCGAAAGCGATGGCGGGGACGATGTCATGCGGAGCAGAGACTTCATGTCCTGTATCCGGCGGGCTTTACCGCATCGAAATGCCAAAGGAAAAGCCCGTTGGCGTCTATGTCTTCTTTCACGGTTACAAGGCCACGTCCGCCACGCAGATGCAAAACCAGGATCTGGTAAAGACGGTGCTTGCCCATCATCTCGCCTTTGCAGCGCTGGAAGGGGTCAACGGCAGCTGGTCAATCCCGAACGGGCCGGAAAAAGCCCGTGATGACCAGGCCTATGTGGATGCGGTGCTCCTCGACCTTCAGTCCCGCTTCGGGTTTACGAAGAAAAACCGCGTGCTCGGTGGTTTCTCGCTCGGAGCGTCCATGGCCTGGTATACGGCCTGTGCGAAAGGAAATGAATTCGCTGCTATGCTCACGTTCTCCGGCGTGTTCTGGAATCCGCTGCCTGACCCGGAAAGCTGCGTGAAGGCCTTGCCGAAGATGATCCATGTCCATGGCCGCGCTGACCGGACATTTCCCCTTTCCGGCAGGGCAATCGGCACGCATTTTCATCAGGGCGATACATTCGGGAGCATGGCTATCTATCGTAACCGGGCATCCTGCCTGATGGACGGGCTGGAAACCCGCAGCATGGGACGTTTGACTTGCAACGTCGCAAGCGGCTGCAATCGCGGAGAAAGCCTGCTTTGCCTGCATGACACAGGCCATCAGGTTAATCCGGCCGATCTCGACCAGGCACTGACGGAGCTTGGCTTTCCACGCTGATCTGTATATGCATGAGTATCAGGAGGCAATGGTGGAGAAGGAGTTCGCCAGTAGCGGATTATCGTTATATATCAAGCACTATTAGGCGATGGTTTAAAATACTGATTTCGTTTTCTTTTTCTGCCAACGTTCAAATCTGCGTGGCTCGGTTCCTTTCCATTCGAAAGAGAAACATCTTACGCGATGTTCTCGGAAGGGCGGGCCCGGAAAGCATGGTTTCCGGGCCTCTGGCCTGACGCAGAAAAATCGACTGATGAGGGTCGACTATAGTCAAAGTCACGTATCATTCTGGCTGCAGCGAACGAAGGAACGTCGCCCGGAGCGCCTCCGCCTCTGCGGTGAAACGGATGTTGCGCTCCGCTCCGCCGGGCTCCTGCATGCGTGTGATAATCCAGCCGACATAGGTCATGGCACGAAGGACGACGAAAAGATCGAGCGTTTCCAGTTCAAGCGGGCGCTGGGACAGATAGCCATCGATCAGTGCCTGCTTCAGGTCCGGATAGTCCGGTTCTGAACGGTTCTTGAGAAGGACAGTTGCCAGATCGAACTGCCGGTAACCAAAACCGCCATCATCGAAATCGATGATCGCGATCCGACCCTCGTCGAGGAGGATGTTTTCCCGGACGAAATCCGCGTGGACAAGCCCGTAATCCAGCTTATCGGCGTGCGCCGTCAGCAGGTGCCGGGCGTGTTCCCGGAAGCGGTTGAACAGGGCGCGGGTCTGTTCCGGCAGGGTCGGGTTTTCCCAGAAGCGGCCCCAGACGGGCTCCTCCCCCAGCAGGCCGTCTGCATCCCAGGCATGGCGGGTAAAGCCCGGCGGGCGCTGCCAGCGGTCGCAGGCGGCATGCAACCGGGCCATTTCAGCGCCGATCCCGCGAAAGGTGCCGATCCGGTCCTCGAGTTCCAGTGGCACACGGCTTTTGCCAAGCGGCTTTCCGTCAAGCCAGCCGACCATATCGACCCGATAGGTTTCGATCTCTTCCAGAAGCTTGCCATCGGCGGACGGGACCGGTCGTGGCACATTCAGGCCCGCCCCGTGCATGGCGTTGAGCCATTGCAATTCGGAAACGAGTTCCTCGGCTCGCCGGTAGCCGGGGCGCTTCACCCTGAGCGCGAAGAGGCCGCACTCGGCCTCAACACGGAACACCTGGTTTTCCCGGCCCGCAATGAAGGTCCAGGCGGCTCCGGCCATGCCCCAGCGTTTGAGGGCCTGCTCCACGATCGCTTTCATATCTGCGCCGCCGTCTCCTGCAGAACCGCGTCAAGTTCTGTCATCAGCAGATCCAGATGCTCTTCTGCGAAGGGCATGGGCGGCCGGATCTTCAGCGTGTTCTTGTGGGCCCCGAGCTTGGAAAGAAGAATGCCCCGCTGGCGCAAGCGGTTGACAACGAGATCGGCATAGGCGGTTGCCGGTTTCTCGGGATCTCCACCCAGCACGAATTCCGCGCCGAACACCATTCCCGACTGGCGCACGTCACCGATAACCGCATATTTCCCCGCCAGTTCGCTGAGCCGCTGATGGGCAAGCCTGCCAATCTTCAGGGCGTTCTGCCGGAGGTCCTTCTCCTGCAACTCGGTGAGCACCGCCATCGCTGCGGCGCAACTGACGGGGTTGCCGCCAAACGTATTGAAATAGCGGAACGTCTTGCGGAAGCGCGCCATGATCTGCGGGCTTGTGACCAGCCCCGCAACCGGATGTCCATTGCCCATCGGCTTGCCCATGGTGACCACATCCGGCGTGACGCCCTGTTTCTGATGCGCCCAGAAATGCGAGCCCGAGCGGGCGAAGCCGGACTGGACTTCGTCGCAGATCAACAGGCCGCCGGCGCGCCGCACGGCTTCGGCCGCAGGCCGCAACCAGCCTTCCGCCTGTGCCGGAAAACCCTCATTGAGGAATAGTGGGCAGACCAGAAGGGCGGCAAAGCCGGTGCCGTCCCTTTCCAGCTCCTCAATTGCCTGCTGAACCCTGGCGGCGAAGCGCTGGCCATCGGGATCGGGAATGCGATAGCTGTCCGGTGCCTCGACATGCCGGACATAGTGGCCGAGCCCGAAGCCCACTTCCGGCACATTGCTTCGTGAAAGATGGCTGACCAGCGTGGTATTGCCATGATAGGTCGCATCCGTGGCGATGATGCCGCGCTTGCCGGTCATTGCTTCCGCCATGCGCAGGGCGATATCATTGGCCTCGGAACCGGAGCATGTCAGGATCGCCGTCTTCAGTGGTTCGTCATAGGTTGCCGTCAGCCGCTCCACATAATCGAGAATGCCTTCGTGAAGATAGCGTGTGTGGGTGTTCAGTGTTGCAGCCTGCCTGGAGATCGCCTCGACGACGCGCGGGTTGCAGTGCCCCACATGGGGTACGTTGTTGTAGCAATCGAGATATTTGCGGCCTTCGGCATCCCAGACCCACACACCTTCGCCACGCACGAGATGGATCGGCTCCTGATAGAACAGCGACGTGTTTTTGCCAAGCAGGCGCTCGCGCCGGGCAATGATGTCCTGGTTGGACTGCATTCAATTCTCCATGCGTTGGCAAGTAAGATACATCAAGCTTTCTAGCACATACTTGAAGACAAGTTATCTGGCGGTGTGCGCAACGGCGACGTTTAGGACAATGTGGGGCTCACCCAAGCTCTCCGGGCGTCGCGAATTACGTTCAGGACAAACTATGAGACATCGGTCACGGCAAGTCCCAGCAGGATGTCTGAAATGGGTCTCGTCACGAACACAAGCGGATCACCGCTCGAAAGCGCAAGTGAAGCCATGGCTCGGTTTTCAAGCAACGGGCCGAGAACGAGACCGATAACCAGCGCTCCTGAGACCAAGCTGGCTTAATTGAGAAAAGAGGATTTTCGGTTCATCGTAGCTCTATTGTAGGAAACGAAGATGAGACAGAAAACCGGACCGATGGCATTTCTTTTGGTTCGGTCGCGGTCGCTGCGGTTGAGTCCCGGGTGGACGACACGTTGAAGATCAAAGCCGCCGCCCATGTTGTCAATGCTGCAATCGAAGTGACGCGTGCTATCGGCGGCGAGCCGCATCCAAACCTCCTCCGTGCTCAGCGTAAATTAAGTAAACGCTGAAACCTTTCCGGGGATGCGGTTCGAAGGAGGCATTTTTGAGGAATCCGATATTGATCCGCGTTTTTCAATAGTTTCAAATCCGGGATCGTAAAGTTCATACGCATCGGTCCTGTCGAAAGGAAACTTGAATTTATTGAAAGACGACATTTCGATGCGCTAGCGAAATCTAGCCAGAAAGGCTTCAAAAACAAACACTTGCAACGAAGCGATGGCGGACAGAGAGTCCGCCAATAGCCGATTATTGTTTTATATCATACGCTATCAGGCGGTGTTTTAAAATACTGATTTCGTTTGCTTTTTTAGGTGATTGCGCAAATCTGTTATATTACACCCTGTCAATTCATATCAGGCAATTCTTGAATTTGTGATGGGCTGAGTGATGGGCTAGGAATCCAGACCATCACAACCAAACGGGAAGAAATCCATGCTCAGCGATGCAAGGGCGCGGAAGATAAACGCAGGTGACAAGCCCATATCCGATACATCTGTCCGGGGCCTTTATCTCTTTCCCTCTTCGGCCAGTGGCACGGGCAAATGGGTGCTCCGATACAAATCTCCGGAAACCGGCAAGCGAAGGGATATGGGTCTCGGGATATATCCGCTTGTGCCAATCCGTGATGTACGGGCGAAAGCCTTTGCCTTGCGCCAGCAGATTGAGGATGGGGTTGACCCTCTGGAGCAGCGCAGGCGTGAACAGGAGGCGCTGACGAAGGAGGCCGAAATCCCGACTTTTGAAGCAGCGGCCCGTGCTTTTCATACCGATCATGCCGCCGGTTTTCGCAATGCCAAACACAAGGACCAATGGATCAATACGCTCGCAGCAGAAGTCTTTCCACGGATTGGCAGGGCGCGCGTGGACCAGCTCACCGCTGCGGATTTTGCCGACTGCTTAAGACCGATCTGGCTTTCCAAGGCCGAAACCGCTTCCCGAGTGCGGCAACGGTGCGATGCGGTCATGAAGTGGTGCGCGGCCCGCGGCTTTATCGTTGCGAGCCCGGTCTCTGTCGTGGACAAGCTGCTGCCCAAGCAGCCCGGCAAGCGAGAGCGGGTGGAACATCAGCCTGCCATGCCCTGGCGGCTCGTGCCCGGATTTGTGCGTAATCATCTGCATCACGGCAAGCCAACAGTTTCACGTCTCATGCTGGAACTTGTTATCCTGACTGCGGTTCGTTCCGGCGAACTTCGTCTGATGAGCTGGGATGAGTTGGATTTCAGGGCTGCTATCTGGACCATTCCGGCAAACCGGATGAAGGCAAAGCAGGCACACCGGGTTCCTCTCACACCCCATTGCCTCGCCCTGCTCAAAGACCTGCGCAAAGTGGAAGATGCTCGGATTTTGGCGGGCGCAGCGCCGAGCAAGCTGGTCTTTCGGACACGCAAGGGAACTGCCTTTTCGGATATGGTCCTGACCACGTATCTTCGCAACCAGAAGGCTGAAAGCGATATACCCGGCCGCATTGCAACCGCCCACGGCTTCCGCTCCAGTTTCCGGGACTGGGCATCAGAGCACGGATATCCCCGCGATCTTGCCGAACGCGCGCTTGTCCATACAATCCGAAATGCCACGGAAGCCGCCTATCACCGCACCGACCTTTTGGATCAACGGCGCACCATGATGGAGGACTGGGAACGCTTCGTTCTTGGCATGCGGCAGCGAGTGCAGAAGCCTGTGCCGAAACGACATGCATGATGCCTTCCCGTAGCAGCAAATCTGAACACATTACTCAAGCAAAAATCCGCCTACTGATTTGTTTGCTTCAATTTTAACACCTCTCCCCTACGTTCTGGCGCAGGAGGAGCGAGATGCGAAAATTTCTCATAATATATCTTGTGATTACAGGCATCCTCGCTTCAATGGCTTTGGCCATGCCCGGGCTGGTTGTTATCGGGATGTTTTTCTTTGTTCCCGGAATAATCCTTGTTGTCGCTCCCACCGCTTTCCTTTGGGGTGGTGTATTCTCAATTCTTTATTTCCCGGTCAGTTTTTTTCTAAGGCCCAGATTGGCGAGGGGTTTGGCTCTTGTCGCGACCGTTGCAGTACTTTGCCTTATTCCATTCCCCTCCGTGTTTTCTGCCTACACCCTCAACTCTCGTTACAAACTCGAAAACGTTGAGCCAGCGTCCCCTGTACGACCCTATGGCGATATCCGCCTGGACTTGGAATCGGCTCGATTTGAAAGTGGCAATCCGAATGCTCCGGGATATTCCGGTATGCGCTGTGACGACCGCTGCCTGGCACTCCTGTTCGAGCCGGAGGTGAAAAGCGTGACCGTGACGAGCACAGAGACCACGACATTCGTTGATGTTGAAAATGGAAAGAGCGAGCTCGTTGAGGGCGCCCGCAGCTATCGCCTTTTGCCAAAAGGGCTTTGCAAGGAGCCTTATGCCGAGCCCGATCTATCACGCAGCGATGGGAGTTTCGGCGAAACGACGGAAGACAGACAGGCGATAGTAGCCACATGGCGACTGAAGTTTCTCACGGAAGTCTGCCTGGCGAAAGAAGCGCCTATCGCTCGCTATGACATGTTGCTTCGAACTGCAAGCTGGGCATCTGAGAACCAAAGCAAAGGAGCGGATTCTCCTTGGGGGGCACCGCAAAGCGTTGTCTCGGTCAGCACTGCTGAACTGCGAGACGCGCAAGGAAAGGCGCTCTTCCGGCATGCGGATGTTTCCACTCCAGCACTATTCATACCGCTCTTCATTGCCCCGATGGGCAATATCGAACACTTTCATTTTGGTTGGGGGAGGCAGTATTGGCCGTTGGGTTCTCGCCAATACTGGAGTGATCAGATCTATCTGGTAGACAAGGTTCTGCAGGTACAGCGTAAGCTTGATCCGGCAGCTGGCCTGCAATCTGCGCGACAGGCACTGCGCTATGCGCTTGAGGATGCCTCGACGCCTGAACCAAAGCTCAATGAGCTCACGCGAGGCTATATGCGGCTTCTGGCCAATGCCCGCCCGACGCTGGAAGATCTGGCATTGGTCAAGCGTATTATGCAGGATACGCGCTTGTCCGATTTCCCGGGTGCAGCGCATTTGCCGGAAACCCTGACCGCGTCGCAACTCAATGACCTTTTGCCATTGGCTATTCGCAAACTATCAATACGCACAAATACCCAGAAAACGGATCTCAGCGCTTTGGGTGTTGCGCTTGAAAAATGGCCGGAAAGTGCGTTTGCCAACCCGGATCAGGCAACCCTTTCTTTGCTCGCAGAGCCTGAACTGCGCTTTCGAGCTCCAGGATTAACGGCAAGGTTGTCGGACATGGGCGCGCATGGCGGACCTATTCTAGCCGATATTCTTGAATGGCATCTGGAGGCAACGGCAAGCAAGCTCCGTGGCGAGCGCCGCCTCCCCGCAGAACTTTATTCCGGTGAAAGCAGTACGATCCCTGCTGCTATCAAGGCCATGTGCCAGCTCGGCCTCCTTGCAAACGCGCAATTGCCTCGAATGGTCAAACTTGAAAACCAGTATCGCTATGCCATTGATCATTTTGTACGGATGGATTGGGATCGCATGATGGTGAGTCTTGGAAAACCCATCCCAGACGTCGCAGTACCCAACAGATATCCTGAGAGCTACCGCAGCGATCTTGAGAAATGGAAAAATGCTTTTGATCCGAAACGCTCGTGTTAGCTGTAAGCAGATCTCTTATCCGGCTGGACCGTGAAATCTGATCTGCTAGGCTGGCCACGCTTGTTTCTGTGACCATGGTTCTGTTGCGGCTGGACCGTGAAATCTGATCTGCTAGGCTAGGGTGAGCTGAACATCAAGCTCAAGATGGGTTGCGGCTGGACCGTGAAATCTATCTGCTAGGCTGGGCACATCCATGGAGCCGCAGTTCTTTCCGTTGCGGCTGGACCGTGAAATCTGATCTGCTAGGCTGGGTCATGGGATTATCCCCACGCACCGGCAGTTGCGGCTGGACCGTGAAATCTGATCTGCTAGGCTAAGCATCAGCCTTTCTGCCGTCGCCGTTCAGTTGCGGCTGGACCGTGAAATCTGATCTGCTAGGCTTGCGCGTATCTCTTCGTCAGCTGGCGAGCTGTTGCGGCTGGACCGTGAAATCTGATCTGCTAGGCTGCCGGTTGCAATCCAGCCCAGCATGAAAAGGTTGCGGCTGGACCGTGAAATCTGATCTGCTAGGCTTCCCGGTTCTGGTGGTCCAGGCGTACAGCCGTTGCGGCTGGACCGTGAAATCTGATCTGCTAGGCTCCGCCGCAGGTGCGGACTATCAGTTCTACCGTTGCGGCTGGACCGTGAAATCTGATCTGCTAGGCTCGGCGGCAAGATGGGAATCCCGATCGCCGCGTTGCGGCTGGACCGTGAAATCTGATCTGCTAGGCTCGAGATGCTCTAGGTCCCATGCATCGCCTAGTTGCGGCTGGACCGTGAAATCTGATCTGCTAGGCTTGTAGCGCAAGCGTGAAAGCGCGGGTCGAGCGTTGCGGCTGGACCGTGAAATCTGATCTGCTAGGCTCTCGGTATTCATTTAGGGTCATGATCTGCCGTTGCGGCTGGACCGTGAAATCTGATCTGCTAGGCTCCGCTTTGCTCCGGCCCTGCGCTGCGCGCCGTTGCGGCTGGACCGTGAAATCTGATCTGCTAGGCTCCAGCTGCCGTTCCACACTCATGCCGCTCACGTTGCGGCTGGACCGTGAAATCTGATCTGCTAGGCTTCGTTGATCGAATTGGGACGTGTCCATATTGTTGCGGCTGGACCGTGAAATCTGATCTGCTAGGCTTTCCTGCGCGGTCCGCGTCACGACGAATTTGTTGCGGCTGGACCGTGAAATCTGATCTGCTAGGCTATGTAGGTCTGCAAGATCGCTTCCTCTTCCGTTGCGGCTGGACCGTGAAATCTGATCTGCTAGGCTGCGGATACCCTCCTGTATCTCTCGGATCGTGTTGCGGCTGGACCGTGAAATCTGATCTGCTAGGCTTTCGGTGAAGGTCATGACCGGGGTAAGGAAGTTGCGGCTGGACCGTGAAATCTGATCTGCTAGGCTCCATCCCCTGCCAATTTATTGAATACAAAGAGAAATGGGCAGGGGATAGCTGCAGGAATTTGTATTCCTCCGCTAAAACAGGGCCAATTGTTCCGGGTTTTTTCGCCGCCTCTGCCGTGCCTGATCGGAGAATCGCACGATGTTTTCATATTGTCGATCAGTGAACTGGAAGATGTAGATATCTCCCCAGGCGGGAAGTGATGCCTCAATCTGACGAACATAGGCTTCGAACTGCTCCTTGCCACTACAGAAGCGTAAGTAGTTGGAAAATTGACTCATTTCAAAACCGATGTCCAACAGGAACTGCCTAAACTTCGTTGCGGCAGCCCGATGTTCCCGAGTATCCACAGGTAAATCGAATGTAACCAGCATCCACATGATCTGATATCCGCTGAGGTGACGGGGCCCGTAATTGTTTCGAGTTTGCCGGTCTTTCATCGGGTCTCCTCCTCAGGGAGAGTACCGAGACCAGCGAGTTCAAGCGGTGTGGGCAGCGAGGGAAGCTCCAGATCCGGTTGACCGTTTTCAAAACTGGCCGCGACCGAATGAACAAACCGATTGACATGCAGAGTGCAGGGTGAAGTTCCATGCGCGCCCGGCAAATCAAACGTTGTGAGAGAGGTCAGTTGTCTCTTGCTGTCGGGCGTAAGCTCGCAATATCCTCTTGCGGCCAGATTGCAGACGATCTGGTCAACGAGGGGGCGAAATGGCTCCATCAGATCATCAGAAAGCGCAAAGGCATTGGCCCGGTTTGAATGAAATATCCCGGCGGTTGGATGCAGGCCGGAGGCACAAATCGCGCGCGACACGATTGCCCTGAGCACGGTGTATCCATAGTTCAGCATGGCATTCATGCCCCCGGCATCTTGATCGCGGGAAAAGTCGTTACCGAACAGCGCTTTCCAATAGCGTCGCGCAGCTTGGGCTTCGATGTTATCAGGGTCGCCAGAACGCACCTTGCGGGCGAGGAGATCAAACGCGCCCCCTTCTTTTCCATTGGCCTTCAGGACCTGCCCTTGCAGCCGGATTTTGGAGGCTATGATCTTCTGCCACATCTGCTTCTGCAGGGGCTTTGATGCATCGATCTGGGCGCGAAGCCGCGCGCCTTGCGCGTGATGCCCCTGCAATGGCCAGACGACGGAAACTGGCGCATGGTTGGCTGCGCACAGCACGACAGGCACATTCCGTTCGGCCATCTGGACAAAGACCTGGTTGGTCCATGTGATCCCATGGGCATGAACAATCAGCCCGCCAATATCATCCAGCGCGATGCGACCTTGCTCCTCACCGCTTTTGCTCACGGTGAGGAACCCGCGAAAGATCGCAAGGTGCAGGCCATCCGTTGATATGTCCACAATCCGGTTCATGGCACCAGAATAGGTCATATCCCTGAATCAATCATGAATTACTTTAGTATACTATTTGCAATTCAAGATTTAGATACTCGCCTTCTGCGCGGGCGGTTACCCTGGTCCAGAGGTCCAGGATCGAAAACCCGCCCCGCCTCATCAATGCGGATCTGACGGCATTTCACATCCCGCAAACCGTTGCTCGATCTAACAAAGTAGCAAAACGGATCGTTCTTGTTCGCATCCCTGGCCTTTAGACTCCCGCTTTCCCGATGAGGAGCAAAGTAGATTCGCCCGTCCCCGACAAATTTTACCACCCGCGCAATTGTGCAGCCGTCCTTTGGATGATCATAGGCAACCATATCATTCTGCTGCAGGCGCATGATGCGGCGAGCGGCGGGATTGGCTTTGTGGAAAGCGGACTGCCAGACCGGCTGGTGGGCATCGAACATGCTGACCACCTCGGAATGCCATTTGCCGTCGAGGGTTTCCCAGACATCGTAGTGATGGTTGGCGTCGCCCTTGTAACCCTTGTAAGCCTTTCCTTCCGCATTCCGGATAGGGATGAGCGAAACCGTTTCCTGAATACGCACACGGCGAATTCCCCGGAATTTGGGATGGCTTTGCCGGAAAGTGAGAAGCGCTGCCTGTATGTCCTTTTTGTCGGTCAATCCGTTCAGAATTTCAAAGAGTTCTTTCTGCAATTCCTCGTCCCTGATCGCGCCTACATCCTTTGGCTCCAGGGAAAGAAAGGCTTTCCGGCGAACGGCGACGGGGTTTCCGTTCTTGTCCGTGCCGAAGCCATAGGCGGTATCATTGTGTAACCGGCCTGCCGTTTGCCCCCGTCCGGTTGCATATTCTGCGCGCGAAACGGTGCCGTGGTCAGGCTTGTGGCTAACGATAATTCTATTCACCGCCTTTTGCAGATCCTCCCGGAACGTGGGCCAGGGTGGATTTTCGGAAACCATGCGCTTGATGAGATTGTCGAGGTCGGCATCCTCCATCTGGCCGGATGCGGTTGCAATGCGCTGCAAAAGTCTGCGCGTGGTAACCCCGATAACCGCGGCATCGATTGCATGGTGGCGGTGGTCTTTGCGGTTTTTTTCCTTGGAGGTCCCGCCCTGTTCGTGGTCGGGAAGAAGATTGTTCAGGCCCCAGTTTCGGCGCAACATTTCCGTCAGCCGTCCCGGCGAGACTACCACGTGATTGCGCTTTGAAAACTCGCCATACCGGTTCACCTCTTCCGAGGGAAACAGGCAGCCGAGATATTCGGCAGCCATGCGCGCCAGATATTGCGTATCCACCAGTTGCCGGGCAAGAAATCCGCCCTCCTCCTTAAAGCGCTGCATCGCATCTGCCGCAAAGCGCCAGCGCTTGTTTTTCGGCAGGCGTGCCGCCCGGGCAACGATCCCGTCATAGTCGCCCTTCCATTCCGTCACCTCCGCCGGTGCGCGATTGCGCTTTTCCCGGTTGGCGGACCGTAGGCAAAGAATGCGGTTCGCCTGGCTGTCATCCAGCGTTCGCGACCATGGCAGGATGTGGTCGATCTCCACCTCTGCCGAAAACAACATGGAAATGCCGATTGGCTTTCCGGAGTAGATGCACACCCTATCTTCCGGTTTGGATGGGTTCAGCTCTTCCCAGAGTTTCAGCAACATCCGGTTATGGCCCGTATCCGGCTGCTTGTGTTCCTCAAGAATTCGGGAGCGGCGCTCCGCATCGCGCGTGTTGCGGGCAATCTCGCGGTTCTTTTCCGCCCTCTGGACATCCGACAACGGAAGGTCGCGTGCAAGCTCCACGGATATCATCCTTGGCTTTCCATGGCGGCGGATCAACCTGTTGACCAGGCGACGCAATTGGTTGAGCCCGATATGCACTGTCGGATTGGTGATCCGCCCGCGATAGAGATCATAGCCCACCGGCGGGGCGAGATCCTTTCCGTCCCGGAAGCGCGTGAGCACCAGTTCGCGCCCGTCTTCGCTCATGTCCTCGGGATTGCCGGAACCGGGCGGAATATGCCGCTCCAGAATTTCCTGATAGGGCGGCAGGAAGGGTTCGCCTTCGCCTTCATAGGCAAGCTGAGCATGGTCATAACCACAGGCCTCAGCCGCCGCCGCCTCGGAAATGACTTCCCCCTTGAGCGCGTCGAGGAGATTGGAGAGGGCAGATGGACCATAGCGGCCATAGCCTTCCGGCAGTGGACAATTCGCAATGGCTTCGGCCTGTTCGTTCGAGATGTCGAATTGCTGCTCGATCCACCGATAGAGCTCATCCGGATTTTCTTCCGTACGAAGCTTGTCGATGATCGCCCATTGCTCGTCGCGGGAAAAACGGCTCCAGAGATTGCCAAAACGTTTCTTGTCCGAAAGGGCGGCATATACTTCATCGCCCCTGATCTTCAGGCGGCTGTCGCTTTCCTTGTTGAAGCGGACATCAGGCGAAAGCTTCAGATCCTTGCGCAGTTTGGCAAAGGCAATTTCGCGGGCACTGCGCAGCAGGCTGATCAGCGTATCACGTTGGTCGAGCGTGAGCTTGCGCGTGCTCTGATCAGGCAGAATCAGCCCCAGCTCGTTCACTTCTTTGTAGAGACGGAACTCCTGAAAGAGCGGATGCGCCTTCGCCATACGTTCTTCCACAGGATTGAGGGCACATCGTCCGATCCGTGGTTTCTTGAGTGGGCGCTGGTAAAAGATGATGCGGAACAGATGCGCCCGCCGTTCCTCGGTCAGGATTTCCGGATAGTGCCGCATCTGCTCATGCCAGATTGCGTTGAACTCCGCCTCCAGAAGGGCGCGGTCCGGATAGAAAATATATCCCTCCGCCGTCAGAACATCCGATCCCGCGCGAAGGCGGGCGACCATTCCCGCCTCGCGACGCATGGCCAGATATTCGCCATAGGTGCGGGCATGGGTTTTCCTCAGCTCCGCATGCAGATCTCGAACGCCGGTGGCGATCTTTCCGAGATCATTATCCTTGCGATCAGTCTTGCGATTGGACTTGAAACCACGACGCTGGTTCAGGTGAAAGATGGCGCGTCCGATCTGATAAAGCGAAAGCTTTTCGTCCAGCGCCCGCCGGCGAAGATCATAGGGCGTGCCATTCACCGCATCGCCATTCCTTGGCCGGTCGCCAAGATCCCGCACGAGTTTTTGCCGCGCGGTTCTTTCTTCGGGCATCAACCCGAATTCGGAAAGTGTGCGTAGCATCGAGCGGCGGCGCCGCACATACCGGTCCCGCCTGCGGGCCATTGCCCTCGCCTCGCGCCGCGCAACCGCGAGCGAGGTTTTCGATTGCGGATCTCGGCCATCGGCGTAGATTCGGGTACCGATATCCCTTATCCGGCAGGGCTCATCATCAGCATCCAGTTCGAACACACACCAGCCGATGGAATTTGTTCCGATATCGAATGAATACAAGATATTGCGCATCGAGACCTCCAGAAAAAGAGTCTGTGTTAGGTGCATAATATCTTTTATATTTATTTTCTTATTTATAGAATGTCAACCTGAAATCGCACTGTCGCCATCAATGCAATTTATCTGATGTTGCCCTCTTGAATCATTAGCCGGTATCCGGTTCACGTATCCCATCAGCTTGCGATGAAATCGAGTCTGTGTTGATGCGGCTTGACCACTTGACATTCTGGCAGAAGTTCGCCATGTTCTAATGGCCTAACAGATCAGATTTCACGCGTCTGGCCGTTAACAAGCTTAGACAGCACCAGATAAGGCCGTTCCTCCGGGAACGGCTTTTTTGCTTCACAAAGCAAAACAGTCTTCGTATCGGGCAAGATCAAAGGATCTAACCTGTTGCACCTGACCGCCGATCAAGACATTTCCTTTCCCGCCAGGCGTCGCGAGACGCCCAGGTCAGCAGCCGTCAAGATCGGCTGCTCGGCACACAGGCGCCGCCGCGATCCGTGTACGCCGATGCCCGACCGCAGGGGGCATCCACCACAGCAGATCAAAGCATTGCTCGTGTCTCTCAACTCATTTAGCTCACCAATCTGCACTCGAAGTCGAAATGTGAGGCATGTTGAGGCCTGCCTCACCCTCCGAGCAGGACCCTGATCGCCTGAAGCCTTTCCGGGGATGCGGTGCGGATGAGGTCAATGAGGTCGTGCTCGGCGGCGGCTGGGCCTCGGTTCCACATCGTGCTCATCAGCCGCGCCTGCGTATCCGTGTCCAGCTTGCCATAGTAAATGGCGGTGGTGGCGAGGTGGTCGTGCCCGAGGTTCTGGCTCCACGCTTTCTGCTCTTCCATGGTGAGTGCAATGCGATAGCCAAGCTGGGCAAGGGTCGCCCGGATCGCATGCGGACGAAACGGCTGTTGCCCGCATCGGTGGATCGCTGCCTTGACGATCTTTCTGAGCGGGGTCGCTGTTACCCATGGCTCCATTGGATCACGCTGCCCGAATGTCGGCCTTGTCTGCGGAAAGAGGGGATCCTCGTCTTGAGCGCCCGACCGCCGCAATTCCTCGATCCAGCCGATGACGATCCCGGCAAACTCCTCGCCAACCGGAAACCAGGAACTGCGCATGGTCTTGGAATTCTTGGTGTGGATTTCCCGAGGGTCCTGCAGGATCTCGCGCCGCTCCACATCCACATGCTTCAGGCGAAGACCGATCACGGCACCGTCCCGCATGCCGGAGAGATAGAGAAAGGCCATCAGCGCCCGGTCGCGACGCTCACGCCAGCGGGCATCCGGCATAGAGCGGATGATGGTGAGCAGATCCTCATGCGACGGCACATGCTTTTCGGTAGACGCCCCCGCAACCTTCCTGTGATGACGCGAGGGGCGGAAGTGGCTGGGGATATCAGCCGGGATTTTCCGGTATCCGGACCGATCACGCAGCCAGTTGAAGAAAGCCTCCAGATTGCCAAAGCAATGAACGATGGTGGAGGAAGAGCGCGTCTTGCGGTCCGCCTCCCTCTTCTCCCGCCGGAAAGCGCCCTCCTCGAAAGCGGTTTTGAACGCCGTCACCTGCCTGATCGTGGTTTCCGCAAGGCGGGTTCCGGCCTGAAAGCTCTGGAAAAGGCGGATAGCCCGCAGGCTGGCATCCACGGTTTTCTCATGCCGCCCTTCGCTATGAATGAGGGCGCGCTGGTAGCAATAGATGGCATGCTCATCCTCGGGAATGATGTTTTCCGGCAGAAAAGAGCCGTTTTGCACAAATCCAGAGCTGACAGGAGAAGCACTATAGTTCTGACTCTCTGCTCTCTGTTTGGACGGATCGAGACGCAGGACACTGTCGATGTCAGCCTCCGCCACGAATTTGCGGATGGATTGCCCGGTATCAGGACATATCAGCTCCACATGGCGGCCAAAACGGCTTGTTTCAACCTTGAACGGCTCCTCCAGCAGAGAATGAAGCGTTTTGCAGCGAATGCAGTAGATCTCGTGCGGCTCTCCGGGCCGCTGCACCTTCAGACGTCTCTCCTGCTGGAAGCGATTAAGGTCGCGGCCTCGAAAGAGCCGTTCCTCGGCCTCGATTGCAGGAAGTCCCGACCTGATCCAGTTCAGCACCGTATTGCGGCAGACGCCATAAAGCGCCATGACCTCATCCGGACTATAGATCCAATGGGTCTTTGCCGCGTTGAGAGATTTGCGGATCCTGCGTAGACGTCGGGCGGTCATGGTTGAGACCTCTCGCGGCAGCGCAGTTCAAAGGCTTCGATATCATCGAGAGACCATCGGGAAACGCCCGGCCCGAGATGAACCGGTGCAGGAAAATCCTCCCGCTCCCGTGCCCACCGCCAGACCGTGGGAATGCTAATCGCCAATCGCTTGGCAACAGCCTGCACATTGAGGTAACGCGGCGATGTTCCGACGTTTTCCGCCGGATCAGAAGATGAGACGTGGTGTTTCGGGCTCGGCTGCTTGTTTCGCTCGCTGCCCCGTTTTGCGCGAGAATGCTCCGTCTCCGGTTTTTCGCGCAGGCAATCCGCAACGGGTTGTTCGGCCCGCTTCGGCTTTGATGTGGAAAGAGTGTCGATCTGTTCAAGAAGATCAAGTTGTCCGGAAGAGCGCATGGATGTGCTTCCTCTCCAAATAACCGGATGGGAAACACGCACTCCTGCGCGTGCATATCGATCAGGACCGCCTTGTATCTGGCAGAATCCATAACTGTTAAATTAGATCATCCTATCGAGATTCGCAAGCCACCCTATTCCAGCCGCGTGAAAAGTACATTGGACACAAAAATCGAAAATGTTTGTGATGGGCCAAATGATGGGCTGACTGCAAGCCGTCAGTAAAAAATTCTTAAAAAACAAAATCTTAGGAGAATTTATGGCGGATGACGCAGTCATGAGCGAACCGGTCTCTGATTTTCCCTGCTTTCAGGGAGTTAACAGGGAAATTGCGAGCAGACCTCCGCCTATTGCGCGTAATGTTCCGGGAAAAACCTATACAATTCAATAATCTATTCTAGAGAAAGCCGTTTTCATCGGATGTAAAACAGGTAATTTTTGTGGCAGGAACAGGGAAATGATTAACTGGAAACAGGGAATGCATAGTTGCAAAGCAGTTAGGCCGTAACTTCTGCTTTGCGCCAAAAGCAGTCTTTGGCGTATTGGAGCGGAATGCGGATTTGCGTTATGATCTCAGCCAGGCTTTTAGGGAGCGGGGCCATAGCGCCTCATTAGGAACTGGGGAAGCCCAGCCATTGTTCAAGCTCCTCGAATGTTCGGTCCATGGCATAGGAAGGGCTGAGAGGAAGTGAGATATGACCATAACGGATGCTGATCTGAGCTTCCGCGTCTTGCTCCGTGGAACCGGCAACCTTCGCCAAATAGAGAGCAGAGGCTAGTCCCGTGCGGTCGGCCCTTCTTTGCAGTGGATCAGCACAGGCTTCTCGGCCGTAATCATCAGCGCGACCAGCTGCTTTGCGCGGTCAGCGGAAAGTTCTTCACGATCCGACATGGGAAAATCGTAATGAGTGATATGGAGGGCTTTCGACGCGGTAATTTCTTGTTCGCACCAGTCATCACCCTCGCTGTATCCACGAAGATTTATGACGGATCGGATGCCATGCGCCTTCTCATAAACTTGAAGGCGGGCAGGCGTCGGCTGGTTCGAGCGGTACACTTCGCCAGCGACAACTGTCGCGAGTTACCAGTTATTTGGATGCCGATCAGATAGGTTCCGATCACCGCCACGATCTTTAGCAAGCTCAGACCGGCCTTGCGAAGAATAGCCCTCATTGAGTCACCCTTTCAGCGATACGAGTACAGCACCAAGGCCGATCAGGGCAACTCCCAGCCAGTTCGGTAGG
>CAMFIE010000002.1 GCA_945952315.1 uncultured Rhizobium sp. | reverse complement strand
ACGTCATCCCATTCCGTCAAGCATAAACCGACGTGGCTTTGTAACGGCGCTTACGGTGAAGGCTTGGAACGCTAAACATCCAGAAATCTACCGCGTTCTTGGACACCGCGACCTCAGCCCCGATCTCAACAAAGACGGACGCATTACACCGGATGAGTGGATGAAGCAGTGTCCTTGCTTTGATGCGATCCCCGAATACAGCCACCTCCTGAAAGGAGGCAAATAATGGGATCGTATCGCCCGACTAAAGCCTCTCCTTACGAATCCGAGTCCGTGAAGCTTATCAAGAAACAGCTTGAAGACAAAATCACTTACCTCCTCGACACCATTCCTGACGCTGAGGAGATAGCACTCAAGAATGTGAAGTCTCTCCGCCGTGCCCACCTCAGAGACATATGCTCCGGAAACGGTAGTTGGTACGGCATAACGAAACTCACGCAGATTACCGAGGCACTCGGTGTTCGGTGGGGATTGGCGGAGAGCGTAGCGCCATGACCCAGATATCCTCTCAGAAATCCAAAACCTCGAGCCGCTTCTTCACCAAGTGCGTGATCTTGTTTCTTATAGTCTGCAACAATGCGGCTATGTTCCAGGCACTCTGGCTGAACCCAGCTCAAGCAGCCGACATCATAACGAACAGCGGAGCCATCAACGTGGCGCTCGCCGGTCTCTACATGGGTGTCGGGCATCTTGATCTGCGAGCATTCGCAGCTCAAGGGCTTCTCGACGTTAAGCGTGGGAGCAAGACCTATGCCTGACCTCAAATTTGCGGCTATCGCGATCCTCGCCTCGATCACCGGATTTCTCGGCTGGAGGCTTTATGACAAATCATCAGAGACTTCTGAACTTAAAGCGTCTTTGGTTCAACAAGAGGCCGTCAACGCCCAGCTTATAACGCTTTCTCAGACCAATGCTGAAGCTGCTCTCAAGGCCGACGAGGATCGCAGGAGAGCGGTCCAGGCTTTGGAAGACGCGCAGTCGGAGATTGCCAAGAACACCGAGCTGGCACGCGCTGCCGATGCCGAGATCGATGCCTCGTCCGTAGATGAGGACGGACCGGTTGCTCCTGTTCTCCAGCGCCTACGTGCAGGCCGGTTTGGAGGTGTGAAATGACGATGCTGAAAAGATCAAAGGAATGGTGGCAGAAAGTCTGCGCATCAGAGCCCGATGGCTTCATCAGCGCTGGCTGTCCTCCCGGCTATAGCAAGGACTATTCGGAATACCTGGCCGAGGAGTGTCAGTCAAAGTGCCGCGTAAAGCGTTCGTTGTCGGGCGTTGGAACGAAAGCCGCCCCTCTGACTGCTTTACTTCTCGCGAGCACGGTGATCATCGGCTGCCAGACGACCAAACCCCAGATCGTCACGAAGGTCGTTGAGCGCAAAGTCGAAGTACCGAAGTCTCTGCTGACTTGCTCTCCGGAACCGACAGCAGGTACAGCCTGGATTTCGCAGAAAGATGTCGCGCGATATCTGAACCGCGTAGCCGAGGCTGGAAACGACTGTCGAGTAAAGCTTAGGTCAGTCCGAAATATTATCGAAAATAAATCAAATTAGTTTTCTTCGGCTATTGTGTAATTCTTGCAGACATACAACAATTAATTTGTAGCGAGAGTTCATTGTATCTCCCAAAGTTCGTTGTCTTTCTCGCTGACATTGGGTGTCCTTCGCCCGCCACCTTAGGGGACTGACGATCTGGTCAGTCCCCTTTTTCTTTACCCGATGCGGCTAAACTCACTTACAGTCTTTCCGCGACTGTTCATGAACGATAAGCACGACAAGATCGCCTTTGAGCTTCTCCTTAAACTCCTCGACAATCGGCTTGGAAGCACCTTCAACTGTGGCGCTATCCATGAACTCCAGGACAGCATTCTCCTGCTTCTTGCAACTCGCGAACACGGCAGGCAACAGCTCTGAAGGAGCATGGCAGCTCTGCTCACCGTAGACGACTGACTGCGCAAAAAGGCAACCCCGATATTTGTCTCGCATGTCCTCAAGCGTTTTCTTAGTCGCATCGTCGAGGGCAAGCGCCTGACCTGAAATCAGCAGAGAAGCAACGACAAGCAGTTTACGCATTCAAATTATCCAAATCGCTTCAGCACAGAGAACACATACATACGCTGGTTGCACCAGTCCATTCGTTCGTCTATCGGTTCCTCAATCATAACAACCCCTCAAATTCAAAGGGCGGCTCACTTGCCGCCCTTTCTTGTTTTCTGCCTGTTGTTCAATTCGTGTCATACTCGCAGTACATATCAAACCCGGCTTGGCATCGCCGGTCTTGATATGCTTTAGTTCCGACAAGGTAATACCATTCAGGAAGCTTCACCTCACCACGTCCAAAACCGGTGCGCCGCATGAAACTGGGAGCGGCATAGCGCTGGGTCCATTTGCCGTCTGCACCTTTGCGGATGATGACCACATCAGACGGGGGTATCTTCGTACTCGGCGAGTTGAAGTCCTTCGCTGTGATGATCCCGGCTACTCTCTTCTGCTTTTCGGCAGGCTTAGCTTCGGCGGCCGGCGCTACTGTCGGCGCGATCCGCTTCGGTGCCCAGCCAACTTTCTTAGGAACATAACTAGCTCCACTCATTGAGTATCTCCCATCCAGGACTCAATGATTGCTCCAGCTTCGGCGGCATGCAAGCGCCGACCATTTGTTTCATGCATAGCCACCGCCCAACATCTTCCTGCAACCAGAAAAAAGGGAGATACCAATGTTGCGACTACTTCTAAAAACTATAACCGCTTCGCTGTCCTACCTTGCTAAGGGCATAGAATATATATTCGATACCGCTTGGCTCATGGCTTTGGCACCGTTCCGAGCGCTCGCTGGAAATGCAAACATGCCTCCGAAGTTCAATCCCGAGGTGACCGGCGAGGACCTGCTCGCGGGACTTCAGACGAAGCGCGAGCAGGCAGTTGTGAATGCGGTGACGAAAGACGGCGTAGCGACTATATATAAGTACGCGAAAGCAACGCCGCTCCAGCGCTCGACCATCGATCTCTCGGCTCTTCCTGCCGCCGTCCGCGCGACGCTGCTGACAATGTCCGATGCGGAGCTTGATGTGCTGTCGACAGCTGGACAGCACGAAGTCAGGAAGTTTGCGAACGGCCAAGAGCACAACATCTTCGGCTTGCCGAAGGTCGACGTGAATGCGGAGCCGATGCTAGAACCGGAGCGCGAAGTCGTAGCACCCGGGAACGCGATCCTTCTACAAATGCAGACGAGGATCGCTCGCGAGATGAAAAAGAACGGTGGATCGCTTGATTTCAAGATGCCGCTTCCAGGGAGCTGACCGGCGCTTGTGCGTTGCAGGTGTGTAGTGGAATATGGGTTTACTCGGTCAGTGGCTGAACACAGGTGACGCGCAGCATGTGATACATGACGCTGAAAGAGTCTAAACAAAGCGGTGGCCGAAAAGAGTGTGGCTCTAGCGGAACCAAGGTGACCCGAGCCATATGCATCTCGGTTTGACAGCCTTCACAGGTATAGGTGGAATGACTATACGGAAAGGGGAGCCAACAGCTCCCCTTTTTTCATTATTTGAACAGCTTAAGCCGCGCAGCATACTCTTCATCGGTTTCGTCCGGGGTTCTCAGCATTTCGTAGTCATTGAGAGAGAAGCGCGGCATTTTTGCAATCGCGTCAACGTCAGCTGTCAGATCGTCCATGTATTCATATTCACCTGCGGCGATCTGAGCTCTGCCTCGAATTGCCGCCAGAACATCCGCTCCCTCGTTTAGAAGATAGATGCTCAACGCGCGGACGATGATGCTGTCTCTCGAGCGGCCAGTTGATTCAGCGATATTCCGAATGCTCGCAAGAATGTCCAAGGGGACGCGAAGCGTCACAGATTCCGAGTTTTGCATTAGTGCTTGCGAGCCTTCATAAGGTCGATGACTTCCTGACGCTGGGCGCATGCGGCACGAAGAGAAGCGATCTCCTGCTCGAGCTGAGCGGTGTAATCGATAGCCGCCGAGGCAATAGCGGCCATCTCGTTAGCATGAGCCATCGCATCGCCAAGCGACTGCGTATACCGCACTTCCCGCAGCGCGTCCGTCGCCGCGTCGAAAGCAGCGCCGAGACCGAGCGCCACAGACATGACCCCGGAGCCGAGGCACATCATGCCAGCGGCGTTCGCTGCTACGACACTGTTTGCGTTTCCGAACCGAGCCATAACTGCCTCCGTGCATTCAAAAGTTGTTGACACAGATATGACGCGGGGAAGTTGAGTTATCAAGTGCTGAATTTGGGAATGGCGATCGGAAGGTTAATTTGCCGCGACGTGAAGAACAAAGGGGACGCCTTTCGACATCCCCTTCAAAGTCGGCAACTCTTCGATATCATGATCTATCCCCTATCCCAGGTGGATCGCGTCAGCGGTCACTGAAGCGACGGTGAGAATGAATCAAGCCGATTTCCATTCCTAAATACAGTATTTACGTATATTCAGCATGTGTCAATCACCGTCTCTGACGACCAAGCACAGCCGAATTCAACTCCCTGTTTCCGCACACACGACACACCAACCGCGATCCGATTTCCGATAGAATGAGAGTTCCACCAAATCGCCGCTGGAGCTCGTAGCGGTTCAGCATGCCAACATGCCCGCATGCAGAGCAGTGGCCGCCTATCTCCTCCCATTGCCGCATGTCCGCAATGGGTCGTCGATCATTTGACGGTATGAGGTCTATGCCCTTTCTGTGCTTCATAGTTCCTGTTTTGTTCTCGTAGATACCAGGAGTCAAGACTGAGAATAAAGTGCCCCAGAATGAGTCAGGTTGTGCAACCTGTGCTAGGCTGCGCTATCGAATCAACGGACGGCGGCGATGATATTCAAGGGTCTGATAGACAAAGGTTTTCAGGTAGAAACACATTCACATGCGGAGGCAATTCTCACGCATGATTTCCCTGACGCTATAAAAGAACTCGAAGAAGTCGTTGGTGCTCTCACTATCCCGATCGAGGAGATAATAGGTTCGGGCGGTGGTGAGACCAAGGGAACGCAAAGGCTGCGCAAAGGGCTTGCCGCAGTCGGCTGGAAGAAGATGAACTTTGTCGTTGAGAAGACGATCAACGGTGTACGCCGTGAATCTATTTCGCATGAGATTGACCACGTAAAAACGTTCAGTGATCGCGTCGTCGCATGCGAAATTGAATGGAACAACAAAGACCCATTCTTCGACAGGGACCTTGAGAATTTCAAACGTCTGCACGCCGAAGGTGCGATATCTGTTGGCGTCATCATTACGCGCGGCACCACCCTTCAAGCTGAAATGAAAGACCTCATAGAACGCTACGCAGGTGATCATCTCATCAGTTCACACGAAGACCTGGACAAGCTTGGAATAACCAGAACGGCAAAGCAGAATGCTGCTATCAATAAGCGCGTGAAAGCCGGTGTGCCGTTCCGTGAAGCGTGGGTTAACAAGTTTGTCAGCGACAAGTACGGCGCGGCAACAACACACTGGGGCAAGCTGGAGGATCGCGTTCACCGCGGCGTTGGAAACCCCTGCCCTCTGGTACTAATTGGACTTCCGTCATCGATAGTGACATTTGGCGAGGGCATATCAATAGCTGATATCGCAGAGCAAGAAGACCAGCTCGAAGAAGCAGGTATCGTGACCGCTGAGTGATTACTCGGCGGCCACGCGATCCGTTGCTGAATTGTGGCTGTATGTCTTCCAGTCAGGCTCATACTCTTCGTGAGCCTGGTTGCCCCACGTCGACCAACCGCTCCTGACACCGCGACCGAACATTTCCAGATACGGACCGGGGGAGCAGGATTCGATGAGCGGATACTGCTCATCGGGCTTTCGGGAATGCTCGCGCTTACGAGTGCCGATGTAGTTCACCTGCGACCGGCCGGGATCGAGCGTGCGAGCGTTCTTGCCTCGAGTGCCAAACAGGATAAGCTCAGTCACGTTTCGGAAATAGAAGCCCACTCCACGACCGTCAGAGCCGCCGTCTTTGCGGACCTTGTGCCAGACGATGTTTGCCTTGTAGGTGAAGCCCCATGCTCGGAGAACCTCAATTCCTTCAGGAAGGAGAGCGTTCGGAACCCACAGATACAGATGAGCGGTCGGGGCGCATGCGTCAGCAACAGGCAGGGCTTTGATCGCGTCCAGCTCCATGGTTCCGTAGCGAGAAAGGCGCTTGTGTTCAGGAGCAACCTTGCCAGTGCGGTTCATGAACTGCCATGGCGGATCGGCCATAACCGTTTTGAACTTGCGACCATTCACAAACTGAACGAAGTCGTCTGATGCTGACTGCGGCTCGGCGGTCTGAACTCTGGTCAACATATGTTCTCCCGAATCTTTCTTGTGTCAGAAAGCTAAGACTCTCCGCTTTCTAAACCTATAATTTTGAATGAGGCTTACCACCCTGTTCCCTTTCTGTCTCCGGGGATCATGCGGAATAATTTTCTGCCGGCCAAAAAATTCATGCGGCGTTGTATGTCAGAATTCTCCTCAAGGCACTGCTGATCATCAGTGTCCATTAGGGAGATAAAAATGAAGATCACTTTTGTTGAGGCTCTAGTCCTCCTATTCATAGCATTGAAACTTACTCACCAAATTGACTGGTCTTGGGGGCAAGTGCTTTCGCCTTTTGCCGCATTGGCGGTCATTGCCTTCTTCAGCGGCATCTCTTCTGCTGCAAAGAAGTCTGAGAAGTAAGGAGAGCCAAAATGATTTTATTTATGTTCGCTCTCTCGCTCCTCTTCATCGGCCTCAAGCTGACAGGTCACATCAATTGGTCGTGGCTTGCCGTGACCGCTCCAATTTGGCTGTCGATCTGCTTCAGCATTTTCGTTGGGCTTTTCCTAGCGGCTATCGTGTGAGGAGGTCTGATATGAACAAGTTCATAGTCCTCTTCCTGCTCTACGTGGCAACGCTTCCATTCGTTATGTTGGCTACGTACCTGGTTACGTACCATCTTTCGCAATTCTTTTTCAAAAGAGCTGGCTACTTGAAGAGACTACCTATTATCCGACACATTCGGCATAGGTTTTACGTCATCCATTTGAAAATTCTTCACGACCAATTCAGCCGAGAGATCGGTTGGTGTCCTCCAGTCAGCGATGCTGACATTGAATTTTTGGACGCAGTATGGAGGGGCAAACGATGACTCGTCGCAAAGCACCCATGATCCACTTTAACGAAAGCTGGGTCGATGATGGAGACAACTACTTTCCTGCCGAGGCTCACTTTACTGACGGAATGAACAGGCTCTGCTCGATCTCCGAAGGCCGGTTCATTCAGACCGACGCCTTGTGGCTAGGCTTGGATGCTCCCGGTCAGCAAGACATCCTGATCACAAGAGAGGTGGCCGCAGAGCTTGCGGTCATTCTTGCCACCTTCGCCGAGACAGGACGGTTCGAAGGCGAGGTCTATAGACCGAGGGATGAGGACTACATCAACATCAAACCTGGCGTATGGAAAGAATTGCCTGAAGGTTTCGAGGTGATCGAGTTCGATGACGAACTAGCCGACGCACTGGACGAGTTTGTTCAACGGTTTGCGGAGGGTCGAGCATGACCTATGACACAACGATAATCATCCAATACAGCCACGAGGCAACAATCATCGGAGCTGTTGGCTTCGTCGTAGTCCTGGCAATCATGCTCATCGAAACCCTTGTTGAATGGTTCCGCGACAGAAAGCGCGACGACAAGAACACCGGAGGCCGGGCATGAGCGGCATCGTTTGGAAGAAACAAGACAGTGACATAGAGATCGCTTATCGAAATGAAAACATAATCGGTTATGTATTCAAGAGACCTAATGGAGACTGGTTCTATAGTCTCAACGCTTTCCATCCCGTAGACAAGCGCCGTGGAGGAGCAACAAAAGCACTGGCAAAGAGATCATTCATCCGAGCATGGGAAGACTGGCTGAGCTATTTAGGGCTTGAGATTGTTGAGGGTCGAGCATGACACAGCCAAAGCGATATCGTCTTCCAAAAGGCTTCAAACGCGGCTCGACACCGCGAGGATTCCAGACCCTGCAGTTTAAAGACTGGTGGCACGAGAATCAGTGTTCGATCCAGGTGTCCAGCGCCTGCTACAAAGACCAGACAAACTCCGCTCTTTGGCTCTCGTGCGCATTGAAAGAAGGCGACACAGAGGGACGCATGCACCTGTCACTCGATCAGGTGAAGGCACTCGTTAAGGTCTTCCAGCACTGGATCGACACCGGAGAAATGTAGTTGTTACGGAATAAAAATGTTATGAGAGTGTTATGGCCTCCAAGCGGGGCCATTTCCATATATGGTAGCAAGCCCGAATGGACCGCATAACGCCCCGTAAGACTCTGTATTTCCTGCATAATTTTTAAGAGAAATGGTACGGTTGAGTGGGGTCGAACCACTGACCTCAGGTGCCACAAACCTGCGCTCTAACCAACTGAGCTACAACCGCACAAAGGGCGTGACAGCGTCACGGGGGTCCAAATAGAAGGAGTTTCCTCTTTTGGCAAGACCCTTTCGCATCATCATTCGCAAAAAGGCCGGGCGGCGGGCCCGGCCTTTCATCGTCTTGGGAGGACGATTTTATATCAGGCAGCCTTGAAGCCTGCGAGCGCCTTTTCAGCGGCATCCTTGGCCGGCTTGGAAACGGTCTCGGCGAGCTTGCGGGTGGCTTCCTGCATGGACTTGGCCTGTTCGACGGCCACTTCGGCCTGCTTGCGCAGGAACGAGGTCTGCAGTTCGAAGAATTCCGAAACCGACTTCACGCCGAGCAGGGCTTCCATGTGGGCGAAGGAGGATTCAGCATTGGTGCGCAGAGCCTCGATGGCCTTGAGGCCGAGGTCTACGGTGCCGGCCTGAGCCGTCTGAACGGTGGATTCAACCGTCTTGGTCGCGTCTTCGGCAACAGTCTTCATGCGGGCGAAAGCCTGCTTGGACTGTTCAGCGCCCTTCTCGGCGAAATCGCGCAGCGATTCCGTGACCTTGGACGGATCGAAAGAGGATACGGAAAATACGTCTTCGTTTTTCTTGGCAGCCATGATGCGCACTCCTTGTGCAAAGCGGCGCCAATCGCAGGCGCCCTGGACCATTCCATGCCCGATTATATAGCACCGGTTTTTGTGCATTGCAACATGAAATCTAAAAATTTGTGCGATGCCGCACACCCATTAACCCTCTTGCGTGGTTTTGGGCTTTGCATATGGACCTTTGCGGGGCTGTGAACGTATTAAGAATGTGTTAAGGTCAAGAAGTTGGCATCCCACGTGTTTTAAGGTTCGGCCATGCCCGCAGTGCAATATCCTTTCATCGATATCGCCGTTCATGAACGGGTGAAGGATCATTTTGCCCGCGGAGAGGCGATCGTCCTCTTCTCGCTCGATCTGCAGGATGTGCTTTTCGCCAATGGCGCGGGTTCTGCCCTTTTCGGCAATGCGCTGATCTATGACCTGATCGAAGACGGTCCGAACCGCAATGACGTGACTTTCCGGCAGGTGGAATCAACCGCCCGCCAGCTGTCCGCCACCGGCGAGAGCCGCAGCTTCCTCATCCGCATTCCGTCCGGCTTCCAGCGCGTGCCGGTGCAGGCCGTGGTGGAGCGCATCCGCCTGCATGGCGATGTGGAGGCGCTGCTGTTTGCCGCCCCGGTCAGCAACAGTCCGCTGAAGGCAGACGAGATTGCGCGTGCGATGCTGAAGGGCTTCGATGATCCCGATACGCATATGGCCGTGCTCGGGGCCGATGGCACGGTGCTCGCCGCCTCTGCCGGTTTTGGTGCGATCAAGCTCGCGCCGCAGACCGCGCGCACGCTCGTTGCCATGGTTTCGGGCAGTGCCGAGCGGCTGGTGAAGCGTCCGGTGCCAACCGGCAAGGGCTATCTGCCTGCGGCGATCGGCACCGTGTCCGACAGTCCGGCCATGCACCTGCTCTTTGCCGTGGAAACCATTCTCGGCAACATGGGCCCGGCCAATGATTTTCCCGAGACCGTGGACGAGCCGCCGGTCGCGACACCGGAAGCGGCACCGCTGCCGGTTGCCGATACCGCGCCTTCCGTAGTACCCCATCCTCTGGTCGAGGCTGCCATCGAGGAGAGCGCGGAAGAGGTTGAGGAAACCATCCTGCCGCCCGGTCTGGAACCGGAAGAAACGGCGGAAGAGGCCCCTGTTGCAGAGGCAGAACCGCAAGCGGCAGACCCTGCGCCTGCAGAGCCAGATATCCCGGGCGAGCCCGTGCATCTTGCAACCGAACAGGCCTCCCCTCTTCCGGACAGGATTGCGGATGCGGAGCCCGTTTCAGACACGGATGCGAAAGCCGAAGCATCGGCCGAAGCGGCGGATGACACCGATGGCTTCCGCTTCGACCGGCAGGCGCGTCCGACCCGTTTCGTCTGGAAGATCGATGCGGATGGCAATTTCTCCGAAGTATCGCCGGAGCTTGCCGCTGCCGTCGGCCCGCATGCGGCCTCGCTGACGGGAACCGCCTTTGCCGATATCGCGAACCTTCTGGAACTCGATCCGGAAGGCAAGCTCGAGGAACTCCTCGGTCGGCGCGACACCTGGTCCGGCAAGACGATCTACTGGCCGATCGAGGGCACGACCCTGAAAGCGCCGGTCGATCTTGCCGCCCTTCCGACCTACAAGCGCAACCGCGAATTCGACGGTTTCCGCGGCTTCGGCATCGTGCGCCTGTCCGATGCCATCGAGGATGAGAGCCGGATCGGCCTGACCCTTGCCGCAGGCGAGACCGCACCTCCGGAAGAGACCGCTCCCGAAGCGCCGCTCGAAGCCTTCCATTTCAGCGCGGATGACGAGGACGCGGAGCCGGAAGCAGCCGAAGCCGTTTCGCCCGAGGTCACCGAGACGCGCGAGGAGCCGCCGGTTCTGCGCTTTGCTGATCCGCTTCCTCGCACCGAAGGCGAAAAGATCATCAATCTCGATGACCGGCGCAGCCGCGCCCGCGACGGGCTGACACCCGGCGAGCAGGAAGCCTTCCGCGAAATCGCCCGCCAGCTTGAGCCCTTCCGCCGCGAGCAGGAGGAAGAGGAGGCCGTTTCCGCGACCGCATCCGAACCCGACGGCGCGATGGAAGGCGAAACGGCAGCATCGCTGACGCAGACCGCCGAGCCGGAAGCATCGGTGGCAGGCGACCAGGCAAGAACCGAAGAGCCGGACGCAGAAACCGCAATTTCCGAACCGGCTCTGGAAACGGTGCCTGAGGCTGAGCCGGTCGAGCAAACACCGTCCGCCAGCGAAACCGAGCAGCTCGAAATGCTCGCCTCGCTCATCCCCTCCCGCACCGCGCGCGATCACGGCCTGACGGCGGATGTGATCGACGAGGTGCCGGTGGCGATCCTCATTCACACCGGTGACCGGCTGATCCATGCCAATCCGGAATTCTTGAAGATTTCCGGCTATGCCGATCTTGCCGCGCTGGATGCCGTCGGCGGGCTCGATTCGCTGTTGCATCACAAGGACCTTGAAGGCATGCCGGATCAGTCCGGCGGGCTTTCCATGGTGTGCGCCGACGATCAGCTGGTGCCGGTGACGGCGCGGCTGCAATCGGTGCGCTGGGAGGATGGCACGGCCCTTCTTCTCGCGCTCATTCCCTCGGGCCAGAAACCGGCGTCCACGGAAAAGGGCATCGAGCCGCAAGGCTTGGCGGATGAGGAAGAGACACGCCTGAATGCAAGGGTCGAGGCGCTGACGGTCGAGGTGGAAGAACTGCGCTCGATCCTCGAAACCGCGACCGATGGCGTGGTGATCATCGGACCCGAAGGCACGATCCGTTCGATGAACCGTTCGGCAAGCGCGTTGTTCGACTATGACGAGACCGAGACGCGCGGCAAGCCCTTCGTGATGCTCTTTGCCCATGAGAGCCACCGCGCGGTTGCCGATTATCTGGCGGGCATGACCGGCCATGGTGTGGCAAGCGTGCTGAATGACGGGCGCGAGGTGATCGGCCGCGAGGCCTCCGGCGGCTTCATTCCGCTGTTCATGACCATCGGCAAGCTTTCGGCCTCCAACGGTTTCTGCGCGGTGATCCGCGACATCACCCAGTGGAAGCGGTCGGAAGAGGAGCTGAAAAGCGCCAAGCGTGCCGCCGAGACGGCAAATGCCCACAAAAGCGATTTCCTTGCCCGCGTCAGCCACGAAATCCGCACGCCGCTCAACGCGATCATCGGTTTTTCCGACATGATGGCAATCGAGCATTTCGGACCCATCGGCCATCCGCGCTATGTGGAATATGCCAATGACATTGCCCGCTCGGGCCGTCTGGTGCTCGATATCGTCAATGACCTGCTCGATATTTCCAAGATCGAGGCGGGCGAGATGGAGCTGGAATTTGCCGCCGTCGGCCTCAATGATGCGGTCTCGGAAGCGGTCTCGCTGGTGCAGCCGCAGGCGCATAACCAGCGGGTGATCATCCGCACCGCCTTTTCCGATGCGGTGCCGGATGTGGTGGCGGATCTGCGCTCCATCAAGCAGATCGTGCTGAACATCCTTGCCAATTCCATCCGCTTCACGCCGGCCGGCGGGCAGATCGTCGTTTCCACCGCCTATGAAACCAATGGCAGCGTGGTTCTGCGCATCCGCGATACCGGCATCGGCATGACCCGGGCGGAGCTCGAACAGGCGATGAAGCCGTTCCGGCAGGTCACCGGCGGCGGCAAGGCGCGGCGCGGTGACGGCACCGGTCTCGGCCTGCCGCTCACCAAGGCGATGGTGGATGCGAACCGCGCAAACTTCACCATCCAGTCGACGCCCAACGAGGGAACGCTGGTCGAAATCACCTTTCCCTCGCCGCGCGTTCTTGCGAACTGATCCTCTCCTGCTTAAGAGCAGGGCGTAAAGAAAAGAGCGGCAAAGGCGGTTTCAACCCGTGACAATCGAGCCCATCACCCAACCGGCGGAGCGGATCGGGGCTGTCAAGGCGGAGCAATCCGGCCTGTCGGCCCTTTCCGTGATGATCGCCCTGACGGTGGCGATGCCGGTTCTGGCCATTCTCTGGCTGGCCTTGACCGGCGGTTCGGAAGGCCTGCCACATCTGCTCGAGGTGGTGCTGCCGCGCGCGGCGGGCCGCACCATCGAGCTTCTTGTTCTGACCGGCTTCTTTTCCGCGCTGATCGGCATCGTCACCGCCTGGCTGACGACGGCCTGCGATTTTCCGCTCCGCCGGTTCTTCACCGCAGCGCTGGTGCTGCCGCTGGCAATCCCCGGCTATCTCGCGGCCTATGCCTTTGGCGAATTCCTGGATTATACCGGTCCGGTGCAGACGGGCCTGCGTGCGGCTTTCGGCTTTAAAAGCATTCACGACTACTGGTTCCCGAACATCCGCACCATGGGGGGCGCGGTGCTTGTGCTGAGCGCCGTGCTCTACCCCTACATCTATCTCTCCTGCCGCTCGATGTTTCTGATGCAGGGAAGGGCTGCGGCCGATGTGGCGCGCACGCTGGGAGCCGGGCCGCTCAAGGTTTTCTTCCGCATCCAGTTGCCGATGGCACGGCCTGCAATCGCGGTCGGCCTGTCGCTGGTGATGATGGAAAGTCTGAACGATATCGGCACCGTGGAATATCTCGGGGTCAACACGCTGACCTTCGCGATCTATGACACCTGGCTGAACCGGGGCAGCCTCGGCGCGGCCGCCCAGCTAGCCGTGATCCTGCTTGTCGCCGCCGCCGGGCTGATTGCCATGGAGCGGGCCGCCCGCCGCCGCCAGCGCTATGCGGCGGGCAAGACCACGGCAATCGTGCATGATGCGGTGCGCATTCATCTTCGCGGCTGGAAGGCGGCAGCCGCCATCTTCATCTGCTTCCTGCCGGTGGCACTCGGCTTTCTGATCCCCGTTCTGGTGCTCGGCGACTATGCCCTGCACCGGCTGGATCATCTTGCCGACCGCAAGCTCGTGAGCGCGCTCTTGACCACCCTTTCGGTTGCGGGCCTGACGGCCTTCTTTGCCGTTACCCTCGGCTTCATCCTCTCCTATGCCGGGCGAATTGCCCGCACGCCTGCGGCCCGGCTTTCCGGCCGTCTTGCCTCGCTCGGCTATGCGGTGCCGGGAACGGTGCTGGCGCTGGGCGTGCTTCTGCCCTTTGCCGCTTTCGACAACGCGCTGGATGGGCTGATGCGCGGCTGGTTCGGCATATCCACCGGACTTCTGCTCTCCGGCACCGGCTTTGCCATCGTCTATGCGCTGACCGTACGGTTCCTCACCATGGCGGAAGGCAATATCCACAGCGGCTTCCAGAAGCTTTCGCCGCATCTTGACATGGCAGCCCGCACGCTCGGGCGAACCCGGCTGCAGGCGCTGGTCAGCGTGCTTTTGCCGAACCTGCGCCCTGCCCTTCTGACCGCAGGCCTCATGGTGTTCATCGAAACGCTGAAGGAGCTTTCGGCGACGATCCTGCTGCGCCCCTTCAACTTCAACACGCTCGCGACCCTTGTCTATGAAAATGCCTCGCGGGCGCGGGTGGAGGATGCCTCGATTGCGGCGCTGATCATCATTCTGGCCGGTCTGATACCCGCGATCCTCGTCTCCCGCTCGCTCGACCGCCGGGTTTGACGCCAAAAAGAAAGGCAGCCGAAGCTGCCTTTAATAGGTATTCCAGATGCTGATCAACGAGCGCTCGAGTCGAGTAACATCATGTCTCATGGAGCAAGGGGCTCCAAAGCCGTGCGATCATGGCGCGGCCCCAAGTCTATTCATCAATGCCAAACCTTTCCTAAGAAGTCGTTAAGCGGAACGCTTTTTTTAAACCCCGCGCCGCCTGAACTCTTTCTTTTCATTCAGCAAAGTCAGGCGGTGCGAAGCTCGGCCAGATCTGCGAAGAGATCCAGCGCTTCCGGATTGGCAAGCGCCTCCTTGTTTTTCACCGGGCGGCCATGCACCACTTCGCGCACCGCAAGCTCGACGATCTTGCCGGACTTGGTGCGCGGAATATCGCTGACGGCCAGCACCTTGGCCGGCACATGGCGCGGCGAGGCCCCCGTGCGGATCTTCGTCTTGATCTTCGCAACAAGATCCGGCGTCAGCGTCTCGCCTGCGGCAAGGCGCACGAACAGGATGACGCGCACATCATCCTCGAAATCCTGGCCGATGCAGATCGCCTCGATCACCTCGTCCAGCTGCTCGACCTGATTGTAGATTTCTGCCGTGCCGATGCGCACGCCACCGGGATTGAGCGTTGCATCCGAGCGGCCATGAATGATCAGCCCGCCATGGCCGGTCCATTCGGCAAAGTCGCCATGGCACCAGATATTGTCGAAGCGCTCGAAATAGGCGGCGCGATATTTCTTCTGGCCCTCGTCGTTCCAGAACATCACCGGCATCGACGGGAAGGCGCGGGTGCAGACCAGCTCGCCCTTTTCGCCGCGCACCGGCTTGCCCTCGTCGTCCCAGACATCGACGGCAAGGCCGAGACCCGGGCCCTGGATTTCGCCACGCCATACCGGCTTCAGCGGATTGCCGAGCACGAAGCAGGAGACGATATCCGTGCCGCCGGAGATCGAGGCAAGCTGCACATCCGGCTTGATCCCCTCATAGACGAAGGAGAAGCCTTCCGGCGACAGCGGCGAGCCGGTGGAGGTCATCAGCCGCAGCGCCGAAAGATCATGCGTCCTTGCCGGTTCGATGCCACCCTTGCGCACCGCATCGATGTATTTCGCGGAGGTGCCGAAGATGGCGAACTGTTCCTTCGCCGCATAGTCGAACAGCACATTGCCATCCGGATAGAAGGGCGAGCCATCATAGAGGCAGAGCGTTGCACCAAGCGCCAGCCCCGAGACCAGCCAGTTCCACATCATCCAGCCGCAGGTGGTGAAGTAGAACAGCTTTTCGCCTTCCGACAGGCCGCAATGCAGGCGGTGTTCCTTGAGATGCTGGATCAGCGTGCCGCCGGCCGAATGCACGATGCATTTCGGAACCCCGGTCGTGCCCGAGGAAAACAGGATATAGAGCGGATGCGAAAAGGGCAGCGGCGTGAACGCAATTTCCTTTGCCGCGAAAGGCGCAATGAAGGCGGCAAGCGTTTTTGCATTGCCGATGGTGCGGGCCGCAGCCTCCGCGTCACCCGCATAGGGCACGACCAGCGCCGGAACCCCGAGCTTGGCCGCGACCGCACGCGCCTTTTCCGCCACATCCTGCTTCTTGCCATTGTACCAGTAGGCATCGCAGGTGATGAACAGTTTCGGCTCGATCTGGCCGAAGCGATCGAGCACGCCCTGTTCGCCGAAATCGGGCGAGCAGGAGGACCAGATTGCCCCGAAGGATGCGGCGGCCAGCATCGCGGCCACCGTTTCCGGCACATTCGGCATCATCGCGGCAATGCGGTCGCCCTTTTCGATGCCCATCGCCTGAAAAGCCTGCTGCAGCCGCGAGACGAGCGCTGCAAGCTGATCCCAGCTCATCCGGCTTTGAACCTTGTCTTCGCCGACAAAGACGAGCGCATCGCCGGAGCCCCGGCGCGACAGCAGGTTTTCAGCGAAATTCAGCGCGGCATCGGGAAAGAAACGGGCGTCGAGCATCCGCTCGTCATCGATCAGCAGGCGCTCGCCCTTCTTGCCCTTCACGCCGCAGAAATCCCAGACGGCGGACCAGAAGGCCCCGCGCGCATCAATCGACCACTGGTGAAAGGCATCGTAATCGGCAAAGGTCAGGCCTTCCCGCTTCGCGCACCAGTCGATGAAGGCGCGCATCGGCGCCTTTGCCATGAAGGCCTCGGATGGAACCCACAAGGGCTGTTCGAGAACCATGTTTTCCTCCAAAATCATGCCACCCAGAGCGCAAGGGCCTAAAGCCGGTCCCTCTATACCATGCTGCACCGCATTATAAAGAGGTCGAAGCGCGCCGCTTTACATCTTATCCAAACCGATCATTACGACTGCGAATGGTGATAAGGTCAGCCCAAAGCGGTGGAAATGATCTAGACTGGCGGTCGAATCATTGTTCATGGGGGTTGAACGGTGCGCCGCATCATTTGGGGATTGATCAAACTGCTGCTGGCCTCGCTGATTGCGGGCTGGGTGCTGGGCCTTCTCGGCATCACGCCGGATTCGATCCTGAAGACCGCCAATCTCACCGTCGATGATCTCTATGCCTTCTTCACCCGCGCCTGGACCTGGATGGCCCCGCGCCTGACACTGGGCGCGCTGGTGGTGGTGCCGATCTGGCTTTCGGCCTATCTCTTCATGCCGCATTTCGACGACTAGAAGAAGAAAAGCCCGGCGCGAAGGCCGGGCTCTTGTCTTTCAGGGCTGGGCCATGGCCATGCGCTCATCGCGCTGGCGCTGCAATTCTTGCCGTTTGGTGATGATCGAGGCAATCACCACGCCGACCGTGACGATGGCGATCATGATGGTCGAGACCGCATTGATTTCCGGTGTCACGCCGAGCTTCACCTGGCTGTAGATTTTCATCGGCAGCGTCGTCGTGCCCGGCCCGGTGGTGAAGGCCGAGGTGACGAGGTCATCGAGCGACAGCGTGAAGGCCAGCACCCAGCCGGAAAACACCGCAGGCATGATGATCGGCAGCGTCACGTGGAAAAAGGTGGTAACGGGCGATGCCCCGAGATCCATCGCGGCTTCCTCCACCGATTCATCAAAGGTGAGCAGCCGCGACTGCACCACCACCGCCACAAAGCACATGGTGAAGGTGATATGGGCGATCAGCACCGTCCAGAAGCCGCGATCCATGCCCATGGCGACGAAGAGCAGCAGCAACGAAAGCCCGGTGATCACCTCCGGCATGACGAGCGGTGCATAGGCCATGCCGGAAAACAGCATGCGCCCGTTGAACCGGCGGTAGCGCACCAGCGTCAGCGCCGCCATCGTGCCGAGCACGGTGGCGATGGTGGCGGAGACGAGCCCGATCCGGATCGTCACCCAGGCGGCATCCAGCACCGACTTGTTGCTGAGAAGCGAGACATACCACTTGGTGGAAAAGCCCGCCCAGACCGTGACCAGCTTCGATTCGTTGAAGGAAAAGATCACCAGCAGCAGGATCGGGATATAAAGAAAGGCAAATCCCAGAACCACCGAGACGATGTTGAAAGGTGTCCATCTTTGCATGGTCTCGCCTCCCCTATTCCGCCGACTTGGCTTGAAGATGCTGGAAGAACACGATCGGAATGATCAGGATCGCGAGCAGCACGATCGCGACCGCCGAGGCGACAGGCCAGTCATGGTTGGCGTTGAATTCGTTCCAGAGCGTGCGTCCGATCATCAGCGTTTCGGAACCGCCGAGCAGGTCCGGGATCACGAATTCGCCGACGGCGGGGATGAAGACCAGCATGCAGCCGGCGATCACACCCGGGATCGACAGCGGGAAGGTGACCTTCCAGAAGGCACCGACCGGCGTGCAGCCGAGATCTTCCGCCGCCTCGATCAGGGTTCCGTCCATCTTTTCCAGCGCCGAATAGAGCGGCAGCACCATGAAAGGCAGGTAGGAATAGACGATGCCGATATAGACCGCATAGGTGGTGTTGAGGATGATCAGCGGCTCGTGAATGACACCGATGCCCATCAGCAGCTCGTTGAGCAGCCCTTCCGGCTTCAGGATCGCGATCCAGGCATAGACGCGGATGAGGAAGCTCGTCCAGAACGGCAGGATCACCAGCATCAGCAGGGTCGGCCGCACGGTGCCCGGCGCCTTCGCCATGCCATAGGCAATCGGATAGGCGACGAGCAGGGTCAGAAGCGTCGAGATCAGCGCGATCTTCACGCTCGAGAAATAGGCCTCGAAATAGAGCGGATCACCCGTCAGCCAGACGAAATTGTCGAAGGACAGGAGGTTGAACTTCTCCATCCAGCCTGCCCAGCCATCGGCCATCGAAAAGACCGGCGAATAGGGCGGCATGGCGATCTCGCTGGTCGACAGCGAAATGCGCAGCACGATGAAGAAGGGAATGAGGAAAAACACCGTCAGCCAGGCATAAGGGACCATGATGACGATGCGCTTGCGGAAGAAAGTTCCAATCGCGCCCATCATCTCAATCCTTCAGAACCACACCGGCATTTTCATCGAAGGAGACCCAGACCTTCTGGTCATAGGTCAGCGGGTCTTCTGCCGCGCGCACCGCATTGAGCGAGGAGGCCTTGACGATCTTGCCGCCATCGAGCTTGACGCGAAACACGGTCATGTCGCCGAGATAGCCGATATCCCAGATCTCGCCTTCGAGCGCATTGGCCCTTCCGGCAGGCTTTTCGCCGGTCACCCGGATCTTTTCCGGGCGGATCACGGCCGCCGCATTCTGGCCCACGGCAGGCGGTTCGGAAGAGACCATGCGCAGCTTCACGCCGCCTTCGGCCTCGATATCCACGAATTCGCCGGTCACAGCGGTGACCTTGCCATCGAAAATGTTCACGTCGCCGATGAAATCGGCCACGAAGCGGCTGTTCGGCGCTTCATAGATTTCCGGTGGCGTGGCCACCTGGATCACCTTGCCCGCATTCATCACCGCGATGCGGTCGGCCATGGTCATCGCCTCTTCCTGGTCGTGGGTCACGATCACGAAGGTAAGCCCAAGCTCCTGCTGCAGGTCCATCAGTTCGAACTGGGTTTCCTCGCGCAGCTTCTTGTCCAGCGCGCCGAGCGGTTCATCGAGAAGCAGCACTTTCGGCCGCTTGGCAACGGCACGCGCCAGCGCCACGCGCTGCCGCTGGCCGCCGGAAAGCTGGTTCGGCTTGCGGGCGGCGAATTTTTCGAGCTTCACGAGCTTCAGCATCTGCTTCACGCGCTCCGCGATCTCGTTTGCCGGCATGCCATCCTGCTTGAGGCCGAAGGCGATGTTCTTTTCCACCGTCATATGCGGGAAGAGCGCATAGGACTGGAACATCATGTTGACCGGGCGGCGATAGGGCGGCGTGCCGGCCATGTTCTGCCCGTCAAGCACGATTTCGCCGGAGGTTGGTTGTTCAAAGCCCGCAAGCATGCGCAACAGCGTGGACTTGCCGCAGCCGGATGCGCCAAGCAGCGCAAAGAATTCGCGGTTGTAGATATCAAGCGAGAGATTGTCGACGGCGACGAAATCGCCAAATTTCTTCGTGACGTTCCGGATCGAAATGTAAGGAATGGAATTCGGATCAGACCACGGAGCAAAGGAACGGCGTATACTGCCGAGTGATTTCATGATGGGTTCCCCGGTTTTTTATAGCGAAAATGCCCGGGCTTGTCGCTCCGGGCATTTCTTCCTGTTCGTTACTGGCCGCTGACGATCTTCGTCCACAGCCTGGTCACCTGCCTTTGCGTTTTCTGGTCATAAGGGGTGACGGTGAACAGCTTTTTCATAACGTCATCAGAGGGATAGATCGCCTTGTCGTCGATCACTTCCTTGTTGATGAAGGCCTGCGAAGCCTTGTTGCCATTGGCGTAGAACACGTAGTTCGAGGCCTTGGCGATCACTTCCGGCTTCATCAGATAGTTGAGGAAGGCATGGGCCTCTTCCACATGCGGCGCATCGGCGGGGATGGCCATCATGTCGAACCACATCTGCGCGCCCTGATCCGGGATCACATAGCCCACTTCCACACCGGCCTTGGCTTCGGCGGCACGGTTGCGGGCTTGGAACACGTCACCCGACCAGCCGAGCGCCAGGCAGATATCGCCATTGGCGAGCGCATTGATATATTCCGACGAGTGGAACTTGCGCACGAAGGGGCGAACCTTGGCGAGCACTTCACCGCCCTTTTCGATGTCTTCCAGCTTGTGCGAGTTCGGATCGAGGCCGAGATAGTTGAGGGTAGCGGCCAGCACTTCCTTCGGGGCATCGAGCATGTAGATGCCGCAATCCTTGAACTTGGCGGCATTGTCCGGATTGAACAGCGTATCCCAGGTGGGCGGCGTATCCGAGCCGGTGATTTCCTTCAGCTTGGCCTTGTTATAGCCGATGCCGGTGGTGCCCCACATATAGTCGATGGCATATTCATTGCCCGGATCATAGGTGCCGGTGCGCTCGTTGATCACATCCCACATGTTGGAAATGTTCGGGAGCTTCGACTTGTCGAGCTTCTGGAACACGCCCGCCTGGATCTGTCGCTGCAGGAAGTCGCCCGAGGGCACAACCACGTCATAACCGGTGCCGCCCGCAAGCAGCTTGGTCTCCAGCGTCTCGTTGTTGTCGAACACGTCGTAGACAACCTTGATGCCGGTTTCCTTGGTAAAATCTTCTAGAATGGAGCTGTCGATATAATCGGACCAGTTGTAAACATTTACGACCTTGTCTTCGGCATGTGCGAGTGCGGGCAGGCATAAAGTAGCAAGCGCAGCCGTCATTATCCGCGAAAATTTCATGATGTTCTCCCTTTTGGAAGGTTTGGGCAGCTTTTTGTCCCGTCCTTCACGTTTCATTAGGGAGAAGATTATGGAGGAAAACGAAAGGCGGCAAGGGTGATTTTTATAATCATATTCCCCAAAAGCGTTCTTTATTGAAAATCGAAGGCACTCATGCCGCTGACCATCTCGTCGAGACCGAGCGGTCTGGTCACCGGCGGCTCGGCCCGTGACAGGCAGCCGGGGCGTTCGCAGAGGCGGCAGGCGGCACCGATTTCGACCGGCGCGAAACCGCCCGCGGAGGCCTGTCCGTAGACCGTTTCCTCCGCATGGGCGAGATCGCAGCCGATCAGCACCGCCGTGCGCCGCAGCCTTTCCTGAAAGCCCGCCTGCGGCCCTTCGAGCGTGCGGGAAACCAGCAGATAGCCGGTTCCATCCGGCATCACGGCCCGATCCACGAGGATTTGCGAGGGCTGGGCAAAGGCGCTGTGGATATTGAGCTTCGGGCAGCCACCGCCAAAGCGGGAATGCGGAAACCCCTGCGCGCCCTGCCGCCGCAAGCGGTTGCCGGCATGGTCAATTTCCATCAGGAAAAAAGGAATGCCGGAAGCACCGGGCCGGGCGAGCATGGTGAGCCGCTCCGCCACCTGCTCGAACGAGGCGGAAAAGCGGCTTCGCAGCAGATCCACATCATATTTTGCCCGCTGCGCCTGCGCGAGAAAAGGCTGATAGGGCATGATCAGGGCAAGCGCCGCATGCCGCGCCAGCTCGAACCGGCCGATACGCCGCGCCTCGTGGCTGGAAAGCGCCAGCGCCTCCAGCTCGGCAAGAATTTCCTCGCGCAGCGCCAGCAGCGAGGCTTCCTGCGCGATTTCGCGCATCTGCTCCTGCGGCGACAGCCGCTCCGACAGGAACAGCCGCATCGAGTGCCGGTCGAACCGGCGGCGCTGGTTCGGCATGGCATGGATCGGCAGCAGGCGCACAACAATGCCATGTTCGGCCCGCAGCCACTCCTTCAGCACCGGCAGCAGGCCATCGCCCGCCGACAGCTTTTCGTGAAAAGCCTCCGCCGCCGTCTCGATCGCCGCAAAATAATGGCTGCGCCGCTCCAGCTTTTCGCGCACCTCGTCCATCGGCAGGCGGGCGGCCGAAAGCGACGTGTCATGCCCCTCCCTCGCCAGAAGCTCGGCGAGATCGGTAAGACGGGCCGCCTGCTCGCGATAGGCACGGTAGAGCTTGACAATGCCGGTTGCGGCATTGGGGGCAGCCTCCGCCACCTCGACCAGTTCCTGGTCACCCGGAATTTCGCCCGCCAGCAGCGGATCGGCAAAGACTTCCCGCAGGCCGCCTGCCATGTCGCTGCCCGTCCCGCGCAGCTCGTCGAGATCGACCTTGTAGACGGCGGCAAGCTTCAGCAGCAATTGCACCGTCAGCGGCCGCTGGTTTCGCTCGATCAGGTTGAGATAGGAGGGCGAAATCTCCAGCGCCTCGGCCATCGCCGTCTGGGTCAGGTTCAGTGCATTGCGGATGCGCCGCACGCGCGGCCCGGCAAAAATCTTGTTTTCAGCCATTTGTCACGCCTTTTACAAACCTGCTACCGCGATCGGATTTACAGTTTTTACAAATTTACAGCGTGCACTTGTCAAAGACAAGACATCATAACCCTTTTGATGGGCGGAATTTCCGTTATTTTCTGGTGCTCTTTCGCAGTGCAGTGTAAAAACAGTCACATCAGAGGACGACAGACGGGTCGTCGAAAGAGACGCAGACAAAGACATGAAAGCGGCTTGTGACTTGTTTTACAAACCGCATCGGGACCCCTAAGACGAGGAGTGATACGATGGCACCGCAGACACGCGTTAAGGAACGGGCTGAAGAACAGGCATCCGCCATGTCCAGCGACCAGCAGGCCATGATCCGCATGGTGGCCAATGACCTGCACCGGCTCAATCAGTCGGTGATGAAGGCGGTCGATGCCGGGGTTTCGGTGGAACTCGTGCGCTCGGCCCGCCACCATGGTGGCGGCGGCAACTGGGGCGATCTCCTGATCCCGGTGATCCTCACGCAGGGCCCGACAGCCTGATCCACCGGGCTGGCATGCCAATGTGATCCGTCAGGTTGACAGATTTGAGAGCCCCCGTTCTGGCGGGGGTTTTCGCCGCGCAAGGGGCCGATGACCGGGCATGGGAGTGCCGGTTGCGGCCACTCGCGCGGCTTTTTCATGTTTTCGGGAAAAGCGACATCCGCAGGATGGCCCGGGCGTACCGGGCCGGGAAGAATATGGTCAATCGTGCTCAGTGCACGAGGCTGAACACCAGACCGACAGCGAGAAGCACGGCGCCGGTCAGGAAGCCAAGGCGCAGCCAGTGCTGCTCGCTCGTCTTCTGGACTTCGGCAATGGCGATGGCGCGAGCGCGGCGACGATCCTGTTTCATGCCCTGCAACCCTTCCTCAGCTTGATTATCCATGCAGCGCCGGGTCATCTGGGAGGAAAAGACCTTGCGGCATGAAGGCAGGATGACACCTGCCCATTAACAATCATTAAAACATGACGATGCTTTGGAAAAACAAATCGGCCTCGTCATGAGAGGCAGTCTGCTCCATTCTTTCCCGATGCGCAATGCGTCATATGGACAAGACCCGTCTCACGCCGCCTCGCCTGCCGCATGGCCGGAAGCCCAGGCCCACTGGAAGTTATAGCCGCCGAGCCAGCCGGTCACATCCACGCATTCGCCGATGAAATAGAGGCCCGGCACGGCGCGAGCCTGCATGGTTTTGGAATCAAGCGCGGATGTATCCACACCACCGAGCGTGACTTCCGCGGTGCGATACCCTTCCGATCCGCCGGGGGTGATCCGCCAGGCCTCAAGGCTTTCCGCAACCGCTGCCAGCACCTTGTCCGAAAGATCGGCAAGCGGGCGCTCGATCTTCAGCTCCTCCGCCACATATTGCGCCAGGCGCTTGGGAAGGTGGTCGGACAGCACCGTCTGCACCGCCTGCTTGCCACGGCTTGCCTTTGCCTGTTTCAGGATCGCCAGGAAATCGAGATCGGGCTCAAGCCTCAGGGTGATCGCATCGCCTTCCCGCCAGTAGGAGGAGATCTGCAGGATGGAGGGACCGGAAAGCCCGCGATGGGTGAAGAGGATCGCCTCGCGAAACCGTATCTTGCCATGGCTCACTTCCGCCTCGGCGGAAAGCCCTGCAAGCGGGGAAAGCCGTTCGAGCTGGCCCGGCTCCAGTGTCAGCGGCACGAGACCCGGACGGGTTTCGGTGACCGGCAGGCCGAACTGGTCGGCGAGCTGATAGGCAAGGCCCGTCGCCCCCATTTTCGGGATCGACTTGCCGCCGGTCGCGACCACGAGGCTCTCCGCGAGGAATTCGCCGTCCCGGTCCGTCGTGACGGCAAAGCCGCTGTCCGTCTTGCGTACGGACGAGATTGCGGTCGCCAGCATCAGCCGCCCGCCTGCGGCCTCAAGTTCCGCAAGCAGCATGGCGACGATTTCTTTCGCGCTGCCATCGCAAAACAGCTGGCCGAGCGTCTTTTCGTGATAGGCAATGCGATGCTTTTCGACCAGCGCGATGAAATCGCGCGGGCTGTAGCGGGCAAGCGCGGATTTGGCAAAATGCGGATTGGCGGAGAGATAGTTCTTCGGCCCGGCATGCAGATTGGTGAAATTGCAGCGCCCGCCGCCGGAAATGCGAATCTTCTCGCCCGCGGCCCTGGCATGATCCAGCACGAGCACTGAGCGGCCGCGCTGACCGGCGGTGATGGCCGCCATCAGGCCTGCCGCCCCGGCACCGAGCACAATCACATCCACTTTCCGGGCCAATTCGGGCTTCCTTTCGCGAAATTCGCCCTTGTTTGGCTGAGAATCCGGCAAAGTCAATGCGCGGCCCCCTCGCTTATTTCCCGGGAGTGGATAAGATACCACCATTATCAACGTCCAACTGGTGGGACATGCCTCTGAAAAAATCCAAAGCTGCCAAATCTTCCAAATCATCCAAAGGCGAGGCAACGCTCGCCGCACAGTCCCTACGCGGGGTTACCGGCTGGAAGGAGGCCGGAGAATGGCTACGCGCCCGGGGCATTGAAGACATTGAATGCATCACGCCCGATCTTGCCGGCGTTCCGCGCGGCAAAATGATGCTTACCTCCAAATTTAACGGAAACAATTCCCTCGCGCTGCCCAATGCCGTGTTCCGGCACACGATCTCCGGGGAATATCCCGATGAATCCGGCGGCTTCCGCTATGACGAGCGCGACAGCGACCTGAAGCTCGTACCCGATCTTTCCACCCTTGCCATCGTGCCCTGGGAAGAAGACCCGACCGCGCAGGTGATCTGCGACATCGTGGATATCGATGGCGTACCGACCAGCTATACGCCGCGCAATGTGCTGCGCCGCGTGATGGGCCTTTATGCCGCAAAGGGCTGGAAACCGGTGGTGGCACCGGAAATCGAATTCTATCTCGTCGCCATGAACGAAGACCCCGACTATCCGCTGCAACCGCCGAAGGGCCGCTCGGGCCGTACCATCCTTGGCGGTCAGGGCTATTCGATCTCCGGCGTCAACGAATTCGACGAACTGGTGGACGATATCTACGCCTTCTCGGAAAAGCAGGGGCTGGAAATCGACACGCTCATCCACGAAGAAGGCCCGGCACAGCTGGAAATCAACCTCAGCCACGGCGATCCGCTGGAGCTTGCCGATCAGGTCTTCATGTTCAAGCGGACCATCCGCGAGGCCGCACTGAAGCATGGCATCTATGCCACCTTCATGGCCAAGCCGCTGCAGGGACAAGCCGGTTCCGCCATGCATATCCACCAGTCGGTGGTGGATGCAAAGACCGGCAAGAACATCTTCTCCACGCCGGAGGGCGAGGAATCGGAACTCTTCCGCCAGTTCATCGGCGGCATGCAGCGCTATGTGCCGCATGCGCTGGCAATGATGGCGCCCTACGTGAACTCCTACCGTCGTCTCACCCCCGGCATGTCGAGCCCGGTGAACACGCAATGGGGCTATGACAACCGAACGACGGCGTTTCGCGTTCCGGTGTCGAAGCCGGAGGCGCGGCGGGTGGAAAACCGCCTGCCGGGTTCGGATGCCAATCCCTATCTCGCGCTCGCGGCCTCGCTTGCCTGCGGTTATCTCGGCATGGTCAACGAGATCGCGCCGACCCCGCCCGCCGGCGGTACGGTGAATGACGGCCGCATCGACCTGCCGCGCGGGCTTCTCGAAGCGGTTGCGCTGATGGAGGCCGAGCCAAGCCTTGCGGGCTGCCTTGGTGCCGAATTCATCGGCATGTATGCGGGTCTCAAGCGCGGCGAGTTCGAGACCTTCATGCAGGTGATCAGCCCCTGGGAGCGGGAATTCCTGCTTCTCAACGTCTGATCCCCGGCTGGTTCGATCATGTGGCAAAGCCCAATCGCACCGGGAATATCCTGGTATCAGGCGTCTGCTGGCGAGCGTCCGGACTATCCGGCGCTTGACGGCGACAAAAGCACGGACGTCGCCATCATCGGCGGCGGCTTTACCGGCCTTCAGGCCGCCTTCAATCTGGCCAAGGCGGGGGTGTCCGTCACCCTCGTCGAGGCCGCCCGTTTCGGGGATGGCGCCTCTGGCCGCAATGGCGGCCAGATCGGCACCGGCCAGCGCGCCTGGCCCGACGAGATGGAACCGCAATTCGGCTACGAGCGCACCCGCGCGCTGTTCGACATGGCCGAGCGCGCCAAGCGCCATCTCCTCGATTTCGCCCGCGACAACGAGGTGGAGATCGACTACCAGCCGGGTTACATGAGCGTCTCGCACAAGCCTGGCAAGGACGAGGAATATCGCAAGACCGCCGATATCATGGCGAACCGCTATGGCTATACGGCGATCCGTTTCATGGACCGGCAGGAAACCGAGGAGCGCGTTGGCTCCACCCGCTTTCACTGCGGCGTCTATGATGCGGGCACCGGTCATATCCATCCGCTGAAGCTGGTGATCGGGCTTGCGAGGTGCGCGCGTGAGGCGGGTGCCTCGCTTCACGAACTTTCGCCTGCCATGGCCATTCGCCAGTCGGGTGGAAAGACCATGATCGATACGCCCGGCGGCACGATTACGGCGGAAAAGGTGCTGATCGCCACCAATGGCTATATCGGTCGGCTGGAGCCGGTGACGGCAGCCCATATCATGCCGATCCAGTCCTTCATCGGCGCGACCGTGCCGCTGGATGGCTTGCCGGGCGTGATCCCTGGCAGCGAGGCGATTGCCGACAGCCGTTTCATGGTGCGCTATTTCCGCAAGACGAAGGACGGACGCCTGCTGTTTGGCGGACGCGAGGCCTATACCGCCGCCAATCCCGGCGACATCTCGATCCATATCCGCAAGCAGATCGCCGAAATCTATCCGGCCCTGAAGACTGTGGAGATCACCCACAGCTGGGGTGGCTCGGTGGGGATTACCCTGCCGCGCAAGCCCTTCGTGCGCGAGGTGATGCCGGGGGTGACCTCGATCGGCGGCTATTCCGGCCATGGGGTGATGCTCGCCAATTATTGCGGCAAGCTCTACGCCGACGAAATCACCGGCAACACGAGCGAGCTCGACTTCTACCGAAGCCTTGCAATCCCGCCCTTCCCCGGCGGGCATGCGCTGCGCAAGCCTTTGCTTTTCCTTGCACTGACCTGGTACGCACTGCTCGACAATTTGTGATTTTTTCATGAAAAAGCCAGATCCGCTCCGTCGGGTCTGGCTTTTTTAAATCGATTAGATTATAAAGACTCATCCTGATTGATAGAGAGATGCGTATGACCAGCCAGTTCATTCCCGTCGAGCCGTTCGATTGCGTTGTCTTCGGCGGCACCGGTGACCTTGCCGAGCGCAAGCTGCTGCCTGCCCTTTACCACCGCCAGCGCGACCAGCAACTGTCCGAGCCGACCCGCATCATCGGGGCCTCCCGCGCGCCGATGACGGATGCGGAATATCGCGACTATGCCCGCAACGCGCTGAAGGAACATCTGAAGGGCAATGACTATGACGAGACGGAAGTGACCCGCTTCTGCGATCGCCTGCATTATGTCTCGGTCGATGCCAAGTCCGAACAGGGCTGGGACAAGCTGAAGGAGCTGCTGGAAGAGGGCAAGGAGCGCATCCGCGCCTTCTATCTCGCCGTTTCGCCTGCCCTCTTCGGCCCGATTGCCGAGCAGATCCGCGACCACAAGCTCATCACCAAGCAGTCGCGTATTGTGGTGGAAAAGCCGATTGGCCGCGACCTCGCCTCCGCGCTCGAGCTCAACAACACCATCGGCAAGGTGTTCCGCGAAGAGCAGATCTTCCGTATCGACCACTATCTCGGCAAGGAAACGGTGCAGAACCTGATGGCGCTGCGCTTTGCCAATGCGCTTTACGAGCCGTTGTGGAATTCCGCCCATATCGACCACGTGCAGATCACGGTAGCGGAATCGGTCGGGCTTGAGGGCCGCGCGGGTTATTATGACAAGGCAGGCGCACTGCGCGACATGGTGCAGAACCATATCCTGCAGCTTCTCTGCCTTGTGGCGATGGAAGCCCCTTCCTCGATGGATGCCGAGGCCGTGCGCGACGAAAAGCTGAAGGTGCTGCGGGCGCTGAAGCCGATAAATGCCGGCAATGTGGAAAAGCAGACGGTGCGCGGCCAGTATCGCGCCGGTGCTTCCGCCGGGGGCCCGGTCAAGGGCTATCTGGAGGAGCTCGAAGGCGGCGTTTCCAACACCGAGACCTTCGTGGCGATCAAGGCCGAGATCAGCAACTGGCGCTGGGCGGGCGTGCCCTTCTATCTGCGCACCGGCAAGCGGCTGGCGCAGCGCATGTCGGAAATCGTGATTTCCTTCAAGCCGATCCCGCATTCGATCTTCGACGAGGCGGCAGGCCGCATCGTGCAGAACCAGCTCGTCATCCGCCTGCAGCCGGATGAAGGCGTCAAGCAATGGCTGATGATCAAGGACCCCGGACCCGGCGGCATGCGCCTTCGCCATGTCTCGCTGGACATGAGCTTTGCGCAGGCCTTCAGCGTGCGCAATCCGGATGCCTATGAACGGCTGCTGACCGACGTGATCCGCTCCAACCAGACGCTGTTCATGCGTCGCGACGAGGTGGAAGCGGCTTGGAACTGGGTGGACCCGATTCTCAAGGGCTGGGAGGCAAACAGCCAGCCCGCGCAGGGCTATACCGCCGGCACCTGGGGCCCGAGCCAGTCCATCGCGCTGATCGAGCGGGATGGCCGCACCTGGCACGAAGTGGACTGATGGCATGAGCATCTTTCTTGCCTATGAAAGCCGCGCGCTTCTTGCCGATGCGCTGGCCGACCGGGTGGCCGCCGTGCTTGGCGATGGCATTGCCACGCGCGGCCGCGCCACGCTCGCGGTCTCGGGCGGCTCGACGCCCGGCCTGTTCTTCGATGCGCTTTCCACCCGCGATCTCGACTGGGAAAAGGTGGATGTGACGCTGGTGGACGAACGCTTCGTGCCGCCGGATCATCCCCGTTCCAACCACGCGCTGGTTTCCGCCCGCCTGTTGCAGAACCGGGCGGCGAAGGCCCGTTTCGTGCCCCTCTATCATCCGGCCGCCAATGCCGAAGAGGCTGCGCGGCTCGCGGGAGAGGCAACCGATACGCTGTCAAAGCCGTTTGACGTGGTGATCCTCGGCATGGGCAATGACGGCCACACCGCCTCCTTCTTTCCCGGCGGGAACCATCTGGAAGCCGCCCTTGATGCCCGCCAGACGCAGCCGGTGCTGACCATGGAAGCCGAAGGGGCTGGCGAAACCCGCCTTACCTTCACGCTCAGCCGGCTCAGCCATGCCCGCCTGCTCGCCCTTCATATCGAAGGGGCCGAGAAGCGGTCGGTTCTGGAAAAGGCGGCCAATGGCCGCGACGAGGCCGAAATGCCGGTGCGCGCCATGCTGCGCCGGGGCGGGACGGAAATCGAGATTTACTGGGCGCCCTGACAAGCAGGGCCGCTTTTCACACGACATCGGCCGGTCAAACGGCCCTTAGGATGGAAGCATAGCCATGTCCAATTCTGCGCATGCCAGCCTGCTGGCAATCACCCGACGCATCATCGAGCGCTCGCGCCCGACGCGCGAGGCCTATCTTGACCGCATTCGCGCGGCGACCTCCTCGAAGCCGCACCGCACCGTGCTTTCCTGCGGCAATCTCGCCCATGGCTTCGCCGTCTGTTCACCGCGCGAGAAGGATGCGCTGGCGGGTGACACGGTGCTGAACCTCGGCATCATCACCTCCTACAATGACATGCTCTCGGCGCATCAGCCATTCGAGACCTATCCTGCCATCATCCGCGAGGCCGCGCGCGAGGCAGGCGGTGTCGCGCAGGTGGCGGGCGGCGTGCCCGCCATGTGCGATGGCGTGACCCAGGGGCAGCCGGGCATGGAGCTTTCGCTCTTCTCCCGCGACCTGATTGCGATGGCGGCAGGCATTGGCCTCACCCACAACATGTTCGATGCAGCCGTCTATCTTGGCGTCTGCGACAAGATCGTGCCGGGGCTGACGATTGCAGCGCTGACTTTCGGCCATCTGCCTGCGGTGTTCATTCCCGCAGGCCCGATGACTTCCGGCCTGCCGAATGACGAGAAATCCCGCGTGCGCCAGCTCTATGCCGAGGGCAAGGTGGGCCGCGCGGAACTCCTGGAGGCAGAATCGAAATCCTATCACGGCCCCGGCACCTGCACCTTCTACGGCACTGCCAATTCCAACCAGATGCTGATGGAAATCATGGGCTTCCACCTGCCCGGCGCATCCTTCATCAATCCTGGCACGCCGCTGCGCGACGCACTGACGCGCGAGGCGACCAAGCGGGCGCTGGCGATTACCGCCTCCGGCAATGAATTCACCCCGGCCGGAGAAATGATCGACGAGCGCTCGGTGGTGAACGGTGTCGTCGGCCTGCATGCGACCGGCGGCTCCACCAACCATACGCTTCATCTCATCGCCATGGCGCGGGCGGCGGGTATCCAGCTTTCTTGGCAGGACATTTCCGATCTCTCCGATCTCGTGCCGCTGCTCGCCCGCGTCTATCCGAACGGGCTGGCCGACGTGAACCATTTCCACGCAGCCGGTGGCATGGGCTATCTGATTGCCGAACTGCTGAAGGGCGGTCTTCTGCATGAAGACGTGCGCACGGTGGCGGGCGAAGGCCTTGCGGCCTATGCGATTGATGTGAAGCTCGGCGACAAGGGTCAGGTCATTCGCGATCCGGCACCGGCGACGAGCGCCGATCCGAAGGTGCTTGCACCGATCTCGGCCCCCTTCCAGAAGACCGGTGGCCTGAAGATGCTGACCGGCAATCTCGGCAAGGCGGTGATCAAGATTTCCGCCGTCAAGCCCGAGCGCCATGTGATCGAGGCGCCGGCGATCATCTTCCATGACCAGCAGGGCCTGCATGATGCCTTCAAGGCCGGAAAGCTCGACCGCGACTTCATCGCCGTCGTGCGCTTCCAGGGCCCGAAGGCAAACGGCATGCCGGAGCTGCACAAGCTGACCCCGACGCTCGGCGTGCTGCAGGACCGCGGCCACAAGGTGGCGCTCGTCACCGATGGCCGCATGTCAGGGGCCTCCGGCAAGGTTCCGGCCGCCATTCACGTGACGCCGGAAGCGGTCGACGGCGGCGCGATTGCCCGCATCCGCGAGGGGGATATGCTGAGGCTCGATGCCGTCAACGGCACGCTCGAGGTGCTTGTGCCGGAAGCGGAGCTTTCTGCCCGCCCGCTTGCGATTGCCGATCTCTCCGCCAATGAATTCGGGCTGGGCCGCGAACTCTTCGCCCCCTTCCGGCGGATTGCCGGAGCAGCAGATCAGGGCGCAAGCGTGCTGTTCTGACCAGACCGCAGTCCATTTCTCCCCTCCTCCTGAAGGGCGCGTCATGCGCCCTTTTTCTTTGCGCTTTCACAGGTGGTTAACCATTTCATGTTTTTTATTCTGCATATATTAATCTACGGATGTTTGATATGCTACATAGCAATATTCGCCATCAGGCTCCTTTCAAGCCTCCCGTCAGCGCGGCAAAGCCTGCGAAGGACGCGCTGCGTTTCAAGTGCCGGTTTCAGGCCCGCGCGCTCTATACCCGTCGCAACTGCCGCGATATCCAGGAATTCATCGTCGATGTGGTGGAAATCTCCCGCCATCAGCTGATCGTGCGCGGCAATCTCACAAGCTTTCTGCCCGATGATTTCACGCTGGTGATCGGCGCACGCCAGCACGGCATCGGCTGCACCATCATCGGCCGCAAGGACAAGGACTGCACCTGCCACATCATCTGCCCGCAGAGCCATGCCATGGTGGAGTTTCTCGCCCAGGTGCGCGATCCGCGTATCACCACCCAGGAAATCGACAACAAACTGTTTCCGCCCGGCAGAATTCAGCTGAAATTCAAATAATACATTTAAATAAATATCTATCTATGCGCTTAACTGGAATACAATGAAATATATTTTTGATTTATATACTTGATTTAAGTCAGTAGTTATGCCATATTTATTTTTACTGAACTCGCGAGATCATGTGACGTCCATTCAACGGAAAGGGCTTCGACATGAGAGATGCAGATACCATTCTGTCGCAGCGTGGGAATTACCTCTCACGCGTCGGTACGAGTAACAACCGCCGCCGTTTTGAACGCCGGACATGCAATTTTCTGGGCCGGATCCTGTTCACCGCGCAAGGCACCCGTGGCATCACGCAATATGTCGTGCAGGCGATCGACATATCCGAAGGGGGCGTGAAGATATTCACGCAGTTCCAGAAAGATATTCCGCGCCATTTCTACTTCTATATCGGCAAATACCAGCATGGCATCGGCTGTGCGGTGGTCGGTCGCGGAACCGATATCCTGCGCTGCGAATTCCTGAACGAGCAGAAGCCGGAAGTGATCGACTTTCTGGCCAAGGTCACCAACCCGCATCAGACGCTGGGTGAACTCAAGCACAAGCTCTTCGGATACAAGCCGCCGCAATGACCGGGCTGGCTACCAGGCCCTCACATCCAGCACCCGGTCGCGATGGGCGGGGTGCGTGGAAAACACGAAAATCCGGTCCATTTCCTTCTTGGTGAGGAGGCGCAGGAAACGGGCTTCGATCGTATTGTTGGTAAAGGTGCGCATCAAGACGCAGCCGACCTTGTTGATCCGGGCATCCGGAATATCGAGATAGAACTGCTGGGGAACGTGAAACTGGGTGAGCAGCGAAAGCACCGCGCCAGCCTGTGAAATGCGGATCAGGTCACATCGGCGCGAAGCGAGATGGGTGACCACGCGCTCGGTATATTCGATGCGCGCCGCATTCAGCGTATCCTCCATCGCGAAGCGGCCTTCGCGGTCATACATGAAGGATTCTTCCTTGTTGAGGAAATGTTCCCGTTGAAGTTCCGCCTGAGACACGCACGCCACCCTTTCACATCCTGGCGTGAGCCTACAACAGGCGTTTTAACAGAGCGTATGAAACGAGGATGAAATTAGAGCCATTTTATAGTGTTAAAATTCTACTCACAAAATGAAGCCGGGCACCGCTCCGCGAGGGAAACAGAACCCGGCCAAAATTACCTTTGAAGATCAGAACTTCGGTGCCGGACGGCCAGCCTTGCGGCAGGCGGCAATCACCGTGTTTGCCATCAGCATGGCAATCGTCATCGGGCCGACACCGCCGGGAACCGGCGTGATGACGGCGGCCACCTTTGCGCATTCATCGAAGGCGACATCGCCGACCAGCTTCGACTTGCCATCGCCCTTTTCCGGTGCGGACACGCGGTTGATCCCGACATCGATCACGGTTGCGCCGGGCTTCACCCAGTCGGCCTTCACCATTTCCGGACGGCCAACGGCGGCCACCAGAATATCGGCATTGCGGCAGACCGAAGCGAGGTCCTTTGTGCGGGAATGGGCAACGGTGACGGTCGCGTTCGCGGCGAGCAGCAGCTGCGCCATCGGCTTGCCGAACAGATTCGAACGGCCAATCACCACGGCATTGAGGCCGGAAAGGTCTTCGCCATGGGTGCGGCGGACAAACACCATCGAACCGGCCGGCGTGCAGGAGACCAGCCCCGTATCGGCATCGCCGGTCGCAAGCTTGCCCGCATTCACCACATGCAGACCATCCACATCCTTTTCCGGCAGGATCGACTGGATGATCGGATCGGAATTGAGATGCTTCGGCAGCGGCAGCTGCACGAGCACGCCATGGATCGACGGATCGGCATTCAGCGACTGCACGAGTGCTGCGAGCTCTTCCTGGGTGGTTTCTTCCGGCAGCGTGTGCTGAACCGACTTGAAACCGCATTCCTTGGCCATCTTGCTCTTCGAATTCACATAGGCATGGCTTGCCGGATCATTGCCGACAATCACCACGGCGAGGCCGGTCTTTACGCCGGTATCCTGTTCCAGCTTCGCGCTTGCAGCCTTCACCGTGTCGATTACGGAGGCAGCAACCTGCTTGCCATCAATCACTGTCGTCACACTCGTCTCCCTGCCTGTTCACATACTGAAATATCGTCGCTTCGGGATAGTCCCGAAAGCCCGGATCCGCAACAGGAAAGCGCGCATGCATGCCGCATTGACGCCATCGCGCCCGCTTCTGCCAGACCTTTGGCGGAACTATAAAATCCGCGCCGCCAATCGATTGGCCTGCAAGCGCCGGATGCTGTCTGTTTGCGGCAAAAATCCGTGGGTCAATAGCCGCGCACGGCACGGGTCAGAACCCGCTGGCGCAGCGCCTGAAGCTCGAGCCGCAGGCGTTCCACCTCGGCCTCTTCATCGCTCACCAGATCCTGATGCGGATCATCAAACACATGGGGTGCGATGCGGCGCAGCTTTTCGACCGTCGGCACCTCATCCACGCGCCGCCGCGCGCGCGCCTGCCAGACCGGAGGGCGATGGGATGCAAAGCCGGCATCGTCCTCTTCATAGGCCGGATCGGCTTCGTCGCCGCCGAGACAGCGGTTTGCCGCCCGATGATGGCGATGCCGCGGCTCGAACCGCGACGGACGCTGTTCCTGTTCGTCGGCGGCTTCCCGCTCATAGGGCCTCTCGTCCGAGCGCCCGTCTTCCCCGGCCGGGACGGCAAGCATCCGCTTGCGGAAATAGAAGCCACCGTAAACCGCGGCAAAACCGACAAGCCCGGACAGGAAAACCTTGACCCAGAGCAGATTGTCGCTGGTATCGGCAATCGGCTTCGGCTGGTCGGCGGAATAGTGAAGCAGCGTCTTCGGGATGGATCCGGTGGTGATGTCATCGAGGGCCGAATGGGCAGCCGCGGCGGCGGCCTCAAGCGTGGCGAGGCGGGCAAAATCCACCCCTGTCGCCTTCAGCTTGTCGGCGGTCGCTGCCCGCTCCTTCACGAGATCGGCAAGCGCCTGCTTCTCTTCCACCTCGGCACGGGCGGCCTGCTGCTTCGAGCGGGTAAACTGGGTGGAAAGGGCAGTCCGTGCCGCTTCAACATCCGAACGGGCGGCCAGAAGCCGGGGATGCTTTGGCCCGAGCGAGGCGGCGAGCTGATCATAGGCCATGCGCGCGGTGAGATAGTCCTGCCGCGCCTGTTCCAGCGCCGGGTCTTCGATCCCGCCCGCAACACGACCGGAAAGCACATCATTGAGCGAGGCTTTCAGAAGGCCTTCTCCGGGCGTGCCCGCGCTCACTTGCGCCTTGCGGTCCGCAATCTGACGGTCGAGTTCGTCGATCCGCTTTTTCATCACCTCGGCCGTCGCCAGCTTGTCCGGGCCGATCTGGCTGCGATAGGCGGCAAGGTCGGACGCAGCCTTTGCGGCCGTATCCTGCCGGATCTTGTCAGCGGAGGGGGTGATGCTGCCGGTGATTTCGCCTGCGGCCGAATAGGCGGTTGCCAGAGCCTCTGCGACCTTCACCGCCTTGTCGCTGTCGGCGGATTTCACATAGAGCGTGAGGCCCTGCTTGTCCGGCGATGCCTCGAGCTTCAGATTGGCAAGAACCGCATCGATGGCGCGCGAGCGGGCATCGGCAGAACCGCCGCCATCGCCCGCGAGAATTTCATAGGCAACCTCAAGGCCAGACGGCGAGGACGCGCCATAATCCGGATCGGCGTCCAGCCCGATAAGATCCACTGCCCGGCCTGCCGTATCGCGCGACAAGGCCTGCTTGCGGGCGGCGGCGAGCGCCTGATCGGTGATTTTTCCGGAACTGTCGGCAACGGTGAGACGCACCGAAGCCATCCACGGCTCCTCCCGCCCCAAAGTCTCCGCCAGAGGCAGCAAGCCGCAACCAAGACCGGCTGCGAGCGAAAGCGCAAGGGCGGACCGGCGAAGGGACCAGCCGGACGCAAGCGCGCCCCTTGCGGGCACGACGCGCTCTGCCGGTCTGTAAAACTCTCTTGTTGCAGTCATCGCCGCTCGCACCCGGACACACCAGCCAAGACTGGTCACTCAAATCCTTAAGCCAATCTAAAGGGGGATGACTAACAAAGGTTTAACTCATAGCAGACAGCTGCCGGTTGCAGCCGCAACGGCAACAAAAAACCACCCTTCCGGTGAGAAGGATGGTTTTGACTGTTTGCTCTCGCAGGGACGGATCGGATGGCGCCGGCGCAGCGTTTTGCGCGCCGCAACTACCCGTGGGAGCCGCCCGCGGCAGGGGCCTCTCCGGCGGGCGCTGCCTCGCCTTCGGGCTTTGCCCCTTCTGCTCCGGCCCCTTCGCCTTCTGCGCCCGGCGGCTTTTCCGGCTTGACGATCTGCTTCGGCGGATTGGGCTTTCCGCCCGCCTGTCCGACGCGGATATCGTCCCTCGACATGTAGTCGAGCTGCTCCACGAGAATATCCTTGACGTATTCGTCGCCGAGACGCTTGTTGAGGTCTTCGCGGATCGTCTTCTTGAACTCGTCGAGCTTGAAGGCTTCCGGATCGGACAGGTTGACCATCTTGCTGCCGACGAGGAGGGAAAACATCTCGTCGGTCATATATTCGGTCATCGGCAGATCGACGCCCTTCATCTTCTCCTTGTCCATCATGTAGGACACGCGACCGATGAAATAGCCGAGTACATCGCCATCCTTCAGCACGGGGACGGTGATGGATTCACCCTTGACCAGCTCGACCGCAGCCTTCTTCGCGGCCTCCGGATCTTCCTTCGGCTTGGTGGCCATATCGACCGAGAAATAGACGGCGGCGAGCGTGACGATGCAGACCCAGACGCCGACGACGATTGTCTTGACCATCAGGCCTCACCGTAAAGGAACTGTTCCTGGGAATAGGTGCCGTCGTCCTCGGCTTCCTGCATGGCGGTCTTCAGAATATCGGCAACGGCGCGCACCGCCTCCAGATGGGCCTGAACGCGCGTGGCATTGGTGGCAAGCTTTTCGCGCAGACCCTGCATCTGCGTGACATAGCCGCGGGCAATCTCGTGCTGGTCGGTATCCCGGAACAGCATGGACAGTTCATAAAGGCAGCGGCTCTTGTGCGCGTTCGAAACCTTGAGATCGAATTCCGGATCATGGCCGATCCGTTCGTTTTCATTGTCGATGATCAGTTCAAGGCGGCCCAGCACGGATTTGATCCGGTAATCGTTCGAGAGGATTTCCATAGTCTTGCTTCCAATCATACCTTGCTGGACTTGTCGTTTTCATCGATCGGGGTGACACCGAAGGTGCGTCGCTCCAGATCGCGGACCATACTGAGAGCCGTCTGGCGGTCATCTTCATTGGCAGCCGACTGCTGCGTGTGCCGCTGCATGTGCTGGAGCTGCTGGGCATACATCTGCTCGGCGATGCCCACGCCGCCGCTATCGGCAATCGCCTGGCCGATATGTTCGGCGGACATGCTCTTCCACATGTCGCCGGCCAGCCCCTTGCCGAAGACGTCTTCCGTGTCCTCGGGCATCATGCTCTTCACAAAGTTCTGCAGAAACACGGCCTCGTAGTCACGATAGGCCTTCGGCACATCGGCCGGATTGACCTTCTGGGTATTGGCGCGCGAAAGGCCGGCGTCGAATTCCGCGCTGTTCGCCGCGCCGAGCATCGAGGCGAAACCCTTGCCTGCATCGGCAAGGCTTGACGCGCGAAACGCCGCCCGGTTTGCCTTGAGTTTTTCCTGCGCTGCCTGAACCTGCGTCGGATCAGCGGCGCGTACCACGTCCATTACCAAATCACTTGGGGGCGAAATAGCCACGACAAGTCCCTTTCAATCTTGACGAAAGGACTATGGCTTTTGAACCTTGCTGGAGGCTGGCGTGGAGGCGACCTGCTGGTCAATGAGGTCGTAGATGGCATTGTCATCCACCTCGCGGTCTTCTTCCTCGCGCGCCTCATTCATGTGATCTTCCAGACGGTTACCCTTGGTGCGCTCCTTCAGCACCCGCCGCTCGTGCAGGTTCTGCATGCCTTGCAGCTGCGAATCCTGGATGGTGAGGCGGGTAAAGCGTTCCGCATAGTGCTGGGAGAAGAGCCGGTGCAGGCTGTCGAGCGAGCCGATGGCATCCATCACCACGTCCATGGTCTGGTTCACCTCCTGCCGCTGGCGGGTGGTGGCGGCAAGATCGCTCTCGGCCATCTTTTCCAGATGCCGCTGCACGGCGACCAGCCGCTTCAGCTTTTCCGACCGGGATTGTGGTGCCATGGCGCGCGTCCTTCCTACATGCCGAGAAAGATCGTGGGGAAAGCATCGCTGAACTGTTTCAGCATCGCCGCAATCGACAGATAGAGCATGAACAGCCCGCCCGCGATGAGATAGGGCGTGGAGATGAAGAAGATCGGGATCTGCTGCGCAAGCTTGTTGATCAGGCCGACCGAGATGTTGAACATCAGACCGTAGATGATGAAGGGGCTGCACAGGCGCAGCATGATCATCGTCGTCGTCTGCACGGTATCGGTGAGCGAGATCAGGAATTTCTGCACATGCATGGTGCCGCCGACCGGCATCTGGTTATAGCTTTCCAGAATGGCGCGAAACACCATGTGATGGAAATCCATGGCAAACAGCACCATCAGGCCACCGAAGCTGATGAGATTGGTGAGCTGGTTTTCCGCCACGTCTTCGAGAATGTCGGGGGCTGGCGGGGCGTTGAAGCCGATCATCTGGGTGAGCACGGAACCCGTGAACTGCAGGCCCAGCGTGAAGAAGCGGGCGATCAGCCCGTACATCACGCCAATCGCCGATTCGGTGATGATGAGATTGATATAGACTAGCTGGCCGCCGCCTGAGACGCGCGGATAGATGATATCCCACAGCATCGGCAGGAGCGCCATCGACAACCCGCCTGCGGCAAAGAGCCTGATCTGCGGCGGCACGCGGGCGGAGGAAAACCCCGGAAGAACCATAAAGCAGCCCCCTACCCGGCAAAAGGCCAGGAAGAGGGCGAGGATGGTCCCCTGCGGGTCTGTTATCATGAAATGGAGCCCAGAATCTTGATTTCGATCCCCTTTGCCAGTTCCACATGGGACAGCACCGGAAGCGTCGCGAACAAGCGTTCGATGATCATGCGCACATAGGAGCGCGTTTCGGGCGAGGTGACAAGCACGAATGGCAGGCCGCGGTCCATGAATTCACGGATAACCTTGGTTGCCTGTTCGGAAAACTCTTCGAGACTGCGCGGATCGATGTCGAACTCCACCACTTCGCCCTTGTTGTCGCGCTTCAAGGCCTGATGGAAGACGAGATCCCATTTCGAGCCCAGCCGGAGCACGCGCAGCACGCCATTGTCCGCAAGGTCGCCGCAGAGCTGCTGCGCCATGCGCACGCGCACATGCTCGACAATCTGCTCGGTCTTGCGCACATGCGGCGCAAGCTCGGCCACCGCCTCGAGAATGAGATGCAGGTTGCGGATCGAGACACGCTCGGACAAAAGCAGTTTCAGCACCGCCTGCAGCCCCGAATAGGACATGTGCGAGGAGCAGATTTCGTCCGCAAGCTTCTTGTATTCCGGATCGAGACGATCGATCAGGATCTTCACGTCCTTGTAGGACAGAAGCTGCGGCAGGTTGTTGCGGATGACTTCCGAAACGTGGGTGAGCACCACCGAGACATTGTCGATGGGGTGGAAGCCCTCGCGCTTCAGGTCTTCCGTGAAGGCCTCGAGGATCGAGACCGCGGGCATGCCGAAAGCGGGTTCGCGGATTTCGTCCCCCGGAACCGTCGGCTTGCGACCGGAGCCGGTGACGACCAGCACTTCGCCCACACGCAGCGTGTTCGACGCGATCGTGGTTCCGTGGATGCGGATCTGGTAGGATTTTTCCGGGATCGAGATATCGTCGGAGACCTTGATTTCCGGCACCACGAAACCGTACTGGCTGGCGAATTTCTTGCGCATCTTGCCGACGCGGAAGGCGAGTTCCTGATGCGCGCCGAGCAGGCGGGTCGAGACCTGCTTGCCAAGCGCAAGCTCGATTTCGGCCGTCTTGAGCACGGATTTGACCGAATCCTTTTCCTGCTCCTTGGTCTGGATGACCTTCTTTTCCTCCTGCTCCCGGCGCAGCTTGTTTTCCTCCTCCACCTGCTTCGGAATATACCAGCTGCCGAAGGCAAGGATGCTGCCGAGCGTGAGGAAGGGGATGGTGGGAAGCCCCGGAATGATGGCGAGAAGGCCCATCAGGCCCGCCGAGACCGAAAGCGCGCGCGGATAACCGGAGAGCTGGTTGACCACGGCCTGGTCCGTGGAGCCCGGCGTGCCGGTGCGCGACACGAGCAGGCCGGCTGCGAGCGAAACGATCAGCGCCGGCACCTGCGACACGATACCGTCACCGACCGACAGCTTCACGAAGACATCCGCCGCCTGGCCGATTTCCATGCCATGACGGAAATAGCCGATGACGATGCCGCCGAACACGTTGATGCCGGTGATCAGAAGGCCCGCGACCGCATCGCCGCGCACGAATTTCGACGCACCGTCCATCGCCCCGAAGAAGGAGCTTTCCTCTTCCAGCTCGCGGCGGCGGCGCTGGGCCTCCGTCTCGTCGATGATGCCCGCTGACAAATCGGCATCGATCGACATCTGCTTGCCGGGAATGGCATCGAGGGTGAAGCGGGCGCCGACTTCCGCGATACGGGTGGCACCCTTCGTGATCACGATGAAGTTCACCGTCACAAGGATCATGAAGACGATAAGACCGATCACGAAATCGCCGGACATCACGAGGTTCGAGAAGCCCTGGATCACATTGCCCGCGGCCCCGTGGCCCTCATGACCGTGGGAGAGGATCACGCGGGTTGTCGCAATGTTCAGCGCCAGCCGGATCATGGTTGCGATCAGCAGCACGGTCGGGAAGGACGAGAAATCGAGCGGGCGCTGGATCCAGAGAGAGACCATCAGGATCAGCACCGAAAGCGCGATCGAGAAGGCCAGCCCCATGTCGATCATGAAAGCCGGGATCGGCAGGAACAGGATGCACAGGATGGTGACGATGCCCATCGCAAAGCCGATATCCCGGCTGCTCGGGCCCTTCGACAGGGATATTGCTGGTGGTTGCGCCATGACCGTTCCATCTCTTCATGAGAAGCGGGGCGGCAGGGCGACGCAATCGTCACACCTGCTCCGCGATATCCCATTGAGTAGCGGCCGAAGCTTGCGCGAGGATGGTATTTTGCGTTCAGAACCCGGTCTGAACGCGAGAGAAGACCATATTGGTGAAAAGCGAGATCTGGCCGCCGATGAACGGTGCAGAAATGCCGACGGTGACCATCACGGCGATGATCTTCGGCACGAAGGTGAGTGTGATTTCCTGCACCTGGGTGAGCGCCTGAATGAGGGCGATCGTCAGACCGACAACCATGGCGGCGAGAACGGCGGGGCCGGCGGAGACCAGAACGGTCCAGACGGCGGCCTGCACGATATCAAGTGCGTCGGCTTCATTCATGGCATCATGCCTTCCATTGTGCCGCCGGAAAGCGGTTCCGGCAGCGAATCAGGGCTTCATCAGTTCTTAACCACGATACCAGAACCGATGGTGATTTCCTTGCCCGTAGTGGTGGTGGCAACCAGGCCGGTATTGGTAATTTTAATCGAGGCGACAACGCCGGATGTATTGCCATCCGAACTGGTCAGGGTCTTGCCGATGAACGAGGTCGCCTGGCTGATATTCTGGCTCTTCAGCAGCGATTCCAGGTTGGTGTTCATCTTCACCGACTGCTCGACCTGCGAGAAGGTCGCGAGCTGCGCCACCTGCTGCGAGGCATCCATCGGATCGGTCGGGTCCTGGTTCTTCATCTGCGCGATGAGCAGCTGAAGAAAGTTGTTGTAATTGACGGTCGCATTCGACTTGTCGGTCGCGTTGCTCGTCGTGTTCGTATTGGTGTTGCTGACCGGATTGACGCCCGTTACCGCCATGGCGCGATCTCCCTGCGGATTTCCTCGATGGTTGCCGGGCTCATTTCCTGATTGTTGAGGATCTGGTCCTCGATCGGATAGAGCGCGCGGATGGCCTTCAAGGCATCAAAGGCACGACCGGAGGTCACCATGCCATCGATCCGCTTCAGTTCGGCGAGAACTTCCTCGTTCTTGAAGCAGTTGAGCAGCATGATAACGGACTTGCGGAACATCGCCATGGACTGTTCAGCACCTTCCGGGTTGATCAGCATCATCTGGGCAATGAAATAAAGCTGGCGCAACGGTGTCGTCGCGTCTTCAGGCTGAAGGACGTGGTTTTCCAGGAGGAATGTCACGTCATTCAGGAATTCGAGCGCAACCTTGCGATCAACGCGCAACACCGCGCCATTGATGAAGATGCGTTCGCCTGACTTGAGGGAGATGCGCAGAGTACTTTTCATTTAAGTCCATCCCTAATGATGGTGGTTATGTCGATAATGCCCTGGAAGTTCTGGCATTCCCGGCGTCTGATCCGGTCACATTCCTTCAAAATCCAGATGGCGATTGATATGAGGTTGGCGCGCAGCTCTACATCGAGCTGGTTTTCGGGTTGTTTCAAATCCTCGATGAAACGGATCCAGATGCGACGGGTATAAAACAGGGCATCGATAGCCTCCCGCGAGTAACCTCCCACGTCGCGGGCCGCCTCAAGCATTTCTATAGACCGGCTGAGAACTTGCCGTTCACGTTCCTTGGCGTCGGCGACGCCATCTTCCATGATTTCGGCGTATGAAAACTGATACATTCATGCATCCTTCATGTTCACGTTGTTCCTCTTATCATCAGAGGAAGTTCACGAGGCTCAGGTTCTGCAGATGCGCCGTCAGGCTGTAGGCCGTCTGGAGCAGCGTCTTGAGTTCTTCGACCCGCGATGAAGCCTCGTAGGGATCGATGCTCTGCATGCTCGAGAGGTATTTCTCGAGAATGTTGCGCTGGGCATCGAGGAAGTCGTTGGCTTCACTCACGCGGGATTGCGACAGGCCGAGCTGGGTACGCTGGGCGTCGATGCCCGTCCGGCCGAGGCCGATTGCGGAAATCGCCGCCGTGGACGCAGCCTGGCGCACATCGGTCGCCAGGGTCTTGCTCAACAGCTCGGTGGAAATGACCATGGCCAGCGCCATCTGCCGGAACCCGGACGAATTGGTATTCGTCGAGGTTTCGATGATCTGGTTGTTGGTGACACGGCCCGTCAGGTTCTTGTCGGTGGCGCTCGACCAGTTGGTGGTCCAGTCGGTACCCATGAAACTGGGCGTCAGCGTATTGTTGATGAAATCCGTCATCTGCGTCGCGGTCATGGCACTGACGGATGCGATGGTGTTCGCCGTCAGATAGCCGTTCAGCAGTGTATCGAAACTGGTCTTGGCCGGAGAGCCTGCCGCGAAGTAATCGTCGAGCGGCTTCACATCGGTGTTGATGCCGGCGAACAGAAACTCCCCGTTGACGGACGTATTGGCCGCAGCCGTGATCGCCTGGTAGGCATCCTTGATCGAATCCGTCATCGTCTTGATGCTTTTCGCATCCGCATTGCCGGAAAGGGAAACCAGCGAATTCAGGATCGTCTGGGCGCTGGTGCCGATCGAGTCCATGGCGGTCTGGGAAGAATCCAGCCGCTGGATCACGATGGAATTGGTGTCCTTGTTGTTCTTGATCCGGTCCAGTTCATTGGAAAGGTTCACCATATGGCTCATGCGGGCGCCGAGCTCCGTACCCAGATCATCATGGATGCCGGTGGTGACTTCCCGCTTTGCCTTCTCCAGTTCAGCTTGCGCATTGTTCGCCGAGAAGCGCATCGCACTTCGCATGGAGATGTTTGATATGGTCTGTGTCGTCATGACTTAGCCTACTGCGTTCAGAAGGGACTTGAGCATGTCATCAATTGCACTGAAGATTTTCGCCGTGGTCCTTTGAGCATTGTCGAGGTCCATCATCAGGGCGGTCTGTTGATCCAGATTGACGCCCGTCGAATTGGAATAGGCACTGACGGATTGGGTTTTCGCCGCTGCCTTGTTTTCCTTGCCGCTCAAAGCCGACTTGCGAATCTCCTCCAGCCAGCCAATTGAGCCATTAGTAAACGACACGAGGCTTGCGCTGGGATGGAGTTGCGTGGCCGCATCGAAAGTGATCGGCGTATTGAGCGCGGTAATGTACTTGTTGAGCACGGTGGAGAAGCTGGCATTATTGCCGGTGTTCTGATTGTAGGCCGCGCCGTTGATCGAGCCATCCCGCAGCCTGCTGGACGTGCCGCCCTGCGCCGGGTCGACAGCGGCATTGATCGAAATCAGTGCCGCAAGGTTGGGCACCACGGTGCCCGCGGTCGGGATCGTTCCGGTTGCCCAGGTGAAAAGACCGGGCTTGGTATTGGTGCCATCGGTTTCCGAAAAGGTGGTGATCAGGCCGCGCGCCACTTCGTCGAGCTGCTTCTGCATGACCGGCGCGACCTGGTCGCGGATCTGGAGAAGCGCGCCGAGCGTACCCTTGGCGGTCGTGTCGCCACCGACACCCGGCTTGACCGGCACGCCATCGATCTTGATGCCATTGCCGGTGACCGTTGCATCATAGGTGAAGGTCTGCGTGAAGCTGACGGTGCGGGCGCTGCTTTCGAACAGCGTCGTGCCATCGCTTGTATAAAGAACGAGATCGTTGTTCGGCCGCCGCATGACGGTGACGCCGACAATCTCGGAAATCCCGTTCAGCGCCTTCTGCCGCGCATCGATCGCATCGAAAGGCTCCTGCCCGGCCGCCGTCAGGCTGAGGACCTGGTCATTCGCCACCTTGAACTGGGAGAGAAGATTGTTGAGCTTCGTCACCGCATTGGCGATATCGGCATCTGCCTGCGCCCGCGCGGCCTGCAGGGCCGAAGACGTATCGCGGATCGAGTTGACGAGGTCTTTGGCGCGGGCGACGACACCATCGCCCAGCGCATTGTCTGAAGGCTTGGCGGCATAGTCGCTCAGGCTCTTCATCAGATTGTTGAGATAGGTGCCCGGCGAGAAGCTCTGTTCGTTGCCGCCGTAGACATTGCTGATGCCTTCGAGGTCCCTGTAGAGCTGCTGCTGGGCGGCATCCTCGCTGGTGGCATTCAGTGCCTGTTTCAGCAGGCCGAAATCCTGGGCCTGCTGAACAACGACTTCTGCCCCACCGTAGATATTGGTCAGCGTCGTGGCCGTGCGGCGGGCATAGGCTTCATTGGATTCATTCGCGGTGTTCACGGTCAGCACATTTGCTGCAGTGCCGTTGTTCCGGAACATGCTCTGAACAGTATTGAATGCCGCCGAAAGGGTCATCGAAACCTACCTTGTTATGCTACTTATCTTTTCAGATTGATCAGCACGTCCATCAGGTCCGCACCGGTCTGAAAGACCTTGGAGTTGGCTGTGTAACTGCGCTGCGACTGGATCATTTCCGTGAGTTCGGAGGCCATGTCGACGTTCGAATCCTCGAGCGCGCCGGAGATGGTCTGGCCGAAATTGCCCTCGCCCGGGAAGCCGGTGCGCACGACACCGGAATCGCCGCTCGGGCTGTAAACGTTGCCATTGACGAGTTGCAGATTGTCCGGGCTCTGCACGGTGGCGAGCGCGATGCGATAGCGCGGATCGCGCGAGCCATCGTCATAGACCGCGTAAAGCGTGCCATCCTTGTCGATGGAAACGGTCTTCACCGCCGCTGCCTTGGTGCCATCCACCGTCGCCTTGTTGGAGGTGAAGTCATAGGCAAGCTGCGTCATGGCCGAGAAGTCGATGGTGATCGTCTGCGACGGCACGGAGACATTGTCGGTAAAGGCCATGCTCTGTGGCGCACCGGTGATCTTGCCGGTCGCGGGGTCAAAAGTCGCGGTGATATGGTTGTTCGCCGGGGTGCTCGCGTAAGGGAAGCCGGTCGAGGGATTGGCCTGGTCCTTGCGAAAAACAGAGATATCCCATTTCGCACCCGTGGCTGGCGGGCCTGCGGCGGGATCCGAAATCTTCGTATAGTAGAAGTCGTAGATAACCTCGCGTCCGACCGAGTCATAGGCCACGAGCGAGCTCTTGTGCGAATAGTCCGCCGTGGCCGCATTGGCGCTCGGCAGGTTGGCCGCGGCAACCACGGGCTTGCGCGCATCGAGGTTTGCGGCAAAGGAGCCGTATTTCGAGGGGCTGGCCGTCAGCGTGTTGGTGGAGAGGTTGATCGGTTCGAGACCATCAAAGCCGTTCACCACCGCCGCAGGCGCGCCGGAGCCGAAGGAATAGCCGAGCAGCGTATAGCCGCCCGCATTCACCAGATTGCCGCTGTCGTCGATCACGAAAGAACCGGCACGGGTGAGATAGGGCACTTCCGCGCTGTTCTGCACCACGAAGAAACCGTCGCCATTGATCGCGACATCCGTGGTGGACGACGTGAATTTCAGGTTGCCCTGCTCGGATACATTGTAGCGGACGTTGGAGTTCACGCCGCCGGATGTGTAGGCACCCGGGGTGGAAGGCAGAACGAGAGACGAAAACTGCACGGAGGCCTTTTTATAGGCGGTGGTGTCTGCATTGGCGATGTTATCGCCGACCGTGCCCAGACGGTTCGCCTGCGCATTCATGCCGGACACGGCTGTTTTCATGGTTCCAAAGAGGCTCATCTCAAATCCTCGCTTTCCTAATGGATGCGAGACTAGGGGACGGGCCTTGCGTGAAGCTGTATGGTATAACTGTAATTTAAAAGCAATTTGTCGGCGCAACAGGCGGGGCGGATAGGCGCCGGGGAAACGGGGGCGATACCGCAAAGGCTTGCCACGCAACCGGGCAACGAAGGCGGCAGGGCCTGCGCCCTCCCCCTCCTGCCGCTCGCGCATTTTCCCCTGCGACACCATTGTTCCAAACCTCATGTCCGAAGCCGATACAATCGGCCATTTTTGGCCAAACCCAACATGGGTTTGATTTCAAAGTGAATTATCTCTTCAGGTTGACGAGCACGTCCATCAGATCCGAACCGGTCTGAAACACTTTCGAGTTTGCGGTGTAACTGCGCTGCGCCTGGATCATCTCGGTCAGCTCCTGGGCGAGATCCACGTTCGAGCCCTCGACCATGCCGGCCACTGTCTGGCCGAAATAGCCTTCGCCGGGGAAGCCGGTGGTGATGATGCCGGACTTGTCATTGGCGGTGAACACGCCACCACTTTCCGGCGTCAGGTTGTTGACGGCGGCAACTGTTGCGAGCGGAATGCGATAGAGCGGAATACGGCTGCCATTGGGATAGACACCATAGAGAACGCCGTCCTTGCCGATATCCGCATTCTTGATGTCCATGGCGGCGGAACCATCCACCTCCGGGGCCTGCGGCGCGAAAGTGGACGCCTGCTGGGTCAGCGCGGTGAGATCGAACTTGACGGTGTTGGTCGGATTGCCGGTTGCATCGGTCAAGTTCACCGAGGTGGTGTTGCCCGTAATCTTCCCCGTCGCTGCATCAAATTCTATTGTTGCCGTGTTGTTCGTTAGCGAACCACCATACGGAAAGGTTCCGTTCGTGGCTTGGTCTGCCCGGAAAATGGCTACCTGCCATTTGTCATTCTGTGCGGTGGTACCCTGGTTCCCGCCTGCACCCGCAACTGCCGGGGCTGAATTCTGCGACTTGGTGAAATAGACATCATATTTGATTTCACGGCCAAGGCTGTCATGGGTGGTGACCGAGGTTTTCGACGTGTAGTTGGCACCGGCCGAGTTGGCGCCTGCGAGTGGCGTGGACTTTGCCAATTCCCGCGCATCGAGATTGGCGACGAATTTCACGTTTTTCGTGGCCGCGGCCTTCATCTGGTGATTGGCCATGTTGATTTCATCAAGGCCGGTGAGGCCATTGACCTGCGAGGCGGGTACGCCGCTGGAATAGGAATAGCCCATCAGCTTGAACCCGGCATCATTGACCAGATTGCCCTTGTCATCCGGCTGGAAGGAGCCGTTGCGGGTCATGAATTTCTCGCCGTTCATCCCCTCGACGATAAAGAAGCCATCGCCCTGGATCATCATGTTGGAGCTGATGCCGGTGGTCTTTGCCCCACCCTGCGTTTCGATGTCATGGCGAACATTCGACAGCACAGAGCCGGAATCGTAGGAATAGCCGACAGAAGGTTGAAGCAGGTCGGAAAAGCTGATGCTCGAGCGCTTGTAGCCGGTCGTATCGGCATTTGCGATGTTGTCACCCACCGCGCTAAAGCGGTTCGCCTGGGCATTCATGCCGCTGACCGATGTGTTCATCGTTCCGAAAAGACTCATGTCCTGATCTCCTTGTTAGCAGATCAGGAAATATTTTTATTAGCTTGTGCGAAGCTTTTTGTTTTAGGATAATATAATGTTATGTGATCCAAAAGAAAACGCCGCGCTTTGGTGAGGCGCGGCGTGCAGGTGTCAGGGAAGGATTGCCGGAGGCGGGATCAGTCCGCCGTCAGCTCCAGTCGATGCAGTAGCCAAGGAAGCGCTTGCTATCGACCGGGTCGAAACCGAGCTTCTTGCGCAGCTTCTTGCGAAGTTTGCTGATATGGCTTTCCACCACGTTTTCCTCGACCTCGTCATCGAAGATGCCGTAGATGGCATTGAAGATCTGCGTCTTGGAGACGCGACGGCCGCGGTTTGCGACCAAATATTCCAGGATGCGGCGCTCGCGGCGCGGTAGCGGGAAGACATCGCCATTGATTTCCGGGTCGCGTCCATCCGAGAACACACGGATCGGGCCGATATCGGTGAAATTGGAAATCGCCTTCAGGCGGCGGCGGATGGCTGCCGCACGGGCCATGATTTCGCGGGGATGAACCGGCTTGCGCACCACGTCATCCACGCCGCTGTCAAACAGTGCCAGCGTGGTTTCCAGCGAATGCTGGTCGGAAACCGCGATCACCGGTGCCATGGTCCGGTCACGGATTGCCCGCGGCAATTCGAAGGTCCGGTCGCCCTGACCGATCAGGAAGGCTTCAACCGCAGCAATGTCCCCATCGGCTGCCGTGCTTACCCATTCGCCAAATTCCCGGGGGTCAAAACCGGTGGAGGGAATGCCCTCACGCCCGAAAAGGGAAGTATAGCCGTCTTTTACGAGCTCCCGCTCATCAACCACTACGATCATTCGTCCGCCTCCGAATCAGTGTGGTGTTTCGATGACCTAGAGGTACGAATCGGGCGAATCTTGCACAACTCGAGAAAGTTAATGGCAGGAATTAACAGTTGATTAAGGATTGGGTGCCGATTTGGGCTATATATAGTGGCTGCGTTAACCATACGCCACTAATTTCGGTGGATAAGTTAATAGTTGGTTAACGAAAAACAGGTAGTTTTGTTGCAAACATAATTCGGCCTTTTTGTGACGCATGCCTCGCGCAAGCTTCGATTACAACCAGAAATAATTATTATCTACAAAATTGAATCGCATTGGCTGTCCAGGCGCCGTATCCGGTGGCCACGAGATTCGAAATCACCCGGCAGACATACTGCTTCTGCGCCGGATCATTGTTGGGTCCGGCATGGTACCGGGCCACTGCCATGGTCCAGGTTTCGTGCCGGTCATGCAGGTTTTTCAGAAACCGGGCGGCATATTCCACATTCAGCCGTGGCTCCAGCATGGCCGCCGGCGAGGCGAAATGCTCGCCGTGATAGTGATGGTTGATCTGCATGCAACCAAGATCGATCAGTTTTGCGCCATTGGCCTCCGCCCGAGCGAAAGCGGCGAGCGCCTCCCGCTCCGACTGCGGATAGAGCACCTTGCCCTCGATATTCAGCGCATAGGGATGCAGCGAGCCCTTGCGGCCGGTCTCCGTCAGCCCGACAGAGTAGAGGATGCCTTCCGGGATGCCATATTTGGCGGCAGCCGACTGGATTTCCTGCTCGCAGGCGCCGTTGGACGCCAGCGCCTCAGAGCCATACAGACTGGCTGCGGCCGCCAGCGCCACGGCTGCCAGATGCGCCATCGGTCTGGATTTCCGCTTGTTCATTGCCATGGCCGCCTGCTCTTTCCTGTGCTGCGATGCGTGCGAGACGACCGGGCGCGTTGCCCTGGTTGCCATCGCGGGTCTGCTGTTGCTGCTGGGCAAAGCCTGCGCCCTGCCCGTTTGCCTGTGCCTGCTGGCCAGAGGCCTGGTCGCTGCGGTCGGGCGCGAAGACCACGCTGACCTGATCGACATTGAAGCCCTGTGCCTTCAGCGATTCGATGATCTGGCTCTGGTCGTCGCGCAGCTGCTTGTAGGCCACTCCGGTATGCACCTTGAGCTCCACTGTCAATTCCTCGCCCTGAAGCCGCATCGTGGCCGTCACAAGGCCAAGCTCGATCGGGTGCATCTGGATTTTCAGCGTATTGACAACCTTGCCTGCACCCGCCTGAGCTGCCGCATTGGCAAGCTCCGAGCCCGGCTGCATGGCAACCTGCCACTCCGGATCACCGGAAATCGCATTCAGCACCGATTGCAGATTGCCCTGTTCGGACGGCGCGAGGAAGCGGCGCTGGTCGAGAACGGTGACATCCTGTATGCCCGCTTTCTGCGTGCCGCCCGTCTTGTCTGTCTCACCCGTGCGGTCGCGGCCTTCGATTTCCACCAGACCGCCGCGGCCATCGGCGCGGCTGACGCGGTAGCGCTGGATGGCTTCGCCACCGGTATCGGTGCCATCCGCCGGTGCGGCCGCCGTGGTCTGGCCATGGGCAGCCATCGGGCCATTCATCGCATCAGCACCATGGCCCTTCTCGGCAAGCAGGTTCAGCACGTCGCGGGCGGGTGCCGGTGCCGCATCGTCGGCGGCTTTGCTGGTCTCGGCATCGGCAGCTTTCTGGACAGGGCCCCGCACAAGCTTCTTCCCCGTTGCCTCCGGCGCCGGAGCGGGTGTGTCCCTTGTCTCCGGCTGATCAGCGTTTTCGGCCTTCAGCTGGCCCAGATGCAGGCCTTCGTTGGCATGTGCCTGCTTGCGCTCCTCCGGTCCCTTCGGCTTGATTTCACCAGTCGGTTCCTTGAGCGTGTCAACGCTCGCTTCCGGGCTGTCCTCGGTTTTGGCGGCATGGTTGAAGTGAACGCGCGGAATGCGGGTCTTGACCGGATTTGCGCCCTGCCCTTCGGTATCCGACGCCGCTTCGTCCAGAGCATTGTCGGGATCGGTCACGAGATCGTCGGCTGCTGCGACCTTGCCCTTGTCCGGCCGGCCATGGCCCTGCGCCTTCAGGGCATCCTGGAACGCCGCCTTGCGGTGGTTTTCGTGGGATTTCTCCGCCTTGTCCGCCTTGTTGCCGGTTTTGGACTGCACCTTCAGGTCAAGGGTGGCAGATGAACTGGCAACGGCGTTGTCAATCATGGCGGTGTACTGTCCTTTTCCAGCATTTTGTCGATTTCGCCGAGCTTGCTGCGGGCCGAAGTGACAATCGGGTCGATCGCAGGGTCTGGCTGGGCGGCGGCAGATTGATCCGCAACGGGGGCATCCGGCGCAGGAGCGGCAGCGAGCTGCGGGTCCTGTCCAACAATCTGCCCATCTGCCGGCTGTTCATGGCCGGCGGCATTTTCATCAATGCCCGGATTGCTATCCGCAGCTATAGGACCATTGTCTTGCGCCAGGCTTTCCAGGCTTGGCTCCATAAGCACCTGCTGGGCAACGGCGCGCGCGGCCTCGCGCAGCATCTTGTCCTTGGGCGAGAGGATTTCATCCGGCACCTGATCAAGTGCAGCGGCTGCCTTGGCAATATTGTCGGTCGGCACATTGGCAAGCCCGCCATAGAAATTTGCCAGCACATCCTTGCCGTTAGGCGTGGTCGGCTTGACCTTGGCCGCTTCGTCGGCCGCCATGCGGGCAAGCTCCATCTCGCCGGCAATCATCGCCTGGCGCGCGATGCGCAGATAGATCGCCTGCCTGCGGTCGGGATCCATCACATCGGCCGTGTCGCGGATTTTCTCCAGCCCGACCGTATGAACATTTTCCACCGCGAGCGCCACGAACAGATCGGCGAACTGGCTGGCATAGGGCGAGTGCAGGAAGCGGCGGGCATATTGGTTCGAATAGGTGAGCCCTTCCTTGATCATGCCCGCATTGACGGCGATGGTGATCGAGCGGCGAAGAGCGGCCTCCTCGACGATGGTGCCGGGTGCGGTCAGCCGCGCCCAGTCATACATTTTCAGCGCCTCTTCCGGTTTCGATGTCATCAGCGCATTGCCGGCAATCAGGGCGAGATAGGGCCCGATTGCCTTGTTCTTGTATTCACCCTGGATTTCCACCAGCGGCTTCAGCACCATCTGCCCCTTGCCGCTGAAATACTTGCGCAGAACATCGGTGACGCGGCTGTCGAAATAGCCCTGCACGTCGCGGGCAACGAGATATTCGAGCGTGGCCGGATTGCCGCCGCTCATCGTATAGATCAGCGTGGCATCCACATTGCGCGGATCTTCGAAGATCGCGCCATCGACGGTACGCAGCCGCTTGTCGATCTGGCCGAGAAGGTAGCGCTGCATTTCGGCGGCGGAATGGTCGCCCGAAACCACGGAATCCTGCACGAACTGCATCGAGCGCAGCATCTTGTAAGGGTCGAGTTCCTCCTCGCCCGCCTGCGCACGGGGCGCAAGCGCGGCCGCCAGCATGGTGCTGGCGAGCATCAGGCGACGGAAACTGAAAGCCCTCATGGCTTAGCCCTTTTCTTCTGCCTTGATGAGAATTTCGATGCGGCGATTGCTGTCGGCAAGCGGATTGGCCGGGTCCTTCAGGCGCCGGTCTGCAAAGCCGGAAATCTGCTGCACCCGGTTTTCCTCAAGCCCGCCGCGCACCAGCATGAAATAGGCGGTCTGCGCGCGCGCCGTGGAAAGCTTCCAGTTGTCGTTCGATCCGTCCTTGAAGGGACGTGCATCGGTATGGCCCCGAATGACGATATCGCCCTTCTGGCTTTCGAGGATCTTGCCGATCTTCTCCATCGCCAGCACCAGTTCCGGACTGGGCACGGCCGAGCCGACATTGAACATCTGGCTGTGGATCTGGTCGGAGATCGAGACCAGCAGCCCGCCTTCCGACGGGGTAACGATCAGGCCTTCGGCCAGCTTGCCGGGCACGCCCTGCAGCGCCTTTTCGATCGTATCCTTGAGTTCCTGCGCCTTCTTGGCCTCGACCGGATCAGCGGTCTTGTCCTCTTTCTTGTCCTCTTTCTTGTCTTCGGACTTGTCCTTGGTCTTGTCAGCCTGCTCCTTGTTGGCGGCGGCCTCCTTGGCCGGTGCCTTGCCAGGCGTTTCGGGCTTGGTATCGGCGGGTGCCTCGAGAGCGGCCTGCTGCTGCTCCTTCATCGCATCCTGCGCCTTGTCCTTCGCCACTTCGGTGGTCGGCTGCTGCTTGCCGGGCACGTCCACCTGCTGGCTCCAGTAGTCAGGATCGAAGGGGTCGCGATAGGCCTCGCCACCGCTTGCCCCGGTTGCCGGACCGGAATCGGAGGCGCCGCCCTCCCCCTTTACGCTGACATTGGCCTGCTGGCCCACTTCCTGCGCGATGTCGGAGAGAACCGAATAGGGGTTTTCGAAGAGATCCGCCTCGGAAAAGTTCTTCTGCTCGCCGTTCGAGCCGCCGATATCCTCGCCCTGCGATTTGGCGGCTTGCTGCTTGGACTCTTCCGTTTGCGCGCCGTCCTTCGGCTTTTCCTTGTCGGCGTTGGACTTGTCCTTGGTCTGCTGGCCGTCCGCCTGTTCGGTCGGTTTCTTCAGACCCTTCTGCGCCGGTGTTTCATCCGTCAGCTTGATCGGGTTGAAGAAGCTTGCGACCGAAGCCTTGGTCTCCTCGTTGGCGGCGTTCACCAGCCACATCACGAGGAAGAAGGCCATCATGGCTGTCATGAAGTCGGCATAGGCAATTTTCCAGGCACCACCATGGGCCCCGTCCTCATGTCCGCCGCCATGGCGTTTGATGATCAGGATTTCGTTTTTGCCATGGTGATGGTTCTCGCCGTCACTCATTCCAGAACTTTCTTCAGGCTAGCGGCAAAGGCCGACAATCGGGTTACGAGGACCGACCCGGCAATTTCCACCGTCAGGTCCAGATCCGCCGCTTCGACATGGCGAAGCATGGATGCATCATCGCCCATTTCGGTTGCTAAAATATTGAAGAGGGACAATGGACCCTTAACGATGATCGTGCCCGCCTCCCCTTCCAGAATGGCCTCGCGGATGAGGACAGCGAGATCTGCCACCGCCTTTTCGGCAATCTCCTCGTGCACGAGAGGGGCAAGGCAGGCTGCGGCTTCGTCTGCGATGCGCCCGGCAATTTCCTGTGCCATCGCACGCAGCCCGTCACGGATACGGCTTGCCGCTTCCGCCTCGAAACTCTGCCGCAGAGTCTCCATCTCCTCGCTCATGTGGCGACGCAATGCGTCCATCTCCTGCTGATGCTGGAGCGCGAGGGCAGCCGAGGCCGCCTCGTAGCCCTCGGCATAGGCTTCCTCACGCAGGCTGTCATCGCCACCGGCGGCGATCTGCGGGAAATCATCCTGGAAAGACGTGTCGAGACCAAAGGACATCGGCTCATCAAAGGCCATGGCCGCCGGTTGCGGCGGCTGCGGATCACCGAAGTCCTTGAGATAGCGCGCGATGGATGCACTCATGGCGTCATGCCCGTTTCCGCCGGCCCGCGAGAGGCTTTCCGGAAACCGGCATGCCGCCCCGCGGCTGATGCTGTTTTCGGTACCCTGTTCATTACGGAACCCGGCAACTGTTGCGATCATCCGGTAAAGGCCTGATGCCCTTGCCGGAACGGACTGCATTCACGCAGTTTCACCGAACCGTAGATGCCCAAACTTGTGCGAAGATGAATGATGTTGGACCGCGCCAGGGCTGTGCGCGGTCCAACGGTTCTACCAGATGCCGATGACCGGCGGCACGGGTAGTATTTCTGCGAGGCTCGTTTCGGGCGGAAAGCATCGGGGGTTTGCGCGGCTTCAGAAGCGGCGCAGTCACCATCCATGGTCTTTCCGGTCAGGCCCGGGAGCCTGCCCTTCCGCTTACTGACGGAAGAGCTGCATGATGTTGGAAGCGTTGGTATTGGCAATCGACAGCGACTGGATACCAAGCTGCTGCTGGGTCTGGAGCGCCTTGAGACGGGTCGATTCCTCGTTCATGTCGGCATCGACCAGACGCCCCACACCCTTGTCGATCACATCCATCAGGGTGGAGACGAAATTGTCCTGCATGTCGATGCGCTTGTTGATTGCACCGAGCGTGGAGGCGCTGTCGGTCAGTGCCTGCAGAATGTTTTCCGTGGCGCTGATCATGCCGTCGAGGTCGTCATTGTTGGTCGTGCTCGAAATCTTGATTTCCGAGCCGGTTGCCGCCGTCGCCGCCGAGGCATTGATCAGGTAATAGGTGGCAACCATGGTCGTGGTGCCGGTCGGCTGGGTGATCTGGTTGCCGATGGTGAGCAGGCCGCGCGAGGCCACCTGGGTATCGATCAGCACCGATTTCGTGGTGTCGAAGGCAAGCGTTGCAACGGCCACCGTGCCATTTGCCGCCCGGTTGAACGAGGCCACGATCTGTTTCGTGCCAAGCGCGCCGGTGGAGGTGTTGTAGAGCCAGTTTTCGCCGGAGAAGGAGGCCGACTGGGTGATCGAGCTCAGCTGGTTCTTGAGTTCGGTGATTTCCTTGTTGATCTTGTTCTTGTCCACGCCCGGTTCACGGGCGGCGACCAGCTTGGACTTGATCTCGCTGACCACGTCGACGGCGGAATTGAGACCCGCATAATAGGTATCGGTCTTTGCCGCCCCGAGGCCGAGCGCATCTTTCACGGTTGAAAGCGCGCTGTTGTCGGAGCGCATGGTGGTGGCGATCGACCAGTAGGCGGCATTGTCAGATGCCGTTTCCACCCGGTAACCGGAGGAGATCCGGCCCTGCGTGGTTTCCATGTTTCGGTCGATGGTGCGAAGTGTCTGGAGTGCCGCCATCGCGGCGGTATTGGTCAGAAGGCTGGTCATGGTCATTTGCCCCATAAAGATGACGGGACATACCGGAGTATTTCAGAGAGAAACCGGTAACGATGAAGCGCTTCATGCAGGCGGCCACGTTTTGCCCTGGTGGCCCGCTCATCGTTCTGTTAACAAATCATTAGCAATAATAAGGTTAACAAATGGTTAACGCAATTAAGAAAAAATTATTGTCTATAAAAAATATATTAATGAATTCAACGAATCCCGTATGGACGCGCTTGAAAAAGTTATGAAAATTTCACGCGAAAAAGGCCGCGTCCTTGCAGACGCGGCCTCTTTTTTCGTTGATTCGCGGCGTTCGTCCCTTAGCGGAAGAGCTGCAGGATGTTGGACGCGTTGCTGTTTGCGATCGACAGCGCCTGGATACCAAGCTGCTGCTGGGTTTGCAGCGCCTTGAGGCGAGTCGACTCCTCGTTCATGTCGGCATCGACCAGACGACCCACACCCTTGTCGATCACGTCGGTCAGAGACTTGACGAAATCGCTCTGGTTCTGAATGCGCGCATTGGTGGCGCCGAGCGTGGCTGCGGCATCCGTCATGCTCTTCAGCGTGGAATCCACGGCCATGATCATACCTTCAAGGTTATCATCGGTGGTCGTAGAGCTGATCTTCACTTCCGAACCGGTCGCAGCCGTCGCAGACGATGCGTTGTAGAGGAAGTAGGTGGCGGTCGAAGTGGTGGTGCCACTCGGCTGGGTCACCTGGACGCCGACAGTCAGAAGGCCACGGCTTGCGTTTTTGGTATCGATCAGCAGCGATTTCGACGTATCGTAATCGATGGTCTGGATCGAAACCGTGCCGGCGGAGTTGCGGGTAAAGGAACCCACCATTTCCTTGGTGCCGGCGGCAGCCGTGGAATCATTGTAGAGCCAGTTTTCACCCGAGAACGAAGCGGACTGCGCGATCGAGTTGAGCTGGTTCTTGAGTTCCGTCAGTTCCTTGTTGATCTTGTCCTTGTCCACGCCCGGTTCGCGGGCGGCAACAAGTTTGGCCTTGATCTGGGAGATGACGTCGATTGCCGTGCCGAGACCGCTATAGGCGGTGTCGGTTTTCGCTGCAGCAAGACCAAGGGCATCCTCAACGGTGGAGAGAGCCTTGTTGTCCGAACGCATCGTGGTTGCGATCGACCAGTAAGCAGCATTATCCTTCGCGGTATCGACCCGGTAGCCGGACGAAATCGAGTTCTGCGTCTTTTCCATGTTCATATCGATGGAACGCAGGGTGGAAAGCGCTGCAAGTGCTGCAGAGTTAGTCATGATACTCGTCATTGGTACTGCCCCTTTTGGACTAGATATATGGAAGGGACATACCGGATTTACTTACCGGCAACGGCAGCCAGCGTCATGCAAACCAACCTTGTGAACACTATCGGTCAATCCGCCGTTTAATGATTTCACTTAATACTATTAACGTTAAAATTTGCTGAAACATCATTGTTATTTCAAATAATTTCGGAATTTTGCAGGGCGGAAAAGGCCCGCAACGCGGGCAGAAAAAATGAAAAAGCCCGCGCCCCGAAAGGCGCGGACTTCGACCGGAGAACGGTCTCCCTTGCGGGGATTAACGGAACAGCGTGAGCAGGTTCTGGGCGTTGCCGTTGGCAATGGAAAGCGCCTGGATGCCGAGCTGCTGCTGGGTCTGCAGTGCCTTGAGGCGGGTCGATTCCTCGTTCATGTCCGCATCCACCAGTCGGCCCACACCCTTGTCGATCACATCGGTGAGGCTGTTGACGAAGTCCTTCTGCAGCGCGATGCGGCTGTTGGCGGCACCGAGCGTTGCGGCGGCGTCGGTCATGTTCTTCAGGATCGTGTCGACCGCGATGATCATGCCTTCGAGGTTGTCATCGGTGGTGGTCGTGGAGATCTTGATTTCCGAGCCGGTGGCAGCGGTCGTCGAGGTGGCGTTGTAGAGGAAGTAGGTCGCGGTCGAGGTGGTGGTGCCGCTCGGCTGGGTGACCTGCACGCCGACGGTGATGAGACCGCGGCTGGCGCTCTTGGTATCGATCAGCACCGACTTGGAGGCATCGAATTCCAGCGTCTGGATCGAGACCGAGCCGGTGGAGGTGCGGACGAACGAGCCGACCATTTCCTTGGTGCCGACGGCGGTCGTCGAGTCGTTGTAGAGCCAGTTTTCACCGGAGAACGAGGCCGACATCGAGATCGAGTTCAGCTGGTTCTTGAGTTCGGTGACTTCCTTGTTGATCTTGTCGCGATCCACACCCGGTTCGCGGGCGGCCACCAGTTTCGCCTTGATGTTGGAAACAACGCTGATGGCGCTGTCCATGGCGGAATAGGCGGTGTCGGTCTTGGCGGCACCAAGGCCGAGTGCGTCTTCAACGGCAGAAAGCGCCTTGTTGTCGGAGCGCATGGTGGTCGCAATCGACCAGTAGGCAGCGTTATCGGATGCGGTCTGGACGCGGTAGCCAGAAGAAACTCGATTCTGGGTCTGCTCCATATGCATATCGATGGAACGCAGGGTCTGAAGCGCAGCCATGGCTGCGGTATTTGTCAAAATGCTCGTCATAGGACTTGCCCCTTTAGCAGTGGAGTTTCGAGGGACATTCCGGACTATTTACCGGCAACGGTGAGCGACATCATGCCAATTAATTCGCGTTGTTTATGATTAATTTCACCGTTCGAATGATCGGTAGATGACATGATTATGGTTAATAAACATCTAAGCGTCGGAATATCTTTTTAACCAAACATCTTAAATTTCGCGCCGTCACAGGAGAAAAACACCCCTTTCAAGTCATTGTTTTTACTATTTAATTTTTCAGGCCCGAAAACCCGCTGGTAAATGTTAAAAAAAATTGGCCGCCTCCGGGTGGAGACGGCCAGATAAAAATCCTGAATCGGATAGGTGAAAAAAAGGGGGTGCTCGCCGCTTACTGACGGAAGAGCTGGAGAATGTTTTCCGCGTTGGTATTGGCAATCGAGAGCGACTGGATGCCGAGCTGCTGCTGCGTCTGCAAGGCCTTGAGGCGGGTCGATTCCTCGTTCATGTCCGCATCGACGAGACGGCCGACGCCCTTCTGCATCACATCCACGAGGTTCTTCACGAAGGTGTTCTGGGTGTTCACGCGGTTCTGGACCGCACCGAGCTGGGATGCCACATCGGTGAGCGTGCTGAGGATCTTTTCCACCGCGTTCGTCATATACTGAAGATCGTTTGCGGATGTGGTGCTGCTGATCGTGATTTCCGTCCCGGATGCCGAGGTTGTAGAGGTGAGGTTCACAAGGAAGAAGTTCGAAACGGCCGTCGTGTTCGTCTGCACCTGGATGGGGTTACCCTGGGCGTTCGTCGTGTTCGTGTTTGTCGTGGTCGTATAGGTAACGCCTACACTCCCGGTCAGCAGACCACGTGCGGCCGCGCTTTTATCGCAGAGCACCGATTTGGAAGCATCGAAATTGATCGTCTGCACGGAAATGGTGCCATCCGCATTGCGGGTGAAGGAGCCGACCATTTCCTTGGTGCCGACCGCAACGGTCGAGGTGTTGTAGAGCCAGTTTTCACCGGAGAAGGATGAAGAGGCGGCGGCGGAAACCAGTTGGTTCTTCAGCTCGATGATTTCCTTGTTCACCTTGTCCTTGTCCGTCGTCAGTTCGGCGGCGGCGACAAGCTTGCTCTTGATGGTCTTGACGAGCTCGATGGCCTGCTCGAGACCGGCATAGGTCGTGTCGGTCTTTGCGGCGGCAAGGCCCATCGCATCCATGGTGGTGGAAAGCGCGCTGACATCGGAGCGCATGGTGGTGGCAATAGACCAGTAGGCCGCGTTGTCTGCGGCTTTCCCCACGCGGTAGCCGGAGGAAATGCGGCCCTGCGTCTTCTCGAGTTTGGTATCGGTATCGCGCAAGGTCTGGAGCGCAGCCAGCGCTGCGCCATTCGTCAAAATGCTGGACATGAAATCGCCCCTGATGGTCGTCTGATGGAAGGGACATTCCGGAATAGGAAACCGGGGACGGAGGAATGACATCATGTCAGCCAGCCAAAGTGATTCTTGCTGGCCACCGTCGGAATATGGTTAACCTATCGTTAATTTTCCTGACTGTAAATAAGATTTTTCTAAAGTTATATATAATCTCAATAGTTTATAACTTTCAGAACGCGGAAAACCCGCCTGAACACGGGGTTCAGGCGGGTTGCTCCGTTGACGCGAGACCGGTTTAACGGAAGAGCTGCATCAGGTTCTGCGCTGCCGAATTCGCAATCGAGAGCGACTGTATGCCCAGCTGCTGCTGCGTCTGCAGGGCCTTCAGCTTGGTCGATTCCTCGTTCATGTCCGCATCCACCAGTCGGCCCACACCGCGGGTGATCGAGTCGGAGAGCGATTTCACGAAGGTGTTCTGCGTATCGATACGGGTTTTGGTGGCACCGAGTGTCGCCGCCGCATCGGTCGCCGCTTTCAGCATCTGTTCCACCGCGTTGGCCATTTCGCCAATCACGGCCGCCGTGGTGGTCGAATCGATCTTGATTTCCTTGTCGTTCTGGCCCGGGCCGTTGGTTGCAGCGCAGTTGATCAGATAATAGGTGTGCGTGACGTTCGCGCCACCGTTGTTGCCCGGAGCCGTAATGTAATAGCTTTTGGACAGCAGGCCACGGCTGGCCGTATCCTTGTCGATCAGGGTCGACGTCGCGGAATCGAAGTTGATGGTCATGATTGAGATGGTGTTGTCGGAATTGCGGACAAAGGAGCCCACCATGGTCTTCTGACCGTTGGCCGCAGTCGAGGCGTTATAGAGCCAGTTTTCGCCCGAGAAGGAAGCGGAGGTTGCAACGGACGTCAGCTGGTTCTTCAGCTCGGTCAGTTCCTTGTTGATCTTGTCCTTGTCCAGGCCCTGTTCGGAAGCGGCCGTCAGCTTGGACTTGATGGTGGAGAGCAGGTCGATTGCGTTATCGAGGCCTGCATAGGCCGTATCCACCTTGGCCGCGGCAAGACCCAGCGCTTCCTGCACGGTGCCGAGCGCCTTGTTGTCAGAGCGCATGGTGGTCGCAATCGACCAGTAGGCGGCGTTGTCCGAAGCTTCTGCAACACGATAGCCGGAGGAGATGCGGCCCTGTGTTGTTTCCATGCTGGAGTCAATGTTACGCAGAACCGAGAGTGCGGCCATAGCGCCGGAATTGGTGATAATGCTGGTCATGAGAAGAGCCCCTTGAATGGCAATACGTGAAAGGGACATCCGGACTGTCTTTACGCTACCGGGGGCAGTGCGGCGACATCATGCCTGCTAGACTGTGTTTTCGTCTAACCACTGCCGTATGATCATGTGATAAAACACGCATGGTTAATGAGTAGTAAAATTCTCATATTCGGATTCATTTTTTTATTTTTGTTTTCAGTTAGTTATGAAGGAAAACAAAAATAAAAAGGGAGGCGTAGGACCGCCTCCCCCCGTCTTCTTTCTCTGAACGCACGCTCCTAGCGGAAGAGCTGCAGCAGGTTCTGGGCGCTGCCATTGGCAATCGAAAGCGCCTGAATGCCGAGCTGCTGCTGGGTCTGCAGCGCCTTCAGCCTTGTCGATTCCTCGTTCATATCCGCATCCACCAGGCGGCTGATGCCCTTGGTGATCGTGTCGGAAATGGTCTTCACGAAATTGCTCTGGGTCTCGACACGGCCCTTGACGGAGCCAAGCGTGGCCGCCGCATCGGTCACGGCCTTCAGCATCAGTTCCACAGCGGATTGCATTTCGGCAATGGACGCATTGGACGTGGTCGCCGCCAGCTTGATTTCCTTGTCGTTGTTGCCCGGGTTGCCGTTGGTCGCGGTCACGTTGATCAGATAATAATTCGTCGTCGTGCCGTTTGTGCTGATCTGATAGTTCTTGGTCAGCACACCACGGGTGGCCGAATCCTTGTCGATCAGGTTTGACGTGGCCGCATCGAAAGTGATGTTCTGGATCGAGATGTTGTTGTTGCTGTCGCGGACAAAGGAGCCGACCATGGTCTTCACCTGCGGCCCGAGGGTCGATGTATTCATCAGCCAGTTTTCACCCGAGAAGGACGCCGATGACGCAACCGAGAGCAGCTGGTTCTTCAGTTCGGTGATTTCGCGGTTGACCTTGTCCTTGTCGACGCCGGTTTCCTGCGCGGTTGTCAGCTTCGTCTTGATGGTCGAGATGATATCGGCCGCCGTTTCGAGGCCCGCGTAGGCCGTATCGACCTTGGAGGCGGCAAGACCCAGCGCATCCTGAATGGTGGAAAGCGCCTGCTTGTCCGACCGCATGGTGGTGGCAATCGACCAGTAGGCCGCATTGTCAGTGGCCGAGCCGACACGCAGGCCGGTGGAAATGCGGTTCTGGACACCATCCATCTGCTTGTCGATCGAATGCAGGATGTTCAGTGCCGCAATGGCGGCAGTATTCGTGTTGATGCTAGACATGTTGATTTGCCCCTTGGCTAAGAAAAACAGAAACTAGGGACATCCCGGACTGGCTACCGGAGACAGTGTGCTGGACCTCATGCCACTTAAACTCGTTACTCAAAGATTAATCACTGTCATCCGTGTTTTAGCATCAATTTTCTTAAATCGTGTCTAAATTCTTAAGTTAGCATTTTATGAATTTTAGATGTTTTATACAATTGAATTACGCAGACAAAAAAGGGAGGCGGTTTCCCGCCTCCCCGTCGTTCCGGACTTGCCTTTCCGTCTTAGCGGAAGAGCTGCAGCATGTTCTGGGCGCTGCCATTGGCAATCGAAAGCGCCTGAATGCCGAGCTGCTGCTGGGTTTGCAGGGCCTTGAGGCGGGTCGATTCCTCGTTCATGTCTGCGTCCACCAGTCGACCGATACCCTTGGCAAAGGTATCCGTGAGGGTCTTGACAAAATTGCCCTGCATTTCGATGCGGCTCTTGGTGGAGCCCAATGTGGATGCCGCATCGGTGACCGACTTCAACATCTGTTCGACAGCGGCCTGCATTTCCCCAACCACCGTATTGGTGGTTGTGGAATCCAGCTTGATTTCCTTGTCGTTCTGGCCCGGGCCGTTGGTTGCAGCGCAGTTGATCAGATAATAGGTGTGCGTGACGTTCGCGCCACCGTTGTTGCCCGGAGCCGTAATGTAATAGCTTTTGGACAGCAGGCCACGGCTGGCCGTATCCTTGTCGATCAGGGTCGACGTCGCGGAATCGAAGTTGATGGTCATGATTGAGATGGTGTTGTCGGAATTGCGGACAAAGGAGCCCACCATGGTCTTCTGACCGTTGGCCGCAGTCGAGGCGTTATAGAGCCAGTTTTCGCCCGAGAAGGAAGCGGAGGTTGCAACGGACGTCAGCTGGTTCTTCAGCTCGGTCAGTTCCTTGTTGATCTTGTCCTTGTCGACGCCGGTTTCCTGCGCGGTCGTCAGCTTCGACTTGATGGTCGAGATGATGTCGATGGCGGTTTCAAGACCGGCATAGGCCGTGTCGACCTTGGAAGCAGCGAGACCGAGGGCATCCTGAACTGTGGAGAGAGCCTGCTTGTCAGACCGCATGGTGGTCGCAATCGACCAGTAGGCGGCATTGTCCGAAGCGGAACCGACGCGGAGGCCGGAGGAAATGCGGTTCTGCACGGTGTCCATCTGGTTGTCGATCGAACGCAGGACGGAGAGCGCGGACATCGCGGAAGAATTGGTGATGATGCTAGACATGTTGGTTTGCCCCTTGGCTAAGAGATACAGAAACTAGGGACATCCCGGATTGATTACCGGGGACAGTGCGTTGACGTCATGCCAGTTAAACTCGTTACTCAAAGATTAATGACTGTCATCACTGTTTTAGCAATTCATCGCTTAAAATATTCCTAAAGTTTTTCTTTTTTATTTTCTTTTTTTGAATGTACAATATAACAAAAAAAGGAGGCCGAAGCCTCCCTTTTCTCCCTCCCCCCATTTTCCGGTCTAGCGGAACAGGGCCAGAATGTTGCGCGACTGGTTGTTGGCAATCGCCAGCGCCTGAATGCCGAGCTGCTGCTGGCTCTGCACGGCCCTGAGGCGCGTTGCCTCCTCGTTCATGTCGGTCTCCGTCAGCCGGCTGACACCCCGGCGGATCGTATCTTCCAGATTGCGCATGAAACTGTTCTGGCCGGACATCTGGCTGGAGAGCGACCCGAGCGTCGACGCCGCATCGGTGAGGCTGTCCATCATCTGTGACGTGGCGTCGATCATGCCATCCAGATCCTCGTTCGAGGTGCTGGCATCCACCGCGATCTCGTTCCCCTGCGGGCCTGCGCCATTCTCGGTGATCAGGCTGTAGCTCGCCGTGCCGTTTGCCTGGTTCACTCCGGTCGCGCGGGTAAGAAGACCGCCCTGCGCATTCGTGCGATCCAGAATGGTGGTGGCCGTTGCATCGAACGCGACCGCCTGCACCTCGACGCCATCGCTGCCGGTACGGTTGAACCCGGTCACCAGATTGCGGGGGGACGGACCGTTCGCATCGGTATTCATCAGCCAGTTTTCACCGCCGAACGAGGACGACTGGGCAACGGTTTCAATCTGGCCTCTCAGCTGGCTGATTTCCGAGTTGAGCGCGGAGCGGTCTGCACCGCTTTCGCGTGCCATGATCAGGCGCTGCTGGATCTGGCCGACCAGAGCGCGGGTCTGCTCGATGCCGGCTGAGGCGGTATCGATCTGCGCCTGCGAAAGGCCGAGCGCATCCTGCACCGTGGAAAGGGCTGCCCCGTCCGAGCGCATCGTGGTGGCCATCGACCAGTAGGCCGGATTGTCCGCGGCGCGCCCCACCCGGTAGCCGCTCGAAACGCGGATCTGCGTGCGTTCGGCATTGTTGTCGTTGCGACGCAGCGCACCCATGGCTGCGAAGGAAGAATAATCGGTAACTCTGGCCATTTTTTGCCTCTTCTGACTTTTCGACCCTGTTTCTTGTAACCGGCGGATTGGCCGGTCCTGCTTTGCGCAGGAAGAGATATGGCCAAAGTCATTTAAGCAAACATGAATCCTTCATATTCGAACGTTCGAGTGTTATTTCATGTTTAATGGATGATCAGCGCCCATCCTTAAAGATATCTCAAAATGCCAAAAAGCCGCGCCCTTTCGGACGCGGCCTTGTCTTTTCGTATCGACGCTTTGGCGATCAGCGGAACAGCGACAGGATGTTCTGCGAATTGCTGTTTGCAATCGACAGAGCCTGGATGCCCAGCTGCTGCTGCGTCTGCAGCGCCTTCAGCTTGGTGGATTCCTCGTTCATGTCCGCATCGACCAGACGGCCCACGCCCTTGTCGATCACGTCCGTGAGCGACTTGACGAATTCGTTCTGGTTGGCAATGCGGGCATTGACGGCACCGAGTGTTGCAGCCGTGTCGGTCATGCTCTTCAGGGTGGAGTCCACCGCCATGATCATGCCTTCGAGGTTGTCGTCGGTGGTGGCCGAGGAAATCTTCACTTCCGAACCGGTCGCAGCCGTCGAGGACGATGCGTTGTAGAGGAAGTAGGTGGCCGTCGAGGTGGTCGTGCCGCTCGGCTGGGTCACCTGAACGCCGACGGTCAGAAGACCCTTGTTGGCGTTCTTGGTGTCGATCAGAACCGACTTGGACGTGTCGAAGTCGATGGTCTGGATCGATACGGTGCCGGCGGAGGTGCGGGTGAACGAACCCACCATTTCCTTGGTGCCGGCAGCAGCCGTCGAGTCGTTGTAGAGCCAGTTTTCACCGGAGAACGAAGCCGACTGGGAGATCGAGTTCAGCTGGTTCTTGAGTTCGGTGAGTTCCTTGTTGACCTTGTCCTTGTCCACGCCCGGTTCGCGGGCGGCAACGAGCTTGGCCTTGATCTCGGTGACGATATCGATCGCGCTGTTCAGGCCGGAATAGGCCGTGTCCGACTTGGCGGAAGCCAGGCCAAGGGCGTCCTGAACGGTGGAGAGCGCCTTGTTGTCCGACCGCATGGTGGTGGCGATGGACCAGTAGGCAGCATTGTCCTTGGCGGTATCGACGCGGTAACCGGAAGAAATCGCGTTCTGGGTCTTTTCCAGGTTCGAGTCGATGGAACGCAGGGTCGCAAGAGCGGCCATTGCCGAGGAATTGGTCATGATGCTTGACATAGGATTGTCCCTTTTTTTTACGCAGAACTTGAGGAGGGACATACCGGACTTGATACTTCACCGGTGATGACGGCTGGCTTCATGCCTCTCGGATCCACTCTCATTTGGTGGGAGACCAAACCCGTCATGTGAGGATGAATATCGGATATAATTATTTCAAACAGCTTAATCCGAACCGCAGCATTCTACCGGCTCAAACTATGGTTAACAGTTGGTAAACAGAAGACAGTCAGTCTTTCGGGGGAAAACTTGGGCCTTGAACCGCTCAGGTAAAGGAGCGCACCAGCGAACCGACCAGCAGGTTCCAGCCATCGATCAGCACGAAAAACAGGATCTTGAACGGCAGCGATATCGAGGTTGGCGGCAGCATCATCATGCCCATCGCCATGGTGATGGTGGCAACGATCAGATCGATCACCAGAAAGGGCAGGATGATCAGAAAGCCGATTTCGAAACCGCGGCGGATCTCCGAAATCATGAAGGCCGGGACCAGCACCCGGTAATCAACCTTTTCAGGTGTTCCGACCGACTGGTTGCGCTCGCGCGCGAGATCGACAAACAGCTTCAGGTCCTTGTCGCGGGTATTGGCCGTCATGAAGGTGCGGAAAGGTTCCGCGATGCGGATGACCGCTTCCTGTTCGTTGATCTTGTTGTCGATCAGCGGCTGGGCGCCCTCCTGCCAGGCACGATCAACGGTCGGCGCCATCACATAGAAGGTCATGAACAGCGCCAGGCTGAGCATGATCATGTTCGACGGTGTGGACGAAAGCCCGATGCCGGAGCGCAGGATCGAAAAGGCGATGATGAACCGGGGAAAGCTGGTCACCATGATCAGGATGCCCGGCGCTATCGACAACACCGTCAGCAGACCGAAGGTCCGAATGATCCAGGCCGCCGCCGAGCCGTCGATAGGCGTGTTCAGGATATTCGTCGGCAACTGCTGGGCAGCCGCCACCGCCGGAAGCATCATCATGATGCAGAAAGTGGTCAAAAATCGAATCATTCGATCACAAATGTCCTGAACATCACCTTCGATACGCGGCCCTCCGACCGGAGGTCAACTCGCTCCTGAATGTCATCCCTAAGATATTCAAAGCCGCGCGGCCCCTCGATCTGCTGCAGCGAGACGGTGCGCAGATAGGCCATGATGTCCTGATGGATTTCCTCGGCGAGCTTGGCATCCGGCGGGCCGTTGAACATCAGGGCCACATCGAGCTTGATCCAGTTTTCGGATGGATAGGCGAGATTGGTGGTGATCGGTTCCAACTGCACCACGCCATTGGCTTCGGTGGAAATCTTGGCGAGGCCGCCTTCGCCTTCCTTGCCAGCCTCCCCTTCCTTTTTCGCTTCGCCGCCCTTGGCTTCTTCCTTCTTGGCCTTGTCTGCCGGGGCTGCCGCCTCCGGCGGCTTGACTTTGCCCGCCAGCATGCCGCCGATATACCAGCCGCCGCCGCCGCCGATGGCCGAAAGCACCAGCATGACGGCAATCAGCGGCACGATCCCGCCGCCCTTTTTCTTGCCCTCTTCCTGTGGTTCTGCTTCGTCTGCCATGTCCTGTCCTGCTTTGGCGCTTGTGTCATGCGGGAAAGGGCCGGTTGCCCGGCCCTCTTCATCAGAAGGGTGAGTAGAGATCCACGGCCTGTTGACCGGCCGGTGGCTGCTGCACCTCCGTCAGGCGGCCACGGCCGCCGTAAGAAATGCGGGCCTCGGCGATGCGCTCGTAGGAAATGGTGTTGTTGGCATCCACATCCTGCGGCCGCACGATACCGGCGACGTTCAGGATGCGCAGTTCGTGATTGACGCGCACTTCCTGCGAGCCGCTGATCACCAGATTGCCGTTTTCGAGAATGCCGGTCACGACGGCCGCAACCAGAAGCGTCAACTTTTCCGAACGGCTGGTCGTGCCCTTGCCCTGCGTGCTGGTATCGGAGCCATACTTGGCATCGCCGCTGGTGGCGGGGTCCCAGCCCAGCAGGTCTGTCTTCAGCGACCAGTTGCCGCCGCTCGAATTGGTGCGGCTGCGGTCTGTCTTGTTGTCGAACGAGGCCTTGTCATTGATCTGGATGTTGACGGTGAGGATATCGCCGACATTCAGCGCGCGCGCATCCTTGAAGAGCGCGGCACGATTGTCGTTCCACAGCGAATAGCCGACCGACGAGCGCTGCGGCTCCTTCGGATAAAGCGCCATTTCCTGGGTCTTGCCATATTGCAGTCCGCTGCCGATCGGGCTCATTTCCGGTGAACGGCCAATTTCCCGCGCCGCCTGGCTCTGGCATCCAGCCAGAAGGGCGGCAGTCATGAGGACTGAGAGGTACTTTTTCATGATGGGTCCTTGGACGTATTGGGATCTGCTGCACTGGTCATGACCGCGGCCACCATGGCAGCCTTGCGCGGATCCATTTCACTGAGGATGAGCCCCGACTGTCGGGCCGGGAGCTTCATGATGATGGAGGCGGCAATCTCGGGATTGAGCTCCTGCAACTGCGGCGCGGCGGCATCCGCCTTCATCGTCTTGTAGACGCTGATCAGATTGGCCTCGGTCTGTGCCAGAAAGGCATTGCGCCGCTTCAGCCAGTCTTCGTATTCCGCCTTGCGCTTCTCCAGAATGGTGATGCGCTGCTTGATGTCGCCCTGCAGCTTTTCCAGCTCCTGCTTCTGCATCAGATAGCGACGATCCTTGGCGGCATCGGCGATGTTGGAGCAGAACTTCTTGACCTCCTCCTCGGAGGTGAGTTCGGCCATCGGCTTTTGTCCCTGCGTGGCCTGATGGGCCTCTGCCGCCTGCTGGGCAGCCGCGGCAACGGCCGCCGCATCGGTTGCCGCATGGCCGCTCGCGGCTTCCTCTGCCCGGACAGGACCCAGGAGAGAGGCCAGAAACAGCGTGCCCGCACAAAGCCGGGTCGCGAAAGTGGGGGTGAGGATCGATCTGTCAATCATTGCAGAACAAGCTCCGCTTGCAGGGCACCGGCAGACTTGATGCCCTGGAGAATGGCGATGATGCCGTCCGGCTTCACGCCGATATTGTTGAGACCGGCCACCAGCGTCTTGAGATCCGGCCCTTCGAGAACCGCGACCTTGCCGCCGCTTTTCTGCGCGGTGATATTGGTCTGCGGCTGCAGCGCCGTCTGGCCCTTGGAGAAGGGTTCCGGCTGGATCACCTGCGGCGTCTCGGAGACCTGTACGGTGAGCGTGCCATAGGAAACGGCGACCTTCGAAACCCGCACATCCGCGCCGATGACAATGGTGCCCGTGCGTTCATTGACCACGACCTTGGCCGGTGAATCGGTTTCCACGACGAGGTTTTCGATATCGGCCATCAGGCGGGCGAGATCCACGGTCTTCGGCTTTTCGACCGCGATCTCCTGGCTGTCGCGGGCCTCGGCAATCGGCGCGCCATATTTTTCGACCGCATACTGGTTCACCACATCGGCAACGCCGACGGAGGTGCTGAAATCGGGGTTGCGCAATTGCAGCACCAGATCGACGCCATCCTTGAAGCGGGAGGGAAGCTGGCGCTCGATGATCGCACCGTTCGGCACGCGACCGCCGGTCGTGACGCCTTCGGTGACGCTGGAGCCGGACTGGCCTTGCGCGGTAAAGCCGGAAACGATTACCGAACCCTGCGCCACCGCATAGATCTGGCCATCAGCGCCGGAAAGCGAGGTCATGATCAGCGTGCCGCCGCGCAGCGAGCTTGCATCCCCGAGCGAGCTGACATTCACATCGATGCGGCTGCCGGGACTTGCGAAGGGCGGAAGCGTGGCGGTGACCATCACGGCTGCGGTGTTCTTCGCGCCCGACTGGCCGCCTTGCGTCGAAATGCCGAGATTTTGCAGCATCGCCCGCATCGACTGTTCGGTAAAGGGCGAGGCGCGCAGGCTGTCACCCGATCCCTGCAGACCGACGATCAGGCCGTAGCCGATCAGCTGGTTGTCGCGACCGGCCTGCAGCGAGGCGATATCCTTGATGCGCGAGGCGCTCGCAAAGGCGGGGCTAACCCCGCCCGCGCCAAGCGCAAGAGCCAGAAAGACATGCAGGAAGAAGCGCATCTTGTTCATTTCGCTACCACATGGATGGTGCCATCGGCCATGACGGTGCCGCTGACGATTACGCCGGAATCGAGATTGCGCGCCCGGATCACATCGCCCACCGCCGCATCGGTGAGCGGCGAACCGGCCGCGGAAATGGTCATGTTCCCGATGCTGAAGGTGAGCCGCACGGTGGAGCCGCGGGTCATGGCAAAGGGCACGCGAAGGGCTGCGGGCGAGATGGTGCGGCCCGGCAGAAGCGTGCTGCGGGCCACCATGCCCACCACCTCTTCGGCGGTATGGGCATATTCGCCGACCAGGTTCGGATTGGTGACTTCCACCACCTGGATCCGCTCGTAATTCACCGTCTCGCCGGGATAGATGATCGATGTCGGCACCGCTGCGGTGGCGGGCGATCCGGCAACGGCCATGGCAGGGCCCAGGACAAGCTTTGCCGCGAGGACAAGGGCTGCAGCCCGGCTGACTTTTTTCTGGGAAAACCTCATGTTCACCCTGCCTTTCCTTCGTTATTTCAGGTTCTTGCTGACCACCGATGCCATTTCATCCGCTGTCTGGATCACCTTGGAATTCATCTCGTAGGCGCGCTGCGCCGAGATCATTTCCGAGATTTCCTTGACGGCATCGACATTCGAGCTTTCGAGCATCGCCTGCTTCAGCGTGCCGAAGCCCGGATCACCGGGGGTTGCGACAATGGCTTCACCCGAGGCCGGTGTCTGCGCGAAGAGGTTGTCGCCCTTCGGCTCAAGACCCGCCTCGTTGACGAAATTCGCAAGCGTCAGCTGGCCGACTTCGGTAAATTCCGCGGCCGTGCCCACACGCACCATCACCTGGCCGGACGTGTTGATCTTGATCTCGGATGTGTCCTGCGGGAAGGTGATGTTCGGCACGACGCCATAGCCGTTCAGCGTCACCAGCTGGCCTTGCGCATTCTTGTTGAGCGCGCCGTCGCGGGTATACATCGTCGAGCCGTCCGGCATCTGCACCTGGAACCAGCCGCGGCCGATGATGGCCACATCGAGTTCGTTGTCGGTCTGCTCCAGTTCGCCCTGGGTATGCACGTTGCGGATCGCGGCGGTCTGCACGCCAAGGCCGATATTGGCCCCTTCCGGCACGATGGCCTGATTGGCCCGGTTCGGCACGCCCTGCAGCTTTTCGGTCTGGTAAAGCAGATCGGAAAACTCGGCGCGGGCGCGCTTGTAGCCGGTGGTGTTGATGTTCGCGATATTGTTCGCGATCACTTCGAGATTGGTCTGCTGGGCATTCATGCCGGTTGCGGCAATGGCAAGCGCTCTCATGGTCTACGCACCTTGTGGCTACTGTTAAATCTGCATCTTGGTGATATCGAGGAAGGCCGAGACCAGCTTGTCGCGGATGGTCATGGCCGTCTGCAGCGATTGCTCGGCCTGCATCACGGCATCCACCACCTCGCGGGTGCTGGCCTTGCCCTGAAGCCCCTCGAAGGACTTCACTTCGCCTTCCTTGATATTGTCCATGGCGGTCGTCATCATGTCGCCGAGCACCGCGGAGAAGGTCTGGCCCGTCTGCTGGCCGGGCGTTGTTTCCAGCGCATTGCCGAGCGGGCTCGATTCAAACAACATCTTGCCGACGGCGCCGATACCGGAGACGTTGGCCACTTGCTTCAGCGCGTTAATCATTGCGATGCCTTCAGAAGATCGAGCGTGGCGGCGATCAGATCGCGCGACTGCTTTACGGTTTGCAGATTGGCTTCATAGGTGCGGTTTGCTTCCCGCATGTCGGCCATTTCGACGAGAATGTTCACGTTGGGCATCTTCACCATGCCCTTTTCGTCCGCAGCCGGATTGCCGGGATCGAATTCCTCGATGAATTTCGACTGGTCGACGCCGAGCTTCTTCACCGAAACCACATCGGCACCGGTTGCCTGATCGAGCTCGGCACCGAAGGTAATCGTCTTGCGCCGATAGGGATCGGCACCCGGCGTGTCACCGGTCGAGCGGGCGTTTGCAATGTTTTCCGAAACGATGCGCAGGCGGGTGGACTGGGCTTCAAGGCCGGAACCCGCAATGCGCAGGGAGGCTGCCAAAGGATCCATGGTTCATTACTTCCTTACAGTCATCAACATCATGCGATGGAAGGACTTCACGAGGGCCGCGTTCAGCTCGTATTCGCGCTTGATATCGCCGCTCTTGGTCAGCTCTTCGGCAAGACCCACGGTATTGCCGCTTTCCTGAACGCCGATTTCATTGTTCAGCTTGGCTTCCCGCACCTCGACATCGCTGCTCACACCATCCGGACCTGCGGTGAAATGGGCTGCGTTGGTGCGGGCCAGCTGGAAACTGCTTGTCTTGTCGAGCACCGCGTTGAAAGGGGTCACATCCTTTGCGTGGTACTTGGGGGTGTTGGCATTGGCGATATTGGCGGCCACCACCTCCTGGCGCACCGAAAGCCATTCGGCTTGCCGGGATGCCAGGTCGAAAAGCTGGATAGGCTGCGTCATGCTGTTCTCCGTCTTGTCCTAGGCTATAACTAAGCCTGTAATCTTGCGTGGGACTTACGGAAAAACCCCGCTTGTGGCGGGGTTATTGGGAGCCGATGACTTCGCCGCGGGAGGTGACGATCACCCATTTTCCATCGCGCTGTTCGAGCGCGGCAAGCTTGCTTTTGTCGGGCAAAATCGACCCGACACGCACCATATACATACCCGAGCGGTCCTCGATCATCGCCCGGCCATTGGCCACGTGGAGGAGATGAAAACCGGTCTGGCCCGGGAAGGGCTGATCTTCCTCCGAGGCCGGATCCTTGTTGTCGCGCTCCTTGCCGGTGGATGACACCGAGGCGGTGGTCAGCTGATCCATCGGCGGGGCCTGCGGAAAGGGGTTCTTGTTCTTGTTGACCATCGCCATCGGCGAGACGGAAAAGACATTGCGCGGCCCGGTATGCGGCAGGTCACGGGTATGATCGATGGCCGCGACCCGGATGCCGAACTTGTCCTCGTTGAAGAAGACGTACCAGGGAAAGAACGCCGCTCCGGCCGCAAGCACGATGCCGGCAGCAGCCAGCATCCGGTCCGTCCAGATCGATTTCTTCACCACGCCTTGCAGCGGGGCTACGGGAATGTCGTCATCTTCATATTCCGTCACCGGAAAACCTCTTTGCTAGGATATGCTTCTTGCCGGTTCATCAGCGCACCGCACCGGTCTTCAGGCCGTTTGCGAGATCGGCAAAGGCATCGTGCGACGGCTTTTCGCCGGGGGATTGTTTCAGAACCTCGTAGATGATCGGCACCTGCTTGATCGCCATGTCGAGATCGGGATCGCTGCCCGGGCGATAGCCGCCGATGAGCCGCAGGTCGCGCGTTTCCTCAAAACGATGGATCAGCGATTTCAGGCGGCGTACCAGCTTTTCCTGGTCCGGTGTCCAGGCCTTGCGGGCAAGACGCGAAATCGACGCCAGTGGATTGACGGGCGGATAGCGCCCTTCTTCCGCAAGCGACCGTTCCAGCACGATATGACCGTCGAGAATACCGCGGGTGCTGTCGGCAATCGGGTCGTTGTGGTTGTCGCCATCGACGAGAATGGAGATGATCGCGGTGATCGTGCCGGTGCCTTCCGCGCCCGGCCCTGCCCGCTCGAGAAGGCGCGGCAGCTCGGTGAAGACCGAGGCCGGATAGCCGCGCGCAATCGGCGGCTCGCCGGCCGCCACCGCGACCTCGCGGATCGCATGGGCAAAACGGGTCACGCTGTCGACGATCAAAAGCACATTGTCGCCCTGATCCCGGAAATGTTCGGCGATGGTGATGGCCGCAAGCGGCGCCATCTTGCGCAGCATCGGGCTTTCGTCGGACGTCGCGACCACGGCAATCGATTTTGCCATATGCTCGCCGAGCGTATCCTCGATGAATTCGCGCACTTCACGGCCACGTTCGCCGACCAGCGCGATCACCACCTTGTCGAATGCATCGGCCCGCGCCAGCATCGACAGAAGCGTGGATTTGCCGACACCGGAACCGGCGAAAATGCCAAGGCGCTGGCCATAGCAGAGCGGCGAGAAGATATCGATGGCGCGAACGCCGGTTTTGAAGCCCTGCTCCACCCGCTTGCGCGTCATCGAGGGCGGTGCGGTGTTGGAAATCGGCCGACGCTGGTTGCCGGGGGTCAGCGGGCCCTGGCCGTCAATCGGATCGCCGAGCGCATTGATGGTGCGGCCGCACCAGCTGTCATCCGGCGCGATGCGGAACGCGCCCTTGCGGATGATCGTGTCATGGATGCCGATGGGTTCGCCCGGCTCGATAGGGCAGACATAGACCGCGTCCGGCTCCACCCGGATCACCTCGCCGAGATGAATGCCGGAAGGGCTGCGATGGGCCACGAACTCTCCAAGACGCACATAGCGCGACAGGCCCGACACGGTGTAGTGCCCGGCCGCGATGGTCTCCACATGGCCGCCATGGGTGACGGAATAATTGGGGTGGGAATAGCGGGCGGCCAGACCGCCGAGCTGCGTGAGCCTGCGCGATACCGCGCCTTCCGCCAACAGCGCCTCGGTCATGTCCTGCTCCTTCTTCCTGGCCGAAACCGGGGCCGCTCATCGGCTCCACGTCACACATTCCGGCTCCGGTGAAACATCAGCCGTCTTTTGCACTCGCCGCCCGTCTTCGCCTCATGCGTCAGGGCTGCCAGCGCTCATGCCTGCTATCTGCTGCCACCAAGCGTCTTGATGGCTTCTTCCAGCGACCCTTCGCTGTCGCGGATCAGTGCGGTGATATCCTCAAAGGCGCGGTTCACCTGGATGAGGTTCGTCATTTCGGAAATGCCGTTGACATTGGATTGCTCCAGGAAGCCCTGGATCACGCCGATATCCGAACGGTCAACGACCGGTTGTGCCGCCTGGGTGGCGATGACACCGGAATTTTCAAAGCGCACGAAACCCTGCGCAAGATCGGCGGTGAACAGGCCGATCGAGCCGACCGGCTTTCCGTCCTGCGTCATGCTGCCATCCTGACCAACGGTCACCGGCCCACCGTCCCGGCGCACCTGGATCGGGGCGCCGCCCGGATCAAGAACCGGATAGCCGCGGGTGGACAGAAGCTGCCCGGTGTTGGACAGCTGGAAGCGCCCGTCCCGCGTCAGCACCTTGCCGGCAGGCGTGTCGATCTGGAACCAGGCATCGCCCTTGATGGCAAAATCCATCGTATTGCCGGTGTTCTGCAATTCGCCGTTCTTTTCGGACAGGTAGTCATTGCCCTGCGAAACGAAGGCAACCTTTGCGCCGATATCGTTCTGCGTATTGCTGAGCACCTCGTCGAATTTCACATTGGTGCCGCGAAAGCCGACGGTGTTCACATTCGCCATATTGTCGGCGATGGTGGTCAGGCGGCGGTCCAGCGCGATCTGCGAGGACAGGGACACATATAATCCGGACTGCACGGCGGGGTTTCTCCAGCATGATCGTCAAGCACGGGATGCGGACGTGGCCAAAGCGCTGTGCCAGAACGGGACCGCCAGGGCCCCATGCCGTTAACGCGCTTCTCACGCCGCATCATCATAATGCGGGAAGGGACATGATGCCCCTTCGTCAGTGCCCGAATGTGCTGACAGATGCTTGTGCGAAACTGGCCGGTGCGCCGCGCGCCCTGCGGGCCTCACGCCAGACCTTTCGAGGCGAGGCGTTTTGATGCGCCGGTAAAACAGCCTCACGCAAGCCACGAAATCTATCGCTTAAATACCACTTCCATCGAGTATGAGCTTGTCATGAACATTATCATCGGACTTGTGATCACCGTCGGCTGCATCATCGGCAGCTTCATGGCCATGGGTGGCCATATCGAAGCGCTGTGGCAGCCTTTCGAGCTGGTGATCATCGGTGGGGCCGGTCTCGGCGGTTACATCATGGCCAATCCCATGAAGGTCGTGAAGGACACCGGCAAGGCGCTCGGCGAAGCCTTCAAGCAATCGGTTCCGAAGGAGCGCGACTATCTGGACGTGCTCGGCGTTCTATATTCCCTGATGCGCGACCTGCGCACGAAGTCGCGCAACGAGATCGAAGCCCATATCGACAATCCCGATGAAAGCTCGATCTTTCAGGTTGCACCGACGGTTCTGAAGAACAAGGCGCTCACCGCCTTCATCTGCGACTATGTGCGCCTGATCATCATCGGCAATGCCCGCTCCCACGAGATCGAGGCGCTGATGGATGAGGAAATCAACACCATCACCTATGACAAGATGAAACCCTACCATGCCATCACGGCCATGGGGGACAGCTTCCCGGCCATCGGTATCGTGGCCGCCGTGCTCGGGGTTATCAAGGCCATGTCGCACATCAATGACCCGCCGGAAGTGCTGGGTCACCTGATCGGCTCGGCGCTTGTGGGCACCTTCCTCGGCATTCTCTTGTCCTACTCGCTCTGCAACCCGATCGTGGCGCAGATCAAGGGCGTGCGCACCAAGCAGAACCGTCTCTATGTGGTCGTGAAGCAGACGCTGCTTGCCTACATGAACGGCTCGGTGCCGCAGGTGGCCCTCGAATATGGCCGCAAGACCATCTCTTCTTATGAACGTCCTTCCATCGACGCCGTAGAACAGGAAATGATGAATCCTGGCGGTGAAAACAAGGCAGCGTGACGACTATGACAGAAGCACCCGTGACCACCAATCCCGCAGCCCGCATGGACGGCGCCCTTCTTGCGCGTCTTACCGGCGGGCTTGGCGATCGCCGCACGATCGACAAGATCTGCAGCGATTTCGGCCAGCTTTACAGCGATTTTCTTCCCGATGTGATCCACAGCGAAACCCATCTTGCCGTCGAGGTCAGCTATGAGGGCTGCGAAACCGGCCTGATGCGCGACCTGATTGCCGACATTTCCGACGAATTCGTGGTGGTCAACGCATCGCTGCGCAACTGGTCTCCCGGCTTCGTGATGACCTGCGGCGGCGGCTTCGTGATGACGCTGATGGAATGCCTGCTCGGTTCCGATCCGGCGACGCTCGACGAACCGATCGTGCGGCCTCTGTCGAAGATCGAGCTCGACGTGGCCGTCATGGTGTTCGAGAAGATCGCAAGCGTGCTGCGCTCCGGCGTCAATGCGCCGGGCGGCTTTGATTCGATCCTCGAGCGCCCCCTCAACGCCGAAGACATGCCGAAATCCTCCGACGACACGCCGGACCAGTTTGCGGCTGCGATGCGCTTCTCGATCGCGCTCGGGCGGGTGTCCACCCAGTTCAGCCTGATCGTGCCGCAGAAGGCGCTTCTGAAGACCACGGTGGTTTTCCCGAAATCGAAGAACCAGCAGTCGCGCGTGCAGAAGGAATGGGCAGACCAGATCGGTGAGCAGGTCCGCCGCTCGCAGATCACGCTCGAAGCCCGCATTCGCCTGCAGACACTGACATTGCGCACCATTTCCAGACTGATGGAAGGCGATGTGATCCCCTTCCTCGACGAGGGCGATGTGCATGTGGATGTCAGCGCCAATGGCAAGGACATGTATGTCTGCGAATTCGGCAAGTCGGGCGCCAATTACATGGTGCGCGTGAAGGACAATGTCAGCTCGGACGACGAAATCCTCCGCCATCTGATGGGATAGGGTGAGGACCCTTTCCATGAAGGCAGTTTGACGCAAGTTTCGGATGGAATAGTATATTCATGGCTACTCAAAAAAAACCACTGGATTCTGATTTCTCGCTGGACGCATCGGGCAATGATGCGGACCTGGAGAATGCGATTGACGACCTGCGCGGCGTTCTGAAAACGGACGCTGAGGGTGGCCTGCCGGATTTGGGTAGTTTCGGCGGCGACTTTGGCGAACCGGCTGGCGGCGGCCTCGGAGGTCTTGGAGATCTCGGCGGTTTCGGGTCCTCACCCGGCGCCGATTTCGGTGCGCAAGCCCCCTCTTATGGCGGGGGTGCGGACAGAGGCAGTGCCCGGTCACCGGGAAGCGCGCTGAATTCGAACCTCGATCTGATCATGGATATCCCGATCGAGGTGCAAATCGTTCTCGGCACAAGCCGCATGCAAGTCTCGGGGCTTATGAACCTCAATGAGGGTGCCACAATCGCCCTCGACAAGCGAATCGGAGAGCCGGTGGACATCATGGTCAACGGACGGAAGATCGCCCGGGGCGAGATTACAGTGCTTGAGAATGACGATACGCGATTTGGTGTACGGCTTATTGAAGTGATGAGTACAAGAAAAGTCTGATCCCGATGACAGGGGACAGAAAAGGTGAAAGACCATGATGGACTTTGACGATTTCGGGGGCAATCTACCAGGCAAGCCGCTGGCGCAGCCAGACAAGGCTGCTGCGGTTCTCCTCGCCATGGGCAAGACCGTTGCTGGCCGGTTGCTGAAATATTTCACGCAGGCCGAGCTTCAGGTCATCATTGCCTCCGCACAGACGCTCCGTTCCATTCCCCCGGACGAACTGGCCGGTCTCGTCAATGAATTTGAAGATCTCTTCACCGAAGGCGCTGGTCTTATGGACAACGCCAAGGCCATCGAGAGTATTCTCGAGGAAGGCCTGACGCCGGAAGAAGTGGATGGCCTGCTCGGCCGCCGCGCCGCCTTCCAGGGCTACGAGGCCTCCATCTGGGATCGCCTGCAGGATGCGGACCCTGCCTTTGTCGGCAAGTTCCTGCTGCGCGAACATCCGCAGACGATCGCCTATATCCTCTCCATGCTGCCGTCCTCCTTCGGCGCAAAGGTGCTTCTCCAGCTTCCCGACAGCCGTCGCGCCGATATCATGAACCGCACGGTCAACATGCGCGATGTCAGCCCGAAGGCGGCGCAGATCATCGAAAACCGCGTGATCGAGCTGATCAACGAAATCGAGGCCGAGAAGAATTCGGTCGGCACCAACAAGGTGGCCGAGCTGATGAACGAGCTCGACAAGCCGCAGGTCGACAACCTGCTCAACTCGCTCGAATCGATCAGCAAGGAAGCCGTCAACAAGGTTCGCCCGAAGATCTTCCTGTTCGACGACCTGCTCTACATGCCGCAGCGCAGCCGCGTCATCCTGTTCAACGACATCGCCGGCGATATCGTCACGATGGCGCTGCGCGGGGCTCCGAACGAAATCCGCGAGGCGGTTCTCGCCTGCATCAGCCCGCGCGCCCGCCGCATGATCGAAAGCGATCTTGCCTCCGGCACGCAAGGGGTCAACCCGCGCGAAATCGCGATTGCACGGCGCGCGGTGGCCCAGGAGGCCATCCGCCTTGCCAATGCCAACCAGATCGAGCTCAAGGAAAAGGAAACCGCGAAGGAACCCGAAGCCGCCTGATGCCTTCGCCTTCCGCCTGATTCGCACCGGATACGGTTGCGGTTCGGCTCTCCTCCTCGTCACCGGTTTTGCAAAGCGGCCAGAAGCAGAAGGCTTCCGGGCCATTTTTCGCGTTTGGGAATATCGCAATTGCCGGGTTTTCCGGCGGCATTCGTGGAAAACCTCGCGCGTGCCCAAAAATCCGCTGCCCGGTGGCGCGCCATGGCCTAATATGCAGCCTTCACCCCTGCTTGCGGCCTTCCGCGGCAATGTCCTTTTGAGGAACCGGCGCTGATGGCTGACGAACAGGACAAGGACAGTAAAACAGAAGACCCGACAGAGAAAAAACTTCGCGACGCGGCGGAGAAAGGTAACGTTCCCTTCTCGCGCGAAGTCACGGTCTTTGCCTCGGCGCTTGCGGTTTATGTCTATCTGGTTTTCTTCCTGCCAAGCCGCATGGCCGAGGTTACGGAAATCCTGCGGGATCTTTTCGAGCAACCGGATCAGTGGCGGCTGACGGCAAGCCCGGACGTGGTGGCGCTGTTCGTGCATCTGGCCTGGGCAGGTGCGGCTATCCTTGGCCCGATTTTCATCCTGCTGATCGTGTTTGGCGTCGGCTCTTCCGTGCTGCAGAACATGCCGTCACCGGTGCTCGAGCGAATCAGGCCGCAGATGTCGCGTATTTCGCCGACAAAAGGCTGGTCGCGCATTTTCGGCATGACCGGTTTTGTCGAATTCGCGAAATCCGTCTTCAAGATCGTGGTGGTCTCGATCATCATGTTTCTCACCCTGCGCGGGGAATTCTATGCATCGATCGATGCGATGTTTTCCGATCCGCAGGTGATTTTCGTGAAGCTCGCCACGATCATGAAGCACATCATGATCGTTATTCTTCTGTCGACTGCGGTGGTGGCGGCCATCGACTTCTTCTGGACGCGCTACCACTGGTTCTCCGAACTGCGTATGACCAAGCAGGAAGTGAAGGAAGAATTCCGCCAGAGCCAGGGTGATCCGATCATCAAATCACGCCAGCGCTCGATTGCGCGCGACCGCGCCCGCCGCCGCATGATTGCCAATGTGCCGCGGGCAACGCTGGTGATTGCCAACCCGACTCACTTTGCCGTAGCGCTGCGCTATGTGCGGGAAGAAGACGATGCGCCGGTGGTCATTGCCAAGGGGCAGGACCTTATCGCATTGAAAATACGTGAGATTGCCGAGAGCAACGGCATTCCTGTTTTTGAAGATCCGCCTTTGGCTCGCTCCATGTTTGCGCAAGTCTCGGTCGATACGGTTATCCCATCGGTTTTCTACAAGGCCGTCGCGGAACTGATACATCGTGTCTATGCCGCTTCGCCGCAGACGAGACGGGTCCAATAAGCCTGATGAAGAAATGCTCTTACTCCGCCGACCGTGAACAGATCATCGCTGAAGCCATCAGCCCGATCGCCTCGGAATTGCGTCTGCTTGACGCGTCAGACCTGATCTCCATGCTCCGTTTCGAGTGCTATTCCAGCCTGGCAGATCTCGTCGCTTCCGCGTCCGAAATGTTCTTCCATCCCGGAACGATCAATTTCGGCGCGGGCGGGGATTTCGTGCTCGACTGGAATCATTATCCGGAAGTGACGCTTGATCTTGAAATCAAGCCGAAGGGGCTCACCGTCTATGCCCGTCTACTGCTGAAGGATCTTGAGGCGGGGATCGAAATCAACCATATCGCCTTTCAGGAGCCGTCGGACGATCCCGACATCAACACGGCCTTCCTGCGCAAGAGCCTGGAAGAGGCGCGCTATTCGCGCTCCGTGGCGCAGGCTGCCTGAACTGGAAAACGGCCGCCTTGTCAGGCGTGGCCGACACCGCTGAGCGACAGCGTGATGGCCGCGGAGGTGACCGGTTCTTCAGCCGGTTCGTCTTCGGGTTCGGCCCGCATGCGCACGAACTCCTCAACCATCGCCGCGGAGAAAACGCGGATGCAGTTGCGGCCGGCATTCTTGGCCGCATAGAGCGCCATGTCGGCGCAACGCATCAGTTCATCCATCGAGGAATTGCTCGGCGCGACCTCACCCACATGGCAGATCCCGGCGCTGGCCGCGCCCGGAAGTTCCGATGCATCGCCAAGCACGGGCCGGGCGACCCGCAGAAGCACATTTTCCGCATAGCTGCGCGCCCGCGCCTCATTGCCATGCAGCAGAACCGCAAATTCATCGCCGCCAAAGCGGGCGACCTGATCCATCGTGCCACAACCCTCCTGCAGGCAGGCCGCCACGTGGCACAAGAGCCGGTCGCCAGCCGCATGGCCATGTTCGTCATTGACGCGCTTGAAGCCGTCGAGATCGAAATAGAGCACCGAGAAATTGGTCTCGCCCGACGCGAGCAGGCGCGTGAGCACCTCCTCGAAACGGAAGCGATTGCCGATGCCGGTCAGGTGATCGCGCCTCAGCATCTTCTGCTTTTCCTCGATGGCGCGGTTGAGGCGGCCATTCATGCGCCGGGAAATGAAGAGTTCCGCGATGACATAGAGCATTGCAAAGACGCTGATGACGCCAAAGAGGCTCTGGATCCAGCGCAAGGCAGACACCGATTGCAGGCCAAGCTCCACGCTGCGCGCCATCCGCTCCTGACGCAGGTTCCAGGCCTGTTCGCCAAAGGCCGAGAGGCGTTTTGAAAAGCGTGCGCTCAGGAGCGCCAGGGATTTGTAGCTGTCTTCGTCGCCGGGCTTCAGCTTGTTCATCGCTGCCTCGAGCTCCGGCAAGGCTTCGACAAGCTCCGAGATCACGTCCGTGTCCTCGAACTGGCCGCTCATGGCCTTGCGGAAGCTCGGCGTCGCCATCACGGTCGCCCGGCTCCACAACAGGTTCAGCGCCATCTCCACATCGTCGCGCGTGACGCCGTCGATGCCGGACACGTAGAATTCAGCCGCTTCAAAGAAATGGTGGGCTTCCGTCTCCAGGCGGGCGCTTTCCTCAAGCCGACCCGAATAATACATGCGCTGATTGATATCTTCGGCGACACGATTAAGGCTCCACTCTGACCAGATCACAAGACTGGCCAGAGCGAACAGGATCAGCGGAAAGCGCAGCAGCGGCAGGTGCCGCCTGTCGAACCACGGCCCCGACATTCGATGGTCAATTCCTTCAGCTGCCACACGCTGCGCGCCTCATAGAGCGCATCGTTGAGTTCAGGCTTGTCGATATTGGGATAGACGATCCAGGCCGGGCCGCGATCCCGCACGCTCAGAACCTTCCCGTCTACCGATGTTGCCGCGATCATGTCGAAATTCTGCGCGTCGCTGAAGGGCAGGTCCAGCTCGTACCCGTCAAGGGCCTTGACCCAGATGCGCTCGCCTGCCGTGATGCCGGCGGCGGCCAGGATATCGCGCACGAGCGGGCCTTTGGCCACCTGCACCTTGCCTTCGCCACCGGGCAGATAGGCCTTGAATTCATGGGCCGTCATCTTGTCTGCAACCGAACGGGTGACCTGAAATACCACATCGGAATTCTTCTTGTGCACCTCGAAGAGAACGTCATCAGCCCGCGCCGAAGACAGGAGCAGGACAAAGCCTGCGAGGAGACCAAGAAGGCGGTAAATCACGCTGAATTTCATGCTGCACTCCTTCGCTTGCGCCAGCAGGCAGAAGCGTCCACTCCTGCTGACTAGATGATGACGACTCGTGCATGTTATCAAGTAATATGTTGATATTTTACTAGGTTGTCCCGGTGAATCTGGCCTGATATTGCTACCTTGGCGTGAAAAGCACCGTTAATTGGACAAAAGACCTCAGCTCATGGTCTATGCGGGGTTAACCTCAGGATGCATCAAGCGTCTGCATGCACGACCGCGTGCAGAAACCGAGCATTCCGGGACAGAATTTTTCAGCTGATAAAGCCGAGGCGAATGGCCTTTGCGATGGCCTGTATACGGTTCACCGCATCCAGCTTGTCGGTTGCAGAACCCAGATAGGCATTGACCGTGTGTACGGACAGGCCGAGATTTTCGGCGATTTCTTCACTGATGCGACCATCGCCGGCAAGTTGCAGGCAGGCGATCTCGCGCTCGCTCAGCGCTTCCGACGTGTTCTGACGCCGGTCATCCAGCGACAGAAGATCGGTCATCACCTGGCAGCATTTGCCATGCAGATCGAGCACCGCATCGCCGGAGAGATCGAGATAGGGCGCGGCGAACAGGATGAAACCGTTGCCGATCGCACCAAGCCGCACCGGGAAGGCGATGCCGGAAAATGGCAATTCCCGCCCCTTCAGCCGGACGGTGAGCGTACCGATCTCGGCAGCTTCCGCAATCTGGCCATCCTCGCGCCCGTTCCAGACCAGCGGCAGCATGGACAGTTCGATATGGCTGAGCATCTGGTCGCCATAGGTCTCGATCAGCTGCCGGGTGATGGCGACATTGTTGGCGCCGAAATTTTCCAGCTCGCAGTTCAGCTTGCGCTTGTTCACCGCACCCGAACCGCCAACGCGGATGACCGCAAAATGCCGGGCATTGATGGATTTCTGCATCACCACCAGCCGCGGAAAAAGATCAGAGCGGCTGGAAAACCGCGAGACGCGCAGCGTTGTCACGCCCTGATTGCCGTCTGCCGCGATGTCGGAAGGAAATCCCATTGGCAGCCCCTATACAAGATTGTTCCGGACGGCGAAGGCAATGGCTTCAGATCGGGTCTTGGTTGCGGTCTTTCGCATCACGCTGGTGATGTAATTGTTGATCGTGTTGCGCGAAATGCCAAGGATGACGGCGATTTCATCGCTCGTCTTGCCTTCGGCGATCCAGTAGAGGCATTCGATCTCGCGCTCGGTCAGATCGCAGTCCCGGTCGCTGCGCTGCAGCGCCGCTTCGGCAAAACTGCGGATATAGGCCGTCATCAGCCCCACGTCCCGGAGCCGGTCGGCGGACAGGATGAATCCGTCCGAATAGATCAGCATCAGGGCAAGACGCGTGCGGCCGACGGAAAAATTCAGCGTGCAATACTGGCGGCTGACCGTTGAGGGCAGCTCCACATGATCGGGAAACAGCGTGAAATTCGGCTGCAGCAGCGCCATGCATTTTTCAAATTCTGTGGAGCGCGCATAGTCGTTGGAAATAACCCCGGCGATCACCCGCACCAGATCGAACGGCCAGTTCGACGAGACGACGAAATCCAGCCCCGGATCCTGAATGATATCGCAGCGGGCAAGAAGATAGGCGGAAGCACCAGCATATTCGGCGAGAATACCGAGCGCGGTTCCCAGCTGTTGCGGTGCCGTCAGCATGCTCAGCCGATTGATCAGCTGAACGCGCGTCATGACCTTGCCGCCCGCGGCTCTCGCGAGCTGGCCGCGACCATGAACGGCTGTTTCGGCCTGCAAGATTTCCATCTCCATTCCGCCCCCACACGACCCTTACCGGACTTGAAAAGCCTTCCAGATTTGAGTCGGCCTGAACCCACTTGCATCGAACGCGCGGTGCTCTTCACCAGGCGAAACCGCCGCGCCGCTTCCTCTCTGGAGCAATTCAAAACCACGCCCCAGTACGCACCGGGCGAGACCTGACAAAGACAAACGTTCTTATCTTAAATCGTCAGCCAGTCCGCCCTTATACCCCAAGGAGCACGATAGGACACATGACGATTCGTAGCAAGATATTAACGTCTCTGAATCGCTTTTAACCGGTGTTATACATGGCAAATGCCAGCACAAAATTGATCTGGATTAAACAACCAAGATTCGTGCCGGCAAGTGGCACATTCAATGCAAAAAATCCTTCGGCTTGTACCGTATTGAACCATTCCCTCGACAGTTTTGGTACAGCGCTTGTTATGAACTTGAGGAATAAGCCTGCGGATCGCCGGAGAAAAAAAGGCACGAAAAACGGGCCACCCTCTCCTCAGGATGACCCGTAGAAAAACCGGATTGAAAGCGTGTGTCAGGCGGCGCGTTCGCCTGCCCATTTGCGCAGGATCTTTGCGGCGCGCTCTTCGCTGATTTCCACCATGCGGGCGAGACGTTTTTCCGGACCTTCCTTGACCTTGCGGTTGAAGCCGCCATCGCTTTCGAGGCCGAGAACCTCGTCGGCGCTGTCGAAGCCGAAATCCGAGCCGAAGCCATCCATGAGGCCGCCGCCGGTATTGCCCATCTGCGGGGTGAAGTCCGGCAGTTCGAGTGCCGTTTCCTCGCCAGGCATGCCCGTATTGCTCGAAGGAGCAGCGGAGACGGCGCGCACAATCGGGCGGACACCGAGCCAGATGACGATGAAGGCGACACCGACGAAGGCGAGCGAATTGATGATGCCGGCGAGATTGCGGCTCAGGATATCCATCACGTTCACGCCGCTGGTGTTTTCATCCAGAAGCTGTTCGTCGAGGAAGTCCATGGCGGTCACGGTGACCACGTCGCCACGATCCTTGTTGAGACCGGCCGCGGAGGCAACGATCTTCTGCATCTCGGCCAGATAGGCATCGATCTTGGTCTGGTCCACCGGCTCGCCAATCATCTTGGCGATGCGTCCCTTGTTGACCACAACCGCAATCGAGAGCTTTTCCAGCTTGTAGCTGTTGCGGACCGTCGCAATCGTCTTCGAATTGATTTCGTAGTTGGTCTGTTCTTCCTTCTTGTCCTGCTGATCAGACGATTCTGGCCCGCCGCCACCGCTGGCCGGCGCGCCCTGCGGCACGTTCTGCTCCACGGTTGCCGCCGAATCGGACTGCTTGGACTGGGATTTCTGCGCTTCCTTGGTAATGCGCACCGAGCGCTCGACGCGCGATTCGGGATCGTAGGTCGTTTCCTGGATCTGCTGTGTATCGGTGTTCAGCTCGGCCGTCACGCTGGAGCGGAAGTTGTCCATGCCGAGGAAGGGTGCGAGCGCCTTGTCGATATTGGTTTCAACTTCTTCCTGAACCTGCTGCACGACACCGAGATTTTTCGCCGCCGTGCCGTTGCCACCCTCTTCGCCCGAGGCAAGAAGCTGGCCGGTCGAATCAAGCACCGTCACATTGTCTGCTTCAAGGCCGGGAACGGCCGAAGCCACCAGATGGCGGATCGAGGAGGCGGATTTGCGACCGGCCTGTGCGGAGGCGCGGATCATGACGGAGGCCGTTGGTTTCTGGTCGCCCTGGCGGAAGCTGCCGACATTCGGAAGAACGATATGGACGCGGGCTGCGGAAATGCCCTGGATATTCTCGATCGTGCGGGCGATTTCGCCTTCCAGGGCACGCACCCGGGTAACCTCCTGCATGAAGGAGGTAAGTCCGAGCGAACCGACATTGTCAAAAAGTTCATAACCGGCATTGGAACTGTTCGGCAGGCCGCGTTCGGCCAGAAGAAGACGGGCCTTGCCCGTCATGCCGGCAGCCACCAGCATGCTCTTGCCATCGCTGCCCACCTGAAAATCCACGCCCGATTCGGCAAGCGCAATGCTGATCTGATTGAGATCGGTGGTTTCCAGCCCGACATAAAGCGTCTCATAGGCCGGTTTATTGACGTAGACCGCGGCAAAGAGAATGAGACCGATGGTCACCACTGCCGCGGCGCCCAGGGCCAACAGTTTGGCCTGTCCCAGTCCTGCCAGGTTTTTTGTCACCTGAAGTAATTGATTCAACAGATTCATTCTGTTCCCGCACCGTCAATAAGAGGGAATATTCCCATGACACTGTTCGAGAACTTAAGAAGTGAAGCTTGCGCGAACGTTTCCTATCGGCAGAGCCTCCAAAGGGCTCCTTTTCGCGTCTTGTGGCCGGGCCCGTCAGACGACAGACCCGGCGGATCGCATGATCAGAAGAAGTCGAAATCACCGGCCGCCTTGCTCAGCGGCTGCGAATGGCCGTGGCGCATCGCACCGGCAAGCGCCTTTTGCATATCGGCAAGCTTGACGAGATTGAGGGCCGTCGAGACATCCACCATGCAGTCATTGGAGATGTCGCCCGTGACCGTATCGATGAACTCCGCAAGTCCGCGGGTTTTCTGCACGGCAAGATCAATGCCCTGCATCACCTTCATGCAATCATCGGACTGGGCGGCAAGCTCGTCCACCAGGTCCAGAAGTTGCGGTTCGATGCGCTCGATCAGGTAAGCCACATCGTGCAGCTCCGAGACAATGCGCATCAAGACGTCCGGCAATGCCTCTTCCATTTTCGGCTCCACTTTAACATCCTCAATGTTCGGCAATCGGGCTTCAGAAGAACTCGATGCTGTTGTCGACTGGCTTGGCTGCCGGTGCGGGGCGCTGCTGTTCGCGAGCGACCGTCTTTTGTGTTTCTGCACCCGTCAGCGGATACTGGCGCGCCCGGCCACTGACCGGCCAGAATTCAAGCTTGCGCCCGAATTCGCCACTCGTGCTCGACCCCACCACCGGAATGCCTTCGTCTTTCAGAAAGCTCACGGCAAAGGCCGCGTTCTGGTCACCCACATTCGAGAAGGACGCAATGGTTTTCGCGCCGCCGAAAATCTTGGCCTCCAGCCGGTCCTTGCGGGCACCCTGCTTTAGAAGGCCGTTGATCAGAAGTTCCATCAGATGCACGCCATAACGGGTCGCGTCTCCCCCTCCAGCCATTGCGGAAGCGGACCCGGGCAGCAGAAAATGGTTCATGCCGCCGACACCGGCGACCGGATCGCGCATGCAGGCAGCAACGCAGGAGCCGAGAATCGTTGTCAGGACCACGTTCGGGTCGTTCACGACCTTGAACTCGCCCTGGATAATGTTGATTCGCTTGGGTGCTGCCTCAAGTGTCGTCATTTCAGCGCTCCGAATACGGCCTCGATAGCTGCTTTCATCTTTTCGATGGTGAAGGGTTTGGCGAGCACATTGTTCGCCCCGAGCTGCGCTGCCTTCTGCACAAGCGCCCGGTCGCCCTGTGCAGTCAGAATGATGAAGGCGGCTTTCTTCGTTGCCGGATTGGCCCGCACCGCCTGCAACAGGCCGATGCCGTCCATCTTGGGCATGTTGAAATCCGAGATCACCAGATGGTGCGGCTGTTCGGCCATGATTTTCATGCCCTGTTCGCCATCACCCGCGGCAGTGATCTGCTTGAAGCCGAGCTGCGTCAGCGCATCGCTGAGCAGCAACCGGCTTGTCACCTGATCATCCACGATCAGAACCTTGATTTTCTCGGCCAGAGACATTTATTCATTCCCTTCTTTTCGGGCGGCTGTCATTTTCAAAATTTCTTCCCCGATACTGCCAAGCGGGAGCTGCTGCTCCACTGCCCCCAGCTCGTGGGCAACCCTTGGCATACCGTAGACAACACAGGTTTTTTCATTTTGCCCGATGGTGCGGGCGCCAGCCTGCTTCATCCGGAGCAATCCTTGCGCTCCATCCCGGCCCATGCCGGTCAGGATCACGCCGACCGCGTTGCGGCCTGCGAGCTCTGCGACCGAATCGAACAGCACATCCACCGAGGGGCGATGGCCGTTGACCGGGTCCTTGTCGATCAGCCGGCAGCAGGGCGCTGCGGCATTGACCACCTGCAGGTGGCGTTCGCCACCGGGGGCCAGATAGATCTTGCCCACTTCGAGCCGGGCACCGTCGCTTGCCTCCTGCACCTGCGGACGGCAGATGCGGTTGAGCCGCTCGGCAAAGCTCTTGGTGAAGGTGGAGGGCATATGCTGGGTAATCACCGTCGGCGGGCAATTGACCGGGAAATTCTGCAGGACCGCAATCAGCGCTTCCACGCCGCCGGTCGAGGAGCCGATGGCGACAATCTTGCGGCCGACCTTGTAGCTTGCCGCAGCCTCTGTCGCCGTCACGACGGCCTGCGACGCAGCCGGCTGGGCAGGACGGAGCACATGCTCGCGCCGCGAGCGGGCCGCCGCCTTGACCTTCTCGGCCAGGTCGACGAAGGGGCGTGCCTCACCGGGCACCGGCTTGCCGACGCAATCGAAAGCCCCGATTTCAAGCGCCGTCAGCGTGGCTTCCGCGCCGCGATGGGTCAGGCTCGATACCATGATCACCGGCATCGGCCGCAACCGCATGATGCGCTCGAGGAAGTCGAGACCGTTCATGTTCGGCATTTCGATATCGAGCGTCACCACATCGGGGTTCAGCTGCTTGATGGCCTCGCGCGCTTCCAGTGCATCACCGGCCTGCCCGACCACGGAAACATCCGGATCGGAACGCAGAACCGCGGTGATGAGGCCGCGCATGGTGGGGCTGTCGTCGACGACGAGAACGCGTGCGGGAACCATCAGCGTTTTCCTCCCCGGCCGGTATAGCGATAGGTCGTGATGCCTATATTGTCGAACACATCCTTGGCCTCGCCCGAGACCCGCTCCGAATGGCCGATATAGAGATGGCCACCGACCGGCAGGTTTTCGGAAAAGCGCGACCAGATCTTCATCTGGGTCGGTTCATCGAAATAGATCACGACATTGCGGCAGAATATCACGTCGAAAGGTCCCTTGAACGGCCAGTTTCCGAGCAGGTTCAGCTCATTGAATGTGATGAGGCGCTTCAGCTTGTCATCGACCTGCCATTTGCGGCGACCGTTGACATCCACTTCCGTGAACCATTGCTTGCGCAACGGCTGCGAGACGGTTTCAACGGCGTTGTCGTCGTATTGACCGGCGCGGGCGAGCGCGAGGATCTTCGGATCGATATCGGTCGCCAGGATCTTCAGGTCGTAATCGGCCGCATTGGGCAGAGCGGAGAGCACCGTCAGCGCAATCGAATAAGGCTCCTGCCCGTCCGAGCAGGCCGCCGACCAGATGCGCACGCGGCCACCGCTTTTTGCCCGCTGGATCAGACCCGGCAGAACCTCGTCGCGCAGATGGTCGAAATGATGGTTCTCGCGGAAAAAGCGGGTGAAATTGGTGGTGAGGAAGGAGAGCATCTCCTTGCGCTCGGCAGCGCCCTGCGGCGAGCCCACCAGATCGCAATAGTCCTTGAAGCCGGACAGCCCCAGCTGCCGGATATGCTTGGAGAGACGCGAATAGACAAGCGAAGCCTTGGAATCGTTGAGAAAGATCCCGGCATCCGCATAGATCATCGAGGCAATCTGCGACAGGTCACGGCGTGTCAGCGGATATTCGCCGCTGGCCATGATCTCGTCCGGATTTTGTCTCACATCGCTTAGGCTGAGCGCACTCATGCGGCTTCACTTTCACTCTCATGGAACAGGGCCTCCAGTTCGATCAGGCAGATCATCCGCTTGTCGATGGCCAGTATGCCCCGGGCAAACTGCCTCTCCAGTTCGGACGACACTTCCGGTGTCGGCTGGATATTCTCGTCGGTCACGGTCAGGATGTCGGATACGGCATCCACGAGCAGACCAACCACTTTCGTCTTCGCCTGCGCCACGATGATCACGTGGCGCGCCGTCGGATCCGCAGGCTTCATCCCGAGCCTTGCCGACAGGTCAAGGATCGGAAGAACCGCACCGCGCAGATTGATCACGCCCATCATGTAGGAGGGCGAATGCGGCAGTGCAGTTGCGGGCGTCCATCCGCGTATTTCCCGGACAGACATGATGTTCACGCAGAATTCCTGATCACCGATGCGGAAAGCGATCAGTTCGCGGCTTCCCTGGGTCAAGTTTTTCACGACATTCGACATGGCTATCAACCGGCAGAGGCAAAGGTCATTTCTGGTTTGAGGGACTGACCGCGCGAGGCAGCAACGACGGCATCCACGTCAAGGATGAGGGCCACGCGGCCGTCTCCCAGAATGGTTGCTGCCGCGATGCCCGGCACGTGGGTGTAATTGGCTTCGAGGCTCTTGATCACGACCTGACGCTGGCCCTGGATCGCATCCACCATCAGCGCGCGCTGGCCGCCGCCTTCGGATTCGACCAGCAGGGCTACGCCATCGACCGGATTGGCCTGGGTGCCGCGGAAATTCAGGATCCGGCCCACATCCACCAGCGGGCAGAAGGAATTGCGGATCGAGATCAGCCGCTGGTTGGCACCGAACGAGTGGATCGCCGAGGCTTCCGGCTGCAGGGTTTCGACGATTGCGGTGAGCGGCACGACCAGCGTCTGGCCGGCAACCGTCACCACCATGCCGTCAAGCACGGCCAGTGTCAGCGGCAGGCTCATGGTGAAGACCGAGCCGTGGCCGGGCTTCGAGACGATGTTGATGCGGCCACCGAGCGCCTGGATCGAACGCTTGACCACGTCCATGCCCACGCCGCGACCGGAAATGTCCGACAGCTTTTCCGCCGTCGAGAAGCCGGGCAGGAAGATCAGGTTGTCGATTTCCTCGTCCGAAAGGTTCGCGTCCGGGCTGATAAGCTCCTTGTCGATCGCCTTCTGGCGCACACGCTCGCGGTTGATGCCCGCGCCGTCATCTGCAAGCTCGATCAGGATGCGGCCCGAGCGATGCTTTGCGGTCAGGCGAACGGTGCCTTCCGGGTTCTTGCCGAGCGCGATGCGCTTTTCCGGCGTTTCCACGCCATGGTCCACGGCGTTGCGGATCATGTGGGTGAGCGGCTCGGCGAGCTTGTCGATCACCGTCTTGTCCACTTCGGTGTTTTCACCTTCGGTGATCAGACGGATCGACTTGCCGGTCATGTCGGCAATTTCACGGACGATACGCGACATGCGCTGGAACACCGGCTTGACCGGCTGCGCGCGGATCGCCATCACGCTGTCCTGGATTTCGCGGGTGAGCTGCTGCAGCTCCTCAAGTCCCATGTTGATCGAGGACGCACCATTGTTGTCGTTCTCGATCACGCTTTGCGAAAGCATCGCCTGATTGATCACCAGCTCGCCGACGAGGTTGATCAGGCGGTCGACGCGATCGAGATCGACGCGGATCGTCTGGGCAATACCGGCGGCATTGTTTGCAGCGGCGGCGGCTGCTGCCTGGGCGGCAGCGGGTGTCTGCGCCGGCTCGCGCTTCTCGGCCTTGGCGGAGACCGCCGCATTGACGGCATCGACCACGGCGGACGCGGTTTCGGCGGCGGCAACGGTTTCAGCGGCGGCGGCCTGAACCGGCGTCGGCTGGGGAGCCGGTGCGGGTGCGGCCTGCACTTCCGGACCTTCGTCCAGAAGCGAAAGATCAAAGGGAACAGGCACCATCGGCTGTTCTTCGGACGGGGTCGCAACCGGTTCATTGCCGAGCGCGCGCACCTGCAGTTCGCAGTCCCATTCGGCAAATTCGAAGACGGTGCGGATCGCATCCTCGCCCTTGTCGGTCGAGATCGATACAACCCAGTTGTAATAGGCCGCTTCCGGATCCAGCTTGTCGAGGGTCGGCAGCTGATCGGCATTGCACAGGATGGTCATCCGGCCAAGGCGGGCAAGATCGCGCAGCAGGAGCGTGGCATCGTTGCCCTTGGCATAGAGATCGGAACGCGGCTTGAAGACGACTTCATAGACCGGCAGATCCGGCTCGTCCTCGCCTTGCGGAAATTCGTCGAAAGAGAAGGGGATCGGCTGGAAGCCGCTGTCATCGGTGGGCGCGGGTGGTGCCACGGCCACCGGTGCGGGAGCCGCCACGGCAGCCGGTGCCGGGGCAGGCGCCGCCGGAGCCGGCGCTTCGGAGGCGGAAGAGGAAGGCAATGCCTGACCGCTTGCAAGAGCTTCCAGTTCCTTCACCAGCGCACGGCTGCGCGATTCATCGACCGATCCGCCATCGCGGGCGGCATTGGTCAGGTCGGCGAGCACGTCCGCCGACTTCAGCATCACCTTCAATACATCCGGCGATGGATCGAGCTTGTTGGAGCGTACGCAATCCAGTGTCGTTTCAAACACATGGGCGAACGCGACGAGATCATCGAGACCGAAGGCGCCGGCCCCGCCCTTGATGGAGTGAACGGCGCGGAATACGGCATTGACCGTTTCCGGGTCACGATCACCGTCATTCAACTTCAGAAGACCGGATTCCAGCTCGGCGAGTTGCTCCTCGCATTCCTGGAAAAAGATCTCTTTGATTTCGTTCATATCCATAGGAGTAGATCCCGATTAGGCGGTTACACGCTCGATGGCATCGATCAGTTTGGTCGGGTCGAAGGGCTTCACGATCCAGCCGGTGGCACCAGCCTGGCGTGCGCGGTTCTTCTTCTCGGCATCGCTTTCCGTCGTCAGCACGAGGATCGGGATCGCACGGTACTTCTCGTTCCGGCGAACCCCCTCGATGAAGCCGAAGCCATCAAGACGCGGCATGTTGATATCGGTGACGATCACGTCGGGATTTGCTTCTTCAAGCACTTCCAGACCTTCCACGCCGTCTTCCGCCTGTATGGTCTCGAAGCCCGCATTGTTGAGCGTCACGAGAAGCATGTTGCGGATGGTCCGGCTGTCGTCCACGGTCAGGACTTTTTTCTTCATAACTCAATTCTCCTTGGCAAGCAGATGGTCGATATTGATGCCGATGAGCTGCACTGTCTTTTCGAAGGCGTCGGAAACGCCGCTGAACTGGTAGGACTTCTCGTCCTCTTCCCATGTCTTGGCGGCAGACATGAGAACCTGGATGCAAGGCGTTCCGCAGCGCTGAACCGCAGACGCATCGATCAGAACATCGTGGCCGCGCAGGGCAAGCAGCTGCCCGTGCAGGCCCACGGCCTCGTTCAGATCGAGAACCGGGGACAATGTGATGTTATGGGCACTGGCATTCTGAGCCATGGTGTCAAACCTTGCCTTTCTGGTTCTTTCCGTTCAGCGCCTTCCGGCAGAAGGCGTTCCTTTGCAAAACTGTCATCCCATCACCTGCCCAGACCCGAGAGGAACGAATGGGAGGAGATGAATTCTTCCGGAGCGGCATCAAAGCCGGCATCCTCGATCTGCGGCAGGGCGGTTCGCGTCAGCGCGCGCTCCGCCTTCGGCTCGAAATGCACCCGGCTGCGGCGCATTTCCGCCTGCCGCTCGATGCGGAATTCGCGGATCGTCTGGCCAAGCTCGAGAATGACGGTGTGAAGATGGTCGGCCTCGCCGCCGGTTTCTTCCGCCGCATCCGCCTGTCGGGCAAAGCGGCTGCCGATCACACCGATCTCCTGCGTCACCGCGCGGATGCCGGAGGCATGATCGCCGGTTTCGCGGGCAATGGTCGCAATCGAACTGTTGATGCCGGTAACCTGACCGGCAATCGTGGCGATGGCATCCTGGGTGCGGGCCACCATTTCCACGCCTGCATCCACCTGCGCCTTGGTGCCGGAAACCAGCGTCTTGATTTCGCGGGCGGCATCGGCGGAACGCTGGGCAAGCGCCCTCACCTCCTGCGCCACCACGGCAAAGCCGCGACCGCTGTCACCGGCTCGCGCCGCTTCGATACCGGCATTCAGCGCCAGAAGATTTGTCTGGAAGGCAATCTCGTCGATCACGCCGATGATCTTGCCGATCTGTTCTGCGGATTGCTCGATCCCGGCCATGGCCTCGATGGCCTTGCCGACAATCGCGCCGCTTTCATCGGCGGCCTTGCGGGTTGCGGCAGAGGCCTCTTCGGTTCTGAGCGTTTCCCCGGCATTCTCGCCGATCCGTTCTGCAAGCGATGCAAGCGCCTTCAGCGTTTCGCCCAGCGCATCGGCACCGGAACGGCTTTCAACCGCAATGCCGCGCGCCTTTGCCGTCATCGCGCCAAGGCCCGTTTCTGCCGTGGCGGCATTTCGGGCGAGCGCGACCACCACAAGCCGCAGAGCATCCATCGCCGCGTTCAGCGCTTCGCGGGCTTCCGTATAGGCATCGGGGCCGTCTTCCGGCAGGCGTGCGGAGAGGTCCTTCGAAACGAGGGCATCGGCAACGGCGGAGAGAAGCGAGAGCGCATCGCCGCGCTCGGTTGCGACCGCCTGCTCCAGCGCCATGCCATGCTGGCGGCGCAGATCGTTGAAGCGGAGCGAAACCGCAATTTCCGCATCGACCATCACCAGCCGGGTGAAAGCCGCAATCAAGCCCTGCATCTCGCGGGCACGCTTGCGGCTTGCAGGCAGCCAGCCACCGGAGGAGGCATCCGCCATCAGGCCTGAGATCACATGTTCGAGAACGACAGCGTGGCCTGCCATGTGCCAGCGCGGGTCAAGCCCCATCTTGGCCTCGGCATCGGTGAGAAGCTTGATGCGTTCGGCATAGAGGCTGTCGAAGCGGGCATCCGTCAGCACATCCCAGTGCGAGGATTGCAGGTCATGCAGCCGGTCGATCTGGCGTTCGCTCGCGAAATTCTCGGCAGCGTCGGGGAAGGACTGGAAACGTTCGAAGAGGTCGCGCAGGGCCGTCCTGATCAGCGGCTGCAGCAGCGGGCGGTTGCGGCGGACGAGCGCGCAGGCATCCTGATCCAGCCCGGCAAAGCGCAGGCGGTCGCGCAGGCCGCCAGCCTGTGCCCTCCTTGCCTGATCGGATGCCGTTTCATGCCCCAAGACCGGTCCCCTGTCCCCTGCACGCCCGAAGGGTTGGCAGGTTCAACTCAAAACTGGAACCAGCAGCACGGACGCGAGGCCAGAAGGCGCGTCGGACGGTCTGGAATTCCAGAATGTGCATTTTCGTGGAAAATACCGGATTGGAAGACCGGTACGGCGGGGCGGCTTCATGCCTTGGGGGAACTGAGAGTGATCCCATTCCGACGTGTAGCTAAATGTTTATGGTTAATTCCTTGCCTGAAGGTTAATGACGGCACCCTAAAGGTTTATTCGAAACAATTCCTGTGAATTAAATTGCTTTTTTAGCACTTAATGCGGCTCATCACCTCTCGAATGCACCGCAAGCTTGAGACAAGAAACGCCTGCTAGACATTAATCTGCGAATGGAGACAGGTTCTCGGCAGAGGAATGGAACAATGATTGTTCTTGGAATGAGCGTCGCATTGATGGCAACCCTCACCTTGCTCGCCCTGTCGCTGCTCGTGAATATCCAGTGGAAGGGACAGAGGGCACCCGTCCGCATTTTCTGATCCAGCCGTCTGTTGTGGCGGGCGTACTGGATGCATGCGCAAAGCGTCGTACCGATTTCTTTCAAGGGGCGTCCCGGATGACCGGGCGCCCTTTTTGCGTTGAGGCCATGTCAGCCCTGCCGTGCAAAGCCCAGCCTGCCGTTTGCCTGCGCATCCGCCATCAGAACGGCAAGGGCGGCAGAGCCGGTGCGTGAGGCCGCACCATCAGCCCGGCTCGTCAGGATGATCGGCAGGCGCGCGCCAAGCACGAGGCCGGCCGACACGGCACCGGACAGCAAGATCAGCTGCTTTGCCAGCATGTTGCCGGATTCAAGATCAGGCATCAGCAGGATATCGGCATCCCCTGCGACGGGCGAGGCGATCCCCTTTGTCCGGGCGGCAGCAAGGCTCATCGCATTGTCGAAGGCAAGCGGCCCATCCACCATCGCCCGCTGGATCTGGCCGCGATCGGCCATCTTGGAAAGGCAGGCGGCATCAACCGTCGACTGCATGGCCGGATTGACCGTTTCCACCGCCGAGAGCACGGCCACCTTCGGCACCACCGGCTCCTCACTGATGCCGATCAGGAAATCCACCGCATTCTGCAGGATATCCCGTTTGGTCATGAGATCGGGCGCGATGTTGATTGCCGCATCGGTGATATAGAAAGGCTTGTGATAGCTGTCATCGGCCATCGCGAAGACATGGCTGATCCGCCGTTCGGTGCGCAGGCCGTTTTCCTTCTTCAGAACCTCGATCATCAGTTCATCGGTATGCAGGCTGCCCTTCATCAGCGCCTGCACCTTGCCGTCGCGCGCCAGCTCGGCGGAGAGCTGGGCCGCGGCATGGCTGTAGGGGACATCGATGCGATCGAAGGCGCGGATATCAAGACCTGCCTTTTCCGCCGTTTCGCGGATCTTTGCCTCCGGGCCGATCAGCACCGGATCGATCAGCCCGAGCTCTGCCGATTCCACCGCGCCCTGAAGCGCATCCGGGCTGCAGGGATGCACAACCGCCGTGCGGATCGTCTTTTTTGCTCTTGCCCGCGCCATCAGGCCCGCTGCCACCTTGACCGTATCGAAATGCATTTTCACCACGAAGACCTTCTCCTGCCTGCCGGACCATGAGGTTTCACAACCTTCCGGGCCCTGCAGATGACACGGAAACAGTGACAGAACCGTGATCAGCGTCAAGCGCGGTTCACAGCCTGAAGCGGCATCCGGCCCTTGCCTTACTGCTCGCTGCGTGTGAAACATTGGTAAATAAAACGTTTACAGGAGAAGAAAATGGGCAAAGGGCGGCTGGAAGCTTTTTCCGATGGCGTGATTGCGATCATCATCACCATCATGGTTCTCGAAATGAAGGTGCCGCATGGCGAAGACCTGTCTGCGGTCTGGTCGCTCTATCCGGTGTTCATTTCCTATGCGCTGAGCTTTTTCCATGTCGGGATCTACTGGAACAACCACCACCATATGCTGCATGCGGTGAACCGGGTGGATGGCGCAGCGCTCTGGGCGAACCTGCATCTTCTGTTCTGGCTGTCGCTGGTGCCCTTTACCACCGGCTTCATGGGTGAAAACCACTTCGCCCCCTTCACGGTGGCCTTTTACGGGGCAAACATGCTGATGTGTGCTTTTGCCTATTTCATTCTGGCAAGGGTGCTGATCCGGGGCAATGGCAAGGATTCCGGTCTCGGCCAGGCCGTCGGCAACTACCGCAAGGAATGGTTCTCCCTCATCGTCTATACATCAGCCGTGCTGATCGCCTACTGGCACCCGATCATCGCGATCGTGCTCTATTATGCAGTGGGCATGTTCTGGCTGATCCCCGACAAGCGCATTGAAAAAGCGCGGCGCGGCTGAGACCGGAGAAGACGATCCGAGGGCGATGGCAAACAGGCCATCGCCCTTCTGCTTGCCTGAAGCGGGCAGACAAAGACCAACGATCTCAAGTGAAAAAAATCTGGAAAACTTTCTGGGAAGAAATGGTGCCCGGAGGCGGATTCGAACCACCGACACGCGGATTTTCAATCCGCTGCTCTACCAACTGAGCTATCCGGGCAACCTTGCTTCACAGTCCGAACCATTTGGTTTTGATCCGTCTGGGGTCATGTTTGCCCCGGAAGCGAGCGGGGTTATAGCATCTTGATCGGGCATGTCCAGCACCTCGGACCACTTTTTTCAAAGAAAATCGACTGGGAAACGGCAGGATTGCCTTCTGCCTGTTTCAATCCGGAAAATCCTTGAAAAACAATGGGCTGAATTCGCCCGGGCGACATCAGTAGGCGTCGTCGTCGCCCGGCTTCGTCTCGTCTTCGGCAACCGGAATGGCATAGGAGCCCTTCAGCCAGCGGGAAAGATCGAGATTGCGGCAGCGTTCCGAGCAGAAGGGATAGTGCTCGCGCTGGGATGGCCGCTTGCATTCCGGGCAGGGTCGCGGCTTGCGCAGCGGCTCCACCTTGGCTTTCGGCTTTTCTGCGTCTCCTGCCATCCGGCTCAGGTCTCCATCCAGCCGGCCATGCAGTCGAAGCCCTCGCCGGAAAGCATCTGCGCCGTTTCAAAAAGCGGCAGGCCGACCACATTGGTATAGGAGCCGGAAAGCTTCTGCACGAAGACCCCGGCGATGCCCTGGATGCCATAGGCGCCCGCCTTGCCCTGCCACTGGCTGGCGGCAATATAGGTCTCGATTTCCTTGCGTGACAGGCGCTTGAAGCGCACCTTGGTTTCCACCACCTTCTGCCGCAACTGGCCATTCGGCGTGATCACGCAGACACCCGTATAGACCCAGTGGCTGCGGCCGGAAAGAAGATGGAGCGAGGCACGCGCATCTTCGGCAAAATCCGCCTTGCCCAGAATGCGGCGGCCAACGGCCACCACCGTATCGGCGGCGAGAATATAGCTATCGCGCCATTGCAGCTCGTCGCGGATCGCACTGCGGGCGGCAAGCGCCTTCTCGCCGGACAGCCGACGGGCCAGCGAACGGGGATGTTCTGCCCGCTTTGGCGTCTCATCCAGATCCATCGGCATCAGCCGGTCGGGCTCAATGCCGATCTGCTTCAGGAGGTCGAGACGGCGCGGCGAACCGGAGGCCAGGATCAGCTTCTGTCTCAGCACGGCATTCATCCTGGATCAGCGTTTTCGCGATGCTTACTTGAAGCGGTAGGTGATACGGCCCTTGGTGAGGTCGTAAGGGGTCATTTCCACCAGCACCTTGTCGCCCGCCAGAACGCGGATGCGGTTCTTGCGCATGCGGCCAGCGGTGTGCGCGATGATCTCGTGTTCGTTTTCCAGCTTCACGCGAAAGGTCGCATTCGGCAGCAGTTCGGTGACGATGCCCGGGAATTCGAGAACTTCTTCTTTTGCCATGTAGACGGTGTCTTCCTTGTCATGGTCCCGGAAATGGGAGGGGGACCGTTAAAATTTTGCCGGAAACTACACAATCGGCAGGGCTTTGTGAACCTTGCAGTTTGCCTTTCCTGCACTGAAATCGCTGCCGTTAGCAGAATTCGGCAGAAGTTCCGCTATCAGGCGCTGGTGGCGAAGCGTTCGCGGATCATTTTGTGAAGGTGATCGCGCACCCCGCGATAGGCGTCGAGCATCTGGTCGCGCGAGCCCTGCACCACGGTCGGATCGGCAACCGGCCAGTAAATCACCTCGACGGCACTCGAGCGGGTGAGTTCAAGCGCGCGGTGATGGGCCTCCGGAGACAGCGTCACGACCAGGTCGAAATAGTCATCCTCGAGTTCGTCCAGAGTCTGCGGCTGCCGCTTGCCGAGCGTCAGGCCGATCTCGTCGAGAACCACATCCACGAAAGGGTCGCGCTCGCCTTTTCTCACTCCGGCGGAGGCGATGTAGACGGCGGGCAGCAGCGAACGGGCTATCACTTCGGCCATCGGCGAGCGGATCGCGTTCATGGCGCACATGAACAGGATCGCGCCCGGAATTTTTGCCCCTGATGCCCCGCCTTCGCCCATGGAGGAGCCTAGCCGCGCCAGTAAAGCACGCAGACCAGCGTGAACAGCCGCCGCGCCGTATCGAAATCGATGCGGATCTTGCCGTCCAGCCGGTCCATCAGCGTCTGCGAGCCTTCATTGTGGATGCCGCGACGCCCCATGTCGATCGCCTCGATCTGGCTCGGCGTGGAAGAGCGGATCGCCTCGTAATAGCTCTCGCAGATCATGAAATAGTCCTTGATGATCCGGCGAAAGGGGGTCAGTGACAGAATGTGGGTGGCCACATCCTCGCCCGCTTCCGTCTTGATCTGGAAGACCAACTTCTGCTCCATCAGCGACAGGTTCAGCCGGTAGGGGCCGCCCGCATGGCCCATGGGCTCAAAGGAATTTTCCTCGATCAGGTCGAAGATCGCAACAGCCCGCTCATGTTCCACATCGGGCGTGGAGCGGCCGATCGTTTCATCGAGGATGACATCGGAGAGGCGAAAGGCGCTTCTGCCGGACATGGCTCATTCCCCTTCATTCAGCCGGATGGCAACCGAGCGGGCATGGGCATCAAGCCCTTCGCAGCGCGCAAGTGTAATGGCGGCGGGCGCAAGCGCACGCAGTTGCTCGGCCCCCAGTCTCAGGATCGAGGTACGCTTGACGAAATCGAGCACCGACAAACCCGAGGAAAACCGGGCGGACCGCGCCGTCGGCAGCACGTGATTGGAGCCGCCCACATAATCGCCGATCACTTCCGGCGTATGGCGACCGATAAAGATCGCACCCGCATTGCGCACGCCCGCGATAAAGAGGGCGGGATCGGCCATCGCGAGCTCCAGATGCTCGGCGGCGATGCGGTTTGCGAGCGGAATGCCATCTTCCAGCGCCTTCACCAGAAGGACCGCGCCAAAATCGCGCCAGCTGGCAGAGGCCGTCTGGTTACGCGACAGGCTTTTCAGCTGCCGCTCGACCGCCGCCTCGACCGCCTTGCCGAATGCAGCGTCATCGGTGAGCAGAATGGACTGCGCGCCTTCGTCATGTTCGGCCTGGGCGAGCAGATCGGCGGCGATCCAGTCCGGATCGTTCTCGCCATCGGCAATCACCAGCACTTCCGAAGGCCCGGCAATCATGTCGATGCCGACCGTGCCGAAGACCTGCCGCTTGGCGGCCGCCACATAGGCATTGCCCGGACCGGTGATCTTGTAGACGGGAGCAATCGTTTGCGTGCCATAGGCAAGGGCGGCCACCGCCTGCGCACCGCCGATGCGGTAGATTTCAGACACGCCAGCAATGCGGGCAGCCGCCAGCACGGCCGGATTGATCTCGCCCTTCAGCGCCGGAACCACCATCACGATGCGGGGCACGCCCGCCACCTTGGCCGGAACCGCATTCATCAGGACAGAGCTCGGATAGCTTGCGGTGCCGCCCGGAACATAAATGCCGACCGCATCAATCGCCGTCCAGCGCGAACCAAGACCGACGCCGATGGCATCTTCGTAAATGTCGTCCTTCGGCATCTGCCGGGCGTGATGGCTTTCGATGCGCTTGGCAGCAAGCTCCAGCGCGGCAATCACCGCCGGGTCGACGGCCGCATAGGCGGCATCCAGCTCCTCAGTTGAAACCCGCATCGGCTTCTGGCGAAAATCAAGTCCGTCGAAGCGCAGAGAATATTCCGCAAGGGCGGCATCACCGCGGGCGCGCACATCATCAATGATGGCTTTCACCGTGGCATTCACATCCTCGGAGACCTCACGCTTGGTCGTCAGAAAGGCCGCAAAGCGCGCCTCGAAATCGTCCGATGCCTGATCAAGCCAGATTGCCACGCGCTGAAGTCCCCTCGATACCTTCCCGAATTGCCGGAATCACGCCTCGGCGGAGTGATCGGGCCTGTGTGTGGTTTCCCACGCTCCGCCCGTATCCGCAAGCTGTCCTTCGATACATTCCACGTCTAGCTGTATGGCACCGCCGCCAGCGAGCACCAGTTCCAGCACACCGTCCGGCCCCTCGCCCTTCGGGCTGAAGGACAGGGCCAGCAGCGAAAGAACGGCTTCGCCGTTCCGGCGGTCGAAACCCTGGCTGCGCACGCCGCGCACCCGCTTGAAGGACAGCATGGCGCGGCGGCGCTCGAAGCTCCTTGCCTTCTCGCCCGCCTCTTCCCAGACAAACCGGTTGACGGCGACGGTAAACAGACCCGCCTTCGGGGAATAGGAAAGATCGCCCGTCTTCAGCACCGCATCCTGCACATGGGCCGATACAATGCCGAGATCATCACCATCGAGTGCCAAAAGCTTCAAACCGCTCATTCACCTTCATCCCTTTGCAATGCGGGGTCGCTTTTCGCCCCTCCCCCCGCAGATAGGATGTTGCAGTGCGAAAAACCAGTGCGCCTCGCCAAGGCGGCGACGCACAAGGTCTTTCGCACGCCTTATCCGTCTCAATCGCTGACACGCTCCACCACCGCGCCGCAGCGGGTGAGCTTTTCTTCCAGGCGCTCGAAGCCGCGATCGAGATGATAGACGCGGTTGACCATGGTTTCGCCTTCGGCGGCAAGGCCTGCAATCACCAGCGAGACGGAGGCGCGCAGATCGGTCGCCATCACAGGCGCGCCGCGCAGACGCTCCACGCCCTCGATCTTTGCCGTCTGGCCGGAAAGCGAGATCTTTGCGCCAAGGCGGGCAAGCTCCTGCACATGCATGAAGCGGTTTTCGAAAATCGTCTCGGTAATGTGGGACACACCGGTGGAACGGGTCATCAGCGCCATGAACTGCGCCTGAAGATCGGTCGGGAAGCCCGGGAAGGGATCGGTGACCACATCGACCGGCTTGATGCTGCCGCCATTGCGCACCACGCGAATGCCGGTTGCCGTCGAGGTGACGTCTGCACCGGACCGGCGGATTGCTTCGAGCGCGGTTTCGAGCAGGTCGGCACGCGTTCCTTCCAAGGTCACGTCACCGCCGGTCATCGCAACCGCCATGGCATAGGTGCCGGTTTCGATGCGATCCGGCAGCACGCGATGGCGCGCGCCCGAAAGCGAAGTCACCCCTTCAATCGTGATGGTCGAGGTGCCGGCACCGCTGATCTTTGCGCCCATGGCATTCAGGCAATCGGCGAGATCCACCACTTCCGGCTCGCGGGCAGCATTGCCGATCACGGTCGTGCCGCGGGCAAGCGCAGCCGCCATCAGCATCACATGGGTGGCGCCGACCGAAACCTTGGGGAACGTATAGCGCGCGCCAATCAGACCGCCCTTCGGCGCGGTGGCATTGATATAGCCGCCATCGATTTCCATGCTGGCGCCAAGCGCCGTCAGGCCTTCGATGAAGAGATCGACCGGGCGCGTGCCGATCGCGCAACCGCCCGGCAGCGACACGCGGGCATGGCCTTCGCGGGCCAGAAGCGGGCCGATCACCCAGAAGCTCGCGCGCATCTTCGAGACCAGCTCGTAGGGCGCGGTCGTATCGACGATGGTCCGGCAGGTGAAATGCACGGTGCGCGAATAGCCTTCGCCCTGGCGCTCACGGCGACCGTTGACCGAAATGTCGACGCCATGATTGCCGAGAATGCGGATCAGTTGCTCCACGTCTGCCAGATGCGGGACATTTTCGAGTGTCAGCGTATCGCTGGTCAGAAGCGAGGCGATCATCAGCGGCAGGGCGGCGTTTTTGGCGCCGGAAATGGGAATGATGCCCTTGAGTTCGTTTCCGCCGATAATCCTGATGCGATCCATGTAAAGTCCCCGGGGCCAAAAGGCCATGCTGCAAGCGCCACGTGTGAGGGCGCGTCTTAGACGAAAAGTGAAGGCGCTTCAATTCGAACAGGCCGGAAAATGAAGGTCTTTGCAGCCTCTTCCCCGCCGAATGCCGCTTTTTTGGGGCATGGCGGATGCCGAAAGGCAAACCGGCCGGTCAGCCGTCGCTGCCCTCGGGCGCACGGCTTGCGGGCAGACCCGTGCCACTTTCCGCCTCGCCCTGACGCCGGGCACGCACCTGCGCCTTCCGCTTCAGCAGGTTTTCACGAAGCTTGGCGGCATTGCGCGCCTTGCGCAGCTCCGCCTCCGTCGGTCCGCGCCGACGCTTTTCGCCCTCACGGGCCCCGGACCCGGCCTCATTGTCAGATGCTTTCTGATCACGACCATTTTCGGACATGCAAATCTCCACAAGGCCTGAAATCGCTGGGCTGCGCGCCTGTCATTCCGTTTGCTCCAGCGGCTGATTAGCGCAAGTCATGGCTTCACGAAAATGGCCTTTTGCTTTTTTCTTGAGGCTGGACATGAAATTGCGGCTTGCACTCACCCGAATCCTGTGGCATTAGCCGCCTCGCTCGGGCGCAAGAGTGACTGCGCCGACAAGATGCTGCTATAGCTCAGGGGTAGAGCACTCCCTTGGTAAGGGAGAGGCCGAGAGTTCAAATCTCTCTAGCAGCACCAGTTTTCCTCCATGATAGACCATTGAAAACCTTCACGTTTTACGTGATGATCAGCCATGTCTGATGATTTGCTGGAAGAGCGGGAGAAGCGGCGGGCGGCGTATGCGGCGCTGAACGAGCCAACGCCGCGCATGCTTTCCTGGGTGAAGAATTCCTGCGTCTACAGACTGAACCAGCGCATGATGACGGAGCATGCGCTCCGTGAGGCATTGCGGCGCAAGGCGCTCAGCAAGTTCGAGGGCATTTCGGCAGAGCTTGCATCTAGGATCGCCGCGACCGGAATTGCCTTTTGCCACGAACACCGGTTTCTCGATGACCGTGCCTTTGCGGAAACCCGGGCCGCAAGCGCAAGCCGATCCGGCCATTCGAAACGGCGCATCAGCCGGGATCTCGGGCAGAAGGGCGTTGAGCGCAGCCTCATTCATGCCGCCGTCGAGGAGATCGACGACCGGGCCGCGGCAATCAATTACGCCCGCAAGCGCGGCTTCGGTCCCTTCCGCAAAGTCGATCTGGATGAACGTCGCAAGGCCAAAGAATTATCGGCATTTGCCCGAAATGGATTTTCTTTCGAACTTGCGCAAAATATAATTCAGTCAAGCCTGGATAAGCTTGACGACTTTTGAAATACTCACCTACGCTTTAACTTCGTCAAAAAACAGGAAAATCCGCTTAAAATTTAGGCAATTTATACCAGTCGCGGGCTAAGCATTGAAGGAATTTGTTTACTGACCCCTCCCGGCATGAGGCCAGGGATCAAGCGTCGATGGTGGACGCGATTGCAGCGGCGCTGCGATTGTTCAATCATTGGAGACGCTTATGTTGATGAGATCCGCCACGAGCCGCAATATTTTTGCCATCGCCCTTTGTGGCATGCTGGCAACGCTGACCGCCTCGGGCGTGCTGTTCCGAGAAGCCTATCTGGATATGAAGCAGGGCAGCATCGACCAGATGGACGCGATCGTCACGGATACGGCCAAAGATATCCGCGCCTCGGTCGGTGCACCGATCATGCTGGTCAATACGATGGAGCGGGCGCTTGCCACGGCCCATATCGGCGGTCAGCCGGATCGTGCGCAGGCGGACCTGCTTCTGAAAAACCTGCTCGTTGCCAATCCGGTGGTGCTGGGCACCTGGACCGGCTGGGAGCCGGAAGCCTTTGACGGCAAGGACAAGGATTTCGTCGGCAAGGAAGGCCATGACGACACCGGCCGCTATGTGCCCTACTGGGTGCGCGGTGCCGACAAGATCATCCACACGCCTCTCGTTGATTATACCAAGGACGGCGCGGGCGATTATTACCAGAAGCCGTTCAAGGAAAAGCGGCTGGTGATCATCGAGCCCTATATCTATCCGGTAGACGGCAAGGATGTGCTGATGACCTCGATCACCCGTCCGGTTATGATCGATGAAAAGCCGGTGGGTGTCGCAGGTATCGACATGTCGCTGGATGCGACCCACGCGAAGCTTGAAGCCATTCATCCGATGGGCGATGGCTGGGTTGGCCTGGTCACGGCCGCCGGCAATATCGTCAACCATCCCGATGCAAAGCTGATCGGCAAGACGCTGAAGGACATGCCGGACAAGGGCGAGGCCTGGGCGAAGCTCATCGCAAACCCGGAAACCACGCTGACGCTGACCGGTGATGATGGCCAGTCGATCCTTGCAATGGCGCATCCGATTGATTTCGGCGAAGGCAATGTCTGGTATGTCATTTCCGGCATTCCGGAAAAGACGGTCTTTGCCGATCTGAATGCCATGGCGCGCAATGCCATGATCATCATGGTCTGTGCCGCGCTGATGCTGGCCGTGGCCGGCTGGCTGATCGCCCGCCGTTTCATCGCCCGGATCGAAGGCGTTATCGCCGATACCAACCGCATCGCTTCCGGCGAAACGGGCGTCGTCCTCAAGGATGCCGACCGGCAGGACGAACTGGGCGACCTTGCCCGGTCGCTCGCCATTCTGCAGGAAAATGCAAAGCGGCGTCTGCAACTGGAGGCGGAAGGCGAGCAGGGTCGCGCCGAACAGGAGCGCGAGCGGGCCGAACGGGCGCGCATTGCCTCCGCACAGGAAGCGGATGTGAAATTTGCCGTAAGCGAGCTTGGCAGCGGCCTCAGCCGTCTTTCGAACGGCGACATGACGGTCCGGCTCGACAAGCCGTTTACCGGCGTGCTCGAGGAAATCCGGGGCGACTTCAACCTGTCGGTCGAAAAGCTGCAGGAAGCGCTCCTGTCCTTCTCCGAAAATGCGCGCACCATTGAATCCGGCTCGACGGAAATTCGCCGGGCGGCTGACGATCTTGCCCGCCGGACCGAGCATCAGGCCGCCTCGGTGGAAGAAACCGCCGCAGCGCTCGAGGAAATCACCACATCCGTCAAGGACAGCACCGCGCGCGCTGAAGAGGCCGGAAAGCTGGTCGGTCACACCCGCGACAGCGCCGAAAAATCCGGCGCCGTGGTGCGTGATGCGGTGGATGCGATGAGCGCCATCGAGCAATCCTCGCAATCGATCTCGAACATCATCGGGGTGATCGACGATATTGCCTTCCAGACCAATCTTCTGGCGCTGAATGCCGGTGTGGAAGCCGCCCGTGCGGGCGAGGCCGGCAAGGGTTTTGCCGTCGTCGCCCAGGAAGTGCGCGAGCTTGCGCAGCGCTCTGCCAATGCCGCCAAGGAGATCAAGGGTCTCATCCTTTCTTCCGGCGAGCAGGTGAAGCGCGGCGTCTCGCTGGTCGACCAGACGGGGGATGCCCTGCAACATATCGTCGCCGAGGTGCAGCGCATCGACCAGAATGTCCAGGCAATTGTCAGCGCCGCGCGCGAACAGTCGACCGGGCTTCAGGAAATCAACAGCGCCGTCAACCAGATGGATCAGGTCACCCAGCAGAACGCGGGCATGGTCGAGGAAACCAATGCGGCGGCCCACACGCTTGTGTCCGAAGTGACAGAGCTTTCCGAACGGCTCGGCCAGTTCAATCTGGGTGGCCAGCGCTATGTGACGCAGGCTGCGCGCGCCGCCACATCCTCGCCCTCCTCTACGGCAAAGGGCGGAACAGCCCGGGCATCGGCTCCGGTCTCAAGACCGGCGACACCTTCCCCAGCCCCTGCCCCTGTAAAGGCGCATGCGGCGCCGGTCTCCTCACCCGCCCGCGCCCTTGGAAGCCGCGTTGCCACCGCCTTCGCCGCCGCCCCGAAGGCCTCGGCCGCCGAGGACAACTGGGAAGAGTTCTGAGCACAGGCAAACAGCCAATCAAAAGCCCCGGGCAGCGCTGCTGTCCGGGGCTTTGTTTTTGGGTTCTCGAGCCGGGGAGATTTTTGGTCTGGGACCCCCACCCCTGCCCCTCCCCACAAAGGGGAGGGAGAGGGTTAAGGATGCCGAACCGTCAGTGGCTTCCAGAGGCGGCAAACGCAGTTAGGATTCCCCTCCCCCTTGTGGGGAGGGGTTAGGGGTGGAGGCCGACCAGAAGAGGTGGGGGTCAGAAAGTGAAAATGCGGGGCAAGAAAGAGATTTAAGTGCCCGCAGGCATCTCGGCCTCAGCTCTCCAGCCGCTTCAGGTGACGCAGCACCTTTTCGGAGGCAGAGGCGACCTGGTTCAGCTCCTGCAGGGCGCCGCGCACATCGCCACGGTTGAACTTGCGAACGGCCTCGATGCCATGCTCGTGCACGCTGCAATGCGGTGCCTCAAGCGCTGCGAAATCCGGATGGGCCTTGAGGTTCGGATCGTCGACATTGTCATACCACTTGCCGAGACGGCAATTGTGGTGGTTGGCCAGTTCGTTCGGGTTCAGTCCCTCACGCCCGACAATCATGTTGGCGAGGCGCTTTTTCCAGATCACATGGTCCGACTGGGCAAGCTTGATCACCTTCTTGGGCACGTTGAAGCCTTCGAGATTGGAAATCTGCGCCGAAAGCGCCAGCTGGGCCGCATCCATCGCGTCAATGATGCGCTCGAGCGAATCCGTTGAACGGGCCGAGTTTCCGGCCACCGTGGAAATGCCACGGGCGACATCGCCGGAGGCAATCTGCAACTGCTCGATCGACTGGGAAATCTGGTCGGAATTGGCCGATGCCTCGTCAATCCGGTCAGAGGCATGCTGCAGGCGCGCGCCAAGCTCGCCGAGTGCACCCGCTCCCTCTTCCGAAGCCTTCTGGCTTTCATCCATCGATTGCACCATCACCTGCAGGCCGCGATTGAGCTTGTCGATGATGCCGTTGATCTCGGTCGTCGCATTCGCGGTGCGGTCGGACAGCGCCTTCACTTCCGCGGCAACCACGGCAAATCCGCGGCCGGCCTCGCCCGCGCGGGCCGCTTCCACCGCCGCATTGATTGCGAGCATGTTGGTCTGGGAGGCGATCTTGCGGATATTGGCGGCAATGCCGGAAATGCCGGTTGCAAGCTGCTGCACGTCACCGATCCAGTTGCCGGTGGTCAGAACCGCCTTGTTGATCACATCCATCCGGGACGAGGCTTCCGAAAGGGCGGCGCGGCTGTCGCGGCACGCCCGGCTTGCCTCGCTCGCATTTTCGACCACGCGATGGCCATGGCCGACCATTTCGGTGACGGTTACGGCCATTTCTTCGGCAGCCGCGGAAATCGTCTGGGATTCCTCGTCCACACCGCGCAGATCAAACAGAAGGTTTGCGGCCATCACCGACGTCTCGTTGATGTTGATCGAGACATTCACCACTTCGGAAAGCCCGCGGGAGGTTGTCTGCTGGTTTTTGAGGATGAGGTTCGCAACAGCCCGGGAAAGGGCATCGTCACCCTTCGGCAATCGCATCAGGTCTCCGGCTGCGGCGGCATTGATGCAATCGATCAGGTCATCGATGCTTTCATCCGCGTGTTCGAACAGCTGTTGCGCGGCAGACATCATGGGCGGGCTCTCCTGGGGATCGGCTCAGGCAAACCGCCTGCGCAATCGAGACAGGATGAGCAAGCGGCGCCATTAAAATCTATCAGAAAATCTATGCCTGAATTTGATTAATGAACCCTGCACCGCAGGCTGCGATACTTGATACTTATCAAGCTTTTGCCGGATTTCTGCGCTCCAGGAAAACCGATACCGCAAAGACCAGAATGCCGAAAGCAGACAGAACCGAGCCGACATAGCCGGTCGCGGCAAAACCATAGCCATGGGCAATGACAAGACCGCCGAGCCAGGCGCCAAGCGCATTGGCAATATTGAAGGCGGAATGCATGGAGGCGGCGGCCAGGGTCTGCCCGTCCGCAGCCACATCCATCAGCCGCGTCTGCACCGCCGGGCCCGCCGCGAAGGTGCAACCGACGAGGAAGACGGACAGACACAGCATGAAGCTGCTTTCCGCCGTGACGGCAAAGAGCGTCATCACCACGATGTTGAACACCAGCATGCCGCCAATGGTGCCGAGCAGCGAGATATCGGCAAGCTTGGAGCCAACCACATTGCCGACATTCATGCCGATGCCGAACAGAACCATGATCACCGGGATCATCGAAACCGGCATATGCGCAACTTCGGTTGCGGTGCTGGCGATATAGGAGAAGATCGAGAACATGCCGCCGAAGCCGGTTGCGGCAAGGGTCAGCGTGATCAGCACCTGCGGCCGGGTGAAGGCCACAAGCTCGCGCATCACGCCAGCACCTTCGGCAGGCTTGTCCTTTGGCAGATAGAGGAAGATCAGCGCCACGGTCAGCGCGCCGATCAGGCCGACGCCGAAAAACATCACCCGCCAGGAAAGATACTGGCCAAACAGCGCCATGATCGGCGTTCCGGCAAGCGTGGCGACGGTGAGCCCGAGCATGACATAGCCGACCGCGCGCGCCCGGCGATGAACCGGCACCAGCGAGGCGGCCACCAGCGCCGATACCCCGAAATAGGCCCCGTGCGGCAGACCGGTCAGGAAACGAAGCACCGTAAAGCTCCAGAAATCCGGAGCGACGGCGCTTGCGAGATTGCCAACCGAAAACACCGCCATCAATGCCAGAAGCAGATTGCGGCGCGAGGCCCGTGCCCCGAGAACGGCAATGAACGGCGCGCCGATCACGACGCCAAGCGCATAGGCGCTGATCACATAACCCGCCTGCGGCGTCGTCACCGCAAATTCGCGCGCCACATCCGGCAAAAGGCCCATGATTGCGAATTCGCCGGTGCCGATGCCGAAGCCGCCGCAGGCAAGGGCCAGAATGACCAGCGTCAGTTCGAGGGTGGAGAGCGCGGTGCTTTCCTTTGACGAGGCGAGGTCTTCGGTGCAGGCAACGTCACACACGAGGGCGGTTATCCAAACTTGAGGGGCAAGGCGAAAGACGATCAAAAACTCCGGATTTCCCAATCCGGAGAAGGGTTTGTAGACGCCCAGGCCTGCGCCGACCATGCGCAAACTTGCATCGCTTCCTTACCATTTTGGCATAGCTCCGCGATGCCGGACCGGATCACCGCAGCGCCCGGAGCGCATTGAGAATGACGGCAACATCGATTGCTTCCTGCAGCAGCGCCCCTTCGACCGGCTTCAGATAGCCAAAGCCAGCGGCAATCATCGCAAGGATCGAAAGCGACAGTCCGGCAACCACGCTCTGCAGCGCGATCACCCGGCTGCGGCGGGCAACCTGCATGGCCTTTGCGAGCGGCTTCAGCTGGTCCACAAGCAGCACCACGCCTGCGGCCTCCGAGGAGGAGGCGGTGCCGCGCGCGCCCATCGCCACGCCCACATCGGCCGCGGCAAGGGCCGGCGCGTCATTGACGCCATCACCGACCATCATCACCGGACCATGCGCCTGCTCGGCCTTCACCACCTCAACCTTGCCGGATGGGGTCAGGCCACCGAGCACCCGGTCAAGCCCGAGGGACTGGCCAACCGCCTCGGCCACGTCGGACCGGTCGCCGGAGGCAAGCACGATCCGTCTGATGCCCGCGGCCCGGAGATCGGCAAGCACCGCTCCCGCATCGGCCCGCACCTGATCCTCAAGCAGGATCAGACCGGCCGCCCGGCCATCGACGGCAACCGCAACGGCCATGGATGCGTCCCGTGCAGCGGCCTGAAGCGGTGCCGGATCGCAAAGGCCCGCGACAAAATCCAGACCGCCTGCGGCAACCTTTTGTCCGTCCACCTCGCCCTCGATGCCGGAGCCTGCCTGTTCACGGATGGCGCTCGGGCGCGAAAGCGGAAGGCCGCGTTTTTCCGCCGCGCGGATGAGGGCTGCGGCAACCACATGGCCGGAGGCCTGGTCAAGGCTTGCCGCAAGCCGGAGCACGGCCTCTTCGGAAAAGCCGTTGGCGGTGACGATCGCCGTCACATCTGCCGTGCCATGCGTCAGCGTGCCGGTCTTGTCGAGGATCGCGACCCGGATACGGGAGAGCGCTTCAAGAACCGGACCACCCTTGACCAGCGTGCCCATGCCCGCAGCCCGCGAAAGGCCCGCAACCAGTGCCACCGGCACGGCAAGGATCAGCGGACAGGGCGTGGCGACCACCAGCACCGAAAGAACCCGGACCGCATCGCCGGTGAGCAGATAGGTGAGGCCCGCGAGCACCAGCGTCAAAGCCAGGAACCAGATTGCGAAGCGATCCGCCATCCGCACCATCGGCGCCTTGCTGGACTGGGCTGCGGCCACCAGGCGCACGATGCCCGCATAGGTGCTTTCCGCCGCAGGGCGCGTTGCCAGAAGATCAAATGCGGGGCCAATCGAGGCCGAACCACTCATCGCCTCGTCATGGGCCTTGACCGCGACCGGCACGGATTCGCCCGTGAGGGCTGAGAGATCGAGAAGGCCGCTTGCCCCTTCCGCCAGAACACCATCCACCGGCAGCACTTCGCCCTGTCGGATCAGAAGCCGGTCGCCGGGGCGGATTTCGGTGATCGGCACCTCTTTCAGTCCATCGTCCCGGTGCAGCATGGAGGTGCGGGCAACACGGCCCATCAGCGCGGTCATTTCCCGCCGGGCGCGGCCCTGCGCAAAATCCTCGAGCAACTGCCCGCCCGCATACATCATCGCGACTACATTGCCGGCAAGCGGCTCGCCAAAGCCGAGCGCGGCCGACATGGAGAGGGCCGCCACGATATCCAGACCGACATCACCGCGGATCAGGGAGGCAATGATCTGCCAGAACAGACCGGCCAGCACCGGAAGCGTGGCGTAGAAATGCACATTCGCGGCGAGCGTTTCCTCACCCCGCCACCAGAAAAACAGGCCGAGCGCGAGGCCGATTGCGGCGATCAAGGCAAGCCAGCGGGAGATATGATCGGTAACGAGGGAAAGCAGGCGGGAGGTCATCAGCGGATTTCAGCCTTCACAGTCTAATTCGGCAGGGTGAGCTTACTCCAAAAGCAAGCTACTGCCGAATGATTTCAATCTCCGAGCGATAAAGAACATAAAACGCAACCATCATCACCAGAGCCGCAAACAGGCGCGAAAGCACCTGCTTCTGCCCGGAAAGCCGGGTGGCAAGGCGCATGCCGAACAGGCCGCCGATCACGCCGCCGCCGACGAATTCCAGCGCGACCGGCCAGTCGACCAGTCCGGAGAGCGCATAATTTGCAGCCGTCGCGGCCCCGAAAGTGCCGACCGCGAGCAGCGAGGAGCCAATCGCGTTGATCATCGGCATGCCGGTTGCGGCTATCAGCGCGGGCACGATCAGAAAGCCGCCGCCGATGCCGAAAAATCCGGCCGCTCCGCCGGTGAGAAACCCGTAAGCCGAGGTGCGCAGGCAGGTCGGGCCGTCGGGCTTTCTCTCGGCATCCGGCGCCTGCCCCTTCATGCGGAACATCAGCGCTGCAACGACCATCATCAGAAGGCCGAACAGAAATAACAGCTTGTGGCCATCAATCGACTTGCCCAGGGTTGAACCCGCAAGCGAGCCAACGAGGCCTGCACCGGCAAAAAGGGCCGCGCATTTCCAGCGCACATTGCCCTTCACCGCATGGCTGGCGAGATTGGCATAGGCATTGATGGCGACGGCCACCGCGCTGGTGCCGATTGCGGTATGCGGATCCTTCACGCCGACGAAATAGAGAAGAAGCGGGGTTGCAAGGATCGATCCGCCGCCACCGATCAGCCCGAGCGTGAAGCCCACAAGCGTGCCAGAACCAACCGCCTCGATGATCATCCGATATTGCCCTTTCCTGAACCAGCTGATCGCGGATCAGATCACACCCGTCCGGTGTGAGGCTCGCGCCGTCAACGGATGGCAGTATTCAGGTTCCGATCTACAATACTACGAATATTCGTAGCATCAAGCCCGGGCAGTGATGATCGGGCAAAGGCGGCCTATGCGACGTGGCGAACCGCTTCGTTATCGGTCACCAGCTGCAGGAAATCAGCCGCTTTATCGCCCTTGGTGAGAGCGGGCATCTGCGCGCTCGGCTGGCGCTGGTCACGGGTCTCCTGCGGGGAAATGCCGTGATACTGGCGATAGCATTTGGAAAAATGCGAGGCCGAAACAAAGCCGCAGGCCACCGCGATTTCAACAATCTGCATGGCGGACTGGGTGACGAGCAGGCGGGCGCGCTCGAGGCGCAATTGCAGATAATAGCGCGACGGCGAGGTTTCGAGCTCGGTCTGGAACAGGCGCTCCACCTGGCGACGCGACAGGCAGACGGCGGAGGCGATTTCCTCCATCGGCAGCCGGTCGGCGAGATGCTCTTCCATCAGCTCGATCGCCTTGAGGATTTTCGGATTGAGCGAATTGAGCTTGACGGTGAGCGGCAGGCGCTGGCGTTCCGAGGGCGCGCGGATACGGTCAACCATGGCCTGATCCATCACGGCGGACACGAGTTTCGGCCCATGGTCGCGTCCGATCAGATGCATCATCATGTCGAAGCAGGCGGCCCCGCCCGCGCAGCTGTGGATGCCATTGTCGCTTTCGATCAGGCCCGTGTGCACATCCACGTTCGGGAAGCGTTCGGCAAAGACCGGCAGGTTTTCCCAGTGAATGGTGCAGCGCCGGTTCTCCAGCAGCTGCGCGTCGGCCAGCAGATAGGCACCGGTGCATACACCCGCGATCTCGATATTCCGCTTGCGGCTTTCGCGCAGCCAGGCCGCCGCCGTCCGGTTCGCATGCCGCTCGACATTCCAGCCGGAGCAGACCACCACCATCGAGGGGCGTCGGTCGCTGAGCAGCCATGCCCGCTCGGTTGCGATATCGTGATCGGGCGTGATCGTCAGGCCACAGCTTGCCCGCACCGGATGGCCATCCGCCGAGACGACCCGCCAGGAATAGACATCCCGGCCCAGCACGGCATTGGCCAGCCTGAGTGCCTCAATGGCCGAGGTGAAGGCGAGCATGGTGAATTCGGGCACGATGTAGAAAACGAAGGAGCGGGGCATCGACGACATCTGGGACATGGCTCGGCTCTTTCCTGACAGAAAACGAGGTTGAGTATTGATAAAGGCTGCGCTTTCGAAAAGAATAGACGCGACATCATCACCGGAACATTGCGACACACATGAGGCTTGCCCATCCCCATCGGCTGAACAGTCATCCCGACCGGATGAAAGCCCGGCTTTCTGTCGGCTTTCTGCTGCTGCCGAATTTCACGCTCTGCGCCTTCGCGAATTTCATTGATGTGCTGCGTCTTGCCGCCGACGAGGGTGACCGCAGCCGCCAGATCAACTGCCGCTGGGCGGTGCTCGGGCAGACGCTGGAGCCGGTGCGCTCCAGCTGCGGCATTACCATCCAGCCGACCGTGCGCTATTCCGATCCGGAAGACTATGACTATCTCGTGGTGGTCGGCGGCCTTGTCGGTGGCCTTTCCCGCCGCAATCCGGAAATGGACAATTACCTGAAGGCTGCCGCACGCCGGGGCGTGCCGCTGGTCGGCCTTTGCACCGGATCACTCGCCCTTCACCGTGCAGGCCTGATGGAAGGTTATCAGTGCTGTGTGAGCTGGTATCACCATGATGATTTTCTGGCGGGCTACGAGGGCCTGACGCCGGTGACGGACCGGATTTTCGTGGTGGACCGGGACCGGCTCACCTGTTCGGGTGGCGCGAGCTCGGCCCATCTTGCCGCCTTTCTCGTGGAGCGTCATCTCGGCCGCGCACCGGCCACGAAGAGCCTGCACATCATGATGATCAGCGAGGCGGCGATGGGCAATACACCCCAGCCCGCCTCGGCCATGGACGTGCGCTCGAAAGACCCGATGATCCGCAAATCCCTGCAACTGATGCAGGACAATCTCGATGTGCCGCTGTCCATCAACGATATTGCCAAACGAATTGCCACAAACCGGAAGACGCTGGAGCGGCATTTCCAGGCAGAGCTCGCAACGACACCGCAGGCCGCCTATCTCGATCTCCGTCTCGATCACGCCCTTTATCTGCTTAAGGGAACGAGCCGCTCGGTCGCCTCGATTGCGGCCGAATGCGGCTTCTGCGACAGCTCGCATCTGTCACGCCTGCTGAAACGGAAAACCGGCATCACGCCGATTGCGCTGCGCGAAAGGCTGACCATGGAAGCCGCTCGAACTCTGCCCTAGCGCTCCACCCGGGTCGAGAGGATCACCGAGGAGAGCGTGCGCTCTACGCCCCTGATGCCGCCGATGAAATCGATCACCCGGTCGAGCTCGGAAATGGATTCGGCAGCGACAATCGCGATCATGTCGAAACTGCCGGAAACCGAATGCACGCTCTGCACCTCCGGCAGTGCCGAAAGCTTTTCCGTGATGCGCGAAAGCGTCTTCGGTGCCAGCGTGATCAGGATATGCGCCCGCACCAGCCCTTCCTGGTAGTCATCGGAAAGGCGCACGCCATAGCCCCGGATCACCCCTTCCTTTTCCAGACGGTCGAGCCTGGCCTGCACGGTGCTGCGCGAAAGCTTGAGCTTGCGGGCTAGCTCGGCGGTGGTTTCCCGTGCATTGGCTGACAGCAGCGCGAGCAGATCCCGGTCCTTGCCGGTCAATGTCAATTTGCTCAACTTGATACACCGTTTTGCCTGTTTCGATACTTCATATTGTGCGTTTCGACGCTTCAAATCAACGGTGCGTTTTGGGAAAATACAAGTCTGCAAACATTTTCAAGGGGAATTGCCATGAAGAAGATCGTTGTCGTCGGCGCCGGGAAGATCGGTGCCACCATCACCCGCCTTTTGAGCCACAGCGGTGACTATCAGGTCGTGGTGGTCGATCAGTCGGAGCGCAATCTGTCCGGCATCGAAGCCCATCCCGCCGTTTCCACCATTGCGGCTGACATCAAGCAGCCGGGCACGCTGGACGACATCCTGAAGGGCGCCTTTGCGGTCCTGAGCGCGGTTCCCTTCCATCTGACCGTCACCATCGCGGAAGCCGCAGGCCGCGTCGGCGTGCATTATCTCGACCTGACCGAAGATGTCGCCTCCACACGGGAAGTGAAGCGGATTGCCGCGAGCGCCAAGACCGCCTTCATTCCGCAATGCGGCCTTGCTCCGGGCTTCATCTCGATTGTCGCGAACGACCTTTCCAAGCGTTTCGACCGGCTGGACAGCGTGCGCATGCGCGTTGGCGCCCTTCCCGTCTATCCGTCGAATGCACTGAACTACAATCTCACCTGGAGCACGGACGGCGTCATCAACGAATATATCGAGCCCTGCGAGGCGATCGTGAATGGCGAGCTGACGGAAGTTCCGGCGCTGGAAGAGCGCGAGGAATTTTCCATCGACGGCGTCACCTATGAGGCCTTCAACACCTCGGGCGGCCTCGGCACGCTCTGCGAAACGCTGAAGGGCAAGGTGCGCACGCTGAACTACCGCACCATCCGCTATCCCGGCCATGCGGCGATCATGAAGGCGCTGCTCAACGATCTCGGCCTTGCGAGCCGCCGCGACGTGCTGAAGGACATTCTCGAAAATGCCCTGCCCTCCACCGTTCAGGACGTGGTCATCATCTTCGTCACCGTCTGCGGCTGGAAGGAAAACCGCCTGATCCAGGAAACCTATGCCCGCAAGGTCTATGGTGAAGTGGTCGCCGGCGAAATGCAAAGCGCGATCCAGATCACCACGGCCGGCAGCATCTGCGCCGTGCTCGACATGCTGGCCGACGGCACGCTGAAGGCCGAAGGCTTCGTGCATCAGGAAGAGATCAATCTCGACCGGTTCCTCGCCAACCGTTTCGGCCGCTACTATGCCGCCCATAACGGCGAGATGGTCCGCGCCGCCTGATTTTCATGCCTCGACCGGGCGGGTTGATTTTGCAATCCGCCCGGTTCAAATGACGGCTGACGCGACTGTTCGCTCAAAGAACGGGAGAAAGACATGTCGGCCCAGAGCCTTGCCAAGCCCTTTGGCGCAATCCGCATCGACAGTGCCGAGCTTCGGCTGGTGCGCTTGCCGCTCCTCACCCCCTTCACCATTTCCACCGGAACGATGCATGAAAAGGTCATTCCGCTGCTCACGCTCCGGAGCAACGGGCTGGAAGGCTATGCCGAAGGCGTGATGGACCCGCTGCCGGATTATCTCGACGAGCAGATCCCCGGCGCGATGATGATGCTGCGCAATGTGCTTCTGCCGCAGGTGGTGGGCGCAAGCTTCGAAAATCCGCAGGCGCTGGAGCCGCTGCTCACCCCCTGGCGCGGCCATTACATGACCAAGGCCATGGTGGAAATGGCCTTCTTCGATCTCTGGGCAAAGGTGCTGAACCTGCCGCTGAAGACCCTTCTCGGCGGTTCCGGCGAGGCGATTGATGTCGGCGTATCGCTCGGCATCGGCACGATCGGCGATACGGTCGAGCGGGTGCGCAGCCATGTGGAACAGGGCTACAAGCGCATCAAGCTGAAGATCAAGCCCGGCCATGATGTGGCACTCGTCTCGGCCGTGCGTAAGCATTTCCCGGACATTGCGCTGAGTGTCGATGCCAACAGTGCCTATACGCTGGCAGATACCAAGGTGCTGAAGGCGCTTGATCCGTTCAATATCGACTATATCGAGCAGCCGCTCGCCTGGAACGACATTCACGACCATGCGACGCTGCAGAAGCGGATCGAGACGCCGATCTGTCTGGACGAGAGCCTGCGCGGCGTGCGCGATGTGCGCAAGGCGCTGCAGATCGATGCGGGCCGGGTGATCAATATCAAGGTGGGACGCGTCGGCGGCTATCTCGAATCCATGCGCATCCACGATCTCTGCGCCGCCTTCGACATTCCCGTCTGGTGTGGCGGCATGCTGGAATCGGGCATCGGCCGCGCCCACAATATCCACCTTTCCACCCTGCCGAATTTCTGCAAGCCGGGGGATACGTCCTCCGCCAGCCGCTATTTCGCCCGCGATCTGATCGTCGAGAAGCTGGAAGCGGTGGATGGCCGCATGGCCGTGCCGCTCAACGGACCCGGGATCGGTGTCTCGCTCGACCGGGATTTCATCGAGACGATCACGCTTTCCTCCGAAAGCTTCGGCGGATGAGTGCGGTCATCTACCGGCCGCTTGCCGGCATTTCCGAATTCAAGGCGGCCGAGGCGCTGCAGCGGGCCGTCTGGGGCGATGGCGACAAGGAAGACCCTTTCGACCTGATGATGGTGATCCAGCATGAGGGCGGACTGGTGGGCGGCGCTTTCGTCGAGGGCGAGCTGCTTGGCTATGTCTTCGGCTTTCCGACCCGCGACCCGAAGGTGCAGCACTCGCACAGGCTTGCGGTGCTTTCGAAGGCGCGCGGGCTCGGCCTTGGCGTCGGCCTGAAGCGCTATCAGCGCCGCTGGTGCCTCGAAAACGGCATCACCACGATCCGCTGGACCTATGATCCGCTGCGGATCACCAATGCGAGCCTCAATATCCGCGTGCTGGGTGCCGGGAGCGCCACCTATCTGCGCGACTATTACGGCGAGATGGAAGGGATCAACAAGGGCGCGCCTTCCGACCGGCTGCAGGTGGACTGGCGACTTGACAGCGACACGGCGCGGATGCGGGCGGAGGGAAACCGCGCACCGCTCGATCTTTCGCGATACGAGACCCGGGAGATTGCAATCCCGACCGATTTCGACCGGCTGCTGACCGATGATCCGGAGCAGGCAACCGCGCTTCGCCTTTCCTCACGCCTCACCTTCGAGACGGCTTTCTCCGAAGGATTCGTGATCCGTGATTTCGAACCGGAAACGGCCAGCTACAGGCTGGTTCGCGACCGCTAGTAACAGAAAGGGCCGGATCGCTCCGGCCCTTTCCCTTCAATCAGGCAACCTTGCGGCCCTGCCGCATGGCCTCGCGTTCCGCTTCGGTGAAGATACGCGAGCCGGGCGGACGGATGCGGGCGCGGCGGTTGAGCTTGAACGTGTTGCTGAGCTGGGCGAGATCCTTCGCCTGCCCCGCAAGCTCGTGGGTGGCGGCGGTGCATTCCTCCACCATCGCGGCATTCTGCTGGGTGATCTGGTCCATGTGATTGATCGACTGGCTGACCTGAATGAGGCCAAGCGACTGTTCGGCGCTCGCAATCGCGATTGCCTCGACATCGGCAGCCATCTGCGTCATCTGCGCATCGATATGTTCAAGCGCGGTGCCGGTTTCCCGCACCAGACCCACCCCTTCCTGCACCTGATCGTTCGACTGCAGGATAAGCTCGCTGATCTCGCGGGCGGCACTGGCCGAACGCTGGGCAAGCTCGCGCACTTCCATGGCGACGACCGCAAAGCCCTTGCCCGCTTCCCCGGCGCGCGCGGCCTCGATACCGGCATTGAGCGCCAGAAGATTGGTCTGGAAGGCGATTTCATCAATCACGCCGGTGATCGAGGAAATTCGCGAGGAGGCCTGCTCGATGCGCTCCATGGCGGAAATCGCGCGGCGCACAACCTCGGCCGAACCCTTGACCTCTGTGCGCATCGCAACCGTATGATCGCGGGTATGGCTGGTGCGCTCGACAGAGGCCTTGAGATTGGCGTTGATTTCCTCGACGGCTGCGGCCGTTTCCTCAAGAGCGGCGGCCTGCTGTTCGGTGCGGCTTGCCAGTTGATCCGCCTGCTTGGCAAGATCGGTGCAGTTTTCGTCCACCAGCCGGGTTTTCAGCAGCACCTCTTCCAGCACCTTCTGGAACTGGGCGAGCGAAATGTTGAAATTGTCGCGCAACTGCTCGAACTCGCCCTGGAACGGGCTGTCGATGGTTTCGCGGATGTCGCAGGCGGAAAGTCGCTGCAGACCGGCGCCGAGCTGGTCGATGACCACCTGCAGGCCCTCAGCACGGGCAAGCCGCTCCTGATTGGCGGCGTGACGTTCCTGCTCCATCTGCGCGCTCTGGGTTTCAGCCTGCTTGAGGCGCTGCTGCACCCGGTCATTGACGCTGTCGCGCAGGGCGACCAGACGCCGGGCCATGTCGCCGATCTCGTCGCGGCGATCTAGACCCACCACTTCGGCGGCAAAATTTTCCGCGGCGATTTCGTGCATCGCGTGGCCAAGACGCTTCAGCGGCACCGTGACGGAGCGGATGATGGAAATCGCACCCGCACTCAGGATGATGGCCGCAAGCGCCGCAATGCCGAGCACGCGGTATTCGCCACCCCAGAACCGGCTTTCCATGTCATCGATATAGACGCCGTTGCCGACAACCCAGCCCCAGGGCGCAAAGGCGGTCACATGGGAAAGCTTTTCCACCGGCTTGTCTACCCCCGGCTTTGGCCAGGAATAGGCGAGATAGCCCTGCCCTTCGGTCTTGGCGATGCGGGCAAATTCCGAAAACAGCTTGATCCCGTTCGGATCCTTCATGTCAGAGAGATCCTTGCCATCCAGTTCCGGCTTGATCGGATGCATGATCATGCGGGCCGACATGTCATTGACCCAGACATACCCGTTTTCGCCGTAGCGCAGACCCTTCAACGCCTTCAGCGCGGCAGCCTGCGCCTCGGCCGTCGTCATGGTGCCCGCCTTTTCCTCGCTCTCGTAAAGCTTGATCACCGACAGCGCGCTGTCGTCGATGGAGCGCAGCAGCGCCTTGCGCTCGCTCAGGATCTGGCCGTGACTTTCAACCAGCGCGTAAAGCAGAGCGGCGCCCATGGCCAGAAGGGAAAACCCAATCAGCCCGTAGAGCCGTACCGAAATTTTCAGATGTGTCACCGGATTATGCCCGAAGGATGCCGCTCATGCATCTGAGCCGCTTTCCCCATACGACAAACAGTTTCATACTGCTTAATAGAACATGTACACAAATTATCATAAATCACAGGTTAACTTTGGAACGAATTTTGCAAATGTTGCCCGGGCCGGAATATCCGGACCGCGCGCCAAGGTGGAATGGGGAATGCATCTGGCCACCGCATTAGACGAAAGTATCATGCCAGATTGATCGAAACTGTGAACCAGTTGCCCAGCCGCGTTGCCATGCGAAAACCCCGCCGATAGCTTTCGGTTGTGAATGCAAAGAATGGCCTTCTGCCGGGACTGTTCTCCTTGCGCAGCGGGACGAAACGAGGAAATGCCCGCATGTCTCATGATGAGTTCCGCCCCATATCCGGTGTCGACCTGCCGCGTTTTGCCGGCATTGCGACCTTCATGCGGCTGCCGCATATACCGCTGGACGATGACCGGATCGGCAAGGTGCAGATCGGCCTCATTGGCGCGCCCTGGGATGGCGGAACCACCAACCGGCCGGGCCCGCGCCATGCGCCGCGGCAATTGCGTGACTATTCCACCATGATCCGCCACCAGAATGGGGCAACGGGTGTGCGCCCCTTTGATCTTGCGCGCTGTGCCGATCTGGGCGACGTGCCGCCGAACCCGGCGGACCTGATGGACTCCATGGAGCGGATGACCCGCTTTTTCAACCGCGTGCGGGAAAAGGCGATCCTGCCGCTGACCGCCGGCGGCGATCATCTCTGCTCGCTGCCGATCCTCAGGGCGCTCGCGAAAGACCGGCCGCTCGGCATGATCCATTTCGACAGCCATACGGATCTCTTCCAGTCCTATTTCGGCGGCTTTCAACATACCCATGGCACGCCCTTCCGCCGGGCGGTCGAAGAGGGACTGCTCGATCCGAAGCGCGTCTGCATGATCGGCATCCGCGGCCCTGCCTATGACACCGAGGACCGTGACTTCGCCCGCGCGGTGGGGATTACGGTGATCCCCATCGAGGATTTCCATGCGCGCGGGGTTGCCGATGTGATGGCTGAAGCCCGCGCAATCGCAGGCTCTGGCGAGACCTATGTGAGCTATGACATCGATTTCATCGATCCGGCCTTTGCTCCGGGAACCGGAACACCGGAAATCGGCGGCCCGAACAGCTTTCAGGCGCTGCAGGTGGTGCGCGAACTGAAAGGCGTGAATGTGGTGGGTGCGGATATGGTCGAGGTTTCCCCGCCGTTCGACCCGTCCGGCGGCACGGCCTTTCTCGGGGTCACGGTGATGTTCGAACTTCTCTGCATTCTGGCGGGCAGCCCCGCGCTTCGCCGCTAATCGCAACGGAAGGAAAGCCATTCGAAAGCAGAGCGAACCGGGAAAATAATTTTACCCACAAGCGCTGCCTTATGGACATTCTTGATTTTCGCAGGTCTTATGACTCGGCGATAACTATAAAAAGCCAACGAGAACCGGGCCTACCGGTCGCAATGAGGAACAATCGATCCAACCATTGGGAGCGACTACCATGAAAATCTACGACATCGCGCTCAGCCGCCGCACGTTTCTTCGCACGTCGGTTGCAGGCGCAGGCCTTCTGGCAGCTCCGGCGATCATTTCGTCCGGCGCACTCGCCTCTTCGGGCGAGCTGAACTTCACCGGCTGGTCCGGCTATCCGGGCATGGCGGAGAAGGTGTTTCCGGCCTTCACGAAGGCAACCGGCATCAAGGTGAACTTCACCGAACAGCCCGATCAGGACACCATGTTCGCGCAGGCGAAGCTTTCGCTGCAGACCGCGACCATGGACGTGGTCGAGCCGACGCTGGACCGTGTGTCCGCCTGGGCATCGAACGGCCTGCTGCAGGGCTGGGACACCAACAAGCTGACCATCGACAACTATGTCTCGGGTCTGGCTGACGGTTCCGCCGGTGAGCGCGCCACCATCGACGGCAAGCGCATGTTCGTGCCGTCCGTCTGGGGCACGGAAGCCTTCGTCTACAACAAGACCGAATTCCCGACCGAATACGGCAAGCTGTCGCTGGGCGACCTGTTCAACCAGGATATCCAGGTGACGCTGCGTCCGCACTCTGCGCTGGCTGCCATGGGCCGCTGGCTGGATTCGGAAGGCAAGCTGCCGAAGCCGTGGATTGACGGCTACAAGGACGAAGCGACCATGAAGGAACTGTGGGACATCGCGCTCGCAGAAGCCATCAAGCTCAAGGGCAATGTCGTGCAGTTCTGGAGCGGCGAAAACGAGGCACAGGGCGCCTTCCGCACCAATGGCGCGGTTCTCGGCCAGTGCTGGGATTCCACCGGCTTCAACCTGCGCAAGGAAGGCTTCGGCTACCTGCCTCCGAAGGAAGGCGGCATCGCCTGGAACCAGGGCCTCGTGCTCATGTCCAACGCCAAGAATGTCGAGCAGGCGCACGAGTTTGCCAAGTGGGTTTCGGGTGCCGAAGGCTCCTCGCTCTGGGCAACGGCCTTCTCGTCCAACCCGGTTGGCAAGGGCGGCATCGACATGATGGATCCGGCCGTTGTGGAATTCTACAAGAACTCCTTCCCCGGCGACGCGATCTCCAAGCTGTGGTGGTGGCCGGACCAGGCCGCCTGGTTCCTGTCCAAGCGCGGCGAATATGCCGACAAGTACAAGGCCGCCTGATCATCAGCTCCTTTCCGCCGGGGGGCAACCTCCGGCGGTTTTCATCCGTGGGTCCAGTAACAATCAGAATAAGCCGCAAAGGCACCAAGAGGGGCAGTATCAAAGCTCATGAGCGCGAGTGTAGAACTTGAGAATGTGGTTGCGGAATTCGGGAGCTTCCGCGCCGTAGACAATGTGTCGGTCACCATCGAAGCGGGAGAATTCTTCTCCTTCCTCGGTCCATCGGGCTGTGGCAAGACCACGATCCTGCGCATGGTCTCGGGCTTCGTTTCGCCGACCAAGGGCGTGATCCGCATTGGCGGCAAGGACGTGATCGACCAGCGTCCGAACCAGCGTCCGACGGCCCTGATCTTCCAGAATCTCGCGCTGTTTCCGCTGATGCCCGTCTGGGAAAACATTGCCTTCGGTCTCGAGGTGCGCGGCGTCGACAAGAAGGCGCGCCGCAAGCGGGCCGAAGAGCTGCTCGCGCTTGTCGATCTGCCGAATGCCGCCGACAAATCGGTGAGCCAGCTTTCCGGTGGCCAGAAGCAGCGTGTGGCAATCGCCCGCGCGCTTGCCGTCGAACCTTCCGTGATGCTGCTCGACGAGCCGCTCTCCGCGCTCGATCTGAAGCTGCGCCAGCATATGCGCGCCGAGCTGCGCGCCATCCAGAAGCGCACGAACGTCACCTTCATCTACATCACCCACGATCAGGGCGAGGCGCTTGCCATGTCCGACAAGGTTGCCGTCATGTCGCATGGCAAGCTGCAGCAGGTGGCAAGTCCGCGCGAGATCTATGACAATCCCGCAAACGGCTTCGTCGCTTCCTTCGTGGGCGAGAACAATATCCTTTCTGGTTCCGTGGCCAATGCTGCAGACGGGCGTGCCGATTTCGTCACCGAAAACGGCACCTTCAGGGCCCGGCTCGGGCCGGGCGCTGCCACCAGCTCGAAGCTCTATATCAGGCCGGAACATGTGCGGCTCGATGCGGCCGCAGGATCGGAGAATGCCATTCCGGTCGACGTCACCGACATTGCCTTCGAAGGCAATTTCATCTCGATCATGACGGTGGATGGCGCGGGCCGCGAGATCATCTCGCAGGCGCGCAACGATGGCCAGACGCAGGTGCCGGAGCGCGGCGCAAAGCTCTTCGCGAATTTCGATGCCGATCATGCCGTGGTGCTGACCGACGAGGTGCCGACGCGGGCGGGGGCGCATGCATGAGCGATCTCCTGCGCCGCTACGGCACGACGATGACGACGCTGATCTGCCTGCTCACCGGCTTCTGGCTGATCATTCTCGTCATCCTGCCGAACCTTTACCTGTTTGAAAACTCGTTCCGCCCCTATCTGCCGGTTGCCGAGATGGGCGGGCCGAAGGATGTCTATTCCTTCAACAATTACATGACTTTCTTCGAAAGCCCGATCCATATCAGCGTGTTTCTGTGGACGGTTGCCTATTCGGCGCTGGTGACGGCACTCTGCTTCTTCTTCGCCTATCCGCTTGCCTATTTCCTGTCGAAAAAGGTGTCGGCGCGCAGCCTGCCGACACTGTTTCTGGTGCTGACCATTCCGCTCTGGGTGAGCGAGATCATGCGCTCCTTCGCCTGGTTCATCATTCTCTCGCTGAAGGGGCCGCTGAACTTCCTGCTGATGAGCGTCGACATCATCGACAAGCCGATCCGCTGGATGACAGGCTTCCGTTCGGTGATGATCGGCCTGATCTATACCTATGTGCTCTTCATGCTGTTCCCGATCTACAACGCGATCCAGTCGCTGGACACGAACCAGATCGAGGCGGCGGAAGATCTGGGCGCGCCCTGGTGGCGCATCCACTGGCGGGTGATCCTGCCGCATGCCAAGCCCGGCATCGCCTCAGGCTCGGTGATGGTGTTCATGCTGTCGGCGGGCTCCATTCTGGTGCCGTCGCTGCTTGCTTCCACCAATTCGCGCTGGTTCACCGAAATCATCCAGCAATGGATCTTCGAGTCGCTCGACTGGAACACGGGCTCGGCCTATGCCTTCCTGCTGCTGATCCTGTGCACCGTCTTCGTCACGGTCGTGATGCGGGTGTTCCGCGTCAAGCTCTCCGATATCGCGAAGTGAGGCTGCCATGACCCGCAAATCCGACTGGGCCTTCCGCGCTTATCTGGTGATCTTCCTTCTCTACATGCTCCTGCCGCTGGTGGTGATGGGGGGCGCTGCCTTCAACGACAGCCGCTTTCCGTCGGTCTATCCCTGGCAGGGCTTCACGCTGAACTGGTTCGTGGAACTGTGGAACGATCCGCGCCTGCTTGCCTCCTTCCGCAACACGCTTCTGGTGGCGCTCGCGGTGATGGCGCTTGCGGTGCCGATCGGCACGGCGGCGGCGATCGTGGTCAACAGTCTCGGCGGCTGGGCGCGCTCCTCGCTCTACAGCCTGATGGTCGCGCCGATCCTCACTCCCGGCGCGGTGATCGGCATTTCGACGCTTCTGTTCTGGAACAAGCTTTCGGTTCCGGCAGGCCTGCATCTGTCCGTGCTGGGGCAGGTCTCCTATATCGCGGCCTTCGTGATGCTTTTGGTGCTTGCGCGCCTGCAGAGCTTCGACCGGTCGCTGGAAGAGGCCGCACTTGATCTTGGCGCGAGCCATGCAACCGTGCTGCGTCGCATTCTCCTGCCGCATCTCTATCCCGCGCTCGGAGCAGGCGCGGCGATTGCCTTCTTCCAGTCGATCGAAAACTTCAACGTGACCCTCTTCACCCGTGGCCCCTATGACACGATGACGGTCTATGTGTTCTCGAAGGTCCGAAGCGGCATCACCCCGACCATCAATGCGCTGGCGGTGATCCTGATCGGCGTGACGCTGGTGGGTGCGATCTTCTACGAGATCCACCGCCGCAAGAAGCAGGCGGAAGAAGATGCCGCCGCCCGCATCGCCGCCCTTGCCGAAGCCGCTGAAGCGGTGTGAACACCATCTGATGTCAAACAGAAAGGCCGCCTCCCGGGCGGCCTTTTTGCTTCCTTGAATGATCGATCTATGAAAGCGCCTTCACCGCGCGGGCAATCACCTGCTCCTCATCCGCCGCAATCACATGCGCCGAGCGGGAAGAGCCGTCCATCGTAATGGTCGCCGCCCCTTTTTCATTCGCTGCCGGATCGATCTCGAAGCCCAGCCAGGCAAGCGCGGTGAGCACGCGGGCGCGGATCACCTGCGCATTCGAGCCGATCCCGCCGGTAAAGACCAAAGCGTCGAGACCGCCTGCCGCCGCAGCCGCCGCGGCCACTTCCTTCACCACCCGGTCAACGAACATGGTGATCGCGCGGGCTGCGGCGGGGGTGCTGCTTTCCATGAGCGTGCGCATGTCCGAGCTTTCGCCCGAGAGCCCGAGCAGGCCGGATTTGCGGTTGAGAAGCGCGGAGACGGCGGCCGTATCGCCCTTCATCTCATCCACCAGCCACAAGACCGCGCCGGGATCGAGATGGCCGGAACGCTGGCCCATGATCAGCCCGTCAATCGGCGTGAAGCCCATGGAATTGTAGCGCGACTGCCCGTCTTCGACACCTGTGACGCTCGCGCCATTGCCAAGATGGCAGATGACCAGATGTTTCGGCAGCGGCTTGCCGGTGATCTCCTCGAAGCGGGTGACGGTATGCGTGCAGGAAAGCCCGTGGAAGCCATAGGCCCTCAGCCCCTTTTCCGCATAGGAAAGAGGAAGGCCATAGAGCTGGCGATGTTCGGGAATGGTCCGGTGAAAGGCCGTATCGAAGCAGGCCATCTGCGGCGCGCCCGCAAAGCGCGCGCCGAACAGCCGGATGCCGGTGAGATTGTGCGGCTGGTGAAGCGGCGCAAGCGAGGAAAGTGCCTCCAGCCTGTCCATGAGATCCGCATCAATTTTCAACGGCGCGGAAAAATCAGCACCGCCATGCACGACCCGGTGGCCTATGCCCCGAATATCACCGCCGAAACAGGCCGAAATCCGCTTGCCGAGACGCGCAATCGCATCCGCATGGCTGGCACCGGCCGCAAGCGTCTCCTCGCGTGTTTCCCCGAATCCGGAATAGCGGATCAGCACAGGCTGATCGGTTGCGATACGGGAGGCTTCGGCATCGCCCAGACGGCGAAGGGCCTGATCGAAAACCGCGATCTTCACGGAAGAGGATCCGCAATTGACCGCCAGCAGCACCGTCGTTTGGCTCAAGACTTCCGTTCCCCCGATAAGCAAGCGGCACATCAGTGCCAGATTTCACCCCGCCACCCCAAAAAGGCAAGGGAAGACTGTTCGATTGTGCGCGCGCGCCCTTGCCACAGATAGGGCCAGATGCTTGATTTGTTGGTGCCAGAGGGGGCATCGGACACCATGCGCGAACTGATCTTCGATATCGACCGCAGCCAGCAGGCGACGCTGCAGAGCCAGATCCGGGCGACGCTGGTGAATGCGATCCTGTCCGGGCAGTTGCCGCCGGGCTCGCCCACCCCCTCCACCCGCGAGCTGGCCCGAAAGCTGATGGTGTCGCGCAATACCGTGACGCTTGCCTATCTCTCGATGGCCGATGACGGCTATCTGGAAGCCCGCGACCGGTCCGGGTTCTATGTGGCCGGGGATCCGGCTTTGTTTTCCCGCGCGCAGATGAGCCAGGCGGCAAAGCCGGAAAAGGACCGGCTGCGCTTCGAAAGCCTGTTCAAGCTCAAGGCAAGCCAGCAGCGCAATATCGAAAAGCCGCTGAACTGGCATGACTATCCCTATCCCTTCATCTATGGACAGTCCGACCCGGCGCTCTTTCCGATTGCCGAATGGCGTGAATGCACCCGCCAGTCGATGAACCGCAAATGGCTGGATGCCTGGACGGATGACCGCTTCACCGAAGATGATCCGATGCTGGTGGACCAGATCCGCCAGCGGCTTCTGCCCCGGCGCGGCATTTCTGCCGGGCGCGACGAAATCCTCGTCACCATGGGTGCCCAGAATGCGCTCTATCTGCTTGCCCATCTTCTGATGAACCGGGAAACCCGGGTGGGGGTGGAAGACCCCGGCTATCCGGATGCGCGCAACATCTTTTCGCTTTCAGCAGGCGAGGTCGTGCCGCTTTCGGTGGATGCAGGCGGGCTGGTGCTGGATGAAAAGCTCGCCGGATGCGGCATGATTTACGTAACCCCCAGCCACCAGTTTCCGACCGGTGTGACCATGGGGATCGAGCGGCGGCGGGCGCTGATCGACTGGGCGCGCCGCAACAACCGGCTGATCATCGAGGATGATTACGAATTCGAGGCCAATTACCTGTCCGAGCCGACACCGGCGCTGAAGGCGCTCGATGGCAATGATCCGGTGATCTATGTCGGCAGCCTGTCGAAATCGCTGATGCCGGGCCTCAGGCTCGGCTATCTGGTTGCGGCACCGGAAATCATTGCGGAGGCCCGCGCACTGCGGCGGCTGATGCTGCGCCATCCGCCCGGCAACAACCAGCGGGTCGCGGCCCTGTTTCTCGCGCTCGGCTATCACGACCGGCTGATCGGGCGGCTGCACCGCACCTATCGCGAGCGGCAGGCGATCCTGTCCAAGGCTCTGGACGAGGCTTTTCCCGGCTGGGCACCCGTTTCCCGCTTCGGCGGCACGTCCTGCTGGGTGACGGGTCCGGACTGGCTGGTGGGCGAAAGCCTCAAGCAGGCAGCCCTTGCCCGTGGCGTGGTGATCGAACCCGGCGAGATCTTCTTTGCCGAACCGGACGGCCACCGCAACCATTTCCGCCTCGGCTTCTCCTCGATCCCGACCGAGCGGATTGCCCCCGGCATCGCGCTTTTGGCCGATCTGGTGCGCGAAGCGGAACTGGCACCATGAGACCCGCCCCTTGGCCCTCGGATTGACCGCATCTGGCACTAGGCTTTGCGCCGCCGTCACGGTTAGCTCACCCTTGAATAACACCATTCGCGAGGAAGGACCCGCATCCATGAAGATGACCACTGAGGAAGCATTCGTAAAAGTGCTGCAGATGCACGGCATCGACAATGCCTTCGGCATTATCGGCTCGGCATTCATGCCCATTTCCGATCTCTTCCCGCGCGCCGGCATCAAGTTCTGGGATACGGCCCATGAATGCAATGCCGGGATGATGGCGGACGGCTATTCCCGCGCGTCGGGCAAGATGGCCATGTGCATCGCCCAGAACGGCCCGGGCATCACCAATTTCGTCACCCCGATCAAGACGGCCTACTGGAACCATACGCCGATGCTGCTCGTCACCCCGCAGGCGGCGAACAAGACCATCGGTCAGGGCGGTTTTCAGGAAATTCCGCAGATGCATCTGTTTGCCGATATCGTCTGCTATCAGGAAGAGGTGCGCGATGCCTCGCGCATTGCCGAAGTGCTGAACCGGGTGATCGAGAAGGCCTGGCGCGGCTCGGCCCCGGCCCAGATCAACGTGCCGCGCGACATGTGGACCCAGGTGATCGATATCGAGCTGCCGCAGATGATCCGCTTCGAGCGCCCGTCCGGTGGCCGCGAGGCGCTGGCAGAGGCCGCCGAACTCCTCTCAAAGGCAAAATTCCCGGTGATCCTCAATGGCGCGGGCGTGGTTCTCTCCGGTGCCATCGAAGCCTCGAAGGCGCTGGCCGAACGGCTCGGCGCCCCGGTCTGCTGCAACTATCAGCACAATGACGCCTTCCCCGGCAGCCATCCGCTCTCCGTCGGCCCGCTCGGCTATAACGGCTCGCGCGCGGCGATGGAACTGGTTGCCAAGGCGGATGTGGTGCTCGCACTCGGCACCCGTCTCAATCCCTTCTCCACCCTGCCCGCCTATGGCCTCGACTACTGGCCGAAGCAGGCAAAGATCATTCAGGTCGATATCAATGCCGACCGCATCGGGCTGACCAAGCGCGTCTCCGTCGGCATTCAGGGCGATGCCAAGGCCGTTGCCGAGCAGATCCTCGAGCAGCTTGCGCCCGGGGCAGGCAATCACGAGCGCACCGACCGTCTGGCGCTGATCCACAAGACGCGCTCGGCCTGGCTGCAGCAGCTCGCTTCGATGGATCACGAGGATGATGATCCGGGCACGAGCTGGAACGACCGCGCCCGCAAGGCGCATCCCAAGCGCATGTCGCCGCGCATGGCCTGGCGCGCCATTCAGGCAGCGCTCCCCAAGGAAGCGATCATCTCCTCCGATATCGGCAACAATTGCGCGATCGGCAATGCCTATCCGACCTTCGAGGAAAGCCGCAAATATCTGGCGCCCGGCCTGTTCGGCCCCTGCGGTTACGGTTTCCCGGCCATTCTGGGTGCCAAGATGGGTTGCCCGGACACGCCGGTTGTCGGCTTTGCCGGTGACGGTGCCTTCGGCATTTCCATGAATGAAATGACCGCCTGTGGCCGCGAGGATTGGCCGGCCATCACCATGGTGATCTTCCGCAACTACCAGTGGGGTGCCGAAAAGCGCAACTCGACGCTGTGGTATGACGACAATTTCGTGGGCACGGAACTGGATCTGGATGTGAGCTATGCCGCGATTGCGCGGGCCTGCGGCATCGAGGGCATTCAGGTGATCGGCATGTCGGAGCTTACCGAGGAACTCGGCAAGGCGATCGACCGGCAAATGAAGGAAAAGAAGACCACCTTCATCGAGGTGATCCTCAACCAGGAACTGGGCGAGCCTTTCCGCCGCGACGCGATGAAGAAGCCCGTCGTTGTGGCCGGGATCAGCGCCGAAGACATGCGCCCCCAGCGCGGTCTGTGACCGACCGCAACCGGACGAAAACATACCCCGGCGCTTCTGTCGCCGGGGTTGTGCCAAGGGGAAAATACCCTTAGATATAGTGCAATAAGTTATATTTTTAAGAAATTATAAAACCAATCTGCTTACGGTCCGTGTTGATCATTTCATCGCCGGAACCATGATGGTTGCCGCAAAAGGCGACAGGTCGGAAATCAATGTCCGGAACCTGCGCATGGAACGCGCGCCTCATGTCTTCACTGTCGATCAAAACCCTGCTCGTCTCGATCATCCTGTTCCTCGGTCTGCTTTTTGCCGGAACATCGGTCCTGTCCTGGCGGGCGCTGCATCTTCAGGCCGGCGATTCCGCGGCAATCGCCAAGACATGGCTTCCGGCGGTGAGCACGTCGCAGCGCATGGAAACGCTGCTTTACAAGATGCGCATGAACTATCTCATTCATGTCACAGCCTCCAAGGTTGGGCAGAAAAAGGCTGCCGTGAACGAGATCAACACCGCAAGTGCCGATCTGGACGCAGCTATTGCCGATTATCGGCCGATGATTTCCTCGGACAAGGAAAAGATGGCGATCAACAATATCGAGGCGACCACGCGCGAATATCGCAAGCGCGGTGAAAAGGTGCTGGCGCTTTCGACTGACGGCAAGACGCTGGATGCGCTTTCTGCCCTTTCGGAAATGCGGATGATGATTGCGCCTGCCGTTCATGACATTCAGGAGCTTGTGAACCTCAACCGCGCAGGTGCAAACACCACGATCCGCCATGCGGAGCAGACGCTGTCCACCTCCGTGGCCGTGCTGCTTGTGGCCAGTGGCGTGGTGCTGGTGCTGGTGCTCGGCGCAACCGCTTATGTGTTCCGCGGCATTGCAAGCCCGATCCAGCAGATCAACGGCGCGATGAAGATCCTTGCCGATGGCAATACCGAAAGCACCGTGCCCTATCTCGGCCGCAAGGACGAAATCGGCCGCATGGCGGCCTCGGTCGAAACATTCCGCAAGCGCACGATCAAGGCACGCGAGCTGGAAGCCAATGCAGCCGCCGCCCGCAGGCAGGCGGAGGAAGAGCGCATCGAGCAGGCCCGCCGTGCCGAGGCCGATGCCCGCGACGTGATGCTGCAGGCAACCTCCGGTCTTGCGAGCGGCCTGAAGCGGCTGGCGGCGGGTGATCTTTCCTTCCAGATCGACGAACCCTTCGCTGCCGATTTCGAATCCCTTCGCCATGATCTCAACGATGCGATCCGCCAGCTCGCCTCCACGCTTTCCGACGTGTTCGATGCGACCCGCACCATCGATTCCGGATCGAACGAGGTGAGCCGCAGCGCGCAGGATCTCGCCCGCCGCACCGAGCAGCAGGCGGCTTCTCTCGAGGAAACGGCCGCAGCACTGGACGAGATTACCGCCAATGTGACGAATTCCTCCAAGCGCGCGGAAGAAGCCCGGGCGCTGGCCGGAACCGCCAATACCAGCGCCAAGCAATCGGAAGCGGTGGTTACCCAGGCGATCGGCGCCATGGGACGCATCGAGGCCGCCTCCAGCCAGATCGCCAGCATCATCTCCGTGATCGACAGCATCGCTTTCCAGACCAATCTTCTGGCCCTGAATGCCGGTGTCGAGGCCGCCCGCGCCGGTGAGGCCGGAAAGGGCTTTGCCGTCGTCGCCATGGAAGTGCGCGAGCTTGCCCAGCGCTCGGCAGGGGCCGCGAAGGAAATCCGCGACCTCATCAAGCATTCCGAAGTGGAAGTGCAGAATGGCGTGAAGCTGGTGCGCGATACCGGCGAGGCCCTCACCGCCATCGAGGCGCTGATTTCCTCCATCAATGATCACATGGTCGCAATTGCTACCGCCAGCCGCGAACAGTCGGTCGGGCTTGCGGAGGTCAACACATCCGTCAACCTGATGGATCAGGTGACCCAGCAGAATGCGGCCATGGTGGAAGAAACCAGTGCCGCCGGGTCCGCACTCGCGCTCGAAAGCAACCGTCTGCAAAATCTGGTGAGCCGGTTCCAGCTCAACCGCGATTATCTGCGTGAGGTTTCACCGCAGCGGATGAGCGCCTGACCGCATCCGCTTCCCCGAACAGGCCGGATAGAAAATAGGCCGCAGCAAACCGGTCGGGACTCCGGTTGGCTGCGGCCTTTGGCATGGCACCCGGCAGCGCCACCTCAGTAGGAGGAAGCGGCACCTGACACCGGGCTTCCGCTGCAGACCCATTGGACGCAAGCATCATCGCAACGAGCCATGCCTCGGCCGTCTGTTTCCGGCACCGCAGGGGGACGGTCATCCGGGTCAGCACGGCCAACGGCTGGTGCCAGTTCATTCGGGGGCGAAGTGAACCCGGCCACAGCCGATTTCGGAACAACGGGCTTCCCACCCGCCAGCGGGATGAGGCGGGTGACGGATGGAATGATAGGTCGGTTTGGAAAAGAGGGTGAGCTTCGGAATATACCTAGAATGTGTGATCTGAAACGGATTGAAAAGCGCTGCATCGCGCGTGCAAATCATCTAGAAGCATAGTCATTGCCCACCAGAGCGGATGGTATCCCATGCAGCAGATTTTCGATGGCCACAACGATGTTCTCTATCGCCTCCACCTTCACCAGAAGGCGGGAGGTGATCCGGTGCGCGAATTCATCGAGGGAACCGACAAGGGCCATATCGATGGACCCCGGGCACGGGCGGGCGGGCTCGCAGGCGGGCTTTGCGCGATCTATCTCTCTTCGCCGGATCTGAAGGAGCGCGAGCCGGATGCAAACGGCCATTATGCCATTCCGCTCCCCACACCCCTGCCGCATGAGCCTTCGGTTGCACGCGCCATGGAAATTGCGGCCATTGCCCAGCGTCTGGACCGGGCGGGCGCATGGTCGATCTGCCGCAGCACGAAGGATATCCGTGCAGCGATGGAAAAGGGCGTCTTTGCTGCCGTTCTGCATATCGAGGGCTGCGAGGCGATCAATGCCGATCTCGACGAGCTTGAAACCTTCTATGCCTCGGGCCTGCGCTCGCTCGGCCCGGTCTGGAGCCGCGAGACGATTTTCGGCTATGGCGTGCCCTTTGCCTATCCGGCTCATCCCGACATGGGGCCGGGACTGACCGAACCGGGCAAGCGTCTGGTCAAGGCCTGCAACGAATACGGTATCCTGATCGACACGGCCCATCTCAACGAGAAGGGCTTCTGGGATGTGGCGCGGCTCAGCCACCATCCGCTGATTGCCAGCCATTCGAATGCGCACGGGCTTTGCACCATCGCCCGCAACCTCACCGACCGGCAGATGGACGCGATCCGCGACAGCCGGGGCATCGCCGGGCTGAACTTCGCCGTGACGATGCTGCGCGAGGATGCGCTGGAAATCGCCGACACGCCGCTGGAGCGCATGGTGCGGCATGTGGATTACATGGTGGAGCGCATGGGCATCGACTGCGTCGGCCTCGGCTCCGACTATGACGGCGCAACCATTCCGGACGCGATCAGCGATGCGGCAGGCTCGCAGGCCCTCATCGAGGCGCTGCGCCAGAGCGGCTATACCGAAGAGGAACTTGCCAAGCTCGCCCGCGAGAACTGGCTGCGCGTTGCGGCTGAAACCTGGGGCGAATAGGCCAAAAGCCTCGCGCAAGCAGCCTTGCCTAACCTTGGGCGCAAGCCGCAATCCGTCCATGCATGGTCGCATGGGTCAAGGGCGGTGGATGAAAACCCTGAGGATAGAGTGGCGATGACCAAGCTTTCAATCTGCATTCCCGTCGAACCCGGCAAGTCGGCGCCCGTACGGCTGTGCGAAACGCTGCTTGCGAATGAAGCTGCGGATATCGAGATCGTGGTTGCCCCCTATGGCGATGTGCTGGAGGGCAATCAGGCCTTTGCCGACATTGTCGGACGCGACAAGCGCCTGCGCACCCTGCCGCCGGCGCCGGAAAACATCTCGCTCGCGCAATTCTGGATCGGTACGGTTGCCGCGATGGATGCCGACTGGGCGGTGCTGGTGCGACCTGACGACATGCTGGAAGCCGGGATCGAGAAGCTGCTCGAAGCCATCGAAACCTCCATGCCGGACGCGGATGTCTGCGGCTGGAACACCTTTACCATCAATGCGGCTGCCCCGCGCCATGTGCCTGCGGCCATTCCCGTTCCGGTTCAGCATCACGCGATCGAACTGGACAAGGTGGAAATGATGGACGCCTTCTTCCACTGGAGCGACAGTTCCAACGTGCCGAAGATGCCGCTCGGGATCTATCACTGCGCCATTCGCCGCGCGCTCCTGGAATCCGTGCTGAACCATTCCGGTGAAACAAGCTGGCTCACCCCGGTTCCGCAATATGAATGGGCCGCCCGCGTCATCCTGCACTGCAATCGCATTGCCTTCTATTCGCGGCCGCTGTCGGCGATTGCGCAGGAGGATTACAAGCCCGTCAAGGTGCCGCGCGTCATTGCCAATTTCCCCTTTTCCGGTGCGATCGGCATTACGGCCGCGATTGCCGAAATCCAGTGCCGCGTGCTGCATCAGTTCAATGCCACCTGGGACGGGTATGGCGATGCCTTCATTCGCGCCTGCATGATCGACTGCATGTTCGAGAACGATCAGGAGCGCTTCGAGGAAAAGGCGGAAGCCTATTTCATCGCCATCAACGAGATGGGCGTGAACCGGCTGACCACCAGTTTCCGTCCGCCCTATCTGAAGGAGCCGAAGGCGGATCGCCGCCGGGGCCTGCATGGCCGCGTGATGCTCGTCGACCGCTTCCTCGGCAATGCCACAACCGCGCAGGATTTCTACGCGATTGCCCGCTACATGCTCACCCCGGTGAACTTCATCGCCGAGGGGGGAAACCTTGCGGAAATGTCGCCAAGCGTGAACTGATCGAACCGCGCTCGGGCGGATACGAAAAAGGCGCCTTCGCGGCGCCTTTTTTCATGGCGGTGAGGGTCTGCTCAGGCGGCGTCCTGCAGCACCAGCAGCCGGTCGCGATAGCCGAGCGCATCAAGCTGGCGGCGGATTTCCTCCGCATAGTTCGGGTTCATCACGATGATGGTGTTGACCCCACGGGCAAGCGCCTCCTCCGGCGGCAGGATCGGCACGGCGCTCACCGGCATGAAGCAGTTCTGCTTGGAGCGGTTGAGATCGATCGCGCAATCCACGCCGTCGATCAGCAGCGCAAAGGTCACCCCCTTCGAGGCCCCGCCCCAGATCGCGACCTTGCCGGAGGAACCATGCCTGCGCACCACATCCTGCCAGTAGGCAAGCGCACCGGTGATCCCCGCACCCGCATCACGGTCGTCATTGGCGGCATCGGGATGACGGCTCCTTGCGGCTGACGGCTTGGCCGAAATCCACATATACTGCCCGCCATAGACTGCCTCCACCTCCGCATCCAGCCCGAATTCGGCAAGCAGATAGCCAATCGAGCGGGGCGAAAACAGCGAGCAATGTTCGTAGAAGAAATCCTCGAACGCATTGTTGCGCAGGATCCAGGAAACATCCGGCGTTTCGAGAAAGAGCGGCAAACCCCGCGCCGTGACATAGGCGGCAATCGCTGCAATGAAGGGGCGCGGCTCGGGGATATGCTCAATCGTGTGGCGCGAGATCACCACATTGATATCGCCCGGAAGCGTGGCCGCAGCCGCCTCGTCGAAATAGGCGCGCTTGACCTCAACACCTTCGCCCAGCGGATAAGTGCCCTTGTGGGCGGGATCAAAGCCGATGGCTTTCTCGAGCCGCCCGGAACGGGAAAGCACGTTCAGGAACTCGCCCTCGCCGCAGCCGACCTCCAGACATTTGAGTGTGCCGGGAAGGGCAAGCACCTTTTCCGCCATCGCCTGCTGATGGGCGAGATAGACACCCGAAGCCTGTACGGAATTGTTGTATTGCAGATTGTAATCGATGGCATCCGGATCGAAATCCGCATTCCACACGAAGCTGCAATGGTTGCAGCGGCAGATGCGCAGCCGCGCCACCGGAAATTCCCGCGCCTCCGCCTCGGTCGCAACGATCACGTTCTGCAGCACCGGCACGCGGGCACGGGTGAGAAGCGTCTCGAAATCGGCGGTCAGGCAGACGGGGCATTGGGTCACGGACAGGTCCCTCTTGATGTTGCACAGAACCGGCCAGCCGGCACGGTCTGCTCCATTTCAAGGTCTAGGACAGCACGCTTGCCCAAGGCTGAAGCGCATCATCCGTCACGCGGGCCTGACGAGGTTGGAGACACCGACCACCGCGGCGGGATCGGAGGGATGGATCGCCGCCGTACCGAACGCCAGAAGATCACGCCGCCCGTATTCATCGGCGATGGCTTCCACCAGCGCGCGGATGGTGATGGCCTTGCCCGAGCAGATATTGATCGGCCCCTGCTGCCCGGTTGCGATCACGTCCGCAATCTGCCGCCCGGCCTCCGCCACATCGAGAAAATCGCGAAGCTGCGTTCCGGCGGAAAGCTTCACCACCTCGCCCCTTGCCAGCCCGGCCCGCACATAGGGCACCAGTCGCTGCGGATATTCGCCCTCGCCATAAAGATAAAACAGCCGGCACCAGCTGAAGCCGGTTCCCGTCTTTGCAAAATAGTGCCCCAGCATCTGGAAGAGCGCGAGCTTTGAGGCCGCATAGAGCGTTGCGGGTTCGAGCGGCTGGGACACGTCGAGATGATCGGACGGCAGGCGATATTCCATGCAGGTGCCGATGCCGACCATATGGGTCACGCCCGCCGCCACCGCACCTTTTGCAAGCGAAAGCGTGCCGTTCACGCAATCGAGGTTTTTCGCGCTGTCGAGATATTTGCCGGGCTCCACATACCAGGCGGCGTGGATCAGGCTGTCGATGCCCGAAAGCGCTTCGGCCCAGAACCCCTCGCTCTCAGCGAAAAGGTCGCCGGTCAAAATCACGCGGTCGGCCGCATAGCCCTCCGGCAGCGCCTTGCCCGGGCGCTGTGTCACCGTCACATGATGGCCGCGAGCCTTCAGCGCCTTCAGGATCTGGCGACCGACAAAGCCGCTCGCGCCGGTCAGGAGGATATGTTTCATCACAAGCTCCGGGAAAGCTCATCGCTGCACAAGGGATAGGAGAGCCGGAGACCCTATTCCGGCGAATCGTTATGAGCCCCGAGTCTAGCCCGTTCCGCCTTGCCATGCAGCCTTTCCGATGGCGCGGCAGAACCGGGCAGACAGGCAGACAGTCAAGGCAAGGAGCAGGGCATGGACCCCATTCAGGAATTCCGCCAGCAGGTGGCCCAAAACATCGCGGATATCGGCCGGGACGAGAAGTTCCATGAACTGTCGAATACCTGGCTGCGCGAGGCATCCCGATACTTCTACTCCTACAATTTCACCTGGCTTGGCCGTCCGGTCATTCAGGTGCCGCAGGACCTTTATGCCACGCAGGAACTCATCTGGTCGGTGCGTCCGGACCTGATCATCGAAACCGGCATTGCCCATGGCGGTTCGCTGATCATGTCGGCCTCGATGCTGGCGATGCTCGACTATTGCGATGCGATGGAAAGCGGCGCGGTTCTCGATGTCCGCAAGGCGCCGCGCCGGGTGCTCGGCATCGATATCGACATTCGCGACCATAACCGCAAGGCCATCGAGGCACATCCGCTGGGCGGCAAGATCTCGATGATCGAAGGCTCCTCGGTTGCGCCCGACGTGATCGCGCAGGTGAAGGAAATCGCCCGCAACCACAAGCGCGTGATGATTTTCCTCGACAGCAACCACACCCATGACCATGTGCTGGAAGAGCTTGAGCTTTATGCACCGCTGACGACCAAGGGAAGCTATTGCGTGGTCTGGGACACCAATGTGGAAGACCTGCCGGACGAAATGTGGTCGAACCGACCCTGGGGCAAGGGCAACAATCCGAAGACGGCCGTCTGGGAATACATGCGCCGCCTGAAGGAAGATGGCCGCCGCGCCGAAGATGGCGAGGCGCTGATGTTCGATTATGACAAGACCATCGAGACGAAGCTCGCCTTCACCGCCGCTCCGGACGGTTTCCTGAAGCGCATCTGACGACGGGCCTGCGAAATCGGAAAGCCGCCTCCTTGCGCAGGCGGCTTTTTGCGTTTCCGGCAGCGGGCATGAAAAAACCGGCGGGGTGAGCGCCGGTTTTGTTCCTTCGGAACGGGGATGAAGTCTAGCCGTAGAGTTCCTTGTAGACGCGGTTTTCGGTCTCCGAAGCAAGTTTCACGCCCTCGGGCTCGATCCGCATCAGATCGACGGGCGTGACCATGGCGCGCACGATGCCCATCATTTCGCACGGTGTGGAAACCGGCATGTTCTGATCGAGGAAAACGCCGACATCATTGAAGCCGGACGAGATTGCGCGCGTGGAATCGACCCGCAGCTGTGCAGAGCTCGGATTGAAGAAGCGGAGATAGCGCCCGCCCTCCCACAGGCTGAAGGCCGTCCGGTATCCCTCGCAGGCGGCTTCGAAATCATCCGGATCGGTATAGGCGCCGCAATCCATCGCGCAGGCGCCCGCGAAGCCCTCACCCCAGTTTTCATAGGAAATGTGGTACTTGTTCTTGAACCAGACCTGCGCCAGCGCCACAGCAGCCGTGGTTCCGAGCTCGATGGAAAAAGGGAAATCGCGAAAGGCGGCGCTTTCTTCGTAAAAGCCGCGTGCCTCGCCGGTGAACTGCGAAATCTTCTTCCGGTAGTCCCGATGCTTGCCAACGGCAAAAGAGTTGGATTTCGGGCAACTGCCCATCACCCCGAAGGGCCGGGCGGTCGCGACGAAAAACGAGCCCTGGCAGATCACCTTGAAGGAAATATCATAATCCACGACCGCATGCTCGAAATAGCGGCCGCCATAGACCCGCCGGATGCGATCGAGAAGCTTGCGGGATATCGCGTGATGATAGATCGAGAAGCCGCCGGTCGGAATATGTACGGCCTCGAACCAGCCGAACATGCGCTTGTAGAGATCGGCCTGATCGAGCCGCACGACGCAATCGTCAAAGGGCACCTGAAGGGTCAGGTTCGGGCGACCCGGATAGGGCCAGGTATAGGCCACCAGGCGCCAGCCGAAGGCATCCACACCGGGGTTGAACGCCAGAACACGCTTTATGTAGTCGACCACATCGACATCGATGAAATCGTCATCCCCGATCACGGTGACATAATCGCCGCGCGCCTGCTCCACGCAGCGCTCCCAGTTGTCGCGCATGGAGAGGGTCTCCGGCGGAGACGACAGGAAGGTCACGCGCGGATCCTTTGAATACTCCGCCATGAAATCGTTCATGATGTCCGGTTCGTCGGAATTGTCTGCGAAGACGAATTGCACATCGGTGCGCATCGAGCTCAGAAGATCACGTATGGTAATCTGGAAATATTCCTGCCGGTTGCGCGAGGGCACGCAGACGGTCAGTGTCGGTATGGGCAACATGAAATTCTCCGCAGGACATGAAATGACGCCCGGCACAAGGCCGGGCAGGCAGGGTATAGGTGCTACTTTAGCGACTGAGCCTTGAGCGAGGCCTTTTCCTGCTCTTCGGCAAGGGCGGCGCGCAAGGCCATCGCCGCCAGCACCAGCGGCGGCTCCTTGCGATCCGGTGCGCCGACGGGCAGGATTACGGGTGCACCGTCAGTCTCGGCACTGCCGTCACGAATTTCCCACCCCAATCGCTGATATATGAAAGCTGAGTCCGAATTTCGGTCTGGAGATTCCATGGCAATATGACCACCCTTTCCGGCTTACGGTCGCGGATTTCCTGTTCGCCGAGGATCGGAATGCGGCTGCCGGGCAAAAGCATGCCCTGCTTCGCCGGATTCTTGTCCACCACGAAGGAGAGGAGATCGGGCTTGACGCCCGCGAAATTCAAAAGCGTGTTGCCCTTGGCCGCTGCCCCATAGGCAGCCACGGACAGGCCTGCCCGCTGGCAATCGATCAGGAAGGCCAGAAAATCATTGCGCACGCGCTGTGCCTGCCGCTGGAAGGCGGTGTAATAGCCGGGCTTTTCCATGCCGGCCGCCCGCTCCTGCGCAAGCATGGCCGCAACCCGCGGGCTTTCCTCCCGATGGCGGATATCAGCACGCTGGGCAAAGACCCGGAGACTGCCGCCATGCCAGGGCGTCGTTTCGACGTCGAAGACATGCAGGCCGTTTGCCGCAAAGATACGGGTGACGGCCAAGAGCGACAGGTAGGAATAATGCTCGTGATAGGCCGTATCGAACTGGGCCTCCGCCACCATGTTCTTCAGGTGCGGAAACTCGAAGGTGGAAACGCCCGTGGGCTTCAGAATACGGGCAAAGCCGGTGACGAAATCATTGATGTCCGGAACATGCGCAAGCACATTGTTGGCCGCCGTCAGATCCGCCTGCCAGCCTTCGGCGGCCAGCGCCTCGCCAAGGGCTGCCCCGAAGAATTCCTCGCGGATCTCGATACCCTTGTCACGGGCCGCCCGCGCGGTGCTCGCCGTCGGCTCGACACCGAGGCAGGCAATGCCGCGCGCCTTCACATATTGCAGCAGATAACCGTCATTGGCCGCGACCTCGACCACGCGCGCGTCCTTCGTCAAACCGAAGCGCTCCACCATCTCGCCCACATAGGCCTCGGCGTGAAGGAGCCAGGATTGCGAAAAGGAGCTGAAATAGGCGTAGTTTTCCGAGAAGAACACTTCGCGCTCGGCAAAATCCTCGGTCTGCACGAGCAGGCAGTCCATGCAGGCGCGAATGACCAGCGGATACCAGAGCTCCGGCTTCGCCCGGTCCTTCGGCGACACATAGGAATTCGACGGCGGCGAGGTGCCGAGATCGAGGAAGGGCACGAGATGATCGCTTCCGCAATGGCGGCACTTCATGGCTGAACTCCGGTAAAATCCGCACCGATCAGCGGATGGCTTTCGTCGCGCGCGGAAAGATGAACCGGCGGCAAAGGCCAGCCGATGCCAAGCGCCGGATCCATCGGATTAAGCCCCGCTTCCGCTTCAGGGCGGTAGGGGGCGGAATGGATATAGATCAGCCGCACGTCATCCGTGAGAGCCTGAAAGCCATGGGCAAACCCGCGCGGAATGAGGAAAGAGCGGCCATTTTCGGCGGAAAGCTCCACCGTTACCGTCCTCAGAAAGGTGGGCGACCCCCGGCGCAGATCGACCGCGATATCGAAGATCCGTCCGGACAGGCAGGTGACGAGCTTCATCTCGGCAAAGGGCGAATGCTGGAAATGCAGGCCGCGCACCGTGCCTGCATGGGTCGTCACGGTTTCATTCACCTGCGCCACCGGTCCGTCCCAGCCAAGGAGGAGGAGCTCTTCCATGTCGAATAGGCGGGAGAGATGGCCGCGCTGATCGCCAAAGCGCCGCCGCTCCATGAGCAGCGGCCCCTTCGGTCCGTCCGTTTCGACAGGCGTGAAGCGCAGGCTCATCCGGCGGCCTCCCGAAGCGGTGGCGGTTGCTGTGCCAGCCGCTCCTCGAAATGCTGCAGATCGGCAAGGCAGAGATTGCGCGCGGAAATGCCTTTCTGCATCCGGCGATACCAGTCCATCGTGCGCGTCACGGTTTCCTCGAGCCCCCAGGTCGGCTGATAGCCGAGCCGGGCGGTGGCCAGCGCGCTGTCGAGCATCAGGTAGCCTGCCTCATGCGGCCCTTCCTCGACGCTTGCAAAATCCGTCTCGCCCTTGCCATAGGCGCTGCGGGCGAGGGTGAGAATGTCCTTCACCGTCGCGGCAGCGGTGTGATCGGGGCCGAAATTCACCGCCGGGCTGAAATCCGGATCATCATAAAGTCGCTCGGCAAGCAGCAGATAACCATGAAGCGGCTCGAGCACATGTTGCCAGGGACGCACCGCATCGGGCCTTCTCACCTGAAGGGGCGTTCCGGAGGACCAGGCCCGGAAGGCATCCGGGATCAGCCGGTCTTCGGCCCAGTCGCCGCCGCCGATCACATTGCCTGCGCGCGCGGTTGCAAGCCCGATCCGACGCGGCTGGAAAAAGCTCTTGCGATAGCTCTGCGTCACCACTTCCGCCGCCGCCTTGCTGGCGCTGTAGGGATCATGGCCGCCAAGCGGATCACTTTCGCGGAAGGCGGCGCCCGTTTCCGGATTGTCATAGACCTTGTCGGTGGTGACGACGACGATGGACTTGACGTCCGGTGCGATCCGCAGCGCATCGAGCAGGTTGACCGTGCCCTGCACATTGGTCTCGTAGGTGGTGATCGGGTCCCGGTAACCGGCCCTTACCAGCGGCTGGGCGGCCAGGTGAAACACCACATCCGGCCGCGTCACCATCACCCGCGCCGCAACCGCGATCCGGTCCCGGATATCGACGATGCCCTCGCTCGCGGGCGAGCGCGTGCCATGCATCAGCCTGAACAGCGACGGCTCGGTTGCCGGTGTCAGCGACAGGCCGAAAACCTGGGCGCCCATTTCCGACAGCCACAGCGCCAGCCAGCTTCCCTTGAAGCCGGTATGGCCGGTGAGGAGAACGCGCTTTCCGTACCAGAAGGAGGAATTTGCCATCTTACCAGATCTTCCAGGGCGGATTGCCGCTGCTCCACAGTGCTTCCAGATGGTTCTTGTCGCGCAGCGTATCCATCGGCTGCCAGAAGCCCTCATGGAAGAACGCCTTGAGTTCGCCCTCACGGGCGAGGCTGGTGAGCGGCTCCTGCTCCCAGATGGTCGTATCGTCGATCACCCGGTCGATCACCTTCGGCGACAGCACGAAAAAGCCGCCATTGATGAAACCGCCCTCGCCTTCCGGCTTTTCGACAAAGCCGCGCACCGTATCGTCTTCCAGAGACAGGGCGCCGAAGCGGGCGGGCGGGCGAACCGCCGTCACGGTTGCCAGCCGTCCATGGCTGCGGTGATAGTTGATCGTGTCGGTGATGTTGACGCTGGAAACGCCGTCGCCATAGGTGAAGCAGAAGGCTTCCTCGTCCTTGAGATAATTTGCGACCCGCTTCAGGCGACCGCCCGTCATCGAGTTTTCGCCGGTATCGACCAGGGTTACCCGCCAGTTTTCCGCACTCTTCTTGTGGAACTGCAGCCGGTTCTCCGCCAGATCGAAGGTCATGTCGGACATGTAGAGCCCGTAATTGGCGAAATATTCCTTGATCACATAGCCACGGAAGCCGCAGCAGACGATGAAGTCGCGGATGCCATGCGCGTGGTAGAGTTTCATGATGTGCCAGAGGATCGGCCGCCCGCCGATCTCGATCATCGGCTTCGGCTTCAGATGCGTCTCTTCGGCAATGCGCGAGCCCAGTCCGCCCGCCAGAATGACAGCCTTCATGCCAGGTCCTCCGGGGATGGAGAGACGCCCGGGGCCAAGCATTGCCCGTCATGCTGGTTCAAGAATGTCATCGCCTCTGCCATCCGGTCTTTTCATGCATACCGGATAACTAAATCGCGAAACTGTTCTCAAACTGGAGCAGGCGGGATTTCACACCCCGCCTTCAACCATCCTGTTGCGAATTTGCTCAGAAATGGGCGGCAAGCCGCTGGTGCATCGCCGTGACGCTGTAATTGTTGCGCCTTGTGAGCAGCATGTCCCATTCAAGCGCGGTGCGCACGATATCATGGATGCCCATGAAACGCGGGGTCCAGTCCAGCCGGTGGCGCAGCAGCGAGCTGTCGGCGATGACGCTTGCAAGATCCCCTTCGCGGCGCGGCAGATAGTTGACCTCGAACCGGCGGCCACTTTCCTCCATCACGGCAGAGAGCACATCGAGTACCGAATAACCCCGGCCGTAGCCGCAATTGGCAACCAGCGGCTCGCCGCCGTCACGCAGATAGCGAAGTGCTGCCATATGGGCCTGAACCAGATCGGATACGTGGATGAAATCCCGCACGCCGGTGCCGTCATGGGTTGGATAGTCGGTGCCGAAGACATCGATCTTGCGGCGCTTGCCAAGCGCGGTTTCCACCGCGGCCTTGATCAGATGGGTGGCATTGGCGGTGGACTGGCCGGTACGCAGGTCCGGATCGGCCCCCGCCACATTGAAGTATCGCAGCGCCACATAGCGCAGATCATGGGCATGGGCCGAATCCTGCAACATCATTTCCGACATCAGCTTGGAAAGGCCATAGGGCGTCTGCGGGGCGAGCGGATCGCTTTCCCGGATCGGCCGGTCCACGCCGTTCGAGCCATAGACGGCAGCCGTCGAGGAGAAGATGAAATGCCGGATACCGGCAGCAAGGGCAGCGGCAAGCAGGGCCCGCGTCTTGCCGGTGTTGTTCTCGTAGTAGGAAAGCGGTTTGACAATCGATTCCGGCACCACGGCCGAACCGGCAAAGTGGATGATTTCGCTGATCTCGTTTTCAGCGAATATCTGCTGAAGCAGGGCCTCATCGCCGACATCGCCGAGATAGAAGCGTGCCTCCGGTGCCACTGCCCAGCGGAACCCCGTGGACAGGCGGTCAACGACCACCACGTCTTCGCCCGCATCCAGCAAGGCCCAGACCATGTGACTTCCGATATAGCCCGCTCCGCCGGTGACCAGAACTGCCATGACTTTTCTTCCCTGTTCTTGTTTTGGGAAGATCAAGCCATCCAAGCCCTCTCCAATTGGTTATCAAAGCTACGTTTTGGCCCGTTTCGGGTCAGTCTTCGTGATCTGTGGTTAGGGCTTGCTTTCGGCATTGATTCAAATTTTATCGAACCTGTCCGGATCCGGGAAAAATCGCCTTTTCCTTGTCTTTTCACAGATTGCGAATATAGGTGGAGAGCCTGTCCGCCGCGATCTCGATCATCTTCGGATCCCGCAGGAAGCAGGCGCGCATGAAGGGTGCTCCACCCGGTCCGAAGGCCGTGCCCGGCGCAAGGCCGACCAGCGTCTTGTCGACAATGTCGATGGCTGTTGCCCGGCTGTCGGTCACGCCATCGATCTTCAGGAAGGCATAGAGCGCGCCATCCGGCCGTTCCGTTTCCACCCGGTTGGTGGCGGAAAGCGCATCGCAGAGAATATCGCGGGACTGTCTTGCCTTGTCGATATTGGATTGCAGGAAGCGGTCGCCCGCGTTCAATGCCTCGACGGCGCCGCGCTGCACGAACTGGGCAACACCGGAGGTGGAATACTGGATGAGGTTTTCAAAAAGCTGCCCGGTTTCCGGCGGAGCCACGATCCAGCCGACGCGCCAGCCGGTCATCGACCAGTTCTTCGAGAAGGAATTGACGAAGAGAATGCGGTCTTCCGGCTCCATCACGTCGAGGAACGATGGCGCCCGGGCCGCTTTGCCATAATGATAGAGCGCATAGATTTCATCCGCCATGATCCAGAGGCCGAGCTCGCGGGCGAGGCCGAGGATCGCGGCGAGGTCTTCCCGCGTTGCGGTCCAGCCGGTCGGATTGGAGGGCGTGTTGATGAAGAGAAGCCTGGTTTTCGGCGTGATCGCGGCTTTCAGCCGGTCCAGGTCCACATGCCAGCGGCCACCGGAAAAGGTCAGTTCCACGGCCTTGGGGATCGCGCCGGTCAGGGCGGCGGCGGCAGCGAAATTCGGCCAGGCGGGCGTGAGATAGACCACCTCATCCCCCGGCGAGACGGCGGCCTGAAGCCCGAGCGTGATCGCCTGCATGCCGGAGGCAACCACATAGAAATGTTCCGGCGAGAGGGTGGCCCCGAAATGGCGGGCATAATAATCGGCAAGCGCCTGTCTCAGCGGCGGTATACCCCGCTGCCAGGTATAGAAGGTTTCGCCCGCCTGAAGGGAGGCAACCGCCGCATCGCTGATGAAGCCGGGCGTGGGGCTGTCGCCCTCGCCCACCCAGAGCGGGATCAATCCCTCGCGACCGCGCGCATAGTTGACCACCTCGACAATGCCGCTTTCGGGCGCTTCGAGTGAACGCGGGCTCAATTGTGCGATGGATGTCATGACCTTCCCCTCAACTGCAACACAGCCTTTCTAGCCGGTTCGCTTGCGAAAATCCCATGACTTCGCGTGAGGAATGAATAGGTTTGGGTGATGGACACCCGGGTGGGAAGGCCGGGCAGCGCCAGAATGGCGACACTGCCCGGCCAGAAATCAGCCCTTCGTCTTCAGAAGGTCGCGGATTTCGGTGAGCAGCTGTACGTCTGCCGGAACCGGAGCCGGTTCAGCCGGTGCCGGGGCAGCCTGTTCTTCGCGCTGAAGACGGGCGATGCCCTTGACCATCAGGAAGATGATCCAGGCGAGGATGAGGAAGTTGATCACGATGGTAAGGAAGCTGCCGTAAGCGATGACGGCGCCCTGTTCCTTGGCGGCAGCGAGCGTGGTCGCGGTTACCTTCGAGCTCAGCGGAATGAAATAGTTGGAGAAGTCCACGCTGCCGGCGACAAGGCTGACGATCGGGGTGATGATGTCGTTCACCAGCGAGGTGACGATCGCCCCGAAGGCCCCACCGATCATCACACCGACTGCAAGATCAACCACATTTCCACGCGCGATAAACGACTTGAATTCCTGGATCATCAACCCTCTCCTGTATTTTGGCTCTACAATCGGCCACTTGGTTGTGTTGCATAACTAATACCCGATAATTTACAATTTTAAAGAGCCGTTAACGATGGTTGGCGAGGTTTGTTTATGTATGCAGGAAAGCAAGTGCGAACAAAGGGATAGAACTATGGTACAAGGCCTGCCCGGTTTAACCGGCGTGACTTTTCCCCTATCCTTTTTCGGCCCGGGCGTGATCGCATGACCGGGGCCGAGGTCGCCATGTTGCCAGGATGGGTCATTTTCGGGTCGTCGATCGGCTATTTGCTGCTGCTTTTTGCGGTCGCAAGTTATGGAGACCGGCTGCGCCGCAGGAAGGGCCCCCCCACCAATGGCCGCCCGCTGGTCTATGCGCTCAGCCTTGCCGTCTATTGCACGTCCTGGACCTATTTCGGCGGTGTCGGTCTTGCCGCCGTGCGCGGCTTTGAATTCTTCTCCATCTATATCGGCGCGATCCTGGTCTTCACGCTCGGCATGCCGCTTTTGCGCCGCATCACCGAAATTGCCAAGAGCGAGAAGATCACCTCGATCCCGGATTTCATGGGCGCGCGCTATGGCAAGAACTCGTCCGTGGCGGGCATTGTCGCGCTGATCTCGCTGATGAGCGCGATTCCCTACATCGCGCTGCAGCTGAAGGCCGTCTCCAGCACGGTTGCGGTGATGGTTGATCCGAAGGCCTATGGCATCGGCATCGGCAATCTGCATTTCATCGACATGCCGCTGATCGTCGCCTTCGTGCTTGCCTGCTTTGCGGCCATCTTCGGCACCCGCCATACGGATGCGACCGAGCATCAGGACGGGCTGATCCTGGCGATTGCGATGGAATCGGTGGTCAAGCTACTGGCCTTCCTCACGGTTGGTCTCACCGTCACCTATTTCATCTTCGATGGCCCCTCCGATCTCTGGAACCGGGCGGCGACCAATTCGCTCGTGATCGAGGCGATGAGCCATGAAACGCCGCTGTCGCGCTGGCTGGTGCTGATCGTCACCTCCGGTTTTGCGATCCTGTTCCTGCCCCGGCAGTTCCATGTAACGGTGGTGGAAAACCGCCATCCGGACGAACTGAAGACCGCGCGCTATCTCTTTCCCGCCTATCTGGTGGCGATCAACCTCTTTGTCATTCCGGTTGCGGCGGCTGGCCTGATGACCTTTGGCGGCTCGGGTGATGCGGATGTCTATGTGCTGACGCTGCCCTTGTCGGCCGGTTACAATCTGGTGTCGCTGATCACCTTCATCGGCGGCTTTTCGGCGGCAACGGCCATGGTGGTGGTGGAAAGCGTGGCGCTCGCCATCATGATTTCCAATGACATCATCATGCCCGCCTTCCTGCAGCGCAGCCTGTTTGCCCGCTCCAGCGAACGGCGCGATTTCGGCAAGGTGGTGCTGCGCATCCGCCGCATGGCGATCTTTGCGGTGATGCTGCTCGGCTATGCCTATTACCGCTCCACGGACGCGGCCTCGAGCCTCGTCTCCATCGGTCTGCTTGCCTTCACCTGCATTTCGCAGATCGCGCCTTCCCTGCTCGGCGGCATGATCTGGCGGCGGGCCAATGCGCGCGGCGCGCTGGCGGGCATGGTCACCGGCTTTGTGGTCTGGGCCTATCTTCTGTTCCTGCCTAGCCTTGGCGGACCGGATTATTCCGGCATGTCGTCGGCGATCCTCTCCTTCCTGTTTCCCGGCGTCTCGCTGTTTGCGCAAGGATCGGACCCGCTGGTCAACGCAACCGTGCTCAGCCTGCTTTTGAACAGCGCCGCCTTCATCATGGGATCGATGAGCCGCAACCTGAAGCCGGTCGAGCGCATTCAGGCAGGCATTTTCGTCAAGCGTCATTCGCGCTCGCAATTTGCGACCCGCAGCTGGAAGACCCGCGTATCCGTCGGCGATCTGAAGACGGCGATTGCCCGCTATCTCGGCGAGGAGCGCATGCGCCGCTCGCTGCAGACCTTCGAGCGGCAGGCAGGCCGAACGCTGGAGGACAACCAGCCCGCCGACATGGCACTGATCCACTATTCCGAACAGTTGCTCGGATCGGCGATCGGCTCCTCGTCGGCGCGCCTCGTGCTTTCCCTCATCCTGCAGAAGGTGGAGGATGCGAGCGCCGATACCGCCTGGCTGCTCGACCAGGCCTCGGAGGCGCTGCAATACAATCAGGACATGCTGCAGACCGCGCTTTCGCAGATGGATCAGGGCATTGCCGTCTTTGACAGCCAGAACCAGCTGACCATCTGGAACCGCCGCTTCCGCACCCTGCTGGACCTGCCGGAAACTGCGGGACAGGTTGGCTTCCCGCTCACCTCCATCCTCGACATGCTGGCCGAGCGGGGCGATATCACGCCTGCCGCGCAAGACGAGATCCTGATCAGTTTCGCCACTGGCGACAAGCCGTTCCGGCTGGAGCTTTCCGGCGGCGAGCGCATCATCGAAGTGCGCTCCAACGTTCTGACCGACAAGGGCATTGTCGCGACCTTCACCGACATTACCCAGCAGGTGGCAGCCGACCAGGCGCTGATCCAGGCCAATGAAACGCTGGAGCAGCGGGTTGCCGAACGCACCGGCGAACTCACCCGCGTGAACCAGGAGCTTGCCGAAGCCCGCGCGGCCGCCGATGAGGCAAACCTCGGCAAGACGCGCTTCTTTGCCGCCGCCGGTCACGATATTCTCCAGCCGCTCAATGCCGCCCGGCTCTATTCCTCCGCGCTGGTGGAGCGGATGGAGGAAAACGAAAACTCGACGCTCGCGCGCAATATCGACAGCGCGCTGGAATCGGTCGAAACCATCCTTGGCGCCGTTCTCGATATTTCGCGGCTGGATACCGGCGCGATGAAGCCGCGCTTCTCGACCGTGCCGCTTGCCGATCTTCTATCGCGCATCGAAACCGATTTTGCGCCGATGGCGCGTGAGAAGAACCTGAAACTGGTGGTGATGCCGACGACGGCCATCGTGCGTTCCGACCCGAACCTGCTTCGCCGCCTGATCCAGAATCTGGTGTCGAACGCGATCAAGTATACGCTGAGCGGCAAGGTGCTGGTGGGTGCGCGCAAGCGGGGCAACCGCGTCGTGGTCGAGGTGATGGACAGCGGCATCGGCATTCCGTCGTCAAAATTCCGCACGGTCTTCAAGGAATTTGCCCGGCTGGACGAAGGGGCAAAGACGGCGTCGGGTCTCGGGCTCGGTTTGTCCATCGTCGACCGTATCGCGCGGGTGCTGAACACGCCGGTTGATCTCTCCTCGACACCCGGCAAGGGAACGACCTTCCGCGTCTCGCTGCCGCTTGCAGAAGCCAAACCCGCAAGCGCTGCCGCCCCCGTGCCCGGCCCCACAACCGCCGCGCCCAAGGCGCTTTCCGGCATCCGGGTCCTGTGCATCGACAACGAACCGCGCATTCTCGAAGGCATGCAGATGCTGATCTCCGGCTGGGGCTGCACGGTCATGACCGCCGCTTCGCTTGCCGATGTGCAGGCATTCTCTGCAGACAGTTCCGCACCTGATCTGGTGATTGCCGATTATCATCTGGATGACGGCGACGGCATCGAGGCAATCCTCGAACTGCGCTCGATCTTCCGCCAGCAACTGCCGGGCCTGCTCGTCACCGCCGACCGCACGCCCGAAGTACGCGCCGAGGCCGAAAAGAACGGCATCGGCCTGCAGAACAAGCCCGTCAAACCCGCAGCCCTTCGCGCCTATCTCACCCAGGTGATGAGCCTCAAGGTGGCGGCGGAGTGAGGGAACTTCGGTTTCCGTCGATACCCAACGCATGATCGACCCCCACCCCTGCCCCTCCCCACAAGGGGGAGGGAGAAGGGTGAGTTTGCCGCGCCCTTAGTGGCTGCCAAAGGCGGCAAATGCGGTGCTGATTCCCCTCCCCCTTGTGGGGAGGGGTCAGGGGTGGGGGTCTTTTCAGGAAAATGTGCGAAGCGCCGCCTTGCCCCTCATCCGGCTGCCGCCACCTTCTCCCCGCTCGCGGGGAGGAGGACGCGAGTGGTTAGCGTCTTGCCCCCTTCTCCCCGTCCTGACGGGGAGAAGGTCCCGGCAGGGGGTTGAGGGGCAATCCTTTTCGCTGTTCGTTACCCCTCACGCCGCTTCGTTTCTGCCGGATACGGATTGAAGCGCTGGTAGAAGGTTTCGCCCTTGGCGGCGAGGTCTTTCAAGAGCGGGGTGGGCTGGAAGTGGTCGCCACAGGATTTCGCCAGCTTCTCGCACTGGGCGATGAAGGCGGGGATGCCCATGCCGTCGATGTAGGAAATCGCGCCGCCCGTGTAAGGCGCAAAGCCGAAGCCGAGGATCGAGCCGACATCGGCCTCGCGCGGATCGGTGACAATGCCTTCTTCCATGGTGCGGGCCGCTTCCAGCGCAATCGTCGTCAGCAGGCGCTCGCGGATGATCTGCGGATCGACCGCATCGGCCTTCTGCTGGGGGTAGAGCTCTTTCAGGCCCGGCCAGAGGAACTTCTTTGCGGGCTTTGCCGGATACTCGTAGAAACCGCGGGTATTCTTGCGGCCCTTGCGATCCAGTTCGTCGACCATCTTGTTGACGAGGGCCATGTGCTTCGGATCGACCGCAGCCTCGCCGAGATCGGCAATCGAGGCCTTGAGGATCTTCTGCGACAGATCGATCGCCACCTCGTCATTGAGCGAGAGCGGTCCGACCGGCATGCCGGCCTGCTTGGCGACATTCTCGATCATCGCGGCAGGCACGCCTTCGATCAGCATGTCATAGGCTTCGTGGATGTAGCGGAAGACGCAGCGGTTCACATAGAAGCCGCGCGTGTCATTGACGACAATCGGCGTCTTCTTGATCGCCGCGACATAGTCGAGAGCAACGGCCAGCGCCTTGTCGCCGGTTTCCTTGCCGAGGATCACCTCCGTCAGCATCATCTTCTCGACGGGCGAGAAGAAATGCACGCCGATGAAATCCTTCGGCCGCTTCGAATTCTTGGCAAGCCCCGTGATCGGCAGCGTCGAGGTGTTGGAGGCGAAGATCGCGCCTTCCTTCAGATGCGCCTCGACCTTCTCGATCACCGCCTTCTTGACGTCGCGATCCTCGAACACGGCCTCGATCACCAGATCGGCATCGGCGAGCGCGGTATAGTCCGGCGTCGGCGTGATGAGCGAGAGCAGCTTCTCGCCCTCCTCCTTCGACATCCGGCCCTTCTGCACCGATCCCTGCACCAGCCCTTCGGAGACGGTCTTGCCCTTGTCGGCGGCTTCCTGATCCCGGTCGATCAGAACGACGGGAATGCCGGCGGCAGCTGTCACATAGCCGATCGATGCGCCCATGAAGCCCGCGCCGATAACGGCCACCTTCTTCAGTTCGGTCTTGCCAATGCCTGCCGGGCGGCGGGCACCCTTGCCAAGCTCCTGCATCGAGATGAACAGCGAGCGGATCATCGAGAAGGCTTCGGTGGTCTGGAGGATCTGGGTGAAATAACGCTGCTCGATCTTCAGCGCCAGATCGAAGGGCACCTGCAGGCCTTCATAGACACATTTCAGAATGGCGAGCGCGCCGGGATAATTGCCACCGGTCTCACGGCGCAGGATGGCGGAAGCCGCAGGCCAGAGCTGGGCGGCGGCGGGCGTCCAGATGCCGCCACCCGGCACCTTGAACCCCTTTTCATCCCAGGGCTGAACGGCTTTCAGACCATCCTTGATCATCTGCCTTGCCGCCGGGATCAGCTGATCCGGTTCGACCGCCTGATGCACGAGGCCCATCGCCTTGGCGCGGGAGGCCGTCAGCGACGATCCGGTGGTCATCATCTGAAGCGCGTCCTGCGCATTGGTGAGACGCGGCACACGCTGCGTGCCACCGGCGCCGGGGAAAATACCGACCTTCACTTCCGGAAGCGCGATCTTCACCGACTTCGCGGTCGAGGCGACGCGGCCATGGCAGGCAAGCGAGAGCTCGAAGGCGCCGCCCATGCAGGTGCCGTTGATCGCCGACACCCAGGGCTTGCCCGCCGTCTCGATCTTGCGGAACAGGCCGGACATCTTTCCGACGAGATCAAACAGCTTCTGCGCGGCGCCCGAGGCATCCTTTGCCTTTTCCGCCTGATAGAACGAGAACATGCCCTTGATCATCGACAGATCGGCACCGCCCGAGAAGGATGACTTGCCGGAGGTGATGACCACGCCCTTGACGGCCGGATCGGCGGTCACCTGATCGGTGATGGCATTGAGTTCGACCATCACCTCTTCGGTGAACACGTTCATCGACTTGTCCGGCATGTCCCAGGTGACGAGCGCAATGCCATCGGCGTCGGTTTCAACGGTGAAATTCTTGTAAGCCATGTTGTGATCTCCCCGGAAATCAGACGCGTTCGATGATGGTGGCGGTGCCCATGCCCGCCCCGATGCACAGCGTGACCAGCGCGGTCGAAAGATCGCGCCGCTCCAGTTCATCAAGCACCGTGCCGAGGATCATCGCCCCGGTTGCGCCGAGCGGATGGCCCATGGCAATCGCCCCGCCATTGACATTCATGACATCGTGGGAAACCTCGAAATGCTGCATGAAGCGCAGCACGACGGCGGCAAAGGCTTCGTTGAGCTCGAACAGATCGATATCGGCGAGCGTCATGCCGGTGCGCTTCAGAAGCTTTTCCGTCACATCGACAGGGCCGGTCAGCATCAGCGCCGGATCAGAACCGATATTGGCAAAGGCGCGGATGCGGGCGCGCGGCTTCAGCCCCATTTTCGCGCCACCCTCCTTCGAGCCGACGAGAACCGCACCGGCCCCATCGACGATACCGGAGGAATTGCCGGCGTGATGCACATAGGTGATGCGCTCCACATCCGGATGGGCCTGCAGCGCAACCGCCTCGAAGCCACCCATTTCGGCCGGCATCTGGAAGGACGCGTTCAGGCTTGCGAGCGACTGCATGTCGGTTCCGGGGCGCATGTGCTCGTCGCGATCCAGGATCACCAGGCCATTCTGGTCCTTTACCGGAATGACAGATTTCGCAAACCGGCCTTCCGACCAGGCGAGCGCCGCACGGCGCTGGCTCTCCACCGCATAGGCATCCACGTCGTCGCGGGAAAAGCCGTATTTCGTGGCAATCAGATCGGCCGAAACGCCCTGCGGCATGAAATAGCCGGGGAAATTCACCGACGGGTCCATGTACCAGGAGCCGCCCGCCATGCCCATGCCGACGCGCGACATGCTTTCCACGCCACCGGCGATCACGATGTCATCCGCGCCCTGCGCCACTTTCGCGGCTGCGAAATTCACCGCATCGAGACCCGACGCACAGAAACGGCTGATCTGCATGCCCGGGGCGGTGGTGGAATAGCCTGCCTCGAAGGCTGCGGATTTTGCAATCACCGCGCCTGCTTCCATCACCGGATCAACACAGCCGAAGATGATGTCATCGACAGTGGATGTGTCGAGCCCGTTGCGGTCGCGCAGGGCTTCCAGCACCTTGGCGCCCAGACGCGGGGTCGGCACCTCGTGCAGGGCGCCATCCTTCTTGCCGCGGCCGCGCGGCGTGCGCACGTGGTCGTAAATATAGGCTTCGGTCATGTGAGATCGCTCCTTCGCAAACCGTCCGGTTGCGGACGGCGGCGGCCTCCCGGTCCGCCTTTCAAAAAGGGTAGGACCCGATGCTCAGGCGCAGCGGGTCCGGATGTCAATCAGAATGCTTCGGCGGCAAGCGCCATCATCGTGTCGGCCCCGGCCTCGATCCGGGTCTTGCGCAGCGCCGTTTCCGGCAGGATGCGCTCCATGTAGAAGCGGGCCGTCGTCAGTTTCGCCTCGTAGAATGCCGCCTTGGAAGCATCGCCGGAAGCCAGACCTTCGTTGGCTGCCTTGGCCATCAGGCCCCACATATAGCCGAGCACGACCAGACCGAAGAGATGCATGTAATCGGTGGAGCCGGCACCGGCATTATCGGGCTTGGCCATGGCATTCTGCATGAACCACATGGTGGCGGCCTGAAGGTCGTTCAAGCCCTTCTTGATGCCCTTGGTAAAGGGGGCCATCGCCTCGTCCGCACGGTTTGCCTCGCAGAAATCGCCCACTTCCTTGAACAGCGCCATCACGGAGCGGCCGCCATTCAGCGCCAGCTTGCGGCCGACCAGATCGAGCGCCTGGATGCCGTTTGCACCTTCATAGATCATCGCGATGCGCGCATCGCGCACATACTGGCTCATGCCGTGCTCTTCGATATAGCCATGGCCGCCATAGACCTGCTGCGCCATCACCGCATGGTCAAAGCCCTTGTCGGTCAGCACACCTTTCAGGATCGGTGTCATCAGGCCGAGGATGTCGTCAGCCTCCTGCCGGTCCTTCTCGTCGGGCGAGCGGTGGGCGATATCGGATTTCAGCGCCGTCCACAGCGTAAAGGCCCGACCCGCCTCGTTGAAGGCGCGGATCGTCATCAGCGCGCGTCGGATATCGGGATGCACGATCAGCGGATCAGCCTTCTTGTCCGGTGCCTTGACGCCGGAGAGCGAGCGACCCTGAATGCGCTCGCGCGCATAGTTGACCGCGTTCTGATAGGCCACTTCCGCGACCGAAAGCCCCTGCAGGCCGACGCCAAGCCGCGCCTCGTTCATCATCACGAACATGGCGTTCAGGCCCTTGTTTTCCTGTCCGATCAGATAGCCGGTCGCGCCGTCATAATTCATCACGCAGGTGGCATTGCCGTGAATGCCCATCTTGTGCTCGATCGCACCGCAGGACACGCCGTTGCGGGTGCCGGGCGTGCCATCATCCTTCAGGATGAATTTCGGCACGATGAAGAGCGAAATGCCCTTCACGCCGTCCGGTGCGCCCTCGATGCGGGCGAGCACCAGATGGATGATGTTTTCGCTCATGCCGTGTTCGCCGGCGGAAATGAAGATCTTCTGGCCGGAGATCCGGTAGCTGCCGTCACCGGCGGGCACGGCCTTGGTGCGCAGCAGGCCGAGATCGGTGCCGCAATGGGGTTCCGTGAGGTTCATCGTGCCGGTCCAGGTGCCTTCCACCATTTTCGGCAGATAGGTCGCCTTCTGTTCCTCGGAGCCGTGGACGAGGATCGCGGCAATTGCCCCCTGCGTCAGGCCCGGATACATGGTGAGCGCCATGTTGGCCGACGACATATATTCGCCGACCGCCGTGTGCAGCGTGTAGGGAAGCCCCTGCCCGCCCACCTCTGCCGGAACTGAAAGCCCCAGCCAGCCGCCTGCACAATAGGTGTCGAAGGCCTCCTTGAACCCCTTCGGCACCGAGACGCTGCCGTCCTCGTTTCGGGTGCAGCCTTCCTGATCACCGGAAAGGTTCACCGGGAAAAGCACCTCTTCCGCAAGCTTTGCCGCCTCTCCGGTGATGGCCTCCAGCATGTCGGGCGTTGCGTCTTCGAAACCGGGAAGATTGTTGTAACGGTCGAGGTGAAGCACCTCGTTCAGGATGAAAAGCGTCTCATTTACCGGGGCCTTGTAAATCGGCATCTGTCCTGTCCCTTTGCCTCATCTCCGGATTCGCCTCCGGACCTGTGTCAGATATTACAGATTTTGACGTGCGCGTAAACGTCAAATTTATCTCGGATCATCGGTTTCGCAAATCACTGCGGCTGACGGCCCGGCGGGGGATTACGGTTTGAACTGCAACTGACGGAACTCTAGGTCGCGACCTGTTAAAGGCCTGCTTAACGCACACGAATCTGCCCGGCCGAGTGTGCTCCTGTTCTTTCGAAAGGTTAAATTTTTTCGACCATGGTTAACCAGTTGTTTACCATAACTGTCGGAAGGTGCACTGCGGAATGCAAGTGGCCGAACTCTATGATCCGAGGCTTTCTTCAGGCTGATACCGCGGGCGCGGTCAGGTCCGGGAAAGACAGGCACTCTAGAGAGGGGAATCGCGGCAGGTGGCGGCAGGGCCATTTGAGCGCGGACGGCCCGGTCCATTCCCGAAAATGGCCCGAATGTCCGGGTGGAACCGCCGAAGCGAGCAGACAAGATGAACGGTAACCGATCGACACAGAACCGGCTTGGCGAAAGGTCTTCGCTGGATGCGCTGAGCCGCACCATCGAGGGGCTCGAGGCCCGCATCGAAGGGCTGGTTGGGCAGGCTTCCACACGAGATTACCGCGCCCGCCCGCAGGACCCCCGCGACAATCGCCCGGATCCGCTCTCTGAAATTCGCGAGCGCCAGCGCATGCTGGAGGAAAGCCGCAACCGGGCGCTTTCGAGCGCTGCCCGTCCGCCGATCCCGCAGCCGGAAAGCCGCGGCAACAGCCTGCGCCGCGAAGTCGAGCGTCGTCTTGCCGATGGCTATGGCGCGCCGCGCCGCGAGGCAGCACCTGCACCGCAATACCGCGAGCCGCAGCCGGCGCCGCAACCGTCCTACCGGGCGCCCGCCCCGTCAAACGACCATTCGCTGAAGGATATTGCCCAGGCACTCGTTTCGCTGCGCGAAGAACTGAAGCGCGACATCAATGATGGCGTTGCCCGCGAAATGTCCGCCCTTCGCAATGAAATGCGCGATATCCGCTCCAATGCCAGCCAGTATGGCGCAAGCGATGACCTGCGCGCCGAGCTTGCCCGGCTTGGCGAAAGCATCGATCTGCTCGGCCACCAGAACCGCAATCGCGGCGGCAGCGCGGACCTGCGCGCCGAATTCGAGGATCTGCGCGCGATGATCGACGGGCTTGCCCGCGAGGAAACGATGCGGCAGATGGACAGCCGCTGGGGTGGTCTGGAGCGGCGCATGTCGGAATTCGATCCGGCACCGATGCGCGACGAGATCGTCTCGCTCGCCTATCGTCTGGACGATATCAAGGCGCAGCTCGGCACGCTCAATCCGAACCCGGCGATCCACGCGCTCGAAGGGCGGCTGCTTGCCGTTGCCGAAGCCATGGAACAGTTCGGCCGCCGCATGCCGCCGAGCGACCAGATGATTGCCGAGCAGTTTGCCGGTCTCGACCTGCGTCTCGATGAAATCAGCCGCGCGATTGCGGCCGGTTCGCGGGCACTGCAGGCGCAGGAGCCGGAACATATTGCCCGGCTGGACCATCGTCTTGCCGCCCTTGCAGACCAGATTCACCAGATCAGCGAACAGGCAAACAAACGGCCTGATCCGGCCATGGAACTTGCGCGGCGCATGGAAATGCTGGCCGCACGGGTGGAACAGATCGCCGCTGCCAGCTCCGGCGTTGAAGCGGCAGCGCATCTCGAAGAGCGACTCGACCAGCTTTCCTACATGCTGGAGCGCACGCAACAGGCAGCGCCTGCTGCAGAGCTCACCGGCTTTCTCTCCGATATTTCCCGCAAGATCGATGCGCTGGACAACAGCCCGGTCAACGAACAATTGACGCAGCGGCTTGAATATCTCGCCCGCCGGATCGATGAATTCGAATATCCCCAGCTTGCAACCGGCAATGCGGGTGATGGCGCGCTGCTGCGGCTTGAAACCCGGCTGTCGGACATTGCCCGCCGTCTCGATGAGACCGTTGCCGCCCCTGCCCCGGACAACCGGGCGCTCAAGGGTCTCGAAGACCAGATTGCGCATCTCGCCGAACTGATCAGCCGTCCGGCGGCTGTTGCGGGCGCGGTTGCTGCCTCTGCCTCGCCGGAGATGGAACATCGCCTGGCCTCGATCGAAGATTATATGGCGACCAGCGATGAATATATCATCGAGGCTGCGCGCCAGGCGGCGGAAGCGGTGATGGAAGCCTATAACCGCAATGGTGGAGCGCCCGCCAATGTGGATATGAGCGCGCTTTCGGCCCTTGCCGGTGACCTGCGTCATCTCGAGGAGATCGCGCAGAACTCCGAGGAGCGCAACAACCGCACCTTCGAAGCGCTGCATGATACGCTGCTGCAGATTGCTGGCCGTCTCGACGAGATGGACATGCGCATGCGCGGCGAACCCTCCGTGGCAGACCGCGAGCCGCCGGTTCGCCCGGCGCCGGCCATGCCGCGTGCGGATTACAATCCCGTCAATCTTGCCAATGACGCCTTCTTCCAGCAGGAAGCACCGCCGGTGCGCGAGCCGCAGGCCCAGGCTCCGCGCGGCCCGCTGGTCTACCAGGAAGATCATTTCTCTTTCGACAATTCGGCAGGCGCCTATGCCGATCCGCGCCAGAACATGTCCGGCCCGGTGATCCGCACCGTCGAGCCGGATCTCGCCGATGCCGTTGAAGAGGCCGCGCGCGAAATGGCAGCCGTTTCGCCGCAACAGCCGCAGGCAAAGGTGACGAGCGGTTTCCTCTCGAACCTCACCAGTCGCTTCCTGCGCAAGGGCAAGGAAAAGGCCGCAAAGGGTGGCGCTGCCGCTGGCGACCGCGAACTCGTTGATCCCGCCCCGCCGATGGTGCCGGATGACGAGATGCTGCATGGTTCCGATGCGGAACTTCTGGAGCCCGGCTCCGGCAAGCCGGACATCAAGAGCATTCTCGACCGCGTGCGCTCCAGCCAGATGAAGCAGGCTGCCGCCCCCGAAAGCGGTGGCCGCTCCGATCTCATTGCCGCCGCCCGCCGTGCCGCCCAGGCTGCCGCACAGGAAACGGGACAGGCAGGCGCTGCGCGTGGCAAGGCCAGAAAGGCTTCAAATCCCGGCAAGGCACAGGCTGCCCCGGCAGAAGGATCGCTCCTGTCGCGCAACCGCCGTCCGATCCTGATGGCGGTCGGTGCCGTGCTTCTGGCGATCATGACGCTGCCGATGGTGAAGACCTTCATCAATGGCAGCCCGGCACCGCAGGCCGTTGAAGCCAATGTGGCCGCAGCACCGGCTGCCCCTTCCGCGCCGCAGCCGGTGATCAAGGTCGATCCGGCAAAGCTTGAAGGCGAAGCAAAGACCGTGACGGCAAAGCCCGCCCTTGCCGCGCCGTCTAACTCGGCCCCGGCCGCAGCCCCGGCTCCCGCAATTGCCGCGCCCGCTGCCGGAAATGATGGCGCGGATGCCGGTGTGGCGAAGGCTGATCCGGCCCGTCTTGTTGCGGCGGCCCCGCTTTCCGGTGATCCGGCGGCAACCCCGCTTGCCGCTCCCGCCGCTGCCCCAACGGCAACGATCGCGGTTCCTGCCGGTCTGGAGCCGAAGGCGCTTGCTGATGCGGCAACGGGCGGTGATCCGCTGGCGCTGTTTGAAATCGGTGCCCGCTATACCGACGGGCGCGGTGTTCCTGCCGATCTGAAGGCCGCTGCCGACTGGTATCAGAAGGCCGCCGACAAGGGCTTTGCGCCTGCGCAATACCGCCTTGCCAATCTTTACGAGAAGGGCAACGGGGTCGAGCGCGATGTGCAGAAGGCCATCGGGCTTTACGAAAAGGCAGCCGCTTCCGGCAATGCCAGCGCCATGCACAACCTCGCCGTGCTCTACGCAACCGGCATCGACGGCAAGCCGGACAATGCCAAGGCGGTGGAATGGTTCGCAAAGGCTGCCGATCTCGGCGTGGCCGACAGCCAGTTCAACCTCGCGATCCTCTATGCGCGTGGCAATGGCATTCCGCAGAATCTGGAAGAGTCCTACAAGTGGTTCGCCATCGCGGCCAAGGGTGGCGACAAGGATGCCGCCCAGAAGCGGGATGACGTGGCCAATGCCATGAACCCGGACCAGCTGAAGAGCGCCCGCGCGAAGGTGGATCTCTGGAAGGCAAAGGTCATCGATCCGCGTGCCAACAGCACCGACGTGCCAGATACCTGGACCGGCAAGGGCCTGAAGACGGCAACCGTCGACATGAAGAAGGCGATCCGCAACATTCAGGCGATCCTGAACAACAACGGTTTCGACGCAGGCAAGCCGGATGGTGAAATGGGCGCAAAAACCGTTGCCGCCATCAAGGCGTTCCAGTCCAAGGCAGGGATGACGCCGGATGGCCGCATCACCGACCAGCTGGTCAAGGAACTGCTGGCGCGAAACAAATAAGGTGCTTTTCCGTTTGCGCCCCTGAAGGCCGCTTCGGTCCGTTGACAGGCCGGGCGGCGCGGGGCAAACAGACGGGCAGATGCCTTTTACCCGGGCAAAAACTCGTGGATGATCTGGGACCCCTGAAGGGGCACGGGAGACAGGCCGGGAAAAAAGCGAATGGAGGCCATTGATCCTTAATTCCGTCGTGATTTGAGGATGTTGTGCCTGAGGCCCGAACCGCTTTTGCGGGTGCGGGCCTTTCCGCTTATTCACCCGTCCGCATGCGGCCCTTCCGGTCTGCAGACGGATCCGGCCAACCCGTTTTTCCGGGCGCACCGCACCCGGACCGCATTTTGCAGGATTTCAGTCCCGTGACCATCTATCTGCCCATAGCCGAACTTTCGGTGAATATCTTCGTCATTCTGGGCATGGGTGCGGCGGTGGGCTTTCTCTCCGGCATGTTCGGGGTGGGCGGGGGTTTTCTGATCACGCCGCTCCTGATCTTCTACAATATTCCGCCGGTGGTTGCCGTAGCGACCGGGGCGAACCAGGTTGTGGCCTCCTCCGTTTCCGGCGCGATCACCCATTTCCGGCGCGGTACGCTGGACATGAAGCTCGGCTTCATCCTGCTCGCGGGCGGCCTTGCGGGTGCGACGGTCGGCATCTGGATCTTCTCGCTGCTGCGCCGCCTCGGCCAGCTCGATCTGGTGATTTCGCTGCTCTATGTCGTCTTTCTCGGCTTCATCGGTTCGCTGATGCTGGTCGAAAGCATCAATGCGATCCGCAAGACGCGCAAGGGCGTGGTCACACCGCGCATGGCGGGGCAGCATCCGTGGATCCACCGCCTGCCCTTCAAGATGCGCTTCAAGAAGTCGAAGATCTATCTGAGCGTCATCCCGATCATCCTGATCGGCTTCGGCATCGGTGTCCTGACCTCGGTGATGGGTGTCGGCGGCGGCTTCATCATGGTTCCGGCGATGATCTATCTGCTGCGCGTGCCGACCAATGTGGTGGTGGGAACCTCGCTGTTCCAGATCATCTTCACCACCGCCTATACGACCGTGGTGCAGGCAGCGACCAACTATTCGGTCGATATCGTGCTGGCCTTCATCCTGATGGTCGCGGGCGTTGTCGGCGCGCAATATGGGGTGCGGGTTGGGCAGAAGCTGCGCGGCGAGCAATTGCGCGCGCTGCTTGCGCTGCTGGTGCTGGCGGTCGGCTTCCGCCTCTTCCTGCAACTGGTGATCACGCCGGACGACATCTATTCGCTGGCGATCGGCGGGGGAGCGCACTGATGAAGCGCGTTGCTTTCAAAACCCTCGCTCTGAAAGCCCTTGGCCTCATCGCGCTTCTGAGCCTTGCCGCTCCGTCTGCACAGGCACAGTCGATTGTGCCTCCGAGCCAGCACGAGGGCGACGAACGGCTGGAAATCGGCATGAACACCAGCCAGATCGCCATCACCCCGGATTTTGCCGGAACCGATCTTGCCATCTTCGGCGCGGTGGTGAATGCGGACGAGCTGCTGAATTCCATCGGCCAATATGATGTGGTCGTGTCGCTGGAAGGCCCTAAGGATGACGCGACCGTGCGCCGCAAGGACCGGGTCTTCGGCATCTGGATCAACCGCCAGTCCATGACCTTCGAGCAGGTGCCGCAATCCTACACGCTGTCGAGCACCCGCAAGATCGAGGGCCAGCCGGGCGTGCCGCCGCTCGATGCACCGGGCATCGGCATCGGCATCGATCATATCGGCCTCATTCCGGCCGGCTATATGGGCAGCGGCGACAGCCTCACCGAGTTTCGCGATGCCTACAAGCGGCTGAAGAAGAAATCCGGGCTCTACCAGCCGGACCCCGGCGGTGTGCGCTTCATCAGCTCCACCCTGTTTCAGGCCAATCTCAAGCTTCCGGCCAACATTCCGAACGGCACCCATATGGTGCGGGCAACGCTGTTCAAGAGCGGCAAGTTCGTGATGGAAAAGACCCTGCCGCTCCGGGTGGTGAAAACCGGTCTGGAACAGACCATCACCAATGCCGCCCATGAACAGCCGGTGCTTTACGGCATGGCCTCGGTTCTGCTGGCGCTGATCACCGGCTGGGGCGCAAGCGTGATGTTCCGCCGCGACTGATCAGCCCTTCAGATTGGCATAGCGCACCGAATAGATGCGGTCCTTGCCGATCAGGTGGGCAATCAGGTCCTTGCGGGCGAAATAGGGTTTAAAGGCTGCCGAAGACAGGTCCAGCCCGCCGGTCAGAACACCGAAGGCGGGCATGATCAGCCGCAACCCGTCGCTGGCGAAACAGGGGCGACGCACGCTCTTTTCCCGGCGTCTTACCGTGGCCGCCGGATGCAGGTGGCCTGCAACCTCGCCCGGGGAAGCGCCGGGCTTCGGTTCATGGCGGAAGGTCAGCCCGTCGAGATGCACTTCATCCACCGACTGGCCGGGAAGGCCAGACGTGCCATCCGGATCATGATTGCCGTTCACCCACAGCCATTCGCGCCCGCGCGCCATTCCATAGATCATCGCGCGATAGGGTTCCGGCATCAGGGCCGACCCCTTGCGGTCGTGAAAATTGTCGCCGAGGCTGATGACGAGACGCGGATCGTGCCGGACAAGCACCCGGTCCAGCAATCGCAGTGTGGCTTCCGTATCATAGGGCGGCAAAAGCTGGCCGCGCCGTGCAAAGGCGGCCCCCTTTTCGAGATGCAGATCCGAAACAATCAGGGTGCGACTGTCCGGCAGATAAAGCGCGCCCAGCGGATCGCACAGCGCCGTGCGGCCGGAAAGCGCGATTTCCGCAGTCGCTCCATGTGTGTCCGGAAAGGCGGCAGGCGGTGCGGGTGGGGCAAGTCTGGTCAGCACGGCGTCTTCGTCATCGGGTTCGGTCGGTTCGCTTTGAAACACCATCGGCTCAGCCCATCGCTTCCGCGATCAGATCATCGGCGGCCTCGGCCAGAAGCGCATCCTGCGCCTCGCCCGCCACCGGTTCGCGGCCGATTTCCAGCATGATCGGCACGGCAAGCGGCGAAATCTGATCGAGCGCACGATGGGTGATGTGGCCCTTGATTCGCTTCAGCATATCGCCAAGACGGCCAATATCCAAAAGCCCGGCTGCCGCATCACGCCGGGTCGCCTCCAGAAGGATGTGATCCGGCTCATGCGCCCGCAGCACGTCATAGATCAGGTCGGCGGATACCGTGACCTGCCGTCCGGATTTCTCCTTGCCCGGATGCCGCCGCTCGATCAGCCCGGCAATCACCGCGCAATTGCGGAAGGTGCGTTTCAGCATGAAGCTTTCGGCGAGCCAGCTTTCGAGATCATCGCCGAGCATATCCTCTTCCATCAGCGCGGCGAGGTTCAGTTTGCGGCCGCGCACCATCGCGCTCATATCCTCCAGCCCCCAGACGGCGAGCGCATAATCGGTGGCGACGAAACCGAGCGGCTTTGCCCCTGCCCGCTCTAGCCGGCGCGTGAGAAGCATGCCGAGCGTCTGGTGCGCGAGCCTGCCCTCGAACGGATAAAGCACCATGAAATGCCGGTTACCGCGCGGGAAGGTCTCGATCAGAAGATCGGCACGCCCCGGCAGCACCGACTTTTCCTTCTGCAGCGAGAGCCAGTCGCGCACCTGCTCGTGCAGCGCTGACCAGCGCGCAGGATCGGACAGCATCGCCCGCACACCCTCGGCCAGATAGGTGGAAAGGGGAAATTTTCCGCCCGCATAGGCCGGAATTTTTGGATCGAGATGATAGGCCTGGCTCACCAGACATTCATTCTCGCGAATGCCCTCGAACCTAAGCACCTTGCCGGAAAACAGGAATGTATCGCCCTGCACCAGGCTTTCGAGGAAATATTCCTCCACCTTGCCGAGGCTAGCCCCGCCGCGACCAAGGCTGCCGCGGGCATTGCGCTTCACCATGCGGACATTCAGCATCGGGCTTTCGATGATGGTGCCGATATTCAGCCGGTATTGCTGGGCGACATCCGGATGGGAAATACGCCACAGCCCGTCCTTGTTGCGGCGGATGCGGGCGTAACGCTCATAGGCCCTAAGCGCATAGCCGCCGGTCGCGACGAAATCGACGATCCGGTCGAAATGGTGGCGCTCGAGCCGCGCATAAGGGGCAGCCGAAGTCACCTCCGCATAAAGAAGATCGGCGTCGAAGGGAGCGGCGCAGGCCATCCCAAGCACATGCTGGGCAAGCACATCCAGAGCGCCTTCGCCGACCGGCGGCGTGTCCTGCGCGCCGACATAATTGGCATCAAGCGCTGCCTGACATTCCATCACCTCGAACCGGTTTGCCGGAACAAGGATCGCCCGGCTCGGTTCGTCCATCCGGTGATTGGCGCGGCCGATGCGCTGGGCAAGACGGCTTGCGCCTTTCGGTGCGCCCACATGGATGACGAGATCGACATCGCCCCAGTCGATCCCGAGATCGAGCGTGGAGGTGGCAACCACCGCCCGCAGCCGGTTTTCCGCCATGGCCGCCTCGACCTTGCGCCGCTGGCTGACATCGAGCGAACCATGATGCAGCGCAATCGGCAGGCTGTCGTCATTGACCGTCCACAGTTCCTGAAAGATCAGCTCGGCCTGCGAGCGGGTGTTCACAAAGATCAGCGTGGTGCGGAAATCCTTCAGCACCGCATAGACATCGCGCATCGCATAGCGGGCGGAATGGCCGGACCAGGGCACCCGCTCCTCAGTGCCCAGAATGGTAATGATCGGGCGCGCCCCGCCATCGACGGTGACAAGACCCGCCTGCCTTGCCTCGCCCGGTGCCTGCCCGACCAGCCAGCGGCAAAGCTCTGCCGGATCGGCAACCGTTGCCGAAAGACCGATGGTCTGCATGGCGGGGGCAAGCGTGCGAAGGCGCGCGAGCCCGAGCGACAGCAGATGGCCGCGCTTGGAGGTGACGAGCGAATGCAGCTCGTCCAGCACCACATAGCGCAGATCACGGAAAAACCGGTCCGCATCCTTCGAGGCCAGAAGCAGGGCCACCTGCTCGGGCGTGGTGAGCAGGATATCCGGTGGTTTCAGCTTCTGCCGCTGGCGCTTGGAAACCGGCGTATCACCGGTGCGGTTCTCGATGGTGATCGGCAGGGCCATATCGGCGACCGGGCGCGCCAGATTGCGCTCGATATCCACCGCCAGCGCCTTCAATGGCGAGATATAGAGCGTGTGCACGCCCTGAAAGGCAGAGCCTGGCGGAAGCCTGCCGCGCCGGGTGAGATCGGTAAGCGCAGGCAGGAAACCGGCAAGCGTCTTGCCCGCACCGGTTGGCGCGATCAGAAGCGTGCTTTCGCCCCGGCCCGCCCGTTCCAGCAAAGCCAGCTGATGGGCGCGCGGCTGCCAGCCCCTGTCCGCAAACCAGCGCTGAAACACCGGCGGCAGGAGCACCTCGTCTCTCGAAGGGGAATCGGCTTTGCTCACGGGAGAGAACCTAGAGCAGAGTTCGAGAAAAGTGCAGTGCGCTTTTCGCACCCTGTTGCCATTGTCCGGTCAATCAATCCGGAGAGCGAGAAACAGAATGCCCGGAACCGGCTTGCCGCCGTCCATGCGGATGGTGAGATGCTCGCTGGCCTGAAGGGCGAAGCCATGCTCCTTCAACAGTGTCTCCACATAGGTCTTGCCATGGGCATAGCGCAGCGAGGGCTGCAGCGCGTAGGGAACGCTTTCGCTCCCCTCCTCCACCGAAAAGGCAAGAACCGCCCGCTCTGCCGCCAGTGCCGAGGCGATGCGGAAGAAGGGGGCAAGGTCCCCGAGATACATCAGCACATCCGCCGCCGAGACGAGATCGGCGCGGTTGAGCGCAAAACCATCTGCAAACAGGCCGGAGGCTTCCGGGGTGGCGGTCAGGTCGGCCTGATCGAGGTGATCATAGACCTGCTTTTCGCCAGCCTCCCGCAGCATGTTGCGGGAGAGGTCATAGCCTTCAAGATGGTCGGCAATATCGCGGACTTCCACCCCGAACAGGCCGGTGCCGCAACCGAGATCCACCGCTGAGGAAAAGCGCCTGCCGGTTGTCCGGACAAGGGCGGCGAGCCGTTGCGGAACACTGTATTGCAGACGTTCGGTCAACGCCTTGTCGAAGCGATGGGCGTAATCGTCGAACAACTGCTCCACATAGCGGCCCGGCGGCTGGTCGGGAACCGCATCCACCCCCAAAAGCGCAAGCTTCAGCGGCGCGCCGAACATGCCGTCCGCGTCCAGCTCCGCGACCTTTCGATAGGCAGCCGCCGCCTTTTCGCGCGCACCTGCCTTTTCGGCGAATTCCCCGAGCCGGAACCAGCCTGCGGCCCATGCGGGGGTCAGCTCCAGCGCCTGTTCCATCAGTTCGGCGGCAGCGGTAAAATCGCCACCTTCGGCCATCATCTTGGCATAGTCGGCGCGACGATCCGCGATCACATCGCCGGAGGAAAGCTGGTTGGCGGCCAAGGGACACTCCCGGATTGCAGGCAAGGGTTTGCGCCTGTCTGGCGCTTTACAGGCAAAAACGCAAGATCACGGGGCTTGCGGCATGGTTAACGACCGCTTAGTGCAGAGTTCGAGCTGATTGAAGGACAAACAGGAGACAGGCATGGCGAACGAGTTCAACCGCTTCCTTGGCGACACACCGGGCAGAACCCTGATGAAACTCGTGGTCGCCTCGCTGATCGTCGGTTTTATCATGACCCTGTTCAACATCATGCCGGTTGATCTTCTGCGCTCGGTGCGCGATGGGCTGATGGAACTGTGGCGCACCGGCTTTGACACGCTGGGCGAGATAGGCACCTGGCTGCTGCTCGGGGCAAGCGTGGTTGTCCCGCTGTTCATCATTGTCCGGCTATTGAGCTTCAAGCGCTGAGCCATGGTGTACGGACCTCAGACCCGGCGCACCTTGCTGTCCCGTGCCGTAACTCTGGCGGGCCTTGGGCTGACCGCCTCGCTTGCCGGATGCATGACAACGCCGAAGCCGCCGGTTCTGCCGCCGAATGTGCGCGATCAGACGCTGGCCTGTCTGCCGCTGATCAACGCGCTGCGCCAAAAGAAGAACCTGCCCGCTCTGGGCCTTGATCCGGCAGCCGCAGGTGCCGCGGTCTCGCAGGCGCTGCGCATGGTCTCCTATCACAAGATGGCCCATCTTCTGACCCCGCTCGATGATTTCAAGGCACGGATGAAGGCGGGCAATGTCTCGCTTCCCGCTGCCGAAAATGTCGCGACCGGACAGGACAGCGTGGAAGAAGCGATGAAAGCCTGGATAGACTCGCCGAAGCATCTGGAAAACATGCTGGGCAGCTATCGCGGCCTCGGCGTGGCCGTCGCCTATGATCTTTCCGACGGGAACAGGCCCTATTGGGCGATGGTTCTGTCCAATCCGCCGGAAGAAGACCTTCTCGGCCTTCTCAAGGCATGATCCGCAAAGGCGGAAGGACTGACATCATGGAACAGAGCCGCAATCCGCAGGCCTTCGACGTGACCCACCGGCTGGTGCTGTCGATTGCCGTTCCGATGACGCTCGGTTTCCTGACAACCCCGCTGCTCGGGCTCACGGACACGGCTGTGGTCGGACAGCTTGGCAGTGCGGCAGCCCTTGCCGGCCTCACCATCGGCGCCGTCCTTCTCGATTTCATCTATTCCGTCTTCAATTTCCTGCGCTCCTCCACCACCGGTCTGGTGGCACAGGCCTATGGGCGGGGCGACCGGCCACAGCAAATTGCGGTCTTCTGCCGGGCCTTCCTGCTGGCGATTGCCTGTGGCGTGGCGATGCTTCTTCTCTCGCAACCGGTGCTGAAAGCAGGCCTTGCGCTGATGGCTGCCAAGGGGGAGGCCGCCTCCGTCACGTCCACCTATTTTTCGATCCGCATTCTGGCGGGGCCGATGGCGCTGGCCAATTTCGTCATCCTCGGCACCCTGCTCGGACGCGGCGCGGCAAAAGCAGGGCTGGCGCTGCAGATCCTGATCAATGTCACCAATATCGTGCTTGCGCTCGTGCTCGGCCTCACGCTGAATTACGGCGTTGCGGGCGTTGGCTGGGCAGCCGTTGCGGGCGAGACGGCGGGCATGGTGATGGGACTGATCCTCGTGCGCCGGCACTTCCGCGATCTTGACTGGCCGCCCCTTTCGGAGCTTCTCGACCGGGAACGGCTCGCGAGCCTTTTCACGCTGAACCGGGACCTGCTGATCCGCACTTTCGTGCTGCTCGCGGCCTATATGCTGATGACCCGCATCGGCTCCTCCTTCGGCGAAGTGACGCTTGCAGCCAACGCGGTGCTGATGAATTTCATGATGATTTCCGCCTTCTATCTCGACGGTCTGGCCAATGCCGCCGAGCAACTGACGGGACGGGCGATCGGCGCGCAATACCGGCCTGCCTTTGACCGCGCGATCCGGCTCACCTTCTTCTGGTCGATGGCGCTGGCGCTGTTTGCTGGCCTGTTCTTCCTGATCCTTGGCGAGCCGCTGATTGCGCTTTTGACAACCGCACCCGATGTGCGCGATGCAGCGGGTCTATACCGGATCCATGCCGCGCTGACGGGTCTTGCGGGCGTGCTCGCCTTCCTGATGGATGGCGTCTTTGTCGGGGCGACGTGGTCGCGCGACATGCGCAACCAGATGCTTCTGTCCTTCGCAGCCTATGGGGCGGCGCTGCTTGTTCTCGTGCCGCCGCTCGGCAATCACGGCCTGTGGATTGCGCTCAACATCTTCCTGCTGGCGCGAGGGCTGCTGTTGTTCAGGCTCCTGCCTGCAAAGCGGGCTCAGGCCTTTTCCGCCCAGTAATCGGTCTTGCTGCCGCGCAGATCCGCAATCGAAGATACGCCTTCGCGCTCCATCAGGGCGGAAAGGCCGCGGACGATCCGGCCCGGCAGGCCCGGCCCCTCATAGACCATGCAGGAATAGAGCTGCACCAGATGCGCGCCTGCCCTGATCTTTTCGAGCGCCGTTTCGGCGGATGACACACCGCCCACGCCGATGATCGGCAGATCGGGTCCGAGCCGCTTGCGCATGGCCGCGAGCACCGCCGTCGAGCGGATGAAAAGCGGCGTGCCGGAAAGCCCGCCCGCCTCCTTCGCCTGCGGATCGCAGACCCCTTCGCGCGAGAGCGTGGTGTTGGAAATGATCAGCCCGTCCAGCGGATGGGAAAGCACTTCGGCAGCGATATCGTCCATGCCATCCGGCGTCAGGTCGGGAGCGATCTTCAGGAAGACCGGCACGCTGCGGCCGGAACGGCCCGCCTCTTCCTTGCGCGCGGCAAGCACGGCGGCAAGCAATTCGGCAAGGCTCGCGCGCGCCTGCAGGTCCCGAAGGCCCGGCGTGTTCGGCGAGGAAATATTGACGGTGAAATAGGTCGCGACATCGTAAAAGGCACGGATGCCAAGCACGTAATCGGCGATGCGATCGGCACTGTCCTTGTTCGCGCCGATATTGACGCCCACCACACCTTCGCCGCGCCGTGCCTTCAGTCGCAGAAGTGCTGCCGCATGGCCCTCGTTGTTGAAGCCGAGCCGGTTGATCACGCCGCGCTCCCCCTCGAGGCGGAACATGCGCGGCTTCGGATTGCCCGCCTGCGGCAAGGGCGTCAGCGTGCCCACTTCCGCAAAGCCGAAGCCGAGGCCGAGCAATTGATCCGGCACTTCGGCATTCTTGTCATATCCCGCCGCCATGCCGAGCGGATTGGCAAAGCGGATGCCAGCCACCACCTGTTCCAGCCGCGGATCTGCCGCCGGGCGACAGGTCGGAACCAGTCCGGACTTCAGCCCCTTGATCGAAAGTCCATGGGCGGTTTCCGGATCAAACAGAAACAGGGCGCGACGGCCAAGCGTGTCAAACAGGCGGCTCATGCCATATCCTCCGGAAACTGGTGCAGACCGCTTGCGGCATCAAAGGGCAGCGGCTTTTCCCAAAGAACCGCCGAAAGATCGAGCGGCGCGTAGAGATGCGGGAAAAGATCACCACCGCGGGAGGGCTCGAATACCAGCGCCTCGCCCAGGGCATCCGCCGAGACCGCGACGAGCAGCAGGCCCGGCTGACCGTGAAAGTGCCGCCGTGCGGTTTCGCGCGCCTGCGTGGCCGTTGAGAAATGGATATAGCCATCGGCAAGATCAATGGCCGCCCCGTCGAAGCGCCCCGCTGCCTTTGCCTGGTTCCAGAGTTCTTCCGGAACGATCTTGTAAATGCTGCCGACCATTGCCTCACCCCCGCCTTCAGCGAGGCATTTGCCGGAAGACGGCGATTTTGTCCATGGTTGCGGTTGAATGTTTTGCCTGTTGGCGACACTAATACCCGCGAAAGCGCTAATTGGTTCTTCCGCAAAGGGCTGGACCTGTTATACGTTTGTCATAAGGCAAGCATGGGAAGCACGTTTCCGGTCTGGATGGGGATACCGGAGCGCGCTGGGGAGGGTGCATAGATGTCGACACTGTCAATAATCATTGCTGATGACCACCCGCTGTTTCGCGGCGCATTGAGACAGGCCATCGGCGGCATGGAAGGAGACCATGCCATTATCGAGGCGGGCGATTTTTCCGCCGCACATCAGGCCGCCGCCGAGCATTCCGGCGCAGACCTGATGCTGCTCGATCTCGCCATGCCGGGCGTCAGCGGTTTTTCCGGGTTGATGGCGCTCAGGGCCGAATTTCCGAACCTGCCCGTGGTGATCGTCTCTGCAAGCGATGATGCCTCGACCGTGCATCGTGCCCTTCAGCTCGGGGCCTCCGGCTTCATCTCGAAATCCTCCGGTATCGACGATATCCGCGCGGCCATCCGCTCGGTTCTTGCCGGCGACATCGCAACGCCGCCCGGCTATCACGGTGCGGTTGAAACCGATCCCGAATCAGCGGACCTTATCAACCGCCTGCGCACGCTCACCCCGCAGCAGAGCCGCGTGCTCGGCATGCTGGCGGAAGGGCTGCTGAACAAGCAGATCGCCTATGAACTCGGGGTTTCCGAGGCAACGATCAAGGCGCATGTTTCCGCCATCCTGTTGAAACTCAATGTGGATAGCCGCACGCAGGCCGTGATTCAGCTGGGCAAGATCAATACATCGATGGTTGCGTAAGATAATTAAAAAATAGAAGGATTTTTTTCCTTTTACCTTTACGCAACATCGGCTTTCCGCTAGACTCCCGCCCAGGAAACCGGGTGGCGATCCTCGCGCCCGCGACGGGGTCGTGGCTATGTTTTCGCATGAGAAGATCTGGAACGCGCTGGACCGGCTGGCTGAAACCAATCAACTGTCGCCGTCGGGGCTTGCCCGCCGCGCCGGACTTGATCCGACCGCCTTCAACAAGTCGAAGCGGGTGGGCGCGGATGGCCGTCTTCGCTGGCCGTCAACCGAATCCATCGCCAAGGTTCTCGACGCGACGGGCTCGACGATCGAGCAGTTCGTGGCCTTCGTCAACAATCTGCCGGCCGACAGCTATTCCATGCCGCAGGGGTCTTTTCCGCCGCAGACGAGTTCCATTCCGCTTTTGGGTTTTGCGCGGGCGGGCGCGGGCGGCTTTTTCGATGATGGCGGTTTTCCGGCCGGTCAGGGCTGGGATCTCGTGCATTTCCCCGCATCCGACGAGCGCCGTGCCGGTGTCTATGCGCTGGAGGTGCAGGGCGAAAGCATGATGCCGCTTTACCGCGATGGCGATATCCTGATCGTCGAGCCGGGCGCACAGATCCGCCGTGGCGACCGCGTGGTGGTGAAAACCCGCGAGGGTGAGGTGATGGCCAAGGTGCTGCTGCGCCAGACACCCCGCGCCGTGGAGCTTCTTTCGCTCAACCCGGAACATCCGAACCGCAGCCTTGAAACCAGCGATGTGGAATGGATCGCCCGCATCATCTGGGCAAGCCAGTAAGGGCCACCCCGGCGCGGCTATCGGATGGAGAGCAAAGCGGGCTTGCAACGCAGACGCTTGCGCCTTAACTCGGGAGAACAATCGCACGCGAGGAGCCCGCATCATGAGCAAAACCGTTACCGCCGAAGAAGCGCTGATCTACACCATGGTGATGGCCTCGGCCGTTGATAGCCAGATGCATGATGACGAGCTTGGCCATATCGGCACGCTGGTGAAATCGCTGCCGGTTTTCGACGGGTTCGATGTGGACGCAATCCTCGTGGTCTCGCAGGATTGCTCCAAGCTGCTGGCCTCCGACCTCGGTCTTGACGGCGTGCTTGATCTCATTCGCCGCAGCCTGCCGGAAACGCTGCATGACACGGCCTATGCGCTGGCGGTCGAAGTGGCTGCCGTCGACCTGCGCCTCACCCGCGAGGAACTGCGCCTGCTTGCCCGCCTGCGCGACACGCTCTCGCTCGACAAACTTACCTGCGCGGCCATCGAACGCAGTGCAATCGCGCGCTATCGCCGCATTCCGGGATAAAGCCCTTCAATACAATCCGTAAGGGAAATAGCGCAGGTAGAGCTCCTTGAGCCTGCCCTTGCGCGACAGCGAAAGCAGGGCGTGATCGACGGCCTGCTGCAAGAGGCTCTCATCCGGTGCGAACTGGATCGTCAGCCCTTCACCGAGAAACTGGTCGGACACGTAAGGCCCGTCCACAAGCTGACAGCAATTGCGGGCGTCCGCACTTGCGTTCCAGAAGGTGAGGCGCACGCCATCTCCGAAGGCCGCCGCGATCTTCCCGTTTGCCAGCGCTCCGGTCAGCGCCGCGTAATCCTTGAAGGCCACCGGCTTCAGCGCCGGAAACCAGGCCTTCAGCATGGCCTCGTGCGCACTCTTTTCCACGACCCCGACGGCCTGTCCTGCAAGGGAAAGGGCGGCAGGCCCTTCGACCGGCAATTCACGCCGTTTCAGGAAACGGGCGGGCAGCACCATGAAGGGCCTTGAGACGAGATAGGACTGGCGAAGGTCCGGCGTCACCGCCATGCCCGCAATGATTGCCTCCCCCTGACGGTTGTCAAGGGCCGGGCGCAGCTCGGCAAAAGGCATGGCCTCGATCTGGCATTTGGCGACGATATCCAGTTCGGCGCAGATCGCGCGGGCAAGATCCACCTGAAACCCTGTCGGCCGTCCAGCCTCATCGGCAAAGTTGAAGGGTGGGAAATCCAGCGTCGTCAGAAAGCGCAACCGTGGCAGCGTTGTGAGATCGGGCTTCGCCAGCCGCTCGCGGGCATCGAACAGCAACGGAAAAGTGAGCGGCTTCAGCTCCGCCGCCGGGGCAGCAAAGGCGGAACCGAGGATGCCGACAAGAAGAACAGACGCATACTTGAAAATGCGGATATATTGATTTAGCCTTTTCATCGGCAATGAGGCATTCCTTGATCGCTCGAACTGGAGGATGAACGCAGGATATGCGTGTTCGATCAGCAATGGCAACCGGTGCGGTTGTGCATTTTCCGCTTTAGGCCCGTTCGCGATGGAGAGACCGCAACACGGCCCTGAGGAGGTGCGAACCGAAGAACAGGTGGTGGAAGATCTGCTTGTGACCCTTGGCCTGCATCATGGCACGATCCGCCATGCGCGGATCATGGCGCGGCTGAACGGCTCGGCGCTGGAAGAGGAACTGCTTGCGGCCGGCCATATCGAGGAAGACCAGCTTTACGCCGGTCTTGCCGATCATCTCGGGCTCGACTTTCTGCCAGTCATTCCGGTGGCGCTGGTCACCGACAATCCGGAACTCGACAATCAGTTGCGCGCACCGCATGCGCTCAGGCTTTCGCCGAAGGACGAGGCGCCGGTGACCGTGCTTGTGCCGCGCCTGTCCCGGTTGCGGGCGCTTGGCGACGCGCTCGCCTCCGATCCGCAGATGGCATCGAGAAGCGCCGTCACCTCCCCTTCCGCCCTTCGCGAAGCCGTCTGGAAAGTCGGTGCAAAACGACGGGTCGCCGCCCGAACCGGTGCCCTGCATGTCGACAGGCCGGAGCTCAGCGCCCGGCTGATCCTGCATGCGCGTCAGGCCTTTGCGCTCGGCATGCTTGCCGCTCTTCTGGTCATCTTCCTGATGACGCAAACCGCCCTGGCGTTGAATGCCGTTCATACGGTACTGTCATTTCTCTATGCCGCCGTGGTCTCCATGCGCCTGCTCGCCTTTCTGCCGCGCGCGAGGAAGCCCGAGCCGGAAAAGATCGACCGGCTGCAGCCGGGCCTGCCGGTCTATACGGTGCTGGTGGCGCTGCATCAGGAAGCGGCCGTCGCCCGCCAGTTGATCACGGCCCTCTCGCGGATCGAATGGCCGCATGCGCGGCTCGATATCAAGCTTATCTGCGAGGAAGGTGATCGGGAAACGATTGCGGCGCTGAAGGCCGTCGGACTGCCAGCCTATATGGAACTGGTGGAAGTGCCCGACCATCTGCCGCGCACAAAGCCGAAGGCGCTCTCCTATGCGCTGGCGGGTGCGCGCGGCGCGCTGGTGACCGTCTATGATGCGGAAGATCGCCCCCATCCGCTGCAATTGCGCGAAGCCCATGCCCGGTTCCTGCGGGAGGGATCAGACCTTGCCTGCCTGCAGGCTCCGCTGGAGATCACCAATGGCGGCAAGAACTGGCTTTCCGGCCTGTTCGCGGTGGAATATGCAGCGCTGTTCGGGTCGCTCCTGCCCTTCCTTGCCCGGCTGCAACTGCCGCTTCCGCTTGGCGGTACGTCCAATCATTTCCGCCGTTCGGCACTTGTCGAATGCGGGGCCTGGGACCCGTTCAATGTCACGGAGGATGCCGATCTCGGCACACGGCTTCACCGCTTCGGCTACCGCACCGGCATGATTTCCTACCCGACGCGGGAGGATGCGCCGGAAGAGCGCGCGGTGTGGATTGCCCAGCGGCGACGCTGGTTCAAGGGATGGCTTCAAACCTTGCTGGTGAGCTTCCGCTATCCACTCCAGCTTGCCGTGCAGCTCGGTCCCGGCGCGATGATCGCCTATACGCTGACCACCGGCGGCATGCTGCTTTCGGCCCTGTTTCACCCGATGCTTTATCTGAGCCTTGGTATCTTTCTCTGGGATGCGATCACCGGAACGCTGCCAGTGCTCGCCTCGCTCAATGGTCTTCTGATGGTGGTCGATGCATACAATCTGATTGGCGGCTTTGCGCTGATGCTGCTTGCCTGGCTGCTGGTGATGCCGGCCAGCCTGCCGCGCCCTGCATGGCGCAGGCTTGGCCTTGTTCCACTTTACTGGCTGAACCTCACACTTGCCGCCTGGATGGCCCTCTACGAGCTTTACCGAAATCCATTCGTCTGGAACAAGACCCCGCATAGCCCGGTACGACGTCGGCAAAGGGCGGCGCCGGGCGAAAACGCCGCATGAAAAAGGGGCCAGCCCGGGCGGGCTGGCCCTCTCCTGTTCAACTGGCAATTGCCTCTCAGGCGGCGTTGTTCCAGCGGGCACCGGAAGAACCGCCACCGGCAAGCTTGAACTGGAAGATCATTTCGCGAAGGCCGTTGACTTCCTGTGCGAGGGTCACGCTTGCGGCATTGGTTTCTTCCACCATGGCCGCATTCTTCTGGGTGACCTGATCCATCTGGTTGACAGCGGTGTTGACTTCGGCAAGGCCCAGCGACTGCTCCCGCGACGAGGTGGCAATCGCTTCCATATGCGCGGTCACCTTGGCGATGATGTCGTCGATGGTCTGCAGGGCATCGCCGGTTTCCCGCACCAGCCGTACGCCGTTTTCCACCTCCTGGTTGGAGCTGCGGATCAGTTCCTTGATTTCCTTGGCGGCCTTGGCAGCACGCTGGGCAAGCTCGCGCACTTCCTGGGCGACCACGGCGAAACCCTTGCCGGCCTCACCGGCACGGGCGGCTTCCACACCCGCATTCAAGGCGAGCAGGTTGGTCTGGAAGGCGATTTCGTCGATCACGGTGATGATGTTCGAAATCTGGTCGGAAGACCCCTCGATGCGCCCCATGGCTTCCACCGCCTTGGCGACGATCTGGCCGGATTGCTGGGTGCTGCGGTTTGCTTCCAGGGTGACGCTGCGGGCTTCCTGCACGCGCTTTTCCGAATTCGCCACATTGGTGGTGATTTCATCCAGTGCGGCGGCGGTCTGCTCAAGCGCTGCGGCCTGCTGTTCGGTGCGGCGGGAAAGATCGTCCGCGCTCTGGCTGATTTCGCGCGAGCCGGTATCGATCTGTTCCGTCGAGCGGGCCACCGCAGAAAGCGTCTGGCGCAGCTGGCCGACGGCCGAGTTGAGATCGAGACGCAGGGGCTCGAATTCCGGCGAGAGCGGCTGATCGATGGAGAAGGAAAGATCGCCGTCGGACAGTCGCTTCAGACCGGCGGCAAGGGTCGAGGTCGCGTTGTTGAGACGCTGCTGGGCAGCCTGTTCGGCCTCCTCGACCAGGCGAGAACGTTCCGCATCATTGCGGCTGCGAGCCTCGACGGCCTCGGCCTCCAGCGCAACCTGGCGGATCGCCGACTGGCGGAAGCCCTCAAGAGCCCGCGCCATATCGCCGATTTCATCGCCACGATCCTGAAGGGCCACCGGATTATCCAGCTTGTGATTGGAAACCAGCTCCATATTGGACTGCAGGGCGAAAATGCCGCGCACAACACGCTGATAGATCACGAGCCCGAAGCCTGCAATCGCGAGGCAGAGCGTTGCAACACTCACGATCATGCACAGCCAGTAGAAATTGGCCGTTGCGGTCGCACTGGCGATATTGTCCAGAAGGCGCGTGTTCAACTCCACATAGAACCGGTCGATCGGCTCCATGATCTTTGCCTTGTAGGCATGATAGTCCGTCGAGTTGACCATCTCGATGGCCTTCATCTGCGAGGCGGCCTTGGTGGCAGGATTGGTATCCTCCATCAGCTTCATCGCCTCGACCTCGAGATTGACGAGACCATCGGAATTGCCCTTGGCTTCGGCAAGAAGATCCATTTCCTTCTGGCTGAAACCCGCATCCTTCATCATGTCGAGGAGCGGCTTGGTTTCACCCAGCGGACGCGGGGATGCATTGCCACCGGCCACGAAATCCCAATAGATGCGGTAGTAGTCCTGCGGACGCGGGCTCTTGCCGTTTCTTATGTCTAGAACGGCATTATACTGATCCTTGTAGGCCGGGTTCGCCGTCGACACATAGGTGCGGACCAACCGGGTGAGATCGTCGGAGGATTGTCGCAACTCATCGGCGAGCAGATAGGATTCGTAGCGCGCGGCATAGGCCTGCTGCAGCTTGTCCTGACTGCCGCGGCTGAGCGTCATCGAGCCGATGATGCCGACGGAGGCAGCAATCACAATTCCGGACAGGGAAAGAAAGATCTGTTTGATGCGCATATTGCCCTCACTTTGGCTCCGGGACCGGTCTGACTGCCGAGGCATGAGGGCCTGCGGGCTGCTCGGTCATGCGGAGCGAAAACTGGAAACGGTTCGGGCGTCATGCCTGAGCAAGAGCAAAATTCATTTGCATCGTAGTTCTACCAACCAAGTGTTGCATAATGCTTAATCAGTTCGCTTCTTCAACTCTTCGCTATCGATGCCTATCAAGTCCCTCTTGCGTTAATTTTAGCAATATTATATGTTTCGTTAGCGCTTCTATTTCGACACCACACATTTCAGATTTCGACTTTCAATATTCTTCTTATTTGAAGTAGGAACAGAACAGGTGAACAATAGCCTCAAGTTGTGATCCAATTCATACTCACATTTTTGTGACTCCAAAAACAGCGTATTTGTTCAGAAATAAAAGGCGCTAACAACGCTCCGAAACTATACATAAATGCCTCAAATCATTTCATAAATCGCCTATTTATGGTATTTTTCTGAATTATTGCGTTTTAACAATTAACATACCTTTTCGCTTTAAAAGACAACTAATAAACGCCGCCCCATTACGGAGCGGAATTTCACCGCACGATAGGGGCGTCAAGATGCAGTTGGCGGCATGCGGCTAACGGAGCTTTCGCAATGTTCGGCATTCAATCATCTGCATCGAAATCGCAGTTAACCGCACTCAATGCGGTTACGGCCAATATCATGATCGCGGACAAGCACCTCAATATCACCTTCATGAACGAGGCCGTGAAAACGCTGCTCTCCGAAGTGGAATCGGACCTGCGCAAGGAGCTGCCGAAATTCGAGGTCGCGACGCTGATCGGCAAGAACATCGACGTGTTCCACAAGAACCCCAGCCACCAGCGGAACATGCTTTCCGCTCTGCAGAACCGGCACAAGGCGACCATCAAGATCGGCTCGCAGATTTTCGACCTGACGGTCACGCCGCTGAAATCCGGCAATGAAGTCACGGGCTTCGTGGTCGAATGGTTCAACGCCAAGGAACGGCTGCTGAATGTGGACTATACGGCCCAGATCGCCGCAATCAGCCGCTCGCAGGCCATCATCGAGTTCAACACCGACGGCGAGATCATCACGGCAAATACCAATTTTCTGCGCCTGATGGGCTACACACTTGAAGAGATCAAGGGCAAGCATCACCGCATCTTTGTGGAAGATGCATATGGCAATTCGAACGACTACAAGGGTTTCTGGGAAACTCTGCGTTCCGGCCAGTATGTGGCGGCCGAATTCCGCCGCATGACGAAATCGCGCAGCTTCGTGGTGATTTCCGGCTCCTACAACCCGATCCTGGACGAGAACGGCCGGGTGGTGAAGGTGGTAAAATTCGCCAATGACGTGACCCAGCGCGTGAATACGGTGAACTCGCTCGGCGATGCGCTGACAAAGCTTTGCGCAGGCGATTTCGGTTTCCAGCTCGAAGAGCGCTTTGCACCGGAATTCGAACAGCTGCGAGCCGACCTCAACCGGTCCGTGCGGCAGCTCAATGATACATTCGTGCAGATCACCCGGAGCATCGAGACGATCAACTCTGGCACGGCGGAAATCAGCGGTGCGATCCAGAACCTTTCGCAGCGCACCGAGAGCCAGGCGGCAACGCTTGAGGAAACGGCCGCTTCGCTGGACGAGATCACGGTGAACGTGTCCAATTCCTCCACCCGTGCCCGCGAGGCAAGCCAGGTCGCCGCGCAGGCCAATACCAGCGCAGACAATTCCGGCCGCGTGGTTGCCGATGCGGTGAACGCGATGAGCGAGATCGAATCCTCCTCGCGCAAGATTTCCAGCATCATCAGCGTCATCGACGAGATCGCCTTCCAGACAAACCTTCTTGCCCTTAATGCCGGTGTGGAAGCTGCCCGTGCGGGCGAGGCGGGCCGCGGCTTTGCCGTGGTTGCACAGGAAGTGCGTGAACTTGCGCAGCGTTCCGCCAAGGCTGCGAAGGAAATCAAGGACCTCATCCAGAGTTCAGGCAACGAAGTGTCGCGCGGCGTGAAACTCGTCAGCAATACCGGCGATGCACTGCAGGAAATCAACCAGTTCATCTTCAGCATCAACGAGCACATGCGGGCGATTTCGGTTTCCTCGTCGGAACAGGCAACCGGGCTGCATTCGATCAACGCTGCCGTCAACCAGATGGACCAGACGACCCAGCAAAATGCCGCGATGGTGGAGGAATCCAATGCCGCCTCGCAGACGCTTGCGGAAGAAAGCCGCAAGCTTCTGGGCATGATGGCGCATTTCAAGCTCTCGCATGGCGCCGACAGCGGAAAACGCAGCGCCAGTGGCCGCATGCACAACGCGGCCTGACCGGCTGCGCGAAAAGGACAGCGTTCAAAATCGAAAGCCCGCCCCGAGTAACATCAGGGCGGGCTTTTGCTTTCAGGTGCGGATCGGTTCAATGCGCACCGCAATGTTCAGAGGAACAGGGGCCCGTGACGATCCAGCCCGTGCTCCTCGATTGCGCGAAGCGCAAGGTAACGCTTGGTGTTGACGCTGTGATCGGCCACCCAGTTGGCAAAGCGGACAAACCAGCTTTTCTCCTCTTCCACAGCCTGCGCCATGTAGGGACCGGATGAAACCCGGTGCTGCAGATAGGGGCCGACGCTGAGAAGGCCGATGCCTTGCGAGCACTGGTTGCAGACGGTCGTTGCCACGCGATCGGCGGAATATTCCTGCGCCCGCACCATGGCCCGTCCAGGAAAGATCAGTCCGCCCGGAATGATGCCGATGACATTGCGCCACCAGCGCACATGGCCAAGCTTGTGATGGCCAAGCTCATGGGCAATCACAAACGCCACGACATCCGGATAGTCATCGACCAGACGCGCGATTTCCGCATGCACCACCACGTAGCGGCGACGATAGTCGCAGGCAAAGGCATAGGCGTTGACCACACCATTGCCATTGGCGACATAAAGATCCGGTATGCGGGCAAGTCCGAGCTTCTCGGCCAGCGAGACATGCATGGCATAGAGTTCAGGAAACTGTTCCGGCCCCGCCTTGACACTGCCGGAGCGAAGGCCTGCGGCCATGAAATAGCGGGTGACCAGAATAGCCAGCGCCAGCAGCGGCAAAAGGGCTGCGCCCTGAAGCATCTCGCGGATCGATCCTTCCGTTTCTGAATCCCCGGCTTCCGGCATGAACAGAAAGACATAAATGGACGCGGCAAAAGCGGCAATGGTGATGATCCCGCAGATCGCCAGCATCGGCGTCTCCCAGCGGTGCCTGAGAACGCGGTCAGGCACCATGCCTGCCGTCTTGGTCTGAGATTGAGACATTCTCCCCCCCCCTATAAGTTTTTAATATAACTATTGTTAATTGCGCAAAGGCAAAAATACAAGGCGATAGTCGCCTGCAACCGAAGGGCGCACGAACCGCTCCGGAGAGATGGATTAAGGGATAGCTTTGCGTGGCGCGCATCAATCCCGGGCACGGGCCCGGGAGCCGGGGACGAACAGGTCCGGAAGGCCTCAGGTGCCTGTTTTCAAAGCTCCGCCAGCGCGCGTGGCGGCATTGGCATTGGCAGCAGCCGCTGCTTCAAAGCGCTCGACGAAATGGGCGACGTCGCGAAGGCCTATCGGCCGGCTGAAATAGTAGCCCTGCACGAAGCGTGCCCCGGAAGCCTTCACGGCATCCAGCTGCTCGGCGGTTTCAACGCCTTCCACCAGGCAATCGTAGCCGAGGTTGCGGCAAAGCCCGACAATGGCGCGGATGATATCATAGCCGATAGCGCCTTCCGTCAGGCTGCTGACGAAGGACCGGTCGATCTTGATCTTGTCCAGAGGGAAGCGGTGAATGTAGTTGAAGCAGGAGTAACCGGCCCCGAAATCATCCAGCGCGATGCGGCACCCGATGTCCGAAAGCTTCCGCAGGGAGGCGCAGGCCGTTTCAAAATCCGTCATGATTGCGGTTTCGGTCAGTTCGAATTCCAGTCGGCGCGGGTCTACGCCGCTTTGCTGGACAATGTCGAGAATGCGGTCTGCCGAGCGTCCGGACGTCACCTCGTGGGCGGAGAGATTGATTGCAACCGAAGCCTCTGCAGGCAATTCATCAATCGTCGCAAGGATTTTGCGCAGCACGATTTCGGTCACCGTTTCGATCATGCCGCAGCGTTCAGCAGAGGGAATGAAAATGCCGGGGGAAACCAGCCCGAGTTCCGGACTTTCCCAACGGGCCAGCGCTTCAAACCCGGCAATCCGGTCATTGACCGTGTCCACCTGAGGCTGGAAGACCACATAGAGTTCGTTCTCGAGATCTGCGGATTTCAAGGCACGCTCAAGACGCACCGAATTGCGGATATCCATTTCGTGGCGGTCATTGAAGATCACCACATCGCCGCGGTTGCTGCTTTTGGCAACATAAAGGGCGTGATCGGCCTTTTCGTAAATTTCGGTGACCTTTTGACCATGGTCCGGATAGCGGGCAATGCCGATGGAGGCGGAGACGGTGAGCTGGCTGCCCGTTCCAAGCAGCGGTTTTTGCAAGGCGGCAATTGCGTCGCGGCAGATGACCGACAGTTCCTCGTCCGAAAGCGGGCGGGTGAAAAGGACGGAAAACTCGTCGCCACCCAGACGGGCGATCATGTACTGCGTGCGGAAGACCTGCTTCAGCCTCTCCCCCACCTCGGAAAGCACCCGGTCACCGACCCGGTGGCCATAGAGATCGTTGATCGGCTTGAAGCCATCAAGATCGATGATGGCAAGCGCGAAGGGTTGGGGCGCGGGTGCCTGCAGCAGGTCCTCGAGCTCCGCAAAGAAGATGCGACGGTTGGGAAGGCCGGTCAGGGCATCGTGATGGGCCTGATCCTGCGCGAGCTTCTGCATTTCCTCGGCCGTGAGGCGGGATTCAACCGCATTGCTGATGGCCTTGCGCATCAGCGTCAGGACGCCAAAGGCCGCAAAGCAGGCTGCAACGGCCAGCATCACGAATTGCTCTGTCACCTGTGGCCCATGCCGGTAGGCCATCAGGACCATCGTGCCCATGCAGATGATGGCCCCTGCAATGACCACCCGCAAAGTCGGGCTCATGGTGACCAGACAGAGCATGAAGATGATGAAATAGGAGAGACGGCTCGGTTCGGGATGAAAATAGAGGAAGGCGTGGATGTTGATATAGACAAGCAAGCCCGTGAACAGTGTGATGAGTTCCAGCTGCGCAATACTTTTGTACTCGGAAAACCACATGACCCGCCCGAGCAGGAAGAAGGCGGCGGTGATGGCCGAAAGCGGTGCCATGACCCGGAAGCCCAACGGCGTTTCCAGAAAATAGTAAAGCAGAATGATCGCGGCGAAATAGGCGGCAAGCGGGTTCAGGGCGCCGAACAGGATCGGATGGATGGTGCGGCTGATCTCCTGGTTGAGATCGGTTCGCGACAGCTGGAATGGCTGTTTTTCCGAAGGCAACACTTCGTTTACCACCGGACGAGTTTCCACTCCAGCTCCAGACGCCTGACCCAGCACGAGACTGATCCTCCACAGCCATCCTGGTGTTTTCATCAACACCACACGGCTTGCCCTCAAGGGGCCCTGGCTGCCCGGATCATCCGGCAGACATAGTGTAACTCTGCCAGGTACACTCACAGATCGATTTTAACATTTAGTAATCGCAATCGTTGCAATTTAAAGCATGGTGCGATTCAGGTCAGTTGACCGGATGGCGCGCGCTCCAGCCTGTGGAGCTGTGTCAATCTGCGGGGGCTATGGAGCGGGTGAAGGGAATCGAACCCTCGTATTCAGCTTGGGAAGCTGCTGCTCTACCATTGAGCTACACCCGCTTGCTGGCTCTTCTTCCACCGGAAGACGGCGCTTTGTCAAGCTTTGAGCTGCGGCGGGCGGAAATGCTTGGAGAGCTTCAGGCCCTGTGCCTGATAATTCGAGCCCTGCATGCCGTAAAGCCCGTCCGGACGGGCCAGCATATGTTCGTAAACAAGCCGCCCGACGATCTGGCCGTGCTCAAGAATGAAGGGAACTTCATGGCTGCGAACCTCGAGCACTGCGCGGCTTCCGGCCCCGCCCGCACCCGCATGGCCAAAGCCCGGATCGAAGAAACCGGCGTAATGCACGCGGAATTCGCCGACCAGCGGATCGAACGGTGTCATTTCGGCCGCATAGAGCGGCGGCACATGCACGGCCTCGCGGGAGACGAGAATATAGAATTCGTCCGGATCGAGGATAAGCTCGCCGCGCCCGCGCGCATAGAGCGGCTCCCAGAAATCGAGCACATCATGGGCAGCCTTGATATCCACGTCGATGACAGCAGTATGATGTTTGCCGCGATAGCCGACGAGCCCGTCCGGCCCGGTGCCCTTGAGATCGATCGACAGCGCAATCGCGCCACCCGAGACATTCGGCATTTCGGCGGCCACCAGCGTTTCGGCCTGATGGAGCGCCAGCAGGTCCGGCTCCGACAGCACCGACTGGCCGATGCGGAAGCGGATCTGCGACAGGCGCGAGCCGCGCCGCACGACAATCGGGAAGGTGCGGGGCGAGATTTCAAGGTAGAGCGGGCCGCAATAACCGGCCGGGATCTTGTCGAACTCCTGCGCCCGGTCGGTGATCACCCGGGTGAAGATATCGAGCCGCCCGGTCGAGCTTTTCGGATTGGCCGAGGCGGACATCATCTCCGGCAGATCGAGGCTTTCCATCAGAGGCACGATATAGACGCAGCCGGTTTCCAGCACCGCGCCCTGTTCCAGGCTGATTTCATGCAGTGTCAGCCGCTCGAGCTTCTCGGCAACGGTTGCGCCCGGGCCGGGCATGAAACTGGCGCGCACGCGCAGCGCCTTGCCGCCAAGCCTCAGGTCCAGGCTGGCGGGCTGGATCTGGTCGGAATCGAGCGCGGCCTCGCTTTTCAGCCTGCCCTCGGCGAACAGGCGGTGAATGGCGCCGTCCGCCAGAATGCCGGTGGTGCGTGTCATCATGCCACTCCCATAAACCCTTCCGCCGCGCGTGAAACCCGGCACCTTGTCATCGCGACATTTCTTTCGATCCGCGCCAATTGACGCAAGCCTTAATCGGCGCTAAGGCAGATTTATCCCGTGGTGATTTGGCCGGTCGGCTTGCAGCCACGTTAAACAAGTGGCTAAAGGACCGGGTTGTTGGCAACCGGTCCCCGTTGGGCGACCGGTTTTTTGTTATGGAAAGCAGAGTGTCATGAGCAAGTCCTGGCGTCCCGCAACCCAGCTCGTCCACGGCGGCACCACCCGCTCGCACCACGGCGAAACGTCGGAAGCAATCTTCCTGACGCAAGGGTTCGTCTATGAAACCTCCGAGGCCGCAGAAGCGCGCTTCAAGGGCGAAACCGATGGTTTCATCTATGCCCGATACGGCAGCCCCACCAATGACATGTTCGAAAAGCGCATGTGCATGCTGGAAGGCGCGGAAGATGCGCGCGCCACCGCCTCCGGCATGGCTGCGGTGTCTGCGGCAATTCTCTGTCAGCTGAAGGCGGGCGATCATATCGTCGCCGCCCGCGCGCTCTTTGGCTCCTGCCGCTGGGTGGTGGAAACGCTTGCCCCGAAATATGGCATCGAATGCACGCTGATCGACGGTCGCGATCTTTCCAATTGGGAAAAGGCGGTCCGCAAGACCACCAAGGTCTTCTTCCTCGAAAGCCCGACCAATCCGACACTCGAAGTGATCGATATTGCCGGCGTAGCGAAGCTCGCCAACCAGATCGGTGCCAAGGTGGTGGTCGACAACGTGTTTGCGACGCCGCTGTTCCAGAAGCCGCTGGAGCTTGGCGCGCATGTGGTCGTCTATTCCGCGACCAAGCATATTGACGGACAGGGCCGCTGCTTGGGTGGCGTGGTGCTTTCCGACAAGCAGTGGATCGACGAGAACCTGCACGACTATTTCCGTCATACCGGCCCGGCCATGTCTCCCTTCAATGCCTGGACACTGCTGAAGGGCATCGAGACGCTGCCGCTGCGCGTGAAGCAGCAGACGGAGAATGCCGCGAAGATCGCCGACTTCCTTGCCGCGAGCAGCAAGGTCGCGCGCGTGATCTATCCGGGCCGCAAGGATCATCCGCAGGCCGATATCATCGCCCGCCAGATGAAGGGCGGCTCGACACTCGTCTGCTTCGAGCTGAAAGGCGGCAAGGAGGCGGCCTTCCGGCTGCAGAACGCGCTTGAGGTCGTTCGCATCTCCAACAATCTCGGCGATGCCAAGAGCCTGATCACCCATCCCGCCACCACGACCCACAAGAACCTGACGGACGAGGCCCGTGCCGAGCTCGGCATCTCGGCAGGCACCGTCCGTCTTTCGGCCGGTATCGAGGATGCGGAAGACCTGATCGCCGATTTCGAGCAGGCGCTTTCCAGGGTTTCCGCCTGATCTTGACAGGTGTCAAAAATCAAGGGCCCGCCCCTGTTTTCCGCAGGGTGCGGGCCTATTTTGTCGGCTGGGGAAGGCCCGAATTTTTGGGCATGCTTAACCTTTTGACCCTATGGTTCCGAAGTTGTACCAAATTGGCCGAAGCGGCTTGAGCATCGCGCGGCTTGTTGTAGGATCAATGTGTTCCCGTGTTGGCGAAGGTTGATGGAATGTACAGGGCCCTGACCAAGGGTATCGAAGTGGTGGTGGAACCCTATTATCTGGAGGAGCAATCCGATCCGGAAGACGGACGCTATGTCTGGGGTTATCGCATCGTCATCTCGAACCTGTCACCGGAGCCCGTGCGCCTGATCAGCCGCTACTGGCACATCACCGACCAGAACGGTCAGGTGGATGAAGTGACCGGCCCCGGTGTGATCGGCGAACAGCCGCATCTTGGTCCCGGTGATACTTACGAATATTCCTCCGGCTGCCCGCTCGACACGCCCTCCGGCATGATGTTCGGGCGCTACCAGATGGAAACCGATCGCGGCGTGATCTTCGACGTCGATATCCCGGCCTTCTCGCTGGATGTGCCGGGCCTGACCCGCGTGCTGAACTGACGCGGGCAAAGGCGTCTCAAGCAGGCAGCACTTCCTCTGCCTGATAGCGGTAGGTGGTCGAGCAGAATTCGCAGGTCACCGAAACCACGCCGTCTTCCAGAATGTCTTCCACTTCCTCGCGGGTGAAATTGGCCAGAACGCCTTTCAGCTTGTCGCGCGAGCAGCGGCAGCGGTCTTCGACCAGTTGCGGCTCGTAGACGCGCACGCCGCGTTCGTGGAACAGGCGGTAAAGCAGCCGCTCGGCCCCGACATCGGGATCGGTAAGCTCGGCGACTTCCACCGTTTCCAGAAGCGTGCGGGCTTCCGTCCAGGTATCGTCCTCGGCAATGCCCTGCGTCTCGTCACCATCGCCACCCGGCAGATCACCCTGCCGCATGCGCTCCGGCGCTTCGGGCAGGAACTGGGCGATGATGCCGCCCGCGCGCCAGTGGTGACGCGCCTTGCCATCGGGACCCCGGTCGTAGAACTCCGCAGACCCAAGACGCACCCGCGTCGGGATCTGTTCCGACTGGCGGAAGTAGAGCCCGGCAATGTCTTCCAGCGATGCGCCATCCAGCGCGACGATGCCCTGATAAGGCTGGGTATAGGAGCCCTGATCGATGGTGAAGGCAAGGATGCCCTTGCCGAGCAGGTCCTGCGGCGCGCTTTTGCCTGCTTTCAGCGCCGCATTCAGCGCTTCCTCGGTGAACCGGGCATAGGCGCGCACGGCAGACGGGGTCGCAAAATCCACGACCAGCAGGTCCACCGGCCCGTCGCTTCGGGTCTGGACGGTAAATTTACCCTCGAATTTCAGCGAGGTGCCGATGAGGACGGCAAGGGCCGTGACCTCGGCCAGCAGGCGGGCAACGGCTGGCGGATAGGCATGGCGGCTTAAAATGGCGTCGAGCATCGGCCCGAGCTGAACCGCGCGGCCGCGGACATCCAGCCCTTCCACCTGAAAGGGCACGACGTGGTCATCTCCGGCGAAACCGAATTCGCCAAGCGTGGTGGCATCTTCTGCCATGACTTACTCCTGAAACGGCTGATTTTGGCCGTATATGGGATTGAATTCCGCTTACACCAGACCGAAGCACCAGGCGAGAACCGATTTCTGCGCATGCAGGCGGTTTTCAGCCTCGTCGAAGACCACCGACTGCGGGCCGTCGATCACCTCATCCGTCACCTCTTCGCCGCGATGGGCGGGCAGGCAATGCATGAAAAGCGCATCGGCCTTCGCCTTCTTCATCAGCTCTGTGTTCACCTGGAAGGGCTGGAAGATATTGTGGCCACGGGCCTTGTGTTCCTGGTTCATCGAGACCCAGGTATCGGTGACGACGAGATCAGCCCCGGCCACGGCCTTTTCCGCATCATGGCACAGCATGATGTCGCCGCCATTGTTGCGCGACCAGTTGAGGAAACGGTCATCCGGTTCGGAGCCGAGCGGCACGGCCATGTTCATGCGATAGCCGAAGCGGGCAGCCCCTTCCACCAGCGAATGCAGGATATTGTTACCGTCGCCGGTCCAGGCGAAGGTCTTGCCCTTCACCGGGCCGCGATGCTCCTCGAAGGTCATCAGGTCGGCCATGATCTGGCAGGGATGGGTGTCATCCGTCAGGCCGTTGATCACCGGCACGGTGGCATGTTCGGCCAGTTCCATCAGGCGGCGGTGATCGGTGGTGCGGATCATGATCGCATCCACATAGCGCGACAGAACCTTGGCGGTATCACCGATGGTTTCGGCCCGGCCGAGCTGCATTTCGGTGCCGGAGAGAAACAGCGTCTCGCCGCCGAGCTGGCGCATGCCGACATCGAAGGAGACGCGGGTACGGGTCGAGGGCTTTTCGAAAATCATCGCCAGCATCTTGCCGGACAGCGGCTTTGCCGCCGTGCCCGCCTTGGTCTGAGCCTTTCGCTCCTTCGCGTCGTCGAGAATGCGGCGCAGGTCCGCGGCGCTGACGGCGGAGAGATCAAGAAAATGCTTTGCAGATGCCATGATGGTGTTCCGTATGAGAGAGGTGATCAGGCGGACTTGGCCGCGCCGGATGCGGAAGAGGAGGTAAGGCTTTCGGCAGCACGCTCGATGCGGGCAAGGCCCTCGCGCACATCCTCTGCCGTAACCGTGAGCGGCGGCAGAAGACGGATGACGTTTTCGCCTGCCGGAACGCCGAGCAGATGCTCCCGGCGCATGGCCATCAACAGCTCGGAAGACGGGCCGACCGGCTTGATGCCGAGCATCAGACCCGTGCCACGGATTTCGGCAATCACATCCGGGAACCGGTCCTTCAGCGAGGCAAGCCCTTGCGCAAAGAGGAGCGCCATATCGCGCACATGCTGCAGGAAGCCCTCTTCCAGCACCACGTCGAGCACAGCCTGCCCCACGGCCATCGCCAGCGGATTGCCGCCATAGGTCGAGCCATGCGTGCCGGCCACCATGCCGGAGGCAGCCTCAGCAGTGGCAAGGCAAGCCCCGAGCGGGAAACCGCCGCCGATACCCTTGGCAACAGCCATGATATCCGGAGTGATGCCTGCCCATTCATAGGCGAAGAACTTGCCGGTGCGGCCGACGCCGCATTGCACCTCATCGAGGATCAGCAGCAGGCCATGCTCGTCGCAGAGCGCCCGCAAGGCTTTGAGAAAATCATTCGAGGCCGGACGGATGCCGCCCTCCCCCTGCACCGGCTCGATCAGGATCGCACCGGTCTCTGGCCCGATTGCCGCCTTCACCGCATCGAGATCGCCGAAGGCCACCTGATCGAAACCGGGTGCCTTGGGGCCGAAGCCCTCGATATATTTCTCGTTGCCGCCAGCCGCAATCGTCGCGGTGGTGCGGCCGTGGAATGCCCCTTCGAAGGTGATGATGTGGAAGCGTTCCGGATGGCCCTTGGCAAAATGATAGCGCCGCGCGGTCTTGATCGCGCATTCGAGCGCCTCGGCACCGGAATTGGTGAAGAACACCTTGTCGGCAAAGGTTGCGTCCATCAGACGGCGCCCGAGCGCCTCCTGTCCCGGAACCTCATAGAGGTTCGACAGGTGCCAGACCTTCGATGCCTGATCGGTGAGCGCCTTGACGAGATGCGGATGGGCATGACCCAGCGAATTCACCGCGACGCCGGCTGCGAAATCCAGATATCGTTCGCCGCTTTCGGTTGTAAGCCAGGCGCCTTCCCCGTGGGTGAACCTCAGGGGCGCGCGGTTATAGGTATCATAAAGCGGCGTGGCAGCGGCCATGACGCACCTCTTGGCAAAGCGGCTTCGGAAAGGCTGGAAACCAGCCCGGAAAAATCAAAATGCCGCCTTGCGGCGGCGGCGCAATATCCTCGTTTCGCGGTGCAATGTCAACAAAACCGCGGTGAATCCGGTCCTGCCCGGGGCATGGTTCGCCGGGGTTGCAAACATGTCACGGTCGAAAAGTTCACGGGGAAGCAAGTTGGGGAAAAGTCGAAAATCGAATCATCATGATTCCGGCGACTCTTGTCACAGAGTCAGCCTCACACTAGGTTAAATCTCAATTACTAGACTGCATGCGGCGGAACTAGTCACGACAATGTAGGGCGTTTGACGCCGGGTATCAGCCCGGCGCACGGTGACGGATTCCGTCTATCACAAACGCGACAGCGGAGAATGTGCATGAACTGGACAGACGAGCGCGTTGAAAAACTCAAGAAGCTCTGGTCGGAAGGTCTGAGCGCAAGCCAGATTGCGGCCCAGCTTGGCGGGGTCAGCCGCAATGCGGTGATCGGCAAGGTGCATCGTCTGAGTTTGCCGGGCCGCGCCAAGGCCGGTGGCACCGCGCCCGCGACCGCTGCCCGCCAGCCGAAGCGTGCAACTTCGGCACCGCGTGCTCCGAACTATGCCGCCCGCGCCACCACCCGCACCGTGACCCGCCAGCAGGGCGCAACCATGCTGCGCGAGGAGATCGAGATCGATACGGTGGAGGAAGTCGAATTCCGCCCCGCCGACAACGTGGTCGTGCCGATTTCCCGCCGTCTGGAGCTGATCCAGCTCACCGAGCGCACCTGCAAGTGGCCGGTTGGCGACCCGCTGAAGGAAGATTTCCATTTCTGCGGCAATGACAGCCCGGATGCCTCGCCCTATTGCGGCTATCACCAGAAGCTTGCCTACCAGCCGGTTTCCGACCGCCGCCGCGCCGCTCGCTGATCACTCGACCATCAAACGAAAACACCCGGATCGGCTACCGATCCGGGTGTTTTTTGTTGCTGCTTCGGTAAGCGTCAGCTTTCGATCGAATAGCCGGCGCCGCGCACGGTGCGGATCACATCCGCCATGCCGGAGAGGTTCACGGCCTTGCGCAACCGGCCGATATGCACATCCACGGTACGCTCGTCCACATAGATATCGTGGCCCCAGACACCATCGAGAAGCTGCGAGCGCGAGAACACCCGTCCGGGCGCCGACATCAGGAATTCGAGCAGCTTGAACTCGGTCGGGCCAAGCCGGATTTCGCGACCCTTGCGGTGAACCCGGTGCGTCTCCCGGTCCAGCTCCAGATCGCCGCAGCGCAATTGCGTTGCCAGCACCTCCGGCCGCGCCCGGCGCAGCATGGCCTTCACCCGCGCCATCAGCTCCGGTGTCGAGAAGGGTTTCACCACATAATCATCGGCTCCGGTGGTGAGACCGCGCACGCGCTCGGCCTCCTCGCCCCGCGCCGTCAGCATGATGATCGACAACCGCTCGGTTTCCGGTTTCTGGCGCAGCCGCCGGCAGAGCTCGATGCCCGAAACACCGGGCAGCATCCAGTCCAGGATCAGGAGATCCGGCACCCGCTCCTTCAGCCGGGTTTCCGCCTCGTCGCCGCGCAGGATCGCGTCCACCTCGAAGCCTTCCGCCTCGAGATTGTAGCGCAGCAGCTCGGAGATCGCTTCCTCGTCCTCGACGATCGCAACTCTGGGCGTCATGATCAAACCTTCCCTTCGGATCGAACAGTAATATCAACCCCGTCCGCCGCACAGGGTCTGGTGCGCGGCAGCTTCAAATAATGTCATCGGTGAGAGAGCCTCAGGAGAGGCGCATCATTCCTTCGGTGTCACAACCGAATTGGCGGTATCATCCTTCGGACGATCCCCTTCCGGCTGGGCACCCGTTGCCATGTAATAGATTGTCTCGGCGATATTGGTCGCATGGTCACCGATACGCTCGATGTTCTTCGCGCAGAACAGAAGATGCGTGCAGGGCGTGATGTTGCGCGGATCTTCCATCATGTAGGTCAGAAGCTCGCGGAAGATCGACGTATACATCGCGTCGATTTCCTCGTCGCGCTCGCGGATCGACTTTGCTTTTTCGGCAGAGCGGGTCGTGTAGACGTCAAGCACTTCCTTGAGCTGGATCAGCGCCAGTTCCGACAGATGCTCGATGCCGCGGGCGAGCTTGCGCGGCACGCCGTTTTCCTGCACCGCAATCACCCGCTTGGCGGTATTCTTGCCGAGATCGCCGACACGCTCGAGATCGGCCGCAATACGCAGCGAGCCGATGATTTCGCGCAGGTCCGCTGCAACCGGCTGGCGGCGGGCAATCACGATGATCGCCTTGTCGCCCACCTCGCGCTCGGCGGAATCGAGCTTTGCGTCATCGGCAATCACCTTCTGGGCAAGCTCGGTGTTGGAATTGACCAGCGCCTGCACCGCCTCGCTGACCATCTGTTCGGCAAGGCCGCCCATCTCGGAAATACGGCTCTGCAGATATTTCAGCTCTTCGTCGAAGGCGGAGTAGATGTGATTGGATGCCATGGGAATGTCCTTGAACCTTTGAGGATTGCGGGCGGGCGCGGCCAAGACTTAGCCGAAGCGGCCCATGATGTAATCCTGCGTGCGCTGTTCATCCGGATTGGTGAAGATCTTGTCCGTATCATTCTCCTCGACCAGATTGCCGAGGTGGAACATGGCGGTGCGCTGCGAAACACGCGCGGCCTGCTGCATCGAATGGGTAACGATCACGATGGTGAAGTTGGACCGCAGCTCGTGGATCAGCTCCTCCACGCGGGCGGTTGCAATCGGATCGAGCGCCGAGCAGGGCTCGTCCATCAGGATCACTTCCGGGGACACGGCAACGGCGCGCGCGATGCAAAGGCGCTGCTGCTGGCCGCCGGAAAGGCCGGTTCCCGGCTCGTTCAGCCGGTCCTTCACTTCCGACCACAGACCAGCCTTCTGAAGGCTCGTCTCGACGATCTGGTCGAGATCGGCGCGGCTGCGGGCAAGGCCGTGAATGCGCGGGCCATAGGCGACATTCTCGTAGATCGACTTCGGGAACGGGTTCGGCTTCTGGAAGACCATGCCGACGCGGGCGCGCAGTTCCACCACATCGATGGCGGCATCGTAGATGTCCTGCCCGTCGAGGGTGATCTCGCCTGACACCCGGCAATTGTCGATCGTGTCATTCATGCGGTTGAGGCAGCGCAGGAAGGTCGACTTGCCACAGCCGGACGGGCCGATCAGCGCCGTCACCGTGTTCTGGCGCACGGCGAGATTGACATTGAACAGCGCCTGCTTGGCCCCGTAGTGCACCGAGACATTCCTGCCCAGCATCTTGAAGGACGGTTCGCTCATCGGTTGGACCTGCTTTGCTTCGGTGGTGGTTTCAGCCATCATGTTCATGGATGTGTACTCCTTACCAGCGGCGTTCGAAGCGCTGGCGCAAGAAAATCGCGATGCCGTTCATCAGCACCAGGAAGGCAAGCAGCACGAGAATGGCTGCCGATGTGCGCGAGACGAAGCCACGCTCCGGGCTGTCCGACCAGATGTAGATCTGGGTGGGAAGCGCGGTTGAGGCATCGAACACCCCATGCGCGGTGCTGGTCATGAAGGCATTCATGCCGATCAGAAGCAGCGGCGCGGTTTCGCCGAGTGCGCGCGCCAGGCTGATGATCGTGCCGGTCATCACCGTCGGCATGGCGAGCGGCAGGATGTGGTGGAAGATCGCCTCATGCTTGGAGGCGCCGATGCCAAGCGCTGCCTCGCGGATCGAGGACGGCACCGACTTCAGCGACACGCGGGTGACGATGATCAGTGTCGGCAGCGTCATCAGTGCCAGCACCAGACCGCCGACCAGCGGTGCCGAGCGCGGCAGGCCGAACCAGCCGAGGAAAACCGCAAGGCCGAGCAGACCGAAGACGACCGAAGGCACGGCGGCAAGATTGTTGATGTTGATCTCGATGAGATCCGTCCAGCGGTTCTTCGGCGCAAACTCTTCCAGATAGATCGCGGCCGCAATGCCGACCGGAAAGCTGATCGCAAAGCAGACGACAATCGACCAGAAGGAACCGGAAATCGCACCGGCAAGACCGGCAAGCTCCGGGAAGCGGCTGTCGGCATTGAAGATCAGGCCCCAGTTGAAAGGCTTGGAGACCACGCCCTTGGCAACCAGCTGGTCGAAGGCGGCTATCTGCCTGTCATTCACCCGGCGCTGGTCTTCCGGCGTATCGCGGGAGATCTCTCCCTTTGCGAGCTGATCGAAGGGATCGGAAAGCGGGATAACGAAGCTGGACTTGCCCGAAAGCCGTGCCGGATCGGCGATCACCTGATCGCGCACCAGATAGGCGGCGTTGTCGGTGAACATGTCGAGATAGGCCTTCTGTTCCTTCTTCTTCAGGCTTTCAGCACCGCCGACCTCCAGAAGGGCCTTCTTGACCAGGCTCTTCCAGTTCGCGTCCATCAGCTTGTCCCTATCGAAGCCCGACGTCGCGAGGTCGATCTCCACCGAAACAACTGTCTGTTCAAAGGCCTTGTAGCCCTTGACGGTGAGCGAGCCGATCAGGATCGTGAGGAAACCGAGCGCGAAGACGATGGCGATCAGGCCATAGGCCTTCAGGCGCGTTTCGGCGGCGTAGCGGCTTTTCCGGCGGGCCTTGATGGCGTCGGAATGCCAGTCGACGGTCTGTACGTTCTGCTGGACCGCACTCATCAGTATTTCTCCCGGAACCGGCGCACGGTGCGAAGCGCAATCAGGTTGAGGCCGAGCGTGATGACGAACAGCACGAGGCCCAGTGCAAAGGCGGCAAGCGTCTTCGGATTGTCAAATTCCGCATCCCCGATCAGCAGCGTCACGATCTGCACGGTCACGGTGGTCACGGAGGCAAAGGGGTTGAGCGTCATCGTGGCAATCAGGCCTGCGGCCATCACCACGATCATCGTTTCGCCAATCGCGCGCGACAGGGCGAGCAGCACGCCGCCGATGATGCCCGGAAGGGCAGCCGGCAGCAGAACCTTCTTGATCGTCTCGCCCTTGGTAGCCCCCAGCGCCAGAGAGCCATCGCGCAGCGCACGCGGCACGGCGGCAAAGGCATCATCCGACAGCGAGGAGATGAAGGGAATGATCATCACGCCCATCACAAGACCGGCCGCAAGCGCGCTGTTCGGCTCGGCCGGAATGCCAATCGCGGTTCCGAGATCGCGCACCGCAGGCGCAACAGTCAGCACGGCGAAGAAGCCGTAGACCACGGTCGGAATGCCTGCGAGGATTTCAAGGAGCGGCTTCACCACGGCGCGGAAGCGGGCAGGCGAATATTCGGTGAGATAGATGGCGGAATAGATGCCGGTCGGCACCGCGACCAGCATCGCGATCAGCGAGATCACCACCGTGCCGAAGATGACCGGGATGACGCCGAAGGCGCCCTGGCCCGCAACCTGATCAGCACGCAGGGCGATCTGCGGTTCCCAGCGCAGGCCGAACAGGAACTCCTGCACCGGCACCATCGAGAAAAAGCGCATCGCCTCAAACACCAGCGAGGTGACAATCCCGATGGTGGTGATGATCGCGGCAAGCGAGGAGAGAAGCATGAAGATCGAGACCGCACGCTCGACGCTGTGACGGGCACGCGCCCGCTTGCCGACGAAACGCCAGGCAAGGAAGGCGCCGATGGCGGCCGATGCAAAGGCAACCGTTGCAATGACCCAGCCGGAAATCGCCTGCAGAGACCGCAGATGATCGGCGGCAGCGAGCGCCTCGGGGGTGGGCTGCTTGAAGATATTGCCAGCCACGATCTGGCGCACTTCGGAAATCGCAATCGAACGGGCCGAGGCATCCATGGCCTCGACGCCCGGATAAGCGGAGAGCACCAGATGGTCGATCACCGTGTTTTGCAGGAACAGCCACAGCAGCAGGAAAACGAAGGCAGGAATGCCCGTCCAGATCGCTGCATTCAAACCGTGATAGATCGGTCGCGAATGGGTTTTTCCTGGCACGGCATCGGCCGTGCGCCTTGCCTTGGCTGCACCGGCAAAGGCCATCACAATGGCCGCTGCCAGCAGGAACATCAGAACATAACCCGCCATCATGGGGCTCCAGCAGAGGTGAATGCATATGGACCGCCCGGCATGTCTACACCGGGCGGTCCACTGATTTCAAACTTACTTCGAAAGCTTCACAGCGTCGGCAACAGCCTTGCGGGTTGCCTCACGCAGCTCGGCGGAAAGCGGGGTCAGGCCGCGTTCGACCATGTAGCCATCGTCACCCAGAGCTTCTTCGGAGGTTGCCTCGGTGAGAAACTCCTTCAGGCCCGGGATCACGTCGCGATGCGCGTTCTTGACGTAGAAGAACAGCGGGCGGGAGATCGGGTAGGAACCGTCGGCAATGCTTTCTTCCGACACTTCAACGCCTTCGATCTTGGCGCCCTTCAGCTTGTCGCTGTTTTCATACAGGAAGGAGTAGCCGAAGATGCCGACGGCATTCTTGTCTGCTTCCAGACGCTGAACGATCAGGTTGTCGTTTTCACCGGCTTCGATGAACGGACCATCCTGACGCATGCGCGAGCAGACTTCCTTGTACTTCTTCTCGTCAGCCTTCTTGAGGTCGGCCATGCCCGGCTGCTTGGAGCAACCGGCATCCATCACCAGTTCAACGAAGGCGTCGCGGGTGCCGGAGGTCGGCGGCGGGCCGAAAACGGTGATCGGGGTGTTCGGCAGCTTGGGGTCGATGTCAGACCAGTTCTTGGAGGCATTGGCGACGAAACCGCCCTTGCCGTCCGGAAGCTCGGCGGCAAGCGCCTTGTAGAGCTGTTCCTTGGTGAGGTCCATGTCACCGGCTGCCTGATCCATGGCGATCGTCAGACCGTCAAAGCCGATCTTGGCTTCAGTGATGTCAACCACGCCATTGTCGGCGCAGAGCTTGATTTCGCTGTCCTTGATGGCGCGCGAGGCGTTGGAGATATCCGGGAAATCCGGGCCGATGCCGCCGCAGAATACCTTGAAGCCACCGCCGGTGCCGGTCGATTCAACCACCGGAGCGGGCTTGCCGGACTTGTTTGCATACTCTTCAGCAGCCGCCTGCATGTAGGGGAAAACCGTCGAGGAGCCGACGATCTTGATCTGGTCACGCGCATGCGCGGCTCCGGCGAAAGCTGCCGAGGCAATCAGCGCTGCAGCGGTAAGGCGAAGAAGGGTCATGGGGTTTCTCCCGTTGATGAAACTCTTTTGGCGCGGCGTTCTGCCGTCCGTTGCTGCTTTCAGGTCCGGCTTCGTCTTTGCTCCGTCATCTGAAGGCAGGGCTGGTTTAGCGCCTCTGATCTCACCTTTTATGTCAGTTGGGTGAAACTATTGTGACAGCTTAAATAAATGATTTTATTGATTTTTTTCAGTGGCCTACAGGCATGGGCCGGCAAATATGTCAAAAACGCACCGAAAACCGGCTTCCCTTGCCGGGTTCCGAGGTGATGACGAGACGGGCCTTGTGACGGTTGAGGATATGTTTGACGATGGCAAGGCCGAGGCCCGTGCCCTTTTTCGAGCGGCTCGCCTCCACATTCACCCGGTAGAAGCGTTCGGTCAGACGCGGCACGTGCTGCGCCTCGATGCCCGGTCCATGATCGGTGATGCTGACTTCGGCGCCAGTCTCCGCATCGGCGCGGATGTCCACCTCCACCGCCTTGCCCTCCTGACCATATTTGCAGGCGTTTTCGATCAGGTTTTCAAAAACCTGCTGCAGCTCGTCCCTGTCCCCGCGGATCGGGACGGGCTCTTTCGGTGCGGAAAAGGTGACGGTGACACCCAGACTTTCCGCAAGCGGCTGGAGGGTTGCGATCACGTGGCCGACGAGCGGAACCAGATCCACCTTTGCATCGGGGGCCACATGGGACTTGATCTCGAGCCGCGACAGCGACAGGAGGTCATCCACCAGCCGGCTCATGCGCGTCACCTGATCGAGCATGATGCCGAGAAAGCGCTCCTGCGCCTTCGGATCCGAGCGGGCTGGCCCCTGCAGCGTTTCAATGAAGCCGCGCAGCGAGGCCAGCGGCGTGCGCAGCTCATGGCTGGCATTCGCCACGAAGTCCGTGCGCATCTGGTCCATGCGCTGCAGGCCGGAACGATCGGTGAAGGTGATCACGAAGCGGGTGGCGTCCAGCGGCGTTGCCCGCACGCGGAAGGCGCGCGTTACCGGAATGCGCTCGACATAATCGAGCTCGTCCGTCTCGCCGCTTTCCATCACCCGTCTGAGCATATCAAGGAGGCCCGGCGCGCGCAGCCTTGCCGAAACAGGTGCCCCTTCTGGCAGGGGACCAAACAGGGTTTCGGCACTTGCATTTTGCAGGAGTACGGTTTCTGCCCGGCTGACCAGCAGAACCGGTAGATCGAGCCGGTCCATCAGCGCGGCCAGCGCGGGCTGATCCGCGCCTTGCGAGACCGGCTCGGCAAGCCCTGCCTTCGAGGACTGCATGTCCCCGCGAGAAAGGGCAACGAGTGCGACCAGAAGCAAAACAGCCAGCGCATAGACCGGCGCGAAACCCGCAGACACGGCAAAGAATGCAACCGCGGCAAGCACGACCAGCAGCAGCGCATCGCGCCGCAGCCGGACCGACCATTCATCCAGATCCCACATGTCCACACCCGTCTCCTCATTCAGGGAAACCACCGGTTACCCTTCCTTCATGACAGGGATTTTGCAGTTTCGAAAGCAATTGTGACAATGCGCCAGGCTTCGCCAAACGTCGTCCCCATGATTGGCAAAAAAGGCCGGGCAAAAGCCCCCTTGTCTTTCCAGCCGTCATGCAGGAATGTCCACAACCAAAAGACATAAGGGAGAACCATCATGGCTGATGAACAGGAAAGCCGCGCCATCGAGCTGACCTTCGGCAAGGAAAAGCGCGTTTTCGATATCGATGATCCGGTTTTGCCACGATGGGTGGAAGACAAGGCGCTGGCCTCCGGCAGTTTTCCCTATTCCAAGAAGATGAAGGAAAAAGAGTATCTGAAGGCAATCGAGGCCCTGCAGATCGAGCTGGTGAAGGTGCAGTTCTGGTTGCAGAAGACCGGCAAGCGGGTGATGGCGCTGTTTGAGGGCCGCGATGCGGCCGGCAAGGGTGGTGCGATTTCCACCACACTTGAATTCATGAACCCGCGTTCTGCCCGCACGGTTGCGCTGACCAAGCCGACCGAAACCGAACGTGGCCAATGGTATTTCCAGCGCTATATCTCGCATTTCCCGGCTGCGGGCGAATTCGTGCTGTTTGACCGGTCCTGGTATAACCGGGCGGGCGTGGAGCCGGTGATGGGCTTCTGCACGCCTGCCCAATATGAACAGTTTCTCGATCACGTACCGCGGTTCGAGAAGATGGTGGCGGATGAAGACATCCACTTCTTCAAGTTCTGGCTGGATATCGGGCGCGAAATGCAGCTGAAGCGTTTCCATGACCGCAGGCACGATCCGCTGCGCATCTGGAAACTGTCGCCGATGGACATAGCCGCACTCAACAAGTGGGACGACTATACCGACAAGCGCAACCGGATGCTGAAAGAGACCCACAGCGACAAAGCGCCCTGGACCGTCATTCTCGCCAATGACAAGCGGCGCGCGCGCCTGCATGTCATCCGCCACATTCTGCTGTCGCTGGAGTATGATGGCCGTGATGACAAGGCGATCGGGGAGATCGACAGGAAGATCCTGCTCGAAAAACCGCTGAAGCTCATTGATTGATCGCAACCGCCGACACGCTGGCCCGGACAGGATCCGGGCCGGGCCGTGTGCGTGATGGAATTACTTCACCTTCAGCAGGCGGATTGCCAGAATATCAACACCGCGACCCTTGCCTTCCATATCGCTGTTCAGCACCAGCGACGGCGCGCCATTGCCCTCGCCTGCCGCGCCGGTAACCTGGATCAATGCATCGGAGCGCTGAGAGGTGACCGTAAAGCGATGGCGCTCGCATTTTTCCGCCGTACCGAAATCACAGTCGATGGACACATCCACCGTCTGATCAGACGCCGAGCGCATGCTGACGGCAAGCGTTGCCTCCTCGCCTTCCGCAAGGCTGATCTGGTCTTCCGGCAGAAGCAGGCGGACGGCGGCATCGGCAGAGGCATTTGACGAGACGACACGGATCACCGGCCCATCCCCGGTGGTGGTGAGCTTTGCGCTCGCGAGGCCACCGGCCGTGACGCTGTCGACATCATCGCCCTTGAAGATTTCGATCCAGTCTTTCGAGAAGGCATTGGAGCCATTCAGCGACTGCTTCGTGTCGCCGGAGGAATCCTGCTGCGGCAGATCCTCCTCGCTGACGGCTGCGGGCGGATTGGCAACGGATGTGTCCCTTTGCGCATCGGACAGAAGAAGGCCCGAGGCATAAATCCACCAGATGCCGATGCCGAGTGCGGCGAGGAAGATCACAAGAATGAAGAAACGGGCGAAGAAGCCGCGGCGTTTCTTCGGCTGGCCAGCCGCTGCACTGCGCCCGCGCCTGCCTGGCCGACCCGAGGCCATACCGGAAACCTCAGGAACGGCCACAGGCACATCATCGTCATATTGATGGGCCGAACCCAGGCGTTCGGCGCGCAGCGAGCCGAAATCATCGGCGTCTTCGCCTCCATCTTCCGCATCGCGCCGGTCATTGGCCTCGATTGCGGCAAAATCCTCTTCCAGACCCATGAGATGATGCGTATCCGGCTCCGGCCCCGGTGGCAGCTCGCCAAGACGACGACGCTCTTCGTGTTCGATATCGCGGATCGACTGCTCGAGGCGGTGGCGCTGGGCGGCGATCACGGCCGGATCATTGATGTCCTGCTTGCGCAATCCGTTTTCCAGCGCATTGCGCGCCGACTGGTAGATGCGCGCCCTCACCTCCGCATTGGACCGCTCGGACCGGTCAAGCGCATTTCTGATAGCCGTTTCAAGCCCGCTCAAATGCAACGTCCTTCATCTCATCGGCAAAGCCGTTGGGAGGCACCCTTTGAAGCTGCACTCCTTTTCCGAATCGGTATAGGCAAGCCCCGGTTTTCGCAAGCCTTGCGGTTCGCTCCACCCATGGAAATAGTCTTTGCACCGCGCTTCGCCCGTGCTAGCAATATTGACGTTGTCGTAAAGGTAAGGAACTTCTTCCCATGGCTTTGCCGTCCATCTTGAAAGACAGGCTCCGGCTGCCGGCCATAGCCTCGCCGCTTTTCATCATCTCGCACCCGCCGCTTGTTCTGGCGCAATGCAAGGCGGGCATCGTCGGCTCTTTCCCCGCGCTCAATGCGCGGCCGGAGAGCCAGCTCGATGAATGGCTGGCCGAAATCACGGAAGAGCTTGCCGCACATGATGCCAGAAATCCGGATCGCCCGGCAGCCCCCTTCGCGGTCAACCAGATCGTCCATACGTCGAACAAGCGGCTGGAGCATGATCTGATGCTCTGCGTGAAATACAAGGTGCCAATCGTGATTTCCTCGCTGGGCGCGGTGCCCGAGGTCAATGCGGCGGTGCATTCCTATGGCGGCATCGTTCTGCACGACGTGATCAACAACCGGCATGCCAATTCCGCGATCCGAAAGGGCGCAGACGGGCTGATCGCGGTTGCGACGGGTGCGGGCGGACACGCGGGCACGCTGTCTCCCTTCGCCCTCGTTCAGGAGATCCGTCAGTGGTTCGACGGGCCGCTGGCACTGGCCGGGTCGATCTCCACGGGCGACGCCATCCTTGCGGCGCAGGCGATGGGCGCCGATCTTGCCTATATGGGCTCGCTGTTCATTGCGACCGAAGAAGCCCGGGCGGCCGAGGCCTACAAGCAGTGCATCGTCGACAGCCAGGCTTCCGATATCGTCTACAGCAACTATTTCACCGGCATTCACGGCAATTACCTGAAGCCGTCGATCATTGCCGCGGGCATGGACCCGGACAATCTGCCGGTCGCCGATCCCTCCAAGATGGACTTCGGCAAGGAGCAGACAGGCGCCAAGGCCTGGAAGGATATCTGGGGCTGCGGCCAGGGCATCGGCAATATAAAGGCGGTGGAAAAGGTGGAAACCGTGGTGGACCGGCTGGACGCCGAATACCGTGCTGCACGCGCCCGTCTTGCCCTTTGAAATCGGAAACGCCGCCCGGATGGTGCGGCGTTTTTTTTGACCGGGGAGCCAAACTCCACGCTTGAAATCGGCAAACTTTGCCTGTATCAGCCCAGTCACGTCGCAGCGCAGCTTCTGCCTGCTTCACCGGGCCGCTTTAGCTCAGTCGGTAGAGCACATCATTCGTAATGATGGGGTCACGTGTTCGAGTCACGTAAGCGGCACCACTTCTTCTTTGAAATCAATAGTCTGATCAGGCCGTCAGCAGCGTGCGGGCAGAGTTTGTCTGCAGCTTTTCCCGGTGGGCGCGGGCAAATTCGGGCAGGTCACGGGCGCGCATCGGGCGGGCCAATGCGTAGCCTTGCAGCCCATGACAGCCCATATCACGCAGCATGGCCGCGTGTTCCATGGTCTCCACACCCTCGGCGATGATATCGATGCCGCAGGTACGGCCGATATCGATGATGGAGGCCACAAGCTGGCGTTCGCGCACCGAGGTCAGGATCGGCATGATCAGCTGACGGTCGATCTTCAGGCGCCGCGGGGTGAGCTTTAGAAGATTGACGATGGATGCGTGGCCGGTGCCGAAATCATCGATCTCCATATCGATGCCAAGCGCCTTCAGCCGACCGGTGATTTCCACCAGCTGATCATCCTGCTCCTCGAACGAGATCGATTCCAGCAGCTCGAAACAGACGCTGCCCGGTGCGATGTCCAGATGCCGGATCTTGTCGATCAGGGCATTGTCCATCAATCGGCGGGCGGAAATATTCACGGAGACGCGGGGTATCGAAAGGCCTGCGGCCTGCCACTGATCAAGATGATAGAGTGCCTGTTCAAGCACCGTCTCGTCGATCCGGTCGATCACACCGATTTCTTCGGCGATCTTGAGGAAGGAATCGGGCGCCACGAGCCCACGCAAAGGATGCTGCCAGCGCACCAGCGCCTCGACACCGTCGATCTCCAGCGTATGGGCGTCAAACTGCGGCTGGAAGAAGGGAATGAACTCCTTCTGCTCGAGACCACGCAGGATTTCGTCGGCGGTCTGGCGGGCATTGATGACCTGGGCGCGCAGCGTATCGCTGAAGAATTCAGCGCGTCCGCGCCCCCGCTTCTTTGCCTCGTAAAGGGCGATATCGGCATTCATCAGTACCTGCTGCGGATTTTCCTCCGGCGAGGCCTGCGTTGCAATGCCGATGCTGACGCCGGCGCGGCATTCCTGCCCTTCAAACAGAAGCGGTTCGCTCAAGGCATGGATCACGAGACCGGTCAGCCGATCGAAATAGCCGTGTTCCTCGAGATTGCGCGAGACGATCACGAATTCATCGCCACCGATGCGCGCAATCAGATCGCGCGGATGGCTTGCCTGCCGCAGCACATCGGCCGCATGCCGCAGAATGGCGTCGCCCGCCGCATGGCCAAGCGTATCGTTGATTTCCTTGAAGCGGTCGAGATCGAGATGCAGGATCGTCAGCGGATGGAAGGGTTCCCCGGCATCGCTTTCGGCGAGCATCTGATCAAGATAACGGCGATTGGGAAGGCCGGTCAATGCGTCGTGGAAGGCATTGTATTCCATCTGGCGGCGGGCATTGTCGAGCGCCCGGTTCTGCGCCTCGGCCTCCTCCCGCGCTGCGCGCAGATCTTCCTGGCGGCGCACATCCTCGGTGATGTCCCAATCCACGCCCAGAACCCGCTCATGGCCCGGCCGGGCATCGATCAATCGTCCATAGGCGCGAATATGGCGGATTTCGCCCGTTCCCGGAACAATGATGCGATATTGGCCGGAATAGGGCCGGTTGTTGCGCACCGCATCCATATAAGCGGTGCTTGCCTCCTCGAGGTCTTCCGGATGCACGATATCGCGCCAATCCTCGTAGGTGTAATAGGGCTTCACCTCGGTGATGCCGAAATGAATGCGCACACGCTCATCCCAGATCTGCAGGTTCTGCGGCACGTCATGTTCCCAGATGCCGACCCGGGACGTATCGAGAGCGATTTCCAGCCGGTTCGACACCATGCGCAGATGTTCGCTGCTTTCTTCGAGGTTCTGCAAGGCCCGGTGACGCTCGCCCATCAGCCGCGTGGACCAGAGGACCGGCATCAGGATCGCAGCCGCAACCAGCAGCAGAATCAGCCGGAATTTCAAAGCCTCGCCCGCGCTCGGGTTCCAGCCATGGCGAGGTGCTGCGGCCAGCAGCCACCGCTCCTGTCCGAGATTGACCGTCATGCGCACGGGATTGCGATCCATCACCTCGGGCAGACCGAAGAATGGAGCACCATACTGGCCCAGACTGTCGCGGCGTATGATGGCGATATCGAATGGCAGGGTATCGGCAGAAAGACCGGCATCTTCAAACATCCGGTCGAGATCGATCTTTGTGGTCAGCACACCCCAGAAACCGGGCTTTTCACCCGGCCGGTCGATGAGCACGGGCAGGTTGATCACCAGAGCCTTGCCGCCTCCGTCGAGCGCAACTGGCCCGGACAGATTGACCTTGCGCGACTGGGCCGCCAGGAAAGCGGGCCCGTGCTCCGGTGTGCGTTTCCGGAAATCAAAGCCGATCAGCCCGCTGTTTTCGGGCGGGTAGACCATGGTGACGACCATGTCCGGCGCGGCAGTGACATAGCGGATATTGTCTTCCTTGCGCAGCACCTTCGAGGCGAGTGTGGAAAAATGCTCGCTCGACATGGACGGATCCGCTTCCAGCGCGGCCACAAGCCCTTCCATCAGATTGACATTGCCGGAAATGCGTCCTTCGAGCCCGGCGCGCATGACGCTCAACTGATCCGAAACGAGGCTACGGGTAATTTCTTCTTCGTACAGGCTGCGCTGGCGATCTGCAAAACCGACAGCGGCGATCGTGGCTGAGAAGACCATCAGAAACAGCACAAAGGCCTGCAAACGCGCACGGCGCGTTTCCAGCTTGCGATGATCCGATCTGTCCATCTCGATTTGCATGGCGGAAGTTTCACTAAGTTTCATTATAAAACAATTACATCGCGATGGTAATTTTCTACCAAAATGAGTTTTCAGATCAATTTTTCGTAAGTGAAGCCTTTCCAATTTTAAACAGTTCGCAACCCCTTCCATTTTGCCGCAATTTATTTTACGTTTACGTCAATGGAAATTTGCTCGTGGGCTTGATTGACCCGGCAATTGGCCTACACTTGCGGGCGGAGAGAGAGGCGGGGCAACCTGCCTGCCCGGATCGGGGAGAGCGGAGCGTTTCGGCGCTCCGGACAAGGGAGGACATGCATGACGGCACCGGCCCATATGCTGAGCGGCAAGGCGGAAGACAAGATCTGGCTCGGCTCCTATCCGCTGCGGGTACCATCCCGGATCGGCGAGCTGAAGGAGCGCTCGATTGCCGATTTGCTGGTGAAGAGTTGCGCCCAGTACAAGGATCGCCCCGCCTTTACCAGCATGGGCAAACGCCTTTCCTTCACAGAGCTTGAAATGGCAACCCGCCGCGTGGCGGCCTGGTTGCAGGCCAAGGGCCTGTCGAAGGGGGACCGCGTTGCGGTGATGATGCCGAACATCCTGCAAAATCCGGTTGCCGTTTACGGCATCCTGCGCGCGGGCATGGTGGTGGTGAATGTCAATCCGCTCTACACGCCCCGCGAATTGCAGCATCAGCTGCGCGATTCCGGCGCCAAGGCGATTTTCGTGCTGGAAAATTTTGCCCATACGGTGGAGCAGGTGCGCGAGGAAACAGACCTCCAGCATGTGATCATCACCCGCATGGGGGACATGCTCGGTCTGAAAGGCCATCTGGTCAATTTCGTCGTGCGCCGCATCAAGAAGATGGTGCCTGCCTTCGATATCCGCGATGCCATTCGCTTCAAGGATGTGCTGGCGGAAGGCGGCTGGAAGAAGTTGCAGCCGGTGGAGCTTCATCCCGGCGACATTGCCTTCCTGCAATATACGGGTGGCACGACGGGCGTTTCCAAGGGAGCGACCCTTTCCCATGGCAACCTGCTTTCCAACAAGGAGCAGCTGGTGGTCTGGCTTGACGCGATTTTTGAAAAGCGCAACCGGCCCGACAACCTCACCTTCCTCTGCGCATTGCCGCTCTATCACATCTTTGCCCTTACCGTGAATTCGCTGAAGGGTGTGTCCATGGGCGCAAACAATGTGCTGATCGCCAATCCGCGTGATATTCCGGCCCTGATCAAGGAATGGCGGAAGTACCGGATCCATATCTTCCCGGGGCTGAATACGCTGTTCAACGCGCTGATGAACAATCCGGAGTTCCGCACGCTCGATTTTTCCGAGCTGCTCCTGGTTCTGGGCGGCGGCATGGCCGTGCAGCGGCCCGTGGCGGAGCGCTGGCAATCGATCACCGGCTGCCCGATTGCCGAAGGCTATGGGCTTTCGGAAACCTCGCCGGTCGCGACTGCAAACCGGCTCGATCGCATCGAGTTCACCGGTACTGTAGGCCTGCCGATGCCGTCCACCGATATCGAAATCCGGGATGATGACGGCAAGACCTTGCCGATTGGCTCGGTCGGGGAAATCTGCATTCGCGGCCCGCAAGTGATGCTGGGATACTGGCAGCGGCCCGCCGAAACCGCCGACGCCATGTCGCCTGACGGCTTTTTCCGCACCGGTGACATGGGCATCATGGACGAGCAGGGCTATACCAAGATCGTGGATCGCAAGAAGGACATGATCCTGGTCTCCGGCTTCAACGTCTATCCGAACGAGATCGAGGAAGTGGCGGCCATGCATCCGGGCGTGCTGGAATCCGCCGCAGTCGGCGTGCCGGATGAACATTCCGGAGAAGCGGTAAAGCTTTTCGTGGTGCGCAAGGATCCGACGCTGACGGAGGCCGAACTCAAGGAACATTGCGCCGCCAATCTCACCGGATACAAGCGCCCCCGTTTCATCGAATTCCGGGATGAATTGCCGAAGACAAATGTCGGAAAGATTCTCCGTAAGGAGTTGCGCGGATAGTGGAATTTTGAATTAACCTGTATTTGGCTAATTCGATGAAAGCCTTGGCTATCAACCACTTCCGCATGTCCTGACAGTGAAAATTGGCGTTTCGGTTTCCTGAAGAATCCGCTATTGTCCGGCCATCCGACAATCGAGGATTGGAAACCGATGCACGCCCTAGCGCAAGACCTGAAGTCCACAGCCGCAGCCACCCATGCCACCGATATTCGGGCCGCTTTTGCCGCCGATGCAGACCGTTTCGCCAAATTCTCCGCCTCGCTTGACGATCTCCTGATGGATTACTCGAAGTCAGCTGTGAACGAGCCGGTGATGGCTCTGCTCGAAAAGCTGGCAACGGCAGCCGGTGTTGCCGAAAAGCGGGATCAAATGTTTTCCGGTGCGCCGATCAATTTCACCGAAGGTCGCGCGGTGCTGCATACGGCGCTCAGAAACCGGGCAAACACGCCGGTTCTGGTCGATGGCAAGGATGTGATGCCGGATGTGAATGCGGTTCTTGCCGCGATGGGCACCTTCGCGCGGGCGGTGCGCGGCGGCGAAATTCGCGGCGCAACCGGCAGGCAGATCACCGATGTCGTCAATATCGGCATCGGCGGCTCGGATCTCGGTCCGGTGATGGCAACGCTTGCGCTTGCCCCCTTCCACGACGGCCCGCGCCTGCATTTCGTTTCCAATGTGGATGGTGCCCATATTGCCGATACGCTGAAGCTGCTTTCGGCGGAAACGACGCTTTTCATCATCGCCTCCAAGACCTTCACGACGATCGAGACCATGACCAATGCCGCAAGCGCGCGCCGTTTTGTGGCAGAGGCGCTGGGGGAGGCCTCGGTGCGGCATCATTTTGCAGCCGTCTCTACTGCACTCGACAAGGTCGCCGCCTTCGGCATTGATCCGGCCCGCGTTTTTGGCTTCTGGGACTGGGTCGGTGGCCGCTATTCCATCTGGTCGGCGATCGGCCTGCCACTGATGATTGCCATTGGTCCGGAGGATTTCGGCCGCTTCCTCGATGGTGCCCATGCCATGGACCGGCATTTCCAGACGGCACCTTTCCGGCAGAACCTGCCGATGCTGCTCGGGCTCCTCGGCTACTATCAGCGCAACACGCTGGGTTATCCGACCCGGGCGATCCTGCCCTATGACCAGCGCCTCTCGCGCTTTCCCGCCTATCTGCAGCAACTCGACATGGAATCAAACGGCAAGAGTGTCACTGTCGATGGCACGCCGGTGGAAGGCCGCTCCGGCCCGGTGGTCTGGGGCGAGCCCGGCACCAACGGGCAGCACGCCTTCTACCAGCTGATCCATCAGGGGACCGATATCATTCCGGCGGAATTCATGATTGCCCGCAAAGGCTTCGAGCCGGACCTCGCCCATCAGCACCGCTTGCTGGTGGCCAATTGTCTTGCCCAGTCGCAGGCGCTGCTGAAGGGCCGCACGCTGCAAGAGGCAAAGGCACAGCTTCTGAAGCAGGGCATGGACGAGAAGAAAGCCGATCATATCGCGCCGCACCGGGTCTTTACCGGCAACCGGCCTTCGATCACCTTCGTGCATGACCAGTTGACGCCCTTTGCACTCGGTCGGCTGATCGCCCTTTACGAACACCGTATCTTTGTCGAAGGCGTTCTCTTCCGCATCAATTCCTTCGACCAGTGGGGTGTGGAACTGGGCAAGGAGCTTGCAACCGGGCTTCTGCCGGTGATCGAAGGCAAGACCGGCACCGACGGGCTCGATGCCTCGACCGCCGGTCTGGTCGCAACGCTTCGGGCCTGAAATCCGGCGGAATTGAAAAAGGCGCGGAACCGAACGGTCCGCGCCTTTTGTTTTGCAGGTGTGGCTTGCCTTAAAACCCGATTTCAGCCGCCGTCGGCGGATTGGCACCGGCGCGGGATACCGTCACGGCAGCGGCCTTGACACCCCATGTCAGCGCATCCTCGAGATCGGCTGCGGAAAGCGCGGCGACGGCACTTTTCGTAAGCAATCCCTTACGGTCGAGGGCGGCGAGAACACCGGCATCGAACGTATCGCCAGCACCGACCGTATCCACCACATCGACCTTCACCACAGGCACGGAAACCGTGTGACGGGCGCTGTAGGCGGTGGCGCCTTCCGCGCCGCGGGTGATCAGCACCAGCTTTGCGCCATGGGAGAGCCACTGACGCGCCAGCTCTTCCTCTGACCCTTCCGCGCCGAACCAGGCAAGGTCTTCATCGGAAAACTTCAGGATATCCGCATGGGCCGCCATGCGGCGGATGCGGGCGGCATGGGCTTGCGGGTTACGAATGAAACCAGGGCGGATGTTCGGATCGAGCGAGATCACCCGCTTTCCCGCCTCGCGCAGCAGCAGCGTTTCATAGGCATGGCCGCAGGGCTCGGGAATAAGGCTGATCGCGCCGAAATGCAGGGCATTTACATCATCGGAAAAAACCGGCAGGTCTTCGACCGACAGCATGCGGCCAGCGGTTCCCTCATCATAGAAAGCATAGGTCGCCTGCCCGTTCACCAGCTTGACGAAGGCAATCGTGGTCGGACGCGGGGAAATCGCGGCATAACGGTCATCGACACCGCTCTGCTTCAGCGTCTCGCGCAGGATATCGCCCATCATGTCATCGGAAAGGCCGGTGAAGAAGCCGGTGGAAATGCCGAGCCGCCCGAGCGCAATGGCCGTGTTGAAGATCGCGCCGCCCGCATAAGGGGCAAAACCCTTTTCACCGAGCGTGGTTTCGCGCGGCAACATGTCGATCAGGGCTTCCCCGCAGCATACAATCATCTGGCATCTCCCATCTGGATTCTTCCTGTCCGGAATAAATCACTTGAATCGATTTATTCGATTTGGAGACAGAAAGCGAGTCGGAAAATTGGGCAAATGCTCATATTGTGCGCTTTTACTCGCAATCAAGCGCTCGGCAGGCTGCCAACCCCGCCATGAGCTTCCGACCAGGCCAGAGGCGCATCCAGAAAGGCTTCGACGCTTTTCAGCGTCGCTTCATCGAACAGTTTCTTCTCGCGGGCAATCGCCAGCACATTGCGCCAGGTCGCGATGTGGTGAAGCGTGACCTTGCCATTGGCAAAGCGGGCTTCGGCATCTGCGAAAATGCCGTAGTAGAAGAGCGCCATGCCGTGATCCACGATACCGCCAGCGGCCCGGATCGCGTCGATGAACTTGAACATCGAGCCACCGGCTGTCGTCAGGTCTTCGATCACCAGCACGCGGGCGCCTTCCGGCATATGGCCTTCGATCTGGGCATTGCGACCATGGCCTTTCGGCTGCTTGCGCACATAGATCATCGGAAGTCCAAGACGCTCGGCAAGAAAGGCTGCAAACGGAATACCTGCCGTCTCGCCACCCGCCACACAGTCGAACTGCTCGTAGCCTGCCTCGCGCAGCACGGTCGCGGCGGCGAAATCCATGATCGCCGAACGGATGCGCGGGAAGGAAATCAGCTTGCGGCAGTCGATATAGACCGGGCTCATCATGCCCGAGGCGAGCTTGTAGGGCTTGTCAGCGGAAAAATGCACCGCCTTGATCTCCCAGAGCATCTTCGCCATTTCTTCGGCCATGACGGACGGATCTGCAAAGGTGGTCTGAAACATCGAAGTCTCCTTGAAAGGAACGGGGCTCTCCCCGTCCCTTTACCCACCGTTTCGGCAAGCTTCAAGGTGCAATCGGGAGCAGGCTTACCAGCCCCAGCGCGGTCCGAAGCGATTGGCACCCGGTTCACCGGCCTTGCACATCCAGTAGAGGAAGACGAAGGCGCCAAGAATGGGAAGCAGCAGGATCAGGATCCACCAGGCGGTCATGTCGAGATCATGAAAGCGGCGGGCCGTCACTGCATAGGACGGCAGCAGCAGAATGAGCGAGGTGAAGATCTCCAGCTGCGCCCATTCCGGAAAGTAGTAAATCGCCAGCAGTGTGGACGCCTTGAGAAGCAGGCAAAACAGTGCAAACCACCAATATTCCGAGCGCGTAGCACGGCCCGAAAAGTTCACGTAATTATTGAAGCAGGATGCAATGGATTCAAAGAAAGTCATGGTTCCCCATCTCAGGCGGCCCCCACGACCACCTCTGACCGCCTTTTACGATGCAAAGGCTGTCAGAGGCATAATTTGTAGTTTAAAATACAACCAATGCCTCACATTGGCGCATCAGCCTGTCAGGCCACATCCCAGTAAAGCGGGAACATCGGATCGAATACGGTAACAGGCCCTGCGCCGGTTTCGATTTTCTTCGGGAAGGACACGGGCTCGGCGCGCCTGACCAGCGTGATACGATCGTCATTGGGTGACAGGCCATACCAGGCCGGGCCATGCAGCGAGGCAAAGGCTTCCAGCCTCTCGAGCGCGTTCTCTTCCTCGAAAACATGCGCAAGGCAGCTCATCGTGTTGATCGAGGTATAGATTCCGGCACAACCGCAGGCGCATTCCTTCAGCGGGTCGACATGCGGCGCGCTGTCGGTGCCGAGGAAGAAGCGGGGATCGCCGGAGGTTGCGGCCTTGCGCAATGCGAGCCGGTGATTTTCCCGCTTGGCGACCGGCAGGCAGTAGTAGTGCGGCTTGATGCCACCGACGAGGATCGCATTGCGGTTGATGATCAGGTGATGGGTGGTGATCGAGCCCGCAAGATTGGCCTTAGCGGACTGGATATAGGCCACGCCATCGGCGGTCGTCACATGTTCCATCGTCACCTTGAGCTCCGGCAGACGGCGGCGCAGGGGATCAAGCACGGTCTCGATGAACACCGCTTCCCGGTCGAAAATATCCACTTCCGGCGTTGTCACCTCGCCATGCACACAGAGCGGCAGGCCGATCTTTGCCATGCGCTCCAGCACCGGCATCGCCTTGTCCATGTCGCGCACGCCGCCGTGCGAATTGGTTGTGGCCCCGGCCGGATAGAGTTTGACGGCGGTGATCAGCCCGCTTTCCTTGCCCTTTTCCACATCGTCCGCAGATGTATGTTCGGTGAGATAGAGCGTCATCAGTGGCTGAAAGCGGTGCCCTGCCGGAAGGGCCGCAAGAATGCGGGCGCGGTAGCCAGCGGCATCATCCGTTGTCACGACCGGGGGCACGAGATTGGGCATGATGATCGCGCGGGCAAAATGCCGGCTCGTATCGCCGATCACCCCTTCCAGCATCGCGCCATCGCGCAGATGCAGATGCCAGTCATCGGGACGGCGAAGGGTGAGCGTGGTCGACATGGTATCCTCCGGCTGCGGGGTGCATTTACCGGAGGCCATAGCATCAAGAACGCCTGTTAAACAGGGGAACCGGCAGAACCGGACCTAAAAAATCAGGCCGCACTGTTGTTCGACATTTCGTCGGCCAGTTCCTGCGCACGGATCTGGCGATCCTCTTCCATGATTTCCTGAATGCGCGGCAGCGCGCGCTTGAAGGCGGCGACGCAGACCGGATCAAACTGCGTGCCTGCCCGGTCGATGATATGGGCAACCGTCTGCTCGTAGGACCAGGCGGGCTTGTAGGGTCGTTCGGTGGTCAGCGCATCGAAATTGTCGGCGATGCAGACGATGCGGCCTGAAAGAGGGATCGTTTCCCCGGCAATCCGATTCGGATAGCCCTGCCCGTCCCAGCGTTCATGGTGGGAGGAGGCAATCTCGGCGGCCAGTTGCAGAAGCGAGGAATGGCTTTTTGCGAGAATGTCGGAGCCGATCTGCGCATGGCGCTGCATCTGGCGGAATTCGCTTTCCGTCAACTTGCCCTGCTTGAGAAGCACCGTATCGGGAATGCCCACCTTGCCGATATCATGCATCGGTGCGGCAAGCCGGATATCGCGGCAGCGCTCGGACGGCAGGCCAAGCTCGATGGCAATGGCTTCGGAATAAAGCGAGACACGCATCGTATGGCGGGCCGTATCGGGATCCTTGTAACCGGCGGCAAGCGTCAGGCGATGGATGATCTCTTCCTCGCGCTCGCGCAGCTCGCGCACCGCCTTGTCCACTTCCTGGCGCAGCCATTCGGCGCGCTCGGCAAGCTGGCGGCGAGCCTCGGCGAGGCTGACGATATTCTGCATGCGTGCCATGAACTCGACGGGATTGACCGGCTTGGTCAGGAAATCGATGGCGCCGGCATTGAGCGCGGCCATACGGGTCGTCATGTCCTTGTCGGCGGTTACGAATACGACCGGAACGGCTGCGTATCGCTCGAAGCGGACAATCTCGGTGTAAAGCTCAACCCCGTTATAGACCGGCATCTGGTAGTCGATGATCGCCACATCGAAATCCAGATCCGGAAGGGCCGCCAGAACCTGATCAGGCGAGGAAAACGGGATGGCTTCGCAATTGTTCAGCCTGCCCACCAGCTTGGTCAGGAGCTTCAGATTGGTATTGTTGTCATCCACGACCAGAATACGCATTGTCATCCGTCCTTTCAGGCGACGAGCTGGCGCTTATGCGCGTTTATCTTGTCCATCAGGCTTTCGATTCCCGCAATAGTTGGCGTGTGATCGCGCATCGAATTCGCAAGATCCGCCACATCATTGAGCCCGATATTCACAGCCGCACCCTTCAGCGTATGAAGGCTGCGGTCGATCAGGATCGCGTCTTCACTGGCCATGGCCTTGTGAAGGCTTTCCATGATTTCCACCGCATCGGTGAAGAAGGTCTCGACGAGCTCCTGATAGACATCCTCGCCGAGCACCTCGACCAGTTCATCGCGACGGGCAGTATCAAATGTCACTTCAGGTTCTTCCTGGTTACGGGTTTCGGCACTCGGCAAGGCGGCCTCGCCATTGGCTTCTGCATGTACGGGACGGGCGGGTGCAAGATGGGCAGCCAGCACGGCCTGCAGCCGTTTCAGGGTAATCGGCTTCGATTCAAAGCCGACCATGCCCGCCTCAAGACACCGGCGACGGTCTTCGTCCGAGGCATTTGCGGTCATCGCGATGATCGGGGCGGGATTGACCACTTCCGCACGGATGCGCCGGGTGGCTTCGATGCCGTCCATTTCCGGCATCTGCATATCCATCAGGATGATGTCAAAGGGCTTGGCACGGGCAATCGCCACGGCCTCGATGCCATTGTTGGCGATGGTCACAGTCTGTCCGAGCCGATCCAGGAAACGGGTCGCCACCTGCTGGTTCACGAGATTGTCCTCGACAAGCAGGATATTGCTGCGGGTGAGCGGTGCTTCGGGATCGGCGGCTGGCATGGAAAGCGCCGCATCGGTTTCCATTTCAGCGGCTTCGGCAGGCACTTCCATCCAGAACAGGCTGCCCTGCCCCGGCTCACTGCGCACACCAAGCTCACCGCCGAGCTTTTCCACGATCTGCTTGCAGATGGTGAGGCCAAGCCCCGTGCCGCCATATTTGCGACTGATGGAGGCGTCCACCTGGGTAAAGGGCTGGAAGAGTTTCGCAAGACCGGCCGGATCGATACCGATGCCGGTGTCTTCCACCTCGAAGCGCAGATGCAGCACGCCTTCCCGATGGAACTGACGAAGCCTGAGCGTGACACGGCCCTTGTGGGTGAATTTCACCGCATTGCTGAGAAGATTGAGGAGCACCTGCCGCAGGCGGGTGGGATCGGTGCGCACCAGGGGAACCGGAAGACGCTCCGGGATATCGAGGATCAGCTTGTTGCCCTGTTCCCCTGCCCGGCCACGAATGATTTCCGCCGTTTTGGTCGCCAGCGAACGCAGATCGATCGAGCGCAGCTCAAGCTCCATCTTGCCATTCTCGATCTTCGAATAATCGAGGATTTCATTGATGATTTCGAGCAGGGCCTCGCCGGAGGAATGAATGGTGCGGACCAGATTGGTGGAATCTTCCGGCAGATTGGCAAGTTCGAGAAGCTCTGCCGTGCCGAGAATGGCATTCAGCGGCGTGCGGATCTCATGCCCCATCGTGGCCATGAACTGCGACTTGGCGCGGTTGCCCGCATCGGCCGCCTTGTAGGCCTCGGAGATTTCCTCCGCCATCAGCTCGAAATTGCGGCTTGCCTCGCGCACCGATTTCAACTGCCTGCGCAGCGAGACGACAAGATAGACGACGCTGCCCAGCAGCAGCGAGAGGAAGGCCGCCGTCGTGCTTTCCAGCCGGATGATCATGTCACGGTTATCGGCGCGCGACGTACTGATATAGTTGTTGGCCCGGATCAGGAAATCGCCGGTGTTCTGCATCAACAGATCGACCTGCTGCAGAAGCGCCTGCAACTCCTCGGTTCTGGGCACATAGCCCTCATCGATGCGGTCAAACAGCGGTGCATAGGCGAGCACCTGATCCTGCACCTGCTTCATCTGGCGCTGGACGCCGGGATCCTGCCTGAAGGAGGATTCAAACCGGCTGTCCTGAAGAACCTTGATGCGCGAATAAAGGATATTGTAGCGCAGGGCGAGCTTCTTCAGAACGTCCTTGTCCACGGCGTTGGACTGGACCATCAGCCCCAGCTGGAAATCGAGTGCCCGCGTTTCCCGGTCCAACTGATAGACAGACCAGAGTGCGTTTTCACGGATACCGTCCTCAAGCAGACGATAGCGGCGGGACAAGTCCACGAACAGCAGGATCAGGATTGCCGTCAGAACGACAGCAATCCCCTGCAGCAGAAGGGTTCTTCTGCCGGCCGTTCGAATGGAACTTCCATCGGGGCTGAAGCCTGTCGTCACGGAAGAACCTCGATTTCCTTGATCTGCCAGACGGAGCGGGAGAAATATTTCTCGTTATAGAGCCCCTTGTCCAGATCGAACGGGTAGACCAGCATCAGCGGGCCCTTGTCCCGCACCGACATTTCCGTGCCATTCATCTTGCTTGCGAGCATGGTGTCGAGCGTGTCGGCATCTTCCATCGGCACGTCTGCGGAATAGTCATTGAGCGCGATGACCTTCAGCGTCTTTCCCTTGGCACCCGCAGCCTTGAGGATTTCGCGCAGAAGGGGGCCTGAAAATTCCACTTCGCCCTCAGTCCAGGGCGTTTCCATCTTCGCTGTGCGGCCGGGAAGCGCCTCCAGCATCTTCATGTCGAAAACGGCATTGGCGCCATCGTTGGTCTCGGACACGGCACCTTTTACAGTGAGCACCGGCTCACCGGTCGGCTTGTCGAGGGCAAATGCCGGACCACCGATCAGGGCTGCCGAGGCCATCAATGCCAGAATAAAGGCTTTCATCATCTCTTCCTTGTTCGCAATATGCGGCTTTCCATGACGGTCCGCGGTTGATCCATGCCAGACCGGCCCGGACGCTCAGCAGGGATGATCGCAGCCACCGGGCCAGATCCGTTTCATCCACGCAAACGAGGGGCAGGTCGTTTTGGGACAGATCCGGCAACCCGGTGCAGCAAAGGCGCATCATGCCTGGCCATCACACGGCCATCCTTGCTGGTATGGAACCTTATTTATCAGGTAAATAATGCAATATATTGAATCGATAAGATACAATTTTATCTTATGTATACACATGCAAATTTGCGGCCGGGAACGAGGCAAACCTGTGCCAATTTGAGCTGAAGAGGGTGGTTTACCCTGCGCCGCGACGTCTGGGTTGTCCCCGACTGAAACGACTGTAACGAGCGGTTGCAGGATGTCTCAGGCGTCCTGATCTACGGCAATATCGGGCTCGATGCTGTGGTCCAGCACGAGGCGGGCATTGACGAGGTCATTGCCATGCACTTTTTCCGCAATCTGGTCCGGCGAATAGCCGAAACCCTGCCAGCGCGCGACGAGGCGGCGCTCCAGTTCAGCAAGCGGCGTGCGCAGCAGCACGGTGAGATCGAAAAGCGGTTTCAGCCGGGACCAGGGCGCCTGGCCCAGAAGCAGATAATTGCCTTCGGCGATGATGAAGCGGTCATGCGGATTGATGCGGCGGGCCGAAGCGATCGCGATTTCCCGAGACCGGTCGAAGACCGGGACAAGCACCTCTTCATCGGCTGCGCGCACGGCCCTCAGCATGTCCGAAAGACCGCGCACGTCAAAGGTTTCCGGTGCCCCTTTGCGCGCCAGCAGCCCGGCTTCCTGAAGAAGTCCGTTGTCCATGTGGAAACCGTCCATGGGCAGAACGGTTGCCCGCTCACCAAGGGCCTGAAGCGCCTCGGCGAGCTGATCGGCAATCGTGGACTTTCCCGAGCCCGGAGGCCCGGCGACGGCCACGATGAAACGGGACCGGCCTTCGGCCGCCGCGCGAATACGGGCGGCCAGCTGTTCCGGTCCGATGCTCATGCGGCAGCAAGCTCCGCCGGCGGTTCCTTGGCACCTGTCATCAGCGCCACCGCGTCGGACATCGAATAGTCCTTCGGATTGATGACGCAGAGACGGCGGCCAAGCCGGTGGATATGGATGCGGTCCGCCACCTCGAACACATGTGGCATGTTGTGCGAGATCAGCACGATCGGAATGCCGCGGTTGCGCACATCCTTGATCAGTTCCAGCACGCGGCGGCTTTCCTTGACGCCGAGCGCTGCCGTCGGCTCGTCGAGGATCACCACCTTCGAACCGAATGCGGCCGCGCGCGCCACGGCCACGCCCTGACGCTGGCCGCCCGAAAGCGTTTCCACCGCCTGGTCGATGTTCTGGATGGTCATCAGGCCAAGCTCGCTCAGCTTGTCGCGGGCAAAGGCCTTCATCTTGGCGCGGTCCGTCATACGGAACAGGCTGCCCATGATGCCCGGCTTGCGGATTTCGCGGCCGAGGAACATGTTGTCGGCAATCGACAGCGCCGGAGACATGGCAAGCGTCTGGTACACGGTCTCGATACCGGCACGACGGGCATCATCCGGGCTGCGGAAATGGACGCTTTCGCCTTCCATCTCGATTGTCCCGTGATCCGGGGTCACGGCGCCCGAAAGCGCCTTGATCAGGGTGGATTTGCCGGCACCATTGTCGCCGATGACGGCCAGGATTTCGCCCGGATAGAGGTCGAAATCGGCACCGTTCATGGCCACCACCGTGCCATAGCGCTTCATCAGGCCACGGGCCTTGAAGACGGGCTGGAGTTCGGTCATTTGAAGGCCCTCCGCAGATATTGGTCTAGAGCAACGGCGATGATGACAAGGCAGCCCGTGGCAAAGGTCTGCCAGTAGCTGTCCACACCGGCGAGCGACAGGCCGGTCACGAAGACGCCCACGATGACGGCGCCAAGCACGGAGCCGATGATCGATCCGCGGCCGCCGAACAGCGAGGTACCACCGATCACCACGGCGGTGATGCTGTCGAGATTGACGGTTTCAAAACCGATGGGCGAGATGGTGCCCACGCGGCCAACGGCCACCCAGGCGGCAAAGCCGCAGATGAGACCCGCCATGCCATAGACCGAGATGATGGTACGGTCGACGGAGATACCGGAGAGCATCGCCGCATCCGGATCATCACCAAGTGCATGCACATGGCGACCCCAGGCGGTGCGGTTCAGCATGTACCAGCAGATGATGGCGGTTATCACCAGCATGATCATGCCATAGGTCACGGTTGCCGAGCCGATCTTGAACTTGTCGCCGAAGAACAGAAGCTCGCTCGCCTTGGCCTCGATATCGACGTTGCGGACCGATTCCGAATGGGAATAGGCAAGCTTCAGCGCGCGAAAGATGGAAAGCGTTCCCAGCGTCACGATGAAGGGGGGCAGTTTCATTTTCGAAACCAGCACGCCGTTGAACAGGCCCATGCCCGTGCCGACTGCGATGCCGATGACGATCGCGATAGGAGCCGGAATGCCGCTGTTGACGGCAAGATTGCCCATGATCAGCGACGACATCACCAGGATTTCCCCGACCGAAAGGTCGATACCCGCCGTCAGGATGATCATGGTCTGCGCCAGTGCCACGAAGCCGGTGACGGTGACCTGCTGCAGAACGGTGGTGAGCGCGCCCATGCCAAGGAAGCGGGGGGCGACGATGCCGAAGGCAATCACCGAAAGCAGAAGCACCATGGCCGGGATCATGGTCGGGTTGTCGCGCAGATAGCCACTGATGATGGCGAAAGGCGTCTTGTCGTCTTTTTCGAACTGGGCAACGGCCTTGTCGGCCTTGTCGAGCTGCGCCTCGAAGTCCGAGATCGTCTTGGTTGGTGAATCCGGAACGGTCATCGTTTGGAAAGCCCCCTAGCAGAACCCGGCGGAGAATTCCGCCTAAGAAGAAGGGCGAGAATAACCCCGCCCTTCGATGAATCAAGCCTGGTTTTGCGGGCTATCAGCCCCAGCAGAGCTCGGTGCCCTTGGTGGAGTCGATGGACTTTACGCCTTCAACCGGCTTGTCGGTCACGAGGTTCACGCCGGTGTTGAAGAAGGTCAGGCCTTCGGAAGCCTGCGGCTTGGTGCCGTCCTTGGCGAAAGCAGCGATTGCTTCGATGCCCTTGGAAGCCATCAGCAGCGGATACTGCTGCGAGGTTGCGCCGATGACGCCTGCCTTTACGTTGGCAACACCCGGGCAGCCGCCGTCAACGGAGACGATCAGAGCGGTCTTGCCAGCAGCCTTGAGGGCCTGGAAGGCGCCTTCAGCAGCCGGTTCGTTGATGGTGTAGACCACGTTGATGTCCGGGTCCTTGGCGAGCAGGGTTTCCATGGCCTTCTGGCCACCTTCGGGGTTGGCTTCGGAGGATTCATGGCCGATCACGCGCGGATCCTTTTCGGAACCCATCACGGTCAGATCCGGAACTTCGATGCCGAAGCCCTTGAGGAAGCCGGTGTCGCGGGCAACGTCAACCGAGATGTTGTCCTTGTTGATGTCGAGCATGGCGATCTTGGCGGTCTTTGCGCCTTCACCGAGCGTTGCGGCAGCCCACTGGCCGATCAGCGTGCCGGCTTCGAAGTTGTCGGTTGCGAAGGTCATGTCCTGCGCATCCTTGTCTGCGAGCGGGGTGTCGAGCGCGATCACCAGGATGCCCGCTTCACGGGCAGCCTTCAGCGCCGGGCCGACCGAGTCGTTCGAGGGGGTGATCAGGATACCCTTGGCACCGGCAGCAACGCAGTTTTCGATTGCGGTGATCTGCGGAGCGGCGTCGCCATCCTTTTCACCAGCGAAGGCCTGGAAGTCGAGACCGGCTTCCTTGGCAGCCTTTTCAGCGCCTTCCTTCATCTTCACGAAGAAGGGATTGGTGTTGTTCTTGGTGATGAGGCAGGCAGTGTCGGCAGCGCTTGCCGGTGCGGCAAAGGCAACACCGAGGGCAAGAGCAGCAAAAGAAGCAGCAAAAAGGGTCTTTTTCATGCGAATTCCTCCCAAGGAATGTTTCTGATCCGGACGCGCCGGCTGATCGGACATAGCGCTTACCTGACGTCGGAGACGCCCCCTCCACCAGGACCGCAGCGCTGAGCCTGTCCATTTACAACATCATCCCGAAACCTTTGTCAATTAATAAATCCAATTGAATTATTAATTCGCTGTGGCATGCTGCAAAGATCGTTTTGCGGAGGAGCAGGACGGGCAAGGCGCGGGTCACCATCATGACCACCTTGGAAAACTGCCGCAAGCCACTGGATTTCAGGGCATAAAACACGGCAAAGACAACAAGAATATGGCATGCTTCCCGGGAGGAGAACCGAGATGTCGAGCGAGGAAAACGCATCCGTTTCGCAAACGCTTCCTGTGCATGATCCGGCAGGCGGCGCCAATCAGGTCCGGGTGCGCGCCTATAACGAGCGGCTGGTCCTGTCGCTGGTGCGCCGCCACGGCAGCCAGTCGAAATCGGAAATTGCAAAGCGAACCGGTCTTTCCGCCCAGACTGTATCCGTGATCATGCGTTCGCTCGAAAAAGACGGCCTGCTCATGCGCGGCGAGCCGGTACGGGGCCGGGTGGGCCAGCCTTCCGTGCCGATGTATCTGAACCCGGATGCCGCCTTCTCCTTCGGCGTCAAGATCGGCCGCCGCAGCGCCGATCTGGTGCTGATGGATTTTGTGGGCACGATCCGCCATCAGGTGCACCGCACCTATCGCTACCCGCTTCCGGACAAGATCATGCAGCTGCTCAGGGAGGGCATCGCGGAAATCTGCGAAAAACTTGCGCCCGCGGAACTGGAGAAAGTTGCGGGCGTGGGCATAGCCGCGCCCTTCGAACTGTGGAACTGGGCCGAGGAAGTGGGTGCCCCCGAGGGCGCGATGGACGTCTGGCGCAGCTTTGACCTGCATGCAGAGGCAAGTGCCGCCCTGCCCTTCCCGGTCTTCCTGCAGAATGACGCGACCAGCGCCTGCGGTGCGGAGCTGGTGTTCGGCAATGGCCCGGCCTATCCGGATTTCGTGTATTTCTTCGTCGGCTCCTTCATCGGGGGCGGCATCGTGCTGAATTCGGCGGTCTTTGCCGGGCGCAGCGGAACAGCAGGCGCGATCGGCCCGCTTCCGGTGCGGGACCGCACCGGCAAGACGCGACAGCTTCTCGATATCGCATCGATCTTCGTTCTGGAAAACATGCTGAGCGAATGCGGCATCGATCCGGAACCGCTCTGGTATTCGTCGGAAGACTGGGTTGATTTCGGCGCGCCACTCGAAAACTGGATCCGCGAAACGGCGGCTGCCCTTGCACAAGCCATCGTTGCCGCCGCATCGATCATCGACTTTTCCGCCGCGATCATCGATGGCGGCTTCCCGGGCTGGGTGCGCGCCCGGCTGGTGCAGGCGACAAACGAGGAAGTGGACCGGCTCGACCTGCAGGGCATCATCCGCCCGGAAATCATCGAAGGGGCCGTGGGAGCACAGGCCCGCGCCATCGGCGGCGCAAGCCTGCCGATCTTCAACCGCTACCTCCTCGACCAGAACGTGCTCTTCAAGGAAACCCGCAGCCCCGAGCAGGGGGGATGATTTTTTATGCAGCGATTAATAAATCGAATTGATTTATTAATTTTCCATGCCAATATGCGCCTCGCAAGGATGCGGGGGAATGTGTCATGTTGATGGGTATCGATCCGCTGTTGAGCCCGGATCTTCTGGCCTGCCTGAGGGCGATGGGCCATGGCGACGAGATCGCGCTGGTGGACGGCAACTATCCGGGACTGGAACATGGGCGCAGGCTGATCCGCATGGATGGGCATGGTGTCATTCCGGTTCTGAGCGCGATTCTGAGCGTCATGCCCGTCGATGATTTCGTGCCGCAGGCGATTTTCCGTGCGACCGTGCGCGACAATCCGGACCTGCTCGATCCCGTCCACCAGGAGATGGTGGACTGCTGCGCGCGGCATGCACCGGGCTTTGCCGTTCATCCCCTGAAGGGCGCCGAATTCTATCCGCGCGTGCGGGCCGCCCACGCTATCGTGCAGACGAGCGAACCGCGGCTCTACGGCAACATCATCCTGCGCAAGGGCGTGGTTTACCCCGCCTGACGGGAAGGACGCTTCAGCCCTTCACCCGGCTTTCCGCAATCCCTTTTGCCGCTTCACCCCACACATCGGTCAGCGCGAAGCCATCGCCGAGCGGATCGAACGGATCCAGCGCCACCTGATGCAGGCCGAAGGTAAAGCCACGGCCGGAAATCGTCGGAATGATCGCGGGCTTGCCCGCAACCGTGGTTTCCGCCGCAATCGAAGCCTTGAATTCCGAACCGATGATCGAGCGCGACGTGAAGACATCGCCGACCTTTGCAAGACCACGGGCGTGAAGGGCTGCCAGATTGGCCGAGCTGCCGGTGCCGCAGGGCGAGCGGTCTGCCCGGCCCGGCCACATGGTGGTGCAGGTGCGCACGGCCCCATCCGGCTCCTTGCCGCGGAACATCACATAGGCAACGCCCGAGATTTCCGGTATCTCCGGATGCACGACCGGTATGTCGCGGTTGATCTGCTCGCGGATTTCAATACCCGCCTCGACGAGGGCCCGGGCCTGCCCGGGCTCGATCGAAAGGCCGATCTGATCCGCATCCACCAGCGCATAGAAAATCCCGCCATAGCAGAGATCGACCTTGATCGGGCCCCACTTTTCGGTGGTCACGGTGACATCCAGCTCCTGCACGAAAGAGGGCACCAGCGTCAGCGTCACCCGCTCGCAGCGCCCGTCGCGGCAGGTGGCAACCGCCCGAACCAGTCCGGCGGCGGTGTCGAGCATCACGACCGTTTCCGGCTCCTTCATCTCCACCAGCCCGCTTTCGAGCAGTGCGGTGGTGACACAGATCGAATTCGAGCCGGACGAGGCATGCGCCTGATCCGGTTGCAGGATGATGAAACCCCAGTCCGCCGCCGGATTCTTGGCAGGCACCAGCAGATTGACCGAACCCATCGGTGCACCGCGCGGCTCAAGACACAGGAACCGGCGCAGGCTGTCGTCCCTGGTGTTGAGATAGTGCATCTGCTCGGCGATGGTATTGCCCGGAATTTTCGGCACGCCGCCGATGGCAACCTTGCCGATCTCCCCTTCGCAATGAACATCCAGCAACTGGATCGTGCGCTTCCATCTCATCAGCCCGCTCCTCGATATCAGGGCCGGATGCAGGTGCAGGGCAGCCGCACGGCCTTGCGCTGTGATATATCAGAAGCAAAAGCTTTGCCACCCCATGCGGGCGATTGACCGGCGAAAATACGATTGAAATGATAAGCGCAACTCAAGCCGCTTCGGACCCGTTTCCCATGACCAAGATCCTCGTTTTCACCGATCTGCACATGCTGCCTGAAGGCAAGCGCATCATCGGGCTTGATCCGGAACAACGGCTGCGCCCCGGCCTTGCCCATGCCGCCCGCATGCATCCGGATGCGGACCGGGTGATCCTGACCGGCGATCTCACCCATTACGGCGATGATGCCTCCTATCAACGGCTCAGGCGGGTTCTTGCGGATTTTCCGCTGCCTGTTTCGATCACCATCGGCAACCATGATGACCGACGCACGTTCATCCGGCATTTCCCGGAGGAAAGTCTTGATGAAAACGGTTTCGTGCAGCGGGTCATCGATTTTGAGGATATGCGCGCCGTGATCCTTGATACCAATCTCGGCGTCGAGCGCGGTCACCCCGATCACGCGGGAGGCGTGCTCTGCGAAAAGCGGCTTGCATGGCTCGACCAGCAGCTCGCGGCAGCGGCAGACAGACCGGTCGTGATTTTCATGCATCACCCGCCGCATGATACGGGCTTCAAGGGCATGGATGCGATCAAGCTTTCCAACGGCGAAGCCTTCCACGACCTCATTGCCCGCCACGGCAATGTGCGCCAGATCGTGGCAGGCCATGTGCACCGCACGATCAGCGGCTCGCATCGCGGCGTGCCTTTCGCCGTGTTCAAGAGCCCGCTCCACCAGCAGCCGACCCCGTTCGAGGTGGAGGATACCCATACATCGGTGGATGAGCCCGGTGCCTATGGCATCCTGATCACCACTGCGCAGGGCCTGCTCGTCCACACGGAAGATTATGACATCGCCGAAAGCGCCCGCCGTGCGGTGGACAAGGCGTAACCTGCCCTAGGACTTGGGTTTCGCCTTTTCCTTCGTCTTCGGTTTCTCCAGGTCGCTCAGCCAGAGCTTGCGCTTCTTGTCCTTTCGGAAAATCGGGTCTGAATTCGGATCGAAGACGGAGATCGGCGCGCGCACGGCGATGCTGGCCACATCGCCAACGATCGAGGTCGTGCCGAGCGCGATCACGCCGAGCCCGTCGCCCAGCCCGACACGGGAATCGGTGATCGTCTGCCCGCCGACAAGCCGCTCGCCGATCAGCTGCACCACCTCGGGACTATCGGCAAATTTCGTGTGCCCGAGCCGGTCTTCGGTCGAAAGCTTGGTGAGGTCATAGACGGTGATGCCCGCTTCGGCGAAGGCGGAGCGATAGGGCTCGGCGGCCGGATTGACCTGCCCCAGCCGGTCTACATTGCCTGAAATCGTGCGCGACAACGACAGCGCCTTGTCGTCTCCGGACACGAAGATCGTGAATTTCGGATGCTTGTCGCCAAGGGCGCGCATCTGCTGGCTGAAGACATCCACATCGAGATCCGGGGATGCAAGGATCACCTGGCTGATCTTCGGCGAGACGCGCCCGTTGCGGATCGCCATCTGCCTGAGCGATTCCATCACAAGCCATGTGCCCATGGAATGCGCCATGATGGTGATTTCCCCGACGGCCGGATCGGACGCACCCTTCTGCATCATCTCTTCCAGGGCATCGCGGGAATAATTGGTGCTTTCCCGGTCATAGGCATAGTCGAAAATCGAGGCGCGCGAGGGCCAGGTGAACACGACCGGTGTCACGTTCGCCTTTGAATCGTGCACGATCTGGGCAAAACGGAAGACCGAATCTTCGTAAGTGTTGTTGAACCCGTGCACGAAGACCATCAGCCGCCGCTTTTCACCGCCATGGTTCTTCAGCCAGGCATGCAGGTCGGGCTCGGCGGTGATCGGCTCAACCTTGAGCGTCGCAAAATCCTTGGCCGGATTGGGCGGAAGCCTGGTCGGCCATTGCACGGTTCCGGGCTTTCGCACCGTGTCGGGCGGAATGGAGACCGTCACCGCGTCAATCGCAAGATCATTGCCGCGTTCGCCGGAAAACAGGGTGCCGGGATCGCCGCTCGGCGCCCGGGTGGTGGCCACCAGCATGTCGACTTTTCCAGCCTGCGGCGCCGTTTCGGCAACCGGCTTCATCACGCCGGTCGCACGGCTTGCACATCCCGTATTGGCAAGAATTGCCACCGTGAGGATGATGGAAAGGGCCGCACGCGCTCTATATCTGCCCATCAGTAAACACCTTCCGCCGCTCGGACAGGAGACCTGATCCGGCAATTCAATCGGGGTTACCTATAACAGATATTTTAACTTGCAAAATTATCACGTTAATTTTCCCCAATTCCGGCGCGAAAGAATGTAGAATACGGTTGTGATGATCCGCTGATTTATGGAATGGATCATGCAGAATGGTAAGCGAACAGGACAAGGCAATGACGACGGATGCCATCTCGACGGACCCCATGCAGACCGCCGCGGACGATGCCAGCGAGTTGCTGAAATCCATGGCAAACCGCCATCGGCTTCTGATCCTGTGCCGTCTGGTGGAAGGGGAACGCTCCGTTGGCCAGCTTGCCGAATTTCTCGGCATCCGCGATTCCACCGTTTCGCAGCATCTGGCGCTCCTGCGTCGCGAGGGCCTGATTGCCGGGCGGCGCGATGGCCAGACCATCTGGTACCGGATCGAAAGCGAACCGGCTCTCAATGTCGTGAAAGCGCTCTACGCCTCCTTCTGCCCCAAGGACTGATCTCCCGGCCGCCTAACCTTGCGCTTACCTTCCCGGAGCCCCGCCCCCGCAGACACTTGCATTTCCGGGCGGCTCGGGTCATTTAGACCTGAATTCAAAGTCCCTTCCCCTGCCGGGCTTTGCACCGCCTGAACCGCTTCAGGACGGAATGAAAGGTACGTTTCGCATGCTGGACAAGTATATTTCCGACAATAACAAGGGCCTTGTCCGGCGCTTGCTGTCGGAAAACTTCAAGACCCAGGCGCCCTGGTATGCCATTGCCATCGTCGCGATGCTGACGATTGCCGGCATGACATCCGCCTCCGCCTGGATCATCCGCGATATCGTCAATGAAACCGTCGTGTCGAAAGATCTGGACAAGGTGCTGAAGGTTGCGGGCATCGTGGCGCTGATCTTCACGCTGAAGGGCATCGCCGCCTATACGCAGGATGTGTTTCTCAACAAGGCCGGCAACAATATCATCGCGCGCTCGCAGAGCCGCATCTACGCCCATATCCTCAAGCAGGATATGGCCTTCTACACCCGCTTTCCGTCGTCCGAACTGTTAATGCGGCTGACGACCAATGCGCAGGCCGCGCGCCAGGTGATCGACCTCCTCGTGACGTCCTTTGTCCGCGATCTCTTCTCGCTGATCGGCCTTATTGCGGTGATGGTGATACAGCAGCCGGTGCTTTCGCTCGTCTCTTTCATCGTCGGCCCGGCCGCGATCATCGGCATTCGCACGCTCACCAAGCGGGTTCGGCGCATCATGGAGGCCGAACTGCTCTCGCTTGGCAAGATCATCGAGAATGTGCAGGAAACCGCAAACGGGATCCGCGTGATCAAGGCGTTCAGCCTGGAAAACGAGATGCAGGCCCGCATGCAGGCGCATGTGAGCGACGTGGAGCGCCGCGCCAACAGCATTGCGCGCCTTGAGGCCGCGTCCAGCCCGATCATGGAAACGCTGTCCGGCTTTGCCATCGCGATCGTCACGGCGCTGAACGCGATATGGGTGCTGAAGGGCGGTCATTCGCCGGGCGAGCTCGTGTCCTTCATCGCCGCCCTGCTGCTCGCCTATGATCCGGCAAAGCGGCTTGCCCGCATGCGCGTCAGCCTCGAATCCGGCCTGATCGGCGTGCGCAAGATGTATGAGCTGATGGATGCGCCGCTGACGCTGACCGAAAGCGAAAAGGCCATCGACCTCGCACCCGGCCCCGGCGAAGTCCGCTTCGACAAGGTGCATTTCGGCTATCAGGATGGACAGCCGATTTTCGACGGGCTCGATCTTCGCTTCGAGGCAGGCAAGACCACCGCACTGGTCGGCGCTTCCGGCAGCGGAAAATCCTCGATCATCAATCTGGTGATGCGGCTTTATGATCCGCAGTCCGGCAGCGTCACCATCGACGGGCAGGACCTGAAGGCGGTGACGTTCCGGTCGCTGCGCGAGCGCATTTCCTATGTCGGGCAGGATACGTACCTGTTTTCCGGCACGATCCGCCACAACATCGCGCTTGGTCGGGCAAATGCCACGGAAGAGGACATCATCGCTGCTGCGAAGGCCGCCAATGCCCATGACTTCATCATGCAGCTGCCGCAGGGTTACGACAGCGATGTTGGCGAAAACGGCGGCAAGCTTTCCGGTGGCCAGAAGCAGCGGCTGACAATCGCCCGCGCGATGCTGCGCAATGCCGAAATCCTGATCCTCGACGAGGCGACAAGTGCGCTTGATTCCGTCTCCGAAACGCTGATCCGCGAGGCCATGGCCCGACTGACCGCAGGCCGCACCACGATCATCATCGCCCATCGGCTGTCAACGGTTACCCAGGCCGATACGATCATGGTGCTCGACAAGGGCAAGGTGGTCGAGACCGGTCCGCAGGCCGAGCTTCTGAGCCGCGAAGGCCCCTATCGCCGCCTCTACGAGCTGCAACTCCTGCCGGACGCCGGACCCCCGGCCTGACAGGGATTACTTTTCATCAGAACCTTCGTATTCAATCAAGAATTGCGTTTCGATGAAGGACTTGTAGGCTGCAAACGCTTCGGTTAAAGAGGCGGCATACCGTTCGGCGAACCGGAACGGAAGACCGGAAGATGCCGGACCGACATCTCCCCGACATCAGATCGATCATCACGGGAGCAGGCCTTGAGCAACACAATCGGGCGCAAGCTGATGCTGGCGGTGCTGTTCTGGCCGCGCTGGTTCAAGCGCCTCTTTGCCGTGGCGATTGATGTCTTCCTGTGTGTCTTCACGCTCTGGCTCGCCTTCTCGTTCCGGCTGAATACCTGGGATATGCTGAGCGGCGTGCAATTGCAGACCATTCCGGTTTCGCTGGCGATTGCCTTGCCACTGTTCATCACGAACGGACTGTATCGAACGATCTTCCGTTTTATCGGCTGGGCGGCGTTCGCTGCGATTTTCCGCGCGCTGCTGATCTATGCCCTGCTCTTTGCCATGATCTACACATTCATCGGTGTTGAGGGCATACCGCGCACGGTTGGCATTCTTCAGCCGATGCTGCTTTTGCTGATGGTGTCGATCTCGCGCTTCATCGCCCGCTATATATTCGGCTCGGCCTATCGCGACATGCTCCGCCACGGCGCGCGGGCACCCGTCATCATCTATGGCGCGGGCGGCGTGGGCCGCCAGCTCGCAAGCGCGCTTCGCAATGGCGACGAACTGAATGTGAAGGCCTTTGTCGACGACGATCCGGCTCTTCATGGCGTCATCATCGATGGTATCCGGGTTCACAACCCGGCGAGGCTGAAGGATCTCGTCGAGCGGCTGGACGTGAAAACAGTTCTGCTTGCAATCCCGAGTGACGTGTCGGAGCGGCGCAAGGAAATCATCGATCTGTTGCGCAATGCCCATGTAGCTGTGCGCAATGCGCCGAATGTCTCGCAACTGGCACAGGGACGGGTGAGAAGCACGGATCTGCAGGAACTCGACCTCGATGATCTGCTCGGCCGACCCGTTGTCCCGCCCGTACCTGAGCTTCTGAACCGCAACATCCGCGCCCAGGTGGTGCTGGTCACCGGCGCCGGCGGCTCGATCGGCAGCGAGATTGCCCGCCAGATCTGTGCCATCGGCCCGTCAAAGCTTGTCCTCTTCGATGCCAGCGAATTTGCGCTCTATTCGATCCACAACGAGCTGTCGCGGCAGGCGGACTGGCCCTTTGACATCGTGCCCGTGCTCGGCTCCGTGCGCGACCCGTTGCGGATGGAGGAGGTGTTTGCGACCTACAAGCCGCAGACCGTCTATCACGCCGCCGCCTACAAGCATGTGCCGCTTGTCGAGCGCAACATCATCGAGGGCGTGCAGAACAATGTGCTCGGCACCTATGTGACTGCGCGCGCCGCCGCCGCCCATGGCACTTCTGCCTTCGTGCTGATCAGCACCGACAAGGCCGTGCGCCCCACCAATGTGATGGGGGCATCGAAGCGCATGGCGGAGCTGGTGCTGCAGGCGCTCGCTGCCGAAAAGCCGCAAACCGTGTTTTCCATGGTGCGCTTCGGCAATGTGCTCGGCTCTTCCGGCTCCGTGGTGCCGCTCTTTCGCCAGCAGATCGCCGAGGGCGGACCGATAACAGTGACGCATGCAGACGTTACCCGCTATTTCATGACCATACCGGAAGCGGCGCAGCTGGTCATTCAGGCCGGTGCCATGGCAACCGGCGGAGACGTCTTCCTGCTGGATATGGGCAAGCCGGTAAAGATCATGGATCTCGCCCGTGTGATGGTCGAGCTTTCCGGTCTGACCGTGAAGAACGAGGACAATCCAGAGGGCGATATCGAGATCGTCACGACCGGCCTTCGCCCGGCAGAAAAGCTCTATGAGGAACTGTTGCTCGGCAATGACCCGCAGCCGACGCGCCATCCGCGAATCATGACCGCGCGCGAGGATTTCTTCTCGCTGGCGGATATCGAGGCGGATCTTAGCCTGCTCGAAACCTCAGTCAAAACCCGTGATGAACAGGGCATCAAGGCGCTGATCGTCAAGCAGGTCTCCGGCTATCACGAGAATTCCGAATTTCCCTGAGGCACGATAAAACGAGCGTACTGCAAAGGCAGAAGACGCCAGTGTCATCGAGACAATTTTCTCTGATTTTCAAGGAAGAGAATGGCGCACCCGAAGAGATTCGAACTCCTGACCCCCAGATTCGTAGTCTGGTGCTCTATCCAGCTGAGCTACGGGTGCTTGCCTGAAGCGGTCTGAACCGCTTGCGTGGCGATCCTCTAAAGCCTCCTTCCCCCGAATGCAAGAGACTTTCTAGAAAAAAGTGTCATTTCAGACGATGTCTTTCGGGAATAGGGATTTTATCCATTTATTTTCAATGGCTTAATTTTCAAACCCGCCGCCTTTCACCTCGCGGTCGGGGATGGTGAACTCGAAGAGCGTGCCACGGGCCTCGCGCTCCACCAACCGGATCGTCCCGCCATGGGCGATCACCAGATCCCGTGCGATGGCAAGGCCAAGTCCGGTTCCGCCGGAGCGGGCCGCGCCCCGGAAGGCGGAAAACAGATTTTCGCGCGCCTTCAGCGCAAGCCCTGGCCCGTTGTCTTCCACCCGGATCACAACCACGCCATCCTGACGGCTGGCGCTGATACGGATCAGCCCGCCTGCCCCTTCCGAAAACAGCGCCTGATGCGCATTGCGGGCAAGATTGTGCAGGACGCGGAAGAGCTGTTCGCCATCGGCATCCACCATCAGGCCCGGATCCACGTCGCCATCGAAATGGATGCCGCCCGTGCCGTCGAGCCCGAGATTGTCGCGCACATCGATGACCAGTGGCAGAAGCGGTATCAGCGCGCGGCGAAGCACGGTGGCAGACATCTGGCCATAGGCAAGCACCTCGCCCGTATAGCCGACCGCACGGTCGAGGGTGCGGATCAGTTTTGGCGCAAAGCTTTTCACCATCGGATCCTCGACATCCGAGAGCCGGTCGGAAAGCAGTTGCGCGGTGGCGAGGATATTGCGCATGTCATGATTGATCTTCGAGACGGCGAGGCCGAGCTCGGCCAGCGTGCGCTGCTGCTCCAGCGTCTGCTGCAGGTTGGTCTGCATGGCGGAAAGCTCGCGGCTGGCAATCGAAAGCTCGTCCGCGCCCGTTTCCGGGGCAAGGATGCGGGCAGGGTCGCCGGGATCAGCAGCAAAACCCAGCATGCTCTGCGTGAGCTTGCGGATGCGTCCGATCATGATGCGATCAATCGCGAAGAAGATCAGCGTTGCGGTGATGAGCGAAATCAGGATCGACAGCAGCGCCATGTCACGCGCATAGACCAGCATTGCATCGCGCAATGCGGTTTCCTCCAGCACCATATCGATCACCATGGCACTGTCGCCGACCGGCCCATAGGCGCGGATCAGCCGGTTGCCGCCGAAGAGCAATGTCCAGAGCGCCGTGCGCATCTCGTCCAGCGGTGCGGATTCGGCGAGATTATAGACGGCGTCGATGGGCTGGGTGATCGGGGTGGAGGCAAGAAGCTGCGACATTCCCTCCTTGCGCAACGCAATCGCCCGGGCACCGGCTGCCATCAGGGTCTCGTCGCGGGCCTTTTCCGGCAGGTCGGCAGGCTGGAGTGCGTCAATCACGATACCGGCAGCAGCCGCCGCGCTCAGCCGGTCTTCCAGCCAGCGCAGCCGCATGGCAGAAATCGAGGGCACAAAAATCACCACCTCCGCCAGAAGCACGAACAGCATGGTCAATGTCAGGATTTTCGCGGAAAGGCCGGCAAACAGGCCGGGGCCGGAGCGGATGGCGCGCGGGCGAGCGGCTTTTCCTTCAGACCTTGACATCAATCCCCCGTTGCTGGCGCCGGAACGCCAAGGGCGCAACCTGCTTCAATTGCGGACTATAACGCCTTCCCTGCCGCCGTCCATATCCCGTCCCGGCCTTGCCGGGATCAAACTGGGTGCGCATGACAGCGACCTGCGCGGAGGTGATTGACTTTACCGGCCCTTCTCCCTTATAAGCCCGGCCACGTCCGGACCCTTAATGTCCCAGCCTTTTTCAAAGGCGGCAGGCTCGGATGAAAATCAACGCTCTTGCTCAGGCAAATTCAAGAAGGGCCGCACTCCGCGGTAATCAAATAAATGAAGCGTACGTATCAACCGTCCAAGCTTGTTCGCAAGCGTCGTCATGGCTTCCGCGCCCGCATGGCAACCGCCGGTGGCCGCAAGGTTCTCGCTGCTCGCCGCGCCCGTGGCCGCAAGCGTCTTTCGGCCTAAGGCCGGAATGCCCCGCGCAGATGGCGGGCGCTGACGTGATGTCATCCAAAAAAGCTGCCGGGCGGCTGAAAAGCCGCCCGCAGTTTCTTGCCGTTCAGAAGGGCGAAAAGCGCAAAGGGCGCAATTTCCTGCTCGAAGTCCTGGACCGCAAGGAACCGGACACGGCCCCGAGGGCCGGTTTTACCGTGACAAAAAAACAGGGCAATGCCGTGCAGCGCAACCGGATGCGCCGCAGGCTGCGCGAAGCCGTGCGGCTGAAAGCACAATTTGCAATGCTGCCCGGTCACGATTATGTAATCGTCGCCCGGCGTGATGTGCTGGATGTGCCCTTCGAGGAACTGTCGAACCAGTTGGTCGAGCGCATCCGCAGCCGCCCGCGGGACATGAGACCCGGCGAGAACCGCCCAGGCGAAAGCCGCTCCAGGAAAGTATGATGGAAAACAAACGCAACTCATTCTTGGCTATTGCCCTGTCGATCGTGATCGTGATCGTCTGGCAGTTCTTCTACATGAACCCGCGTCTGGAAGCGCAGCGCAAGGCGGAACTGGCCGCCAAGGCGAAGCAGGCGACCGAGCAGACCACGGCCAAGACCACCGCCGCCTCGACGACGGATGCGGGGGCTGCCGCTGCGACCGGCGCAGGCACGACCGCAGCCGCTCCGGCAACCTCTGCCGATACGGCCGCAAATTCGCCGCGTATTTCCATCGACACACCCTCGCTTTCCGGCTCCATCCGCCTTGCTGGCGCCCGCATCGATGACCTGAAGCTCAAGCATTATCGCGAGACGGTTGATCCGAAGAGTCCGCTCATCACCCTGTTCAGCCCGTCGGGCACGAAAGACGCCTATTTCACCGAGCTTGGCTATGTGGAAGGCGCTGACACCGGCAAGGTTCCCGGTCCCGATACGGTCTGGACTGTTTCCGGCACGCCGACGCTGACGGAAAAGTCGCCGGTGACGCTGACCTTCACCAATGAAAAGGGCGTGACCTTTGCCCGCACCATCTCGGTGGACGACAAATATCTGTTCACGGTCACCGACAAGATCACCAATGCCGGAACGGTACCGCTTGCCGCCACGCTCTATGGTCGCGTGACCCGCAATCACAAGCCGGAAGGCACCTCGACCTACGTGCTTCACGAAGGCTTCATCGGCGTTCTCGAAGACCAGAAGCTTTCCGAAAACACCTACAAGGATATCGACAAGGAAAATGTCCTGCATGGCAAGACCACCAGTGGCTGGCTGGGCATTACCGACAAATACTGGGCAGCGGCGCTGATTCCGCCGCAGGCAACGCCGTTTGAATCAAGCTTTGCCCATTACACCACCGGCCAGCCGGTCTATCAGGCCGATTTCAAGTCGGATGCCGTCACGGTCGCACCGGGTGCATCGGTCGAGGTGAAGAACCTGGTCTTTGCCGGTGCCAAGGAAGTTCCGGTCATCGACGGCTATTACGCACAGCTCAACGTGCCGAAATTCGACCGCATGATCGATTGGGGATGGTTCTACTTCATCACCAAGCCCATGTTCAAAATGATGGACTATTTCTATCGCTTCTTCGGCAATTTCGGTCTGGCCATCCTGATGACCACCATTGTCGTGAAGCTGCTCTTCTTCCCGCTCGCCAACAAGCAATATGCCTCCATGGCGAAGATGAAGATGGTCCAGCCGAAGATGCAGGAGCTGAAGGACAAGTTCGGCGACGACCGCATGGCCCTGCAGCAGGCGACCATGGAGCTATACAAGACCGAAAAGATCAACCCGCTGGCCGGCTGCTGGCCGATTGCCTTCCAGATCCCAATCTTCTTCTCGCTCTACAAGGTCATCTACGTCACCATCGAAATGCGTCATGCGCCTTTCTTCGGCTGGATTCATGACCTTTCCGCGCCGGATCCGACCAGCATCGTCAACCTGTTCGGTCTCCTGCCCTTTGCCGCGCCCACCTTCCTGCATCTTGGTGTCTGGCCGCTGATCATGGGCTTCACCATGTTCCTGCAGATGCGCATGAACCCGACGCCGCCGGACCCGGCACAGGCGATGGTCTTCACCTGGATGCCGGTGATCTTCACCTTCATGATGGCAAGCTTCCCGGCAGGCCTGATCATCTACTGGGCCTGGAACAATACGCTGTCCGTGATCCAGCAGGCGATCATCATGAAGCGCAACGGTGCCAAGATCGAACTGTTCGACAATCTGAAGGACCTGTTCAAGCGAAAGCCCAAAGAAGCGAGCTGACTTTTTTCGAACCCCTTCGAACCCCGGACCGACCAGTCCGGGGTTTTGTTTTTGGCGGCACTTGTTTCTTCGTTTGCGACATGGAAAGTCGCAAGCCGCGGCGGCCCGCATCTGCCCGCCTTCTATTCTTCCTGTGAAATCGGGAGTTTGATCACCAGATGGCACAGGCGGGCGCGCAATTCGGGCTTACGGAGAAAACCGGTGCGGCCATGGTGTTCGGGTCGGCCTTTTTCTGGAGCTTCGGGGGCGCGATTGCCCGCTTTCTGGCGATGGATGATTCCTGGGCCGTGATCTTCTGGCGCTGCCTCTTCGCCTCGGTTTTCCTGTTCATCTTCATGCTGTTCCGTGACGGGCTGAAGGGAACGCTTCTTCTCTTCCGCAACATGGGCTGGCCGGGGCTGGTGGTGGCGCTGAGCTTTACCACGGCAACCACCTCCTTCATCGTTGCCATCCACTACACCACCGTTGCCAATGTGGTTCTGATCCAGGCGGGCGTGCCGCTTTTTGCAGCGCTTGCAAGCTGGATCTTCTATCGCGAGCGCATTTCCCGTCTCACCTGGGTTGCCATCGGCATGGTGATCCTCGGGGTCGCGGTGATGATGTCGAAATCGCTGGATGGCTCGATCTCGCCGATCGGGGACACGCTGGCGCTGACCATCGCACTGGTCTTTGCCGCCACAACGGTCCTGACCCGCCGATTTCCCGATGTGCGGATGACACCGGCGGCCTGTGCCGGAGGGCTGGTGGCGAGCCTCATTGCCAGCACGCAGGCGATCACGCTTGCCGTAACACCCGAGCAGTTCGGCATTCTCTATGTCTTCGGCGTTTTCAATCTCGGCCTTGGCATGGTTCTGTTCGTGACGGGCGCGCGGCTGGTGCCGTCTGCGCTCGCCGCCCTTCTGGGCACCGCCGAAACCATGCTCAGCCCGCTCTGGGTTGCGATCTTCAACGGTGAAATCCCGGATATTAGGGCGATCATCGGCGGCACGATGATCCTTGTCGCGCTCATCGGCTATCTGTCCGCCGAGTTTCGCCGCCAGCAAAAAATCGCCGCAGGCCGATGAATTCTTGACTTTCCGCGCCAAAACCGGGAAGCCACGGCGAGATTATTGTGACGAAAGACGAAAACCCGATGGCCCCGATTGCCGATGACAGTGAAAAGCCGCTTTTCGGCAACCCGTGGATCTTCATCCGCGGCGTGCCGTCGCTGAAATTCCTGCCGCCGGAAGGACCGGCGGAAGTGGCCTTTGCAGGCCGCTCGAATGTGGGCAAATCGTCGCTGATCAACGCGCTGACCGGTCAGAAGGGGCTTGCCCGCACGTCCAACACGCCCGGCCGCACGCAGGAGCTCAATTATTTCGTGCCCGATGGCTATTCCGGCGAAGCGGGTGACCTGCCGCCGATGGCACTGGTCGACATGCCCGGCTACGGCTATGCCCAGGCACCGAAGGAACAGGTGGACGCCTGGACGAAGCTGGTCTTCGACTATCTGCGCGGACGGCGCACGCTGAAGCGCGTCTATGTGCTGATCGACAGCCGCCACGGCGTGAAGAAGAATGACGAGGATGTGCTGAGCCTGCTCGACAAGGCCGCCGTTTCCTATCAGCTGGTGCTGACCAAGACCGACAAGATCAAGGAAGCCGGCGTTCCACGGCTGATTGCCGAGACGATGGAAAAAATCCGCAAGCGCCCGGCCGCCTATCCGGTCGTGCTGTCCACCTCGTCGGAAAAGGGCAAGGGTCTCGACGAACTGCGCACGGCGATCATCGAAACAATCAATCAGTAAACGGAAGGCACTTAATGCCTGATCAGTTTGGTTGAACCGAGCGCAAGGATCGGCCCCTGTGCCTTGCCGGTCGGCGAGCCGCCATAGGCCTCGAGCGAAATCGCAAAAATATCGCCTTCCTCGATCCGGTCACGCCATTGCAACGGCACCAGAAGCTCGCCCTCCCCGGTTTGCGGCAGAACGCCGAGCGATACGGCCGGGTTCTTGCCCTTGATCAGCCAGAGCTCCAGCGACTTTTCCTTCTGCGCGCCGGAGGCAACCGGTGTCATCCGGAAAAGGCCGGTCTCGATATCGTAGGTGGACATATAGCTGACGCCCGAGCCTTCGGCGGTCAGTGCCGCCGTGAGCTCGATGGTTTCCGGCCGTTCGATCAGCCGCATCGTGGTGATGCCGAAACCGGCAACCGCCACCAGCGACAGGGTCGCAAGGCCGCGCCAGAAGGCAATCGACTGCCAGAGGCCAGCCTTTGCGGTTGCGGGTGCCGCACGGCCATGCAGCCGCTCCTCGATGCGCGGGAACACCCAGACCGGGGGTGCCTCGGGCTGGTAATCCTCGTCCATCGCCGCAAGATTGTCTTCCCAGCGCTGCACCATCGCGGCAAAATCCGCATCCAGAACAATGCGGGCCTCCACCTTCCGGCGATCGTCAAGCGACAGAACGCCGAGCACGTATTCACCGGCGAGAACCTCGTCGCGGGAGCGATCTCCACTGCTGCGGTCTGACGACGTCATTGGCCCATGCACTCTCTCAGTTTGATCAGGCTGCGCCGCAGCCAGGTTCTCATCGTGTTCAGCGGCACGCGGAACTGGTCGGCCAGTTCCTGATAGGAAAGCCCTTCCACATAGGCGCGCTTTACGGCCACCGCACGATCCGGTTCCAGCTGCTCCATGCAGCTTTCGATGCGTCGGCCTTCGGCAGAAAGCACGGCTCCCCGTTCGGGATCCGGCGACGGATCGGCAAGGTCCAGCGCGGTGTCGATCTCGTCTGCCACCGGCCGTCTTGCCCGCAGAATGTCGATCGACTGGTTGCGCGCAATCGCTGTCAGCCAGCCGGACGCATTGCGCCCTTCGGCGGCAAAACGCCCTGCCCGCTGCCAGATCTTGATGAACACGTCCTGCAATGCCTCTTCCGCCTCGCTTCTGTCTTTCAGAATACGAAGACAGACGGCAAAAAGTTTCGCACTGGCGCGCTGATAAAGGAGGGAAAATGCAGCCCGGTCCTTCAGCGCCACACGCGAGATCAGGTCAGCCAGTTCGTCAGCGGCCATAAGCCATCCCATCCCATCTGCCGGACGCGCGGATTTTTCGTCGTCTGTCCGGGGCCGATTGCTCAATCGAAGCCGTTGATTTGTTTTACCCTAGCCCAAAGTGGAGTGCGCGAGAAGCTTTTGCAACGGGCGGTCCGCAAGGTTTTTTCATTCTTTGGCGCTGGCTTATTCCCACTGTCTTGAACTTGCGATAAAAGGCCCCCGGCGGTTGCGCCGGTGCGGCCGGACGGCAGGAAGAGGCAAGCGATGACGATGAATGAAAGCGAAATGCAGGCGAGACTTCTGGCGCAGGCCCTGCCCTTCATGCAGCGCTACGAGAACACCACCATCGTGGTCAAATATGGCGGCCATGCCATGGGCAATCCGGAACTCGGCCGTGCCTTTGCAGCCGATATCGCGCTTCTGAAGCAGTCCGGCGTCAATCCGATTGTCGTGCATGGCGGCGGCCCGCAGATCGGCGCCATGCTGACCAAGCTCGGCATCGAATCGAAATTCGAAGGTGGCCTGCGCGTCACCGACCAGAAGACGGTGGAAATCGTCGAGATGGTTCTGGCCGGTTCGATCAACAAGGAAATCGTCGCGCTGATCAACCAGACCGGCGAATGGGCAATCGGCCTGTGCGGCAAGGACGGCAACATGGTCTTTGCCGAAAAGGCCAGCAAGACCGTGATCGATCCCGACAGCAATATCGAGCGCGTGCTCGATCTCGGCTTCGTCGGCGAGGTGGTGGAAGTGGACCGCACGCTTCTCGACCTGCTCGCCCGCTCCGAGATGATCCCGGTGATCGCGCCTGTGGCGCCCGGCCGCGACGGCCATACCTACAATATCAATGCCGATACCTTTGCCGGTGCGATTGCCGGCGCGCTGAATGCAACCCGCCTGCTGTTTCTCACCGATGTGCCGGGTGTCCTGAACAAGAAGGGCGAGCTGATCAAGGAGCTTTCGGTTGCCGAGGCGCGCGCGCTGATCAAGGACGGCACGATTTCCGGCGGCATGATCCCGAAGGTGGAAACCTGCATCGATGCGATCAAGGCCGGCGTTCAGGGCGTGGTTATCCTCAACGGCAAGACCGCCCATTCCGTGCTTCTGGAACTCTTCACCGAACATGGGGCGGGAACGCTTCTCGTGCCCTGACGTCGTCGAGGCCCGCAGCGATGCGGGCCTTTTTTCATGTCAGGAACAGGATCAGGATGCCCGCGACGATCAGCAGGCAGCCGATCACCTCCAGCCGGTTCATCCGCTCGCGGAAGACGAGCACGGTGGAGGCGAAGCTGAACAGGATTTCCACCTGTGCCAGCGCCCGCACAAGGGCGGGATGCTGCAGGGTCATGGCCGTGAACCAGCCGAAGGAGGCGGTTGCCCCGACAAAGCCGGTGGCGAGCGACACTTTCCAGGCACCCCTGATACGCCGCAGCTCACCCGGATCGCGCGCCAGCATCCAACCGAGCATCAGCAATGTTTGCAGCAGGATCACGAAGACCAGGGTGAAGGCCGCCTGCATCATCGCGTCCGGCCTTGGCAGACTTGCCGCCAGCGATCCGGAGGCGGAACTGTAGGAGACCGAGGAGAGCGCAAACAGCAGCCCGCAGGCGAGCCCCAGCCTTGCCGTCGGCGTGAAGACCGATAGCACCAGCGATTTCAGGGTCACATCGGTGCGTGCTACCGAAACCAGCATCACGCCTGCAAGCGAGACCATGATGGCGGCAAAGCCGGAGAGATCGAGCCTTTCGCCAAGGACAAGGAAGGCCACAAGCGCCGCAAGGGCGGCTTCCGTGCGCGAATAGGCCGAACCGACGGCAAAATTGCGCAGCGAGAACAGATGGACCAGCAGGAAGGTCGCGGCGATCTGCGAGAGGCCACCGGCAATCGCCCAGAAGAAAAAGGCGCGCCCCGGAACCGGCAGCGGATGACCAAGCCCGCGGCTGAGAAAGACGAGATAGAGCAGCGCAAACGGCACGCCAAAGCCGAAGCGCACGAAAGTGGCGCCCGTCGTGCCCATCTGCCCCTTGAGATGTTTCTGAAAGACCGAGCGCATGTTCTGCAGAAAGGCGCTGGCGATGGTGATTGTGACCCAGAGTTCCATGAGGCGAGCTTCTAGCAGAGGGAGCGCGCGCCGTCCCGTGAGATTTGTTGAAATGGCTGTGAAACCCCCTTTGCCATCCTTTCGTCTTCAGTGCATAAGTCCGCCAACGAGAGGGAGAGACCATGAGCATCAACCGCACGATTCCGCAGAAGGCCGATTTCGCATCCGTGCGGGACTGGGTGTTCGATCTCGACAACACGCTCTACCCGCATCACATCGATCTCTTCGCCCAGATCGACAAGAACATGACGGCCTTCGTCTCCGAGCTTCTGTCGCTCGACCCGGTCGAGGCGAAGAAGCTGCAGAAGCGCTACTATCATGATCACGGCACGACACTTGCGGGCCTGATGATGCATCACGGCATCGATCCGCAGGCTTTTCTCGAGCGCGCCCATGCGATCGATTACAGCCCGCTGCAGCCGCATCCGGAGCTGGGCGAGGCAATCCGCGCGCTGCCGGGCCGCAAGTTCATTCTGACCAACGGCACGGTGAAACATGCGGAGAAAGCAGCCGGTGCACTCGGCATTCTCGACCATTTCGAGGACATATTCGATATCGTCGCTGCCGATTACACGCCGAAGCCGGCCGGCAGCACCTATGACAAATTCATGAGCCTGCACCGCATCGACACCGCGCATGCGGCGATGTTCGAGGACCTGCCGCGCAATCTCGTGGTGCCGAAAACGCTCGGCATGCGCACGGTTCTGCTCGTGCCCCGCAATCTCGAAGGTATTGTCATCGAATCCTGGGAAAAGGCGGGCGAAGACGATACCTATATCGATTACATTACTGACGATCTTACGTCTTTTCTTGAACAAGCTATAAGTTGAACCGCAACATTACCGCGAATTAATCTGCCTTACCGAACGTTAAGTTGGATTGGGGCCGAAGCGCACCTAACTTGATCTCCAGAGACGCAACAACACTCGGAGATAGAAATGGTTATGCGCAAGATCCTCCTCGGCACCGTCGCCGCTTCCCTCATCATCGGCTCGATGGCCGAAATGGCCTTTGCCAGCCCGAAGGGTGGCAAGGACGATATGCGCCCGCTTGGCCCGATGGCAGGTCCCGGCATGTATGTGTTCATGCTGAAGAATTTCGATGCCAACAAGGACGGGAAAATCACGGCGGAAGAAGCCAAGGCGGGTGCGGATGCGCTGTTCATCAAGATCGACACCGACAAGGATGGTGCCGTCACCCCGAAGGAAATGCGCAGCTGGCATGAAGCCCGCATGCAGGCGATCAAGGCCTCGATGAAGGCGGCCGGAAACGGCGACGATCAGGGTGCAGGCCCCGAAGGCATGGAAGGGCCGGACGGTATGGGTGGCCCCGATGGCATGGGCGGTCCCGACGGTGGCCCCGATGGCGGCAAGGGCAAGCATCACGGTTTCATGAAGATGTTCCGCCATCACGGCATGGGCCCCGGCGGCATGGGCGGTCCAGGCATGATGAAGGCGCTCGACACCGACGAGAACGGCCAGATCAGCCAGGCTGAAGCCGAAGCGGGCGCTGCAAAGCTTGTGACCCGCATGGATACCAACAAGGACGGTGTCGTTTCGATCGACGACTTCCCGGGCTGACACCTTCCCCCACAACCCCTCCCCCAAGGGCAGGGTCGTCGCCAGAACCTGCCCGCAAAAAAGCCCGCCCCGGACATGAAAATCCGGGGCGGGCTTTGCATTTCAGGGACATCAGTCGATCTCGTAGAAATCGGCGATGATCTTCCAGGCTTCCGCAGCCGTATCCACGAAAGAGATCAGCGCCAGATCATCCGGCGAGATCGTGCCGAAATCGGCAAGCGAATCGAAGTCGATGATTTCGCGCCAGAACCGCTCGCCGAACAGGATGAGCGGTATGCGCGCCATGCGCCCGGTCTGGATCAGCGTCAGCGTCTCGAACAGCTCGTCCATGGTGCCGAAACCGCCCGGAAACACGGTCACGGCCTTCGCCCGCATCATGAAATGCATCTTGCGGATCGCGAAATAGTGGAAGTTGAAGGAAAATTCCGGCGTCACATAGGCATTCGGCGCCTGCTCGTGCGGCAGAACGATATTCAACCCGATGGAGGGCGCGCCGACATCGGCCGCGCCCCGGTTTCCCGCCTCCATCACGCCCGGCCCACCGCCGGTCACGATCAGATATTCCTGATAGCCGAAGGTTGCCGCCCGGGTGGAGCAGAGCCGGGCAAATTCGCGCGCCTCGTCATAATAGACCGAAGCGCGGGTAAGATTGGCGCGCTGCACATCATTCTTCGCCGCCCAGGCATCCTTGCCGGGTTCGGGAATGCGCGCACCGCCGAACATCACCACCGTGGATTTCACCCCGCGTTCGGTCAGGATCATCTCGGGCTTCAGCAATTCCAGCTGAAGACGGATCGGCCTGAGCTCCTCGCGCGACATGAAGTCATCATCCACATAGGCAAGGCGGTAGGAGGGCGATTCCGATTGCGGGGTCTTCGGCACGACCGCCGCGCCCTTCTTGTCGGCGACATTGGACTTCAGCGGGTCCCACACCCCGTCCTTGCGCCGCAATTTCCCGTTCTTCAACTTTGCCATGTCGGAATCCCTGTCAGTCCTGTCGGCGAATCACATTGACGCCCAAAGGCGTGTCCCTTAGAGCATTGGCAACAGTCCGGCGACGGACCTTGCCTGGAACCCCTTCACATTAGAGCCCGAAGTTTAAGGAATTCCCATGAGCGCTGCTGATCTCGCATCCCTGGAAAAGGTTATCGACGCCGCCTTCGAAAACCGTGACAGCATCAACACCTCCACCCGCGGCGAGGCCCGCGATGCCGTGGAAACCGCGCTGAACCTGCTCGACAGCGGCAAGGTACGTGTGGCCAATCGGGGCGAAGACGGCACCTGGACGGTCAACCAGTGGCTGAAGAAGGCCGTGCTGCTTTCCTTCCGTCTGACCCCGATGGAAATCATCAAGGGTGGCCCGGGCGAAGCCAACTGGTGGGACAAGGTGCCCCCGAAGTTTGACGGCTGGAGCGCCAACGAGTTCGAAAAGGCGGGCTTCCGCGCCGTGCCGAACTGCATCGTGCGCCGCTCGGCCTTCATCGCGCCGGGTGCGGTGCTGATGCCCTCCTTCGTCAATCTCGGTGCCTATGTCGGCGAAAACACCATGGTCGATACCTGGGCGACCGTCGGTTCCTGCGCGCAGATCGGCAAGAATGTGCATCTGTCCGGCGGCGTCGGCATCGGTGGCGTGCTGGAACCGATGCAAGCCGGTCCGACCATCATCGAGGACAATTGCTTCATCGGCGCCCGCTCCGAAGTGGTGGAAGGCTGCATCGTGCGCGAAGGCTCGGTGCTCGGCATGGGCGTCTTCATCGGCAAGTCGACCAAGATCGTCGACCGCGCGACCGGCGAAGTGATGTATGGCGAAGTGCCGCCCTATTCCGTCGTGGTCGCAGGCTCGATGCCGTCCGGCAATGCGCCGATGGCGAATGGCCAGCCCGCGCCGAACCTCTATTGCGCGGTCATCGTCAAGCGTGTCGACGAAAAGACCCGCTCCAAGACCGGCATCAACGAACTGCTTCGCGACTGATCATCCTCAGCCATCTGACGGCAAGAACCGAAGTGAAGACTTTGCGGCGGGGGCTTGTGAAAAGCTGCCCGCCGCTGCATTTTGCGGCCACCTGTAAATCATGCCGGAAGCATAAGAGCCTCATGTCCGTCACCGATCCCGTCGCCAATCTTCAGGCGCTCATCCGCTGCCCCTCTGTTACCCCTGCCGAAGGCGGTGCCCTCGATGCCCTTGCCCGGATGCTGGAGCCGATGGGCTTTGCGGTGAGCCGCATGATCATGGCGGAAGATGGCACGCCCGATATTGAAAACCTCTATGCGCGCCTCGGGACCGATGGCCCGCATCTGATGTTTGCCGGACATACGGACGTGGTGCCGGTGGGTGACGAGACATCCTGGACGCATCCGCCCTTTGCCGCAGTGATCTCCAACGGCGTGCTCTATGGCCGCGGCGCGGTGGATATGAAAGGCGGCGTTGCCTGCTTTGCTGCAGCCATTGCCCGCTATCTGGAAAAGCACGGGACCCTGCCCGGTTCGCTTTCGTTCCTGATTACCGGCGACGAGGAAGGCCCGGCGATCAATGGCACGGTAAAGCTTCTCGAATGGGCCGCCGCGCGCGGCGAGCGCTGGGATGCCTGCCTGGTCGGCGAACCCACCAATCCCGAGCAGCTCGGCGACATGATCAAGATCGGCCGCCGCGGCTCGCTGTCCGGCAAGATCACCGTTCATGGCGTGCAGGGCCATGCGGCCTATCCGCATCTGGCCGACAATCCGGTGCGCGGCCTGTTGCAGCTCACCACCGCGCTGATGCATCCGCCGATGGATCACGGCACGGAAGACTTCCAGCCATCGAACATGGAAGTGACGAGCGTGGATGTCGGCAACGCTGCCACCAATGTCATTCCGGCAAAGGCAAGCGCGAGCTTCAACATCCGCTTCAACGACACCTGGACGGCCGAAAGCCTGCAGGCGGAAATCATCCGCAGGCTGGACAAGGCAGCCGGCGACGGTCCGTTGCGCCCGGGTCGCGATCCGGTGCGCTACGAATTGTCCTGGGCGGAGCGCCCGAGCCATGTGTTTCTCACCCGCAACAACGAGCTGATCGCCTCGCTTTCGGGCGCCATCCAGACCGTGACCGGGCGCGAGCCGAAGCTCTCGACCACCGGCGGAACCTCGGATGCCCGCTATATCAAGGATTATTGCCCGGTGGTGGAATTTGGCCTCGTCGGCCAGACCATGCATATGGTCGATGAGCGGGTGCCGGTGGCTGAACTTGAAGAACTCACCCGCATCTATCTCGCCTTCGTTGAACAGTGGTTTGCGCATGCCGGGGCTTGAGGAAGTCCGCACCTATATGCGCGGTCTCTGGATGCTGGTGAAAAGTGATCCCGAGGGCGGTCGCTTTCTGGATCTCACCGCGCGCGGCAGCCTGCGCTCGTTCTGGGCAATTCTCTGGTGCCTGCCGCCGATGATCCTTTCCTGGCTCTGGATCCGTGCCGGTTACGTGGCCGCGATGCCGCCGGGCACCGAAGCGGGCGGCCTCTTCATGTTCCGGCTGGCGCTTTCGGAAGCGGTCGGCTGGATGGTGCCGGTGCTCTTTACCGGCCTTGTCCTGGTGATTGCCGGCCGCGGTGAATGCTTCAATCCGCTGGTAAGTGTGCTGAACTGGCTGTCGGTCCCGGTTTCCTATGCCAACGGCTTTCTGCTGATCCTCGCCTTCCTGCTGCCACAGGCGCCGGGAATTATTGCCTTTTTCTGGCTGCTGACACTGACTTCGCTGGTCGCGGCGCTCGACCGCCTGTTCCGCATGATCTGCGGTCCAAGTGCAGCACTTTCCGTTGCCCTTATTCTGGGGCAGATCGTGCCGGTGCTGTTTCTCACCGACTGGGTGGACCGCTATCTGGGCATCGCCCAGCCCTGATCTTCAGGGCCCGGCAACATCATCCGGATAATCGACCTGCAGGAAATAAAGCCCCTCCGGCGGCGCAACCGGGCCACAGGCCTTGCGGTCGCGCGCTTCAAGAACGGCCTGTACGTCATCGGCCGTCCACTTCCCCTCGCCTGCAAGCTTCAGCGTTCCGGCGAAGGAGCGGATCTGGTTGTGCAGGAAACTCTGCGCCGTGGCGCGGATTTCGATGAGGTCACCCGTGCGGCTGACATCCAGACGGTCAAGCGTTCGAACCGGGCTTGCCGCCTGACAATGCACGGAGCGGAAACTCGTGAAATCATGCTGTCCGACGAGCCGCTGCGCCGCCTCATGCATCGCCCCGGCATCGAGCGCCTTCGGCACCCACCAGGCCCGGTTTTTCTCCAGCGCGAGCGGCGAAGGCCGGTTGATGATGCGGTAGAGATAATGCCTGCGAATGGCCGAAAAGCGGGCGTCGAATGTGTCCGGCACGTCAATCGCGGCCACAACTGAGATCCGCTCCCCGGCCATGCCGAGATGGGCATTGAGCGCATTGCGCAGCTTCGGCCCGGCCCAGGCGCGCGTAAGGTCCACATGCGCCACCTGGCCTGTGGCATGCACGCCGGAATCGGTCCGTCCCGCCCCGCGGATCGAGACCGTCTCGCCGGTCAGCGACAGCACCGCCTTTTCGAGCGCGCCCTGAACGGACGCGCCGTTTTCCTGCCGCTGCCAACCGACATAGGGCGTGCCGTCATATTCGACGAGGAGACGGTAGCGCGGCATCAGGAGACCTTCATGCCGCGGACAAGCGGTGTGCCGCGTAGGAAATCCGCAATCGCGAGCGGCTTGCCACCCGCCTTCTGCAGCCGGGTGAAGCGGATCGCCCCTTCGGCGCAGGCAATCGTGCCCTGATCGTCGATGAAGGTTCCAGCCTCACCCTGCCCTTCCGCCTTTTCCGCAGAAAGCACCTTTACCCGCTCGGCCTTGTCGCCAGCGCCGATCTCGAACCAGGTTCCCGGAAAGGGCGAAAGGCCGCGGATATGGTTGTGAACCTCGGATGCCGGCCGGTTGAAATCGAGGCGGGCTTCCGCCTTGTCAATCTTTGCGGCGTAAAGCACGCCCTCTGCCGCCTGCGGCACAACCACAAGCGCGCCTCTTTCCAGCTGCTCCATGGCCTCGACCATCAGATCGGCGCCCGCCGTCATCAGCGCATCATGCAGCGCGCCTGCGGTCATATCAGCGGCAATCGGCACGCGGACGGTCGCGGCAACCGGGCCGGTATCCAGCCCCTTGTCCATCTTCATCACCATCACACCGGTTTCTCGGTCACCCGCCATGATCGCACGCTGGATGGGGGCCGCACCCCGCCAGCGCGGCAGAAGCGAGGCATGACCATTGTAACAGCCGAGGCGTGGCGCGTTGAGCACCGCCTCCGGCAAAAGCAGACCATAGGCGACAACGACGGCGACATCGGCACCATGCGCGGCAAAAGCCGCCCTGTTTTCTTCCGCCTTGAAATTCAGGGGCGTGAATACGGGAATACCGAGCGCTTCGGCCTTCTGATGGACCGGCGACTTCTGCAGTTCCAGCCCGCGGCGACCACCGGGTCGGGGCGGCTGCGAATAGGCGGCCACCACCTGATGACCGGCCTTCACCAGCGCATCCAGCGTGGCTGCGGCAAAATCGGGGGTGCCCATGAAGACAATCCTGAGAGCCATCGCAATCCGTCCGTGCCGTGTGGGGTCCGGTTGCCAAGCCCTTAGAGCTTGCCCTTCGCCGCCTTGGTGAATTTGCGGATGACCATGTCCCGTTTCAGACGGGAAATATGGTCGATGAACAGAACGCCGTTCAGATGATCGATCTCATGCTGCAGGCAGGTCGCAAGCAGACCATCCGCCTCAAGCACTTGTTCCTTGCCCGCCCGATCCACATAATTGACCGTGACAGCAGCGGGGCGCTCGACCTCCGCATAGTAATCCGGAATGGAAAGGCAGCCTTCCTCATAGGTCGAGCGCGCATCGGAGGAGGAGACAATGACCGGGTTGAACACCACGAGCGGCGTCTTTTCCTCGCCCTCTTTCGACACGTCGATCACAAGCAGGCGGCGCGGAACGCCGATCTGGATGGCGGCAAGCCCGATGCCCGGCGCATCATACATGGTTTCCAGCATGTCGTCGGCAAGCTTCAGGGCATCGGAATCGATCCGCTCCACGGGCTTCGATACCTCGCGCAGCAGCGGATCCGGCAGGATGATAAGCGGTTTGATCGTCATGGCACTCCCCATAGCCGATCTTTCCCGCCAAGGGAATTATCGGCCGGGCCTGAAACTGCCATTTTTTGCTCAGGCCTTTTTCGCCATGCGGGCCGCATAGCCGCCGGTGACCGCATCTTCGGCAAGCCGTTCTGCGCTGCGGGTGCGGAAGCCACGAAGGGCCGCCACCAGCCGCTCCACTTCCGCTCTCAGATGATTGGTCTGCTGCGAGCTGTGTTCCACCATGCTCGCATTCTGCTGGGTGATCGAATCCATATTCATCACTGCAGCGCTGACTTCCTTCAGGCCGCCGGACTGGCTGGCGGCAGCAGATGCAATTGTCGACACGATCGTGTTGATATCGCCGATACGGCCAATGATGTTTTGCAAAGCGGAGCCCGTCTCGTTGACGAGATCTACCCCATTCTGCACCTGCATCGTGCTTTGCGAAATGAGCTGCTTGATCTCCTGGGCGGCGCTGGCGCAGCGCTGGGCAAGGCCGCGCACCTCCTGTGCCACAACGGCAAAGCCCCGTCCCGCCTCGCCCGCACGGGCTGCCTCGACACCGGCATTCAGCGCGAGCAGATTGGTCTGGAAGGCAATCTCGTCGATCACGCCGATGATTTTCGAAATTTCATCCGACGACTTTTCGATCTCTCCCATGGCATCGACAGCCCTGGTGACCACGACGCCGGACGCGCGCGCTTCCGACAGCGCCTCGCCGACCACATCGGAGGCCTTGCGCGCGCCTTCGGCCGTCGTGCCGACGGTTCCGGTCAGATCCTGAAGGGCGGCCGTGCTTTGCTTGAGGCCGGTCGCCTGCCGCTCGGTGCGCTGGGCGAGATCATCGGTCGCCTCGGCAATGTTTGACGTACTCTGCAGAATCTGTTCAGCGGCGTTGCGCACGGTGGACAAGGTGGAGCGGAGACGCTCTGCGGCGTGGTTATAGTCGGTCACCATCGCCGCGAAATCGTCGGCGAGTGATTGTTCCATCCGGTTCTCGAGATCGCCTCTGGAGAGGGCACCGAGCGCCGCGGTCAGAGCGGCAAGCGCCTCGCTCTGCTGCTTTTCCGTCTGGCGACGGGATTCCTCGGCCAGTTCCCGCTCTTCCTGAAGCCGCTCCAGATAAACCGAAATCGAGTAGTCCATATCGAGAATGGCGGCCTTTACAACCACCGCCACTTCAGCGGCGAGTTTCGGCGCCTTGGCTCGACCGAAACGGGACGGCCAGCGCCTTTCGATCACCGCATGCACCATCTGCTCCAGCAAAAGGCCATAGCCGCCGATATACCAGCGTGGCTCCAGCCCGATCCGCGCGTGGGTCGCACCGATAACGCCAACCTTCTCCACATAGCTTTCATCGAACAGACCGCTGGCCACAGCCTGCCAATGCTCGATCTGCTTCTGCTTGGCATGTCTTGTATGCGCTTCGTTGCTGAAAAAGCGTGCCGTCTCGGGAACCGAACGGATCTTGGCGTAGAAAAGATCAAGCGCCGCATCCATGCTTTCATCGATCACCGGGCTGATACTGTGCAGACGCTCACGCGCTGCCGCATCCAGGCCGATGAAATCCAGCCGCCCTTCGAGATCGTGCTTCCTGTCCGGCTGCGCCATCGACAATTGTCCTGCCTAAGCCTGCAAAATCTGCAGATGCAAATATCTATTATTAACTATAATCAATACGACTTGGTAAAATCACACTTAACTACAGACTGCGACTTTTTACCCTGCATTTCCGGAAATAACGGGCAAGCACAGATCTGCATGACGGCACGCGCAGGATATTTTTTCTTTCCGACGACTTGAATTGTGATAGTGTTCATGTTTTGATCTCGCATTCCTTTCCTCCAGTTTGCAACGAAGGGCCGATGGCCGAACAATATTTCCCCGCAGATGCGTTCCACCAGTGGCTTTCCAGCCCGGCAATCATCACCACTTCAGCGTTCATTCTCCTACTCTTGTTAGCGGCCCTGCTGTTGCTAACAGGGCGATTGCGCCGCCAGGAGGGGGCGATGGAAGCGATTTTGCAGTCGCATGCGGCACTTCAGGGACGCCTTGCCTCGATGAGCGAAATCTTCGGACAGCAGCAGGCGGAGCTCAACCGGGCGCTGGGCGAACGGCTGGATGGCATGACTGGACGGATCGGATCGACACTGCACGCGCAGGCGGAAGCCACCCATCGCAACCTGCAGGGCCTGCAGGAGCGGCTGGCGCTGATCGATGCGGCACAGAACAATATTCAGACCCTCGCCCGCGACATGGCGGGCCTTCAGGCCATTCTTGCCAACAAGCAGACGCGTGGTGCCTTCGGGCAGGTGCGAATGGAGGCGATCATCGCCGATGCGTTGCCCATCGGAGCTTACGCCTTTCAGGCCACACTCTCGAACGGCACGCGCCCGGATTGCGTGATAACAATGCCGAATGGCCTGCCTTCTCTGGTGGTCGATGCGAAATTTCCGCTTGAGGGCTGGAATGCGTATCGCGATGCGCGCGAGCCCGAACGCCGGCAGTTCGCCGCCCAGCAATTCCGACGCGACATGGACGTCCATATCCGGACCATTGCGGAAAAATATCTGATCCCCGGCGAGACACAGGACAACGCGTTTCTGTTCGTGCCCTCCGAGGCGATCTTTGCCGACCTGCACGAGAGTTTCGAGCCGGTGGTCCAGAAGGCGCAACGTGCACGCGTGATGATTGTCTCACCCTCGCTGCTGATGCTGTCGGTGCAGATGATGCAGGCGATCCTGCGAGATCAGCGCATGCGCGAACAGGCCCATCTGATCCAGGCGGAAGTCGCTGCCCTGATGCAGGATCTCGGCCGGCTCGACGAGCGGGTTCAGAAATTGCAGGGGCACTTTGCCCAGACGCAGAAGGATGTGGAAGCGATTGCAACGTCATCCTCCCGCATCAACCGCCGCGGTGAAAAGATTGCCGAACTTGATCTTTCGCCCGCCGTTGCAATTGAAGGGAAGGAAAGCGGCCCCGGAAAGGAAACCGGTTTCGCCGAAAGTCGGACCGGGAATTTGCGACTAAGGGTAGTTGACGAGGAGTAAGCCAGTCGGGCAGTCTTTGCCCATAGCAATAGAAGCGGCGGAAAACCCCATGATTACAGTTCTCGGCTCCATCAACATGGACCTCGTGACCACCACGACCAGACTTCCGAAGCCGGGGGAAACCGTTGCGGGCCTGTCCTTTTCCACAGCGGCCGGTGGCAAGGGCGCGAATCAGGCGCTGGCCGCCAAGCGCGCGGGTTCGCCCGTGCGGATGGTGGGCGCTGTCGGTGATGATCCCTTTGCCGCGCAGGCGACGGCAATGATGCATGTCGCAGCGGTGGATATGCGCGGGGTCAAGACCTCGCCCAGCCCCACCGGAACAGCCCTCATTCTGGTCGGCGGCGACGGGGAAAACATGATCGCCGTTGTTCCCGGTGCAAATGCAACCGTTTCCGTCGAGGATGCGCGCGCAGCCGTCGGTTCAATGACCAGGGGAGACTATCTTCTGGTCCAGCTCGAAACGCCCGCTCCGGCCGTCGAAGCAGCCCTTGATGCGGCCAGGTCGCGCGGGGTGATTACCGTCATCAATATCGCGCCGCTCACGGAAGATGCAGCCCGTCTTGGCCGCAAGGCGGATATGGTGATTGCGAATGAAACCGAATTCGAGAGGCTCGCCGGCCGCGACTCGCTCTCGTCCGAGGAACGGGAAAAGGCACTCCTTGCCCTGAATGCCGAGACCCGCCAGACGGTGATCGTGACACTCGGCGGCGATGGCGTGGTTGCAGTGCGGGATGGAAAGATCTATCGCGCCAAGGGCCTGAAGATCGAGCCGGTCGATACGGTTGGCGCCGGTGATACATTCTGCGGCTATTTCGCAGCCTCGCTCGAAAGCGGCCTTCCCTTCGAAAAGGCCCTGCGCCGCGCAGCGGTCGCCGGATCGCTCTCGTGTCTGAAGGCTGGTGCGCAGCCGTCCATCCCGCAGGCAGCGGATGTGGAAAAGGAGCTCTGAGAGCAATCTTCTCAAGGCGAAACAAAAGGCTGCGGTTTTCGCCGCAGCCTTTTTTTTCAGAAGCGATCAGATCCGGGCGAAACGCTCGATCAGCAGATCGAAGAAGCCGTCTGCATCGACGCTGCGCATCACCTTCACATTGCGCTTGCGATCCGTGACATGCCACCAGTCGATCACCGTCATCCCGGCCGTGAGCTCCGAGGCGGTCTCGATTTCCACGTTGCAGAGCCGCCCGTCGAAGAGCGACGGCTTGACGAGATAGGCGACCACCGTCGGATCATGCAGCGGGCCGCCGTCGGAACCATATTTCTCGATATCGAAGCGCTCGAAGAATTCGAGCATTTCCACCATCGCAATCGCCGGCGCGGTTCCGATCGCGCGCATGCGCGCCACACGATCTTTGCGGGTGAGCAACTGGTGTGTCACGTCCAGCGGCATCAGCACCATCGGCACGCCTGCGCCAAACACGATCTTTGCCGCTTCCGGATCGACATAAATGTTGAACTCGGCCGCAGGCGTGATATTGCCCCCCTCCGAGAAACCACCGCCCATGGAGACGATCTCGCGCACACGGCTGATGATATCGGGCGCGCGGGTGAAGGCGGTGGCGATATTGGTCAGGGGCCCGAGCGTACACAGCGTCACCGTTCCCGAAGGTTCGTTGCGCAGGGTTTCGATGATGAAATCGACGGAATGCTGCGGCTGAAGCTTGAGTGTCGGCTCGGCAAGGGTCGGGCCATCAAGGCCTGTCTTGCCATGCACATGCTCCGCGGTCACCAGAGGACGGCTCAGCGGCCGGTCGCAACCGGCAAAAACCTTCACATCGGGACGATTGCAAAGCTCGCAGAGGATCAGCGCGTTGCGCGACGTCAGACTGAGCGGCACATTCCCTGCAACGGTGGTGATCCCGAGCAGGTCCACTTCCTGCGGGCTGCCGAAGGCCAGAAAGATCGCGGCCGCATCATCCTGCCCCGGATCCGTGTCGATAATGATCTTGCGTCTGTCGCTCATCTTGTCCCGCATGCCTCCTCTGGTGGACCGGAGCAGGCACGTTAACCCTCCCGGTCGGCTGCCGCAGAGTGTAAGGCGGGGCTTGCGCTGTCAAGGCAGGTTTTTACCAAATGGTCAATCTCCGTGGCTCCGAAGCGTGCGGTTTTGCAAGGGTGGAACTTGCAAGCCGCGCGACCGCCCCCCATATTATTTGTGCTGGGTGCCCATCAAAGGGGTCCGGCATGGTCGCTTGCACACAAGGACTTCGACAATGAGCCGCCTGACGCCCTTTGCCAGCCCTCTGCTGCTGGGTTTTGACGCCATGGAAAAAACGCTGGAACGCATTGCCAAGGCCAGCGACGGATATCCGCCCTATAATATCGAGCGCCTCAATGGAGACCGCGCCGCCAATCTGCCGGAGCGGCTGCGAATCACGCTGGCTGTGGCGGGTTTTTCCGAGGACGAGCTGGATGTGACCACCGAAGAGAATCAGCTGGTGATCCGCGGACGCCAGCAGGAACAGGGTGAAAAAGAGTATCTTTACCGCGGGATAGCCGCCCGTCAGTTCCAGCGCATGTTCGTTTTGGCCGAAGGCATGCAGGTTCTGGGCGCATCTTTGAAAAATGGATTGCTTTCTGTTGATCTCATTCGCCCGGAACCGGAGCGTATGGTGAGGAAAATTAACATTTCGGTCTCAGACTGAGACAACGGCAAGAACTGCCGGAACCCTTTCTCGGAGGGACCGAAATGTTGATGAAAGATGCGAATGCACGGCTGACGGAAACAGAGCTCGCCCATCTGGGTGCGGGCGAGGTCGGCTATATCCGCAAGATCCGTTCAGACGAGGTGTCTCGCTGCTTCCCCGAAGCGCCGAGCATCGATCCGGCACTTGATCTGTGGGCACTGTTCGGGGCGGATGGCACACCCATCCTTCTCACAGACAACCGCTCCAGCACCTTTTTCAAGGCCGCTGAAGACGATCTGAAGACCGTCAGCCTGCACTGATCAGGTACGACGGAAGGTGAGATAGGCAGAAGAGCGGCCCTCGCGCCGCGCCTTCGCCTCGTAGCGTGTCCCCGGCCAGTTGGCAAACGGGGTCAGCCAGTCCGAAGCATTTTCGGCAGTCCAGTCAAAGCCACCGCCATCAGTCGCCCGGAAATCGCGGCAATGAATCAGCGTCCAGTTGACATAGGTGTCGATGTCGGACGCAAAGCAAAACAGCCCGCCGGGCTTCAGCACACGGTGAAACCGCGCCAGATTGACCTGAGAAACGAAGCGCCGCTTCCAGTGCTTTTTCTTTGGCCAGGGATCGGGATAAAGAAGATCGATCTGGTCAATCACCCCATCCGGCAGCCAGTCGAGCAGCTGCGTGGCATCATCATCATAGAGTCGGATATTCCCGAGGCCACCGGCCTCGATCTTCGCCAGCATCTTCGCCATGGAATTGACGAAGGGCTCGACACCGATGAAACCGGTCTGAGGCTGTTCGGCGGCGCGATGCGCCAGATGCTCGCCACCGCCGAAGCCAATCTCCAGGCGAATGTGGTTGACCGGGACGGGAAAAAGCGCGGTAAGCGTCTCCGGCGGTCTTTCGGAGAGATCAAGCTTCAGGCGCGGCAGATCTTCCGCCATCGCCCCCAGCTGTGCCTCGCGCAGGGGTTTTCCCTTGCGCCGTCCGAAAAATGCTTCCGTCGCGCGCTTGCCGCGTTCCGTACCGGTCATCCGTTCCTTACCTTCAAGCCTTCACGGCTTCCTTAAGGGCCTTGACGAGATCAAGCTTCTCCCAGGAGAAGGAGCCGTCGCGGCCAGCCTTGCGGCCGAAATGGCCATAGGCTGCCGTCTTTGCATAGATCGGCTTGTTCAAGTCAAGATGGCGACGGATGCCGGAGGGCGAAAGATCCATGCATTTGCGGATCGCATCTTCCACCTGCTCCTCCGAAACCTTGCCGGTGCCGTGCAGGTCGACATAGATGGAGAGCGGCTGGGCAACGCCGATGGCATAGGAAAGCTGGATCGTGCAGCGGTCCGCAAGGCCCGCGGCAACCACATTCTTCGCGAGATAGCGGGCGGCATAGGCGGCCGAACGGTCAACCTTGGTCGTGTCCTTGCCGGAGAAGGCCCCGCCACCATGGGGTGCGGCCCCGCCATAGGTATCCACGATGATCTTGCGGCCAGTGAGGCCCGCATCGCCATCCGGGCCACCGATCACGAATTTGCCGGTCGGGTTGATATACCACTTGCAATCGTCGGCAATCTTGAGATCGCCGAGAGCCTCGCGAATATAGGGCTCCACCACCGAGCGCACCTTGGCCGAATCCCAGCTTTCATCGAGATGCTGGGTGGAGAGCACGATCGAGACCACATCCGTCGCCTTGCCATCCACGTAGCGAACGGTCACCTGGCTCTTGGCATCGGGGCCAAGCTTTCCGGCGTCGCCCTCGCCCTTCTTGCGGGCGGTCGCAAGCAATTGCAGGATCTTGTGCGAGTAATAGATCGGTGCCGGCATCAGATCAGGCGTTTCGCGGCAGGCGTAACCGAACATGATGCCCTGGTCGCCTGCACCCTCGTCACCCTGCTGGTCCGCGGCATTGTCCACGCCCTGTGCAATATCGGCGGACTGGGAATGCAGCAGCACATCGATCCTTGCCGTCTTCCAGTGAAAGCCGTCCTGCTCGTAGCCAATGTCCCGGATCGCCTTGCGCGCGGCCGCCTTGAACTTCACCGGATTGATAACGTCGTTTCCGGCCTTGTCCTTTTTCATCAGGCTCGGCGGCAGGCGCACTTCGCCGGCGATGACGACGCGGTTGGTGGTGGCCAGTGTTTCGCATGCGATGCGGACAGTCCAGGGATTGACGCCGGTCTTGGCGGCCTCCCGGTAAACAAGATCCACGATTTCATCGGAAATACGGTCGCAGACCTTGTCCGGATGACCTTCAGCGACGGACTCGCTGGTGAAAAGATAGTTCGAGCGCATGCGGGGGACCCCTCAAAGTAAAAGACAACCACTGTTAGCCAGATCGATGCGAAATGACAAGCAGAGAAGGATATACATATATCTTTATATCTCACAGCTTGCGCCGGAATGATGCGCCTGAAATGCGGGCATGAAAAAGGCGGCCGAAGCCGCCTTGCCAGAAAATGCTTGGATGAAAGCAATCAATCCAGATCGGCTTCCGCAGCCAGTGCCTTGACGAGATCGACAAGACGACGGCGGACCTTGGGATCCGTAATTTTCACAAAGGCGCGGTTGAGCTGCAACCCTTCTGACGAAGAAAGAAAGTCAACTACGTAATTGGAACTGGATGCTTCGCTCATGCCCGAGGCGAGGGCGGCCCCTTCGCCGGGAGCATCTTCGAAGAAGAAAGACACCGGAACATTCAGAATATTGGAAATGTTCTGAAGGCGGCTTGCGCCAACCCGGTTTGTCCCCTTTTCGTATTTCTGGATCTGCTGGAAGGTAATGCCAAGGCTCTCTCCGAGCTTTTCCTGGCTCATGCCAAGCATGGTCCTTCTCAACCGGATCCGGCTGCCGACATGAATGTCGATCGGATTCGGCTTCTTCTTGTTCTCTATCATCTCGCGGTCCTAACTATCGGTTTATACTGATACCTAATCAGGTTATCGCCACGACAGATGAGCTCCGTTCTTCATGAACGTAGCGTTCCGCCGCCCCAGTAATTGGCAAATGTCCCCACGGGCGGCACTATGCAATTTTGGGGGTTTTCGGTCAATTCGTTCTGAAATTAAAACCAATGCGTGAGAAAGCCGCAGCCAAAAGAAATGCAATCACGATCAACCAGAAGTGAATGATTCTGTCGCGATTCGACCATATCGGCATGGCATGACTACCCAAGGTCGCTTGCACGGCGCCTTTTACATCCAGGCCAAGACCAGAAAAAATTTCTCCGCGTGCATCGATCAACGCGGAAATGCCGTTATTTGCGGCCCGAATCAATGGAATGCCTGTTTCAACCGCGCGGATGCGGGCCTGCTGGAAGTGCTGGTAGGGACCGGAGGAATTGCCGAACCAGGCGTCATTGGTGAGGTTGATTATGGCATTGGCGCCCATCGCCTCGTCACTGATTTCCGATGGGAAAATCGCCTCATAGCAGATCAGCGGGTAGAAGCGCAGACCGCCCGGAAGCTCGAGCAGCCGGTGCGTGCTGGCTGACGAATAGCCTCCCGGAAGGGCAGCCACGGCTTTCACACCGAAGAGACCCGTCAGGAAATCCTCGAACGGCATATATTCTCCAAAGGGCACGAGATGCACCTTGTCCGACGCACCGATGATATTGCCCCGCCCGTCGATGACCACCACGGAATTGTAGTAGCGGGTCGGCAGACCCGGGCCGGGATCTTCCTCCCGCACGGCACCGGCAATCAGGATCTGGTTGTCATCGAGAAGATCGGCAACCCGCGTCAGCGCATCCTGATTTTCGGTGAGAATGAAGGGAACGGAGGTTTCAGGCCACAGAATGATGTCCGGTTTCTTCTGATCCGCCGCAAGCGCTTCGACCGTGAGCTTCAGATGCTCCTCGAACACCTCCGATTTTTCCCGGTCGTCCATCTTCTTTGCCTGATCGATCACCGGCTGCACGATGCGCACAGCCAGCGCGGATGTGCCGGGTGCAGGCAATGGCTGGCGCAACACATAGGCACCATAGCCGAGATGGGCGGCGAACAGTGCCAGCGCCAGCACAAGCCCCGGAACGCGCCCCCGGCGGGTGCCAATCAATGCCGGGGCTGCGAAGACATAGATGGCCCCCGCCGTGACGCCGAAGAGACCGATCACATGCACGGACTGCATCATCAGCGGCACGGGCATCGCCCCGTAGCCGATCACGTTCCAGGCAAAACCGGTAAACAGCCAGGACCGCAGCCATTCCACCAGGGCGAAGCTGGCCGCAAGGGCCGCGATGCGCCCCATGCCTTCCGACCAGAGGATCCGGGCCAGCATGGTTGCAAGGCCGAAATAGCAGGCAAGAAAGGCGGGAAGACCAAGGACCGCGAGCGGCAGCGCCCAGGCAAAGCTGTCTGCCTCGACGAGAAGGGCATTGCCGATCCACCACAGACCGCCAACGAAATAGCCGAAGCCGAACAGCCAGCCGAGCGCAAAGGCCGAGCGCATCTTGCCGAACAGACCGCTTTCCGGAGCGCTCGCGACCCCGTCCATCAGCCAGACGAGCAGCGTGAACGAGAGGAACATCGCGGCAAAAACATTGACCGGCGCAAGCGCGAGATTGCCGATGGCGCCCGCGACAATCGCAAGCAGCGCCCTTCTGGCACCCCATTGCAGGATTACCCACCCAGCCAGTCTTTCCACGCGCCGCCTCCCGATGCGTTCGAATCATCCGGACGCAGTCTTTCAAAACTTGCGCGATTTGTCGTCAGCCCGTCACGGCGAAGAAGGCCAAAGCGTCACGCTTCCGGTTCACCGGCAGCAAGCGCTGCCCCCGTTTCGGTCTCGCCCTTGGTCAGGCGACGGCGAAGCGCCGCGCGCGTGCGGGTAATGCGCACCTTCTTGATGCGGCGCGGGTCGGCGTCGAGAATATGGAACTCGAAGCCGGGAAGTGCCTGCACCACTTCGGCGCGGGAGGGAATTCGGCCAAGCGCGGAGAAGATCAGGCCGCCGAGCGTATCGATATCGTCGAGCTGATCGGCCACATCGAAATCCGGACCGATGGCTTCCGCCAGTTCTTCCAGCTCGACGCGGGCATCGGCGATGAAGACGTCATCGGAGGTCTGGGTAAACATCGCCTCCTCGTCATCATGCTCGTCATCGATATCGCCGACCACCATTTCCACGATATCCTCGTGCGAGGCGAGACCATCGGTACCACCATATTCGTCGATCACCAGCGCCATCTGGGTGCGGTTTGCCTGCATGCGCTCGAGAAGATCGGAGGCAAGCATTGATGGTGGCACGAACAGAACCTTGCGCAGGATACCCGCTTCAGCAATCGTCTTGGCGAGATCGACACGGCTGAGGTCCATTGCCGGTTTCGGCTTCGCCTGTGCCTTCGCATCGGCCTTGTCACCGGCATCGGCGGCAGCCGCCTTGCTGGATGCGCCAGAGCGCCGCTTGTTGCGCGCCTGCTTTGTCACATAGGATAAAAGATCGCGGATATGCACCATGCCGCGCGGATCATCGAGCGTTTCAGCATAGACAGGCATGCGCGAGCGGCCGGATTCTTCGAAGATCACCATCAGATCACCAATGGTCGTGTTGATTTCGACCGCCTCGATATCGGCGCGCGGGACCATGACATCGGCAACCCGCACCTCGCGAAAGCGCAGGATATTGTGCAGCATGTCGCGTTCTTCGGGCGAAAACACATTGCCCGTGGCCTCCTGCGAAAGAAGGGCATCGGCCAGGTCCTGCCGGAGTTTCGAGGCATTGGCCGGTCGCCAGATGCGCGATGCACGCGCCCAGAAGGAGGATCCAGCTTTGGGCTGCGCATCCACCTTCAGCGGACTACTGGAGGGATCTTCCGCGCTTGCCTGCTCTTTGGCCGCCGGGGCCGAATGGGAAATAAGATCGTTCATTGTGCCAATATGTCAGGCCGGGTCTTGTCCGGCATAGGGATCAGATAGGCCAAGCGTGGCCAGAATGCGAGTCTCGAGACTTTCCATTTCCTCGGCCTCGTCTTCATCGAGGTGATCATAACCGAAAAGATGGAGAAATCCATGCACCAGCAGATGGGTGAGATGATCATCCATGCTCTTGCAAAGATCGGCAGCCTCACGCAGGACGGTTTCGCGCGCGATCACGATATCCCCGAGCATCGGCCCCGGTTCATCGCCGGGCTCGACCGGATAGGCCGGGAAGGACAGGACATTGGTCGGCTTGTCGATGCCGCGCCACTCGGCATTGATGGTGCGGATCGCCGCATCATCGGTAAAGACCAGCGAAAGCTCGACCGGATGCGGCTGGAAGGGTTGCCCCTCCTCCACGGCAAGATACTCCGCTGCCCGCTCGAGAATGCGTGACACCATCGGCGAAAGCACATCCTCTTCCGGCCAGCCGTCGCTTTCGACGCTTGCCTGTATGTCCAGTCTTGCCGGAGCGCTCATGGTGCTGCCTATCGGTCGATCATTTCGCTTTCATCGGCCACTGCCGTTTCGGCGTCATAGGCCTTCACGATGCGGGCGACAAGCGGGTGGCGCACCACATCCGTATCCTTGAAGCGGATCACGGAAATGCCTTCCACGCCCTTGAGGATCTGCAGCGCCTCGACCAGACCGGATTTTACCCCGCGCGGCAGGTCCACCTGGCTCGGGTCACCTGTCACGATCATCCGGGCATTCTCGCCAAGACGGGTGAGGAACATCTTCATCTGCATCGAGGTGGTGTTCTGCGCCTCGTCGAGAATGACAGCCGCATTGGCAAGGGTTCGCCCGCGCATGAAGGCAAGCGGCGCGATTTCGATGACACCGGCGGTGATCGCCCGCTCCACCTTGTCGCCGGGCATCATGTCATAAAGTGCGTCGTAAAGCGGCCTGAGATAGGGATCGACCTTTTCCTTCATGTCACCGGGCAGGAAGCCCAGACGCTCGCCCGCCTCGACGGCCGGTCGCGACAGGATGATGCGATCGACCGCGCCCCGCTCCAGAAGCTGGGCCGCATGGGCAACGGCGAGATAGGTCTTGCCAGTGCCGGCCGGCCCTACCCCGAACACCAGCTCCGAGCGCTCCAGCGCCCGCATATAGGCGTCCTGCGTCGGAGTTCTTGCCGCCACCGTCTTCTTGCGCGTGGTGATCTGCGCCATGGAAAGCTTGGCCTTCTTCTCCATGGTCGGCAATGTCAGCTGGTCATCGGCCGCCATCGCCATGCGGATCGCACCTTCCACATCGGAGGTCTCGACGGATGCACCGGCGAGAAGACGGTCATAGAGAAAATCGAGCGCGCGGCGCGCCTGATTGGTCGCGGTCAGCTCCCCGGTGATGGAAACGGAATTGCCACGCGCAGTGGCATCGATGCGAAGCTTCTGTTCAAGAAGCTTCAGGTTTTGATCGAACTGACCGAATAGCTCGCTCGCCAATCGGTTATTCTCGAACGTGAGGACGAAGTGATTGACGTCGGTCTCGTGAGTGCGGGACTGGCGCGGCGAAGATGTAACCAGTTCGTGTCCGTTCAAGCGATCAGGCTCCCGATGCGTTGTTCGTATTCAAAAGCGTAGTCCTTCCGGGATGATTTGTGAAGCGACAAGAATTCGCGCTCAACAGGCTTTCGCGCCCGCAGCATGGCGCGGGCCTTTCCGGTTCAGTCCGGCGCAAGGATCAGAGCCGCTCGGCAAAGAGCGAATTGTTGCCCGCATCCACGATCCGCACCCGCACCAGAGCGCCGGTTTCGGAAGGGTCGGCGTCGATATTGACCGATTGCAGCCAGGGTGATCGGCCGATCATCTGGCCTGCCTGTCGGCCCGGCTTTTCGATCAGGATGTCGAATTCCATGCCGATCCGCGAGCGGTTGAAGGCGATCTGCTGGGAAAAGAGCAGCGCCTGAAGCCGCTCCAGCCGCTCGGTCTTCACCGCCTCGTCCACCTGATCCTCAAGCTCTGCACCGGGCGTGCCGGGACGGGTGGAATATTTGAAGGAAAAGGCCTGCGCATAGCCGATCTCCTCGATCAGCCGCATCGTATCGGCAAAGTCCTCCTCCGTTTCACCCGGGAAGCCGACAATGAAATCACCGGAAAGGGCGATATCGGGCCGCGCCTCGCGAATGCGGCGGATGAGCGCGACGTATTCCTGAGCCGTGTGGCGGCGGTTCATCGCCTTCAGGATCCGGTCGGAGCCGGACTGGACCGGCAGATGCAGATAGGGCATCAGCAGGCGCAGATCGCGGTGGGCGGCAATCAGCCGCTCGTCCATGTCGCGCGGATGGCTGGTCGTGTAACGCAGGCGCATCAGGCCCGGAATTTCGGCCAGCCGGTAAAGCAGGTCGCCCAGCGTCAGTTCTCGGCCATCCTTGTCCTTGCCATGCCAGGCATTCACATTCTGACCAAGCAGGGTGAGCTCGCGTACACCGGCGGAAACGAGATTTTCCGCTTCCTCGACAATCTGCTGCAGCGGGCGCGAGACTTCAGAACCGCGCGTATAGGGCACCACGCAGAAGGTGCAGAACTTGTCGCAACCTTCCTGCACCGTCAAAAAGGCGGTGACGCCACGGCTGCGGGTCTTTGCCTTTTCGGCCTGTGGCAAATGCGAAAACTTGTCCTCCAGCGCATAGTCGGTATCGACCACGCGCTCGCCGGTGCGGGCGCGCTTCAGCGCATCCGGAAGACGGTGATAGGTCTGCGGGCCAATCACCACATCGACGGCCGGTGCACGGCGCAGGATTTCCTCGCCCTCCGCCTGCGCGACGCAACCGGTCACGCCGATCATCAGTTCGCGGCCCTGTCTTGCCCGCGCCTTTTTCATTTCGCGCAGGCGTCCCAGGGCAGAATAGACCTTTTCCGCCGCCTTTTCGCGGATATGGCAGGTGTTGAGCAGAACGAGATCAGCCTCGCCAAGCTCGTCGGTTGCCTGATAGCCATCGCGGGCCAGCGCATCGCTCATGCGGTCGCTGTCATAGACATTCATCTGACAGCCATAGGTCTTGATGAACACCTTGCGCGTGTTGGTGGCGGGCGCGGACGGGGCGCGTTCCGTTATGTCGGCGGTTTTTTCGGTCATGGGCCGTTATGTAGTGATTTTTGCGGGCCTTGAAAAGACGATATCTAGAAGCGCCGGTGGCCACGCAGGCTTTCGGACAGCATCTGCCGGATGCGCTCCTCGATCAGGGCGCTCAGCTGTTTGCGGTTCGATCCCTTCTCGAATTCCACCGGCTCGCCGAAGCTCACGTCCACCTCGATCGCACCGGCCCGGATCACGCCCTTCAGATGCGGCATCAGCTCGACATCGCCGGGCCATGCCGCCACCGAGCGATAGTAGCGTCCCATCGGCACGCCGCGAATACCGGTATAGGCAATCGCAACCGGCTGCACATAGACCTTGCCATCGGGACTGCGATCGACTGCCGAAACTGCAGCCCCGAACAGCGATGACTTGATCGGGAAGAGGCGATTGCCGTCCGAAGTGGTTCCCTCCGGAAACAGCACGACAATCTCGCCGCCGACGAGCCGTTCGGCGATTTCGTTCACCTGCCTCCCCGCTTTCCGCCGCTCCTCGCGCACCACGAAAATGGTTCTCTGCAACCGGGCAAGCGTGCCGAGTATCGGCCAGGCCTTTACCTCTGCCTTGGAAATGTAAACGACATCGGCAATCGCGCCGAGAACGATGATGTCCTTCCAGGAACTGTGATTGGCCGCTATCATCAGCGGTCGGCGTTGCAGCAGTTCACCGTGCACATGAATGCGAATGCCGATGAGAAAGCAGGCCGCGCGGTGCCAGAGGCGCGGGATGCGTCGCCACAGGCGAATATGGAAGGCGAGGCAGAAAAGATGAAGCGGAAGCAATGCAAGGGTGACAAGGAACAGTCCCGTCGCAACCGCGGCGATGCGAAAGCCGTAGGAGAGAGAAAAACCACGGCGCTTGTCGCTCACGTCAGTGCTCGTCCTTCTTGAGCGGCACTCCGTAGAGTTCCAGCCGGTGATCCACCAGCCGGAAGCCAAGCTCGCGGGCGATGCGCTCCTGCAGCGCCTCGATTTCCGGCGAATGGAACTCGATGACCCGGCCGCTCTTGAGATCGATCAGATGATCGTGATGCTCGTCCGGCACGGTTTCGTAACGGGCGCGGCCATCGCGGAATTCATGGCGGGCAATGATGCCCGTATCCTCGAGCAGCTTCACGGTGCGATAGACGGTGGAAATCGAAATGCGGGGGTCGAGCGCATTCGCCCGGCGGTAAAGCTCCTCCACATCCGGATGATCGGCGGACTCATCCAGGATGCGCGCGATCACCCGACGCTGGCCGGTCATGCGCAGGCCACGCACGGCGCAAAGCTCCTCTAGCGTCTTGGAAAGATCACCCATCCTGCTGGCCCCGGGCTTCCTCTGGAGGATTTCTCATCGGTTTTTTGTTATAAACAACAACTTAAATGGATTAGCGAAGATCACGTCGCATGACAAGCGCCGTGCTGCGCGAGCCATCCGGCGCGACATAATAGGAAGGGCGCTCGCCGACTTTTTCAAATCCGAGTTTGCGATAAAGGCCAAGGGCTGCCTGATTGCCATCATCCACTTCCAGGAAAAGGCTCGTGCCGCCGCGTGTTCCGGCCTCGCGCATCACCGCCTGCATCAGCCGCCAGCCAAGGCCGCTGCGAGGGAGTTTTGAGCTCACCGCAATCGTCAGGATTTCCGCTTCGCCCGCGGCCTCGCGCGCCAGAACGAAGCCTGAAAGCGGCGGCTTGAAGAAGCCTTTCGTCTGGCGGGCGGCATAGCCGAACACATTCTTCTGCGATAGAAGGCTGTGAAACTCTCCGTCTCCCCAGCCCTTGGCGAAGCGTTCGCCATGCAGCGCCGACATGGAAACGCAATCCTGCGCGCTGATCGGAAGGATTTCAAATTCAGGCTTGCGGTTCAGATAGGCATCCAGCACGGGTCAGATCCGGGAGATGGCGAACCCGGCTTGTGGCTTGGCATCGGGCGCGCGCAGATAAAGAGGTTTCGGCTTCTCCGGATTGTTTAACCCGTGAACCAGACGCGCCGCAAGGCCTGCCGGAAAATGGTCAGGCGCGGCTGACGCTTCCAAACCCTCGATCAATGCTTTCGCCGAGCCGGTCACATGCGCCTGATGCTCTGCCGCAAGCGCCCTTGCGGCTTCCAGATCGATGGCCATCGCGTCGCTCACTGGTTCCATATCCGGTCCAAAGACCTGCGCATAGATTTCGCCACGCTTGGCGTCGATGGCGGCAAGGATCGCTTTACCGGGATGATCGGTTGCTGCGGCTGCGGCGAGGATCTGAAGTGTGGTCACACCGGCTGTCGGCACGCCCAGCGCGAGCCCCAGCCCGCGCGCTGCCGCAACGCCGGTGCGGATGCCGGTGAAGGAACCCGGGCCAATCGTCACGCCGATGCGTTCAACCGACTGGAGTGGCAGGCCAGCCTCGTCCAGAACCGCATCCACCATGCCCATCAGCCGCTCGGCATGACCTTTGCCAATCTCTTCGGAGCGTTCGGCAAGCACGAGATCGCGGGCACCGTCATAAAGCGCGGCGGAACACCAGACGCCCGCCGTATCCAGCGCGAGAACGATCATCGGAACTCTCCGGCCTGTCAGACGGTCAGACCGCCTCGACTTCCTGCACTTCGGGAATGAAATGGCGAAGCAGGTTCTGCACCCCGTGCTTCAGCGTGGCGGTGGAGGACGGGCAGCCTGCGCAGGCACCCTTCATGTTGAGAAACACCTTGCCGCCCTTGAAGCCCTTGAAGGTGATGTCGCCGCCGTCCTGCGCGACGGCCGGACGCACGCGGCTGTCCAGCAGTTCCTTGATGGTGCGCACGATGGCCTCATCACCCGGCTCGTAGAATTCCTCGCCCTGATCGGCATTGCCGGAGGCGGGAGACGCCCCCTTCATCACCGGCGCGCCGGACATGAAATGCTCCATGATCGTGCCGAGGATCGCGGGCTTCAGGTGCTGCCATTCCTTGTCACCCTTGGTGACGGTGATGAAATCATAGCCGAAGAAAACGCCGGTTACCCCCGGAACGCCGAACAATGCCGTTGCGAGCGGCGAGGCATCCGCCTCTTCCGCGTCGCGGAAATCCGCCGTTCCATCCTCCAGCACGACCTTGCCCGGAAGAAACTTCAACGTGGCCGGATTGGGAGTGGCTTCGGTCTGGATGAACATGGCTTTCTCCTCCGCCTTGCGGACGACTGTTTAGAACGGTTCGAAATGACATAGGGTCTTTCGAGGGCGCTTACAAGTCTGAAACCTGGCCTGCGACCGAAGGTTCCGGCATCGGGCCGCCCTCAGCAGAGCGCGTCGATATCCTCGTTGCTCAGATTGTCCGGAAGCACGGTTACCGGGATCGGGAAAGCGGCACTTCTGCCCGCAATCGAAGCAATCAGCGGGCCTGGCCCGTCCTTTGCCGAACCTGCCGCCAGAACCAGAATGGCGATATCGCGATCGTCCTCGATCAGCGCGTGGATCTGGTCGGTAACGCTGCCCTCGCGGATCGCCACTTCCGGCTCGAGACCAATGGTCTCGCGCACCGTCTGGGCGGTCTTGGCCATCGCGGCCTCGGCCTCTTCGCGCGCTTCGGCCCGCATGATCGCCTCGACGCCGATCCACTGCGAGAAATCTGCGTCCGGGATCACATAGAGCAGCACCAGGCCGCCATTGGAGTTTTTGGCGCGGCGGCCCGCATAATGGACAGCCCGCTGGCATTCCGGCGTGCCATCGATGACCGCCAGAAACTTGCGCCGGTGCCCTTCAAGCCGTGAGAGACGTTTTGAAACCATGATGCTTCCTGCCCCTTCCTTGACCCGTGGCGATGCCTGCCGGGCGGCGGCAACTGTCGCATTGCCGCCACCCGGTTCTTTTAACGCAGGAAACCGATAATGTCGCGCACGTCATTCATCACTTTTTCGGCGCGTGCGCCTGCCCGCTCGCCGCCATCCTTCAGGATCGCGTCGATATGGCTGGTATCATCCATCAGGCGGCGCATCTCGGCCGTGATCGGGGCAAGAACCGAAATCGCGAGATCAGCAAGCGCCGGCTTGAACTCGGAGAACTGGCGGCCACCGAATTCGGCAAGCACATCCGCCTTCGACCGGTCGGACAGGGCGGCATAGATGCCGACGAGATTGTCCGCTTCCGGACGTCCGGCCAGACCATCCGTCTCGCTCGGCAGCGCGTCCGGATCGGTCTTGGCCTTGCGGATCTTCTTCAGGATCGTGTCCTCGTCATCCATCAGGTTGATGCGCGACAGATCGGACGGATCGGATTTCGACATTTTCTTGGTGCCGTCACGCAGGCTCATCACCCGCGGTGCAGGACCATCGATCAGCGGCTCGACCAGCGGGAAATAGCCGTGGATCGGCTCCTCGCCCACCACCATGTCGACCCCCTCGCCCATGGCGCGGATTCGCTCCTGATAATCGATGTTGAATTTCTGGGCGATATCACGCGCCAGCTCCAGATGCTGCTTCTGGTCATCGCCGACAGGCACATGGGTTGCGCGATAGACAAGAATATCGGCCGCCATCAGGCTCGGATAGGCAAGCAGGCCAAGCGAGGCATTCTCGCGGTCCTTGCCTGCCTTGTCCTTGAACTGGGTCATGCGATTCATCCAGCCGATGCGGGCGACGCAATTGAATACCCAGGCAAGTTCTGCATGCTGCGGCACGGCGGACTGGTTGAAGACGATATGCTTCACCGGATCGATGCCCGAGGCGATGAAGGCCGCCGCAATCGAGCGGATCTGTCCGCGCAGATCATCATGCACGAGCTGGGCGGTGATCGCATGCAGGTCGACCACGCAATAGATGCAGTCGTTGTTTTCCTGCAGCGCCACGAATTTGCGGATCGCGCCGAGATAGTTGCCGAGATGGAGATTGCCGGTTGGCTGTACGCCGGAAAATACCAGCGGCTGGAAAGCGTTCATGGTCGTCCTCATGGCAGGCGGTTGGAAGGCCTGCTGGTTCAGGTTTCAGGTGGGAATGCGCATATAGGCATGCGGGTTCCCGATCAAGCCATTCCGGAACCGGCTTATCCGGGATTGCCGGTCCTGGCTGGTCCGATCAGGTCCCAGCGATTGCCATAGAGATCGCGAAACACCGCAACCGTGCCATAAGGCTCGTGTCGCGGCTCTTCCTCGAACAGGACGCCCGCCGCGCGCATGCGGTTGTGGGCAGCCGGAAAATCGCTGACATCGAGGAAGAAGCCGACCCGGCCGCCGGTCTGGTTTCCGATTGCCGCCTTCTGGTCTTCACCATCCGCCTGCGCCAGCAGAAGTCCCATGGTGGCATCCGGTTGCGGTTTCACCACGACCCAGCGCTTGCTCTCGGAAAGGGCTGTATCCTCAGCGAGGTGAAAACCGAGGCGCCTGCAATAAAAGTCAATCGCCCGGTCATAATCATCGACCACCAGCGTGACCAGAGACAGGCGCATGGTGAGCGGCTCAGTCATCGTTCTGTTCCGGCTCCGGCTGCGGCTTTGCCTTGGCCTTGCGTTTCATGTTGCGTCTCAGCATGCCGATATCCGCGCCGCCAATCACAAAGACGACGGCCAGATAGACCACAAGCGAGGCGAGGATGATCGGACCGAGCACGGCGGCCTGCTTCAGCGCCGGGACGCCGGAATGCAGCGCATCGGCAAAGTGCATCGCCATAAGACGAGCGGCAACCGCCATCACCACGGACGCAATCACCACTTTCACAGCCCGGATCACCAGCGCGCGCTCGACCGTCAGATGCCCGCGACGGGTCAGTGTAACGAACAGCAGGATGGTGGAGACCCAACCGGCAATCGATTCGGCGGCGGCAATGCCGCGTTCCTCGAAGAAGGGGAAAAGCAGGATCGAAAGACCCGTATTCACCACCACCGCGATCATGGTGAAGCGCATCGGGGTTTTCGTATCCTCGCGGGCAAAGAAGCCCGGCGTAAGCGCCTTGTTGAGTACGAAACCGGGCAAGCCGAAGCCGAAAAGGGCGAGCACGGCGGCGACGGTTCCGGTCGCGTCCGCCGAGAAGGCCCCGCGCTCATAGACCAGCCGGATGATTTCCGGCGAGAGCGCAAAGATGCCAGCCGTTGCGGGCAGTGTGAGAAACAGCACGAACTCGATCGAGCGGTTCTGCAGCGTATCGGCTTCCTTCAGATGCCCGCCCTTCAGCGCGCGGGAAAGCTCCGGCAGAAGCACGACGCCAACGGCAACACCCACGACGCCGAGCGGCAGCTGATAGATGCGGTCGGCATACATGAGAGACGCCACCGCCCCGGCCTTGAACGAGGCAATCGCCTGCCCGATGAAGAGATTGATCTGCGTGACCCCGCCCGTCACCGCCGCCGGAAGCGCCAGTACCAGCAGGCGTTTCACATTCGGCGTCAGCCGCGGGCGATGAAACCCGATAGACATGCCGGCAAAGCGCACGCCGACATAGAGCACCAGCATCTGCAGGATACCGGCAATCAGCACCGCATAGGAAAGATCATAGGCGATTTCGACCGCCTCCGCCCCCACCCACATGCCATAGCCAAGGGCCAAGATCATCGCGAGATTGAAGAAGATCGGCGCAATCGAGGCGGCCAGATAGTGGTGCAGCGAATTGAGCATGCCAGACAGCATCGCCGTCAGCGACATGCAGGCGAGATAGGGAAACATGATCGCCGCAAGCCGAACGGTCACATCGAATTTTTCACCCGTGAAGCCCGGCGCAATCACCAGCCTTGTCAGCCAGGGCATGGCGAGTTCCATCACGACGGTCAGCGACAGAAGCACCGTGAAGAGGACGCCGAAGACTTCTTCCGAAAAGCGCTTTGCCCCGTCCATGCCCCCGCTTTCGATCTCGCGGGCAAAGAGCGGCACGAAGGCGGCGTTGAAGGCGCCTTCGGCAAAAAGCCGCCGGAACAGGTTCGGAAACTTGAAAGCCACCAGAAAGGCTTCGGCCATCGGGCCGGTGCCGAGCGCTGCCGCCATCAGGGTTTCGCGGGCAAAGCCCATGACGCGGCTGCCAAGGGTGGCTCCCCCGACGGTCGCAAACTTGCGGACCAGACTCATGCTTCGCTCCTGGCCTTCTTTTCCGATATTGCCGCCTGCGGTGCCGGACCCTCGCTTTCCGTTATGACGGATTTGAGGCGCGCCACAATCGCGGCGCTGCGATTGTCATTGGTGATCTTCTGGCCGACGAGGTCGCTGACATAGAACGTGTCGATGACCTTTTCGCCGAAGGTGGTGATGCGTGCCGAGGCGATGTCGAGCGAAAGATCCGCAAGCGCCCCGGTGATTTCCGACAAGAGACCGGTGCGATCAAGGCATTCCACCTCGATCACCGTGAACTTGTTGGACAGCGAGTTCGAGATCGTCACCACCGGCTGAACGGTGAAGGCGCGGTGCTTCTTGCGGCCTTTGGTGCGCGTCGCAATCACTTCCGGCAGCCATTTGCGGCCCGAAAGCACATCCTCGATCATCTTGCCGATGGTCGCGGCACGGCGCATCTCGTCCTCGTCCTTGTCGAAGGCGCGGTTGATATGGATCGTGTCGAGCGCGCGCCCGTCCGAGGTCGTGAAAATTTCTGCATCCGCAATATTCGCCCCCGCCGCCGCGCAGGCGCCGGTGATCACCGCCAGAAGGCGCGGATGGTCCGGCGACAGCACGGTGATTTCGGTGATCGCATGGAAGGAGTGCGTGCGTACCATCGTGGCAAGTGCCTCGCCCGCCTTGTCCGCATTGCGGATGAACTGGGCATGCCGCACCTGATCCTCGAGCGGGACGGAGAGAAGATAATTCTGGTAATGCAGCCGCGAATAATGCTTGCGGTCCTTCTGCGACCAGTCGACCAGCGCATCGGCAAGCGCCTGCTGCGCCTGTTCGGTGCGCTCCTTGCGCGAAAGCTCCGAAAAACCACCGGAAAGCAGCAGCTCGGTTTCGTAATAGAGCGTGCGCAGAAGCTGGCCCTTCCAGCCGTTCCACACACCGGGCCCGACGGCACGGATATCGCAGACGGTCAGGATCAGCAAAAGCTTCAGCCGTTCGAGCGATTGCACGCGCTCGGCAAAGTCGGTGATCGTCTTGCGGTCGTTGAGGTCACGGGTCTGCGCAACCATGGACATCAGAAGATGTTCCTCGATCAGCCAGGCGACCAGCTCCGTCTGACGCGCGGTGAGCCCGAGACGCGGGCAGAGCTTGCGCGCGACCTTGGCCCCGGCAATCGAGTGATCCTCCTGCCGACCCTTGGCAATATCATGGAACAGCACGGCGACGAACAGCGCCTCGCGGTCTGAAATGCCGGGCATCACGGAGGCCGCAAGCGGATGCAGCTCCGCAGAACGGCCCTGATCCACCTCCGCCAGCACATCCAGCGAGCGCAGGAGATGCTCGTCCACCGTATAGTGATGATACATGTTGAACTGCATCATCGAGACGATCTTGCCGAAATCGGGAATGAAGCGACCAAGCACGCCCGCCTCGTTCATCCGCCTCAGGATCAGCGCCGGGTCGCGCTTGGAGGTAACGATCGAGAGAAACAGCCGGTTCGCTTCCTCGTTCTCCCGAAGATCATGGGTGATGAGCGAGAGCGATCGGGTCACCCTTTTGAGCGCATCGGGATGGAATTCCAGCTTGTTGATATCGGCCATGTGGAAGAGCCGGATGATGTTGACCGGGTCCTTCCTGAACACATCCGGCCCGGCAACCGTGATCCGCCCGCGGTCGACGACGAAATCCAGCGTGCCGGCGAGCTTGCGGGTGCGGTTGGAAAAGCGGCGGATCATGCCGGTAATTCCGGGCGTCGCCTTGGCCTGCTGGTCTTCCAGCGCGGCACAGAAGATGCGGGTCAGATCACCCACATCCTTGGCGACAAGGAAATAATGCTTCATGAAGCGCTCGACATAGGACAGGCCTGGGCGCGGCTGATAGCCGAGGCTCTGGGCAATTTCCCGCTGCACGTCGAAGGAGAGCCGCTCCTCGGCCTTGCCGGTCAGGAAATGCAGGAAGCAGCGCACCGACCAGAGGAAATCCTCGGCCTTCTGGAAAAGCTGCCATTCATGCCGCGAAAGAACCCCGAGCTTTACGAGTTCCGCCGGATCCTTCACCCGGTAATAATATTTGGAAATCCAGAACAGCGTGTGCAGATCGCGCAAGCCCCCCTTGCCTTCCTTGACATTGGGCTCGACCAGATAGCGCGTATCGCCGGACTTGCGGTGCCGCTCGTCACGCTCCTCAAGCTTGGCGGCCACGAATTCCGCCCCGGTATTCAGCACGACTTCCCAGTCGAACCGGTTGGCAAGCAGGGTCGCAAGCTCCTGCGACCCGCAGATGTGCCGCGCCTCGAGAATGGCCGTGCGGATGGTCATGTCCGCCTTGGCGCTCACCAGGCATTGCTCAACCGTGCGCGCGGCATGGCCGACCTTGTAGCCGAGATCCCAGAGAATCAGCAGCATGAATTCGATGGCCGGTGCGTTCCAGGGCGCGCTTTTTTGCGGCAGCAGGAAGAGAAGGTCGATATCCGAACCCGGCGCAAGCGTGCCGCGTCCATAGCCGCCGACCGCCATCACCCCGATATGCGTTTCGGCAGTTGCCTGCCCGGCCCCGAAGACATGGTTGACGGCGAAATGATGGAGTGCGGTGATGATTTCGTCCATCATCTCGGAAATCTGGCGGGCGCAGACGATGCCAAGCCGATCCGCATCCAGCCGACGGCGCGCCTCGGCAAGCCCTTCGGCCTTGACCTTCTTCAGCAGCGTCAGAAGCGCCTGCCGCTTGCCTGCCGCACTTTCCGCGTGCGTGCTCGCGATCAGCGCCATCGCCTTCATCAGGCCCGCGCCATCGATAAGGCCTGACGGTCGGGTCTCGGGCATGTCAGCCGCGCGTGCAGTCATCGTGGTCCGCCGGATCGGTTGGTGGAAATCAGCCCCTGTTTAGCCGCAGATGCGCCAATGCGCCATAGGGCTTTCCGATCAGGTTTTCTGGGCGGCTAGCTGCTTCTTCAGCGCATAGAGCGCGTCCAGCGCCTCGCGGGGGGTGAGGTCATCCGGGTTCAGCGCCTGAAGCTCTTCCTCCACCTTCGACGGGCCTGACTTTTTGGCTTCCTCGCGGCGCACCGCCACCTGAAACAGCGGCAGATCGTCGATCAGCTGGCTTGCGGGGTTCTTGCGGTCGGCGTCCTCCAGCTTGGACAGTACATCCCTTGCCCGCGCCACCACCGAGGCTGGAAGACCGGCAAGACGGGCCACCTGAATGCCATAGGAGCGGTCTGCCGCACCCGGCCCGACCTCATGCAGGAAGATCACGTCACCATCCCATTCCTTCACCCGCATGGTGGCGTTTGAAAGACGCGCGAGCTTCTCAGAAAGGACGGTCAGCTCGTGGAAATGGGTGGCGAACAGGCCGCGGCAGCGGTTCACCTCATGCAGATGCTCGACGGCGGCCCAGGCAATCGACAAGCCGTCGAAGGTTGCCGTGCCACGGCCGATCTCATCGAGGATCACCAGCGAGCGCTCGGTGGCCTGATTGAGGATCGCGGCTGTCTCGACCATTTCCACCATGAAGGTCGAGCGCCCGCGCGCCAGATCATCCGACGCACCGACGCGGGAAAACAGCCGGTCGACCACGCCGATGCGGGCGCTTGCGGCGGGCACGAAACTGCCCATCTGCGCCATGATCGCAATCAGTGCATTCTGCCGAAGGAAGGTGGATTTACCGCCCATGTTCGGACCGGTGAGCAGCCAGATCGCGCCAAGCCTTGCGCCCTGTGGCGGCGAAAGATCGCAGGCATTGGCAACAAAAGCCCCGCCCGCCTGCCGCTTCAGCGCCTGCTCGACCACTGGATGGCGTCCCCCTTCAATCGCGAAGGCCGCGGACTGATCGACCAGCGGGCGGCAGTAATCCTGCTCTTCGGCAAGGGCCGCAAGACCCTGGGTGACGTCGAGCACGGCAAGCGCCCGTGCACCCCGCTTGATCGCCTCGGCTTGGTCCACCACCGCAAGCCGCATGCGCTCGAAGGCGGCGAGTTCGAGATCAAGCGCCTGTCCCGCCGCATTGGCAATCCGGCTTTCCAGATCGGCGAGTTCCGGCGTGGTGAAGCGCATTGCATTCGCCATGGTCTGGCGATGGATGAAGCGGGCGCGCGCCTCGTCCGTATCGGTCATGGTTCCGGCATTGCCCGCGGTCACCTCGATGAAATAGCCGAGAACATTGTTGTGCTTGATCTTCAGCGACCTGATGCCGGTTTCGTCCGCATATTGCAGTTGCAATCCGGCAATTACCCGGCGCGACTGGTCACGCAGCGCCCGCAACTCGTCCAGCTCGCCATTGGCCCCTTCGCGGATAAAGCCGCCATCGCGCTTCAGGAGCGGAAGATCGTCGCCGAGCATGCTCTCCAGCATCAGCGAGAGCGGCACCGGCAGCGCCCGGAGATCGGCAAGCGCGGCCTGAAGTTCCTCCGGCAGCGGCTGATTTTCCAACATGCCCGCGACCAGAACGGCGGCTTCCAGCCCCTGCCGGATTGCGCCGAGGTCACGCGGGCCTCCCCGGTCGAGCGCCAGCCGCGAAAGCGCGCGCGGCATATCCGGGATCTGCCGCAGGCCTTCCCGAAGCCCTTGCCTGAGGCTCGTGTTTTCATGCAGGGCCGAAACACTGTCGAGCCGCGCGCCAATCGCATCCGGATCGGTGAGCGGCGACATCAGCCTTTCGGTCAGAAGTCGCGCGCCGCCGCCGGTTACAGTGCGGTCCATTGCCTTCAGAAGCGAACCGGACCGGTCTCCTGACAGGGTGCGGGTGAGCTCCAGATTGGCCCGCGTGGCCGGATCGATGAAGAGGGTCGAGGCCGCACTTTCCCGCTCCGGGCGACCAAGCGGCGGGCGCTCGGCAAGCTGGGTCTTTTCCACATAGGCAATCGCAGCCGCAGCGGCTGCAAGTTCGGCGCGCGAATAGCTGCCGAACCCATCGAGCGTGGAAACACCATAGTAGCGGGAAATGCGGCCTTCGGCAGCGGCGCTGTCGAACAGGACCGCCGGTTGCGGCGTCACCACCCGGCCAAGCACATCGAAAGCGGGCTTGAAATCCGGATCGTGAAACAGCGTATCCGGCACAATCAGTTCGCGTGGATCGATGCGGAGCACGTCGGCGAGCAGACGGGAGGCTTCCGTTTCCGCCAGCCGGAAAATGCCGGTCGAAATGTCGATCCAGGCAAGGGCCAGCTGTGGTTCGGCCCCGCCCCGGATGCGCGCGAGCGTCATCAGGTAATTGGCATCACCGGGATTGAGCAGCTTTTCCTCGGTGATCGTGCCGGGTGTCACGAGACGCACCACATCACGGCGAACGACCGATTTCGATCCGCGCTTCTTCGCCTCTGCCGGATCCTCCACCTGTTCGCAGACCGCGACCCGGAAGCCAAGCGCGATCAGTTTCTGCAGATAGTCATCGGCCGCATGCACCGGCACGCCGCACATCGGAATGTCATGGCCCATATGCTGACCGCGCTTGGTGAGCGTGATCCCGAGCGCCCGCGACGCATCCACCGCATCATCGAAAAACAGCTCGTAGAAATCGCCCATCCGGTAAAACAGCAGACTGTCCGGATTGGAAGCCTTGATCTCGATATACTGCTCCATCATCGGCGTCGCCGACTGGCGGCTGAGATCGGAGACTAGCATTTCGGCATTCAGGGCGTCAGCTGTGGGCGAATGGTTGATTGTCACGGTCCGGTTGTTTTCATGAGGGGAAAGGCATGCAACACTAGCCCTCCCCCGGGCCATGGCACAACAGCTAAGGCCGTTCCGCCCCCGGCTGCCCACAGATTGAGCAAAGGATGAAATGGCGTGACTGACAAGACCGGCAAGATCAAGGCAACCGTGACCGAACAGGAAGCACTCGATTTCCACGCCCGGGGCCGCCCCGGCAAGCTGGAGGTGACACCGACCAAGCCGATGGCGACGCAGCGGGACCTCTCGCTCGCCTATTCGCCGGGCGTTGCCGTGCCGGTCAAGGCGATCGCCGCCGATCCCTCGACGGCCTATGACTATACCGCCAAGGGCAATATGGTTGCCGTGATTTCGAACGGAACGGCCATTTTGGGTCTCGGCAATCTCGGCGCGCTTGCCTCCAAGCCGGTGATGGAGGGCAAGTCCGTGCTCTTCAAGCGCTTTGCCGATGTGGACAGCATCGATCTTGAAGTCTCGACCGAGGATGTGGATGAATTCATCAATTGCGTGCGTTATCTCGGCCCGTCCTTCGGCGGCATCAATCTCGAGGATATCAAGGCGCCGGATTGCTTCATCATCGAAAGCCGGCTGCGCGAGATCATGGACATCCCGGTCTTCCATGACGACCAGCACGGAACCGCAATCATTGCCGCTGCCGGCCTTATCAACGCGCTGGAGCTGACGGGCCGTGATTTCAAGACCACGAAACTGGTCTGCAACGGCGCAGGTGCGGCGGCGATTGCCTGCATCGAGCTCGTCAAGGCCATGGGCTTTGCACCGGAAAACATCACGCTCTGCGACACCAAGGGCGTGATCTGGCAGGGCCGCATCGAAGGCATGAACCAGTGGAAGAGCGCGCATGCGGTGAAAACCGACAAGCGCACCCTTGCCGAAGCGATGAAGGGCGCGGACGTGGTCTTCGGCCTGTCGCAGAAGGGGGCCTTTTCCGACGAGATGATCCGCTCGATGGCGCCCAATCCGATCATTTTCGCCATGGCAAACCCCGACCCGGAAATCACCCCGGAGCTTGTTGCCGAAATCCGAGATGACGCGATCATGGCGACGGGCCGGTCCGACTATCCGAACCAGGTCAACAACGTGCTGGGCTTTCCCTATATCTTTCGCGGGGCGCTCGATGTCCGGGCCTCGACCATCAATGATGCGATGAAGATTGCCGCGGTCCGGGCGCTCGCCGAGCTTGCCCGCGAGGATGTGCCGGATGATGTTGCCGCTGCCTATTCCGGCATGCGCCCGCGCTTTGGAGCGAATTATATCATTCCGGTGCCTTTCGACCCCCGCCTCATCTCGGCGATCCCGGTTGCGGTCGCAAAGGCTGCGATGGAATCGGGCGTTGCCCGCAAGCCGATTGCCGATCTCGATGCCTATGCGCGCGAGCTTTCCGCACGGCGCGATCCGATTGCCTCCACCATGCAGCGGCTCTACGAGCGCGTGCGGGCCAATCCCAAGCGGGTGGTCTTTGCCGAGGCAGAGGAAGAACAGGTGATGCGCGCGGCAATCTCCTATGCCAATCAGGGGCTGGGCACCGCGATCCTGCTCGGCCGCGACGAGCCGATGCATGCAACCGCCGAAAAGCATGGGATCGATCTCAACCGTCCCGGCATAGAGGTGGTCAATGCCCGCATTTCCGACCGGGTGGATGCCTATACGGACTTTCTCTACTCGCGCCTGCAGCGAAAGGGTTATCTCTACCGTGACTGCCAGCGTCTGGTGAAGACCGACCGCAACCACTTTGCCGCCTGCATGGTGGCGCTTGGCGATGCGGACGCGATGGTAACGGGGACGACCCGCAACTATTCCACCGCGTTCGAGGATATACGCCGCTGCATCGATCCGCGCCCCGGCCACCGGGTGATCGGCGTGTCACTGGTGCTTTCGCGCGGACGCACGGTCTTCGTCGCCGATACCGCCGTGCATGACATGCCGACGGCCGAAGAGCTGGCCGACATTGCCGAGGAGGCCGCCCGCACCGCCCGCCGCATGGGCTATGAGCCGCGCGTCGCGATGCTTGCCTATTCCACCTTCGGCCATCCGACCGGTGAACGTTCCGAGCGGGTGCGCGAAGCCGTGAAGATCCTCGACCGCCGCCGCGTCGATTTCGAATATGACGGGGAAATGGGGGCCGATATCGCGCTCAACCACGAGCGGATGGAGCAATATCCCTTCTGCCGTCTCTCCGGCACGGCGAATGTGCTGGTGATGCCCGCCATCCATTCAGCCTCGATTTCCACCAAGATGCTGCAGGAGATCGGTGGTGCCACCGTGATCGGCCCGCTGATCGTCGGCCTCGACAAATCCGTGCAGATCACCCAGATGGGGGCAAAGGACAGCGATATCGTCAACATGGCGGCCATTGCCGCCTATAATGCGGGAACCTGAAGGGATCAGGCCGAGAACCGGCCTGCATCCGCGCCGTAATGGCTGATATAGCGGTCTGATATGCCGGAAATCGGCAATACGATCAGCACGTCGGTTGTGTTGAAGCTCTGGTCGATGACGGCGCCTTCGCCGATCATCGCACCGAGCCTGAGATAGCCCTTGACCAGCGGCGGCATGGCAGAAAGCGCCCGGCGTGCATCGATGTTTTCAGCCGCGATCCGGTCCATGGACTGGAACAGTTCCGGCCGCGCCCTGACCGCCCATTCATCCCGCGCGCGGGAATGATGGTGGAGGAAGGAAAAGGCGAGTGCATGCGCCTGCGGGTCCGTGCCCGGAAACGAGGCGCAGCCGAACATGATGCCCATGCCGAATTTCAGCGCATAGGCCCAGTTGCCCTGCCAGAGCAGTTCCACCGTGCGCTTGTTGCGATAGGCCGGCAGCACGCAGGAGCGGCCGAGCTCCATGAACTGCTTGTCCGGATGGCGCTTCAGCAGCGTATCGATCTCGAATTCGGAGGAGGAGTAAAACCCGCCACGCTTTACCGCCACATCCTGCCTGAGGATGCGGTAGGTGCCGACGATCTGGTCTTCGGCATCGCCCTCGAGCGACGTGTCGAGCACGAGCAGATGGTCGCAGATCGCATCCCAGGCATCCGTGTCGCGCTTGCGGCGCATGGCGTCGGGCGAAAGGGTTGCACCCATTTCCTCCACAAAGACGCGATAGCGAACCCGCTGGGCGGCATCGATCTCGAAATGGTTGCGGGCAAGACGGGTTTCCAGCGGACCGATCCGCCCCAGCACGGACGGGTCGCTTCCGGCAAGAGCCGAAAGCGGGGAGCGGGCATCGGTTTCCGGCGCAAGGGCGCGCTGGCCCTCTTCGATGGTCATGGCTTTTCACCTTCTCTGTCGCTGGCCATCTTAAAGCATGGATCTGCGACAGGATAGTGACGCGTTTTCGTCTGGCCTCAGCCTTGCTGGATCAGGCGGAAGGTGGGGCAGATGGCCTGCACGGCGGCGATCAGATCGCTGGGGCTTGCGGGCTTGGCCAGCACGCGGTTTGCGCCATTCTGCAACGCCTGCTCGCGGGTTTCTTCCGTTGTATCCCCGGAAAGGACGAGGATCGGTACAGGCCGCGCGATGCCAAGCCGCTCGGTATTGCGGATACGGGCAAGCACATCGAGCCCCTCTGCACCCGGCATGTTGAGATCGGTGATCAGAAGATCAGGCTTCGCAGCCGCCGGATCGAACAATTCGCCAAGCAGATCATCGAAATCACCCGCGATGCTGACCGAATGACCCGCACTTTCAAGGGTCTTCTTCACCAGAAGGGCATTGACCGGATCATCCTCGCCAAGAAGGATGTTGAGGCCGCCGGAAGGTTGCGGTCCGGCCTGCGGCTGGTTGGCGGGCAGGTTGTCGTTGGTCGCACCGCGCTTTTCAAGGCCGCGCAGCTTGCCGCCCATCACATCGATCAGCGACTGTTCGCGCAAGGGGCGGATCAGCCAGGCATCATAGGGACCACTGATACGGGCCTGACGGTCTTCCGGATTGACGAGGAAGATACGGCGCAGTTTCTGCTGGCCAGCCTGCATGGCGATATGGGTAATGTAGATACGTTCGAGCCGGTGGTCGACGACGATATCGGTGAGCGCGCGGCCATCGATTTCGCCTTCGCCGAGAAGCTTCAGCGCTGCGTCCTCGCTTCCCACCCGTTCGCAACGGCCGCCAAGCGCGCGGATCGTGCGCTGGATGGCGGAGGCTGCCGGGCCTTCCGGCGCAATCAGCATCACCGAGGAATGCCCCATGAGGCCAAGCCGGGCGCTGGAGAAATTCCCGCGCATGCTGTGCGGCAACGGCAGGGAGATGGTGAAAAGGCTGCCCTCACCCTTGCGGCTGTCGACATTCAGATGGCCGCCGAAGGCATCCACAAGACGGGCGGAAATCGCAAGGCCGAGGCCCTTGCCGCCGCTGCGGGAGACGGAATTGCCGACCTGCACGAATTCATCGAAAATGCGGGCCTTTTCCTCCGGCGTCATGCCCGGGCCGGTATCGGCCACGCGGATGACGAAATGCTTGCCCTCGATGGAGGCGCTGACGGAAACACCGCCCTGCCGGGTAAACTTCACCGCATTACCGACTATATTGAACAGCACCTGCCGCAGACGGGCGGGATCGAATTCGAGATATTCCGGCACATCCGGTGCCACGAAGGAGGCGATTTCCAGACCCTTGAAATGGGCGCGCGGGGCAAGCATTTCCACCACGCCCTCGATCAGGCGGCGCGGCGATTCGGCGACCGGACGCAGCTCGAAACGGCCTGCTTCCAGCGTCGCGAAATCGAGAAGGTCTTCGACCAGATAGGACAGAACCTGACCAGACTGGCGAAGGCCGGCGACATAGTTGCGCTGGTCCTGCATCAGGCGGGATTTTTCAAGGAGATCGGCCATGCCGAGCAGGCCGGTGAGTGGCGTGCGCACTTCATGGGCAACGGTTGCGAGCAGGCGCGACTTCGCCTCGCTGGCCGCTTCAGCCCGGGCTATCGCGGCAGCGGCCGCCTCTTCCGACTTGCGGGCTTCGGTGACATCCCGTCCGACGATCTGCAGCATCAGCTCGCCGGTCTTCGGATCCCGGATCGTGGTATCGGCACAGATGAAATGACGCAGGCCCTTCGGGGTCTTCAGCTCGGCAGTATAGTGACCGTCAGGGCCGGGCGTTCCCAAGGTCAGTCCCGCGTCCGAAAGCTGCATGCCGGATGCATGCGGCTGTCCCGTGAGGCGCGTAAAGACCGCATTGACCGCGCGGATACCACCTTTTTCGTCCCGGAGCAGGGCGATATCTCCAAGCTGATCATGCAGGGAGCCCATCAGGGACAGATTTTCGACAGCCACCCATTCGCGATCGACCTTTTTCTCCTCAGCCGCCTTGATCTCGGCACGGCGGCTCGAAAGTTCCCGCAATTGACCGAAACTGCGCAGGGCGAGATAGGCCGCAAACGCGATCGCGAGCGCATACAGTCCGTAAACCATCGCGGTGGGACTGCCCGTGGAAAAATCCAGAGCGAAAAACAGCATCACGCCACCCACATACCAGTGAAGGCGGCTTTGCACCGGCTCAGCGGTTTCCGGCTTCTTTTCAAAGGCCGCCTTGAGCTGGCTCAGGGCCTTTTCCATCTCCTCGTCCATGGGGATGGAGCCGGGTTGAACAGAAGGAACATGGGCCGCCCGCGGTTCGGCAGGCAGTTGGTCAAAGGCTTCGGAGAGCCGTTCTGTGAGGCGCGAGATATCGTTCATGCCACCAGACTAGGGTGGCGCCAGTTCCGGTTCGCTTCAGGAAAACACTAAAATTTTAGCGACCGTCTGGTTTTTTTCCAAAAAACTCGTCGAGGATAACCAGTCCGGCCCCGATCGAGATAAAGCTGTCGGCCAGGTTGAAGACGGCGAAGGACCATGTGCCGGTATGGAACAGGATGAAATCCACCACATGGCCATAGGCAAAGCGGTCGATGATGTTGCCGAAGGCTCCGGCAATGATCAGCGCATAGCCGGGATGGGCAAAGCGGTGATCGGCTGGGGTGCGTCTCCAGAGCCAGAGTACGAATGTGACGATCACCAGCCGCATGCCCACGATGAACCAGCCATCCATGCTGGCCAGCATGGAGAAGGCCACACCGAGATTATAGGTGCGGAACAGATAGAGCCAGGGCACGAAGCCGAAGGGCACCGCCTGTTCGAAGGGGAGCAGAGCGTCAACCGCAATTTTCGAGGCCTGATCAAGGATCAGGGCAAGAAGGATCAGCAGCGCAATCGGCACCGGTTTCGAAAAGGGAGAGACCTTCTGGCTCATCCGCGCGTATCCAGCGTCAGGAGATGTCGGCGCGCCTCGAACAGCATGACGGCGGTTGCAACCGCGAGATTGAGCGAATCCGCTCGCCCCTGCTGCGGGATGCGCGCCAACTTATCCGCTGCCCTTGCGAGGGTTTCGGGAATGCCGGACTGTTCATTGCCCATCAGCAACACGACCGGTTTTGGCTTGTAGTCGATGGTCCGGTAGTCGACCGCGCCAGCCAGATGCGTGGCGATCAGTGCGGCATCGGTTCCCTTTTTCCAGTTCAGGAACTCGTCATGGCTTGCCCGCGCAAGCGGCACCGCAAAGACCGAACCCATGGTCGCCCGCACCGTTTCGAGCGAGAAGGGATCGGTCGTGTCGCCAACCAGGATCACGCCGGAGGCACCTGCCGCATCGGCGGTGCGGATGATCGTGCCGAGATTGCCGGGATCACGCACCCGGTCGAGCGCCAGCCAGGTTTCGCCCTTTTTCGGATGGATCGAGGCAAGCGGTTGATAGCGCTGATCAAAAATGCCGCTCACCATCTGCGGATTGTCGCGTCGCGTGATAGCGCCCATCACCTTTTCGCTTACCTCCAGAACGAGGCCGCCGGAAGCGACCGTGCGTGCGGCGGCCTGTTCCACCGCAGGCTTGCCCTTGGCGGCCTTGGAGTAGATCAGCGTGCGGATCGTCCAGCCGAGTTCCAGCGCATCCAGCACCAGTTTCAGCCCTTCGGCCATGAAGGTCTTCGTCTCGTCGCGATGCTTCTTCAGCGACAGCGCCTTGATATCCTTGATGATCGGATTGGAAAGGCTGGTGATTTCCTTCACCTGCCCTACGCGGCGCGGGCCGCCCTCTCGCGGTTCAAAGCTCATTTCGGCACCCATCGGCTGAAAAGGGAGGTGGAAAGGGCGCGGCCCCGTTCATCGCCGGAAAGACCGGTTTCGCGGATCACCAGCTCGCCCGATTCCACCACGCCGCCGGCGCCGCGCATGATTTCGCGCATCAGCTCATGGATGGAATAGAAGCTTGCCCGGATCGAATAGGCCGTGAGCACGAGCCCGCGCGCCTCCTTCGACAGAAGCTCGCGGCAGATATCGAGCATCACCGGCAGATGGTCGAACAGGTGCCAGACCTCGCCATTCGGGCCACGGCCGAATTTCGGCGGATCGGTCAGGATGATGTCGTAGCGACTGCCGCGACGCTCCTCCCGCTGGATGAATTTCATCGCGTCCTCGCAAATCCAGCGGATCGGCGCCCGGTCAAGACGGCTCAGCTGCTGGTTTTCGCGGCCCCAGCCGATAGCCTTCTTGGAGGCATCCACATGGGTGACCTCAGCCCCGGCCCGGGCTGCAACCAGCGAGGCAACGCCGGTATAGCCGAACAGGTTCAGCACCTTCAGAGGCCGCCCCGCCTTTTCGATCTCGTTCTTCATCCAGCTCCAGTGCACGATCTGTTCCGGAAACACGCCCACATGGCGGAACGAGGTGAAGCGGCCATGGAAATCCACGTCCAGCAGATTGAGCGGCCAGGTCTCGCCAAGTGCGTTCAGTGGAAAGCGCCAGCGCCCCGTACCCTCCTCGTCCGTGTCGCCGGTAAAGACGGCATCCACCTTTTCCCAGACATGCGGGGCGAGCGACGGCGTCCACAGGGCCTGCCCTTCCGGCCGCACGATCCGCACATCGCCATACTGCTCGAGCTTCAGCTGGTTACCGCTGTCGATCAGGTGAAAATCACCCGCACCCGGTGTTTCGAGAATGACCGGCACGCGCTCGGTTGGGCGCTCGCCGCTGCGGGTCTTCAGTGTCCGGGCGGGCAAAGCCGCCTCGGCATCAGCCATGCGGGGTGTTTCGCGGGAAGCGGATTTGCGAAAGGCGGCCTTGGTTTCAGCCCCGTCTGACCGCCGTTGCTCGCCGGGCCGGTTTCCGGCCGCGCGGGCATTGCCCTTCGGCTTTGCACCGGGCCTTGCTTTTGCATCCCTGTCCTGCGGCCGGGAGCCGGGCCGCCGATCCTTGCTTCTCACGCGCGTGAACTTTCCTTCAGTCTTTGCCCGGCCATAGCATCCGCAAAGCGCGGACAAAAGCGCTTTCGGGCCAATTGCCGCTGTTAATCGCTGCGCTTGGTGGATCAGGCCTCGATCTGGCGAATACCGGAAGTAGGCGCCGGATTAGCCGGTCTGGGCGCCGCCGGTGCCTTGTTCTGCCATTTCATCTGGTCTTCGACCAGGCTGCGCGCCTGTTTGCGATATTTGCCCTGCGCCAGCCAGGTGGCGGCAGATCCGAGCAGGATCCCGATCATCAGCGCCAGAAACAGGAAGACGAAGAACGGAGCATGGAGCGAGAGCACGCTGTCTTCCGGACGGAAGGGATTGAGCGCCAGCGTCACGGAATTCCGGTTTGCAACCGACAGCAGGATCAGCACCACCGCCAGCGGCAGAAGGATGACGAAATTGATGATCTTGCGAAACATGGCCCTCTCCCGCAACGGACTGTTGACTGGTACAGGCGCTTTGACGCCTTTGCCCGTGATAGGGTTTCGAGCACCATGCCGCAAGGCGGATCACCTGCGGCATGCCGCCCCGGATGGAAACCGGTCAGACCGGTCAGTCGGAATCGCCATCATCCGGCTGGCCGGGGTTCAGCCGCTCGCGCAGCTCCTTGCCGGTCTTGAAGAACGGCACCCACTTTTCCTCGACAAAGACGCTGTCGCCGGTCCGCGGATTGCGGCCCGAACGCGACGGACGGTTCTTCACGGAAAAAGCGCCGAAACCACGCAACTCAACCCGGTTTCCCGCAGCCAGGGCATCGGTGATTTCATCGAGTACCGCATTGACGATATTTTCGACATCCCGGTGATAGAGGTGCGGGTTACGCGCCGCAACAATCTGCACCAATTCCGATTTGATCACGTCTTTCCCCCCGCAGGAACCTGTTTGACTGCAACGTTAATCAACCTGCCAAACAGACACAAGACCGTCAAGGAACAACTTTCCGCTGATCTGGCGCGCACTTTCCCCAAAAGGAAGCCATTTTTCCAGCCCAAGCCCCTTCAGCACCACGGGCGCCATCCCGGCAAGGCCGAACAGGCCTTCTTTCGGCTCCGGCTTCCAGTCGACGATGTCGAGCGTATCGTCCACACCCCGGCTCTTGAAATAGGCGCGGATCTCGTCCTCGCCGCCAATCTTGTCGACAAGCTTGGCCGCAAGCGCCTGCCGCCCGGTGAGGATACGGCCATCGGCAAGCGCGAGCACTTCGGCCCGCGCCATCTTGCGGCGGTCGGCCACCAGATCGACGAACCAGTTGTAGCTGTCCTCCACCATCTGCCGGATCATGACCTTGGCTTCTTCCGGCGGAGCATGGAAAGGCGAGGGTTCGGCCTTCATCGGGGACGATTTGATCTCTTCCAGCGAAACGCCGATCTTGTCGAGCAGCGGCTTTGCTTGCGGATACTGGAAGATCACGCCGATCGAACCGGTGATCGAGCTGTCACCGGCAATGATCGTATCGCCTGCGACGGCGACCATGTAACCGGCAGAGGCCGCAAGCGTGCGCACGTCGGACACAACCGGTTTTTTCGCCGAGATCGCGCGGATCGCCTTGAAGATGCGCTCGCCGCCATATGTCGTGCCGCCGGGGGATGAGATCGACACGATCACACCCTTCACCGCCTCGTTCTTTTCGATATCCTTCAGCCTGTCGAGCAGCTCCTGATCGTCCTGGATCAGACCATCGACAGCGACCCTGGCGATCTGCGGGCGGTTCTTTTCGATGCCACCCGGTCCGAAAAAGCTGTAAAGCGCAAGCACGAGGCCTGCGAAAAACAGAAAGGCCATCACCCGCCAGAACGTGACTTTGCGCCGCAAGCGGCGGCGGTCCGTAATCGAGGAAGCGTCCATCATACCAAGTGTCCCTGCATGCATAAGCGATAATCGGATTCGCAATTGGATTGCGCTGCTGATCTGGTAGCATAACGAAACGTGGCTCTCCCGCTTTATTTTTCCACTATTGTCAGGCAAAGGGTGTGTCGCATTCGAACAGGACCCGAATTCGTGAACGTATCGACGGCGTTTTCGCCCATACCAGAGACTGCGAACCGATTTCCCCGCGCCTATGACGCGGCAATGGCCCATTCGCGCCGGGTGAAGCGGCTGAAAATCCTGCTGCCGGTCCTGGCGCTTCTGATTTCGCTTGCCTTCATTTCGGTGTCGATCATCCGCACCTATCTGCCGGAAAATCTGGTGATCGGCGGGGTGAAAATCGAGGATGGCAAGCTGGTGATGGAAAAGCCTGCCGTTTCTGGCCGCAATGCCGATGGCATATCCTATTCCATGCTGGCCGAGCGGGCGCTGCAGGATATCAAACGTCCCGACCTGATCACGCTGCAGAAGATCCGCGCTTCTGTGCCGATGTCTGCCGATGTGCTGGCCTCGATTACGGCTGTCGAGGCGCTTTATAACCGCGCCGTCGACAACCTGGAAATGACAGCGCCCTTCACCATCAACCTTTCTTCCGGGATCGAGGCGAAGTTCCAGTCCGCAAAGCTCGATGTGAAGGCGGGCAAGATGCAGACCGATGATCCGGTTTCCATCTCCACAAAGTCCGCCTCCATTATTGCCCAAAGCATGAAGATGACGGATAAGGGGCGAACCATCCTATTTTCGGGCAGGGTCAGGGTTTCGATCGAAGCCGATGCCGTGCACAAGTTGCAAAAATGAAAGTCCTCGCCATGGTGCTGAAAATGCCGCGACACATGCTTTCCTCCGCAACCCTTCTGGCTGGCCTTCTTCTCGTCCCGGCGCTCGTGGCCGCGCAGGCAAAGGGCACGACAAGCCAGATGGAGGGTCTGAAGCTTTCCAATGACCAGCCGATCCAGATCGAAAGCGATCAGCTGCAGATCAAGGAACAGGAAAAGATGGCGATCTTTTCCGGCAATGTCAGCGTGCTGCAGGGCTCCACCGCGCTGAAGGCCGGGCACATGGTCGTGCATTACAAAAGCGGCGGCAAGTCGATGACGTCGGGCAATACGGATATCGAGAGCATCGACCTTTCCGATGGCGTGCTGCTCAATTCCGGCACCCAGCAGGCAACCGGCGATACCGGCAATTTCGTGATGGCCACCCAGGTCTTTGTTTTGTCCGGCAAGCAGGTGGTGCTGTCCGACGACAAGAATGTTTTCGTCGGCTGCAAGCTGACGGTTCATGCCAATACCGGCGAGGCGCGGCTGGAAGCCTGTGGGGGGCGCGTGCGCATCCAGCTTGATCCGAAGAGCCAGAAGACCAATTGAGGCCAGTCGATAACCGTGTCCCGCGAAATCTCCGGCCTGTCCGAACCCTCCACAGCCGCTGCCGAAAAGCCAACCGACCTGTCCCGCTATGACGGCACGCTGATTGCGCGTGGTCTGACAAAGACCTATCGCGCCCGCCGGGTGGTGAATGGCGCATCGCTGGTGGTGCGCCGGGGCGAGGCCGTCGGCCTTCTCGGACCGAACGGGGCTGGCAAGACCACCTGCTTCTACATGATCACCGGTCTCGTGCCCGTGGATCAGGGTACGATCCATCTCAATGGCCGCGATGTGACAAACATGCCGATGTATCGCCGCGCCCGGCTCGGCGTCGGCTATCTGCCACAGGAAGCCTCGATCTTTCGCGGACTGACCGTCGAGCAGAACATCAATGCCGTGCTGGAAGTCCATGTTTCCTCCCGCAAGGAGCGGGCAATGAAACTCGATTCGCTGCTCGAGGAGTTTCATATCGCAAGGCTGCGCAAATCCCCGGCCGTGGCGCTTTCCGGCGGCGAACGGCGGCGGCTCGAGATTGCCCGAGCGCTGGCCTCCGATCCGACCTTCATGCTGCTCGACGAGCCCTTTGCGGGCGTCGATCCGATTTCGGTTGCCGATATCCAGAACCTTGTGCGGCATCTGACGGCGCGCGGCATCGGCGTTCTGATTACCGATCACAATGTGCGCGAAACGCTGGGGCTGATCGACCGCGCCTATATTATCCATGCGGGCGAAGTGCTGACCCATGGCAGGGCCGATGACATCATCAACAATCCGGATGTGCGCCGCCTCTATCTCGGCGACAATTTCAGCCTCTGACCGGCGATTTACCTTAATCCCTAGGCAGTGATTGACCGGGGAAGAAAAACAAGCAATTTTCGGGCCAGTTTCAGACAGCCGGTTTCGCCCAAGGTGCGCGCGATCGGCACAGGGAGCCGAAACCGCCGCCATGGGATTATCCGCCAGCCTTTCCCAGCGCCAGAGCCAGTCACTGGTCATGACGCCGCAGCTGATGCAGTCGATCCAGCTGCTGCAGATGCCCTATGCGGAATTGCTGGCCTTCATCGGCGCGGAAGTGGAAAAGAACCCGCTTCTGGAAATGGCCGGTTCCGAGACCGAGGATGACGATCCCGCAATTCAAGACGAGGGCCGGGAGGAGACAGCCCATCTGCTGCTGACGGAAACGGGTGATCTTTCCGGCGACTGGTACGAGAGCGAAAACACCGGCCGGCTCTCCAGCCTCGAACAGGGCCTCGACACCAATTTTTCAGGCCATGACGCGGGCGAGGAAACAGGCCTTCGCCCGGCAAGTGCCGACCTTTCGGAAAGCTGGAAATCGCAAGCGGCGCACGGCTCGGGCGAAGGCTTCGAGCCGGATGACTTCAGCACCGGCCCCGTCTCGCTCCACGATCATGTGACAGCGCAGCTGCCTTTCGTCTTTCAGGAAACCCGGGCGCGGAAAGTCGCGGAAGCCATGACCGCCCTTCTCGAAGAGACCGGCTATATCGACGCGCTTGCCGTGAAAGACCTCGAAGAGAAGCTGACACTCGGGCCGGGCGAGGCGGATGCGGTGCTGGAGCGCCTGCAGATGCTTGATCCGCCCGGTGTCTTTGCCCGCACATTGTCCGAATGCCTTGCCATCCAGCTGAAGCAGAAGAACCGGCTGGATCCGATGATGGCGCTTCTGCTTGAGCATCTCGATCTGCTCGGCAAGCGGGATTTCCAGTCGCTGAAGCGGATCTGCCGGGCGAGCGAGGAAGACCTGCTGGCGATGCTCGCCGAGATCCGCAAGCTCAATCCGAAGCCCGGAACCGGTTTTGGACATGGCATGGCCGAGAGCGTTCTTTCCGATGTGATCGTGCGGCCCGGCAGCGACGGTCACTGGCTGGTGGACCTGAACCCGGCAGCCATGCCGCGCGTGCTGATCAACCAGACCTATCATCGCACCGTATCGGCAAAGGGGCCGAAAGCGCCCGAGGATCAGGCATTCCTGTCCAATTGCATGCAATCGGCAAACTGGCTGGTGCGCAGTCTCGATCAGCGGGCGCGCACCATTTTGAAAGTGGCGGAAGAAATCGTGCGTCAGCAGGATGCCTTCCTGCTCCATGGCGTGGATCATCTTCGGCCACTGACCCTGAAGGCGGTTGCCGATGCCATCGGCGTGCATGAATCGACCGTCAGCCGGGTGACCTCGAGCAAATACATGGAAACACCGCGGGGCGTGTTCGAACTCAAGTACTTCTTCACGGTGTCGATCGCGAGCGTCGAGGGCGGCGACAGCCATTCGGCCGAAGCCGTGCGCAACCGCATCCGGGCGATGATCGCCGAGGAAAGCCCGGCCTCCATTCTCTCCGACGATGACATTGTCGATCTTCTGGCAAAGGCCGGCATCCAGCTCGCACGCCGTACGGTTGCAAAATACCGGGAAGCGATGAACATCGCCTCGTCCGTGCAACGCCGACGGGAGAAGCAGGCCCAGGCACGTCTCGCCATCGGCCGGGTCGGCTGAACAGCCGGTTGATAAGTATTTCTGCCCATGCGCCTGCAATTGACAAGCCGCCATCCCGAAGAGTAGAAGCCCGCCCCATCCGGCCTGTGTGTGGCCCTCTGCAACCAGTTCGCGAAGGAACAGGGAAGGAAAGCGATTTTTCACCCAACCCGCCGAAAAGCTTGGACCTGCATCGGGACTGGCGTAGACTGACCCTTGCAAATCACCATGTAGAAGGGGAGTTCCATGAGCGTACGTATAGCCGGTAAGCATATGGAGATTGGCGACGCGTTCCGTCAGCGGATCGAGAGCCAGATCGGGGAGGCCATCAAGAAATATTTTGATGGCGGCTATTCGGGGCAAGTGATTGTCGAGAAGTCCGGTTCCCGCTTTTCGGCGGATTGCCGTCTGCATCTCGACTCCGGCGCGAACCTGCATGCAGCAGGTGAGGCCAACGATCCGCAGCAGGCCTTCGACGCCTCCTTCGAGCGGATCGAGAAGCGGTTGCGCCGCTACAAGCGCAAGCTGAAGGATCATCATCTGGGATCCGCCAATGGCCAGGCCGAAATCGCCTATACGGTGATGGATACCGGCGTGGAAGAGGACGAGGAAATCCCGGACAACTTCGCTCCGGCCATCGTGGCCGAGAGCACGAAAAAATTGAAGACCATGTCTGTTGCATCTGCCGTGATGGCACTCGATATGACAGATGAACCGGTGTTCATGTTCCGTAGCCCGGGCAATGACCACCTCAATATCGTATACCGTCGCCAGGACGGAAACATCGGCTGGATTGATGCCTCAAGCATCAAGGGTTGATTGAGAGGGCCTGAGGGCAGAACAAAGGTTCTGCCCCGGGCCGGTCTGGCGGCAGAAGGACCAAAAGCATGGCATTGGCAGAACTGCTGCAGGACGATGCGATCATTCCGGCGCTCCGGGTCAACAACAAGAAGCAGGTGCTTCAGGAAATCGCCGCGCGTGCAGCGAAACTCACCGGCCTGCCCGAGCGCGAAATCTTCGACGTCGTGCTTCAACGCGAGCGTCTCGGTTCGACCGGCGTCGGCAATGGCATTGCGATCCCGCACGGGAAGCTCTCGCATCTGAAGAACATCGCCGGTGTCTTTGCACGCCTCGAAACGCCCGTGGATTTCGAGGCGCTCGATGACCAGCCGGTGGATCTCGTTTTCCTGCTGCTTGCACCTGAAGGGGCAGGCGCCGATCATCTCAAGGCCCTGTCGCGCATTGCCCGCGTGTTCCGGGACGCGGACCTTGTGGCCAAGCTGCGTTCGACGGAGTCATCCTCGGCGCTTTATGCCTGCCTAACCCAGGAGCCTGCGGGCATGCCTGCCTGAATGCAAGGGCTAGACAGACGGCAATAAAAAAACCCGGCTCGAAGCCGGGTTTTTTCGTGGAATGTCGTTCGGTGTTCAGGCCTTGTCAGCCGCTTCGGCAGAGGCGGCTGCAGGCTGATCCTTCGGGCCGCCCTTGGCCACGCCCACCATGGCCGGGCGCAGCACGCGCTCGCCGATCACGTAACCGGCCTGCACCACCTGCACCACCGTGTTGTTCGGCACATTCGGGTTCGGCACCTCAAACATGGCCTGATGGAAATTGGGGTCGAACTTCTCGCCTTCGGCCTCGATCTTCTTCACGCCATGACGCTCCAGCGCGGACAGCATCGCGCGCTCGGTCATTTCCACGCCCTCGATCAGGGCAGAAAGCCCCTGCTCCGCACTGGCGCGGGCTTCCGCAGGAATGGCATCCAGCGCACGGCGGAGATTGTCGGAAACGGCCAGCATGTCGCGCGCGAAACCGGCAACCGAATAAGACTTGGCATCCTTCACATCGCGCTCGGTGCGGCGGCGCAGATTGTCCATCTCCGCGGCAAGACGGAGGAACCGATCGCGCAATTCGTTGTTTTCCGCGCGCAGGGCCTCGGTCGGATCGACCGTCGCCTGCTCGGCTCCGTTGTCAACAGCGGCGGCGTCCTGATTGTCCTGAACCGGTGCGTCCTGGCCGTTCTTGTTCGTCTCTTCGGTCATGCCATTCTCCGATGTTCAACTTTATCTTGATCCGGCAGCCGCATCAGCCCGCGAGGCTGACCTTTCGCAGCATGCCTTGAAAAGGGATGGGCACGCTTTCGCCTTTTGGGCAAAAACGCCTGTAGCGCCGATATCGAGTTTCCACCGGCAAAAATCAAGATTGAAATTGCCCGAATTCAGCGCGGTTTGCGGGAAAGGTTGGCGAGAACCTGAGCTGTATAGTCGACCATCGGCACGATGCGCGAATAATTGAGCCGCGTCGGCCCGATCACCCCGACCGCGCCGACGATCCGGTCTTCGGAATCGCGGTAGGGCGCGACGATCAGCGACGAGCCGGAGAGCGAAAACAGCTTGTTTTCCGAGCCGATGAAGATGCGCACACCCGGCCCGCTTTCCGCAAGGTTCAGAAGCTGGATCAGGCTGTCCTTCTTTTCCAGATCGTCAAACAGCATGCGGAGCCGGTCGATGTCGTCCGCCCCGGCCACGCCTTCGAGCAGATTGGCCCGGCCGCGCACGATGAGCTGGGTCGGCTTGTCATCCTCGAAACCGCCGGACCAGACGGCAAGGCCGCGTTCCACCAGACTGCGCGACAGGGTATCCAGTTCGTGCCGCACCGCCGTGCGCAGGTTCACGAGCTGCTGGCGAAGATCCGGAAGCGTCTGCCCGGTCATATGGGCATTGATGAAATTGGCGGCCTCGATCAATTGCGACGACGAGGTGCCGGCGGGCAGATCGATGATGCGGTTTTCCACCTGATCATGCTCGCCCACCAGCACGGCCAGTGCCTTGGTCGGTTCCAGCCGGATGAATTCCACATGCTTCAGCACGCTGTCGTTCTTGGTGGTGATGACGAGGCCCGCGCCTCCGGAAATGCCGGACAGAATCCGGCTTGCTTCCTGCATCATGTCTTCCACCGGCTGGTCGCGGTCACGTGGCCGGATCTGCCGGTCGATATTGGCGCGCTCCTCGCCAGAAAGATCGCTCACCTGCATGAAGGCATCAACGAAGAAGCGCAGGCCGATCTGGGTTGGCAGCCGTCCGGCGCTGACATGGGGCGAATAGATCAGCCCCAGCTCCTCAAGATCACTCATCACATTGCGGACGGAGGCTGGCGACAGCGACATGGGCAGAAGCCGCGACAGGCTGCGCGAGCCGAGCGGCTCACCGGTTTCCAGATAGCCTTCGACGATGCGGCGGAATATCTCGCGCGACCGATCATCGAGAAGGGCCGATGCTTCCGTAGCCTTCATCCTTGCCTGACCTGCTCTGCTGCCGAATGTCTGACGCTGACCATAGACCGAATATAATCGGCCTTGCGGCATTGGCAAAGAGAAACCGTAGGAACATCACGCCCGCTTTTCCTTTGCAAAAACGCGCCTTCAGCCTTAAGAGGCGGGAACCAGAATTTTGAAGGATAAAGTGATGCGGCCTTCCGGCAGAAAAACCGATGCGATGCGCGCGGTCTCGTTCCAGCGCAATTTCTCCAAACATGCGGAAGGCTCCTGCCTCGTCAAGTTTGGCGATACGCATGTGCTGTGCACGGCAAGCCTGGAAGACAAGACCCCGCCATGGCTGCGCAACAGCGGCAAGGGCTGGGTGACGGCCGAATATGGCATGCTGCCGCGCGCAACCGGCGAGCGCATGCGCCGCGAGGCCTCTTCCGGCAAGCAGAGCGGCCGCACGCAGGAAATCCAGCGGCTGATCGGCCGCAGCCTGCGCGCCATTGTTGATCTCGAAGCGCTTGGCGAGCGCCAGATCTCGATCGACTGCGATGTCATCCAGGCCGATGGCGGCACCCGCACGGCCTCGATCACCGGGGCATGGATCGCGCTGCATGACTGCCTGAAATGGATGGAAGCGCGTGGCATGGTGAAGGTCGAAAAGGTGCTGAAGGACCATGTCGCCGCCATCTCCTGCGGCATCTTCGCCGATCAGCCGGTAATCGATCTCGACTATCTCGAGGACAGTGCCGCCGAGACCGACGCCAATTTCGTGATGACCGGCAGCGGCGGCATCGTCGAAATCCAGGGCACGGCGGAAGGAAAGCCCTTCAGCCAGGACGAATTCCTGACCCTGCTCGGCCTTGCCCGCAATGGCATTGCGGAGCTGGTGGACCTGCAGAAAAAGGCGATTGCCTGAAACCGCAACGGCTGACGGAAAGTGATGATGCGCAAGCTCGAGACGAAAACCATCGTTGTCGCCAGCCATAATCAGGGCAAGATCCGCGAGATTGCCGAGCTGATCGGCCCCTTCGGCTTCTCGGCAAAATCCGCAGCCGAACTCAAATTCGAGGAACCGGACGAGACCGGCACGACCTTCGAGGAAAATGCCGCGATCAAGGCGCTGGCCTCGGCGCGCGCCTCGGGCCTTCCGGCGCTTTCGGACGACAGCGGCATCGTCATCGATGCGCTGGACGGGGCGCCAGGTGTCTACACCGCCAATTGGGCAGAACGCGCCGATGGCAGTCGCGATTTCCAGATGGCGATGGAAAAGGTCGAGGCCGAGTTGCAGAAGCGCGGCGCTGCTTCACCGGAAGCGCGACGCTGCCGCTTTGTCAGCGTGCTTTGCCTTGCCTGGCCGGATGGCCATGTGGAGCAGTTCCGCGGCGAAATCGAGGGCACGGTCGTCTGGCCACCGCGTGGCACGGCCGGCTTCGGCTATGATCCGATCTTCCAGCCGGAAGGTCATGACCGCACCTTCGGCGAGATGACATCCGATGAGAAGCATGGCTGGAAGCCGGGGGACGCGCATGCGCTTTCGCACCGCGCCCGCGCCTTCAAGCGCTTTGTCGAAACCTGCCTGGAGGCTTGATCACCGCTGATGGGCACCGTTTCCCCGCTGATCCTGCCCGATACGGGCGAACCCGGCTTTGGCGTCTATGTCCATTGGCCCTTCTGCGCGGCCAAGTGCCCCTATTGCGATTTCAACAGCCATGTGCGCCATCAGGCGGTGGACCAGCCGCGCTTTGTCGCTGCTTTCCTCAAGGAAATGGAATGGATGCGGGCGATTTCCGGCCCGCGCACCGTGACCAGCATATTCATGGGCGGCGGTACACCCTCGCTGATGCTGCCGGAAACGGTTGGGGCGATCCTTGAGGGCATTGCCCGTCTCTGGCACGTTCCGGCGGGCATCGAGATCACCATGGAGGCAAACCCGTCGAGTGTCGAGGCGGAGCGTTTCCGCGGTTACCGGGCGGCGGGCGTCAACCGGCTGTCGCTCGGGGTACAGGCGCTGAATGACCGGGATCTCAAATTCCTTGGCCGTCTGCATGATGTGGATCAGGCGCTTGTCGCGATCCGTCTGGCGCGCGAGATTTTCCCGCGCATGTCATTCGACCTCATCTATGCCCGCCCGGGCCAGACGATTGCCGACTGGGAAGCAGAACTGAAACAGGCGATTTCCTATGCGGTGGATCACCTGTCGCTCTACCAGCTGACCATCGAGGAAGGCACGCCCTTCTTCGGGTTGCACAAGGCCAAAAAATTCACTTTGCCGGATGCCGATGAATCGGCAGCGCTTTACGAGGCGACCCAGGAGATCACCGCTGCCCACGGGCTTCCGGCCTATGAAGTGTCAAACCACGCGCAGCCGGGGGCGGAGAGCCGCCATAACCTCACCTACTGGCGCTATGGCGATTATGTCGGCATCGGTCCAGGCGCCCATGGCCGCCTGACGCGGGGCCGCGACAAGCTTGCAACAGCCACCGAGCGCCACCCGGAGACCTGGCTTGCCCAGGTAGAAGCCGAAGGCCACGGCATCATCGACCAGGAACAGCTCGGTTACGAGGAACAGGCCGACGAGCTGCTGCTGATGGGGTTGAGACTGAAGGAAGGCATCGACCTTGTGCGCTGGCAGGAGCTTTCCGGCCGCGAGCCGGACCCCGCGCGCGAAGAATTCCTGATTTCCCATGGCTTCATCGAGCGGCTTGGAAATTCGCGGCTGCGCTGCACGCCATCGGGCATGCTCATTCTCGATTCGGTGGTTGCCGATCTCGCCTGCTGAGCAGGTCTTGTCATTTGCGCACATTCAGCTAGGTTTTTGTGCATGATCAAGCGCGTCTATCTCACCACCGTGACCGTTCTTCACCCTTTCGGGTGAGCGGTTTCGTATGGTGCGATCACCACACGCTACCCTCGCCCGCAGGAACCGGGCGCAGGGGCAGGATGATCATGCTCCCGGTTATCAGAAACTGGAGCTTGAAATGTCTTTCGAATTTTCCATTCGTGCCGCCTGCCTCGAAGATGCCGAAGGCGTCTGGCGGCTTCAGAGCATGCCGGGCTATCGCCATGGCACGCTGCGTCTTCCCTATCCATCGCTTGAAAGCGTGAAGGCGCGTTTTGCAAAGCCCGATCCCGACCAGATTTTCCTCGTTGCCGAGCAGCAGGGCCAGATTCTCGGCAATGCGGGCTTAAGAACGTTTTCAGGGCGACGTTCCCATGTGGGCGAGATCGGCATGGGGGTCCATGACGATCATGTCGGGAAAGGCATCGGCTCCGCATTGCTTGCCGCCTTGATCGATGCTGCCGACAACTGGCTCAATCTCCGGCGGCTTGAGCTTACGGTCTTTGCCGACAATCAGACGGCGCTCGCGCTCTACCGGAAATTCGGCTTCGAGGAGGAAGGGCTGCTTCGCGACTTCGCCTTTCAGGCGGGCCGCCATGCAGATGCCATGGCCATGGCGCGACTGCGCCGTTCCTGAACAGAAAAAGGCGGAGCCCGGGCCCCGCCTTTTCAAAGTCTGCCGCCCGGACAGGCCCTATTCGTTGATCAGCCGCTTCAGCAGCTCGATCTCATGGCTGAGCTTGTTGTCCTCGGCGATCATCTCCTCGATCTTGCGCACCGCATGCAGCACGGTCGTGTGATCGCGCCCGCCGAAGCGGCGGCCGATTTCCGGGAAGGAGCGCGGGGTGAGCGTCTTCGAGAGATACATCGCGATCTGGCGCGGCTTGACGATGACGCGGGTGCGACGGTTGGAGACGAGTTCCTGACGCGAGACATTGTAGTGGCGGGCAACGATCCGCTGGATGTCCTCGATGCGCACGCGCTTCGGCTCGCCGGAGCCGACCAGATGCGAGAGCAGTTCATCCACCCGGTCGATGGAAAGGTTCGGCTCGAAGGAGCGGCGGAAGACCAGCTGATTGAAGGCACCCTCCAGTTCGCGGCCGCTGGCCGTGACCTTGCGGGCCACATGAGCGAGCACATCGGCCGGAATGTCGAGCGTCGGATCATCCATCCGCGCCACCTGCAGCCGGGACTTCAGCATATCGAGGCGCATGTCGAAATCGGGGGCTTCCATCTCGATCGCTACGCCGCCCTGCAGGCGTGAGCGCACGCGCGGATCAAGCGATTCCAGTTCCCAGGGCGCGCGGTCGGCGGCCACCACCACCTGCTTGGCACTGTCGAGCAGCATGTTCAGCAGATGGCAGAATTCGTGCTGGATCATCTTGCCCTGCAGGAACTGCATGTCATCAATGATCAGCAGATCGATATGGCGCAGCGAATCCTTCAGCGTCAGCGCATCATTGTCGCGGATCGCGGTGGCAAAGCGCCACATGAAATATTCTGCGGTGAGATAGACCACGCGCGGCGCGCGCGGGCTCTGCACCGCCGCATTGGCAATGGCCTGCAGAAGATGGGTCTTGCCAAGGCCGACGGTCGAATGAATGAAGAGCGGATTGAAGCGCACGGCGCTGGCGCCGGCTTCGGCAATCGTGCGGGCTGCGGCAAGCGCCACCCGGTTTGAAGCCCCTTCGACAAAGGTCTCGAACGTATAGCGCGGATCAAGCGGCGAGCCGAACAGCGGCGACGCACCGGTTGCGGCAGGTCGCGAAGCCTGAACGGCGGCAGAGGCCACCTGGCCTGCCTGCTGTGGCGCGCGAAGGCGAGGTGCTGCCGTCTGACTGGTCTGGGCTGGCTGGGTCGCATGGGACTGACCATCTTCCGCCACCACCGGCCGGTTGGTCCGGGTTGCGGTGCGGACCAGGATTTCCACCTTCAGCACCGCCTGATCTTCAGCCTGGAAGAGGCTGGTGATCAGATCGAGATAGCGGTTGTTGATCCAGGATTTCAGAAATGTCGTCGGCACGGTAAGCCGCACGACGCTTTTCGAAATGGAGTGAAGCTTCAACCGGGCAAACCAGCTGGCATAGACATCCGGGCCAACCTGTGCCTTGAGGCGGGCGCTGACCCGCTCGAACAGAACGGTCTGCGTCTGCACGGATGTTTCACTTGCAGCACCGGCGCCTTCTGCACCGTTTGCATCAGCCGCATGGTCCCCGAACTCCAACGCGTCAGATGACATCAATTTCATTTGCATTTTGCCGCCTTCCAATTTCATTTCAACAACCGGGCAACTCCCGGCTGGACTGTCCCCGCTCCGAAACCGGCAAAACCCCTCGTCGGTTATCGCCGGTCCCGGAACCTTGTCTATATGGGTGGAGAGAGCGCATTGCTCCATTCCTGCCCGCTCTTTGTACCGGCCTTGCGAGACAGAACCCCCAAGCAGGCCCCGCCGTTGCAAGCCGGACGTCAAATGCCAGCATGCTCCTTTATGTCTTATGTCCCATGTCCATGGTCTGTCTCTTCCATGCCCTTCCACCCGCCGGTCATCCCCATGCTCGGCCTTGGTGGTCCGGCCCTGGTCCGATGCGCCCGTCCTCGTGGCCGCCCGGTTGGTCCGCCTGCTCCCCTGCCCGCAAAGGGCAGAATTTTTGCACAAGGCCGCTGAATGGAATCCGGGTGGAATCCAGCTCAATGGCCAAAATCTTGTTGAAGAAACGGAGCCGGAAGGCGCCGTTGCAGAAGGTTGTACAGGTTACGAAATTCCCTTGGTTTCCCGCCGGTCCGGCCTGTCCGCGCCCTCTTGCTGGAACCCATTTACGCAGGATCAAAATCCAAGATCAATGCTGATTTTTACCCCGGCGCGCCAACAGGCCATTGACTCTTTCGCCAGTTTTTGAACGCCCCATTCCTCCAAAAGAAGAATCTCTGTTGAATCAAGGGGATTCAAAATCGCGTGGGATTAGCAGGGGGCGAAAACAAAAAAACAAAAAAATGTCTTGACTCGCACCCCACAGCGACGCCTTACCCAAACCGTAGGCACCGGCGAACCTTACCCCTTGCATGTCATTGTTTTAAAAAGCTTTTTATTGTCACGCCAATGACATGGATGAGGGTGAAAAATAACTATCAAAAGGACAAAAAGTTATAGATGACTTTGTGCTGTTTAAGACTTTCGAAGGGGCAAAACACGCCGAAAATGCGAAAAGCCCGGTCTGGGACCGGGCTGAACAGCGCCTTGAATTTCCGGAACGGAAGAGGCTTATGCGGAGAGAGCCTTGACGCGGCTTGCGAGGCGCGAAACCTTGCGGGAAGCCGTGTTGGAATGCATCACGCCCTTGGTGGCAGCGCGCATCAGCTCCGGCTGGGCAGCCTGCAGGGCGGCCTTTGCCACGTTTGCATCACCCGATGCGATCGCTTCTTCGACCTTGCGGATGAACGAACGGATACGCGAACGGCGTGCCTTGTTGACTGCAGTGCGGCGAGCGATCTTGCGGGTCGCCTTTTTCGCCGAAGTGGTATTGGCCATGGATGCCTCTCTTCGAATTCAAACCAAACTCCACCAAAGCCGCCCTGGTCTCAAGCGACCGATCTCATCAGCTTTTCGGGAGCATATCAGGAAAACCGGAGCGGCTTTCCAATCTGTGGGCGGGCATATAGCGGGAAAGAACGGGCGCGTCAACGCTCAATCGCAAAACTTCCACCCGGCCTTTCCACATTCTTGGGGCCTAACGCTGGCAGGCACTGCAATAGAAGCTCGATCGCCCGGCCTGCACCCGCCTCAGGATATGCCCTTCGCAGCCCGGCTTGCGGCAGGCTTCTCCCTCCTGATCATAGACGGCGAAGGAATGCTGGAAATAGCCGAGCGAGCCATCGGTCCGGATATGGTCCCGGAGCGAGGAGCCCCCCGCCTCGATGGCTTCGGCGATCACCGCGCGGATCGCCTCGACCAGAAGCACCAGCGGCTTTTTCGCCGTCCCCTTTTCGCTCACCAGCGTGCCTGCGCTCCGCTCCGGTGACAGCCCGGCACGCCACAGCGCCTCGCACACATATATATTGCCGAGACCCGCGATCATCTTCTGGTCGAGAAGGGCCGATTTCAGCGGCTGTGCCTTGCCCTTGAACCGGGCGGCGAGATAGGCGGCATCCAGCGCATTGCCGACCGGTTCCGGCCCGAGCCCCCGGAACGAGGGATGCTCCTCCATCCGCGCGCGCTCGAAAAGGTCCATGAAGCCGAAGCGGCGCGGGTCATTATAGAGAATGCGTACGGCTCCTTCCGGTCTTTGCAGATGGAAGACCACATGATCATGCTTGCCGTCCTTGGAGCGCTCGTGGTGAAACTGGCCGGGCGTATCAGACTGCCCGGCCTGTTCGATCCGGAACGAGCCCGACATGCCGAGATGGGAAAGGATCGTTGCCCCATCGTCGAGATCGATCAGAAGATATTTCGCGCGCCTGCCAAGGCCCGCAATCCGCTGTCCTTCCACCCTCGCCGCAAAATCATCCGGCAGCGGAAAGCGCAGATCCGGACGCCGAAGCTCGAGTTGCGTGATCCTGGCCCCTTCCATCACCGGCGCCAGCCCGCGGCGAACAGTCTCAACCTCTGGCAATTCGGGCATGATGATCCATCTTCCTGTTTCAACGGCGGCGGATAAGGGATATAGAGCGCCAGCAGGGCGCGTGGCGCAGACCTTGACCCAAGGGATAGGATTGCCGCCTCTCACCCGCAAGCAAAATGTGACGGGAGTCCGATACGATGGCTGAACAGCGCACCTCCGCCAAGGGCGGCATGGAAACCTCCTACGGATTCCGGGATGTGGCCGATGGCGAAAAGCAGCCGCTGGTCAACGAGGTGTTCCACAAGGTGGCCAAGCGCTATGACATCATGAATGACGTGATGTCGGCAGGCCTGCACCGGCTGTGGAAGGATGCGATGGTCGCAGCCCTCAACCCGCGCAAATCCCCCGATTTTCGCCATCTCGACGTGGCAGGCGGCACCGGCGATATCGCCTTCCGGATTGTCGAGGCCTCGAACCGTCTGGCGCATGCGACCGTGCTCGACATCAACGGCTCGATGCTTGCCGTCGGCGCGGAGCGGGCCGAAAAAAAGGGGCTCACCGACAATCTCACCTTCGTCGAGGCCAATGCCGAGGAACTGCCCTTCGAGACCGGTTCTTTCGACGCCTATACGATTGCCTTCGGCATCCGCAACGTGCCCCATATCGACAAGGCCCTGTCGGAGGCCTATCGCGTGCTGAAGCGGGGCGGGCGTCTGCTGGTGCTTGAATTTTCCGAAGTAGAGATGCCGCTGCTCGACCGGGTCTATGATGCCTGGTCCTTCAATGCCATTCCGCAATTCGGCAAGATGATCACCGGCGATGCCGAACCCTACCAGTATCTGGTGGAATCGATCCGCAAATTCCCCAATCAGGAAGATTTCGCGACGATGATCCGCAGCGCCGGTTTCAGCCGCGTGACCTATACCAATTACACGGGCGGCATTGCCGCGCTGCATTCCGGCTGGAAGATCTGACCGCATGAGCACCCTTGCCGCCTATTTCCGCATCATGCGGGTCGGCTTCGTGCTGGTGCGCGAAGGCGTGATCGCGGGCCTGCCGGAAGAGGACATGCCGCCGATGGTGCGGCTTCTGAAGAAGCTCGCCTCGCCTTTCCAGAGAAGAAAGGCAAAAACGGATGCCCGCTCGGATCAGGTGGCCCGCGCAGTCGAGCGGCTCGGACCATCCTATGTGAAGATCGGCCAGTTTCTGGCGACCCGCCCGGATGTGGTGGGTGTGGACCTTGCCAATGACCTGTCCAAACTGCAGGACCGCATGGCCTTCTTTCCGGAAGGAGCCGCCCATGCGGCGGTGGAAAGCTCGCTCGGGCGGCCGCTTTCAGAGCTTTATTCTGCTTTCGGCAGCCCGATCGCCGCCGCCTCGATCGCGCAGGTGCATCCGGCGGAGGTCATGACGCCGAACGGGCCGAAGAAAGTGGCCGTCAAGGTGGTGCGCCCCGGCGTGCGCCAGCGCTTTGCCCATGATCTCGAGGCCATGTATCTGGTCGCGCGGCTGCAGGAGCGGTTCATTCCCGCCCATCGCCGCCTGCGCCCGACGGAAGTGACCCGGACGCTGGAACAGACCACCCGGATTGAAATGGACCTGCGGCTCGAGGCCGCGGCCCTTTCCGAAATCGCCGAGAATACGAAGGATGATCCCGGCTTTCGCGTGCCGAAGGTCGACTGGGAGCGCACCGGCCGGGATGTCATCACCATGGAATGGATCGACGGCATCAAGATGTCGGACGTGGAGGCGCTGAGAGCGTCCGGACACGATCTCGACGCGCTTGCGGATACGCTGATCCAGTCCTTCCTGCGCCATACGCTGCGCGACGGCTTTTTCCATGCCGACATGCACCCCGGCAATCTGTTCGTCGATCCGCAGGGCACGATCGTTGCTGTCGACATGGGCATTGTCGGGCGGCTGGGCAAGAAGGAGCGGCGCTTCCTTGCCGAAATCCTGTTCGGCTTCATCACCCGTGATTACCGGCGGGTGGCGGAGGTGCATTTCGAGGCGGGTTATGTGCCTGCCCATCACGATGTCGCAAGCTTTGCCCAGGCGATCCGCGCGATTGGCGAGCCGATCCACGGTCAGCCCGCCGAGACCATTTCCATGGGCAAGCTGCTGACGCTGCTGTTCGAGGTGACCGAGCTTTTCGACATGGAAACCCGGCCCGAACTGGTGATGCTGCAGAAAACCATGGTGGTGGTGGAAGGCGTCTCACGCATTCTCAATCCCCGTTTCAACATGTGGAAGGCCTCCGAACCGGTGGTCGGCGGCTGGATCCGGGACAATCTCGGACCGAAGCGTATCGCTGTTGATCTGCGAGACGGGTTCCGTGCCGCCATGAAGCTTGCCGAAGCGGCTCCCGATATTGTCGCCAAGACCGAGAAATTCCACGCCGAGCTTCTGCACATGAGCGAACACGGCCTGCGCTTTGATCCGAAGACGGCGGAGGATATCGGCAAGGCGGAAGCCCGCCACAGCCGCTCCGGCCGCATCGCGCTGTGGGTGATTGCCGCAAGCCTTGCCTATATCGCCTTCCGGCTGATCTGAATCCGGCTATCCACGGATGAGCGACAGCACCTGTTCGATCAGGCGCTGGTCGCCCCTTGCCTTCGGCCAGGCGGCTTTCAGGGGCATAGCTGAGACGACAGGCAAAGGCAGCGTCGAAAACTTGCCGCCATCCGGTGGCAGAGAGGCGGCGGGCAGGAAGGTCACGAAGCCATGCTCCTCGACGAGGCGCAGGATCACCGGGATCGAATCCACCTCGACGGGCTCCATTCCTGAGCGCCAGCCCGCGAAGGCTTCGCTTTCCATCAACCGGTCGATGATCTGGCGAAGGCCGCTGCGCGCACTCGGCAGTGCAAGCGGTGCTGCAAGCAGAAGATTGGCCAAGGCGCCGCCTGCCCGTTCCGCCGTTTCAGGAGCCGCCACCAGCACCAGCGGCGAGCGCGAAAGCTCCGCCCCTTCGAGATCCTCCGGAAGATCGGCAAGGTCGAGCAGGACAAGGTCATACAGCCCCCGGCGCACGCCATTCAAAAGCTCTTCGGCAATCATAGAGGTGATGAACAGCGGCTGACGCGGATGACGAAGGCGCCAGCGGGCCGACAGATTGGCAAGCAGGCCGGCTATCGCGCTTTCCGCGCCGAGCGGAAAGACCGCCCCCACCCGCACGGCCCGCGCCTGCCTGCGAAAGCGCTCACCCGAGCGGGCAGAAGCTTCGCGCCAGATATCCTCGATCCGGCGGGCAGCAGCAATCGCCCGCAGACCAGCCTCGGTGGGCACCGCCCCTTCATGCTGGCGCAAAAGCAGGGTCGCGCCGATCTTTTCTTCCGCATGCGCGATCTGTCGGGTCAATTGCGGCTGGCCGATGCCAAGCTCCCGCGCCGCCGCGCGGATGCTGCCCTTGCGCGCCACTTCCTGCAGGCGGGAAAGCGCGGTGAAGGTCAGCAGCGGTGCCGCCTCGCCCTCCCCCAAGGCGAACATCAGGCGCACTTCTGCCGCCATGGCCTGAAAGGCCGTGCGCAGCCGCTCGCCATCCAGCGTGCGCATCAGCCCGGAACCGGATTTCTGCAACAAAGCCGTTGCGAGCGCCCGCTCCACCCGTGCAAGCGCCGCTGAAACCGTGGCGGGCGGCAATCCCAGCGAACGCGCAGTCTGCCTGAGGTTCCGTCCATCCAGCAGGTGATCGGTGATGACCAGCGCCGACGTATCCATTTGCAATTCTCTCCCGGCAGCATCATGCGTTCATCTTTTGGGATATCCCATGATCTGCAAAACTCCAATAGTCTGCGTGTGAAGGGAAGGAGATGCCTTCCAGCGAACGTGGACTGACGCCAGACGATGAACAGGATCGAACTCAACGGCCAACCCATCGGCTTTGCCAAACTTGCCGATATTGGCGCCGGACGCTCCAGCGTTTCGGCCAGTGCCGAGGGCATGGCGCGCGTAAGGGCCGGCCGCGCGGTTCTGGAAGAAGCGGTTGCCGCCGGACGCCCGGTCTATGGCACCACCACCGGGGTCGGGGCCATGAAGGATGTGGAATGGTCGCCGGATGCGGTCAATGCCTTCAATCTCGGCCTGGTGCGCGCCCACCATTTCGGCACCGGCCCGGCCTTTCCCACCTCCGTGGTGCGCAATGCCATGGCCATCCGCGTCAATACCGCGCTGACCGGACATGTAGGCTGCTCGCAGGCCCTTGTGGAAGCCTTTCTTGCACTGCTGGATCGGGATGTCATCCCCGTGGTGCGCAAGACCGGCTCCATCGGCTGCGGCGATATCGGCCTCATGGGCCAGATCGGCGCCGTGCTGGTCGGTGATGGCGAGGCCCTTTTCAAGGGCCGCCGCATGAGTTCCGCCGACGCGCTTGCCGCCGCTGGTCTGAAGCCGCTGACCATGGCCCCTCGCGACGGTCTTGCAGCCCTTGGCGTCAATGCCGTCAGCTTTGCCAACGGGGCGGAAACCATCCGGCAGGCAACGGGCTCGATCCGCGTTCTCCTCGCAACCGGCCTGATGGCCTGCGGCGCCCTCGGGGCATCGCGAGACCCCTGGGAGGCCGTCACCGCCGTCGGCACACCGCGCGAGGCCCAGACGGGCGCCTGGCTTTTGCAGGCCGCCGAACCCTGGAACTGGGGCGTCACCACCCATATTCAGGACCCCTTGAGCGTGCGGATGATCGCGCAGGTCTTCGGCTCGGTCTTTGAAAGCCTGATGGCGGCGGGCTTCCGCGTGGTTTCCGCGACGAGCCGTCCGGATGACAATCCGGTCGTTGCCGATGGCCGCATCCTCACCTCCGGCGGCTCGCTGCCGCTCGACGTGACGCTGCTCTTTGAAAGTGCCGCTCTTGCCATGGCGCATGCGGCGCGCAATGCCTTCAACCGCTGCGTCCTCATGGGCAATGGCATGCGTCCCGGCTTGCCGGTCAATCTCGTGCCGCCCGGCGCGATTGCCACCGGCTTTGGCCCGATGATCAAGCTTGCGGGCGAAATTTTCTCGCGCGTGCTGTCCATGGTTAATCCGGTTTCGGCCCAGTCGCTGGTCGTGGCAGGCGGGCTCGAGGACGAAGCCGCCTTCCTGCCGCTGGTGATCGACCGTTTCGACCGGCAGATGGAGGCGCTGAAGCGCCTTGCCGCAATCGAGGCCATGCTCGCCGCACAGGCGCTCGATATCATGAACCTGAAGCCCGAAGGGCTTGCAGGGGAGATTTACAGGCTCGTGCGCAAGCATTCCGCATTCCTGACGGTAGATCGGGCGCTCTCCTGCGAGATCGAGGCCATCGAACTGGAGCTGGCCTCCGATGGTTTCCTGCGGCGGCTGACGGAGATCGTGCCGCTGCCTTCGGTCGATGACTTCTTCGCGCTTGCTCACCAGCCGCGTTCCACCGTGTCCTGAAAGGAATGACCATGTCCGATTTCGATCTTGTCCTTACGGGCACCGTGGTTCTGACCGACCGCATCATCGAAAATGGCTATGTGGCCGTCTCCGGAGAAAAGGTGGCGATGGTGGGCGATGGCCCCGCACCGGCGGCGCGGGAAACGCAGCATTTCGGAAAAGGGCTGATCCTGCCCGGCGCTGTCGATGCGCAGGTGCATTCGCTTTCGCAAAAGAACCAGGAAGATTTCATCTGGTCCACCAATGCCGCTGCCGCAGGCGGCATTACCACCATTGTCGACATGCCCTATGACGAAGGCAATCTCGTCTGCTCTGCGGAAGCGGTGAAGATCAAGATCGACCATGCCAGCCCGCAGGCGCGGGTGGATTTTGCGCTCTACGGCACCATCGATCCGCTGGAAGGGGCTGCCCGCATCGCCGAACAGGCGGATGCCGGTGTCGCGGCCTTCAAGTTCTCGACCTTTGGCACCGATCCGAAGCGTTTTCCGCGCATCACGCCACCGATGCTGGCCGATGCTTTCGCGGAAATCGCAAAGACCGGGCTCACCGCCGGCGTGCATAACGAAGACGATGAAACTGTGCGCATCTACATGGACCGTGTGAAGGCCGCCGGCATCACCGACTGGCGGGCGCATGGACTTTCGCGTCCACCGCTTGCCGAGCTTCTGGCCATGCATGTGATCTTTGAAACCGGCGCGCAGACCGGCTGCCCGGCCCATGTCGTGCACTGCTCGCTCGCCCGGGGCTATGACATCGCCGCCGCCTATCGGCGTGACGGCTATGAAGCCACCGTGGAATGCTGCATTCACTATCTCACGCTGGATGAGGAAAACGACGTGGCCCGTCTCGGTGGCAAGGCGAAGATCAATCCGCCGATCCGCCCGCGCGCCGAGGTGGAAGCGCTCTGGCAGCGGGTTCGCGATGGTCAGGTCTGGCTGGTCTCCACCGATCACGTCGCCTGGTCGGAAAACCGCAAGACCAATCCGGACATGCTTGCCAATTCCTCCGGGGTGCCCGGCCTCGAGGTCATGGTGCCGCTCTTCGTCAAGGGGGCGCTCGAGCGGAATATCCCGCTCACCTGGGCATCGCGGCTGATGACCAGGAATCCGGCAAAGCATTTCCGCCTCGACCACATCAAGGGTGCGCTGGAGGTCGGCAAGGATGCCGATATCGTGGTGCTGACGCCGGAAGAAAAGGTCTACCGTGCCGCCGAAAGCGGCAACACGGTGGTGGGCTGGAGCCCTTATGACGGAATCCGGCTTCCCTATACGATTGCGGGCACATGGCTGCGCGGCAAGCTCGCCTTCGATGGCAGGACCGTGACCGCGGAACCCGGCACCGGCCGCTTTGTCCGCCCGCCTGTTCATTCTGCCAAGGGAGCCTGAGCGCCATGAGCCGTAATCTCTCCGTCGATGCCGGGCGCATCTATCACGATATCGCCCGCCTTGCGGAAATCACCGAGCCGGGCCGCCCCTGGACGCGGCGATCCTTCACGCCGATGTTCCTGAAGGGCCGGGCCTTTCTCGAAAGCCAGATGCAGGATGCGGGGCTGGAAACCCGCATTGATGATGCGGGCAATCTGCTCGGCCTGCGCCGGGGCCGCTCCTCCCGCAAGGCGATCATGCTGGGCTCCCATTCCGATACGGTGCCGGATGGCGGCCGTTTCGACGGGATTGCGGGCGTGATTGCCGGGCTTGAAGTCGCCCGCGCGCTTGCCGACCGGCGGATCGAGCTGGAGCATGATCTGGTGATTGTCGATTTTCTTGCCGAGGAGGTTTCGGCCTTTGGCGTCTCCTGCGTCGGTTCGCGCGGCTTTACCGGCCAGTTTCCGGATGGCTGGCTGGAGCGGATGGAAGGGGACCGCAGCCTTGCCGAGGCGCTTGCGGAAGTCGGCGGCAATCCGGCCACCATCCGCACGCTTTCGATGCCGGAGATTGCCGGTTTTCTGGAATTGCATATCGAGCAGGGCCCGGTTCTTGAACGGGAGAAGGTCGATATCGGCATCGTCGGGGCGATTTCCGGGATCACCCGTATAGAGCTCACCTTCAATGGTGCGCCCGGGCATGCGGGCACAACACCGATGGGTGCCCGTGCCGATGCGCTGGTTGCCGCCTCCCGTTTCGTGCAGAAGGTGGATGAGGCGGCCCGGGTGCTTGCCGCCCAGCCCCGGCATTTTGCCGCAACCGTCGGCGAATTCCGGATGGAGCCGAATGCCGCCAATGTGGTGCCTGCCCGGGTGCGCCTGCTGATCGATGCCCGTGCCGAACACAGGCCCGACATGGAAAGCTTCATCCGCTGGGTAAAAACGGAAGCCGCCCGGATGGACGGCGCGGAAGGAGTATCCGTGCCGGAACCGGTGCTGGTGTCCGACAATCCCGCCGTGCCCTCCGATGCCTTCCTGCTCGAAACATTGCGTCAGGCCTGCGACCGGATCGGGGCAAGCCATCGCCCGATGGCGTCGGGCGCCGGGCATGATGCGGCCTGGGTGGCGCGAAAGGCGCCTGCGGCCATGATCTTCGTTCCGAGCCGCGATGGCCTCAGCCACGCGCCGGAAGAATGGACGGAAAACGATGCGATCGCGCTCGGCGCGGAAGTGCTGTTCGAGGCGGTGATCGCGCTCGACAAGACGGCTTGAGAGGGAACGGATATGGGACGCATACTGGTCGAGAAGGATGTGGAAGCGGCGGTCAAGGGTGGCTCCGTCTATGCGGCAGGCGGTGGCGGCTGGGCCGATCATGGCCGGATGCTGGGCTATGCGGCTGTTTCCATCGGCAAGCCGGAACTCGTCTCCATCGACGAGCTCGACGAAAATGACTGGGTGGCAACCGCTGCTGCCATTGGCGCACCCGCCTCCACCACCCCCTGGGAAATGCGCGGTGTCGATTATGTCCGCGCCGTTTCCCTGCTTCAGGAAGCGCTTGGCGAAAAGATTGCTGGCCTGATCATTGGCCAGAACGGCAAGTCCTCGACGCTGAATGCCTGGCTTCCCTCCGCGATCCTCGGCACCAAGGTGGTGGATGCGGTGGGTGATATCCGCGCCCATCCGACCGGCGACATGGGTTCGATCGGCATGGCGGGTTCGCCCGAGCAGATGATCCAGACGGCGGCGGGCGGAAACCGCGCGGAAAACCGCTATATCGAGCTCGTCGTGCGCGGCGCGACGGCGAAGATTTCTCCGGTTCTGCGCGCCGCCTCAGACCAGTCCGGTGGTTTCATTGCCTCCGCCCGCAACCCGTTGCGCGCCTCCTATGTGAAGAAGAATGCTGCCCTTGGCGGCATCTCCATGGCGCTTGCGCTCGGCGAGGCGATCATCGCTGCCGAAAAGAAGGGGCCGAGCGCCGTCATCGATGCGATCTGCAAGGTTACCGGCGGCCATATCCTCACCTCCGGCGTGATCACGAAAAAGGCCGTCACCTATACGAAGGAAGCCTTCGATATCGGCACCGTGGTGATCGGCTCTGGCGCGTCTTCGCGCACCCTGCATGTGATGAACGAATATATGGCGGTCGATGATGCGGATGGTGCGCGGCTTGCCACCTTCCCATCCGTCATCACCACGCTGTCCGAGGAGGCAGAACCCTTGAGCGTCGGCCAGCTCAAGGAAGGCATGACGATCCATGTGCTGCATGTGCCGATGGATATCATTCCGCTTTCGGCAAGCGTGCTCGACCCGACCGTCTATCCGGTCTGCGAAAAGGCGATGGGCATCGAGATTGCCCGCTATGCGCTGTCCGCCAAGGCCTGAGGAGCCAGAACCATGAATGCACGTCCTTCCCGTCACGCCAATTTTCCCGTTCCCGGTGGCACCACCCTTCGCGCCAGGGGCTGGCGGCAGGAAGCCCTGCTGCGGCTTCTCGAAAATGTGCTCTCGGTCGGCGAAGATCCGGACAACCTGATCGTCTATGCCGCGCTTGGCAAGGCCGCCCGCAACTGGGCGGCCCACAAGGCGATCGTCAAGGCGCTTACCGAAATGGACGAGGACCAGACGCTGCTGATCCAGTCCGGCAAGCCGGTCGGCCTTGTGAAGACCCATGCGAAGGCCCCGCTCGTCATCATGGCGAATTGCAACATGGTCGGCCAATGGGCAAAGGCAGAGGTCTTTTACGACCTGCAGAAGAAGGGCCTGATCTGCTGGGGCGGGCTCACCGCCGGTGCCTGGCAGTATATCGGCAGCCAGGGCGTGATCCAGGGCACCTATGAAATCTTCATGCGTATTGCCGAAAAACGCTTCGGCGGATCGCTGAAGGGCCGCTTCATTCTCACCGCCGGTCTGGGCGGCATGGGCGGCGCGCAGCCGCTTGCAGGCCGGATGGCTGAGGCTGCCATCCTGTGCGTGGATATCGATCCGGACCGGGCGCAAAAGCGCAAGGAGATCGGCTATCTCGATACGATTGCCGACAATCTCGACCATGCGCTTGCGCTGATCGACGGCGCGATGAAGGCGGGCAAGGCGCTTTCCGTCGGTCTCGTCGGCAATGCGGCGGATATCTATCCGGAAATCGTTGCCCGCGGCATCACCCCGGATATCGTCACCGACCAGACGTCCGCCCATGATCTCGTCTACGGCTATGTGCCGAAGAGCCGCACGCTTGCCGAGGCCCGCCGCATGCGCGAGGAAAGCCCGGCGCAGCTGATGATCGAAAGCCGGGCCTCGATTGTCGATCATGTGAAGGCCATGCTTGCCTTCCAGAAGGCGGGAGCGGAAGTGTTCGACAACGGCAATCTCATCCGCACGCAGGCGCGGGAGGGGGGTGTTGCCGATGCCTTCGACATTCCGATCTTCACCGAAGCCTATCTGCGGCCGCTCTTCTGCCGTGCCATCGGCCCCTATCGCTGGATGGCGCTATCGGGAGAGGAAAGCGACATTGCCCGCATCGACGATCTGCTCGTCGAGATGTTTGCCGACAATCACATCGTCACCAACTGGGTGAAGCTTGCCCGCGAGAACATTCCCTTCGAAGGCCTGCCTGCCCGCATCGCCTGGCTCGGCCATGGCGAACGCACGGCCCTTGCCCGCCGGGTGAACGAACTGGTTGCCTCCGGCGAGCTCAAGGGCCCCGTCGCCTTTTCGCGCGACCATCTGGATGCGGGTGCGATGGCGCATCCCAACATCATGACCGAGAACATGAAGGACGGCTCCGACGCGATTGCGGACTGGCCGCTGATCGATGCGATGATGCTCTCGGCTTCGATGGCCGATCTGGTTGTCGTGCATTCAGGCGGCGGCGGCTATTCCGGCTACATGACGAGCTGCGGTGTCACCGTGGTTGCCGATGGCACGAAGGAAGCCGACGAGCGGCTTGAACACGCCATTACCAACGATACCTCTCTGGGCGTGATCCGCTATGCGGATGCGGGCTATGACGAGGCGCTTGACGAGGTGGAGAAGAAGGCCGTGCCCTATATCCGCCTCTGAACCGAAAAAGGATCACTCCGCAGCCGGGATCGCCCGGTTGCGGACCACCGTTACCGTGCAGGGCGCGTGGGCGGCCACTTCGCCGGAGACGCTGCCGAGCAGCGAGCGCATGGCGGAGGCGGCGCGCGCACCCATCACGATATGGTCCACATAGTTCTGGCGGGCATAATCCAGAATGGCATCCGCCGGATTGACGGCTTCCAAGACATGGAAGGTCACCGCCCCTTCCGGCATATTCAGCTTTTCCGCCCAGGACTTGAGATCGACAAGCCGCAGCACATGCTTGTTGTGGCCGGTCTCGTCCAGCGTCGTATCCAGCGCCAGACGGTTGATCTTCAGGATGTTCACACAGGCAACACGCGCATCCGGCGTCTTTTCGACAATGCGCTGGGTGGTGAGCCGGAGCAGGTCCTTGAGATCGGCGGAACTGTCGCTGAGATCGATGGCGACCATGACGATGGGCGCATTGGAAAGCTCGCCCGGCTGTTCCTGCCGCTTCGGCGGCTCGATCGGCTCCGGATTGAAGCGGCGGCGCAACCGCTCCGAAAAGGGATCGCGCTTCGTCTTGGTGGCGCGCGGGGTGAGCGGCACCTGCGAAAGGTCTTTCAGTGCGGCCGCCATCTGTGCCGCTGTCGGATAGCGGCGGTTCGGGTTTACCTCCAGCGCACGCAGCACCACTTCCTGAAAGGCCGGAGGAATATCACCGTTCAGCGCGCGCGGCGGCACCGGATCGGACCAGAGCCGCTTTTTCAGCCCCTTCAGCCGCTGCGGATCACCGAAGGGCCGGGTGCCGGTCGCGAAGAAATAGAGAAGGCAGCCGAGCGCAAAGATATCCGACCGGTAATCGGAGCGGATGCGGAGAATCTGCTCCGGCGCCATGTAAGGCGCCGTGCCATAAGGCAGGCGGAATTCCTCTTCCATGAGGTCAGGCAGCAGATTGTGGCGGGCAAGCCCGAAATCGACCAGCACCGCCTCGCCCGTTTCCCGGAAGATGATGTTCGAGGGCTTCAGATCTAGATGCACGACATGCTGGCGATGCAACGCATCGAGCGCGGTTGCGATCTTCACGCCGATATCGGTCACCTGTTCGAGCGGCAGCGGCAGAAGATCGAGCATCGGATAGAGCGATTTGCCGGGAAGCCGCTCCATCACGATATAGGGATGGGTGGCGAAATCCCCATTGGCAATGAACTGCGGCACATGCGGGCCGGAAAGGCGCGGCAGGATCATCTGCTCCATCTCGAAGCTGACGATGGCGGCCGGGTCATCCCCCTCGCCGATCATCGGCACTTTCATAAGAAGCGGCTTTTCATGATCCGGATGGGTGACAACCCAGAGCCGCGCCATGCCGCCCGTATGGGCAAGCTCCTGCAGCGTGAAGCCGTCGAGTTGCATGCCTGCCTGCAATTTCGCTGCCATTCCCTAAACCCCCGGTCCCTTCAATGCCCGCGTGCAAGCCGTGCCGCGAGCCCTTCCGGCAGGCCAGCCGCCCGGATTTTCGCTTGCGCCGTCTCGATGTCATAGGCGGCGCGGCGATAGGTCAGCTCGCGCTTGTCGGTGTCATAGATCGCAAAGGCTGCGGTCGGGTGGCCGTCGCGCGGCTGGCCAACCGCCCCCATCACACCAAGCCAGCGGCGCTGGGCGAGAAGCGGAATCGGCACTTCGGAATTCGGCACGAAACGGTTGATCCTGCCGCCAGCGGCAAGGCCGTAAAGGGCGGGCACATGGATGTGGCCGCAGAAGCTCACCCGCGCCGAGGTGCCATTGAAATGGCCTTCCGCATCGCTGGCATCGGTCACATAGTTCCATTTCGCTGGCGCGCTGCCATCCGCATGCACATAGAGCCGGTCATCATCCATGACACTCATCGGCAACTGGCCGAGGAAGGCCTTCTGTTCGGCGGAAAGCTGGTTGCGGGTCCATTCGATGGCGATCTTCGCGCTCGAATTCATGTCGCAATGGGTGTCGCAGGCGGCCTGGTCATGATTGCCGCGGATGACGATGCCGCCCGCCGCAGCGATCTCCGCCGCCTTGTCCGCGCACCAGCCGGGATCGGCGCCGTAACCGACGATATCGCCCAGGATGACGATACGGTCTACACCGGCCGCCGCATTCAGGCAGGCTTCGAAAGCCTCCCGATTGGCATGGATATCCGAAAACAGTGCGATCCGCATGAAACCCGCCTCCCAGGGGTTGATACCTTTATCCTATAGGCCCGCGAGCACAAGGCGACCATTGATCATAAGTCTAGCGAAGCTGGCAAAGGTCAATTCGGCCGCCGCTTTACCCTATTTTGCCGCCATTTGTGATTATCCTGTACAAAGCGGGCCGATTGCAGTAGGGACACGCCAAACCTTTGTAACTTGCGGCCTTGCCGCGCCATCGATTGCCCGGGCACCCGCTTCGCACAGCCGCGAACTGGAAAGATCCCCGGCCACTCAAAAGCCGAAAGACGGATCATGACTGAGTTTGAAGGCATCGTTCCGGCGATTGCCGAAGCATTGCGTAAACGTGGCTACGAAAGCCTCACCCCCGTGCAGCAGGCGGTGCTGGACCCGGCGCTGGCCGGTTCCGATGCACTGGTTTCCGCCCGCACCGGATCGGGCAAGACTGTGGCCTTTGGCCTTGCCTTCGCCCCGGACCTGCTCAAGGGCGAGGCCCGCTTCGGCCGGGCCGCGACGCCGCTGGCGCTGGTGGTCGCGCCGACCCGCGAGCTCGCCCTTCAGGTAGAGCGCGAGCTGCAATGGCTTTATGAACTGACCGGCGCGACCGTTGCCTCCTGCGTTGGTGGCATGGATATCCGCACCGAGCGCCGGGCGCTTGATCGCGGCGCCCATATCGTTGTCGGCACGCCGGGGCGTCTGCGTGATCATATCACCAAGGGATCGCTCGTTCTTGAGGATATCGCAGCCGTTGTGCTGGACGAGGCCGACGAGATGCTCGATCTCGGCTTCCGCGAGGATCTCGAGTTCATCCTCGAAGCCTCGCCGGAAGATCGCCGCACGCTGATGTTTTCCGCAACCGTGCCGAAATCCATCGCGACCCTTGCCAAGAACTACCAGCGCGATGCGATCCGCATCGAGGCGGCAGGCGACAAGGAACAGCATCACGATATCGAATATCGCGCCATGCTGGTTGCACCGACCGACCGGGAAAATGCGATCATCAATGCGCTTCGCTTCTATGAGGCAAGGAATGCGATCGTGTTCTGCTCCACCCGCGCTGCCGTCAACCACATGACCGCCCGCTTCAACAATCGCGGCTTCTCGGTCGTGGCGCTGTCCGGCGAGCTGTCGCAGACCGAGCGCAGCCATGCGCTGCAGGCGATGCGCGATGGCCGCGCCCGCGTCTGCATCGCAACCGATGTGGCCGCCCGCGGCATCGACCTTCCCGGCCTGGAACTCGTGATCCATGCCGATCTTCCGACCAATCCGGAAACGCTGCTGCACCGTTCGGGCCGCACGGGCCGGGCCGGTCAGAAGGGTGTGAGCGCGCTGATCGTGCCGCTCAATGCCCGTCGCCGCGCCGAGCGGGTGCTGAATGACGCCAAGATCACCGCCGCCTGGGTGAACGCCCCGTCTGCCGACGAGATCCTGCAGAAAGACGGCGAGAGGATGCTGGCCGATCCCCTCCTCAACGATCCGATCACCGAGGACGAGGCGGAAGGCATCAGGACGCTGATTTCCGACCATTCGCCGGAACAGCTGGCGACCGCTTTCCTGCGGCTCTACCGCTCGGGACGTTCGGCTACGGAAGAACTCACCGAAATCACCGTCTTTGACGCCAAGCCGCGTCGCGAGCGTGCGCCCCGCGAAGACCGCCCGACCTTCGAGAAGGACGAGCGCCGCGGTCCGCGCGATGATTTCGGCGCAAGCCGCTGGTATTCCCTGTCCGTCGGCCGCCGCCAGAATGCCGAACCGCGCTGGCTGATCCCGATGCTGTGCCGCAACGGCAATATCTCCAAGCGCGATATCGGCCAGATCAAGATGCAGCAGAACGAGACCTGGATCGAAATCGCCGATGACAGTGCGGCCCAGTTCGAGGATGCGCTTGGCCCGAAGCGGATGCTGGAGGATTCAATCCGTGTCAGCGCTCTGCCCGGCAAGCCGGATTTTTCCGGCAGCGGCGCTTCGCGCGGCCCGCGCCCTGACCGCCCGTCCCGCGATTTCGACGATGCCCGACCGGCAAAAAAGAGCTGGGACCGGGAAAAGACCGCCGAAAAGCCGCGCTTCGACAAGACGGAAAAGAGCGGAAAGTCTCCCTCCCGCGATTTCGACAAGCCGAGGGATTTCGACAAGCCCCGTGACTTTGACAAGAAGCGCGACTTCGACAAGCCCGCGGGCAAGCCGAAATTCACCAAGTCCGGCAAGCCCGATTTCAACAAGCCGGGCAAGGATGGCGGTGCCTTCAAGGGCAAGAAGAAGTTCAAGGGGTGAACATCAGCCGATGATGCGCCCGTCCTGCAGGGAGACGATGCGGTCTGCCCTGTCGAGGATGCGCGCATCATGGGTGACCATCAGCGTGGTGGTGCCGCGCTCACGCCCGAGGCGCTTCAGCATCGACACCACCTGCAGGCCGCTTTCGCCGTCGAGCGCAGCTGTCGGCTCGTCAGCGAGCACGATCTCCGGATTGCCGATCAGCGCGCGGGCAACAGCCACGCGCTGCTTCTGCCCGCCGGAGAGTTTCGCGGGCAGATAATGCAATCGCTCTGAAAGGCCGACGGAGGTGAGCACATGCGCACAGGCCTCACGCCAGTTGCGCATTGCGGCCACCCCGTGCACCTCCAGCCCCATTCGGACATTTTCCATCGCCGTGAGGCTTTCATGCAGGTTATGGGCCTGAAAGATGAAGCCGAGCCGCCTGCGGCAGGCAATCAGCTGCTCTTCGCTGGCGCCATAAAGCTCCTGTCCGAGAAGCCGGATCGAGCCCGCCTCAAGGCGTCGCAGGCACCCGGCCAGCGTCAGAAGCGTCGTCTTGCCGGAGCCGGACGCGCCGACAAGTACGGTGAGGCTGCCCTTTTCCACCACAAGATCGATATCGTAGAGCACCTGCTTTCGCGCTTCCGCCTCGCCGAACCAGTGCTGGACGCCGGAGATCACCAGAGGCTTTTCCATTCTTCCTTTGCCCTCCATCAGAACAGGTCCGCCGGATTGGCCCGTGCCAGGCGCCGGGTGGCAACGAGGCCCGAAAGGCCGCACATCAGTAGCGTGCCGAACAGCACGATGAAGGGCCGCTCCATGGTCATCGCCAATGGCAGGCTGGTGGCCTTCGCGACCAGCCTGTAAAGCAGCACGGAAATCACCACGCCCGGCAGGAAACCCGCAACAGCGAGCACCATCGCCTCCTCGAAGACGATGCCCAGGAAAAAGCCCTGCCGGTAGCCGATGGCCTTGAAGGTCGCATATTCCTTCAGATGGTCTGCGACATCCGTTGCCAGCACCTGATAGACGATGATGCTGCCAACCAGCGTGCCGATGATGATGCCGAAGCCGAACACCATGCCGACCGGGCGCTGCGTCGACTGGAAGGCCTGCTCGCGTGCAGTCACCACATCCACGGGCCGCGCCTGGCTGTCATAGGCGGGAAGCACGGCGGAGAGGCGATCGGCGAGATCCCTTGCAGCGACACCAGGTTGAGCCTTCACCAGCACATGGTTCGGCGCTCCGGCAAAGCGCTGCGGAAACAGTCGGAGGAAGGTCTGATCCGACACGATCAGATAGCCATCGGTCGTAAATCCGCCGCCGATGCGGAAAACTCCGTCCACGGAAAGCGTTCGGCCTTTTGCCTCGAAGGCATAGGGCTCCCCCCTTTCGATGCGGGCAAGCACGTCGCCGACCACATTGCGGGTGCCGATATCGATCAGCGCGTGATCCGCAAGCGTCAGCACCTTCACCTTCGAATTGTCCCTCAGGAAGCGGAAGGCGGGCTTGGCCGGATCAATGCCGAAGACATCGAGACCACGGATCGTGCCGTCCGCCTGCTTCCAGTCGAGCTTGCCGTAATAGAGCGGGGTCGCGTCAGCCACGCCGTTCACCGCCAATGCCTCGTAGAGCCGCTGACGCGGCAAAGGTCCGGCATCAGCGAGCGTGTTCATATCGGAAGAGGAGATCAGAACATCCGCATCCATCTGCTGGTATGGCAATGCGACCGAGCCCATCAGCGCGCCGAAAAAGCCAAGTTGCATGAAGACAAGGATATTGGCGAAGGCGACCCCGGCCAGCGCCGAGGCAAAGCGCGCCTTGTTATGCACCAGTTGCAGCCAGCCGACCGGCAGCCGCCCGAGCAGCCATTCGAGAAACCCGCTCATGGGCTGGCAGCCTCACCCTGCGGCTGGATCCGGGCCGTCACCTGCAGATTGGTGAAACGGGCCGCAATCTCCCGGTCTTCGGGCAGAAGCGAGACGGTTGCAATCACCACCCGCGCATCGGTATTGGCAGCTGGCCCGGCATCGACCAGCGTCTGGCGGCCGACCTCCAGCCCTATCCGCTCCACCTTGCCTTTCAGCATCCGGGGCAGCGCGGAAGAGGAAATCTCCACCGCATCACCGGGTTTTACCCGGCTGATGTCGCTCTGGTATACTTCGACATCGACCGTCATCACCGACAGATCGGCCAGCCGCAAAATGCCGCTGTTCGAGGCCCGTTCGCCCGCCCGCGCCATGATTTTCAGCACGGTTCCGGAAACCGGCGCGCGCACCACGGCCTTTTCGAGATCGGCCTCGGCCCGGTCGAGATCGGCACGGGCCTGTTCGAGCGTGCGGCGTGCCAATAGCACATCCACCTGCGCTTCGGGATCGGCAACGGCAAAGCGGGACAGCACCGCCTTCAGCCGCTCGGCCTCCAGCGCCGTTTCACGCATCAGCGTGCGCTTGGCATCGAGCTGGTCACCGGCGATCACGCCGCGGGCGGCGAGCGATTTCGAGCGGGCAAAGTCGCTTGCCGCATTTTCCGCCTGCGCCTGTCCGCGGGCAAGGGCGGCTTCGGCTTCAGCGCGGCTGGCGATGATGCTGACGCGGGTCTGCTCCAGCGCCGCCTCGCGGGCAGCAACCGTTGCGTGGGCGACCTCGAGCATGGCCTTGAGCTGGGCCTCGTTGTCGAGCCTTGCAAGCACCGAACCGGCCTTGACCGTTTCGCCTTCGGCAACTTCCAGCCCGGAAAGCCGGGCATCGCCCGAGCCGGAAGGCGGCGCGATCGTCATCACCCGGCCCAGCGGCAGGATAACCCCGAGCCCGTAAATATCCCCGGATGCCGACAGCCCGGCGTTCGCTTCCAAACTTGTGGTTTCAGCGGAAGACGCAATGTTATTTGCGCCCGCACGCAGACCATAGACGCCACCGGCTATTACAAGAGCCAGAACCAGAAAGGACGGCAAAAGCCATTTGCGCGGATGGCCGCTGCCTTGCCCCTGCTTGTCGATCAGCAATGGCAGATCGGAAGCACCCGCCTGCGGGTTTCCCTCCATGCCCTTTTCGGGCTGTTCTCCTTCCGCCATTGATCCCCCCGGCGCAATCCCTATCCTTCAAACCTACCCCTGTTGCATCAGGCTGGCCAGCGGCGAAAGGAAGCAGCCGATGAAAAAGAATGGCAGCACGAGCAATTGCGCCGAGGCCATGAAATCGCTAGCCTTGCAGGCAGATTTCGCCAAATCGCAACGGATTGCCTTACCCATGTCTCTCGTCGGCAAACGCATTCTCCTGATCATTTCCGCTGGCATCGCGGCCTACAAGAGCCTCGATCTCATCCGCCGCCTGCGGGAGCGCGGCGCAAAGGTGGTGCCGGTGATGACGGCGGGGGCCTGCGAATTCGTGACGCCGCTTGCCGTCGGCGCGTTGTCGGCAACGCCTGTCTATACCAATCTGTTTTCACGCGAGGATGAGCAGGATGTCGGCCATATAAGGCTGGCGCGCGATTGCGATCTGATCATCATTGCGCCCGCAACCGCCGATCTGATGGCAAAGATGGCGAACGGCCTTGCCGACGATCTCGCCTCGACCGTGCTGCTCGCCACCGACCGGCCGGTGCTGATTGCCCCTGCCATGAACCCGAAAATGTGGGCGGCAAAGCCGACATCACGCAATGTCGCGCAGCTCAGGGCGGATGGCCATGCCTTCATTGGCCCGATGCGCGGTGAAATGGCCGAGAGCGGAGAAGCCGGATTGGGGCGGATGGCCGAACCGCTGGAGATTGCCGCGGCGGCGGAAGCCCTTCTTGACGATGGGCCGAAGCCGCTGGCCGGAAAGAAGATCATCGTCACCTCCGGCCCCACCCATGAGCCGATTGATCCGGTGCGCTATATCGCCAACCGCTCTTCTGGACGGCAGGGCCATGCGATTGCCGACGCCCTTGCGCGACTGGGTGCAGACGTGGTGCTTGTCTCGGGCCCGGTGACGATCCCCGATCCGAAGGTCGCAAAGGTGGTTCATGTCGAGCGCGCGGAAGAGATGCGCGATGCGGTTCTGACCGAACTGCCGGCGGATGCCGCCGTGATGGTGGCCGCCGTTGCCGACTGGCGCGTTGAAGGGGCATCCCCGGAAAAGATCAAGAAGCAGGAGGGCGAAGGCCCGGCACCGCTTCGGCTCACCGAAAATCCCGATATCCTGAAAACGGTCGGCCACCATGCACAGCGCCCGAAACTCGTCATCGGTTTTGCGGCCGAAACGCAGGATGTGGAAAAGAACGGCAAGGCCAAGCTCGCCCGCAAGGGGGCAGACCTGATCGTCGCCAATGATGTGTCGCCGGAAACCGGCATCATGGGTGGCACCCGCAACCGGGTGAAGATCATCGCCAAAGACGGGATCACCGACTGGCCGGACATGGAAAAGGAAGTGGTTGCGGAAAAGCTCGCGGCGCTGGTGGCCGAAAGGCTTTCTGCTCAGTAGCGCTGCGCCACAAGGGCGGCTTCGCTTGCGGGTGCCATGCCCGGATCAAAGACCTGAAGATCAAGCCCGTCTTCGCCGATCACGACGGCGGTGCCATCCGGGATTTCCACCCAGGTATCGACCTCGTCATCCAGCGGTTCGGAGACAAGGCAATAGCCGCCACCCTGCCCCATGGGGGCTGCATAAAGCGTCGGCGCCTTGCGGTCGGTCGCGTAGCGCACCGCATAGAGATTGCGGCCATCGGAAAAGGCCGAGGTGAACCGCACCAGGGCAGCCCCGTTGATATGCCAGGAGAGGCGCTCGATGAAGCCGATCGTATCCGCAAGCGCCTTCACCGGATTTTCCCGCAGGCCGAAATGGAAGGCGAGCAGGAAGATCAGCTCGCTGTCTGTGGTGCCGTTGCGGGAATTGTAGAGATCATCACCCAGCATGGTTTCCATCGGGCGACGCACGCGCTCGAAATCCCCGATCTGGCCATTGTGCATGAAGGACCAGTTCTCGTGCACGAAGGGATGGCAATTGTCGCGCCGCGTGCCGCCGCCGGTGGCAGCCCGCACATGGGCCAGAAACAGCGGCGAGCGGATCTGCCGCGCGATGCTCTTCAGATTGCAATCGGCCCAGGCAGGAAGAATGTCGCGGTAACGTCCCGGCTCTGGCCTGTCACCATACCAGGCCACTCCGAAGCCATCACCATTGGTCGGCGTCTTGGCCCGCGTGGCATGATGCGACTGCTCGATCAGCGAATGCGCCGGAGACGTGATCAGTTCTTCGAGATAGAGAGGCTCGCCCCTGTATGCTGCCCAGCGACACATGCGGTTCCGACGCTCCACATTAACGGCATGCGCGAAAACCATGCCATTCCACAAGCTTTGACAAATCCGGTTAATAAAGGGTGAACAGGGCCTCGACCAGCGAGAATTGGTGAAAATCCGGCTTCAATTATCAATTTTGTGAACAGTGCGTTCCATTGTTCACCCTTAGCTGAAAGCAAAAACAGGCTATATCTGGGGCAACATGAAACTCGTACCGGAAAGGACCTCAACCATGTCCATTCGCCCTGTAAAACATGAAAGCGTCGCGCGGCCCACCATGGAAGGTGCGGGCGTGCATCTGCACCGCGTCTTCGGCTTCGGCGATCCGTCGCTGACCGATCCCTTCCTGATGATGGACGACTTCCGCAATGACGAGCCGCAGAAATATCTGCGCGGCTTTCCCTGGCATCCGCATCGCGGCATCGAAACCATCACCTATGTGCTGGCAGGCACGGTGGAACACGGCGACAGTCTCGGCAATCGCGGCCTGCTCGGCGCCGGTGACGTGCAGTGGATGACGGCCGGGTCCGGCATTCTGCACCAGGAAATGCCGCAGGGTGATTTTGCCGGTCGCATGCACGGCTTCCAGCTCTGGGCGAACCTGCCCTCCTCGCTGAAGATGACGGCACCGCGCTATCAGGATGTGAAGAGCGCCGATATTCCGGTGGTCGTCGATGATGACGGCACGGCGGTGCGTGTCATCTGCGGCAGCTTCTGGGGCAAGTCCGGCCCGGTGGATGGCATTGCCGCCGATCCGGTCTATCTCGATGTCTCGGTGCCGCCGGGCAAGAAGAAGGTGCTGCCGGTCGATACCTACCGCAAGGCCTTCGCCTATATCTTCGCCGGTTCCGGCACCTTCCGCGACGCATCGAAGCCCTTCGGTGTGCGCGTCGAGAAGGAAGTGAATGGCGAAGAGCTGAACATCCGCGACATGTCGGGCAACCGCACGCTGGTGGTGTTCGATACGGGCGACGAAGTGACGGTGCAGGCAGGCGATGAAGGCATCCGCTTCCTGCTCGTTTCCGGCAAGCCCATCGAGGAGCCGGTCGCCTGGCACGGACCGATCGTGATGAATACCCGCGAGGAGATCATGCAGGCCATGCGCGAACTCCAGAACGGCACCTTCATCAAGTCGGGGCATTGACCGCCTCAGGACCCTCCTTTGGCAAGGGAGGGTCCTGGAAATCACGCCGCCTTGACGGCGTGATATTCCTTGATCGCCACCATCTTGATCGCCGGATAACGCTCGGCCTCGTAGCGCAGCGAGAAACTGTCCTGCGCCAGAAACACCGGGTCGCCGTCGAGGTCACGGGCAATATCGCCGCGCCGCGCGGTGACGAATTTCTCGAGATCGGCAGGATTGTCGGCGGACACCCAGCGGCAGACCGAAAAGCGCGACATTTCGAAGGAGACCGGCAGGCCATATTCCGCCTGAAGGCGCTCCTTCAGCACGTCGAGCTGCAGCGCGCCGACCACGCCGACAATCGCAGGCGAGCCGTCCTCCGGCGAAAAGAGCTGCACGACGCCCTCTTCGGCCATCTGTTGCAGCGCTTCCTTGAGCTTCTTCGCCTTCATCGCATCCTCGAGGCGCACGCGGCGGAGAATTTCCGGCGCGAAGTTCGGCACGCCCTGGAAGACGAGGCTTTCACCCTCGGTCAGCGTATCGCCGATGCGAAGCGTCCCGTGGTTCGGAATGCCCACCACGTCTCCGGCATAGGCGGTATCGGCAAGCTGGCGCTGCGAGGCGAAGAAGAATTGCGGGGCGCTCAGCCCCATCTGCTTGCCGGTGCGCGAAAGGCGCGCCTTCATGCCGCGCTCAAGCTTGCCCGAGCAGACGCGCACGAAGGCGATGCGGTCGCGGTGGTTCGGGTCCATGTTCGCCTGGATCTTGAACACAAAGGCGGTCATCTTCTCGTCGGTGGCATGCACGGTGCGCACATCCGCGACCTGATCGCGTGGCGGCGGGGCAAAATCGGCAAGCGCATTGATGAGATCGCGCACCCCGTAATTGCGCAGCGCCGAGCCGAAGAAGACCGGCGTCAGATGCCCTTCGAGGAAGCTCTCGCGGTCGAACGGACGGCAGGCTTCAACGGCAAGCTCCAGCTCCTCGATGAAGGCCTGACGTTCGTTTTCCGGCAACCGGTCGGCAACGGCCTGTGCGCCATTGACGGGCGTGGTCTTCACTTCCGTATCCGAGCCGCGCACTTCCGATTTCGCCAGATGATAGGAGCCGCAGAAGCTCTTTGCCCGGCCGATCGGCCATGTGACCGGGGCCGTGTCGAGCGCCAGCTTTTCCTCGACCTCGTCCAGAATCTCGAAAGGGTCGCGGCTTTCGCGGTCCATCTTGTTGACGAAGGTGATGATCGGGATGTCGCGCATGCGGCAGACTTCGAAAAGCTTGAGCGTGCGCGGTTCGATGCCCTTAGCCGCATCGATCACCATGATGGCCGCGTCCACCGCCGTCAGCGTGCGATAGGTATCGTCGGCGAAGTCTTCGTGGCCGGGCGTGTCGAGCAGGTTGAAGACCGTGTCATTATACTCGAAGGTCATCACCGAGGTGACGACCGAGATGCCGCGCTCGCGCTCGATCTTCATCCAGTCGGAGCGGGTCTGGATCCGGTCCTTCTTCGCCTTCACTTCACCGGCAAGCTGGATCGCGCCGCCGAACAGCAGCAGCTTTTCCGTCAGCGTGGTTTTACCGGCGTCCGGGTGGGAAATGATTGCGAAGGTGCGGCGGCGGGATACCGCCTCTGCGAGGGATTCGGCCATGCGCTTTGAAATTCCTGTTGAATGGCGGGTCTTCTAGCGGCTAGACGGTCGGGATGCAAATGAAGAACCGCCTGCAAGGATGCTTCCATGAGTGAAAAAAGCGCAAAAAGCCCCGCAAACGCCCCGGTTGTCGGCATCGTCCGGCTGGCCCACGGTGCTGGCCTGCCGCTTCCGGCCTATGAGACGGAAGGCTCGGCCGGCATGGATTTGCGCGCGGCCCTTCCCGAAGGCGAGCGGCTGGTCCTGAAACCCGGCAAGCGGGCGCTTGTGCCGACCGGCCTGATCTTCGAAATCCCGGCGGGCTTCGAGGCACAGATCCGCCCCCGCTCCGGCCTTGCCTACAAGAACGGTATCACCTGCCTCAATACGCCCGGCACCATCGACAGCGATTATCGTGGCGAGGTGCAGGTGCTGCTCGTCAATCTGGGCGAAGACAAGTTCGTGGTGGAACGCGGCATGCGCATCGCCCAGATGGTGATCGCACCTGTGGTTCAGGCCACGATCACCGAAACGGCGCTTGCCACCGCGACCGATCGCGGCGCGGGCGGCTTTGGCTCGACAGGGTTGAACTGACCGGTCCTTGCATTGAAATTGCAGCCTGCAATCCGGATTTATGAGTGGGGACGGACCGCTTCGGGGGAAAGACGATGACGATTTCATCCTGGTTTACCTATTGCGCCGCGCTGTTTGTGGCAGCCCTCATTCCGGGACCCGGAATAACGGCCCTCGTTGCGCGCGCGCTCGGGCAGGGCTTTCGCACGTCCTATCCGATGGCACTTGGCCTGATCCTCGGTGACCTGGTCTATCTCACCGCCGTCGTGCTTGGCCTTGCCTGGCTGGCACAAAGTTTCGGCTATGTGTTCATGGTGATCAAATATGCAGGCGCGGCCTATCTCGCCTACATCGCCTACCAGCTCTGGCGGGCAGGCATGAAGATCGAGGTTGCGGGGGAGAAGAAGCCACTCGATGCCTTGAAGTGCTTCATCTCCGGCCTCACGCTGACCCTCGGCAACCCGAAGACCATGCTCTTTTACATCGGGATCGTACCGGCACTGCTGGATCTGTCGCAGGTCACGGTCGGCGGCTATGCGGTGCTGGTCGGCTCCACCTGCCTTGTGCTTCTGCTTGTCACCATGCCCTACATAATGCTGGCGGGGAAAGCGCGCGACTGGCTGCAGGAGCCGGACAAGCTGAAGATCCTGAACCGGACCGCCGCAGCCTTCATCGGTGGCGCCGCCGCCGTCATCGTCGCCCGCGGCTGAGCGAAAATTTTTCGCGGAACCGAGCGATTGCGGACGGGTTTTGCCAAAGCCCGCCCGTTCCCCATGCAATCATGGCTGGATTGATGAGCAGACGCGCCCTATTGTGCAGGCAACAGTCTGAAAGGGAGAACTCCATGTCCGAAGCCAAGAAGCCCGGCCGCGGCCGCATCTATTCCTCGATCACCGAGACCATCGGCGATACACCGATCGTGCGCCTCGACAAGCTGGCGAAGGAAAAGGGCGTGAAGGCGAACCTGCTCGCCAAGCTCGAATTCTTCAATCCGATTGCCTCGGTCAAGGACCGTATCGGCGTGGCGATGATTGAATCGCTCGAAGCCCAGGGCAAGATCACGCCCGGCAAGACGACCCTGATCGAGCCGACCTCGGGCAATACCGGCATTGCGCTCGCCTTTGCCGCAGCTGCCAAGGGCTACAAGCTCATTCTCACCATGCCGGAAACCATGTCCATTGAGCGCCGCAAGATGCTGGCGCTGCTCGGTGCCGAGCTGGTGCTGACCGAAGGGCCGAAGGGCATGAAGGGCGCGATTGCCAAGGCCGAGGAACTGGCTGCCGAAAATCCCGATGCCATCATTCCGCAGCAGTTCGAAAACCCGGCCAATCCGGAGATCCACCGCAAGACCACGGCCGAGGAAATCTGGAACGATACCGATGGCAAGGTGGATATCTTCGTTTCCGGCATCGGCACCGGCGGCACGATCACCGGCACGGGTCAGGTGCTGAAGGCGCGCAAGCCCGGTCTCAAGGTGGTTGCCGTGGAACCGGCCGACAGCCCGGTGCTTTCCGGCGGCAATCCCGGCCCGCACAAGATCCAGGGCATCGGCGCAGGCTTTGCCCCTGCCATTCTCGACCGCTCTGTCTATGACGAGATCGTCACCGTGACCAATGACGAAGCCTTTGAAAATGCCCGTCTTGTCGCCCGCCTCGAAGGCGTGCCGGTCGGCATTTCGTCGGGTGCGGCGCTCACGGCTGCGATCAAGATCGGCCAGCGCCCGGAAAGCGAAGGCAAGACCATTGTCGTCATCATCCCCTCCTTTGCCGAACGCTATCTCTCGACCGTATTGTTTGATGGCCTCGGCGGCTGATATTGTCATCGCAGACAAGACGGAAAGGGCGCAGGCAACGCGCCCTTTTTTTGTTCATGAGCCGGCAAGGCGGTAGGAAATCGCTTCCGCCAGATGCAATCGGCCAACGCGCGCCTCGCCATCGAGATCGGCAAGCGTACGTGCGACCTTCAGCACCCGGTGGTAACCACGCGCGGAAAACTTCATGCGCTCTGCCGCATCCCGCAGCAACTGCAGCCCTGAGGCATCCGGTTCTGCCAGCGTTTCGATCATGGTCGTGGTCGCACGCGCATTGGTGGTGATACCGGGCTGGCCGAGGGCCGCAAAGCGGGCCTTCTGCAGGCGGCGCGCACGGGCAACGCGGGCCGCAACTGCCGCACTGGGCTCAGAGGCGGCAGGCCTGATCAGATCGGTGGCGGCCACCGCAGGGACTTCGATGCGGATATCGATCCGGTCCATCAATGGACCTGAAATGCGCGCCTGATAGTCGCTGACACAGCGCGGACCGCGCGCGCAGACATGGCCGGGCTGGCCTGCCATGCCGCAGTGGCAGGGATTCATTGCCGCCACAAGCTGGATCTCTGCCGGGTAGGAAACCCGGTGATTGGCCCGCGCGATGATGCATTCGCCGGTTTCGAGCGGCTGGCGCAGCGCATCGAGCACCTGCGGCGAAAATTCCGGAAACTCATCGAGAAACAGGATGCCGCGATGGGCAAGCGAAGCTTCGCCCGGCCTCGCTCTCAAACCGCCGCCGATCAGCGCCGCCATGGTGGCCGAGTGATGCGGCGTGCGATAGGGTCGCCTGTCCGACAGGCGGCCACCGGGCAGCTGGCCCGCAATTGAATGGATCATTGACACTTCCAGCAGTTCGGGTGCGGAAAGCGGCGGCAGGATCGAGGGCAGTCGTGCGGCCAGCATGGATTTACCCGAGCCCGGAGGACCGACCATCAATAGATTGTGACCGCCCGCTGCCGCCACTTCCAGCGCTCGCCGGGCGGCCTCCTGACCGCGGATATCGGCAAGGTCCGGCAGGTCTCCGGCGCCCGCCTTCACAGCCGGTTCGGGTCGGGTCAACCGCTGCGTGCCGCGAAAATGATTGGCGAGCGCAATCAGGCTGCGCGGTGCAAGAATATCGATCTCACCGCCCGCCCAGGCGGCCTCCGATCCGCTTTCCGCCGGGCAGATCAGCCCCTTGCCGAGCGCCGATGCACACATGGCGGCAGGCAGCGCCCCGGCAATGGCGGCAAGCGTTCCATCGAGATTAAGCTCCCCCAGCACCACATAGGGCTGCAAGGCATCGGCGGGTATGGCCCCGATGGCGGCCATCAGGCCAAGCGCGATCGGCAGATCGAAATGCGACCCCTCCTTCGGCAGATCGGCGGGTGCGAGATTGATCGTCACCTTTTTCGGAGGCAATGCGAGACCGGAGGCGTGAAGCGCTGCCTGCACCCGCTCGCGGCTTTCTGCGACCGCCTTGTCCGGAAGGCCGACGATATGCATGTTGAGCTTGCCGGGTGAAAGCATGACCTGCACATCGACAGGCACGCCCTCGATGCCCTGAAACGCCACCGTGCTGACCCGTGCCACCATGCGCGAAAACCCCATCGCCGCGCCCTTGATGAGCGCGTGATGAGATTTGCACATCCTAACATTCAAAACAAGAACATTAAGCGAACAATTTTCACTTTTCCGCAACCGGCCTGCGCGGCGGGTTGCGCCTCAGGCGCGCTTGGCTTCGATGGCATCCCACAGAAGAGACGCGATATCGGCACCGCCGAAACGCTTTACCTCACGCAGACCGGTCGGCGAAGTGACGTTTATCTCGGTCATGTAGTCGCCGATCACATCGATGCCGACCAGCAGGAAGCCGCGCTCTTTCAGCGCCGGGCCAATGCGGTCGCAGATTTCCTTTTCGCGGGCGGTCAGCTCGGTCGGCTCCGCGCGTCCCCCCACATGCATGTTGGAGCGGCTGTCGGTTTCGGCAGGCACGCGGTTGATGGCACCCACCGGCTCGCCGTTCACCAGCAGGATGCGCTTGTCGCCCTTGCGCACCGCAGGCAGATATTGCTGGGCAATGTAAGGCTCGCGGAACATCTGGCCGAACATTTCCAGAAGCGAGGTGAAGTTGCGGTCGTCTCGCGAGGAGTGGAACACGCCCGCACCGCCATTGCCATAGAGCGGCTTCAGGATGATATCGCCCATTTCCTCGCGGAATTTCGCGATTTCGGTGACGTCGCGGGTGATCAGCGTCTTTGGCATCAGATCGGCGAATTCGGTCACGAAGATCTTTTCCGGCGAGTTGCGCACCCAGGCCGGATCATTCACCACCAGCGTCTTCGGATGAACCCGCTCCAGCAGATGGGTCGAGGTGATATAGGCCATGTCGAAGGGCGGGTCCTGCCGCAGCAGCACCACGTCCATGGTGGCAAGATCGACCTTCTCCTGCCGGCCGAGCGTGAAATGGTTGCCCTGTTCATCGCGCAGTTCCATCGGCTCGACCGTGGCATAGACCTTGCCGTCGCGCAGCGACAACTGGTTCGGCGTGTAATGGAACAGCCGGTAGCCGCGCGATTGCGCCTCAAGGCTCATCGCAAAGGTGCTGTCGCCCGCGATATTGATTGTCGAAACGTGGTCCATCTGAACCGCGACATTCCTGATACCGGCCATATCCGCCTGTCCCCTCTTTCGGTGTCGCAATGATGTAGGACGCGGCAACCGGAAACGCAACGGCGGACTTGTCGCGGTGGATCAGTGGAGGCTTGCGCCTTGCGATTGGCTGCCGCGTGCGGCCTGCCTCAGGTTCTTGAACGCCCGCCAGGCATTGGCAACGATGGCCGGGAAGGGGCGCCGCACAAAGGCGATCTTCTTCACATAGCTATCGATTTTCCACGTGGCCCAGCTGTTCGCCTTGAAATAGGCAATGTCACCCGCTTTCAGGCTGCGTTCGGTGCCATCTTCGGCCGTTACGTGCACGCCGCCTTCCAGAATGACAACCGTTTCATCCCAGGCGAAGAACCAGCGGAATTCGCCTGCCGTGCACTCCCAGACGGCGGTTGCGGCCGCGCCATCGACGGCACGGGAATGTTCTGCGAGGCGTGCCTTCGGATTGCCCGCAATGATCCATGACGGATCGATATGCGCGTCGCGCAATTGCAGCGACGACGGATGACCGGCAATCAGCGGCGGCGCCTTCGGTGTCGAGGCAATCAGGGCCAGATCCCGCGCGGACGCGGCAAAGGCACTGGCGGCAAACATTTTCCAGACCACGAGCTTCTCCCAAATAGTTATACTTCAAAGTATAACCACCTCGGATTGAAACCGGGTTAGGCCGATCGTTAAAATGCGTCGGGAAAATGCCGCGGCAACCGGAAGGGCAGAACCGCGACGATATCGAAGCGCTGCGAGAGCCGGTCCCGGTCCGGCTGGCGGGAGAGCCAGATGTCGGCACTTGCCCGGATACGCCTTTGCGCATGAGGGGAGACGGCATCGACCGCCCCTTGAATTTCACCACGCGCCTTCACCTCGATGAAGCAGACGAGATCGCCGCGCCGGGCGATGATATCCACTTCGCCTGCCGTTGAGCGGAACCGGATTGCCAGAATGCGGTAGCCGTGACACAGCAGATAAAGTGCGGCATACCATTCGGAAAGACGGCCACGCCGCTCCGCCTTCTGCCGCTCTCCTCGCCGTTCAGGCCGTGCCATCCTGGTCCTTCAATTCAAGCAGACGCTGGTAGAGCACCTTGCGCGGCTTTCCGGAGAGCTTTGCGACCTCGCCCGCAGCCTTCGCCACGGGCATCTCCTTGGCGTGCGACAAAAGCAGCGCATCGATATCGAGCCCTTCGCTTTCTGCGCCCGCTTCTACCGGGCCGACCACGAGCACGATCTCGCCCTTGACATTGCGCTCCGAAAAGTCGCGCGCTAGATCGGCCAGCGTGCCGCGGGCAAATTCCTCGTAAGCCTTGGTGAGTTCCCGACAGACAGCGGCTGGCCGCTCGGGCCCAAACACATCGGCAGCCGCCGCAAGGGTAGCGGCGATCCGGTGCGGCGATTCAAAGAAGATCAGCGTTGCCGCAAGCGTGCGGAACTCCGCCATGCGGTCGCGCCGCGCCTTGTCCTTCTGCGGCAGGAAGCCTGCAAACAGGAACGCATCGTTGGGAAGGCCGGAGCCGACAAGGGCCGCAAGCGGCGCGGATGCGCCGGGGATCGGAATGACCTTCAGACCGGCAGCGATTGCCTCCTGCCCGAGCCGGTAGCCGGGGTCGGAAACAAGCGGCGTTCCTGCATCGGATACCAGCGCCACCGAGCGTCCGGCGCAAAGGGCCGCAATCAGTTTCGGGCCGACCTCGTTGGCATTGTGCTCGTGATAGGCATAGGGCTTCGTGGTGATCCCGAACCGGTCGAGCAGGACGCGTGTTACTCTTGTATCCTCGCAGGCAAGCACGTCCGCACCGGCCAGAACCTCGAGCGCCCTTAGCGTTATGTCGCCGAGATTGCCGATTGGCGTTGCGACAAGATAGAGCGCAGGCTCCAGCGGACGGGCGGGAACACTGTGGTTGTTCAGCCGATAGGTTTTGCCCTGGGCAGGGTTGCCCGCTTCGTCCTGCACCGGTTCATCCGCCTTCTGCCAGTTGAATTCTCGAGCCTTTATGCGGGAGGCCGCGCCGTCATACAAGGCTGGGATGACCGGACCCCCATGTGGATAACCACGGGAAAGCGCCGCAAGACCGTTCAGCACTTGCAATGCCCCGCAAAAATCTGCCATTTTCACTGTCCACCAAGGCCCGGACCAAAGGCGCGGGCAGACAATTGAGGGGGAAGGCGCAAGCCTTCCCGTGAAGATCGAAAGCGGTATCATTCCATGCGTATAACCATCGAGCGTTCCAACCTCCTGAAGTCGCTGAACCATGTGCACCGGGTTGTCGAGCGCCGCAACACCATTCCGATCCTCTCCAACGTGCTGTTGCGCGCCAATGGGTCGAGCCTCGACATGAAGGCGACCGACCTTGACCTCGAAATCACCGAGGCAACGCCTGCGAATGTGGAACAGGCGGGGGCCACCACGGTTCCGGCCCATCTGCTCTATGATATCGTGCGCAAGCTTTCCGATGGCGCCGAAGTGTTGCTCGCCACCAATCCGGACGGCAACACGATGACGGTCGCTGCAGGGCGCTCCAAGTTTTCGCTGCAATGCCTGCCGGAAGCGGATTTCCCGGATCTGACCGCCGGTGCCTTCAGCCATTCCTTCGGCCTCAAGGCATCCGATCTCAAGATGCTGATCGAGCGCACGCAGTTTGCGATCTCGACCGAGGAAACGCGCTACTATCTGAACGGCATCTTCCTGCATACGGTGGAAAGTGCTGGCGAGCTCAAGATCCGCGCAGTGGCGACCGACGGCCACCGTCTGGCGCGGGCCGATGTGGTTGCGCCGTCGGGCTCCGAAGGCATGCCTGGCATCATCATTCCGCGCAAGACCGTGGGCGAATTGCAAAAGCTGATCGAACAGCCGGATGCGGTGATCGGCGTGGAAGTATCCGACGCCAAGATCCGCCTCACCATCGGTTCCATCGTTCTGACGTCCAAGCTGATCGACGGCACCTTCCCCGATTACCAGCGCGTGATCCCTTCCGGCAATGACCGCGAGCTTCGGGTCGATTGCCAGACTTTTGCGCAGGCGGTCGACCGTGTTTCGACGATCTCGTCCGAGCGGGGGCGTGCTGTGAAGCTTGCGATTGCCGATGGCCAGTTGACGCTGACCGTCAACAATCCCGATTCGGGCAGCGCGACGGAGGAGCTCGCCGTCAGCTATGACAGCGAAGCGATGGAGATCGGCTTCAATGCCCGCTATCTGATGGACATCACCGGCCAGCTTTCCGGCACCGATGCGATCTTCCTGCTCGCCGATGCCGGTTCGCCGACACTGATCCGCGATATGGCAGGGGATGACGCGCTCTATGTGCTGATGCCGATGCGGGTTTAAAAGGCGGGCCGTTAACCCCGCCTGCGATCAGACATTGCCGATGGCCGCGCCCGCTTCTATAAGGACGCGCATAAAAAAGTCTCATTCCGGCACGCATGCTGGGCGGGAAACAGGGGCGGACCGCTTTTTGGCGGGTGGGGAAGAGCGGCTGATGGTGTTGCGCATCAAGGAAAAATTCGAGCGGAAATTCGGTGACGAGATCCGCTTTCTGAAGGGCCTGATCGACAAGCCGAAGTCGGTGGGCGCGATTGTGCCGACATCCGGCTATACCGCGCGGCGCATGGCAAGCGTCATCAATCCCCATTCCGGCCTGCCGGTTCTGGAGCTTGGCCCCGGCACGGGCGTGATCACCAAGGCGATCCTTGGGCGCGGGATTTCTCCGGAAAAGCTCTATTCCATCGAATATTCATCCGACTTCTACCAGCATCTGGTGGAGCAGTTCAAAGGCGTGAACTTCATCCACGGCGATGCGTTCGATCTCGATGAAACGCTTAAGCATCTGGACGGCCAGAAATTCGATGCGGTGATTTCCGGCATTCCGCTTCTGAATTTCCCGATGCATATGCGTGTATCGCTGCTCGAACAATTGCTGGACCGGCTTCCCGAGGGTCGCCCGGTTGTGCAGTTCTCCTATGGCCCGATCTCCCCGATTGCGGCAAAGCCGGACCGCTATGTGATCCAGCATTTCGATTTCGTGATGCGCAACATTCCGCCGGCCCAGATCTGGCTCTATCGCCGCGCCTGACCCCTGCTTTTGCCGTTGACGGCAAAGAATGGGCCTTGCGGCCAATCCTTCTGCATGGCACTTCACGGACCGGAGAAACGGCCGACTGGGAGAGCAAGGCATGGACCCGCGCGAGCGACTGATCATTGGGCTGGATGTGCCGACGGTGCGCGAAGCCGAAAAGGTGGTGCTGTCGCTGGGTGAGGACGGCTTGTTCTACAAGATCGGCTATCAGCTGGTCTTTGCGGGCGGGCTGGAATTTGCCCGCGATCTGGCCGCGAGCGGCAAGAAGATCTTTCTCGACATGAAGCTGCTCGATATCGACAACACCGTGGCCTCCGGCGTGGAAAACATCGCGAAGATGGGCATGAGCATGCTGACGCTGCATGCCTATCCGAAGGCGATGCGTTCGGCTGTTGCTGCCGCGAAAGGGTCGGGCCTCACGCTTCTTGGCGTTACCGTTCTCACCTCCATGGACGCGGCCGATCTGATCGATGCGGGCTACAGCATGCAGCCGCATGATCTTGTCCTGCACCGGGCCGAACAGGCGCGCGATGCCGGTATGGGCGGCATTGTCTGTTCAGCGGAAGAGGCTGCGGCCGTGCGTCAGGTACTTGGCCCCGATATGGCGGTCGTGACCCCCGGCATTCGCCCCGCAGGTGCTGACCATGGCGACCAGAAGCGGGTGATGACGCCTGCCGATGCGATGCGCGCTGGCTCGAGCCATCTTGTTGTCGCCCGCCCGATTGTAAAGGCGGACGATCCGCGCGCAGCCGCCCGCGCCATCCTCGCCGAGATGGCGACAGCCTGAAACAATACGAAAAGGAGAATGGGAATGCCGAAGGGATACTGGATTGCCCGTGTCGATATCCGCGACCCGGAAAACTACAAGGACTACGTGGCTGCCGCCAAACCCGCCTTCGAGAAATATGGCGCGAATTTCCTCGCCCGTGGCGGTGCTTTCGTGGAGCTGGAAGGCAAGGCGCGCGCCCGCAATGTGGTGATCGAGTTTCCCTCGCTCCAGCATGCGGTCGATTGCTATAACTCCCCCGAATACCAGATCGCAGCCGCGATCCGCCAGAAGGTGGCGGATGCGGAAATGGTGGTTGTCGAGGGCATCTGAAACGCTGCGGCCAAAGGCCACCGAGCCATTCGTTGAAGCCGGAAGCCCTTCCCGGCAAGGGCATTTTCGGATATGAACACCGCAACATGGATGGTGGCGGCCAATGCTGAGTCGCCGCCGCACTGACGTCAGCCGATCAAGGAGCCTCTCATGACCCTTTCCAACCTTCCCCCGCTGGTCACCGTATTCGGCGGTTCGGGCTTTGTCGGGCGGCATGTGGTCAGGGCACTTGCGCGTCGCGGCTATCGCATCCGGGTGGCGGTTCGCCGTCCCGATCTCGCCTTCTTCCTGCAGCCGCTCGGCAATGTCGGCCAGATTTCCTTCGTGCAGGCCAACCTGCGCTACCGCAATTCGGTCGATGCCGCGGTTTCCGGTGCCGATCACGTGGTCAACTGCGTGGGTCTGCTGGCGAACAATGGCCGCAACACCTTTGGCGCCGTGCAGGAATTCGGCGCCCGTGCCGTTGCCGAGGCGACCCGCGCTGCCGGAGCTACGCTCACCCATATTTCGGCAATCGGTGCGGATTCAAACTCCGATTCCGCCTATGCCCGCACCAAGGGCAATGCGGAAAAGGCCGTTCTCTCGATCAAGCCGGATGCGGTGATCCTGCGTCCGTCCATCGTGTTCGGTCCGGAGGACGATTTCTTCAACCGCTTTGCAGCCATGGCCCGCGTGATGCCCTTCCTGCCGCTGATCGGTGGTGGCAACACGAAGCTGCAGCCGGTCTATGTGGAAGATGTGGCGGAAGCCGTTGCCCGCTCGGTGGATGGCTGCGTTGCCCGTGGCCGCATCTACGAGCTTGGCGGCCCGGAAGTGATGAGCTTCCGCGAATGCCTGGAACTGATGCTGGCCGTAACCGGCCGTACGCGCGGCTTCATTTCGCTGCCCTTCGGCATCGCCTCGCTGATGGGCACGGTCGCCTCGCTGATCCCGCTGATCACCCCGCCGATAACCGCCGATCAGGTGAAACTCCTCAAGGTGGATAATGTGGTGTCAGCGGATGCCGAGAAGGAGGGCCGTACGCTGAAGGGTCTGGGCATTACGCCCGCGCTCGCAAGCGCAATCCTGCCCACCTATCTCGTTCATTTCCGTCCGGAAGGACAATTTACCGGTGCGGGCAAGGCTGCCTGAGCATTTTCGAAATTCAAGACTTAATGCTTGTTTAACGGCCGGCGGGGCGACCTTCCGGCCGTTAACCATAATGATGCAGCAATCATGCAACACTGCCATAGGTTGCCTTAGTGTTAACGAATGATTTAGCCGATTCTTCTATTGCAGTTTATTATGACCGATACTAAGAGCTGCATCCAATGGCTGCAGCGATTCAGTAGCAGAATTTACTCTCACTCCTTCAAGAGGCTTCTTCATGGGCAAGTCCATCGCACTGTTTTTTGCGTGTGCGGCACTCGTTGTCATCGCAGGCTCCTTCCTCGCCCCCGGCTCCGTTGCCGCCAGCAATGGCCAGTGCAGCCCGGCATATGGCATTGATCCCTGCTCGACCGGCTCCATCCCGGCCCGCTGAAAAGTCCTTACAGGAATGTTGGAAAGCCTCTGCCTCGCAGGGGCTTTTTTATTTGGGCGCCGTTTCCGGAGGATCAGCAATGCGCATTTCAAATCTTCGCGACTGTCCGGACTTTGCCGACCAGATTGCAGACCGCGGCTGGCATGCCTGGTGGACGCAAAGCGGTGTGCCGCTTTCGGCCTATCGCGCCGGCCTTGAACTGATGATGTCCGGCGAGGGGATACCGGTCGCCTTCGTCGCCCATGACGGCGCAGCGTATCTCGGTTCCGCGCTTCTGATTGACAATGATCTGGATGAGCGGCCCCACTATGGACCATGGATTGCGGCGCTCTGGGTGGAGCCGCAGGCGCGGCGGCAAGGCTTGGCGGAGGCGCTGATCGATGCAGCGCGGGCGCAAGCGAAGCGACTTGGCATCGACCTATGCTATCTTTGCGCGACGCCGGAAAATTCACCCTATTACGAGGCCCGCGGCTTCTCCCGGATCGAGAGCGATGTCGCGGGCGTCCACATCTTCACGATTGCGTCGACCTGACATCAGCCGACAAGGAAAAGGCCGATCAGGCCTGCAAAGCCCACCCCGATCCGCCACCAGGCGAAGATGGAATAGCCACGGCGCGACACGAAATCGAGCAGCGAGCGCACCACAACCAGCGCCGAGATGAAGGCCATCACGAAACCGACGGCGATCAGCGAGGCCGAATCGAAGGACAGCGCATGGCGGTTCTTCCACAGATCCAGCGCGAAAGCGCCGACCATGGTCGGCATGGCGAGGAAGAAGGAAAACTCTGCCGCCGAGCGCTTGTCTGCCCCCATCATCAGCGCGCCGACAATGGTGGAACCCGAACGCGACGTGCCGGGGATCATGGCGAGGCACTGGAACAGGCCGATCTTGAAGGCGAGCGACGGCGGGTAATCCATCACGCTGCGATAACGCGGCTTGAAGTCGATGCGGTCGACGATCAGCAGGATGATCCCGCCGACAATCAGCATCACGCAGATCAGGATCGGCGTTTCAAACAGATAGCGCTTGATGAAATCATGGGCGATCGCCCCGATCACGGCCGCAGGCAGGAAGGCGATCAGAACGGACAACACGAAGCGGCGTGCCGTCGGGCTGTCGGGCAGAGCCACGACAATATCGAGAAGCTTGCGGAAATAGACAAGCAGGATGGCAAGGATCGCCCCCAGCTGGATCAGCACCGGAAATGTGTCGCCCGGCGACTTGAACCCGAGAAAATGGCCTGCCAGAAGCACATGCGCGGTGGACGACACCGGAATGAACTCGGTGAGCCCCTCGATGAGGCCAAGCACGAGGGCGCTGATGATCGAATGATCGGCCATGTATTTTCCTTTTGAAACAGTGGGCAGTCGGCTGATTCGCTTGTGTTGGCGAGGCCAAGCACCTATAGCTTTACTCACCGCCTGATGACCAGAGGTGCAGCCTTTGGGTCCGCGTCCGTTAGCAAAACAAATTTCGAGTATCCATGCCCACGCTTTATCATCATCCGATGTCGTCCGCTTCGCGGTTCGTGCGTCTCATTTTGACGGAATACAATTATCAGGCCGATCTCATTGAAGAGCAGCCCTGGGAGAAGCGGCGTGACTTCCTGGCGCTCAACCCGGCGGGCACGCTTCCGGTCTATGTGGATGACAGCATGCGCGCGCTCTGCGGCGCGATGGTGATTTCGGAATATCTGGACGAGACCCATGGCGTGCTGAAGCGCGACCGGCGGCTTCTTGCCGAAGACCCTTTCCAGCGGGCCGAGATTCGTCGGCTCACCGAATGGTTCCTCGTCAAGATGGAGCAGGATGTCACCCGGCCGCTGGCACGCGAACGGGCCTATAAACTGCAGATGTCGGTGGATCAGGGCGGCGGTGCGCCCGATAGCAAGGTGCTGCGCACCGCGCGCACCAATATCCGCCAGCATATGAAGTATCTCACCTGGCTCGCGGGCTCGCGCCAGTGGCTTGCCGGTGAGCGCATGAGCTATGCGGACCTTGCCGCCGCGGCGGGTCTGTCGGTGCTCGACTATCTTGGCGAGATCGACTGGAACGAAAGCCCGCTGGTCAAGGACTGGTATCAGCGGCTGAAGTCGCGGCCCTCCTTCCGTCCGTTGCTGAATGACCGCGTGCGCGGGCTGACCCCCGTTTCGCACTACGCCGATCTCGATTTCTGATCGGGCCGGATGGGGAAATGGGCGGGCGTGAGGTGGAAAAGCAGGCGGAGAAGGCCCGCAAGCTCACCCGTTTCATAAAGGACGAGGCGCTCACGCAGGGCTTTGACCTCTGCCGCATCACCGGACCGGACAGCATTCCCGAAGCGGCCGGGCATCTGTCCACCTTTCTCCGGGAAGGTCGCCATGGCAGCATGGACTGGATGGCGGAAACGGAAGAGCGCAGGGGCACACCGCGCGCCCTCTGGCCTGACGTGAAAAGCATCGTGCTGCTTGCCATGAACTATGGTCCGGACATGGACCCGCGCTATCTTCAGGCCAAGACCGACAAGGCCCATATCTCCGTCTATGCCCGCAACCGGGACTATCACGATGTGATCAAGGGGCGGCTGAAGGAAATGGCCACCCGCTTTGCCGCCCGCTCCGGAGCGGATGTGAAGGTTTTCGTCGATACCGCCCCGGTGATGGAAAAGCCGCTGGCCGCCGCCGCAGGGCTCGGCTGGCAGGGAAAGCATACCAATCTGGTGAGCCGCGACTTTGGTTCCTGGCTGTTTCTCGGCTCGATCTTCACCACCGCAACGCTGGATGTTGATCCGGCGGAAGAGGACCATTGCGGCCGCTGCCGCGCCTGCCTCGACGCCTGCCCGACGGATGCTTTCCCGGCCCCCTACCAGATCGATGCGCGGCGCTGCATTTCCTATCTCACGATCGAGCACAAGGGTGCGATCGATCCGGCGCTGCGGCCCCTGTTCGGAAACCGAATCTATGGCTGTGACGATTGCCTTGCGGCCTGCCCCTGGAACAAATTCGCAAAGGCGGCAAGCGACATGCGCCTTGCCGCGCGACCCGATCTCAAGGAACCGGACATTGCCCATCTGCTGACGCTGGATGACACAGCCTTTCGCACCCTTTTTTCAGGCTCGCCGGTGAAACGCATCGGGCGCGAGCGCTTCATCCGCAACGTGCTGATCGCGGCAGGCAATTCCAGCCAGCAGGCGCTGATCGAGCCGGTCGCGGCAAGGCTTGATGATGTTTCACCGACGGTGAGAGCCATGGCGGTCTGGGCGCTGTCGCGGCTGGACGCGCTTTCACGGTTTCGCCATGCGAGGAACGCTGAAACGGATGAGACGGTTCTTCACGAATGGGACCGGGCAGGAGAGTGACATGACGCTTTTGATTTTCGGTGCAGGCTATTCCGGCCGCGCGATTGCGGCGGAGTTCAAGGCGAAAGGTCATACGGTCTTCGGCACCACACGCTCGCAGGAAAAGGCAGAGGCGCTGCGGGCGCTCGGCATTCATCCGCTTGTCTTTGACGGCGAGACATGGACCGACGAAATCCGGGCCGTGCTTTCCACCACGCGCCATCTGCTGCAGTCGATTTCGCCCGCCGCCGAGGGGGATGCACTTCCTGCTCGCTTTCAGTCCTCCCTGCCCACCATAGCACCGAGGCTTGAATGGATCGGCTATCTTTCGACGGTCGGTGTCTATGGTGATCATCAGGGCCAGTGGGTGACGGAAGAGACCCGCTGCCAGCCGGAGGCCGCCCGCGGTGCCGAACGGCTGATCGCCGAGCGCGACTGGCTTGCGCTCGGCAAGTCCTCGCATCTGCCGGTCAGCGTGCTGCGCCTTTCCGGCATCTATGGTCCGGGGCGCAATACATTCATCAATCTCCAGCAGGGCACTGCAAGGCGGCTGATCAAGCCCGGCCAGGTGTTCAACCGCATCCGGGTAGAGGATATTGGCCGGGCGGCCCTCTTTCTCGCCGAAGGCAAGCATCAGGGCATCTATAATGTGACCGACGACGAGCCCTGTCCGCCACAGGATGTGGTCACGGAAGCAGCAAGGCTGATGGGGGTGACCCCGCCGCCGGAGCAGGATTTCGAAACTGCAACGCTTTCGCCCATGGCACGCTCGTTCTACGGGAAAAACCAGCGCGTCTCGAACGCGAAAATCCGTGCCCTGGGCTTCGACTTCCGCTTCCCGGAATACCGCGCATCGCTTGCCGATCTCTGGCAGGACGGACGCTGGCGCGGCTGAATTCAGCCTGCCGGATCCGACAACTGAAGCAGTCTTTCGGATGGAAAATCCGGAATTATGGCAATTCCGAGTCATATTTTGCGTCGGAATTACGGTTAATAGCCAGTTAATGTGGCATGATTCATAATTTTTTCGCGGCCATTAGAAAAATATTTCACTCGACTTTGTGATCACTCCCTGTCGCCGGTCGGGCGTACAAGAATGACATGAAATACAATTGAATTCGTTGTTCTTTCCCCCGGACCCTCAGGGTGAAAGCGGTTTTAACCACCCTGATTAACCACAAGGAATGTTACGATTTGTAACATTCCGTGATCGTGTCTCGCACTTTTCTGCCACTTTTCGCCGTGCTTAAAGCCACTCGGAAAAGTTGGAAACAGCTTCCGCAAACGAAACAAGGACGATCCCTCTTGCAGAAATCTAGGTTCTCTCTTGCCATCTGTGCCGTCGCCGCCAGCCTGCTCGCCTTCCCGCTTGCAGCAGAAGCGGGCGCAGGTTGTGGTGGCGCCTCCTGGTATGCACTTGGTTCGCGCACCGCTTCGGGCGAACGGATGAATGCCTCCAAACTCACCGCTGCGCATCGCACGCTGCGCTTCGGCACAAAGGTGAAGGTCACCAATCGCCGCAACGGCAAAAGCGTGATCGTTCGCATCAATGATCGCGGCCCCTTCGTGCGTGGCCGCGTGCTGGACGTGTCCAAGGCAGCGGCCCGCAATCTCGGCATGATCTCGTCGGGCACCGCCAAGGTCTGCTACGAAGTACTGGGCTGAACTGCTGCGGACAGGGTTTCGCCCGCACAGTCTTGCTCTTCGCGTCAATCGCCGCTACCACCGGGACGATCAACGTGGAGAATGACAATGCGACTGGGTGGACGCCTTGCAGGGGCGATTGAAGTTCTGGCCGATATCGAGGCCCGCAAACGCCCGGTCGCCGATGCGCTGAAGGACTGGGGTCTTGCCCACCGCTTTGCCGGCTCCGGAGACCGCGCTGCCATCGGCAATATCGTCTATGATGCGCTGCGCATGCGGCTTTCCCATGCCTGGCTCATGGAGGATGACAGCGCCGTGGCGCTGGGCCATGCAGTCCTCTTCCGCCAATGGGGCATGACGCCGGAACACCTGGCCGGCGAACTCGTCGATGATCGTTTCGCGCCGCCGGAACTTTCGCAGCAAGCCAAAGCCGCCTTTGCAGCGCGCAACCTCGCGGATGCGCCACTCTATGTTCAGGGCGATATTCCCGAATGGGTGCAGCCTGCCTTTGAGGAAAGCTTTGGCGACAACTGGCTTGCCGAGGCAAAGGCGCTTGCTGGTCGCCCGACACTCGACCTTCGCGCCAATACGCTGAAGGCCGGGCGCGACAAGGTGGTGAAGGCGCTTGAGCGCGCAGGCGCACAGGCCGCAAGCCTTGCCCGCCACGGTATCCGCATTCCCGCAGGCGAAGGCCCGTCGCGGCTGCCGAATGTCACTGCCGAACTCTCCTTCCAGAAGGGATGGTTCGAAGTGCAGGACGAAGGCTCGCAGATCGTTGCCGATCTTGCCATGCCGAAGGAAGGCGAACAGGTTCTGGATTATTGCGCGGGCGGTGGCGGCAAGACGCTCGCCATGGCCGCATCCATGAACAACAAGGGACAGGTGCATGCCTATGATGCCGACCGCAAGCGGCTCGCACCGATCATCGAACGCCTCAAGCGGGCAGGCACCCGCAATGTGCAGGTGCACGACAACCGGTCCGCACTGGAAGCCATGACGGGCAAGCTTGACCGCGTGCTGGTCGATGCGCCGTGCACGGGCACCGGCACATGGCGGCGCAGGCCCGATACCAAATGGCGGCTCACCGAGAAGAACATCGAGGAGCGGCTTGTCCAGCAGCAGGATGCGCTTGCACAGGCCGCCACCTTCGTGCGTCCCGGCGGCGAGATGATCTACATCACCTGTTCGCTGCTGCCGCAGGAAAACGAGCATCAGGTACGCGCATTCACGACGACCAATCCCGCCTTCGAGATTGTCGATGCGCATGAGAACTGGAACCGGCTGTTCGGCACGACCGGCCCGCGCCCCTTGAGCCGCGACGGGAAGACCGTGACCCTTACCCCAGCGGCCACCGATACGGACGGTTTCTTCTTCTGCCTGATGCGGCGAAAAAGCTGACTCTTTTTTGCAGGTTTTTAAACTGGACTATTTGACACCAGTTTAAATATCCGCCATGAACGCGCTCACGCAGGTTGAACCAGCAGGAGCCGAACCGATGCCTCACCGCCCCGTCCTTGCCATCGCGCTTGTCGCTGCCGCAAGCTTCCTCTACCCGAGCCTTGCGCAGGCGGTGGATGAAAAGGCGGTCGCGGAGCATTTCGCCGCGGTTGGCCTTGCAAAATTTGCCGATACGCTGGAAGGCGCAAGGGCGCTGGACAGGGCGATCGACGCCTTTCTCTCGAAGCCAGAGGAAAAGACGCTGGATGCGGCGCGCAAGGCCTGGATCGCCGCGCGCGTTCCCTACATGCGCACCGAGGTTTACCGCTTCGGCAATCCCGTGGTCGATGACTGGGAAGGCAAGGTCAATTCCTGGCCGCTGGATGAAGGGCTGATCGATTATGTGGACGAGAGCTACGGCACGGAAAGCGACGAGAACGCGCTTTTCACCGCCAATGTCATCGCCAACAAGGAGATCATGATCGATGGCAAGCCGGTGGATGCCAGCACCATCACGCCGGATCTTCTGGCAAACCGGCTGCACAATGCCGGTGGCGTGGATGCCAATGTCGCGACCGGTTATCACGCCATCGAATTCCTGCTCTGGGGGCAGGATCTGAACGGAACGGGACCCGGCGCAGGCAACCGTCCCTACACGGATTACGACCCGAAAGCCTGCACCCATGGCCATTGTGATCGCCGGGCGACCTATCTCAAGGCGGCTTCCAGTCTTCTTGTCAGCGATCTTCAGGACATCGTCTCCAAATGGCAGAAGGGCGGCGAGGCTGCCCGTGTCATCACCGACGATCCCAAAAAGGGCGTGGCCGCGATCCTGACCGGCATGGGCTCCCTCTCCTATGGTGAACTGGCAGGCGAGCGGATGAAGCTCGGCGTGCTGCTGCATGATCCTGAAGAGGAGCAGGACTGCTTCTCGGACAACACGCCCGCCTCGCATCTCGGCGACGCACTCGGCATTCGCGAAGCCTATCTCGGCACCTATAAGACGCTGGATGGCAGGGAAATGAAGGGGCCTTCCCTTTCCGATCTCGTTGCCGAAGAGGACAAGACGCTGGATGCCGAAATGCGCGGCAAGCTCGATGCCACGATCGCGGCGATGGAAAAGATCACCGAGCGGGCAAAAAGCACCGAGGCCTATGACCAGATGATCGCCGAGGGCAATGAAGAGGGAAACCGCGTGGTTCTGACCGCAATCGACGGGCTCGTCAGCCAGACGAAGACCATCGAACGGGTGATTGCAAGCCTTTCGCTTTCCGGCATCTCGCTGGAAGGATCCGACAGTCTCGACAACCCGGCGGCAGTGGCGCAATAAAGGGCTATGCCTCTTACCATGCCCGCCCTGCGCTCGCTTCTGACGCTTGCCCTTGCCTTGCCTCTGGTGGCAGGCGGGCTGGCCTATGCCGGAACGGGCATCCCCGATTTTTCCGGGCCGGAAGAAGGCGAAACGCTCTCCGGTGGCGCGGCAACCTCGATCAATCCGGTGAGCCGGGATGCGTTCCGCAACAGGAGCGGCAATCTGCCGGATGATCAGACGATGCGGTTCCACCTCGGGCGGGCGCTGTTTCGCAAGCTCTGGGTGGCCGCGCCCTCCTCGACGCAAGCCTCTGATGGCCTCGGCCCGTTGTTCAATGCGCGTTCTTGCGAAAGCTGCCACCTGCGCGACGGGCGCGGACAGGCACCAGATGGGAAAGGCGATGCCACCTCCTTTTTCTACCGGCTGGCACGGCCGCCACAGACCGAGGCCGAACGGCAACAGGTGGCAGAAGGCCGGGCGCTGAATTTTCCTGATCCCGTTTACGGAACCCAGTTTCAGGATCACGCCATTCCGGGCCTTGCGGCAGAAGGTCGGGTGCAGGTGACCTATACCGAACAGGTCGAGACGCTGGGAGATGGCACGACTGTTTCGCTGCGGGTTCCGGCCTATGGCACGGCGGGGCTGAATTACGGTCCTCTCGGCGCCAGCACTACCCTTTCCCCGCGCCTCACCCCGCCGATGATCGGTCTCGGGCTCATTCAGGCCATTCCGGAGAGTGCAATCCTGGCTGCAGGAGACGAGACAGACCGCGACCATGACGGCATTTCCGGAAAGGCGCAGCGGGTCCACGATCCGGCAACCGGCAGCCTCGTGCTCGGTCGCTTCGGCTGGAAGGCGCAGAACCCGACGGTGCGGGCGCAGACGGCGGGCGCCTTGGCCGGTGATATCGGCATTTCCTCGCCGGATGCCGACCAACCCTATGGCGATTGCACGGCGCGCCAGACAGAATGCCTGAAGCGGCCGACCGGCGTGCAGACCCGGCTGGGCAAGACAGAAGCATCCGGCGAAATCATGGACCTGTTGACCTTCTATGCGGAAAATCTGGCCGTGCCCGCCCGCCGCAAGGCAAGCTTTCCGGCCGTGCTCGCGGGCAAGAAGGTGTTTTATGATCTCGGGTGTGCCGCATGCCATCAACCGCAATTCGTCACCGGACCAGACGCTCGCAATCCGCAGCTGGCGGGTCAGAAGATCTGGCCCTATTCGGATTTTCTGCTGCATGATATGGGCGAAGGCCTTGCCGATCACCAGCCGGTCGGGCGCGCCACGGGCACGGAATGGCGCACGCCTCCACTCTGGGGTATCGGGCTGACATCCGTGGTCAATGGCCGCGAAAACTATCTGCATGACGGCCGGGCCCGTAGCCTGACCGAAGCCATTCTCTGGCATGGCGGCGAAGGGGAAAAGGCGCGCGACGCCTACCGTGCCGCCTCTGCCCGCGACCGGCAATCCCTCATCACCTTTCTGGAGTCTCTGTGATGCTGAAGCGCCTGATCCTTCCGCTGTTTGGTTTCGCCCTTCTGGCGCCCCCGGCTCTGGCCGTTGAGGAAGACAAGGCCGATCTGGTGCTGGAAAAGGCGGTGGATGACGTGATCCGCCCGGGCTATCGCAGCTTTGCCGACACAACCACCTCACTGGAAACCGCCCTTTCCACGCTCTGCACCACCCCCTCCGAGCCGAATGCACAGGCTGCAAAGGCAGCCTTCGATGCAGCGCTCAAAAGCTGGGGAATGGTCGAGATCATCCGCTCCGGCCCTGCCCTGGAAGACAACCGCTTCGAGCGCGTGCTCTACTATCCGGATCGCAAGGGCATCGCCCTGAAGCAGATCCAGCAGATCCTTTCGAAGAAGGATGCATCGGCGGAAAAGGTGGAGACGCTCCACCAGAAAAGCGTCGGTGTTCAGGGACTGGGGGCGCTGGAATATGTGCTTTATGGCACCGGCAGCGAGACACTTCTGGCAGAACCGCACGGACACCGCTGCCTCTATGGGCAGGCGATTGCCGCCAATCTGAAGGCGATTGCGGGTGAGCTTTCGGCAGCCTGGGAAAAGCCCGGCGGCATCGGCGACCAGTGGAAGCATCCCGGACCGGACAATCCGGTTTTCCGCGATGATCGCGAGGCGGTGACGGAACTGCTCGGCATCATGGTCCATGGCGTGGAAATGGTCCGTGAGCAGCGCATCGAGGCCTTTTATCCGGAGGGCAATCCGAAAGCCGCCCTTCTTCGCCGCGCGGGCAAGACCTGGGACATGCTCGGTGCCAATCTCACCGGTCTCTCCATTTTCTGGAAAAAGGCCCATATGGAAACCCTGCTGAAGGAGGACCAGCGCTCGGTCGCAAGTTCGATCGGCTTCGTGATGAAATCGATGATCCGGGTCACCGGCACGGTTACCCCGGATATCGAAAAGGCCGTGAGCGACAAGGACGAGAAGGCCAAGCTCGACTTCCTGCTGTTGAACAGCAAGGACCTGATTTCGCGTCTGAGCGAGGATTACGGCAAGGCGCTCGGGCTGGGCGCCGGTTTTTCCTTCTCCGACGGAGACTGAACCATGCGGGCCGTGACACCGCTTTTTGATCGCCGCGCCTTCCTGAGGGCAAGCGGCCTTGCCTTCGCCGCGACGCTTGCGCCAAGGGCGCTTTCAGCGATGGAAAGGGCCGATGCGCTCTATGCCTCCGCCTATCGCGATCAATCGGGCCGCTACGGGATTGCCACCCTTTCCGAGCGGGGCGAGATCATCGACCGCGCGCTGCTTCCGGACCGGGCGCATGGCCTTGCCTATAGTCCTGCGACAGACCGCATCGCCGCCTTTGCCCGTCGCCCGGGCACCTACATGCTCGTCCTTGATCGCAAGGGTCTCGCCGAACCGGTGCTGATCCACGCGCTGGAAGGACATCATTTTTATGGACATGGCTGTTTTTCACCGGACGGGCGCACGCTCTTTGCCTGCGAAAACAATTTCGATGCCGGTCAGGGCGTGATCGGGCTTTATGATGCGACCGACAATTTCCGCCGCAGGGGCGAGTTTCCCTCGCATGGCATCGGCCCGCACGATCTTTCGATCTCCGATGATGCCACGATGCTGGTCGTCGCCAATGGCGGCATCGAGACCCATCCGGATTTTGGCCGAACCAAGCTCAATCTCGACCACATGCAGCCCTCTCTGGTGCTGATTTCCGCGGAAGACGGAAGCCTGATCGAGCGGCATGATCTGCCCGCATCGCTGTCAAAACTCTCCACCCGTCATGTGGATGTCGATGGGGAAGGCCGCATCTGGTTTGCCGGGCAATATGAAGGCCCGCGCAATGATCTGCCGCCGCTGGCCGGCTCGTTCCGGCGCGGTGAGGATATCCGCTTTCTCGCACTTCCCGAAGAGATCACGCAAAAACTCTCGCTCTATGTCGGCGCGATTGCCGTCAACCGCTCGCAAGGCCTGATCGGTCTCGTCTCGCCGAAGGGCGGAACCGCCGTCACGGTGCGGGCGCGGGATGGCAAGGTGCTCGCGGTGACGTCGCTTGCCGATGCGGCAGGCATTGCGCCTTCGCCCGGCCCGTCAGGCTTTGCGCTTTCTTCCTATGAAGGCCGGTTTGGCGAGAAAAATTGCGATCTCAGCTGGGATCAGCATATGGCTGCCCTATCTCCGGTTCATCTGTGATCACGGAGTGCACCCGATGAACGATCTGAAGACGCCCAAGCCGGCCCTTGTGCTGATCCTGTTTCTGGCCTTCTCGATGGGCGGCGGATTGCTGATCGGCAGCGTCAGCCGACCCGACGGCTGGTTTGCAGCCCTCGTCAAGCCATCCTTCCAGCCGCCGAACTGGTTGTTCGCCCCGGTCTGGACGGTGCTTTATGTCTTGATCGGCATTGCGGGTGCCCGGATCTATCAGGTCGCGCCGAAATCTGCCGCGATGCGCATCTGGTTTGCGCAGATGCTGTTCAATTTCCTCTGGTCGCCGATCTTTTTCATGGCCCATGTACTGGCACTGGCACTGGTCGTTATCCTCATGCTGCTTGCGAGCATCCTTGCCTTCATCCTCAAGGCCCGATCCGTGGACCGAACGGCTGCCATGCTGTTCCTGCCCTATGCGCTTTGGGTGAGTTTTGCGAGCCTGCTCAATGCCAGTCTGATCGCGCTCAATTGAGCTTGCGGCGTGAGGGGCGTCATGCCACTGTCACCCCGCATGCATAGGGATAGCAAAGACCATGAGCGATGAGGCGGATTTCCGCGACCGGATCCGGGCGAGCTTTGCCCGCCAGAAGGCGATGGCGACGATCGGGGCGGACATTACCCGCGTCGAACACGGCTCGGTGGAAATCGAAATGCCTTTCAACGAGAAGCTCACCCAGCAGCATGGCATCCTGCATGCTGGCATCATATCGGCAGCCCTCGATACCGCCTGCGGCTATGCCGCCTATTCTGTTCTCGATGACGAAGCCTCGATCCTGACCATCGAATTCAAGGTCAATCTCCTGTCGCCCGGACGCGGCGAGCGTTTCCTGTTTCGCGGCGATGTAACCAAGCCCGGTTCGACGATCATCGTCGCCGATGGCCGCGCCTATGCCATCGGTGATGGACCGGCAAAGCTCATTGCCTCGATGACCGGCACGATGATGGTGATGCGGGGCCGCGAGGAATATCACGGATGACCGTGCCGCTCATCGATATAGCCGGAACCCGCATTCTCTTCGTGATGGCGGTGGATGCGGAATATGGGCCGCATCTGAAGGCGCGCATCACGCCGCTGATGACCGGGATCGGCCCGGTGGAAGCTGCCGTTTCGGTCGCATCCGCGCTTGCTGAACTGAAGGCGGAAGGTCACCGGCCCGATCTCGTCGTCTGCCTCGGCTCGGCAGGGTCCGCGACGCTCGAGCATTGCGGGGTCTACCAGATCTCCTCCGTTTCCTATCGCGACATGGACGCGAGCGCGCTCGGCTTTGAAAAGGGCTGCACGCCGCTGCTTGATCTTCCGGCGGTGGTCGCCCTGCCCTGCCGCATTCCCGGTGTTCCGGAAGCGCGGCTTTCCACCGGTGCAAACGTGGTTTCGGGCGAGGCCTATGGCCTGGTCGATGCGGATCTGGTGGAGATGGAGACCTTTGCCGTGCTTCGCGCCTGCCAGCGCCACGGCATTCCGCTGATCGGGCTTCGCGGCATATCCGATGGCAAGGCGGAACTCTCCGGTTTGCATGACTGGACCGAATATCTGCATATCATCGACGAGAAACTCGCAGACGCCGTCGACCACCTGTTTGCCGCCCTTTCGAACGGCACCCTTACCGGGCTCTCGCGGTAGGCAGACCTTGCAAAGGCCCGGTTTTCCGGGACAATTGGCACAATAAAACCGGCCTTCACCCGCGCAAGACGATTGCATCCACGGCCAGTTTTCTCTAAAGGCTCGGCATGACCCAGACAGCACCCACCGACACCATGCTCATCATCGATTTTGGCAGCCAGGTTACGCAGCTGATCGCTCGGCGCGTGCGTGAAACCGGGGTTTACTGCGAGATCGTTCCCTTCCAGAAAGCCGAAGAAGGCTTTGCCCGGCTGCAGCCGAAGGGCGTGATCCTGTCCGGTTCGCCCGCTTCCACGCTGGATGAAGGCAGCCCGCGCGCGCCGCAGGTGATCTTCGACAGCGGTGTGCCGGTTTTCGGCATCTGCTACGGTCAGCAGACCATGTGCATGCAGCTTGGCGGCAAGGTCGAAAGCGGCCATCACCGCGAATTCGGCCGCGCGTTCCTGGATGTCGAAAAGGCCTGCCCGCTGTTTGAAGGGCTCTGGTCGGTCGGCTCGCGCCATCAGGTCTGGATGAGCCATGGCGACCGCGTCACCGCCATTCCGCCGGGCTTCTCGGTTGTGGCGACCTCGCCGAATGCGCCCTTTGCCTTCATCGCCGATCCGGCCCGCAAATATTATGCCGTGCAGTTCCATCCGGAAGTGGTGCACACGCCGGACGGCGCCAAGCTGATCGGCAATTTCGTGCACAGGATCGTCGGCATCAAGGGTGACTGGACGATGTCTGCCTACCGCGCCCGTGCGGTCGAGGCGATCCGCCAGCAGGTGGGTGACAAGCGGGTGATCTGCGCCCTTTCCGGCGGCGTTGACAGCTCGGTCGCAGCGCTTCTCATCCACGAGGCGGTGGGCGATCAGCTGACCTGCATCCTTGTCGACCACGGACTGATGCGCAAGGACGAGGCGAAGAACGTCGTGAAGATGTTCGAGGAGCATTACAATCTCCACCTCATCCACGTGGATGCGGCGGACCGGTTCATCGGCGAGCTCGAAGGGGTGGCCGATCCGGAAACCAAGCGCAAGATCATCGGCCGCCTGTTCATCGAAACTTTCGAGGACGAGGCGAAGAAGCTCGGCGGTGCGGATTTCCTCGGTCAGGGCACGCTCTATCCCGACGTGATCGAGAGCGTCTCCTTCACCGGCGGCCCGTCGGTTACCATCAAGTCGCATCACAATGTCGGCGGCCTGCCCGAGCGCATGAACATGCAGCTCGTCGAGCCGTTGCGCGAACTCTTCAAGGACGAGGTGCGCGCGCTCGGCCGCGAGCTTGGTCTTCCAGACAGCTTCATTGGCCGCCATCCCTTCCCGGGTCCCGGCCTTGCCATCCGCTGCCCGGGCGGCGTGACCCGCGAAAAGCTCGACATCCTGCGCGAAGCCGATGCGATCTATCTGGACGAGATCCGCAAGGCTGGTCTCTATGATGCGATCTGGCAGGCCTTTGCCGTGCTGCTGCCGGTGCAGACCGTGGGCGTGATGGGGGATGGACGGACCTATGAATTCGTCTGCGCGCTGCGTGCCGTCACCTCTGTGGACGGCATGACGGCGGACTTCTACCACTACGACATGGAATTCCTTGGCCGTGCCGCGACCCGCATCATCAACGAGGTGCGCGGCATCAACCGCGTGGTCTATGACGTGACCTCCAAACCGCCCGGCACCATCGAGTGGGAATGACGGATCCTGAAAGGCCCACTCTTGAGGCATAAAGAAGGGCGGGCCTTTTTTATGCCTTACGCCCCGGAAGACCGGTTGCGAGAACCGCGCCGCCAATGACCAGGATCGCGGCAAGGGCGAGCTTGAGCGATGCAGGGGCGGCACCCGTTGCGACAAGCAGGGCTGTCGAGAGAAGCGGCGCGAGATAGGACAGCGTGCCAAGAAGTGCGATATGGCCATGCTTGGTGGCATGATCCCAGGCGAGGAAGGCAAGGCCGACCGGACCGAGACCGAGCGCGAGAATGGCAGCCCACTGCGTCGCACTTGGTGAAACGGTGGTCTCGAAGGCGAAATGGCAGGCGAGTGCCGATAGCGCCACCGCGCCGCAGACGCCGACCAGCATGCCGGAGGGCGTGCCCTGAAACCGGCGGTTCAGCACCGAATAGCCGGACCATACGAAAGCGCAGCCAAGCGCTGCCAGATAGCCGAGGGCCGAGCCCGCGCCCCCGATTGCACCGCCTTTTGCCAGAATGATCAGTGCCGTTCCGGCAAAGCCGAGCGCCGCGCCGATCACATGCCTGAGCTTCAGCCTCTCGCCGGGCAGCATGGCCGAAAACAGCACGATGAACAGCGGCCAGAGATAGCAGATGATACTTGCTTCGCCGACCGGCGCATTCTGCAGCGCATAGAAATAGAGCGCGTGATAGAGAAACAGGCCAAGAAAAGCCGTCATCCAGGGAGCGAGTGGCTGGAAAAGTTCGGCAAGACCAGCGCGGCCGCGCAAAGCCAGCACGACCATGCCGCCTGCAAAGGCAATCGCGAAGGTCAGCGCCATCAGTTCAAAAGGCGGAATGGCCCCGGCCGTTGCGGTGAAAAGCGCAAGCAGTGCCCAGAGCAGGATCGAGACAATGCCGATCAGCGTGGCGCGGGTTCTGATATCCATGACAGTCTCCGTCAGGGCAGGCAAGGAGTAACGATTGCGGCAGGCTCTATCAGCCTTCGCCCGCACCGTCTTGATCATTCCTGACGGAAGGCGCAAATTCCAACTTTACCGCACGCCGGTGGGCAGCCGGGCTCGGATATCCGTGCTGGCGCATGCGCCGTGTCAGCGCGCTTTGATCCGCATGGCCGGTCAATGCCGCGATCTCGCCAAGCGGCAGGCGCGTCTCCTCGATCAGGCGCAAGGCCTTTTCCAGCCGCATCCGGCTCAGGAAAGCATAGGGGCTCACGCCGTGAACGGCATGGAAGGCCTGATGCAACCGGTGTTCGGGAATGCCCGCGGCCTCCACCAGATCGGAAACAGTCAGCGGTTCGGCAAGCCGCGCCTCCATAAACCGAATGGTTCGGGCAACCGGCTTTTCGTGACGGTTCGAGGGCGCTGGCTGATCGAGCGCTGCGAGAAGGAGCGTGCTCCAGGCACCCGCAAGCATGGATTGACCTCCAACCCCGCGGCTGAAGTCGACAAGGGCGCGCACGGCGGGCGGTATCTGGAAGAAGGGCCGCAGGGCAAACCGGTCTGCCATTGCATCGGGCAAGGCGAGGCTTTCGACATCGGCCACCAGAAAGCGGTTCTCTCCGCCTGCCTCGAAAGCATGCTCAAGCCCCGCAGGAATAAGGGCGCCGCATCGCTGGCCGACAGCACCCGCCCGCCCGTCAATCTCCATGTCGAGTTGGCCACGCACCGGCAGCACCACCTGCCAGAAGGCATGATGATGCCGTTCCGTTTCCTTGCGGTAAGAGCGAAAATCGAGCCTGTCGGCGCTCGTCATGGCAGACCTTCTTTGTTGTTGACCCCCAGCGATAACATGGGTCCGCCAAGCATTCAAACGCGGATGCCTAGGCTTCTATCCGGTCGCAATCGTGCTTGCCGCGCCTCAATCTCGGCTTAGACTCAGCGCTTCAATTGATTCGAAAGGTATTGAGCGATGACCAACCCGATTGATCCCGTGAAACTGGAAAAGCTGGCCGAAGTGGCAATCCGCATTGGCCTGCAATTGCAGGAGGGACAGGATCTGGTGATGACGGCACCGGTCGCGGCCCTGCCGCTGGTGCGTCTTTTGACACGCGAGGCTTACAAGGCCGGTGCGGGCCTCGTCACCACATTCTATTCCGATGAGGAGTGCACGCTCGCCCGCTATCGCCATGCGAGGGACGAAAGCTTCGACCGCGCCTCAGGCTGGCTTTATGAAGGAATGGCGAAGGCTTTTGAGGGCGGTGCTGCCCGCCTTGCGATCTCCGGCGACAATCCGATGCTGCTTGCCGGAGAGGACCCGGCAAAGGTGTCCCGCGCCAACCGCGCCAATTCGAAAGCCTACAAGCCAGCGCTCGAGAAGATTTCCAATTTCGAGATCAACTGGAACATCATTTCCTATCCCAACCCGTCCTGGGCAAAGCTCGTTTTCCCCGGCCTGCCGGAAGAAGAGGCGGTCGCCCGGCTGGCGGACGCGATCTTCAAGGCGTCGCGGGTGGACGTGGCTGATCCGGTCGCGGCCTGGAAGGCGCATAATGCCAATCTGGCAAGCCGCTGCGCGTTCCTCAACGGCGAGCGGTTCGCGGCCCTGCATTTCACCGGCCCCGGCACGGACCTCACCGTCGGCCTTGCCGATGGCCACGAATGGCAGGGCGGTGCCACGACTGCAAAAAATGGCGTGATCTGCAATGCCAATATTCCGACCGAGGAAGTCTTCACCACCCCGCATGCGCTCAAGGTGGAAGGCCATGTTTCCAGCACCAAGCCGCTTTCCCATCAGGGCAGCCTGATTGACAATATCCGCGTGCGCTTCGAAGGCGGCCGCATTGTCGAGGCGAAGGCCTCGAAGGGCGAAGAGGTCCTCAACAAGGTCCTCGATACGGACGAAGGTGCGCGCCGGCTGGGAGAGGTGGCGCTGGTGCCGCATTCCTCGCCGATTTCGGCGAGCGGCATCCTGTTCTACAACACGCTGTTCGATGAAAATGCCTCCTGCCATATCGCACTCGGCCAGTGCTATTCGAAATGCTTCGTCGATGGCGGCAAGCTTTCGGGCGATCAGATCAAGGCGCAGGGCGGCAATTCAAGCCTGATCCACATCGACTGGATGATCGGCTCCGGCGAAGTGGATATCGACGGCATCCGCGCTGATGGAACACGCACGCCCGTAATGCGCAAAGGCGAATGGGCGTGATCCGCTTCGGTGCAATCGGCGGCACGGGCTGGCTTGGTTCTGCCCTTCTCGCGGCGGCACTCAAACAGGGCGTGATCGACGAAACGGCAACCACGGTCTCGACCCGGTCCGGCAGACGGGGCAGCCTCGCGCCCTTTGCCGGGCTGACCTTTACCACCGACAATCACGCCCTCGCGGAGACCGCGGATATCATCCTGCTGACCGTGCGTCCGCAGGATATTGCTTCCCTTTCACTCGATCTTTCCGGAAAGCTGGTGCTCTCGGTGATGGCCATGGTGCCGATGGCGGCACTTCAGGCGCGCTTCGGCAAGGCGCGCTATGTTCGTGCCATGCCCAACGCGGCGGCGGAACAGGGCCTCTCCTTCACGCCGTTGCTTGCGGGCGAAACGGTAACGCAGGCGGACCTTGCCATCGCGCGAAGCTTTTTCAAGGCCTCCGGTGAGGTGGAAGAAGTGCGGGACGAGGCGTTTCTGGATTATTTCACCGGGCTGACCGGTTCTGGCCCCGCTTTCTTTGCAAATCTTGCAGCGGCGATGGAGCGGGATGCGGTCAAACGTGGCCTGCCGCCTGAAACCGCAAGCCGCGCCGTAAAGCAGCTTCTGAAGGGAGCCGCGTCTTCACTGACTGCCGATCAAACCACCATGCGGGGGCTGGTTGACACCTTCCTGGAGTATCAGGGCACAACTGCGGCCGGGCTGAAAGCGATGGAGACGGCAGGCCTTGAGCCGATGGTGCGCGCCATGCTCGCCGCTGCCGAAGCCAAGGCCGCGACCGGTCTGTGACCGTTTGCCGGCAACAGCTCAGAACAGACTGCCCTGCTTTGGCGGTTCACTGCCGGATGCCGGCTTTGAGGCCTTCCTTTTTGGAGGAGCGGATGTCGGAGCTGCAGGCGGGGTCGTTCCCTCGCCCGCGACATCGGCGGCAATCGAACCATCGGCAAATTCGATCCCGATCCGCATGCCGGACGAAAGCGCACTTGCCGCACTCACAATCCTGTCATCCTCGCCGCGCACCACGGCATAGCCGCGCTTCAGCACATTGCGGTAGGACAAGGATTGCAGCACCCGGTCCTGCGCCGAAACCATCTGCTTCAGTGCCGAAAGCCTGTTGGTGAAAGCATGGTCTGCGCGGTGGGTCAGCGCGGACAGACGCTCAGCCGCGCGGGTCCGCTCGGTTTTCAGCCGCTGCGGCGCCCGCTCCAGCATGACGCCCGCCCGCTCAAACCGGAACCGGGACTGATCGACGAGCCGCTCCACTGACCGGGCGATGCGATCCATCTTCCGGTCAAGCGCCTGGCTTTCCTGCCGGAGCCGAGCCGTAAGCATATCCGGCCTCAGGCCTGCCGCCACCCGCTCGAAACGCTGGCGTTTGGTGAGCGTGTTGAGCTCCAGCCCGCGACCGAGGGCACCGGCGGCTTCATCAAACCGGCGGCGGGGCAGCGCAAGCAACTGGTCGAGCGAGGGAAGCGCGCGGGCAAGACTGCGCAGTGCCTGTCGTCGCTGTTCCATCTGCCTGCGTGCCGCATTGCCGAGTCGGGCAGAAAAACCGGCAAGCTGCGCCTCGAGATCGGCTTTTACCGGAACGGCCATTTCCGCAGCCCCGGTCGGGGTTGGCGCGCGGATGTCGGCCGCGTGATCGATCAGTGTCCAGTCGGTTTCATGGCCGACGGCGGAAATCAGCGGGATTGCGCTTTCGGCCGCAGCCCGCACGACCACTTCGTCATTGAAGCTCCAGAGGTCTTCAAGACTGCCGCCGCCGCGGGCGACAATCAGCAAGTCGGGACGGACAATCTCGTCCCCCGGCTCAAGCGCGTTGAAGCCGCGGATCGCGCGTGCGACCTCCTCACCGGAGCCTTCGCCCTGCACCTTCACCGGCCAGACGACCACATGCACGGGAAACCGGTCTGCAATGCGATGCAGGATATCGCGAATGACGGCCCCGGTCGGTGAGGTCACCACACCGATCACCTTGGGCAGAAATGGAAGCGGCTTCTTGCGGGCCTGATCGAAAAGACCCTCGACCCCAAGCTTGCGCTTGCGCTCTTCCAGCAACGCCATCAGCGCGCCGGCACCGGCAGGCTCCAGCGTTTCAATCACGATCTGGTATTTCGACGAGCCGGGGAAGGTCGTGACCTTTCCGGTCGCGATCACCTCCATACCCTCCTCGGGACGGAATTTCAGCCGGCTCATGGTGCCCTTCCAGATAACCGCATCAATCCGGGCGCGGTCATCCTTCAGCGCAAAATAGGCGTGGCCTGACGAATGCGGGCCGCGATAGCCGGAAATTTCGCCGCGCACCCGCACCTGATCGAAAGCGGTTTCCACGGTCCGCTTGATCGAGCCGGAGAGTTCGGAAACCGAATATTCGGCAAGGTTCGACGGCGAATCGGGTTCAAAGAGGCTGCTCATGCCCCCGAACCTATCTCATTCCGGCTGGACGGTGAAGATTTGCAGCCGGTCCGGATCAAGTGTGCCCACGGGTTTCAGATAGGCGGGTACACGGCCTTCAGAAAGGGCAGCATAGAAACCGTCCGGCTTCATCGCCACCAGATCCACCGTCTGCAATTCATCGCGGCAGAAGACGACATAATTGACCTTCGCACCGCGCAGGAAGGCAATCGCCTCTTCCGGCAGGGCAAGCCCGGTATTGAGCTCGGTCAGCATGCCGCCCTGGTTGCGGTGATAGGGCGCGCTCAAGATCCGATGCGGCGTGTAGCGCAGGATGTTGACGCCGAGATCGGAGGGCGCGAGCACCACGCCCGGCGGCAGGTCGGCGAGTGGCTGAAGCGCCTGCTTCGAGCTGCAATCCAACGATTTCGAGGCAGGCGGGCTGACCTGTGCGGCAAGGCCCTTTGTTCCCTGCGAAAGGATCAGCCCGGCGAGCGACCAGACGAGCGGCATGGAGACCAGCAGGCTGCCGAGATAGAGCAGCGAACGCCCGGTTGCCTGCGGCTTTTCCCGGCTGAAGGCACGCAGATCGGCCACCAGCATCGCCATCGGCAGGATCGACAGAAGATTGGCGAACATCGCGCCGCGCACCTGCACCATCGTGACCGCATAGGATATGGCAAGCAGCGGCAGGATGAGGAGATGCACTTCGCGCTTTTCGTTGCGATAGATACGAACAAGGCAGACGAGGAGCGCGATCAGCCCGACAGCATAGAAGCCGCCAGCGCCATAGGGCTTCAGCCGGATCTGTTCCAGAACGGGCCGCGCCTCCACCACCTTGGAAAGCCAGAGATCGCGAAGCATCGGGTCAAGCGTTGCGAGCGGATTGCCGAGGCATTCCGGCGCAATGATCTTTGCGGCGAGAAGCACGATCAATCCGGTGACGGCAAGGCCCGCAAAACGGAGCAACCGTGGCGAACGTCCGAGCAGCAGGCAGTTCAGAAACAGCATCAAGCCGCCAATCGAGCCCAGCGCATAAAAGCCGAGCGAGAGATTGTCACAGGTGACCATGCGATAGAGCGATGGCGGCACGGTGAGAAAAAAGGCGGCTGTGATCGTGGTGACGAAAGCAAGGCTGAAAGCGGAAACAGCCCGCGAAACCAGAGCGCCGTGCCAGGCCCAGAAGAAACCGAATGTCAGGCAGGCAGCCGCGACAAAGGGGGCCGTTTCCGCACCGATCGCGATGCCGAGCGCGCCCGCGACGCCCGCAATCGCGAAGCTTGCAGGACGCCTTTGCGGATCGAGCAGCATGGCGACAAGGAGAGCCGCAAGCGTCAGCTGCACATTGTGATGATCGGCAGATCCCGGTGAGAAACGGCCCATGCCGAACAGATAGACCATGGCGAAGCAGGCGGAGAGATGCATCACCGTGCGCCCGCCGATCCTGAGCCCGGCAAGAGCCGTGAAGCCGACCAGCAGGGCCGCGAGCGTCAGCGGCCATACGGCAAGGGCGATGGCTTCCGCCGTTTCACGCGGGCCAAACAGCGAGAAGAAGCGGATCAGGAGCGCCATCGGCAGATCCACCAGCCGAGACCAGTGCATCAGCGTTCCGCCTTCAAGGCCGAGCCGGTACTGGGTAAGATCGAACCAGCCTTGCCCGTTCAGATAGTCGCGGATTTCGACAAGCCGCATCGTATCGTCATTGTCGAAACCGACATAGTCGGTTGCGGAGAGGTAGAAAGGGATGGCAAGCAGAAGAATGGCCGCGACGGCATAGTATAAAGCAGCCGGGAAAAGCGATGGCGGATCCGCGGCAGTCGTCGACGCAGGGGAAGACTGCGCAAAGCCTGCCTGCGGTTCACCGGCATCGACCCGCGGCGCATCATTATTGCTCATATTTTGCCTGTATTTCCGTGTAGAGAGCCCTGCGGAAACCTTGCCTTAACCTTCTCAAGAAATAGTAAATCCATAAGGACGCCCCTGTCCGTGCGCCCGTTTTCCTGTGTTGAGAGTAGAAACCGATGGCCGATGCAATGACTGCTGAACCCCATGTGGCGGTGCTGATCCCCTGTTACAACGAAGCGGCCACCATCGCCTCCGTTGTGGAAGGGTTCCGGCAGGCCCTGCCGAAGGCCGATATCTACGTTTTCGACAACAATTCCACCGATGGAACAGCGCTGAAGGCCCTGCTTGCAGGCGCAATCGTGCAGCAGGAAACCCGACAGGGCAAAGGCCATGTGGTGCGTCGCATGTTCGCCGATATCGAGGCGGATATCTATCTGATGGCCGATGGCGACGGCACCTATTCACCGGCGGACGCCCATCACCTGATCACCGAACTGGTCGACAAGCGGGCGGATATGGTGGTCGGTACCCGGCGGGGCGTGCATGACGATGCGGGCCGTCAGGGCCATGCCTTCGGCAACCGGCTGTTCAACATTCTCTACCGCGCGATTTTCGGCACCGGCTTTACCGACATCTTCTCCGGATACCGCGCCTTTTCCCGCCGCTTTGCAAAAACCTTTCCCGCCGTTTCCGCAGGCTTCGAGATCGAGACAGAAATGTCGGTGCATGTCTGGCGGCTGAAGCTGCCGGTCAGCGAAATCGAGCTGGATTACGGCCGTCGCCCCGAGGGCTCCCATTCCAAGCTTTCGACCTTCCGGGATGGCGCGAAAATCCTCTGGATGTTCGCGATGCTGATGAAGGAAACAAGGCCGTTTACCTTCTACAGCCTGCTTTCCGGCCTGTTCCTTTCGACGAGCATGGTGCTGATGGTGCCGATCCTGCTCGAATATTTCGAGACGGGACTGGTGCCGCGCCAGCCGACCTGGATTCTCTCCATGGCACTGATGATGATTTCCTTCATCATGCTGACCGCAGGCACGATCCTTGATTCGCTGGCGCGGGCGCGCTCGGAACATCTGCGGCTTGCCTATCTCTCCATGCCCCGTCTGGGCGCCACGAGCCTGACGGCGGAAAAGGCAACCGACGGCAAGGCACGGGGCCGCAAAGCCGCATGAAGCGCCTCCTTACCTTTGGCATTGCCGGAACCAGCGGTTTCATCACCGATGCGGGCCTGCTTCATCTGATGATCACCTATACCGGGATCGGACCCTACATTGCCCGCGTGCTTTCGATTGCGGCGGCGATGCTGGTGACCTGGCAGATCAACCGCACCTTCACCTTTGGCAAGTCTGGCCGCTCGGTGACCGATGAGGGCGTGCGCTACGGCTTCATCGGCCTGCTTGGCGCGCTCCTCAACTATATTATCTACGCGACCCTGATTTTCACCATGCCCGTCTTGCAGCCGGTCGTGGCGGTGATTGCGGCTTCGCTCGGCGCGATGCTGTTCAGCTATTTCGGCTATTCCCGCTTCGTCTTCCGCGAACCGAAAGAGTAGCGAGCGCCGGTCTCAGACCGGCTCCCAGCCATTCTTCTCGCTGGCGCGATAGATTGCATCGATAAAGGCCTGATTGCGCTTCGAGCTTTCGAGCGAGACGACCTCTGCCGCCTCGCCCCGCGCCTTGCGCGAGAAGGCCTCGACCTCACGGCGATACTGGCGGCTGTCCTGGAACCGGAAGATCTGGCTTACGCCATGGTTCTGGTTGGTGAGCTCAACCTCTTCCGCACCATAACGATCCGCGTTGAACGGAGACTTCACTTCAATGAACCCTTCGGTGCCGTGGAACACCATCACCTGGCGATTGGCGAGCTGTGTCGAAATATAGAAGCTGAGCTCGAAAGCGCCGAAATCCGCCCGCACCGAGGAATAGATATCCGTGCCGAAATCCGGATCGCGCTCGGTATTGGCCTGCACTTTCACCGGCTCTGCACCCGTGACGAAACGGGTGGTGATCGTGGGATAGACACCGATATCCGGCAGGCCGCCGCCACCAAGGGCCGGAATATTGCGCATATTGCCGGGATCGCGGTTGAAATAGGTGAAGGCCCCCTGCACATGTTTCAGGGTGCCGATTGCCCCCTCCCCGAGCAGCGAACGCACCTTCTGCCAGACCGGAGCGTAAGTTACCATGAACGCTTCAGAGATCAGCACGCAATTGCGGTCGCGGGCGGCGATCAGCGCATCAATCTCGTCCGCCTTCATTGCAATCGGCTTTTCGCACAGCACATGCTTGCCCGCGTCCGCGGCCTTGATCGTCCATTCCACATGCTGGGAGGTCGGAAGCGGAATATAGACGGCATCGATCACGTCGCTTGCCAGCATCTCCTCATAGGAGCCGAAGGCATGCGGCACGGAGAAACGGTCTGCCATTTCGCGGGCGCGTGCCGCGTCGCGGCTGGCAATAGCCGTCACCACACAGTTTTCCGCGTCCTGAATGGCAGGCACGACAAGTTCACGGCCGATCCTGGCGGTCGATAGAATTCCGAAACGCAGCATGAGAGCACCTTTTACAAGCGGCAGGGTATGGAGTGATCCGCAGGCTAGCGCAAAACGCAGCGGATACAAATCCGTTCAAGCGTGCATTTTGCGCTTATCCCCGCCAGCGCAGAAGACGCAGTGCATTGAAGGTCACAAGGACCGTCGCGCCTGTATCCGCGAGGATCGCGGGCCATAGTCCCGTGATGCCGATCAGGGTTGTGACCAGAAAGACGCCTTTCAGCCCCAACGCCAGCGCGATGTTCTGGTGTATGTTGCGCATGGCGGCACGGGAAAGCCGGATCATCCGCGCCACATCCGTCACCCGGCTGTTGAGGATCGCTGCATCGGCGGTTTCCAGTGCCACATCCGTTCCGCCTCCCATGGCGATGCCCACATCAGCGGCCGCAAGCGCGGGTGCATCATTGATGCCGTCACCGACCTTGGCGACCCGGCAGCCTTCACCTTTCAGCGCCGAAACGATCTGCTGCTTGTCCTGCGGCAGAAGCTCTGCCTTCACGTCCATGCCGAGGGCGGAACCCACCGCAGCCGCAGTCAGATAATTGTCACCGGTCAGCATGAGACTGCGGATGCCGAGGGCGTCGAGCGCGCGGATACCCGCGCGGGCGTCGTCCCGCGGTTCGTCGCGCAGGGCGATCACGCCCGCAAGCCGGTCGTCGATCAGAAGCAGTGAGACGGTCTTGCCCTCGCCGTTCAGGCTCGCAATACGGGAACGGGCATCCGAAGACAGGGTGATGCGCTCCTCGATCGCCTTCAGGGAGCCGAGAAACACCGTTCTGCCCGAGACGGTTCCCTCGACGCCACGCCCGCCGATTGCCCGGTTGTCGCTGACAGCCGGAAGCGCAAGCCCCCCGGCGCGGTCGAGGATGGCACGCGCCAGCGGATGGCTGGAGCCGGTTTCAAGGGCGGCGGCAAGCGACAGCACCTCGTCTTCCGTCTGGTCGACGGCAAGAATATCCGTAACTACTGGCTTACCTTCCGTCAGCGTTCCGGTCTTGTCGAAGGCGACCGTATCAACCCGGCCGATGGCTTCAAGCACCGCCCCGCCTTTGAGCAGAAGGCCATTTCTGGCTCCGGCGGAGAGCGCTGCGGCAATGGCGGCAGGGGTTGAAATCACCAGCGCGCAGGGGCAGCCGATCAGAAGCAGCGCGAGCCCCTTGTAGATCCATTGCGACCAGTCTGCGCCAAAGAGAAGCGGTGGCAGAAGTGCGACCAGTGCCCCGAGCGCGAGAATTCCCGGTGTGTAGTAGCGCGAAAAGCGGTCGATGAAGCGCTCCATCGGTGCCTTGCTTTCCTGCGCTTCCTCAACCAGCCGGATGACACGCGCAATCGTATTGTCGGCAGCGGTAGCCGTCACGGTGATTTTCAGCGCCGCATCGCCATTGATGGTTCCGGCAAAGACGGGATCGCCGGGACCCTTGCGCACCGGCACGCTTTCACCCGTCACCGGCGCTTCACTGATCTCGCCTTCGCCGGTGAAGATCGTGCCGTCAGCAGCGATGCGATCACCCGGTCGGGCAAGCAGCATCATGCCGGGCATGAGGTCCGCAGCGGGCAATTCCTTCACCGCGCCATCTGTTTCGACACGGGCAACCTTCGGCACCAGATCAGACAGCGCGCGAATGCTGTTGCGGGCGCGCGTGGCGGCAATCCCCTCCAGAAGTTCGCCGATCAGGAAGAGGAAGACGACCATCGCCGCTTCTTCACTCGCCCCGATAAGCACCGCACCGACGGCTGCAATCGTCATCAGCGTCTCGATGGAAAAGGGCGTGCCATAGCGGGCGGCCTGAAAGGCGCGAAGGGCAATCGGGGCAAGACCAACCGCAAGCGCCAGCATGAAGGCGGGATTGGCATAGGCAGGCAAGACATGGCCCACGCCATAGGCAAGAATCACGCCCGCTCCGGCGATGGCCGCAAGCCGCGCCTTGCCGCTTTTCCACCAGACCCCGTCGAGCGGGCCGTGGCTATGACCGTGCGAATCGTGATCACCCTGATCAGACTTTCTGTCATGGTCATGGTCATGATCATGGTTATGGTTATGGTTATGGTTATGATCGTGATCATGTCCCGAAGCGCAGTTGCCAGCGGCCTCGTGATGTGTCGGTCTATCCGCTTTGCCGGTCTCCATCCGGTAGCCGAGGCTTCCGATCAGGGCACCCATCTTTACGAAATCCACCGTGCCGTCATGGGTGATGACCATGGTTCCGGCGGTGGCGGAAACCGAGACCTCGCGGACGCCGTCCACCCGTCTGGCAGCCTTGTCCACCTTGAGCGCGCAGCTTGCGCAATCCATGCCTTCAACGCGAAAACGGCTCTTGATTTCTTCCATGACAAAGGCTCCGGTATCCTGATCAGACCGGTCTAAACCTTCCAGCCACGGGAAGGGCAAGCCTGAAATTTCGCCTTTTTCAGTCTTCCAGACGGAAGCCGTTCAGCCGTTCGGCAAGCAGCCCGATCGTCTCCGCATCCGCGTTGGCAAAGGCAAAACGCAGATACTGGTCCTGTTCCTTGCCGAAATAGGAGCCGGGAACGCAGAGAACGCCAGCCCGGAGCGCCAGCTGTCTGGATACGGTGGCTGCAGGCACGCCATCAAAGGGATGGCGGATGAAGGCGAAGTAGGCGCCAAGCGAATCCATCCGCCAGTCGGGCACTTTCGCCATGACGGCCTTCAGCGCCGCCGCACGACGGTCGATCTCGGCGCGGTTGTCCTTGCGCCAGCCAACGAGAGCCGGAATGGCCCGCGTCACGGCGGCCTGTGCCGAACGGGGCGCGCAGATCTGCAGATTATCCATCACCTTGGCGATCTGTGCGACCACATAGGGCGATGCGGTGATTGCCCCCATGCGCTGGCCGGGAATGCAGAAGCTCTTCGAGAAGCTGTAGAGACCAATCAGCGTCTCTTCCCAGCCGGGCTTCGAAAACAGCGCATGCGGTTTGTCCATCACCTGGGGCAGGAAATCGCGATAGGTTTCATCGAGGATCAGCCAGCACCGGTTCTCCCGGCAGATCTCGAAAATGCCTTCCAGCAGATCGGCGGGATAGATCGCGCCGGTCGGATTGTTGGGGGTCACGAGGCAGAGCGCCTTGACCGATGGATCAATCGCCGCCCTCACCGCCTCAAGGGTCGGCACAAACCGGTTTTCTGCCGTGCAGGGAATTTGCCGCACCTGCATGCCGAGCATGGAGAGGGTGATTTCCTCGTTGAAATAGAAGGGGTTCGTGGTGGCGATCACATCGCCATGCGCCATGGTGGCAAGGCAGGTCGCGATGAACGCCTGGTTGGCGCCAGCGGTGATATGGATATTTTCCGCCTTGATCGAGGCGCCGTAGGCTTCGGACACGTGAGCGGCATAGGTCTCGCGAAACGCCTGTTCGCCCTCGATGGCGCCATAGCTGACATTGGCCCGCGCCAGTGCTTCTTCGGAGAGAAAAGCAAGCATATCCGCATGCGGCGGATAGCCGGGGACCGCCTGCGACAGGTCGATCATCTTGCCGCGATGGCCATCATAGGCGCGTCCCCAGCCAAGAACGGTCGGGATAGCGGGCGGGTTGAGGCGTTCGACAAGCGGATTGAAGCGGGACATGGACAGGGTATTCCTCCAGCACGGCGGTGGTGTTTGCAATCGATACGTTACCCATCCCGAGGCCGCAAGGCACATCTCATGCGAGGCTGCCAATGTCGGTTGCGTTTTGCGGCCCACCATCCTTTACTAAGCGAAAAGAGGAGACAAGCATGCTTCAAGGCAAGCGCGCCCTGATCACCGCCGGAGCAAGCGGGATCGGAAAAGTGATAGCGGAAACCTTTGAAAAAGCCGGTGCACGTATTGCCGTGGCGGATGTGGACGAGGCAGGACTTACCTCCTGTCCGGACCATTGGCTGAAGGCCCGCCTGGATGTCAGCGACGAGGCTTCAGTCACTGCCTTTTTCAAGCGTGTGGAAGATGCATTTGGCGGGCTTGATATTCTCTGCGCCAATGCGGGCATTGCCGGGCCGACTGCGACAGTCGAAAATGTAGCGCTTGAAGACTGGCGCCGATGCGTTTCAGTCAACCTGGAAGGGGCCTTCCTGTTTTCGAAACATGCGACCCCGATGATGAAGCGGCAGAAGGCCGGCGTCATCCTTCTGACGTCCTCCACTGCCGGTCTCTATGGCTTTCCCAATCGCGCACCCTATGCCTCGGCGAAATGGGCGATCAACGGCTTGATGAAGACACTGGCGATGGAGCTGGGCCCCTTCGGCATCCGTGCCAATTCCATCTGCCCCGGCTCGGTCTATGGGGATCGAATGGAACGGGTGATGGAAAAAGAGGCGCAGCTGAAAGGCACCACCCGCGATGCCATCCATGACGGCTATGCGCTCGGCACCTCCATGCGCAGCTTCGTCTGGCCGGAAGATGTCGCCAATATGGCCCTGTTTCTGGCATCGGATCAGGCGCGGCTTGTCTCCGGCCAGATCATCGCCGTCGATGGGCATACGGAAAATCCCGATCCGAAAGTTTAGGCAGCCGCTGCGGCGTTATCAGCCATTCACGGTCACTTCGGCCCGGCCACGCGAGACATCGCGGATGAGATCAAGAAGCGATGGCAGGGCGCCTGCCGGGAGCGATAGCGACAGCGTGCTGCCCGTCTCGTGAAAGACTTCGCCCTCGAGCCCCAGGCCCGAGACTGCCATCAGCCGGGAACGGATGCTGGCCATGTCCTGAAAATCGGCCCGAACGGTCAAGCGGGCGCGCCGCACGATCGGGCCCTTTGCAAGGCTCTTCAGGCATTGCCCGGCCGTGCCACCATAGGCCCGCACCAGACCACCGGTGCCCAGAAGCACACCACCGTAATAGCGGGTGACGAGCACCACCACGTGATCAAGCTCATTGCCCTCGATCACCTGCAGGATCGGCTTGCCTGCCGTGCCACCCACCTCGCCGTCATCGTGAAACCGGACCTTCGGGCCGATCCGATAGGCATAGGCATTGTGGGTAGCGGCGGGATCGGCACGGGCCCCGACAAAGGCCTTTGCCGCCGCCTCATCCTCAACCGGTCCGGCGAAGGCGACGAAACGGCTCTTCTTGAACTCCTGCTCGAAGGATCCGGTTTCGGTGAGCATGAACATCGGCGACCCTCGATCGTTTCTTCCGCCCGGAAACGGGGAAGGGCTGGCTCAGGCCAGCGTTTCCACCGCAGCGGCAATTCTCGAAAGAGCCGTCTTCAGTTCCTTCTCCGAAGTCGCATAGGAAATGCGGAAGAAGGGGGCTAGGCCGAAGGCCGTACCCGGCACCATGGCCACATCATGCTCGTCCAGCAGCCAGGCGCAGAAATCCCTGTCGGTTTCCAGCACCTTGCCGGACGGCGTCTTCTTGCCGAGAACACCGGCACAGCTCGCAAAGGTGTAGAAAGCCCCTTCCGGCTTCGGGCATTCGATGCCGGGGATGGCGTTCAGCCCATCGACCACCAGATCACGGCGCTTCTGGAAATCGAGGCAGCGTTCCTTCACGATTTCCTGCGGCCCGGTGAGCGCCACCAAGGCTGCCGCCTGGCTGACCGAGGACGGGCAGGAGGTGGACTGGCTCTGCACCACGGACATGGCCTTGATCAGCGCCTTCGGTCCGCCCGCATAACCGATCCGCCAGCCGGTCATGGCATAGGATTTCGAGACACCGTTGACGGTCAGCGTGCGATCCTTCAGCCGCGGCTCGACGGCCGCCGGGGTGGAGAAGGCAAAGCCGTCATAAAGGATATGCTCGTACATATCATCGGCCATGACCCAGACATGCGGATATCTGACCAGCACATCGGTGAGCTTGCGATAATCCTCCGGCGAATAGGCGGCTCCGGACGGATTGGAAGGTGAATTCAGCATCAGCCAGCGGGTCCTCGGCGTGATTGCCGCTTCCAGCCGCTCCGGCGTCAGACGAAAGCCCGCCTCCTTGCCGCAGGGGATCAGCACCGGCACGCCACCTGCAATCTGGACGATATCCGAATAGGACACCCAGTAAGGGGTGGGGATGATGACTTCGTCGCCCGGATCGAGCGTCGCCATCATCGCATTGTAGATCACCTGCTTGGCGCCGGTGGACACGGTGATTTCATCGGTGGCGTAGTCGAGGCCATTGTCCTGCCGGAACTTGGCGATGATCGCCGCCTTCAGCTCGGGCGTGCCATCCAGATTGGTATACTTCGTCTGGCCGGCGCGGATGGCGCTGATCGCACCCTCCTTGATGAAATCCGGCGTATCGAAATCCGGCTCCCCCGCGCCAAGAATGATCACATCCCGGCCCGAGCGCTTCAGCGCCGCCGCCCGCATGCCGATCTGCAGGATTTCGGAAACGCCGATGGCCGAAATCCGGGATGCGGGGCGAAAGGCCGCCCCGCTTGCAATCACATCAGCCATCGGCTTCGTCTCCTTATTCGACGTCGAACTTCACGCCCTGTGCGAGCGGAAGCGAAGCGCCATAGTTGATGGTGTTGGTCGCGCGGCGCATATAGCCCTTCCACGCATCCGAACCGGATTCGCGGCCACCGCCGGTTTCCTTCTCGCCACCGAATGCACCGCCGATTTCCGCGCCCGACGGACCGATATTGACATTGGCGATGCCGCAATCGGAGCCCCGGGCCGAGACGAAGGCTTCGGCTTCGCGGATATTGTTGGTGAAGATCGAGGAGGACAGACCCTGCGGCACGGCATTGTTGAGCTCCAGCGCCTCGTCGAAGTTCCTGTACTTCATGACATAGAGGATCGGCGCAAAGGTCTCGTGCTCCACCGGGCCGCACTGGGCGGGCATTTCCACAAGCGCCGGGCGCACGTAAAAGGCATTGGGCGCATCCGCTTCATGCACGCGCTCGCCACCGTGAACCTTACCGCCATTGGCCTTCGCATCGGCCAGTGCCTTCTGCATGCGGTCAAAGGAAGCCTTGTCGATCAGCGGGCCGACAAGCGTGCCGGTTTCCAGCGGGTTGCCGATGGTGACCGAGCCATAGGCCTTGGCGAGACGCGGGACGAGCTGGTCATAGACGCTTTCATGCACGAAGAGACGGCGAAGCGTGGTGCAACGCTGGCCAGCCGTGCCCATGGCCGCAAAGGCCACACCGCGCAGCGTGAGGTCGAGATCCGCCGTCGGGCAGACGATCGCGGCATTGTTGCCACCAAGCTCCAGGATCGAGCGGGCAAAGCGGGCGGCAAGCTTCGGGCCAACGATGCGGCCCATGGCCGTCGAGCCGGTTGCCGATACCAGCGCCACCTTCGGATGATCGACCAGCACTTCGCCGGTATCCCGACCACCGATGACCAGCAGCGACAGATCGGCCGGTGCCGAACCGCCTTCCGCCACAAAACGCTTCAGCGCCTTGTCGAAGATCGCATGGGCGGCAATGGCGGTAAGCGGGGTCTTTTCCGACGGCTTCCAGATGCAGGCATTGCCCGCGACCAGGGCCAGCGCCGCATTCCACGACCAGACGGCGACTGGGAAGTTGAAGGCGGAGATGATGCCGACGACGCCGAGCGGATGCCAGGTCTCCATCATGCGGTGATCGGCGCGTTCGGTCGCAATCGTCAGGCCGTAAAGCTGACGCGACAGGCCGACCGCGAAATCGCAGATATCGATCATTTCCTGCACTTCGCCGAGGCCTTCGGAGGTGATCTTGCCCACTTCGATCGAGACCAGACGGCCGAGATCGGCCTTGTGCGCCCGCAGTTCCTCACCCAGCAGGCGGATCAGTTCACCGCGCTTCGGCGCCGGGACCTGTCGCCAGGCGAGAAAGGCCTTGTGCGAACGGAGGACGGCATTTTCCGTATCAGCTGCGGAAAACTGCGGCACATCGGCGATCTTTTCGCCATTGACCGGCGAGGTCACGGCAAGCGTGCCGCCGGTGAAACGGTCGGCCGAAACGCCGAGACGGCCAAGGATCGCCTGGACTTCGGGAGCGAGAGCGGATTTCGTAAGGGTCATGTCAGTCTTTCCGGTTGCAAGGGTTGATGGAATGGGCCGGGCCGCTCAGAAGCGGGCCCCGGCGAGATGGGCAATCGCGGCGCCGGCCTCGTAATAGGCCTCCTTGGCACCGCGGAAGGAAGGGGATGAAAGGTCGGTGAGCGGCAGCGGCATGTCGTCTGCGCTGCGGGTGCCGAGAATGTGCTCTGCAAGCACCTTGCCGAACACCGTGCCCGGCGAGATGCCCCGGCCATTATAGCCGGAAAAGCCGATGGCATTGCGTCCGAAATGGTGAAGCCGCGGCAGGGCATTGTCGGTCATGCCGATCTGGCCATACCATTCGCATTCGAAGGGAACCTCGCCAAGGTCGGGGAACAGCTGGCGAAGCGACCGGCGCGCCCAGTCCTTGTGGATCGACGCCGCCGGACCACGGAGTGCACCGACCGAACCGAAGACCAGCCGTCCCGCCCGGTCCATGCGGAAGGAGGAGAGGATTTCCTTCGTGTCCCAGGCGCCTTCCAGCCCCGGCAGAACAAGCTTGCGCTGATTGTCGCCAAGCGGCACGGTTGCGAAATTGAAATAGGGCAGATGCACCTGCTCGCGGCGCACGGCGGCAAACGGCCCTTCCGAATAGGCATCGGTTGCCACGATCAGCCAATTGGCCGAAACCGAGCCAGCGGGCGTCTTCACCACCCAGCCGGAGGCGGTTTCGCTCGCATCCAAAACCGGGCTTGCGGTATGAAGAACGGCACCTGCTGCAAGGGCGGCACGCGCAAGACCCCGCGCATAGGCAAGCGGCTGCAGTGTTCCGGCGCGCTGATCAAGCAGCGCACCGCGATAGGCGTTGGAGCCCACCCGGCGGGCGGTCTCCTCTGCGGAAAGCAGGGTCACGGGCGCGCCGCGCTTCTGCCACTGGCTGGCTCGCTCCTCGATTTCCTTCAGACCTTCGTCACCGACCGCGCAATGCAGGGTGCCATTGCGCTGAAGCTCGCAATCGATGCCGTATTTGTCGATGACACCCATCACCACGCGCGGACCATTGCCGAGCAGGTCGAGCAGACGTTCACCATGAAGGTCGCCGAGCTCGCCCGGCAGATCATCGGGCATCACCCACATGCCGGCATTGATCAGCCCGACATTGCGGCCCGCCCCGCCAAAGCCGATTTCCTTGGCCTCGAGCAGGATCACGCGGCTGCCAGACTCGGCAAGATGGAGCGCTGAGGAAAGCCCGGTATAGCCACCGCCGATGATCACCACATCCGCCGTATGCGCACCGGAAAGCGACGTGGTTTCGGGCGCAGGCGGGGCGGATTTTTCCCAAAGGCCGTGGGAGCGCGGATCATTCAGCATCAGTCTTACCCTTGTTCGTCTCGTTGCTCGCCCCGCTGCCGGATGGGCTTCCATCCGCCAGAACGCATTGAAGCAGCGCCTCCACCGGATGGCGAGGGCGGCTGCCTGTCATGCGTTCGGTCTGGCATCGGCAGGAAAATCCGCTGGCAAGAACGGCTTCCACACCATTCCTATCAACAATCGGGCGCCAGCTCATCTCAAAAAGCGATTGAGACAGCGCTTTGTGCTCAGTTTCATGCCCAAACATGCCCGCCATGCCGCAACAACCGACCGGCGGCGCGGCAAGCGACAGGCCGAAATGGGAAAAGACCGACGTCCAGAGCTTTCCCACCTGCGGCCGGGCGGATTTTTCCGTGCAATGGGGCAGAAGCGATAACGGCTTTGCAGGCCTGGCAACGCCTTGGGCTGCAATGCGTCCTTCGCGGATTTCCCGGTCGAGAAAGGCTTCGATGGCCTCCACTTTCACCGGTGCGCTGCGGCCTGTGGCCTTCACGAAATCATCTTCAAAAAGCAGGCCGGTCGCTGCATCAAGCGTGATTACCGAGGCGTCCGGGGGCGCCTCTCTCGCCAGCCGGTCAAAGGCCTGATGGGCGATCCGGGCAAAGGCCGCGCCATGGCCGAGCACCTGCAGTGCCTTGCCGTTCTGCAGCGGGCCGATGCGCGTCACCCGATAGCCAAGTATATCCAGCAACGTTTCTGCAGCGTCTATCACCCTGCCATCAAAGGCGGCATTGAGCGGGTCTTCGAGGAGGACGACAAGCGGACCTGCCGCTCCTTGCCCGCCCGATTTCGACACACGCGCAGGATGAAAGACCGGGAGATCGACCAGTCCGAACAGCCGGTCCAGAACAAGACGCGAGAGACGAAAGCCCGACAACCGGTTGAAAAGGTCCGGCAAGCGACGCGCAAAAAGCACCACTTCCTCCATCCGCGCCATCAGATGGTGGCGCAGCGGGCGACGGCGGTGGCGATAGTAGTCTTCCATGAAGGTCGCCCGCATGGCGGGAATGTCCACCCTTACCGGACAGAGGCTCGAACAGGCCTTGCAGGAAAGACAGGTGGCAAGCGCGGCATGAACGGCGTCCTCGAACGGTCTGAAATCCGGCAGGTGGTCTTCACCGGCGCTCTTTCGTCTCGCCCATTCGCGCAGCAGTGCCGCCCGGCCTTTCGGCGACTGGCTGCGGTCGCGTGTCGCCTTGTAGGACGGGCACATCAGATCCGCCGCATCCCAGCCGAAACAGGCGCCGTTGCCATTGCAGGCAACCGCCTTCTCCACCCCGGTTTTGAGCGGCCCGGAAATCTGCCGGTCGAAATCGCCCCTGAGCGGAATGGCATCGATCCGGTCGATTGCCTTTTGCCCATTCGGGGCGGCCAGCTTGCCGGGATTGAGCAGATTGTCCGGATCAAAGGCGGCCTTGATCGCCCGCAGCTCCGCATAGAGTGCCTCGCCGAAGAACTGCGGGGAATATTCGCCGCGAAAACCACGGCCATGCTCACCCCATATCAGGCCACCGTAGCGACGGGTAAGGTCCGCCACCTGATCAGACAGCGGGCGGATCAATGCAGCATGCGCCGGATTGCGCATGTCGAGTACAGGGCGGACATGCAGGCAACCGACATCCGCATGGCCGAACATGCCGTAATCGAGCCCATGGGCATCGAGAATCGTACGGAACTCTTTCAGGTAAGCAGGCAGGCTCTGTGGCGGAACGGCCGTATCCTCTATGAAAGGTATGCCGCCAAGCCGACCGAGCAGACCGACGGCTTTCTTGCGCAGTTCCCAGACGGTTGCGACAAGAGCTGGCTCGCGCACGATCACCGCATCCAGTTGCCCTTGCCCGGCCTTGTCCGAAAGAGCGTCGAGACGGGCTAACCCTGCCATTATATCGGCATCGCTTGCGCCCACGAATTCCACGACATTCAACCCGCCCACCGGCACCTCTGTCGGGCCACCGAGCACGGCCTCGAGACTTTGCCAGACCACGTCCTCACGCGCGAGCGCCAGCACCTTGTCATCCATGATTTCGATCGCCGCCGGATCGGCTTCCAGCAGACGGGAGACATCATCGAGGGCAGCGGAGAAGCTGCGATAGCGAATGACGGCAATGGCACGGGCGGCAGGCCGTTCAATCAGCCGAAGCGTGATGGCGCGGGTGACAGCGAGCGTACCTTCCGAACCGGCCAACAGTTTCTGCGGATGATAAAGCCCGTCCGCACCGAGAACATCCAGCAGATTGTAGCCGGTCAGGCCACGGTTCATCGCCGGGAAAACCGAGCGGATTTCCCGCTGCTTGCCAAGGCAGGTCTCCCGAAGCTGCAAAAGCGCCTTGCCATAATGGCTGCCGCTTTTCGCCGTCTGCTCGATTCCGGCTGCATCCACGCTTCTGACACATGCGGAAGAGCCATCGGCCAGCACCACATCCAGCGCTTCGACATAGGCGGAGGTGCGGCCGTAGAGCCGCGAACCCTTGCCCGAGGCATCGGTTGCCACCATACCGCCGATTGTGGCGCGCGATGCGGTGGAAACGGTCGGCGGGAAAAACAGGCCATGCGGCTTCAGCCAGGCATTCAGCTGATCAAGAACCACGCCCGGCTCCACCGTCACTTCGCGGCGCTCGGCATCGAGGCCGAGAATGCGGTTCATGTGGCGGGAAAAATCGACGACCACACCACCCGACAGGGACTGGCCATTGGTGCCGGTTCCCCCTCCGCGCGGCGTAACGGGCATGCCGGTTTCAGCCGCCGCCCGCATCAGCCGGGCCACATCCTCGCCGTTTTTCGGAAAGGCAATCAACGCCGGGGCAAGCTGATAGATGCTGTTGTCCGTCGCATGGACTATACGCGCGGCCTGATCATCCAGCGTCTCACCGCCGAAACCCTCACGACGCAAAGCGGCAAGGAAAGGCACGAGCCGATCCTTGCCAATGCGATGATGGGGAGGAAGCGCACCCATATCAATCCGTCAGGCGATGGATTTCCGCTCCGGGGCGGTCACCCCGAGCGTACGCAGTGCTTCGGCCAGCGAGCCGTTCTGTGTGGCGGCATAAAGAGCGAGCTCATCCTCGACCTTGGCGCCAAGCGCTGCCTCGAAAGCGGCACGATTGGCGCGCGCGGCATAATTCACCTGCTGGTCGGTGCCGAGATTGGACTGGAAAATGCCTGCCGCGCTGACAGGCAGGAAGTCCTCATAGATGACCGGATCAAACCGGAGGTAACCGGCGGCAATCAGCTGATCGACAGAGGCAGGCATGGCCACACCCTTGTCGCGCGCGGCGCAACCTTCTGCGGTCGCAGTGTAGCGGAAAAAGGCAAGACCTTCGCGGCGAAGCGTATCGGCATCATCCGGGAAGGTTTCGAAACGGGCAGACAACTCGGCGGCATAGTCGCCTGCCCCTGCCCCCTTGACGCCAACCTGCACTTCACCGCGGACCGCGTGAAGAAGTGTATCATACAGCATGCGACCCTTCGGGGTGAGTGCGACGCCACGCTGTTCGATTTCGCCGAACCGTGCGGTATGGGTGCCCGCGTGCGCCTCGCCTTCGCCGAGGAAAACGACAGGCTCTTCCAGAGCCTTGAAAGAGGTCTGACGGAGCAGGATATCAATCTTGCGGCGCGGCGGGCCTTCGATGACGGCCTTCGGCGTGATGCCGCGCTTCGGCATTTCGGCCTGCACCGCGTCGATATCGAGCGTGCGTGGCGTCAGGTGGTTGATATGCGGCCCCTTGAAGCTCACCACATCGGCGATCAGACGGTGGGCATCATGCAGGCGCTTGTAGGTCTCGGCCGAAACGGTTGCCTCGGAATGCCAGCGGAAGGTTTCAAGCGCTTCGGCGACGAAAGACTTGGCCTGCTCTTCGGTGAGCCCGCCCGTCTGTTCGAAGGTTGAAATCAGCCGAAGGACACCGTCTGTGAAGATCCCGCGGCGCGCAAGTATCGCTTCCGCCTCGGCCCGCAATGCCTTGTCCTCGATCAGCTCAAGGCGCAGCAGCGACGTGAAGACACGGAAGGGATTGATCTTCAGGGCCTCCTCGGCGACCGGGCGAAAACAGGTGGAATGCACCGGCACGCCTGCCATCGAGAGGTCGTAATAGCCGACCGCTTCCATGCCCATCACTGCAAACAGGCGGCGCATGGTGTGCAGCTCGGCCGCCGTGCCAAGCCGGATCGCGCCATGGCGCTCCACATTGATGCGCTCGAGCTCGCCGAGGGCTTCAAGCCGCGCCTTCAGCGCGGGATTGTCGGCAAGCACCTTTGCGTTCACATCCGCAACCAGCTCTACAAGCGTGCCATATTGCGGCACTTCCTCGCGATACATGGCCGACATCGCTTCGGTGAACAGGCTGCGAATACGGTCTGCGGAGATGAAATGCGATTGCGTGGTGGCCATGGTGAGAGGTCCCTTCCGGCCTTGCAACAGGCCATCATTCCGGAATTGCCAATTTTCACCACTTTACAAGCCGCAATTCCTCAGGAATATCGGTATTTAGTCAAGAGTTCATTCGAAATTGGAATGACCCATGGTGGCGCCACGCCGTTTTCTGCCGTCCACGTCACTGCTCGCGGCCTTCGAGGCGGCGGCCCGCACCGGTTCGATCACCACGGCGGCGCGGGAGCTTGCATTGACCCAGAGCGCCGTCAGCCGCCAGATCAAGGCGCTGGAGGAGCAACTGGGCGTGACGCTCTTTGTGCGCGAACGGCAGACGATCCGGCTGACCCTTGCCGGAGACAGCTACGCACGGGAAATCCGCGAGGCGCTGCGGCGCATTTCCTCGGCCTCGCTGACGCTGAAGGCAAATCCCCATGGCGGCACATTGAACCTTGCGATCCTGCCGACCTTCGGCACCCGCTGGCTTGCACCGCGGCTCGGCCGTTTCCTGAAGCTCAATCCGGGTATAACCATCAATCTCGTCACACGGCTTTCGCCCTTCGACTTCCGCCTCGACATGATCGATGCCGCGATCCATTTCGGGCTCGGTCACTGGCCGGGCGCCGATCTCACATTCCTGATGAAGGAAGAGACAGTGCCGGCCTGCAGTCCGGATTTCCTCACCCGTCATCCGGTTCGGTCTGCGGAAGATCTGATCGACGCGCCCTTGCTCCACCTTGCAACCCGTCCGGATGCCTGGGAGAAATGGTTCAGCGCAAAGGGCATTGCGGCCGAAGGCGTGCATGGCATGCTGTTCGACCAGTTCGCGACCGCAGCGCAGGCGGCCATTGCCGGGCTCGGCATTGCCCTTTTGCCGACCTTCCTGATCCGCGACGAACTTGCCCGTGGTGATCTGGTGCGCGTGGGCGACGAAATGGAAAGCGCGGAACGCTATTTTCTGGCCGTGCCCTTTGAACGGGCAGCCTATCCACCGCTTGTTGCCTTCCGTAACTGGATCACCGCAGAGGCCCGTTCGAGTGAAAACGGTGGGGCCTTGCCCGGCCCCCTTGCGGAAGGTTGAGCTTTTTCGCCATAGTGCGGTCGCGTCCGGCACTGTCCGGCAGGCACAATCGATGAGGTCTAAAATGAAGCCTATTTTCGTCCAGCTGCAATGCGCCCCGGGTCGCACCTATGACGTGGCCGATGCCATTTACAAAACCGAGCTGGTCTCTGAACTTTACTCGACAAGCGGCGATTATGATCTGCTGCTGAAGATCTATGTGAAGGATGAAAAAGATATCGGCAAATTCATCAATGAGAATATTGCCTGCATTCCGGGTATTGTTCGCTCTCTCACGACACTCACATTTACAGCATTTTGACACCTCAAGGTAGTAAAGACAGATTTATCGCGATCACCTCTACCACAGGTAAGAAAATGGTACTTTACCCCTTTTTAAAAAGTAGTTGTTATAACAAATGTGAGTGACACAGATGTGTTCACCCGGCCGGATGTGCGGCTGCCAGTCAGGATGTGGCTGACAGAAACCTCCCATTTGAGGCCTGCTGATGCTGGTATCCCGAAAAATTCCGCTTGCCGCCGCCCTTCTGACGCTCGCTTCGATCAGCATTTCTACCGTTCTTTCGCTCACCATGTCTTCCGGGCAGATCCGCGAGCAGACACTGAAGACGCTGGACGCCTATGCGGAAGACCGTCACAAGGATCTTGACCGGCTTTTATCCGGTATCGACAAGGATATGCTTCTGACAGCAGCCGATCCTGCCACAGTCGAGGCGCTGAAGGCACTCGATGCGGCCGCGGCAAAGGCTGGCCCGGACAGTTTCGGCGCCTTGCAGAAGGCCTATGTAACGGAAAATCCCAATCCAACCGGCAAGCACGACCTTCTCGATCAGGCCGGATCCAGCGACTATGACCAGGTACATGCCCGCTACCATCCGTTTTTCCGTCGGCATCTTCGCACCTACGGCTATTACGACATGTTCCTTTTCAATGCGAAGGGGGACGCGGTCTATACCGTGTTCAAGGAAGCGGATTTCGCCACCAATTTCCTCACCGGAAAATGGGCGTCCTCGGGCCTCGGCACCATTCTGAAGCAGGCGCTTGCGGCCAAGGACGACGACGCGGTTTTCTATTCGGATTTTGCGCCCTATGCACCATCTGCCGGTGCGCCTGCAGCCTTTCTTGCTGTCCCGATCCGTGAGGCAGGCGCAACGGTCGGTGTTCTGGCCATGCAGATGCCCATGGACAAGTTTCTGGAAACCCTCTCCAACAATTCGGGTCTCGGTGATACGGGAGAAACCATTCTGATCAACGGGCAGAACCTGCTGACGGTCGATTCCACCCGGACACCGGAGGACGACACGCTGAAGGTGAAGGTGGAGGGCGATCTGATCTCGGCTGCCCTTTCCGGAACGGCGGCCTCGGGAGAATTGGCCGGCTATCGTGGTATTACTTCCTATGCGGCACTCGAACCGGTGCAATATCACGGCACCCGATGGGCCATTGCCGCGCTGATGGGCAAGGACGAGGCAAATGCGCCGGTTGTTGCGCTGCGCAATATGGTGGCGCTCTGCGCACTACTCCTGCTGATCGCAAGCACTGTCGTCTCGACGATCCTTTCACGGCAACTGATGGCGCCGATCGTCACTCTTGTTCGTGCGATGACGCGGCTGGCATCGGGCAATACAGACATCACGCTTGCCGGTGAAAAGCGCCTTGATGAAATCGGCGACATGGTGCGCTCGGTCGGCATCTTCCGGGACGCAGCCCTTTCGCAGCGGCGACTGGAAGAAGAGGCAGACCTTACCCGCAGGAAGGCAGACGCCGACCGGCGGGAGCGCGAAGCAGAACGGGCAGCCGAAGCGGCCCAGATCCGCGCTGCGGTCGAAGGCATCGGCGATGCCCTGCAAGGGCTTGCCGCGGGCAATCTGCGCCTACGGATAGAAACGCCGTTTGAAGGTGAGCTGGACCGCATCCGCATCAATTACAACGAGGCTGTGACCACGCTCGACAATGCATTGTCAATGGTCGGTGCAAGTGTCGGCGTCATTCATGTCGGCACATCGGAAATCAGCGCGGCGGCCAATAATCTCTCTGCCCGCACGGAACAGCAGGCGGCATCGGTGGAAGAAACCGCCGCTGCACTTGAGGAAATCACGACGACCGTTAGCGACAGCCGCAAGCGTGCCGAAGAAATGGGGGCGCTGGTTTCCAAGGCGCGCGAGCGTGGTGAGAAATCCAGTGAAATCGCCCGTCGCACCACGGCGGCCATGGTTTCCATCGAAGAGTCCTCGAAGCAGATCAACAGCATCATTTCGGTGATCGACGAAATTGCCTTTCAGACCAATCTCCTGGCCCTGAATGCCGGGGTGGAGGCAGCGCGCGCAGGAGAGGCCGGCAAGGGCTTCGCCGTTGTGGCGATGGAAGTGCGAGAACTTGCGCAACGCTCGGCCACCGCCGCACGCGAAATCAAGAACCTCATCACCACTTCCGGTGAGCAGGTCAAGGAAGGGGTCACCCTCGTCTCGCAGGTGGGTGATGCGCTTCGCGACATCGTCGACGAAGTGCTGGAAATCAACACCCATGTGATTGCGATCGTCGAAAGTTCGCGCGAACAGGCAACCGGTCTCCGCGAGATCAACACCGCAGTGAATGTGATCGATCAGGGCACGCAGCAAAATGCCGCCATGGTGGAGCAGACCACGGCGGCAACCCATTCGCTGGCGAGCGAGGCAAGGACACTTGCCACCTTGCTCGGCAATTTCGACCTCGGAAAGGGTCAGTCAGGCGTGTGGACAGACGCCCACGCCGCCTGACGAAAGCGATGCTGGCGATCAGGCCAGAATGCCGGGCAGGTTCAGCCCCTTCTCGCGGGCGCAATCAAGCGCAATGTCATAGCCCGCGTCCGCGTGGCGCATGACGCCGGTTGCCGGATCATTCCACAGCACCCGCTCTATGCGGCGCGCCGCATCGTCTGACCCGTCGCAGCAGATCACCACGCCGGAATGCTGCGAAAAGCCCATGCCGACCCCGCCGCCATGATGCAGGCTGACCCAGGTGGCACCCGATGCGGTATTCAGCAGCGCATTGAGCAACGGCCAGTCGGAGACCGCATCCGATCCGTCCTTCATCGCTTCCGTCTCGCGGTTCGGAGAGGCAACCGAGCCGCTGTCGAGATGATCGCGGCCGATCACCACCGGGGCCTTCAGCTCGCCGTTGCGAACCATCTCGTTGAAGGCAAGGCCAAGGCGGTGGCGGTCCCCCAACCCCACCCAGCAGATGCGGGCGGGCAGGCCCTGGAAGGCAATGCGATCGCGCGCCATGTCCAGCCAGTTGTGCAGATGGGTGTTGCCGGGGGTGAGTTCCTTCACCTTGGCATCGGTCTTGTAGATATCCTCCGGATCACCGGAAAGCGCTGCCCAGCGGAACGGACCGATGCCCCGGCAAAACAGCGGGCGGATATAGGCCGGAACGAAACCGGGGAAGTCGAAGGCATTGGTCAAACCTTCTTCCTTGGCCATCTGGCGGATATTGTTGCCGTAATCAAGCGTTGGTATCCCGGCCTTCCAGAAGGCGAGCATCGCCTCCACCTGCTCGCGCATCGAGGCGCGGGCAGCCTTTTCCACGCCCTTCGGATCGCTTTCACGCCGTGCCTTCCATTCGGCAATCGTCCAGCCTTTCGGCAGATAGCCGTTCAGGGGATCATGCGCCGAGGTCTGGTCGGTCACCATATCGGGGCGCACGCCGCGGCGCACGAGCTCGGGGAATACCTCGGCCGCATTGCCGAGAAGACCAACGGATTTCGCTTCGCCTGCTTTCGTCCAGCGGTCGATGAGCGCCAGCGCCTCGTCGATGGTTTCGGCCTTCGCGTCGAGATAGCGGGTGCGCAAGCGAAAATCGATGCTGTCGGGATTGCATTCCACCGCAAGGCAGCTGGCCCCCGCCATCACGGCTGCAAGCGGCTGCGCACCACCCATGCCTCCAAGGCCACCGGTCAGTATCCACTTACCCTTGAGATTGCCGTTGTAATGCTGGCGACCCGCTTCCACGAAGGTCTCGTAAGTACCCTGCACGATGCCCTGGCTGCCGATATAGATCCACGAACCCGCGGTCATCTGGCCGTACATCGCGAGCCCCTTCTTGTCGAGCTCGTTGAAATGGTCCCAGGTCGCCCAGTGCGGCACGAGATTGGAATTGGCGATCAGGACGCGCGGCGCATCCTTGTGGGTGCGGAAAATACCGACCGGCTTGCCCGACTGCACCAGAAGCGTTTCATCCTCGTTCAGCCCCCGCAGGCTTTCGACGATCTTGTCGAAATCGCCCCAGGTGCGGGCCGCCCGACCGATGCCGCCATAGACCACCAGCTCGTGCGGATTTTCGGCAACCTCCGGATCCAGATTGTTCATCAGCATGCGCAGCGGCGCTTCGGTCATCCAGCTCTTGGCGGACAGAACGGTGCCGCGCGGGCTGCGGACATCACGGATATTGTGGCGTGGATTGGTCATGATCTTCCTCCCCGGAGAATGGTTCGACGGCTGACCTCAGGCGGCCAGCCCCTTGTGAATGCGTTGATGGAGGGGATTGAACCCCATGCGATAGACGAGCTCTGCCGGGCGCTCGACATTCCAGAGCGCAAGATCGGCCTGCTTGCCGGCCTCGATGGTGCCCTTTCGGTTCAACTGGCCAAGGGCCCGTGCTGCCTCGCGGGTAACGCCCGCCAGACATTCCTGAACCGTCATGCCGAACAGGGTCGCCCCCATGTTCATCGTCAGGAGCAGCGAGGTGAGCGGCGAGGTGCCCGGATTGCAATCCGTCGCCAATGCCATGGCCACCCCCTTTTCACGGAATAGCGCAATGGGCGGCTTTTTCGTCTCGCGAATGAAATAGAAGGCACCGGGCAGGATCACGGCCACCGTTCCGGCTGCCGCCATCGCTTCCGCACCCTCTGCGTCGGTATATTCGAGATGATCGGCTGAAAGAGCCTGATAGCGGGCGGCAAGGGCGGCACCGCCAAGATTGGAAAGCTGATCCGCGTGCAGCTTCACGGGCAGGCCAAGCGCGCGCGCCGCATCAAACAGACGGGCCGTTTCCTCCACGCTGAAGGCGATCCCTTCACAGAAGGCATCCACGGCATCGGCAAGACCAAGACGGGCGACTTCCGGCAGCATGGTGTCAATCACCAGATCGAGATAGGCCGCACGATCCTCCCTGAATTCCGGCGGCAGCGCATGCGCGCCGAGAAAGGTGGTGGTGATGTCGACAGCGCGCCGGGTGCCGAGTGCGCGAGCCGCCTCGAGCGACCTCAGCTCGTCGGCCAGCGAAAGCCCGTAACCGGACTTGATCTCGACGGTGGTCACCCCTTCGGCCATCAAGGCATCAAGACGCGGCAGGCTTTTACGGATCAGATCGTCGCGGCTTGCCGCGCGCAGGGCCTTGACCGAGGAGACGATACCGCCGCCCGCACGGGCAATCTCCTCGTAACTCCTGCCATCCAGCCGCATCTCGAATTCGCTGGCCCTGTCTCCGGCATGGACGAGATGGGTATGGCAATCGATCAGTCCGGGCGTCATCAGCCGTCCGTCGCAGCGCTCGGCAGGCAGGCGCTTCCGCAAACCGGTCGGCAGGTCCGCCTCCGGTCCGGCATAGACGATCACGCCACCCTCCACGGCAACGGCAGCCCGTTCGGTTACTGAAGCCCCGTCGGCCATGCTGAGCAGCCGCAGATCGAGATAGAGCCTCGCGCGCTCTTCTCTGCCTTTTGAAATTTCCGCTGACGCGATCATTTTCCGCTACCTCTTCCGTGCAATTATGTATATACATATCATCGGACTTGGCAAGAGCAATTCATCGGGAGACGAAGATGGCAGTGATCGCAGCGGAAAAGGCGCTTCTCGCGGAAGGCTGGGAACGTGATGTGCGGCTGCATATCGAACAGGGCAAGCTGAAGCGGATCGAGCGTGGCGCAAAGCCTGCGCCCGGCGACGAGTGCCATGATCTTCTCCTGCCCGGCATGCCGAACCTGCACAGCCACGCCTTCCAGCTTGCGATGTCCGGCCTTGCCGAGCAGCGCGGACCCGGCACCGATACATTCTGGAGCTGGCGCACCATCATGTACCGCTTCGCGCTGACCATGGCGCCGGAGGATGTCGAGGCGGTTGCCGCCATGCTCTATGTGTTGATGCTGGAGGCAGGCTTCACCCGGATCGGCGAATTTCATTACCTTCACCATCAGCCGGATGGCTCGCCCTATGACAATCCGGCCGAGCTTGGCGAACGGATCGCGAGCGCCTGTGGCGAAACCGGGATCAATCTCACGCTGCTGCCGAGCTTTTACGCCCACTCCAATTTCGGCGGCCTGACACCGACCGAAGGCCAGCGTCGCTTCATCTCGACGCTCGACCAGTTCGCCCGCCTGCACGAAGGCTGCGCAAGGGCAATCGCGGCCCTGCCGGAAAGCGTGATCGGGATTGCCCCCCATTCGCTCCGCGCCGTAACCGGCGAGGAACTGCAGGCGCTCGTCGCGGCGCATCCCGACGGCCCGGTCCACATCCATGCCGCCGAGCAGGTGAAGGAAGTGGATGATTGTCTTGCCGCAACCGGCAGGCGTCCGGTCGAATGGCTGCTGGACAACATGCCTGTCAATCAGCGCTGGTGCCTGATCCACTCCACCCACATGACGAAGGACGAGGTGCGCGGCCTTGCCCTGAGCGGTGCCGTGGCTGGCCTCTGCCCGATCACCGAGGGCAATCTGGGCGATGGTATTTTCGAAGCCGAAGCCTTCCGCTCTGCCGGTGGCCATTTCGGCATCGGCTCGGATTCCAACGTGTTGATCAGCATCGCGGCGGAGCTGCGCCAGCTGGAATATTCGCAACGCCTGAAGCATCTGCAGCGCAACATGATTGCCCCGCCCGGCCGTTCCACGGGGCGTACGCTGTTTGACGAAGCGCTTGCCGGTGGAAGCCGGACGCTCGGAAAGCCCTCCGGGCTCCAGGAAGGGGCAAATGCGGATTTCCTGTCGCTCGACCGCTCCGCTGCCCCCTGGCTGGATGAGGATGCGGCCATCGACGGCTGGATTTTCGGCCAGGCGATCAAGCCCGACTGCGTTTGGACGCGCGGAGTGAAAAGGGTCTCCAATGGCCAGCATATCGCGCGTGAGGCAATCGCAGCCCGCTTCCGCAAGGCAATGATTTCACTCTGCGAGCGCGGATATTGAGCGGTTCAGCTTTCCGGGCGCGGCAAAGCGCTCTATAGGGGGCAGGGGAACACTCCCCTTCCTCTGCAAGGATCACGGATGACGGCTCCGGGCGAAAAGACGCTCCATCAAAAGATACTCGACGAGATCGAGGGACGCATCCTGTCCGGAGAATGGGCACCGGGCACCCGCATCCCCTTCGAGGTGGATCTTGCCGAACACTATGGCTGTTCGCGCATGACCGTGAACAAGGTGCTGGTACAGCTTGCCAATGCCGGGCTGATCGAGCGCCGCCGCAAGGCGGGAAGCTATGTCACCCAGCCGCGCGCCCATTCGGCCGTGCTCGAAATCCATGACATCCAGTCCGAAGTTGAAAGCCTCGGACTAGCCTATGGCTACGCACTGCTTTCCCGCAGCCTGCGCAAGGCACGGCCGCTGGAACGCAGATTGCTGGAACTTGGCGAAGATGGGCGGGTGTTGCAGGTGCTCGCCATACACAGGGCGGGGGCAAGCCCCTTCTGCCACGAGGACCGGCTTATCAATCTCTCCGCCGTGCCGGAAGCCGAGGACGAAAGCTTTGCAAAGGCCGCGCCCGGCCCGTTCCTGATCGGTCAGGTGCCATGGAGCACGGCCGAACACACGATCCGGGCAGCCGGTGCCAGCCCCGAGGCCGCGCGCGCCCTGCAGATTGCGGAAGGCACGCCCTGCCTGGTCATCACCCGGCGCACCTTCACCGGCGGCTCGGTGGTGACCCGGGTGGAGCTTACCTATCCGGGAGACAGGCACGAACTGGTTGCCCGTTTCTCGCCTGCCGATACGGGACAGAAGATTTCCTGAATCAAAAACCCCGGCCGCTTGGACCGGGGCTTCAAAGGTCAGATGTCTGCCAGCCGCTCATCCGTAATAGGAAAGCGGTTCATTGGCCGACAGAAGATCGCGGATTGCCGCCTTTACATCATTGGCGGAATCGAAATGGCGTTCATCAAGGTCATGGACGTGAAACTTCACGGCGATAAATTTCATGCGATCCGCATCCGGAACCAGAATTCCGACAGGAACACCTGCATATTCAACGACCTGTTTCTGCATCTTCGTCTCCTCAGCGCCTTTCCGGTCTTCATGTGGGGAGGGGATAAAACCCCTGCAAGCCCGCATGCTCCCGGCTGCCAAACGCGATGCCCTTCACCCCGGTTCCAGCCGCCTTTTCCATCCCGGAAACGGCGATGGAAGGCAATCAGCCGAACCACGGCAATGCATCGATGGGTGGGGTCTTAGAGGGCTATCTTTTCGACAAGATGACAGAAACGCGGCAAGATCGTGAAATGTCGGGGAACGGCAAAAGAAATGCCGCCCGGAACGGCTCCGGACGGCACAAGCACTTGAACAGGTTAAGGAATTCTTACCAACCGTCGGTCAGCACCCGGTCCAGCATATCGGCGAAGTAATCCGCGGCCTCGACGCTCAGGCACAGCGGCGGCTTGATCTTCAGCACGTTCAGATGATCGCCGGTCGGCTGCATCAGGATGCCGAAATCGAGCAGCCGGTCGCAGATCGCCGCCGTCTCCTGCGTGGCGGGAGCGAGCGTTTCCCGGTCCCGCACGAACTCCAGTCCAAGATAGAGGCCCATGCCGTGCACGGCACCGGCAATGGCGTGGCGCTGGCAAAGCGCCTCGAGCCGCGCTTTCAGATGATCCCCCACCACGCGGGCATTGTCCTGAAGGCCCTCGTCGCGCATGATGTTGAGCACCGTCATGCCGATCGCGCAGGACACCGGGCTGCCGCCGGAGGACGAGAAGAAATAGCCTTCCTGCTCCAGCCTGTCGGCAATCGCGCGCCGGGTGATGACGGCACCGAGCGGATGGCCATTTCCCATGCCCTTGGCGACGCTGATGATATCCGGAACCACGCCCTGCTGTTCGAAGCCCCAGAAATAATGGCCGAGGCGGCCATAGCCGACCTGAACCTCATCCGCGATGCACAGGCCGCCGCGGCTGCGCACCATGTCATAGACCCGGGCGAGATAGCCATCGGGCAGCGGAATGCCGCCCGCATTGCCATAGACCGTTTCGGAAATGAACCCGGCGAGCCGTTCGCCGCGCTGGTCAAGACCGGCAATCACCTGCTCCACATGCTGGGCATAGGCTGCCCCTGAATCCGGCCCGCGATAGGGGCCACGATAGGTGTTCGGCGACAGAACCGGATGCACCCAGCCGGGGCGGGTGGAAAGCGCTGCCGGGTTATCGGCAATCGAGGTGGACACCGCATCGCTTGCCACCGTCCAGCCGTGATAGGCCTCCAGCAGGCTGACGATGTTCTTCGCGCCGCTTGCCGCCCAGGCAAGTCTCAGCGCCAGATCCACCGCCTCCGAACCGGAATTGACCAGCAGAACCGTATCAAGCCCTTCCGGCGCCAGGGCTGCAAGCCGTTCGGAAAATTCCGCGACACCTGCATAATGGAACCGGGAATTGGTGTTGAGCAACGACCACTGATGTCCGGCAGCCTCGGCGATCCGCGGATGGCCGTGGCCTGCAATCGTCACATTGTTCAGCATGTCGAGATAGCTGCGACCGCGCGTATCGAACATGTGCTCGCGCCAGCCACGCTCGATCTGGGGCGGTTCGCGGTAATAGTTCTTCTGTACGGCAGCAAAGCTTTGCTGACGACGTTCCATCAATTCGGTGCTTGCAAGCGCCGGCGCATCGCAGTCAAGACCGATGAGTGTCGAGGGCGAAGGACTAAGCCGCATCCAGGCTTCTGCCTGTCCGGGCCGGGCAAAGAGCGGGGGGAGCAAGCCTGCCACGCGGCAGAGCTGGATGGCGAGATGGCCGAAATGCCCTGCCTCACCGGTGATCGTGCCGAGCGGTTCCCCGGCCTCGACCGTGATCCCCGCTTCATGCGCAGGGGTCAGGCCGTCGAGGTGCAGGACAAGGGATTCACCGACGAGAAGCGTGCGGCTTGCCTGCCGTTCGATCCGTCCGGCCCAGGGGGCCGCCGCCTGAAAGCCTGCGGGCAGGCAAACGGCCAGATGCAGCGCCAGGCTTTCAGGCGCGCGCGGGCTCAGCACTTCGGTTCGGGTCAGGCGATATTCGCCATAGCGGGCAATTGAAATGCCGGTTTCGCGCGCCGTCTGTTCCATCACCCGGATTTCCGTCTGCGCGGATTCCCAGTTGCCTTCGGCAAGAGCACGGCTGGTCACGGAAAAATCGGCAAACCGGATTGCTTCAGGCTGGATACCCGGCAGAAGCGCACCCATCACCGGCAGCGGCGCAGGTGGTGCCGCAAAACCGGTTGCTTCCAGAATGGCGATTTCCATCAGTTCATGGGGTGTACCGGCCGCGACGTCGAAAATTTCCAGTTCATGGGCCAGATTGGCTTTCACATAGTCATTGTCGGGATCGATGGACAGCTGCATCTGGCCGCTGGCCGCGAGAATGCCCGCGCGGGCGACAATCAGCGGCCAGAGCGCACGCGCTTCCGGCTCGGTCAGCGGGTGCACTGCATGAAAGGCGCGCACGGCAGGCAGGATCGCGAAGGCATCGCCATCGGCATGATGCAGGAGGGCGGCACAGGTGACGGCGAGATCCGCCACCAGCCACCCTTCGAGCACATCGCCAAAATCGATCACGCCATCGGCGATCAAACGGCCGTTTGCATCCGGCCGGGCAACCACATTGTCATCGGTGACATCGTGATGGATCGCCTGGACGCGAAGCGCAGGCGCGAGCGGCTGGATGCGCTTGACGGCACCGACCATCACCTTGGCGATCCGGTCACGCTGCGCCTGGTCGGTAACAGAGGAAAGGAGATGCAGCGCCACCGGCCCCGCACGCCTCAGATCCCACTGCAATTCGCGCACCAGGCCCGGATGGGCGAAATCGGCAAGATTGCGCGCAAGCCGTCCGGCGAGATCGCCGAGTGCCGCAATCGTCTGGCGCGACAGATGCTTGCGCCGCGTCAACGGCTCGCCGTCCAGATAGTTCAGGAGACGCACCTGATAATCCACACCGCCGACGGCGAGAAACAGGATGTCATCGCCATTGCGGGCACGCTGCGGCATGGGCACGCGCGGCGATCCGGCCTTGCCTGCCAGATGCATCATGGCGGCATTCTGGGCCTCAAGCTCGACGGTCGCATAGTCCGCCCGGCAGATTTTCAGCACGAAACGGCCTTCGGGCGCATCAATGCGGTAATTCCGGTCCTGCTGGCTGCCCAGTTCTACGATCGGGCCAGTCAAGCCATAGAAAGTCTCAAGGATAGCGGCTGCCTCTTGCGCCGTCACGTCTGGGCGCGGCGTCTCAATGCGTTGAAGAAGCGCACTATTTGTCATTCTCATCCCCTGCACGAATTTCGCCGCACTTTAGCCATGGCAAACCGGATTGGGAAGGCGGCAATTTCAACCATGGTTTCTTGCACGGGGCCAAGTACACCCGCGGCCGCCGGGAAAGGCTCAATTGGTCCGAAAAAGTTGCAAGCGCTTGAATGTTCATTCTATTTAAATTGTGTAACATCTATAAATGTCATTCCATACAGTTGAGCCCAGTCATGATGAACGTGCCTTTATGGCCGGACACCGAGGAGTGACAGTGAGCGCAGGAACGGGACGAGCAGGGCCGTTGCAACGGATGGGCGATATCGCGCCCGACGCTTGCCCGGCAAATTGTCGGATGACCCTTCGCGCGAAGACCTTTCGGGGGGCGATCCATGGGTGAGCGCCGCCATTCCGAGGAAGAGTATCAGGCACTACTGCGCCGTCTGGATATTGCGCTTGAAGCCTCGCATATCGGTGTCTGGGAGCATAATCTCGCGACCGATACGGTGATCTGGGACGAGCGCATGCACAAGCTCTATGCCACCGGGCTGACGAGCGCCGACATGCCGACCGATATCTGGACGCGCGCGATCCACCCCGATGATCTTGAACGGGCGTCTGCGGAATTCGATGCGGCGGCCAAAAGCAAGGGCTCCTACGAATCCCAGTTCCGCATCATCCGCCCGGATGGCAAGATCCGGCATTTGCGTTCCAAGGCGAAATTCTACCTCAATTTCCGTGGCGAACCGGCAATCATCGGGGTGGAATGGGATGTAACCGCCGATGTGGAACTGACGAAGGCGCTGGCCGAGCAGCAACGTATTGCCGAGGAAAGAGCGACGCAATTGCAGGCAAGCCAGGCGCAGGTGGAATATGCCGCCGATCACGATTACCTGACAGGCCTGCCGAACCGCCGTTACTTCGACCGTCGCTGCCAGCAGCTTGCGGATGACCAGTCGGTGCGCCAGCTCGCCGTGCTGCATATCGACCTCGACCATTTCAAGACTATCAATGACCAGCATGGCCATGAGGCGGGTGATCAGGTGCTCTGTCACGCAGCCCGCATGATCGAGGCTGCAAAGGGTCCCGATGATTTCGCCGTGCGCATGGGCGGCGATGAATTCGTGCTGATTGCGGTGAATTTCGAAAGCGAGCAGCAGCTGGCTGCCAAGGCCGCGAAAATCCTCAATGGTCTTGGCAAAGGCCTCAGCTATCAGGGTTTCAATCTGACCATGGGCGGTTCGATCGGCATTGCCTATGGCGAGGACCGGGATTGCAAGCGACTGGTGCGCGATGCGGATATGGCCCTTTACGAGGCAAAGCGAAGCGGACGAAACCAGGTGCGGCTCCATCGCGCGGAAGCAGTTCGCCTGACCCAGCCCGAAATCAAGGCCGCATCCCGGCTTTCAGGCCGATAGGGTTCAGAAGGAGACGACCCGGCTGCCCCCAAGCGCATGGATCGTGCCGGTCGGAAGAGCTGCCGGATCGGTTCCGGTGCGCGAGGCTAGACGGATCTTTCGCATTTTGCCCGGAGCGAGATGAAACCAGTTCTCTTCTGGCACATGGCCCTCACTGATCACATGCACCGATTGCGCCAGCTGACTGGCTGTGAGCATCAGGCTCCAGCCTTCGTCCTCCTGAACCAGACTTGCCTCGATTTCGGCCTGATGCATGGCTTTCGCGCGCCCAAGCGGGAAATGGTATGCATCGGCCAGAGCGAGGCCCCCATCCGCAAGGGAAAGCTGCGCGGTGACCACGTCATGGGACGGCGGGCCGAAGCGAAAGGTATAGGTGAAATCGAAGAAACCTCCGACCAGATCGGTCGCCGCAAGGCGGAGGCTCGACCGCGGTTCGAGCGAAAGAGGCTGACGGGCCGAAACCACCTCCGTCCTACCATCCCGCAGGGCCGCGAGCTGCAGCACGCAGTCAATGGCATTGCCCGTCTCATTGATGACATGCACATCGAGACCGTTCGTTCCTTCATCGAGAAGCAGAACCTGCACGGGCCGGAAAGCCCGCTTCAGCGCATGAAAGACCGGCTTTGCCTCACCGGCGGAATCGAGTATCCCCCAACCGGGTCCGGGCATCAGATCCTTGAAGGTCCAGACCAGCCCGCCCTGACAGTTCGAACCGAGCCGTCGCCATTCCGCAAACACCGCCTCGCTGACCTCACCCGTGACCGCACGCGACAGTTCGAGATAGAGCGCCGGGTCCTCGCGGCGCAGTTTCGCCGGATCGAGATCGTAGATCAGCCCCAGATAGAAATCGCGCGTATCCTCGAAATCCCATGAGGCGTCGCGGTCACGCGGAACGCGGGCCTTCCAGCGCGGATCATGCAAGGCGGGAACCGGCAGGCACCGATCCAGCAGGCGCTGTTCCGGCACCTGCGAAAAGGCAAGCGATTCCGCTGAGAACCGCACATCGGCACGCCGCGCATCCTCCAGCGGCCGCTCATAGGCTCCAACACCGTAATAATGGGTCACACCCTCGTTTGCAGAAAACGGCATTGATCCGCCAAAGGGCGAATTCGGCACATAAGGCACGTCGGGACGAAGCGCATTTGCCAGCCCGGGCAATATTTCACTGGTCAGCAGCCCTTCGGCCACCGCCTTCGGGAGGCCGAGCATCGTGGCCTGCTGGTGCATCTCGCTGCCGCCGCACAGAACCGCCAGCGAAGGCGACGCGCTGATCGGGCGCAGCTGATCCTTCACCTCGCGCTCGACATGGGCGACAAAGGCTTCATCCTTCACCGGATAATCGAAATTGGCGAACAGGAAGTCCTGCCAGACGAGCAGGCCGAGTTCATCCGCCACGGCAAAGAACGCCGCCGTTTCGTAGGCCATGGTTCCGCCGATGCGGATCATGTTCATGCCCGCATCAACCGCCTTGGCAAGCAACGGCTCATAGGCATTCCGCGATCCCGGGAGATCAACGATATCCGCATTGGTCCAGACCGCGCCCCGGCAAAAGACCGGGACATCATTGATGACAAGACCGAACCCTTTGCCGTCGGCGCCGCGATTGCAGTCGATGCGACGAAAACCGGTCTTGCCGAGGGAAATTGCGTTGCCGTCGCGATGCAGTGTCACATCGTAAAGAACCGGCCTGCCATGGGTGTGGGGAAACCAGGGCTCGATACCATCCAGCCGCAGGTTGCCGCTCCAGAACCCATCGGCGTCGCGGGCGAGTTCTTCCCGGTGGCCAGCGCATTCAAGCGTGAATGAACCCTCCGCCGGCCCCTTGAACCGCAGGGTGAGGAGCCCGCAATCCCTGCCTTCCAGGCTCGACCGCAGGGCAAGATCCGAAAGTGCCGTCTTGTTTTCCCTTATGAAGACAACCGGGCGGAACGGGCCAACCGGCTCGATCTCAGGGCACCAGCCGGGCATGTGCCCCAGCAAAGTGGTGCGAAACAGCCGCAGACCCTGATGCCGCATCATTTTCGGCCGCCACCTTGCACGCGGGCCGGATTTTTCCAGACGCGGCTGAAGGGCACGGAAACAGATGGCAAGCTGTTTTGCGCCCGCTGTCCCGATCTCGAGATCATGGGTCTCGAACATGCTTTCGGTCGACAATACCAGCCTATCATCGAGATAGACGTCAGCTATCGTCGCAAGTCCCTCGAACCGAAGAAGACCCGTTCCGGATTGAAGATCATCAAGACGGCGCAGATACCAGTGGTCACGGTCATTGAGCGGAACGGGCCGCTCTCTATCGAAAAGCCCGGCCCGTTCAAGCGCCCCGGCAACTGTGCCCGGAACCGGGGCGGGGATTGCAACGCAAGTCTCCGGTATGTCGGAAGGCAGGCGGCAGGTATCGGCAGGCGTGCTCTTCAGGACCCAGCCGTCATTAAGCGGAACAATGTCTGCACCGGCTGTCGATATCTGTCCCATTCCGCCTCCCGTCCGCGATCTTCACGCCTCGAGACGAGGTGTCAGGGCGTCTACCAACTGGTGCCAGGCGTCAATTGCGGGATCAAGGGCTGCGGCGAGCGGATCGAATTTCTTTCGGGTGACCGCGCGGGCAAGCTGGAACTGTACCGATTTTGCCACTCCCGAAATCCGCGCCGCATACGCGGCAGCGGGTTCGAATTCATCCCCTTCGGAAAGCCATCCGAGATGGCTGGCGGCCAGCTCGAAATTCGCACCCAGCTGCCTCAGCGTATTGAAGGCATATTTGTGGAAGAAGCCGAAATCCCGTTCAGCCACCTTTTCCACCTGCGCAGGGAAAACGCGCGCGAAGGCGCCGACCGGATTTTCCGCCGGGCGGCGGGCAAAATGCAGGGGCAGAAGGCGGCGGGCTTCGCGCCTCAGATGCTCGGCGGAGACCGGCTTTTCCGGGAATTTCGCAAATTCCGTATAGGGCAGGAAGGGCGGCGCATTCTCATCGCGAGCGGTTTCGAACAGGCCGTCGAAATCATCGCCCTCCAGCCGGAAGAAACCGGCATTGTGGAAATAATCCAGCACCCGGTTTTCCCGATCCATCCGGTTGATGCCGACGGTGGTCTTGCCATGCTCCTTGCGATAGCCGGTCGCATGCGTATCGGGCATGAAGAAACTGTCCATCTCGACAAGGCAAAGGCGGCCACGGGCAATCTGCATTGCCACGTGATCCTCGACCCGGTCAAAGATCGCCAGTTCTGTTACACGGATGCCGTAAAGGCTTTCGAGATCCTCGAGCGGGATCTTGAAGAAAGTGAACTGGTCGCCCTCGAAATCCTGGCCGAGCGTAAAGCCAAGAGCCGCCTCCGGCGCAAGGCCGAGCGAGGCGAGAACCTCGATCCACAGATCGACATAGCAATTGGTTTCCGGCCACATCCGCTCCGCATCATGCAGGGCATGCGGGCGATAGCTGGCCGGATCGAGATGCCGGAAAACCGCAGGGACCAAGGCCATCAGCCCCACAGAACCTTGCGCACGTCATCCGGCCAGATCGTCACATCGAGACCATGGGTGTGGAACAGCGCCAGCGCGATGCGCTCCAGACCAAAGCCGACACAGGCGGTGTGAACGGGCGCGCCACTCTTGAACTGCAAGCCCCATTTCAGGCCGAACTGATCCTGATGATAGTTGAAGCTCATGCAGGCGGTCGGCTTTTCCACCGAGGTGATCGGGATCAGAAGCTCGAATTTCAGGTTCTGGTCGCGCTGGCTGTTGACCAGCAGCTTGCCCGCACGCCCGAAGAACGGATCATTGGCCACATCGATCTCGACCGGCAGGCCGACCGAGCGCATCATCTCCGGGCCACGCTCCATCCATTTCTGCCGGAAGGCCATCACGTCGCTTTCCTGCCCCATGAACACATATTCGCGCATGCGGAAGAGTTGCTGGCGGGCGGGGTCTTTTGACGGCTCGTGGCGGAAACAGTAGGACTGCAGATCATAGAGCTGGCCCTCGTCCTTCACCGCGCCACGGCGCGCAATCGTAGGATAGAGCGGATAGCAGGCGGCGGGCGTCAGCACGATATCCGTTGCCTCCTGCCCGGTCGTCCAGTCGCCGCCCTCGTCCATGGTCTTCAGCAGGCTGACATGATCGAGTTCGCAGCCACAGAAGGAATGGATGGTGCCCGCAAGCTGCGGGAAGCTCTTCATGTAGCCGCTCTTTTCGAAATAATGGCGGTTCATGCCCGGCGGGAAACGGATTGCCTCGGCTCCGTCGCCACCGCCAGTGCGGTCGATCAGCCGTTCAAAGGCGGCAATCACATCCTCGAATTCGCCGGAGCGGCCATAGAGCCCGTCGACGCCCGTATCGATCAGAAGACCTGCATCAAACAGGCGGTCAAGAAAGGAAACCTGCATGTCCATGGCTTACCCCAGTAGACTTGTATCCTGGCGGTGTACCAGGAGCATGGAAGACGTGTTGCCGAGAATCCGGTCGTTGGAAATCATCAGCTGGGCGGAATGCGCATCGCGCAGATTACGGCCGAGGCTGAACGGCGTACCGTTCTTGTAACCCATGATGCCGCAGATCAGCATCGCGCCGTTGATGATCGGCAGGATCATCTCGGAGGAGCAGATCTTGATATTGTTCATCGCCACCGCGAAAGCCATGGAGGAAAGCTTCTCTTCATCGCGCTTGGCATCCTCATAGGTCTTGAGACCGGCTACGATATTCGACTTCACCATCTGCAGCTGGTTGGCGATATTGGCGAGATGGATGGCGCCGGGTGGTGTCTGGCCCGGGCTCTTGCGGGCGGCCGCCCGGATGAAATTCTGCGATTTGATCACCGCATCGGCGGCAATCCCGTACCAGACGCCAGACCAGAGAAGGTGGGAGGCCGCCAGCATCGATTGCGCCGCAATCTCGGCAAAGGGCTTGGGAAAGACCTGTTCGGCCGGTGCTTCGCCCTTGAACAGGAACCCGTCGGAGCAGGTGCCGCGCATGCCGAGCGTATCCCAGACATGGGTGCGTTCCAGTGTATATTGATCCTTGAGGAAAACCGTCATGACCTGATCGGAGGGGGCTGCATCCTTGTGCGCCCGCGAGGTGATCAGGATCGCATCCGCATAATCGCCATAGGAAATGACGGTCGCGTCTTTCTCCAGCCGGCAGACGCCGTTCTCAATTTCGATGGCACAGATGGAATTGCGCAGATTACCGCCGATTCCGCCCTCCGTCGTGGCCGAACCGAGAAGCAGCTGTTCGCTTGCCACCCGTTGCATGAAGGCCGTAAGCCATGCACTTTCAAGCCCGTGCTCGACGAGGCTGGAGAGCTTGATATGGTGCATCGCAAAGATCATCGAGGATGAGGCGCAGGCCTGCGAAAGGATCGAGCACAGCTCGGCGATTTCCGAGAAGGTTGCGCCCTCACCGCCATGGACCGCGGGCACCTGAATGCCAAGCAGCCGCTCGGCGATCATCGCATCCACAGCCTCACGCGGAAAGCGGCCTTCGCGATCCACCGCCTCGGCATGCTGTGCCGCAACGGCCGCCACCCGCTGTGCCCGCGATACGAGACTTTCCGCCCTCACCTCAGCCATGACATTCATCTCACGCCACCTTTCGCGTGGCGATGATCTGCTCCACGGTCGCGGCAATGGCATCGATGCTGGCAAAAGACCGGCGGTTCAGGAGATTGTCAGGGAACTCGATATCGAAGCCGTCCTCGAGACCGAGCATCAGCTGCACGGACGCAAACGAAGACAGGCCAGCTGTATAGAGGTCACTGTCATCCGCCAGACTGTCCACAGCCACCGGAAGCTTGCCGAGCCTGGAAAGGATGTCGCGGATCTTGTCCTTCATGGTTTTCCCCATCGCTGTACAGGGCAAAAAAGCCCGTTAATCGGGAAAAGTTATAGGGAACACACTATAAGATTTCGATAAGCCGTGTGGTTAAACCAAACCGCTGATAATCGTTACAATGCGACAGAATGCGGATAATTTGCATAACATTCCAATTGCTTAACGAAACGGCTCCAAGGAGGTGCTGTTTCGCTTCGGCGCAAGCATGAAAAGTGAGCGTTTCATTTTGGTCCGGACAGGCAGGGTGACATCAACCCTCGTATCGGTGCACGCCGCCGTTGAAATCCCTGACCCTCCAGCTGCCATCTGCCTGCTGATCGGCGCTTGATCCGGCGAGATCGATCTTGCCGAAGCCGCCCGGGATATCGAGCACATAGGTGGGCTGGCAAAGACCGGAGAGCCGCCCCTTGAGCGCTTCGGTGAGACGCCGCCCCTCTGCAATCGACAGGCGGAAATGGGCGGTTCCGGGCGCAAGGTCGGGATGGTGCAGGTAATAGGGCCGGACCCGGTTTTCGACAAAGCAGCGCATCAGGCTGGCCAGCACGTCCACATCATCGTTGATCCCCTTCAGAAGCACGCTTTGGCTCAAAAGAACGATCCCCTTTTCCGCGAGACGGCCGATTGCCGCTTTGGCGGTACCGGTAAATTCGCGCGGGTGATTGGCATGCACGGCCACATAGCAGGCCTTTCCCGAGGACAGCAGCGCCTCAACCAGATCCGCATCGATCCGGGCCGGATCGACCACAGGCACGCGGCTGTGGAAGCGGACGACTTTCACATGGGGCACTGCGCCGAGCCGCTCCATCAGGAGTTTGAGGCGGCGGGGTGACAGCATCAGCGGATCGCCGCCCGTCACGATCACCTCGAAAATTTCCGTATGTGCGGCAATATAGGCAAGCGCCGCCTCCAGCTTTTCGCCAGCCAGCAGCCTATCCCCTTCCGGCCCCACCATTTCGCGACGGAAGCAGAAGCGGCAATAGACCGGGCAGACATGCAGCGCCTTCAGCAGCACCCGGTCGGGATAACGATGCACGATGCCTTCGACCGGACTGTGCACATGATCACCGATGGGGTCTGCCCGTTCTTCCGGCAGGGTCTGAAGTTCCTCGATGCGCGGAAGGAACTGCAAACCCAACGGATCATCGGGCGTCTCGACAAGGGCTGCCATCTCGGGCGTTACCGCTATGGCATAGCGGGCCGCCACTTTCCCTGCGGCTGCCTTTCCCGCTTCGGGCAGAAGGCCGGCCGCGACCAGATCATCGACTGTGGTGATCGTTCCGGCCATCAGTCACCGGTCTCCGCAACCGGCGCCCAGATCACCTGCTCGATCCGGCTTGCACCGGTGGCAAGCATCACCAGCCGATCAAAGCCGAGCGCAATGCCCGACGCTTCCGGCATCTGATGAAGGGCTGCCAGGAAATCCTCGTCCAGCGGATAGGTCTCGCCATAGACGCGCTGCTTTTCCGCCATTTCCGCCTCGAACCGGCGGCGCTGCTCAACGGGATCGGTCAGTTCGCCGAAGGCATTGGCAAGCTCAACGCCTGCCGCATAAAGCTCAAAACGCTCGGCGACGCGCGGATCGGTGGACGAATGGCGGGCAAGCGCTGCCTCGCTGACCGGATAGCCATAGAGAATTGCCGCCCGCCCGAAGCCGAGGCGCGGCTCGATCCGTTCGACCAGAACCCGGCTATACATATCCGCCCAGGTATCATCCTCGGCATGGCGGATGCCGACGATCTTCAGGGCAGCGGAAAGTGCGTCCCGATCCGTCTCACCGCGCGCATTCGTTGTCGAAAGAAGATCGATCCCGGCAAAGCGCTGGAAGGCCTCCTGCACGCTGATCCGCTCCGGCTCCACGTAGGGATCCACCTCATGGCCCCGCCAGACGAGCCGCCGCGCACCTGCCGTTTCGGCGGCAAGCGCCAGGAGCTCCGCGCAATCCGCCATCAGTGCTTCGTAGGTTTCCCCCGCCCGATACCATTCCAGCATGGTGAATTCCGGATGATGCAGCGGCCCGCGTTCGCGATTGCGATAGACATGCGCAAAGCAGCTGATGCGCCGCTCGCCTGCGGCAAGCAGTTTCTTGCAGGCAAATTCGGGTGACGTATGCAGATAGAACGGATGGGCACGGCCCGCATGGTCGATGGCCTCGGTGCGAAAGCCGTGCAGGTGGGCTTCGTTGCCGGGGGAGACCTGAAGGGTTGCCGTATCCACCTCGATGAAATCCCGGTCGTCGAAATGCCGACGGAATGCCCGCTGGATCGCATTGCGCCCGAGGAGAAAGGGGCGCCGGTCAGCGTGAAGATCAGGCGTCCACCAGGGAGAAACTGAGGTTTTCATGCAGCTTTATTCACCGTTCAACGATTGGAAGGCTGGCAATTCCTGCGGATTTGCGGTACGTGCGCCCGGAAACCAGCAATTCGCGTTTTCCGGGGACGTCTTGATCCAGTCCTCTACGATGCGATCAAGACAGTGACAAGGAAGTCTTATGGTAAAGATCATCGCCTCTTCGCTTCGCAAGGGCAACGTCGTGGAAGTCGACGGCAAGCTCTATGTGGTTCTCACCGCCCAGAACTTCCATCCGGGCAAGGGCACGCCGGTGACCCAGGTGGACATGCGCCGCATCGTGGATGGCGTGAAGGTGTCGGAACGCTGGCGCACCACCGAACAGGTCGAGCGCGCCTTCGTGGAAGACCGCCCCTTCCAGTTCCTTTATGAGGACGGCGAAGGCTATCACTTCATGAACCCGGAAAACTATGACCAGGTGGCTGTCGATGCCGATACGGTCGGCGATGCCAAGCACTACCTGCAGGAAGGCATGAGCTGCATCCTGTCGATGCATGAAGGTGTGGCGCTCGCCATCGAACTGCCGCGTCACGTGATCCTCGAGATCACCGAGACCGAACCGGTCGTGAAGGGCCAGACGGCTTCGTCTTCCTACAAGCCCGCGATGCTGTCGAATGGCGTGCGCACACTCGTTCCGCCTCATATCACCGCCGGTACCCGTGTGGTGATCATGACCGAAGACGGCTCCTATGTGGAACGCGCCAAGGACTGACCGGTTCACCCGGATCGCTTCGTTTTTAAGGCCGCTCCCTCCGGGGGCGGCTTTTTTCATGAGCGAAACGCACCATAAATGCTGAGACGGATTTTCTTTAAAACAACCTTTAGGAAATTCGATCATAGCTTTTCAGGCAACCGACCACAAAGACCGGGCCTGGACCGTGCGCATGAAGCTGCATTACGTACCGACGCTTGACACACTGGAGCCGCAGGCCCCGGCAGCCGTGCCGCTCATGGTGGAGCTGGAAGGCGCCCTCGTCAGCGTGGATCTTCATCAGGAAAGACTGGCCTCGATTTTATCGGAAAAAGGTCCGCGCGCCGTCTGGCGGCATCTGACTGGCAAGGACAGTGAAGACACACCGCTTTCGCCGGATCATGTTCCCTATGCGGAGTCCGTTGTCAGGCTGGCTGAAAATGCCCGCGCTGGCAAACGGCCCGTCTATCTGCTCTATCGCGAAAACCGCAAAGAGGCAGAAGCGATTGCGGCCCATCTCGGCCTGTTCGACGGCGTGGTTTCGATTGCGGCCTTTTCCTCCGGCGAAACGGGGCTTTCCCGCGCCCGCTATGATCTGGTGACGGCAGGTCGGGACGCTGCAGCGCTTGGCAAAGGCGCCCGGCAGGTTTTCACTGTCGGCCTTTCCGAGCGCGAAGCCGAACAACTGACCGGTGCCGAAACAAGGGTGGACCGGCTTGCCCTTACCCGCCCGGCAAACAAGGCAAAGGCGCTTCTGAAGCTGCTGCGCCCACATCAATATGCCAAGAACGCGCTGGTGCTGGTGCCGATGCTGACGGCGCATGCGCTGTCGCTCCATAATCTGGCGCTCAGCCTGCTTGCCCTGCTTGCCTTCAATTTTACCGCTTCTGCCGTCTATGTGCTCAATGATCTGGTGGACCTGCACGCCGACCGCAGCCATCCGACCAAGAAGAACCGGCCCTTTGCGGCCGGGACCGTGAGCCTTGCCGAGGGGTTGATGCTTGTGCCGCTGCTGCTTGCAGCCGCCATCAGCACCGCTGCCTTGCTGCCCGTCAAGTTCTCGCTGCTGCTTGCCGCCTATTTCGCCACGACGACAGCCTATTCCTTCGCCCTCAAGCGAATGATGCTGGTGGATGTGATCGTTCTTGCCCTGCTCTACACGCTGCGCGTGGTGGCGGGTGCCGCCGCCATCACCGTGCCGATGTCGGAATGGCTGTTTGCCTTTTCGGTGATGATCTTCACCTCGCTGGCGCTCGTGAAGCGTTACATCGAGCTTTCCACCCGGCTTGATCAGGATCTCCCCGATCCGTCGAACCGCGACTACAAGATCACCGATCTCCCGGTGATTGCCGCCCTTGCCGCAGCTGCCGGGATGAATGCGATTACCGTGCTCGCGCTCTATGTGAACTCGGAAAAGGTGGTGCGCTTCTACAGCCATCCGGAAGTGCTGTGGCTGCTCTGCCCGACCTATCTCTACTGGACAGCGCGCACGCTGCTTCTTGCCCATCGCCGCCAGATGCATGACGATCCGATTGTCTTTGCGCTGAAGGATCGCAGAAGCTGGCTGGTGGGTGCACTGACGCTGGCGATTGTCGCGCTTGCGATGTGATGGCGATGGACGCGGGACATCCGGGCGCCGGGATCGACGCACCTCTGGCTGGAAGAAGAGCGGCCCTGCCGGTGCTCGTTGCAGCCGTCGTTTCGATGCTGCTGACCGGCTATATTCCCTTCTTCAACAACAATATCTACCACCTCACCATCCTGAATGCGGATTATGATCTGCCGCAATTCGCGGGTGATCCGGTGGTGCAGTCGCTCCGGCACTTTTCCTCCGGATTCTGGATGCTGTTTGCCGGGATCGGTCATGTGGTGCCGGTGAAGCTCTTCCTGGCGATCGCCTTCCTCCTGTCGCGGATCGCTTTCTTTGCCGCTGCCCTGCATCTGGCAAGAAGTCTTGGCTACAAGAGCAAGCGGTTCAGCTGGATCTTCCTTCTGCTCCTTGCCGCAACACCGCTGATGAGTGGCTATGCGCCCGGCGGCGGCGGGCTCAACATCAATTATTTCTCCCATTCGGAACTGGCGAACGCAACGCTCGTCCTCAGCCTGTCCCTGTTGCTGCGCCGACAGTTCGGGCCGTCAGCTTTCTTCGTCTGCGTGACCTTTTTTCTCAACGCCTTCATGGCCGTCTGGCTCGCGCCGATCTGGGCTGCTGTCGCAGCAAGCCTGCTTGCTGGCGAAGGGGCGCGCCTCCTCCCGGCCATCCGGTCGACCGCACTCGGCATCCTTTGCGGTCTGCCGCTGGTCGCACTGGTGGTGAAGGCCGTGGTAGAAGGCAACACCGGCTATCAGCTGGACTATTCCTACGCCGCCTATCTGCGCGGCTTCTTCCCCTATCACTTCTTCCTCGACAGTCTGGAACGCGGTGATCTGGTTCGGCTGGGGCTCATGGGAGTTGTTCTGCCCACCGTTTCCGCCTTTCTGAAGCAAGCGAACCGGGCCTGGCTTGCCCTTGCCTTCGGCGCCATCGGCCTGCTTGCCATCGGCAGCCTGCTGCCGCTGATCACCGAAAGCCGGATGGTGCTGAACCTGCACTTCATTCGCAGTGCCGTGCTCATCCAGCTCTTCGTCAGCCTCGGACTGGCAATGGTGGCCGCAGACGGTCTGGCGGGTAACGGATCATTGCGCGCGCAGGTCTTCGCAACCCTGATCGGCGCCCTGATGATGATCGGCAACGGAGCGCTCGCGGCCCTGCCGCTTGCCCTTGCCGGATATTATCTCTACACCCGCGGCAATCGCCCTGCCCCGCTTCTCGATCAGCCGCAGGGCTTGCGACTTTCGCGCGGGCTTCTGCTCGCTGCCTCTGTCTTCACGGTAACGGTCACGCTTTCAGCGCAGGCAAAGGGATTGCCCATGCAATGGCGGATCGCCGATACCTGGGAGCGGGCGGGCGCCTGGGTAAACGAGAATACGCCGCAGCCATCCAGTTTCCTGCTTCCGGTCACGCAGGAAGACCTGCCGCCGGGTGCCGATCCCGCCTCGCAATATCTGGATTTCGAGCTATCCGGCTTCGTCGCAAGCGCTCACCGGCCGGTCTGGACCAGTTTCAAATATGGCGCGGCGCCGATGTGGGCGCCTCAGACCTACGCCGAATGGAACCGCCGCTATCAGGCGACTCTGGCCCTGAAAAATACGGCCGAGCGCTTTGCCTATGCGCGCGCGCATGCCATCACGCATGTCGCGACCTTCTGTGACCCCGCCGTTCCGGATCAGCCCGTCTATCGCGACGGCGATCTGTGCATCTATGCGATGAACCCGTGAGAGGATTTTGAGGACCATGCCCGCGCTTCCGATCCTGCTCATTCTCGTCAGCGTCTCGATCAGCGCTTTTGCGCAGACGTTGTTCCGCATCGGCATGACACGACCGGAGGTTCAGGCTGTGCTTGCCGGAGGGCATGACGGTGTGGCGATCTTCCGCACACTCATTGCATCGCCCTTTCTCTGGGGGGGACTTCTGGCCTATGGCTTCGGCACGCTGCTCTGGCTCTTCGTGCTTTCGAAGGTGCCGGTCTCCTTTGCCTATCCCTTTGTCGCGCTCGGTATCGTGATCACGACGCTTTCGGGCACGCTGCTGCTCGGCGAGCAGATCAGCCGGATGTCGATGATCGGCATTGCGCTTGTCGCGCTCGGTATCGTCACGATGGCCATGGGCCGCGCGGGCTGAAACAACACCGGTTCAGCAAAAGAAAAACCCCGGCCTCTTGGTCAGACCGGGGTTTAATGCATGGGCAGTTATGTCCGCTCACTCGATGCCGCCGAGGCACATGTATTTCAGCTCGGTATAGTCCTCGAGACCATATTTGGAACCCTCGCGGCCCGTGCCCGACTGCTTGATGCCGCCGAAGGGTGCGACTTCGGTGGAGATCAGGCCGGTATTGACGCCGACCATGCCATATTCCAGCTGCTCGGCAACGCGGAAGATCTTCGCCACATCCTTCGAATAGAAGTAGGAGGCAAGGCCGAATTCCGTGTTGTTGGCCATCGCCACCACATCTTCTTCCGTCTCGAACCTGAAGAGCGGAGCCACCGGACCAAAGGTTTCCTCGCGGGCGACCATCATGTCGGAGGTCACGCCGGTCAGGATCGTCGGCTGGTAGAACAGGCCGCCGAGTTCCGGCTGCTTGCCGCCAACGGCGATCTTGGCACCCTTGGAAACCGCGTCGTCCACATGCTCCTGCACCTTGGCAAGCGCATTGCTGTCGATCATCGGACCGGTGGTCACACCGGCTTCCAGACCATCACCCACCTTCATCGCCGAAACGCGGGCGGCAAGCTTTTCGGCAAAGGCATCGTAGACGCCGGACTGGACATAGATGCGGTTGGCGCAAACGCAGGTCTGGCCCGCATTGCGGTATTTGGAGACCATGGCGCCTTCCACTGCCGCATCGAGATCGGCATCGTCGAAGACGATGAAGGGTGCATTGCCCCCAAGCTCGAGGCCGAGCTTCTTGATCTGGTCGGCAGCCTGCCGCATCAGGATACGGCCCACATTGGTGGAGCCGGTGAAGGTCAGTTTGCGCACCTTTTCATTGTCGCAGAATTCCTTGCCGACCATCGAGGCCTCGGTGCCGGTAAAGACCGAGAACGCACCGGCAGGCACGCCTGCCCGCTCGGCAAGCAGCGCCAGCGACAGAGCCGAAAGCGGCGTCTGGGCAGCAGGCTTCGACACCATGGTGCAACCGACGGCAAGCGCCGGTGCCATCTTGCGGGCAAGCATGGCATTCGGGAAGTTCCAGGGCGTGATCGCGCCCACCACACCCACCGGCTGGCGGATGACGATGATGCGCTTGTCCGGCTGGTGACCGGGAATGGTCGTGCCGTAGACGCGCTTTGCTTCCTCGCCGAACCATTCGACATAGGCCGCACCATAAAGGATTTCGCCCTTTGCCTCGGCCAGCGGCTTGCCCATTTCCATGGTCAGGATCGTGGCAAGATCATCGGCATTGGCGACCATCAGGTCATAGAGCTTGCGAAGGACAGCTGCGCGTTCCTTGCCAGTCTTCTTCGCCCAGGCCTTCTGCACCGCATGCGCCTTGTCGATGGCCCGGGTGAGTTCGGCCCTGGTGAGGTTCGGAAGCGTGGCGAGCACCTCGCCGTTCACCGGATTGGTGACATCGAAGGTGCGGCCGCTTTCGCTGGCCGCCAGCCATTCACCGGCAATGAGCGCCTTGTCGGTAACGAGCGAAGGGTCCTTGAGCTTCGAAAGGAGCGTATTGGAAATAGCCATTACTTTGCCTCTGCTGCGGTTTCGCGCATTGCGGCTTCGAGAATGTCGAGGCCTTCGTTGAAAACGGCATCCTGAACCGTGATCGGTGCGAGGAAGCGGATGACATTGCCATAGACACCGCAGGTGAGCAGGATCAGGCCCTTTTCCAGCGCCTTGAGGCGGATGGTGTTGGCGAAATCCGCATCCGGCTTGCCGGTTGCCTTGTTGTTGAACTCGACGGCCACCATGAAGCCCGGACCGCGGATATCGACGATCTGCGGCACCGCATCACGCAGCGACTGCAGGCGCTGCTTGAGGCGGGCACCGAGCGTATTGGCACGCTCGCAGAGCTTTTCTTCCTCGATCACGTCCAGCACCGCATTGGCAGCAGCAACGCCGATCGGCGAACCGGCATAGGTGCCGCCGAGGCCACCCGGGCCCGGCGCATCCATGATTTCCGCACGGCCGGTCACGGCAGAAAGCGGGAAGCCACCGGCAAGACCCTTGGCCATGGTGGTGATATCCGGAACGGCATCATGATATTCCATCGCAAACAGCTTGCCGGTGCGGGCAAAGCCGGTCTGCACCTCGTCGGCGATCAGCAGGATGCCGTGATCGTCGCAAAGCTGGCGGAGCGCCTTCATCAGCGCGCGCGGAACCTCATAGAAGCCGCCTTCGCCCTGAACCGGCTCGACGATGATGGCAGCGACACGCTTCGGGTCGACATCGGCCTTGAACAACTTGTCGAGCACATCGAGCGCGGTTTCCACCGATACGCCATGCAGGTCAATCGGGAAGGGCACATGGAAAACATCGCCCATCATGGCGCCGAATCCCACCTTGTAGGGAACCACCTTGCCGGTCAGCGCCATGCCCATGAAGGTACGGCCATGGAAGGCACCGGTGAAGGCGACGACAGCAGAACGGCCGGTTGCAGCGCGCGCGATCTTGATGGCGTTTTCAACGGCTTCGGCACCGGTGGTCGCAAAGATCGTCTTCTTGGCGAAATTGCCGGGCACCAGCTTGTTCAGCCGCTCGGCGAGCCGCACATAGTTCTCGTAAGGCACGACCTGATGGCAGGTGTGGGTGAAACGGTCGATCTGGTTCTTGACCGCCTCGATCACCTTCGGATGGCGGTGACCGGTGTTGACCACGGCAATGCCGGCGGCGAAATCGATATAGCGTCGGCCCTCGACATCCCAGATCTCGGCATTCTCGGCACGTTCGGCATAGACCTGCGTGGTCATGCCCACGCCGCGAGAGATGGCTTCGTTCTTGCGGGCGGAAATTTCGGCATTCTGCATCGTGAAATCCCTTGGATGTGGTTGGGTGGTGGACGCATCAAAAAACAGGCCTTGAACAGGCGAAAAATTACTTACATTTTTTCTGTAGGTTTGCAATATGGGTTCCGGCGGATATTTGTTGCGCCGGAGAACGGGAAAGGCATGGGGTCTTCATGCAGGACATGCTGTTCAAGATCGCCGAGGCGGCCCGCATGGTGGGGATGTCCCCCTCCACGCTCAGGCTGTGGGAGACGCAAGGGCTGATCGAGCCCGTGCGCACCGTATCCGGCCAGCGGCTCTTTGATCTCGACCATATCGAACGGCTGAAGCGGATTGCCTGGCTGCGCCACGAACAGGGGCTGAACCCGGCAGCGATCCGCGAGTTTCTCAAGAACGGGCAAAGCGGCGATCCGGCTCCCGCCCCCGCGCAACCCGATCTTGCATCCGAGGAACGACGCCCGGCGGGCGAGGAAATACCGGTTGGCCACAAGGTGCGGCGGCTACGCCGCCTTGCCGGGCAGACACTCGAACAGGTGGCGCGCGAAATCGGCGTGACGGTTTCGGTACTCTCCACCTTCGAGCGCACCTCGCATGGCCTGTCTCTGACGGCCCTGCATGCGGTTGCCCATCATTTCGGCACCACCGTTTCCATCCTCTGCGGCGAGGACAATTCGCGGCCGAACGAAAGCCTGGTGCGCCATGGCGAATGGCCGCGCTGGCCTGCAACCACCTCCGGCGTGACGGTGCAGGTGCTGGCCGAAGGGGCAAAGCAGATGCAGTGCCACCGCTTCCAGCTTGCGCCGGGTGCCTCGTCCGAAGGCGCCTACCAGCATGACGGCGAGGAATTCATCTTCGTGCTCGGCGGATCACTGGAAATTGTGCTGGACGGCGACCGGTTCTTCGAACTCAACACCGGCGACAGCTTCACCTTCGAAAGCCACCGTCCGCATTCCTGGCGCAATGCCTCGCAAGGAGAAACCGTGCTTTTGTGGATCAACACACCGGCGACCTTCTGACACGAAAAAGGGCACCGCCGAAGCGATGCCCCCTGTCTTAGTTCCCGGAATCCGGATCAGGCGCGCAACGTGCCGCCCGTCGATTTTGTCACATTGCCGACGATGCGGGCGGTCAGGGCCTCGAAATCCTCATCCGTCAGCGTCCGCTCGACCGGCTGGATGACAACCTCGATCGCGACCGACTTGCGGCCCTCGCCGAGCGAGGCGCCCTCGAACACGTCGAACACGTTGACGGCGGTGATCAGCTTGCGGTCGGCGCTTGCCGCCGCCTTCAGGATCGAGCCGGCATCGACGCCCTTGTCGACCACGAAGGCGAAGTCGCGCTTCACGGCCTGGAAGGGCGAAAGCTCCAACTGCGCCTTGGTGCGGGTTGCCTTCCGCTTTGGCTCCTGCATCGCATCGATGAACACTTCGAAACCGGCAAGCGCACCGGAGACATCCAGCGCTTCCAGCACGCGCGGATGGAATTCACCGAAATGGCCGAGCACTACTTTCGGACCCATCTTGATCGTGCCGGAACGGCCCGGATGATACCAGTCCGGCCCGCCCTGTTCGATCTGGATATTCGCCATCGGCAGACCGGCAGCCTCGATCACGGCCAGTGCATCCGCCTTGGCATCAAACACGTCGGCAGGCTTGCCGCCACCGGTCTTTGCGTTCGACCACATACGGCCCGAACCGGCAAGCGTTGCCGTGCCGCGACGGATCCCGCCTGCAACGCGGCGCTGGCCTTCAGGACGGTCACTTTCATAGGTGCCGGACACTTCGAAGATCGCCACATCGCCAAAGCCCTTGTCGGCATTGCGCTGGGCGGCCGTGAGAAGACCCGGCAGCAGCGAGGGCCGCATGTCGGACATGTCGGCGGCAATCGGATTGGCAAGCTTCAGCTGAGCCGAACCACCGCCGAAAAGCTTTGCCTGTTCTTCCGAAATAAAGGACCAGGTGACCGCTTCCAGCATGCCGCGGCAGGCAAGCGCCCGCTTGGCAGCGCGCGTGCGGATCTGCAGCGTGGTCAGGATGCGGCCATTGACTGAACCCTCCCGTTCCAGCGGCTCCGGACGGATCTGGTCGACACCATGCACGCGCATGATCTCTTCCACGAGATCGGCCTTGCCATCCACATCCGGACGCCAGGAGGGAACCGCAACGGAAACCCGCTCGCCGGAGCCCGTGACCGTGAAGCCGAGACCCGTGAGGATCGCAATGCTTTCTTCCTTCGAGACGGTGAGCCCGGTCAGCCGCTTCACTTCCGAGAAGGGGAAATCAACGATCTTCGGCTGATAGCCCTTGTAGCCCACCACATGCGCTTCGGCCGCAACGCCGCCGCAGAGCTCGAGCACCATTTCCGTGGCGCGCTCAAGACCCGGCACCATATAGTCCGGATCGACGCCACGCTCGAACCGGTAGCGGGCATCGGTGATGATGCCGAGCGTACGGCCCGTGCGGGCGATGTTCAGCGGATCCCAGAGTGCGGATTCGATCAGCACGTCGACCGTGTTTTCGTCACTGCCGGAATGTTCGCCACCCATCACGCCCGCGATGGATTCCACGCCCTTTTCGTCAGCAATCACCACATTGGCGGGCGAAAGCCGGTATTCGCGGCCATCGAGCGCGAGCACGGTTTCGCCGTCTTTCGCCCGGCGGACCGTCAGATTGCCCGAAACCTTGGCGGCATCGAACACATGCAGCGGGCGGCCCTGATCGAAGGTCAGGTAGTTGGTGATATCAACCAGCGCATTGATCGGACGAAGGCCGATGGCGAGCAGCCGGCGCTGCAGCCAGGCCGGGCTCGGCCCGTTCTTCACACCGCGCACCAGACGCAGCGCAAAACCGGGGCAGAGGCCCGCATCATCGAGATCGAGGGTGACATTGGTATCCGTCTTGCCCTCGACCTTGAAGGCGGGCGCGGGACGGGTCTTCAGCCTGCCGAGACCGGCCGCAGCCAGATCCCGCGCAATGCCGTAGATGCTGGTGCAATCGGAACGGTTCGGCGTGAGATTGATCTCGATGACCGGATCATCAAGCCCCGCATAGGACGCGAAACTCGAGCCGACCGGCGCATCCGCAGGCAGATCGATGATGCCGTCGTGGTTGTCGGACATCTGCAGCTCTTTTTCCGAGCACATCATGCCACGGCTTTCCACGCCGCGGATATTGCCGACCGACAGCGTCACATCGATGCCCGGAACATAGGTGCCCGGTGCGGCAAAGGCACCGACAAGGCCAGCGCGCGCATTCGGTGCGCCGCAGACCACCTGAACCGGCGCCCCGGCGCCGGTATCGACCGACAGCACCTTCAGGCGGTCGGCCTGCGGGTGCTTTTCGGCAGTGAGCACCTTGGCGATGACAAAAGGCTTGAAGGCCGCCTTGTCATCCACATCCTCGACCTCGAGGCCGATGGCGGTGAGTTTTTCGCAGATCGCCTCCAGCGAGGCATCGGTTTCCAGATGATCCTTGAGCCAGGAAAGGGTGAATTTCATCGTTTTGTCTTCCTTTTCTGCTCTTCGGATCAGGCGCTCAGACCGCCGAACAGCGTCGGCATGTCGAGCGGGCGGAAGCCGTAATGGGTCATCCAGCGGACATCGGCATTGAAGAAGTCGCGCAGGTCCGGCATGCCGTATTTCAGCATGGCGATACGGTCGAGGCCCATGCCCCAGGCAAAACCCTGATATTCATCCGGATCGAGCCCGCCGGAGCGCAGCACATTCGGATGCACCATGCCGCAGCCTAGGATTTCCATCCAGTCACTGCCCTCGCCGAACTTGACCGTGCCACCGGAGCGGTCGCACTGGATGTCCACTTCGAAGGACGGCTCGGTGAAGGGGAAGAAGGACGGGCGGAAGCGCATGGTCACCGACGGCACCTCGAAGAAGCTCTTGCAGAACTCCTCGAGCACCCAGCGCATATTGGCCACATTGGCCTTGCGGTCGATCACAAGCCCCTCCACCTGATGGAACATCGGCGAATGGGTGGCGTCGCTGTCCTGCCGGTAGGTCTTGCCGGGAATGATGATGCGGATCGGCGGCTTTTCGGCCTCCATGGTGCGCACCTGCACCGGCGATGTATGGGTTCGCAGCACCTTGCGCTCGCCCTTTTCATCCGGCTGGAAGAAGAAGGTGTCGTGCATCTCGCGGGCCGGATGGCCTTCCGGGAAATTCAGCGCCGTGAAATTGTAGTAATCCGTCTCCACATCCGGACCTTCCGCAATCGAAAAGCCCATGTCTCCGAAAATCGCGGTGATTTCATCGACGATCTGGCTGATCGGATGAATGCGGCCGCGCTCGGCGGGAGAAGAGCGGACCGGCAGGCTCACATCCACCGTCTCGGCCTTGAGGCGCGCGGTGATCGCTGCCTCTTTCAGATCGGCCTTGCGGGCAGTGATCGCATCGGTCACCTCGGTCTTCAGCGCATTGATCGCGGCACCACGGGTCTGCCGCTCGTCCGCGCTCATGGCGCCCAGCGTCTTCAGAAGCTCGGAAACCGAGCCCTTCTTGCCAAGGGCCGCAACGCGTACCGCCTCGATCGCGGCTTCATCGGCTGCTGCGGCGACATCGCCGAGAAGTTGGGATTTCAGGGTGTCGAGATCGGACATTCGATGCTTTCCTGGCGGTGATGTTCAGTCTTCTGGCGGGCAGACGGGACGAGGTGTCCCGGAAATGGAAAAACCCGCGCCGGCCCTGCCAGCGCGGGTTTCCCAATCGGTTCTTGCAAAAGCTTGGGAAGCGCTGGCTTAACGGACCGCGCTTTCAAACTCGTTGGCCGTGCCGGCATCCTTCAGATAGGCAAGGGCCTTCTTGGAGGCGTCAACCAGCGCGCCGAATGCTGCCGGCTCATGGATCGCCATGTCGGAGAGAACCTTGCGGTCCACTTCGATGCCAGCCTTGTTCAGACCGTCGATGAAGCGGCCGTAGGTCAGGCCGAATTCGCGGACAGCAGCGTTGATGCGCTGGATCCACAGAGCGCGGAAATTGCGCTTCTTGACGCGACGGTCGCGGGTTGCGAACTGCTTGGAACGATCAACGGCAGCCTTTGCTGCGCGGATCGTGTTCTTGCGGCGGCCGTAGAAGCCCTTGGCTGCCTTCAATACCTTGTTGTGCTTGGCGCGGGATACTACGCCACGTTTTACGCGTGCCATGTCATGATCTCCTTAAAAAGTGCGGACGCGAGCCAGTCTCAGAGACCGTTCGGCAGGTAGTTCTTGATGACCTTCTTGCCGTCAGCTTCGGCAAGCACCATCGTACCGCGTGCATCGCGGATGAACTTGTTGGTCCGCTTGATCATGCCGTGACGCTTGCCAGCGGCCTGCGCCTTGACCTTGCCGGAGGCGGTGATCTTGAACCGCTTCTTGGCAGACGATTTCGTCTTCATCTTGGGCATTTTGCTACTCCATTGTTCTTGTATCGAAACGGGCAGACGAAGCCCATCTCAAGCATAAATAACGGCCACGGCATGCCCTGCCGGACCGTTCGGACGGGGGCTTATAACCGCAGCCTTGAAAAAGTGCAACGGGCGGCAGCCAGATTCTTCGGGCAAGCGCCAATCAATGAACTGGCTCTGGCCGGATGGACGGTGCTGCCGGGAAGAGCAGCGAGACCTGAAGCCCGCCAAGACGCGCGCGCGATAGCGTTATCAAACCGCCATAGGCCTGCACGATATCGGCGCTGATCGCAAGGCCAAGGCCGCTGCCTTCGGCAAAGCCGTCCTGCCTCTCATCGCTGACGGCCTGACCGCCACGCTTCAGGATACGGGCGAAATCCTCCTCCGCAACACCTGGTCCGTCATCAAGAATGCGGATTTCGATCCTGCCGTCCGCGCGCTCTTCCGCCTCAACCGCGATTTCGCTTCTTGCCCATTTCGAGGCATTGTCAAACACATTGCCGAGACATTCGGCGATATCGGCGGGATCGGCTTCCACGGCCAGACCTGCGCGAATAGCGAGATGCCAGACGATGCCACGGGCCTGTGTCACAGGCTTCAGCACCAGGATCAGTTTTCCGGCAAGGCTCGCAAGATTGGTGCTCACCATCTGCTCCACGCCGAGACGGGCGGCCTGCAATTGCCGGTCGGCGCGCTGGCGCACCAGATCCACCTGTTGCAGGGCAAGTGCCCGCTCGGCGGGCGGCAGATGATCGGCAAGCTGGGAAAGCACGGTGAGCGGCGTCTTCAGCCCATGGGCAAGATCGCTGGCGCGCTGGCGGGCGCGCTCCACAGCCGTTTCCCGTTCGGAAAGCAGAAGATTGAGTTCGGCGACCAGCGGGCGAAGTTCGCTTGGCCCCTCCTCCTCGAGCCTCTGCATCTGACCTTGCCGGACCAGCGAGACGTGGCGGCGCATGCGGACCAGCGGCTGCAAGCCGATGGCCCCCTGAAGCACGGCTGCCCCCGTGAGAACAACGGCAGAAAGTGCCAGCATCCAGCGCTGCGTGCTGTGATAATCGGCAAGGCCCGAGGCGAATTCGGCTTCCGGAAAGGCGGCCATCACGCGGAAAGGATAGTGCTCGCCGGCATCCTTGATCGCAAGCGTTCGCTCCAGCACCAGCACCGGTTCGCCATCAGGGCCTTCCGCCCGGGAAAAGCCGAATCCATCCGGATAGGGTTCCGGATCAAGCACGGTATCCCAGAGCGAGGCGGATCGGCGAACCTCCCCCTTGTTCGGGATCACCTCCCAGTAACGCCCGCTTGCCGGTAGTGCAAACCGGGGATCGGGCAGATCCGCTGTCAGCACCAGTGCATGATCCTTCAGTTCCACATGGGCCGAAAGCTGGTCGATGATGCCGCCCATCTCGTTTCGATAGCGCTCGACCACATAATTGGTGAAGGCGCCGCCGAGAATGAAGCCGGTCGCAACCAGTGACAGCGTGATGGCGACAAGCGCGCCGAGCGCGAGGCGGACGCGCAGCGAGGAAATCATGCGCCTTCTTCCGGCATGACGTAACCGAAGCCGCGCCGGGTTTCGATGGCCGAGGCATCCGTCTTGCGCCGAAGCCGGGCGACCATCGCCTCGACCGCATTCTTGGCCTGGTCGTCATCGCGACCCTGCACATGATTGGCAATCTCGATCGGGGTAAGCACCTTGCCCTTGTGGGACACGAAAAGGGAAATCAGGCGAAACTCCTGCGGGCTGAGGTCAAGCACCCGGCCATCGAAGCTGACGCGCTTGGCGCCGTCATCCACCAGAAACCGCCCGGCCGAGCGCACGGGCGCGGCATTGCCACCCGCCCGGCGCAAAAGCGCTTTCAGCCGCGCAAGCAATTCTTCCGGACGAAAAGGCTTGGGGAGATAATCATCCGCGCCTGCCTCGAACCCGTCCACCCGCTCCATCCAGGAGCCACGGGCGGTCAGCACGATCACCGGCGTGTTCACGCCCGCCGCTCGCCAGCGCTTCAGGATCGACAGTCCGTCCATGCCCGGCAGGCCGAGATCGAGAATGATGGCGGCATAATCCCCCGTTTCGCCGAGATCCCAGACCTCCGGCCCGGTTGCGGCATGATCAACCGCATAGCCCTCTCCCTCCAGCTTGGAGGCTGTGTAGAGCGCGATATCGCGATCATCCTCGGCAAGCAAAAGCCGCATTTCAGTTTCCGCCCCCAGACAGGATTGTTCCGGTGCCTGCATCCACCGTTACGATGGAAATATTGCCCTGCTTGTCTTCCACCTTCAATTCATAGATCGAGCGCACCGAACCGAAGGTGAGCTGCACATGCAGAACCCGGCCGGCACCCTGCCGCTCAAGTTGCCTCAAGACATCCTTGTAGGGAACAACTGCACCGCTTTTGACGGCAACGCGGGCGGAATCATGCGCCGCCTGCCGTCCTCGACCGCTCTTTGGCGCCTTTTTGTCCTCGTCGTCCTGACGCAAGATGCCGGGCCTGCCCTCACCCTTTCCATGCGACCCTTCAGACGGCTCGGAGGAATGGGAGCCGCCGCCGCTGCCGGATCCGTCATTTCCGGCGCTTTCGTGGTCGGAACCACGGCTGTCGGATGAACCGTCCCGTTCGGTATGGCCGGAGCCGGAACCGTCATGACTGTCCCCGCTCTCATGTTCGCCGCCGCTGTCGTCCGCGCGCGCGCATGCCAAAGGCCCGCTCAGCGAGACAAGCGTGGCACCGACCAGCAAAAGGGCAACAAACCGGGATTTCATGACAAGACCTGTTTACTCCAACACAAATTGCCCGCCGCAACCCTGCTTTTCAAGGGCCGCCTGCAGGATCTGAAAGAAAGGAAAGGAAGAGGATGGAGGAGCCCCGGACGCCGGCGGCAGCGGCGGGGCTCCTCATGCGCTGTTCCTGCGGGGGTTGAGGGCTTGGCAGGAACAGCGAAAGCAATCAGAGAGCAGAAACCAGTGTCACACCGGTGATCGGGCCAAGCTTGGCCTGCGCGCGGTCAGCGACGCGCACCTTGACGACAGTCGCTCCATTTTCCGTCTCAATCTTCACCAGAAGATCGCGGCCGAGCGAATCCACGGCCTTCAGTGACCCGTCCTGAAGACCGGCAAGGCCATCGGCCGTCACCGCGACCTCCACATTGTCGCGGCCACCCCGGTTGCCATGGGCATGCCCATGCTTGTCCGGCGTGCCAGCGGCATCATCATCGGCAGGATCATCAGCGGAATCGTCCTCCTGACGCGCCTTGGCCTCTTCGCGATGCTGGTGATCGAAAGCTTCGGAGGATGCATGATCATTGGCATGATCGGCGCTGTCATGCGAGCCGCCATTGTCATGGGCCTCGCTGCCGCCATGATCACCGCCGCCCTTTCCGCCATCATCGGCGAAAACCGGGCTTGCGATTGTCTGCGAAAGAGAGACAGGGACGAAGCCACCTGCTGCCGGAGCAAGGGCGAGAGTTGCAAGCGCCGAGAAGGAAAGCAGCGCCATCCTGCGAATGGCGGGCTTTGCAAGGTTGCGGGTCATCGGCGTGTCCTTTCATGCTGATTTGATGAAAGCACTATGGCCGAGCGATGCTGACAGACCGCCCGGTGCGGCTGTCAGCAAACTGTCAGAATGCAAAAAGCCGCCCATAGGACGGCTTTTCATGGCTACCGGCGGGATGCCTGCTCACTTCGGAGCAAGCACCATCATCATCTGGCGGCCTTCAAGCTTCGGCTCGGCCTCGACCTTGGCGATGCCGACCGTGTCTTCCTTGACCTGCAGGAGAAGCTTCAGACCAAGCTCCTGGTGCGCCATTTCACGGCCACGGAACTTCAGCGTCACCTTCACCTTGTCGCCATCCTGGAAGAAACGGCTCATGGCCTTCATCTTCACCTCATAATCATGGGTGTCGATGTTCGGGCGCATCTTGATTTCCTTGACTTCGACGATCTTCTGCTTCTTCCGCGCCTCGGCCGCCTTCTTCTGCGTCGCATATTTCAGCTTGCCGAGATCAAGGATCTTGCAAACGGGCGGTTCCGCATTGGGCGAAATTTCAACCAGGTCAAGCCCGGCATCTTCTGCAAGGCGCAGCGCCTGATCGGTCGGCACGATCCCCATATTCTGCCCTTCGGCATCAATCAGCTGAACGCGGGGAACGCGGATTTCTCGATTCGAGCGCGGCCCATCCTTGGTGGGGGCATCGGCTTTGAACGGTCTGCGAATGGTCGTAGTCTCCTGAATTGTTGATATCGGCTGCCTGAAAATCGGCGCGGGGATTAAGCATTGGCCTGATCCAACGCCCGCAGCGGCGCGTTCCATAGCATGCCCGGAATGGAAAATCACCTCCCGCCCGCATTTTCCGGGTTATTTTAGCGCCTTATATTGCAGGCAGGTAACAGGATGTGCCTGCACTGGCCCCCGCAGGGCCTGCCGGATTGCCAGAATCGCATTTATACGGAAAAGAAGAGATCGAAATGAAAGCGAAGGGCTTGGCGGATACGGATATGGATGATCTCGGCGTGCAGTTTATCGATGTCGGAAAAGGCGCCGACCAGCGTGCGATCGCCTATTTCCACCGCGCTCCCACCCGCAACAGTCGCGGCCCCATGCTTGTCTGGCTGTCCGGCTACCGTTCCGACATGCTCGGATCGAAGGCCGTATCCGTGGATGACTATGCGGCATCCACGGGACTTGGTTGTCTTCGGCTGGATTATTCAGGTCATGGCCAGTCCGGCGGTGCCTTCACGGACGGGACGATCAGCCGATGGCTGGAGGAAAGCCTCTGCGTGATCGATCACGTTGCGCCGGAAGAAATCGTGCTGATCGGCTCGTCCATGGGGGGCTGGATTTCGCTGCGTGTGGCGGAAGAACTGCGCAAGCGGACCGGCGGACCGGAGCTCAAGGGCATGGTGCTGATTGCGCCCGCCCCGGATTTTACCAGCGACCTGATCGAGCCGGAGTTGACCGAGGAGCAGAAAGCGTCGCTTTCGACACGGGGCTATTTCGAAGAGCCCTCCGAATACAGTCCCGAGCCGAACATCTTCACGCGGGCGCTGATCGAGGACGGACGGAAGAACCGCGTTCTGGACGGCATTATCGAGACCGGCTGCCCGGTTCATATCCTGCAGGGCATGCGGGATCCGGATGTGCCCTATCAGCATGCGTTGAAACTTCTGGAGCATCTGCCTGCCGATGACACGGTTCTGACGCTTGTCCGGGATGGCGATCATCGCCTTTCGCGTCCGCAGGATCTGGAGCGGATGATCCAGGCGATCGCCAATTTTTCGGTCGCGCCGGAGCCTCGCTGAAATTAACCATATTCCCCGGCTTTACAGGTTAACAGTTCCCTAAAGATTGACTTATTGCCTTAAGAACCCTTAATTCTTTGTTAAGGTTTCAAGAGGCATCGATATGTTCAAGCGTTTGACGATGGCACATGTACTGGGGGCTCTGCTCTCCATCGCCGTTTCGGCCTCGTCCGCCGTGCCTGCCGCTCGCCCGATGGCAGGCATGATTACCGGCGGTGTGACCTCGCAACCGATCGGCCATTACGAATTCTGCCGCGCAAACCCGTCCGAATGCCATGCGATCAAGACCAATCTCGCCGCGCCCCGTGTGACGGATGCGGGCTGGAAGGTCGTCAATGATGTCAACATGGCGGTAAACTCGACGATCACCCCGGTGACCGATCAGGAGCTGTATGGCCGTGACGAATACTGGGCCTTTCCGGTGAATGCCGGCGACTGCGAAGACTTCGTGCTCGCAAAGCGTCGCATGCTGATGGAAAAGGGTTTTCCGGAATCATCCCTGCTGATCACCGTCGTGCGCAAGCCCGATGGCGAAGGTCATGCCGTGCTGACGCTGCGCACTGCAGGCGGCGACTTCATTCTCGACAATCTCGACAATGAGGTGAAGCCCTGGTTCAAGACGCCTTATGAATATCTGAAGCGTCAGGCCACCTTCGACAGCGGCCGCTGGGTTTCGATCGAGAACGGCAGCGACGTTCTGGTCGGTGCCCTTCAGTAAACATTGCGATGTATGAACATGAAAAAAGGCCGGTCAGACCGGCCTTTTTGACGTTTGCGGTCAGGAAAACCTGTCCTCATCCCTGTCCGATCAGGATACCGGCGGCAAGCACCAGCGAGCCACCCAGAACCACTTGCAGTGCAGCCTTGAAGAAAGGCGTGTCCATATACTTGTTCTGGATGAAGGCAATCGCCCAGAGCTCCACGAAGACGATGCAGACGGCAACCAGGGTCGCGGTCCAGAAATGCGGGATCAGATAGGGCAGCGCATGGCCAAGCCCGCCAACCGCCGTCATGATGCCGGAGGCAAGGCCGCGCTTCAGCGGTGAGCCGCGGCCGGAAATCTTGCCGTCATCATGGGCGGCCTCGGTAAAGCCCATGGAGATACCAGCACCAACGGCGGCCGAGAGACCAACGAGGAAGGTCTGCCAGGTATCCTGCGTGGCGAAGGCTGCGGCAAAGATCGGTGCCAGCGTGGAAACCGATCCGTCCATCAACCCGGCCAGACCCGGCTGAACATAGGTCAGCACGAACTGGCGGTGGGATTCGGCATCCTCTTCGCTGCGCACCTCTGCCGTCACATGCTGTTCGCTCAGAAGCCGGGCCGTATCCTCATGCCCGGCCTCGGCAAGTGCCAAGTCTCCGAGCAGCTGTCGCGTATCGGCATCCGTCGTGCGGGCAGCCGCCGCATGGTAGAAGCGCTGCGCCTCAGCCTCCATCGATTGCGCTTCGTCGCGCATCGTGTCCAGCGAGAGATTGTCGCTCAGCCAGTCGGGCTTGCGCTCCATGAAACCGCTGACATGCACGCGCCGGATGAGCGGGATGACATCGCCGAAACGCTTGCGATGCATGTCGATGAGCATGGCGCGATGGCCGCTTTCCACCTCGGCCATCTCCTCGAAGACCTTGGCACTTTGCGGGAAATCCGGCTTCAGGCGCTGCGCATAGGCTAGATAGACCCGCGCATCATCTTCTTCAGAGGAAATGGCGAGCGCCAGGATTTCCTGCTCGGACAAAGAATCGAACGACCGGCGTGACGAAGGAAAGAATTTTCCAAGCATGCAATGCTCCTTTTAGAATTGTTCTAAACTTATCATCCGCGCCCGACGGGTCAAGCCACCCGCAAAGGATGCCACAGCCTTTCCCGAATGAATGAGGGCGGCCAAAGGTCGCAAGCGCTCGGCAGGGATATCCTGACACTAAAAGTCCAGTTATAACGCCTCTGCCGGGGTCACAGGGAAAGGCTGGTATCATGCAGGACGAATTGCAGGCGCGCGCCGCCCATCTGGACGGAATTCGCGCCCGGGCCGAGGCCGAGATGCAGGCGATCGGCATCACGCAGCCGGCAATCGACCGGCTGGTGGAGACATTCTACAGCCGTATCCGCAGCCATGACACGCTCGGTCCGGTTTTCGAAGCACGCCTTGCCGGACGCTGGGACGAACATCTGCCGAAGATGAAGCGATTCTGGTCCTCCATCGCCTTCAAGAATGGCGCCTATGGTGGAAAACCGGTGCAGGCCCATCTTGGCATGGATGGCATGCAGGAGACCCTCTTCGCCGACTGGCTGCAGCTGTTTGGAAAGACCGTCGGCGATCTTTTTCCGGACGAAAGGGCGCGGGCCTGGTACATGCAGACCGCAGAGCGGATTGCAAGAAGCCTGATCCTCTCCCTGTTCTATAATCCCGCGATGGATGACACGTCGCTGAAAATCAGTCGGTAAGATTGATCGCCCGCGAACCGCGTCCGTTGCAGGTATAGCAGCAATTGCTGCAGCGATGGCTGTTGTTCTTGCCGACACCCCAATAGGTGTCCGTATCGCCCGAAACCCATGCCCCGTAGCAGATCTTTTCGCCGCGCTGGCAGGAAATGTAGATCTGCTTTTCCTCCCCGTCATCGAGATAGTAGACCTCGCCGCCGCCCGGCCATACATGCCGCCGGTTCTGGGCGTAAAGCTCCACCTCGACGGCATAGTACTGGCTGTTGCTCATATTGAAGGTGAAGGTCGCGGCTTTTGCCGCCGAAACCAGTGTCAGGGCAATCAGCAGGGATGATATCATCCGGGCAAACAGTTTGCAGGTCATGGAAGGTCCCCTCTTTTTATAAAGGGATGCTAACAGTGGAGCTTTTTCGCGAAAAGTGGCGGGGCGGCATCATTTTTGGTATGATGGAAAGGCTGCTATCTGCTTGTAATATATGGTTGTACCGCAATAACTGCCATCCGGATAAAGTGCATAATTCGGCACAACTCCGGTTATCTCCCAGCCAAGCTTTCGATAGAGCGCCTCCGCCGGGCTGCCGGTTGCGGTATCAAGCACAAGCAGCGACTTGCCTGCCGCAACCGCTCCGGCTTCCGCCGCTGCCATAAGGGCGGAGGCGACACCCTTGCCCCGGGCATCACGATGCACCAGCAGCTTTTTCAGATCCGCCCGGTGCGGCTGGTTCGGAAATTGCCGCAATCCGACCTGTACCGTTCCCAGGATCTGCCCTGCCTGCCGGGCGACATAAAGAAGGGTGCCGCCGCTCCTGACCGCAGGAAAGCCGTCGCGGAAGAAGCTGCGGGCATCCTCCATGCCGAAAGGCAGGACGAAGCCGACCGATGCGCCTCCTTCCACACAATCGCACAAGACCGACGCAAGCCCTTCAAGCGCCTCCTGCGCGCCCGCCTCATCCAGCAATTCAATCTGATACGACACCATGCCTATCCCTTCCTTCCATGTTCCAGAACCACGGCGTATCGCACCGGCTTGTCCGTCGGATTGCGGAACGCATGACCGATGCCGATGTCGTGATAGAGGCAATCACCGGTTCCGAGCCGATGGCTGACACCGGCAACGTCCAGCATTAGCTCCCCCTGCAGCACCCAGACATGCTGGCAAAGACCACGGCTTGATGCCTGTGGTGGAAATTGCACCTGCTTGCCTGCTGGCAGGAAAACCTCGACCAGATCGACCCCGGATCCGGTTGCGGGCGGCGAGACTGCGCGCCGCAGATAGCCGGTTTGCGGATCGATCCAGACATGCTGGCGCTTCCGCGGCCAGAAGGGTTCAGCTGCCTCTCCGGCCGCAAAGAAGGACGAGAGGGAATGGCCAAGGGCGGCGGCAAGACGCGCAAGCAAGGCGGCGGTCGGGCTTGTCTCGCCCCGCTCGATCCGGGAGATCATCGCCCGGCTCACTCCGGAGCGTTCGGCAAGCATGTCCAGCGTGAGGCCGGTTGCCTGCCGCAGCGCCTTCACGCGCTCAGCCGTGAAGGAATCTATTATTGTATCAATTTTTTCCATTATTGTAGAATGCATGTTTGTCCGCTTGAAGCAAGTGTCAAATTCATTGCCTTGCAAACCGGTCTGCCGGAGCGATAGGACTGGTCGTACATTCCGGGAGAATCAACATCATGTCGGGCCATCAATCCCCCCTGTCGATCATCAGCGTGATTGGCTCGATGGCCTTTGTTGCGGCTGGAAACGGCCTGCTTTTCACCTATGTGCCCTTTGTTCTCGGGCAGAACCGGACCGAGCCCTGGTTTGCGGGTGCCGCTGTCACGGCTGTTGCGCTTGGCGGCCTGATCGGCTGCCTGATTGCCGGTCCGCTGATCCGCAGGGTCGGCCACGCGCGGCTCTTTCCGGTCTCCATGGCTGCGGTGATCTTTGCAGCTCTGCTGATTGCCTTCGGCTTTTATCCCCTGCTCTGGGTGCTGGCTCGCGGCATCTATGGCATGGCGTCCAATGTGAATTTCGTGATTGCCCAGAGCTGGATCAACCATTCGGCGAGCAACAGCTGGCGCGGCAAGGCGCTCTCGTTCTTCTACATGTCCTATATCCTGTGTTTCGGTGCCGGGTCCTTCCTGTTCGGCCACTTGCCGGCGACCGGCAATCTTGCGCCGCTGGTGACGATCCTTCTGACCACGGTCGCCATTCTGCCAATCGGACTGTCGAACCTGCCCGCCCCGCCGATGCCGCCTGCGCTTTCGATGCTGAAGGCGTTGCCGCTTGCCTGGAAGATATCGCCGGTGGGCCTTGTCGGTGTGCTTTCGGCGGGGGGTATCTCCATGGCGATCCAGGGCTTCACGCCGATCTATGTCACGGCTGCGAACATGCCGCAGGACAAGATCGGGCTCATGCTCTTCGTCATGCAGACAGGCCTTCTGTTCGTCCAGTATCCCATCGGGATGCTGTCAGACCGTCTGGATCGGCGCATCGTGATGCTCGTGACCTGCGGGCTGATCCTGCTTGGCGCCTTTGCGGCCTTGCGCATCGACACGACAAGCCCCTGGATGATGATGCTGACATTCGCGCTGTGGGCAGGCGCGATCGAAAGCATCTATTCGCTGGCCAATGCGCAGGCCAATGACCGGGCAAGCCCGGAACACTTTGTCCCGCTGTCGAGCGCGCTGCTGCTGATCTGGTCGATTGGCGCAACCGCCGTACCGATGCTTATCACGGCCCTTTCCTATCGCTTCGGACCGCAGACCTTCATCTATGCAATCGTGCTCAGCACGCTTGCGCTTGGCCTCTTCGTCATCATCCGGCTCGCCAGCCGGGGCGCGAGCGACAGAAAGCCCCTGTAAATCCGGGGCATATCCGCGGTTTGAGCCAAAAATCCATCGCTTTTTAGCTTTGCGCCGAACCAACCGGCTGCTATATGCCGGGCCATGAGCACCAATTCTTCCCGCACCCCCCTCGACCACATCCGCAACTTCTCGATCGTGGCCCATATCGACCACGGTAAATCGACGCTGGCCGACCGCCTGATCCAGACCACCGGCGGCCTTGCCGAGCGCGAGATGTCGGAACAGGTTCTCGACAACATGGAGATCGAGAAGGAACGCGGCATTACCATCAAGGCCCAGACGGTGCGGCTGCACTATCAGGCGAAGAATGGCGAAACCTACATCCTCAACCTGATCGACACGCCCGGCCACGTCGACTTCGCCTACGAAGTCTCGCGCTCGCTTTCGGCCTGCGAAGGCTCGCTGCTGGTGGTGGATGCGAGCCAGGGCGTGGAAGCCCAGACGCTTGCCAATGTCTATCAGGCCATCGACAACAATCACGAGCTGGTGACCGTTCTCAACAAGATCGACCTGCCGGCGGCCGAACCGGACCGCATCAAGGAACAGATCGAGGAAGTGATCGGCATCGATGCGTCCGAAGCAGTGCTGATTTCGGCAAAGACCGGCCTTGGCATTCCCGACGTGCTCGAAGCGATTGTCGAAAAACTCCCCGCCCCGAAGAGCCCTGGCGGCGAGAATGCACCGCTCAAGGCGCTGCTCGTCGACAGCTGGTACGACACCTATCTCGGCGTGATGGTGCTGGTGCGCATCATCGACGGTGTGCTGACCAAGGGCCAGCAGATCCGGATGATGGGCACCGATGCCAAATATACGGTGGAACGGGTCGGTGTGCTTACCCCGAAGATGGTCAATGTCGACAGTCTCGGTCCGGGCGAGATCGGCTTCATCACCGCCTCGATCAAGGAAGTGGCCGATACGCGCGTCGGCGACACGATCACCGATGACCGTCGCCCGACGGCGTCTGCCCTTCCGGGTTTCAAGCCTGCCCAGCCGGTGGTGTTCTGCGGTCTCTTCCCGGTCGATGCCGCCGATTTCGAGGATCTGCGCGCCGCGATGGGCAAGCTGCGCCTCAACGATGCCTCCTTCTCTTTCGAAATGGAAAGCTCGGCGGCCCTCGGCTTCGGCTTCCGCTGCGGCTTCCTCGGCCTGCTGCATCTGGAAATCATTCAGGAGCGGCTGGAGCGCGAATTCAATCTCGATCTCGTCGCAACCGCCCCCTCGGTGGTCTACGAAATGATGCTGAATGACGGCACGCAGAAGGATCTGCACAATCCGGCAGACATGCCGGATGTGGTGAAGATCGACCATATCAAGGAGCCGTGGATCAAGGCGACCATCCTAACCCCGGACGACTATCTCGGCGGCATCCTGAAGCTCTGTCAAGACCGGCGCGGTCTCCAGACCGAACTCACCTATGTGGGCAGCCGCGCGATGCTGACCTATGAACTGCCGCTCAACGAAGTGGTGTTCGATTTCTACGACCGGCTGAAGTCGATCTCGAAGGGCTACGCCTCTTTCGACTACCACATCATCGATTATCGCGAGGGCGATCTCGTGAAGATGTCGATCCTCGTCAACGGAGAAGCGGTGGATGCGCTGTCCATGCTGGTCCACCGCTCGGCGGCTGACCGGCGCGGCCGCGGCATGTGCGAAAAGCTCAAGGAACTCATTCCGCCGCATATGTTCCAGATCCCGATCCAGGCAGCCATCGGCGGCAAGATCATCGCCCGCGAGACGGTGCGGGCGCTGCGCAAGGACGTGACCGCCAAATGCTATGGCGGCGACGCCACCCGCAAGCGCAAGCTGCTCGACAAGCAGAAGGAAGGCAAGAAGCGCATGCGGCAGTTCGGCAAGGTGGAGATCCCGCAGGAGGCCTTCATCGCCGCCCTCAAGATGAACGACGAATGATCAAGCGAACGGCCCTTCGGGGCCGTTTCCCGTTTCAGAGCAACCCGGCGGCGCGGCTGGCGAGACCGGCGGAAAAGACAAGAAGCGCAACCGAGGCGGAACGCATCACCAACCCCGGATAACGGCTGCCGACCCGGTGGATCACGCTCGCCCCCAGCAATAGCCAGAAGCCCCCGACAACCGGTATCAGCGCCATCATCAGCAGAAGGTACTGAAAAAAGGGGCCGTTCAGACCTGCGGGCAAAAGGGTCAGCGCGATCACCAGCCCTTTCGGGTTGAAGATCGTCGTGACAAACACAAGGCGCGGCGTAATCGCTCCGACCCGCCCCGTCATCAGCGGCGCATCCCAGAGCCTGACCGCAAGCAGCGCAACCCAGAGCGCGGCAAGGGCTGCCACCACCTGCCCGATCATCGGATGCGCCAGAAGCATCGGTGCAGCCAGTCCATGTACCGGCAGGATGGCAGCCAGATAACCGGCAACTGCCGCGCCAAGGCAGATGAGAGGGTTGCGCCAGGTGCGCTCCGTTCCTGCGAGCGCCAGAAGCGTATTGGTCGGCCCGGGCATCAGCAGCAGCAGGCCAAGGGCAAGCGCAAAAAGCAGGGGTGACACGGTTCCGTCTCCATTTTCAGGTCATGGAGGCTCTAGCAGGCTTGATGCCGCCGTTGCTTGACCAAGGTCAAGTCCGGATCTGGTTTACCCAAGCACGGGCAATCGCAAGCCCCGCCTGATCGGCCGCGCGTCCATGGGAAATCGCGAGGTCCGGATAACGTTCACTCCAGCCCGGTTCCATCGCCTCGATCAGCGGGGAAAACTTTTCCCGCCATTCGCCGACCACATCCGTGCTCGCCTCGAAATGGAACTGCGTGCCATAGGCGGCGCGTCCGACGCGGAAAGCCTGATTTTCGACTGCCGGATTGCGGGCAAGCCGCACGGCGCCCGGCGGCAGGGTGAAATTGTCGCTGTGCCACTGGAAAATCGGAAAACCGTCTTTCGCCGCAGACAGCACGGGATCAAGCGCACCCTCTTCCGTCAGTTGGATGTCATGCCATCCAAATTCACGATGCGTGCCGAGCAGATTTGTCCCGCCAAAGGCACGCGCCAGAATCTGGCTTCCGAGGCAGATGCCAAGCACCGCCTTGCCATCGTCCGCCGCCTTGCGCATGGTTTCGGCGAGATGCGGCAGATAGGGGTGGATGTGATCATCCACCGCGCTCTGCTCCCCGCCCAGAACCACGAGGCCATCATGGGCGGCCATATCGGGCAGTGCCTCGCCCCTGAAGGGACGATACATGATGATTTCGGCACCCGCCTCCTCGAGGGCGACCCCCACCTGTCCGAGATGGGAAATGATGGTATTTTCAACGACCGCGACGCGCATGCTGACCTTTTCAGTGAACCAATCATCTGCAACAAGGCAGCGACATGATCACGGCTTTTGTGCATTCGCAAGAGGGCTTTGAGAGCAAAGGCTGAAGGAGGACGATCCATGCAGGCAGATCAGCACATCCGCAGGCCGGAAATCCGCATTCTCTACTGCACCCAGTGCAACTGGCTGCTTCGATCAGCCTGGATGGCGCAGGAGCTGCTTTCCACCTTCGGTCAGGATCTTGCGGGCGTGACGCTTGTTCCGGTCACCGGCGGTGTGTTCGAAATCCGGGCCGATCAGGAACTCATCTGGGAGCGCAAGCGCGATGGCGGCTTTCCCGGGCCAAAGGAACTGAAACAGAAGGTGCGGGACATCATTGATCCCACCCGCGACCTCGGCCATGTCGACAGCCATGAAAAAGGGGCCGCTGAGGCCCCTTGATCCTTTGGCCTGATGATCAGCTCCAGGGCGAAATGCACTGGCGGAAGACATTGCGCCGCGCGAGATAAAGATTGGTGCGCGGATCATAGGACCGGTAACGGTCCAGGCACCATTCCACATGGCGCCGCGACATGACCGGTCGACGCATATCAAACACGGAAGGATCCACCCGGCGCAGGTGCGGCGGCGGGCGACGTTCCAGATAGATCGGCGGATCATCGTCATAATAGGGCGGTGGCGGATCGATATAGATGCGGCGGCGCGTTTCATAGGTGCGGCAGCCGTCGAGATCGCAGTAAATCCCGCCCGTTTTCTGAATGAGACCATCCGGCTGACCGGGAACAACCGGAAAAAGCGGCGCTGCACCCGCGATATCAACGCTGAGGAGCGATGCAGCCAACGTGATGCCCATTGTCAGCCTGTTCAAGAATCGCATGATGATTCTCCTTCCTGTTCCACCTTCTGGACCATGCCAAAGTGGCAAAGTTATGCTTTAACTCAATCATGGATTACGCAGCCAAGGCAACCGGGATTCATGATCTTTAAAGTGCGCTGGCGATAAAAGGCTGCAACGCTCGGGATGAACCACAGGGAGATGCAAAGTGAGCCTGAAATTCGGAACCAGTGGTCTTCGCGGTCTCTCTGTCGATCTGAATGGCCCGGCCTCGGCGCTTTATACCCATGCCTTTATAACGCACATGCGCGCAATTGGTGCCCTGAAGCCCGGCGGGCTGGTGCTGATCGGCCGGGATTTTCGCGAGTCCAGTCCGGCCATTGCCGCGATTTGCGCCGCAACCATTCAGGCAAGCGGGTTCACGGCGATGGATTGCGGCACCATCCCTACCCCCGCACTGGCACTGATGGCGCTTGCCGAAGCGGCCCCCGCGCTGATGATCACGGGTTCGCATATTCCGGCAGACCGCAACGGCATCAAATTCTATCGTCCCGATGGTGAAATCGACAAGGAAGACGAGCAGGCGATCACCCGCCTTGCCGCGGAAACGGGCCACATGGATCTGCCGCGGGTGGAAGCCGCAGCCCGGAACGGCGAGCTTGAGGCCAGGCGCCGCTTCATGGAGCGCAACAAGGCGCTTCTGCCTGAAGGGGCGCTCGCAGGCCTCAGGATCGGTGTGTACCAGCATTCGACCGTGGCGCGCGATCTCTTCGTAGACCTGCTGCGTCATTTCGGCGCCGAGGTGATGCCTCTCGGCCGCTCGGATCACTTCATTCCCGTCGATACGGAAGCGGTTTCGCCAGAGACGCTGGCACTGCTGAAGCAATGGGCGGGGGCCCATCGTCTGGATGCCATCGTCTCAGCCGATGGCGATGGCGACCGTCCGCTCCTTGCGGATGAAGCGGGCGTGCCTTTGCGGGGGGACCTGCTCGGGCTGATCACCGCGCAATTCCTGAAGGCGGGTGTTGTGGTCACTCCGGTCACCTCCAATTCCGGCATCGAGGCCGCGGGCTCCTACCGTACGATCCGAACCCGGGTGGGCTCTCCTTTCGTGATCGCCGGCATGGCGGAGGCCGTACGCGCCGGGCATGAGCGGGTGTTGGGTTTCGAGGCAAATGGCGGTCTTTTGACGGCAAGTCGATTTGCAATCGGCAATGCGCTTATCGAACCGCTGCCAACCCGCGACTGCTTCCTGCCGACTTTCGCCGTTCTGCAGGCCGCCGCTCTTGCAGGGAAATCGCTGAAAGCGCTTGCGGTAGACTACCATCTGCCTTTTGCCGATGCAGATCGACTGGAGCACTTCCCGCTGGAGGTGAGCGCCGCGCTGATGGCCCATCTGCGCAGGAGTGCCACCAATCTTTCCTCCTTCCTTGCCCCGGTCGGCATAGTCGGCGCAACGAGCGATATCGACGGCTTGCGGGTTACCCTCGGGAACGGCCGCATCATTCATTTCCGTCCGTCTGGGAATGCCCCGGAAATGCGCTGTTATGTGGAGGCAGAAAGCCTTGATGCGGCACGCGACCTGCTTTCCCAAGGGCTCGGCCTGATCCGGAATTTCCAGCAGAATCACGGTTGAACATTCTGGGCCCGCGGCGCGCGCTCAGCCAACAGCGCGCGCAAAAACAATTGGTTAGCGGGAAACGTGCGACTGCTTGAGATTGGAGACACCTGGCCTTCGAAAGGGTTTTTGGCTTTTTTGTACAATTCTCGCATTTCACTGTTGACACCGCCCCGCCCCCCAATTACATCGCTCCTCGTCGCCCAGATGGCGGAATTGGTAGACGCGCAGGTTTCAGGTACCTGTGCCGCGAGGCGTGGAGGTTCGAGTCCTCTTCTGGGCACCATTCCCTTTTGACCACTACCTAGGTCAAATACTTAAGCCTTCCCAAAGAGTTGCGCATTCTGTACCTTGTAACAAAGGTCTGTAACAATGCGCATTCGTTTGGTCCGGCCCATGGCTTCCAAAGGCTCCTCAGTTCCCCAATTTACCCAGCGCATCCCCGCTGACCTCAAGGCGCGGCTGATAGGCCAAACACTGCCCATTCCGGTGGGGGATGAGACCATCCAGATAAAGATCACCGCCAGCACGCAGAGCATCCGGTTCTCTCTTCGCACCACAGACCGAACGGAAGCGAAACGGAGACAGGCTTTAGCCGTTGCCTTCATGCTGGACCTGTTCGACCGACTGAGAGCCGCCAAGCAGGTGGAACTAACGAATCAACAAGTGGCAAGCCTGCTGGGAGGACTGCACGCATTTTGGGCAAGGGACCCTGACGACTCGCCACAGGTTACCGTCACCCCCGCCACTGGCATCATCGATACTGGCCTGCTGCCGGTTTATCGGACACCAAGTTAAGCTAATCCCACCTTGGTTTCA
>CAMFIE010000001.1 GCA_945952315.1 uncultured Rhizobium sp. | reverse complement strand
ACCACCCGCTCGACTGCCTGACTTGCGCGGCCAATGGCGATTGCGAGCTGCAGGATATGGCGGGTGCGGTTGGCCTGCGCGATGTGCGCTATGGCTATGACGGCGACAACCACGTCAAGGCCCGCAACAATGGCGCGATCAATGCCAAGTGGATGCCGAAAGACGAATCGAACCCCTATTTCACCTATGATCCGTCAAAGTGCATCGTCTGCTCGCGCTGCGTGCGCGCCTGTGAAGAGGTTCAGGGCACCTTCGCGCTGACGATCGAAGGCCGTGGCTTCGGCAGCCGCGTTTCGCCCGGCATGCATGAAGATTTCCTGTCGTCGGAATGCGTTTCCTGCGGCGCCTGCGTACAGGCCTGCCCGACCGCGACGCTCACTGAAAAGTCGGTGATCGAAATCGGCCAGCCGGAACATTCCAAGGTCACGACCTGCGCCTATTGCGGCGTCGGCTGCTCGTTCAAGGCGGAAATGCGCGGCGAGGAAATCGTGCGCATGGTGCCCTGGAAGGATGGTCAGGCAAACCGTGGCCATTCCTGCGTCAAGGGCCGTTTCGCCTATGGCTACACGACCCACAAGGATCGCATCCTCAACCCGATGATCCGCGAAAAGGTGTCCGACCCCTGGCGGGAAGTCACCTGGGATGAGGCCTTTGCGCATGTCGCATCCGAGTTCCGCCGCATCCAGTACCAGTATGGCCGTGAATCGGTCGGCGGCATCACCTCGTCGCGCTGCACCAACGAGGAAACCTTCCTGGTGCAGAAGCTGATCCGCTCCGGCTTCGGCAACAACAATGTCGATACCTGCGCCCGCGTCTGCCATTCGCCGACCGGCTATGGTCTCGGTCAGGCCTTCGGCACCTCTGCCGGCACGCAGAACTTCGATTCCGTCGAGCATTCCGACGTCGTGATCGTGATCGGCGCCAACCCGACGCAGGGTCACCCGGTCTTCGGTTCGCGCCTCAAGAAGCGCCTGCGCCAGGGTGCGCAGCTGATCGTGATCGATCCGCGCCGCATCGACCTCGTGTCGAGCCCGCATATCAAGGCTGCCTATCACCTGCCGCTGAAGCCCGGCACCAATGTGGCGATCATGACCGCGCTTGCGCATGTGATCGTGACGGAAGGTCTCTATAACGAAGCCTTCATCCGCGAACGCTGCGACTGGTCGGAATTCGAAGACTGGGCCGCTTTCGTGTCCGAACCGTCCCGCAGCCCGGAGGCCATTGAGGCCTATACCGGCGTTGACCCGGAAGCCGTGCGTGGTGCCGCCCGCCTTTATGCCAAGGGCGGCAATGGCGCGATCTACTACGGCCTCGGCGTGACCGAGCACAGCCAGGGCTCGACCACCGTTATGGCAATTGCCAACCTCGCCATGGTCACCGGCAATATCGGCCGCAAGGGCGTGGGCGTGAACCCGCTGCGCGGCCAGAACAACGTGCAGGGCTCCTGCGACATGGGCTCCTTCCCGCACGAGCTGCCGGGCTACCGCCACATTTCCGATGACGCGACCCGCGACATCTTTGAAAAGCTGTGGGGCGTGGAACTCAACAAGGAACCGGGCCTACGCATCCCGAACATGCTGGATGCCGCCGTCGAGGGCACCTTCAAGGGCATCTATATCCAGGGCGAGGACATTCTTCAGTCCGACCCGGATACCAAGCATGTGGCCGCAGGTCTTGCCGCCATGGAATGCGTCGTCGTGCAGGACCTGTTCCTCAACGAAACCGCAAACTATGCGCATGTCTTCCTGCCGGGTTCGACCTTCCTCGAGAAAGACGGCACTTTCACCAACGCCGAGCGCCGCATCAACCGCGTTCGCCGCGTGATGACGCCGCGCAACGGCTATGCGGACTGGGAAGTCACGCAGAAGCTGGCTCAGGCTTTCGGCCTCAACTGGAACTACAGCCATCCGAGCGAGATCATGGACGAAATCGCGGCCACCACGCCGAGCTTCGCCTGGGTCAATTACGACTATCTCGAAAAGCACGGTTCGGTGCAGTGGCCGTTCAACGAGAAGAACCCGGAAGGCTCGCCGATCATGCATGTGAACGGCTTCGTTCGCGGCAAGGGCAAGTTCATCCGCACGGAATTCGTGGCAACCGACGAAAAGGTCGGCCCGCGCTTCCCGCTGCTGCTCACCACTGGCCGTATTCTCAGCCAGTACAATGTGGGCGCACAGACCCGGCGCACCGAAAACGTCGCCTGGCATGCGGAAGACGTGCTGGAAATCCATCCGCATGACGCCGAACAGCGCGGCATCCGCGAGGGCGATTTCGTCCGCCTGCAGAGCCGCTCCGGCGAGACCTCGCTGCGCGCGACGATCACCGACCGCGTGGCCCCGGGTGTTGTCTACACCACCTTCCACCATCCGACGACGCAGGCAAACGTCATCACCACCGACTTCTCCGACTGGGCAACCAACTGCCCGGAATACAAGGTGACAGCGGTTCAGGTGGCGCCGTCCAACGGCCCGTCGGAATGGCAGCAGGATTATGATGCCCAGGCCCGCCAGTCGCGCCGGATCGCAGGCAAGCTGGAAGCCGCCGAGTAATGACGGCCACACGGGCCACGCATCGCACGGTGACCCGCATCGCCCGCAAGGGCGGTGTGGTCTCTGAAGGTGTGCGGCCCGTGCCGGAAGAAGTGCCGATTGCCTTTTCCTATGGCGGCTCCACCCATGCGGTGATGATGGGCACGCCTGTGGATCTCGCCGATTTCGCGCTCGGCTTCAGCCTGACGGAGGGGATCATCACCTCGGCGGCAGAAATCGAAAGCATCGAGATCGTCGATGAGGAAACCGGCATCGACGTACAGATCACGCTTGCCGATGATGTGGCAGACGCATTGAAGCTACGGCGCCGCCATATGGCCGGGCCGGTGGGTTGCGGCCTTTGCGGCATCGAATCGATCGAGCAGGCAGTGCGCCCTGTTCCGGACGTATCGGGCACCCGCATGATGCTGTCCGCAACTGCCCTTTCGGCAGCGATGGACGGGCTGAACCGCGAGCAGCCCCTGCATCAGCTGACCCGGGCCGTCCATGGCGCAGGCTTCTATGTTCCGGGCAAGGGACTGATTGCCGTGCGCGAGGATGTGGGCCGCCACAATGCACTGGACAAGCTCTGCGGAGCGGTTCTTGCCTCCGGTCACGCCGGTTCGGAGGGTATGGTGGTGGTGACCAGCCGTCTTTCGGTCGAGATGGTGCAGAAATGCGCGATCCTTGGCGCAAGCATTCTGGCCGCCATTTCCGCTCCGACGGCGCTTGCCATCGAGACGGCGGAAAAGGCTGGCCTCACCCTGGTCGCGCTGACGCGCGGCGAGGATTTCGACATCTACACCCATTCTTATCGCATCGATACCGGAGTTGACGCCCATGTCGCATGACAAGCTCGTTTACATGGCAAACCAGATTGCCACCTTCTTCAAGTCGCAGCCCGCGAAGGAAGCGGCTGATGGCGTGGCCAATCACATCAACAAGTTCTGGGAGCCGCGCATGCGCCGCCAGCTGTTCGAGAAGATCGAGGCGGGCAATAGCGGCCTTTCCGATCTGGTGCTGGAAGCATCGAAGAAGATCAACCGTCCGGCCCCTTCGGCAACGGCAACGGCAAACTGATCGCCTGGTGCAGCCTTCGATCTGATGGGATGAAGTCTGCGCGATGACGGGCCGCGATCCGGCTCGCGACAAGATGCATCAGCATCAACCCTTGACTTCCGGCCTGGAGCGGACGACTTCAGGGGAGGATATTCAAGGAGCAGGACCCATGGCTGAAGCCCAGCGCAGCACCATTGACCAGAGCGAAGTCGACCGTTTTTCCGCCATGGCGGCAGAATGGTGGGACCCGACCGGCAAGTTCAAGCCGCTGCACAAGTTCAACCCCGTCCGTCTGACCTATCTCCGCGACACGATCGCAGCCGAATTCGGCCGCGATCCGCGATCCGCCCGTCCGCTTCAGGGCCTGCGGGTGCTGGATATCGGCTGCGGCGGCGGCCTGCTGTCCGAACCGGTTGCCCGCATGGGCGCAACCGTGGTGGGGGCTGACCCTTCCGAGCGCAATATCGGCATCGCCTCCACCCATGCCCGTGAGTCCGGCGTGGAGGTGGATTATCGCGCCGTCACCGCCGAACAGCTGGCCGAGGCGGGCGAGCGCTTCGATGTGGTGCTCAACATGGAAGTGGTGGAACATGTGGCGGATGTGGACTTTTTCCTCTCCACCTGCGCCGGGATGGTGAAGCCGGGCGGACTGATGTTTGTTGCCACGATCAACCGCACGATGAAGGCCATGGCGCTGGCAATCGTCGGTGCCGAATATGTGTTGCGCTGGCTGCCGCGCGGCACCCATCAATATGAAAAGCTGGTACGGCCGGAGGAAATCGAAGGTCCGCTTTCGGCCTCCGGCATGCAGGTCTTTGCCCGCACTGGCGTGTTCTTCAACCCGCTGGCGAACCAGTGGAACCTGTCGAAGGACATGGATGTGAATTACATGATGGTGGCACGCCGCCCCAAGGAGTGAGGACCGGGTTCAGTTCACATCATCAGGGAGGATTGGCAGCGGCGCGATCTCGATGCCTTCTTCCAGAAGCGCATGCGCATCATCCGGTGTGGTCTGGCCGATGATGCCGCGGGCTTCCGTCTCGCCGTAATGAATCTTGCGGGCTTCCTCGGCGAAGCGATCACCGACGTCCTCGGCATTCGCACGAATTTCCGCCACAACTTCCTTCAGTTTCTTCACCGCCTCGCGCTGCGCTGCCTCCATCACAACGGCGCGGGTCTCTTCCTTCTTGCGCGCCGTCGAAACGGACGGTGCCATCAGGGTTTTGGAAACTTCCGCCGAATTGCAGGCCGGGCAGGTTACGAGGCCGCGCGCCTTCTGGGCATCGAAATCCTCACTCGAGGCAAACCAGCCTTCGAATTCATGGGCGCGGTCGCAATGAAGGGCGTAGCGGATCACGCCTTACTCTCCCCGTTCACCGGCATAGGCCACGCGCTCGGCAAGGGTGAAGGCGCGGGCGTTTTTGAGGTTGGGGATGCGCTGGCGTGCCGTTGCAACGGCATCCCGGTCGATATCGGCCACGATCACCGCCTCGCCTTCCGGACCCGCTTCCGCAAGCACCTTGCCCCAGGGATCGATGATCAGGGAATGGCCATAGGTTTCGCGGCCATCCTCGTGTTTTCCGGCCTGCGCCGCGGCAATCACGAACATGCCGTTCTCGATGGCCCGGGCCCGCAGGAGCACATGCCAGTGTGCCTCCCCCGTCTGCCGGGTGAAGGCTGCAGGCACGGTCATCACCTCGACGCCTGTCACAGCCTGCTGGCGGAAGAGATCGGGAAAACGAACATCATAGCAGATCGCAAAGCCCATTTCGGCAAAAGGAAGCGAAGCCGTCTTCACCTGATCGCCCGGGCAATAGACCGCACTTTCCCGCCAGCTTTCCCCGTTTGCCAGATCCACATCGAACATGTGGATCTTGTCATAGCTGAGAAGCTGCTCGCCCTTTGGCGAGAAGAGATAGCCGCGATTGGCAACGAAGCCATCACCCCGGTCGATCGCCGTAGAGCCGATATGAAGGTAAAGCTTCAGCTCGGCGGAGAGCCTGCGGGCAGCCGCAACCACGGGATCATCCGCCTCCTGCCTGAGGATCTCGCGGAGACCATCGCGATTGCGCTGCAGGGCACCGGTCATTTCGGGGGTCTGGACATAGGTCGCGCCCTGCCGCGCGGCATCGCGGACCAGTCTTTCCATGGTCTCGATATTGCGCATCGGGTCGGTGCCGGAGCACATCTGGATCGCAGCCGCGCGGAATGTCATGCCGTTACGCTCCCTGCGCAAGAAGCGGATCAAGCCCGCCCCGGGCATCAAGCGCGTGGATATCGTCACAGCCGCCAAGATGCTTGCCATTCACGAAAATCTGCGGAAAGGTGTTGCGCCCGGACTGGTCGATCATCTTCTGGCGGACAGAGGGGTCAGCACTCGCATTGTATTCCGTGAAGGCCGCACCCTTCGATGTCAGCAATTGCTTGGCGCGGGTGCAGTAGGGGCAGCCGTCGCGGGTATAGATGATGACTTCAGCCATATTCTCTCTCCTGCCGGACGAGGGGATGATTGTCCGGACAACACTTCATCTTTGCTTCATATAGGCTCTCCGATGGCCATTGCAAAGGTCAAAACGGTAATGTCTGCAACGCCTGCACGGCGCAGCGCCCGGCTTGCGGCGCTCACGGTCGCACCGGTTGTATAGACATCATCGATGAGCACGACCCGTTTGCCCGCAAGCGTCGGCCGGGCAGTATCCCTGACACGAAATGCCCCGGCGACATTGCGCTTTCGCCCCTTCTGCCCGAGCCCCACCTGCCGGGATGTATTCCTTACCCTCAGCAGCAAATCAGGCTGGTAGGAAATCCCGGCCTCACGTGCGATATGCCGTGCAAGCTCTGCCGACTGGTTGAAACGGCGGCGAAAAAAGCGCCTGCGATGCAGGGGTACAGGCAGGACAAGATCCGCCTTTGCCAAAGGCTCGGCACCTGCTCTTGCCATCCAGCGCGCCATCATCGGAACAAGATCGAGCCGATCCCGGTATTTGAGGCCATGAACCATGTCGCGAACGATCTCGTCAAAGGCGGCAACCGCGCGCAGCCGGTCAAAGGCGGGCGGTTCGGCAATCGCCTTCGGCGAAAGCGCGCCCTCGCCGCGGTCGATCGCAAACGGCAGGCCAAGCACGGCGCAATAGGGCTTTTCGATGAACCGGATCTTCTGCCAGCAGGGAGCACAGACGCCGCCATGCCGCCCGTTCAGTCTTTCACAACCCGGGCACCAGGCCGGAAAGACGAGATCAAGCAAAGCGCCACCGCCCTGACGGACCGCGCGCATCAGGTGATGAAGCAGGTTTCGTTCCGGTTCTGGCCACACCCCGTCCATGAGGGCAGACTAAATCAACACGCAGGAATTTGCGATGTTTTTTCGCGGCAGGCATTGAGCCGGGCTGGAAATGCTTTAGACGAGGCACCACCTCCCCCGAAAGAGCAAGGAACCAGACCGATGGACGCGCTTTTCGACACGGATCTCATCCAGCAAAGGCGCGCACGTGCGCTGAAGCAACCGGTAGAGGGTGCCGATTTTCTGCTGAAACTCGCCGCCGAGGAACTGGCTGAACGACTGGCCGTGGTGGAGCGCCACTTTGATGAGGCGGTGGAACTCCATGGCGGAACGGGCCTTGCGGGAAGAATGTGCGCGCGAACCGGAAAGATCGGCCATCTCCTCCGCCTCGAGCTTCCGAGTGCCCATTCGGGCGAGGGCGAGATCCGGGAGGCACCGCTTGAGCTTTTGCCGCTTGAGCCGGAAACGATCAATCTCGCAATTTCACCGCTTGCGCTGCATCTCACCAATGATACGCCGGGTGTCTTCATTCAGGTACGCCGGGCGCTCAAGCCGGACGGACTCTTTCTGGCGGTCATTCCCGGAGCGGGCACCCTTGCCGAGCTGAAGGACGTGATGCTTGCCGCAGAGGCGGACATTTATGGAGGCGCAAGCCCGCGGGTCATCCCATTTGCCGATGTGCGGGATATCGGCGCGCTGATGCAGCGGGCAGGTTTCGCGTTGCCGGTGGTCGATACGGAAAGCCGTACCGTGCGCTACGGATCGATGTTTTCGCTGCTGAAAGACCTGCGGGCGATGGGCATGACCAATCCGCTGCACAATCGCAGCCGAAAGCCGTTGTCACGCCGGTTTTTCCTGCGGGCAGCCGAGCTCTATCAGGAACGTTATGCAGATGCGGACGGGCGCATTCGCGCCACGTTTTCCTTCATTCATGTATCCGGCTGGGCACCGCATGATAGTCAGCAGAAGCCGCTGAAGCCCGGCTCGGCCAAGGCTCGGCTTGCGGATGCATTGAAGGTGAAGAGCGAAGGTTAGCGCGTAGCAGAACTCATCGTATTGACCAGAAGATTATAGGTCGACTGGAACTGGCCACGATAGCCCAGCAGTGCGGGAATGATCGCTACCGAGACAAGCACACCGATCAGGCCATATTCAATCGCGGTTGCACCGGTCCGGTCGCGGAGGAAGTCCGTGACCAGCGTGCGCATTTTGCAGATCAGCTCTTGCTTTCGGATATCTTTCATCGCTATCCGCCGCCTCATATGGTTGAAGACCGGCTAATTCCGGCCTTGTCAAGGAATGTTGCGCCAGCGCTGGCGCGGGAATTCAGCAATCTTCCCCGGACTGATAGCCACGCACGATGCAATAGGATTCCGGATTGTCCTGAAGCACGCTTCGACGGATCACATAGCGCTTGCCATTTGCGCTTTCAGTGCGGTCCTTCGCGACGGCGGGGATCGAACCGGTAGCAATATTGTCATAGGGATCGGCGATGGTCACGGATGCAAGGCGTGCCGGGCCATCACGGCTGGCGAGCATCGGCGTCAGAATGAGCGTCAGCGCAATGGCTGCGGTTCCGAACAGAATCGCAATATTCACCGCTCCCGTTCGACGGGAGTCGTTTGAATTGCGTTCCTTCATACGAACAGCTCTCCAAAATTCCTCATTCATGAGCACACCTTCGGCATCGGGATCATTTGCGCGATAGGCGATCATTGTCAGATGTAAATAAAGACTCTCTTAACAGAGAGGGCAAAACCGAGACCGGTTGTAGTAAATAACAGTCTTATTGGGGAAATTGCATTCTAGCGGTTGGAGCCGGTTTCAAAGCAGGTCCTGCAGAATCGGAATGAGCGGCTCATCGGCCGGCGGCATCGGATAATCACGCAGCGCATTCGGCCGCACCCATTTGATCGCCTGCCCCTCCATGCCGCGTGCAGTGCCCTCAAAGCGGCGGCAGACATAAAGCGGCATCAGCAGATGAAAGGTCTCGTAGGTGTGGCTGGCAAAGGTCAGCGGGGCAAGGCAAGGCACCTTGGTCTCGATGCCGAGTTCTTCCTTCAGCTCCCGCACCAGTGTTTCCTCAGGCGTCTCGCCGGCCTCCACCTTACCGCCTGGAAATTCCCACAGGCCTTCCAGCGACTTCCCCTTTGGCCGCTGGGCAAGAAGGATACGCCCATCCGCATCGATCAGCGCGCAGGCCGCAACCAGCAGGATTTTAAGCGGCGCCTTTTCCTGGTCCATATCAGGCCTCACGCCAGTAGTGATAGTGATAGGCGGTTGAAAAACCGAGCTTTTCATAGAGCGCGATGGCGGGACGATTGGCGGCAGAAACCTGCAGCCAGGCCTTCTTCGCGCCGCGCAGGCGCGCCCAGCGCAAGGCCGCGCTCAGGATTTCGGTTGCAATCCCCTTGCGACGTTCCCCTTCGACCACGCCCAGCGACTGGATGCCCGCAAGATCATTGTCATGGATGGCGAGCACGGTCGCACGCGGCCCTTTCTCGACATCGTCAATCAGGAAATATCCGGTCTGCGGCTTGATGGCGGACAGGATCGAGATCAGCAGATCCCGGTCATCCGTTCCGCCGGAGGAAAGCGCGATGCAGGCCTCGGCGAAACGGGCGGCATCCTGCAGCGGCAGGTGGTCCATGGTTTCCGGCAGGACCGCCTGCTCGAGATCAAGCACCATCACATCCACGGTCTCGAAGCGCACCCAACCCGTTTGCCGCAGATGATCGATCAGCAGCGGTGGCGCAAGCGGGGTTTCGCGGATTGTCAGCACGCCTGCGACCGCGTCGAACCTTGCGCGGCAGGCAGCGAGGCGCTGGGCGATGTCACGGCAGTCGGCCGGATCGAGCGGAACGACGCAGTTCAGCCGCTTGGAGTGATGTCCCGGCGTCAGGCGCACCTGCCAGCTGCCATCATAAACGGTGGATGCGGCCGGCCAGGCCCGGAAGCCCACCGCCTCCAGCCGACGCACCGCCGGAAGATCATCACCTTTCGAAACCATGGCCAGCATCGCGCCGTTCAGCTCCGGTAGTCGCCGTTGATCGCAACATATTCCTTGGTGAGGTCGCAGGTCCACACCGTAGCACGGCCATTGCCAAGCCCGATATCCACACGCACCGGAATGTCTTCTTTCTGCATCACAGCCGTGGTCGCCGCTTCGGAATAATCCGGATCGCGCGCGCCGTTGACGGCGACGCGGATATCACCGAACCAGATGGCAAGGCGGTCGCGGTCGGCAAGCTCGCCGGACTTGCCGACAGCCATAACGATACGGCCCCAGTTTGCATCCTCACCGGCAACCGCCGTCTTGACCAGCGGGGAATTCGCAATCGAAAGCGCAATCACCTTGGCGGCCGCATCGCTTTCGGCGCCGGTAACAGTGACTTCCACCATCTTGCGTGCACCTTCGCCGTCGCGAACCACCTGAAGGGCAAGATCCTTCAGGAGATCGTTGAGCGCCGCCCGGAATGCATCGAGGCGGGCATCCGAAGCATCGCTCACCTGCTTCTGGCCGCGCGCTTCCGCCGCTCCGGTGGCAAACAGCATCAGCGTATCAGAGGTCGACGTGTCGCTATCAACCGTCACGGCATTGAAGGTGGAGCCGACGCCAGCCGAGAGCAGTGCCTGCAGCGCGGCGCTGGAAATCGCGGCATCTGTGACGACGAAGGAGAGCATCGTGGCCATGTCCGGTGCGATCATGCCCGCACCCTTGGCAATGCCGTTGATCGTCACCGTGACGCCATCGATCACAGCGGAGCGGGTCGCGACCTTCGGATAGGTATCCGTGGTCATGATCGCCTTTGCCGCTTCCAGCCAGAAATCGCCGGTTCCATCTTTCGCCATGGTGCCGAGGACGCCCGCAAATTTGGTGGCATCGAGCGGCTCGCCGATCACGCCGGTCGAGGCGAGGTAAACCTCGCGCTCCGAGCAGCCCACCGCTTCGGCGGCGGATTTTGCCGTGAGATCGGTCGCCGCCACACCCTTTGCCCCCGTGAAGGCATTGGCATTGCCTGAATTCACAACGACGGCGCGGGCAATGCCATGGCCGAGATTTCTCCGGCAATGATCGACCGGCGCAGACGGGCAGCGCGAGCGGGTGAACACACCGGCAACCGCCGCCGGCTTGTCGAACACCATCATCAGCACGTCTGTACGGTTCTTGTACTTGATCCCGGCGGCGGCAGTTGCCATGCGCACACCTTCGATGACAGGCATGGACGGATAGGATTTCGGAGCAAGCGGCGAAACGGCAGCGGACATGGTGTCGGTCATCCCTGAGCTGATTGTGCCGGAAAGGGGCCCTGTCCCCTCTCCCTGATCGTTCGAAAGCCCACCCTTGCGGGCGGGCTTTCCATTGGTCTTCGGTGAAGCTTACTGCTTCTTGTTGGCTTCGTCGTAGCCCTTGCGCAGCGTTTCGTCGAGAATTTCGACACCTTGTGCTTCACGGGCCTTTGCGAGCAGATCCAGATACTTGTCCCGCATCACCATATTGCGGATCTGAGGCTGCACCTGTTCGAAAGCCGGCGGCGGCGCAATGCGCTTGTCTTCCACCTTGATCACATGCCAGCCGAAATCGGTCTTGACCGGCGCTTTGGTGTAGGTGCCTTTTTCGAGCGCGAAGGCGGCGGCTTCGAATTCCTTCACCATCCGGCCCTTGCCGAAATAGCCGAGATCACCGCCATCGGCCTTGTTCGGATCGGTCGAATGCAGCTTGGCGAGTTCGGCGAAATCCTTGCCCGCATCGAGCTCGGCGATGACCTTCTTCGCCTCATCCTCGGTCTTCACGAGAATGTGACGGGCATGCACCTCTTCCTGCTTCGGCAGGGCGGCGACTTCCTTGTCGTAGCGCGCCTTGATCTCTTCCGGCGTGACCGTATCGACCACATGCTTCTTGAAATAGGCGCCGTGCAGCTCGCGCTCTTCGAGATACTTCATGCGCGCCTTGTAATTGGCGTCTTCATTGAGCTTCTCGGCAATCGCGTCCTTGGAGAACAGCTTCACGTCAATTGCGCCGGAAAGGGCGGCAACACGCTTCTGTTCATCCGGCAGCTGGGCCATCTGCGGGTCAAGATTGGCAATTGCCACATCGAGATCCGACTGGTGAATTTCGAGATCACCGACCTTGGCGATGACCGGGTCCGGCTTGTCTTCCGCGAATGCGGGCATGGAAAGGCCGATCATGGCAGCAAGCGAGAGGGTGACAAGTCTATTGTAACGCGGCATGGAAAAACCCTTCAGGTGTTTACCGGCTTAACTAATCTCACTGATTCAGGCCGGAAAGCGTCCTCACCACCACATTGTGGCCATTCTGGTACGGCCTATCCGTTGACATCAATTGCACCCCCTCTTATCTGTCACGCAACCTCGCGTCCAGATAGGTTTCCGGGCGTTTTCGTGCCTTGCGGACTGTTTTTGAGACAGGCCCGGACAGGCACCCGGAAATGAGCACAAGAAAGGACCATTTGATGGTCAGCCTCGGCGGCATCGCCCGCAAATTGTTCGGTTCGGCGAATGACCGCCGCATACGCAGCTATCAGCCCAAGGTTCAGGCCATTGGCGCCCTGGAGAAATCCATGGAGGCGCTGAGCGACGATGCACTTGCGGCAAAGACCGTGGAATTCCGCCAGCAATTTGCCGCAGGCAAGACGCTGGATGACCTGCTTGTGCCCGCTTTTGCCGTGGTGCGCGAAGCCTCGCGCCGCGTGATGAAGATGCGGCCCTTCGACGTACAGCTGATCGGCGGCATGATCCTGCATGACAACGCGATCGCCGAAATGAAGACCGGTGAAGGCAAGACGCTCGTGGCGACGCTGCCGGTCTATCTCAACGCGCTTGCGGGCAAGGGCGTGCATGTGGTGACGGTGAATGATTACCTCGCCCGGCGCGACGCGGCCACCATGGGACGCCTTTACAGCTTCCTTGGTCTGACTACCGGCGTGATCGTGCATGGACTGACCGACGAGGAACGTCGCGATGCCTATGCCTGCGACATTACCTATGCGACGAACAACGAGCTTGGCTTCGATTATCTGCGCGACAACATGAAATATGAGCGCGGCCAGATGGTGCAGCGCGGACACAATTACGCGATCGTCGACGAAGTGGACTCCATCCTGGTCGACGAAGCGCGCACACCGCTGATCATTTCCGGTCCGCTCGACGACCGCTCCGATCTCTATACCACCATCGATGCCTTCATTCCGATGCTCAATGCGGATGACTACGAAATCGATGAAAAGCAGCGTTCGGCCAACTTCTCGGAAGTCGGTACGGAAAAGCTCGAAAAGCTGCTGCGAGAGGCAGGCCTTCTCAAGGGACAGGCGCTCTATGACGTGGAAAACGTCGCCATCGTCCACCACATCAACAATGCGCTGAAGGCCCACAAGCTGTTCCAGCGCGACAAGGACTATATCGTCCGCAACAACGAAGTGGTGATCATCGACGAATTTACCGGCCGCATGATGCCGGGTCGCCGCTATTCCGATGGCCAGCACCAGGCGCTGGAAGCCAAGGAGCGGGTACAGATCCAGCCGGAAAACCAGACGCTGGCCTCCGTCACCTTCCAGAACTATTTCCGCATGTATGACAAGCTGGCGGGCATGACCGGCACGGCCTCGACGGAAGCGGAAGAGTTTTCCAACATCTACGGCCTCGACGTGGTCGAAGTGCCGACCAATCTGCCGATCAAGCGTATCGATGACCATGACGAGGTCTACCGGACGGCGGAAGAGAAATACACCGCCATCATCGCCGAAATCCGCGAGGCGAATGCCAAGGGCCAGCCGGTGCTGGTCGGCACGACCTCGATCGAGAAATCGGAACTGCTGGCAAAACTGCTCGAACAGGCCGGGTTCAAGGACTTCAAGGTCCTGAATGCCCGTTATCACGAGCAGGAAGCCTATATCGTCAGCCAGGCCGGGGTTCCGGGAGCGGTGACCATCGCCACCAACATGGCAGGCCGCGGCACCGACATCCAGCTCGGCGGCAATCTCGAGATGCGTCTCGAGCATGAGCTTGAAGGCATGGAGCCGGGCGCGGAGCGCGATGCGAAGGAAGCCGAGATTGTTGCCGATGTGAAGGCCCTGAAGGCCAAGGCGCTGGCCGCAGGCGGCCTCTACGTGATCGCTTCCGAGCGTCACGAAAGCCGGCGCATCGACAACCAGCTGCGCGGTCGTTCGGGCCGCCAGGGTGACCCGGGCCGGTCGAAATTCTATCTTTCGCTTCAGGACGACCTGATGCGCATCTTCGGCTCCGACCGCATGGACGGCATGCTGCAGAAGCTGGGCCTCAAGGAGGGCGAAGCGATCGTCCATCCCTGGATCAACAAGGCTCTGGAGCGCGCGCAGAAGAAGGTCGAGGCCCGCAACTTCGACATCCGCAAGAACCTCCTGAAATATGACGATGTGCTGAACGACCAGCGCAAGGTGATCTTCGAGCAGCGCATCGAGCTGATGGATGCACCGACGATCTCCGACTACGTGACCGACATGCGCCATGACGTGATCAGCGAAATGGTGAACAACCATATTCCCGAGCGCGCCTATGCCGAACAGTGGGATGCCAAGGGCCTGAAGCAATCCGTCGCCCAGACCCTCAATCTCAACCTGCCGGTCGAGGACTGGGTGAAGGAAGAGGGTATTGCCGAAGACGATATCCGCACCCGTCTCACCGAGGCTGCGGAGGCTCTTGCCGCCGACAAGGCCAAGCGCTTTGGCCCGGAAGTGATGAATTATGTGGAGCGCACCGTTGTTCTGCAGACACTCGACCATCTCTGGCGCGAACATATCGTCAATCTCGACCATCTGCGCTCGGTGATCGGCTTCCGCGGCTATGCGCAGCGCGACCCGCTGCAGGAATACAAGGCGGAGGCCTTCGAGCTGTTCCAGGCGCTGCTGAACAACCTGCGCACCGCCGTGATCTCGCAACTCATGCGCGTAGAGATCATGCGTGAACCGCCGCCGCCAGCCTCGCTTCCCGAAATGGAAGGCCACCATATCGATGCCACGACCGGTGAGGATGAGTTTGCCTCCGGCCAGCGGAGCACCTTCCTTTCCGAGGAAACGACCACGGCGCCGGAAGACCGGGATCCGAATGATCCCGCGACCTGGGGACGGGTGAGCCGCAACGAGCCCTGCCCCTGCGGTTCAGGCCAGAAATACAAGCATTGCCACGGCAGCTTTGCCTGAGACAAAGCCGCCACGGACACAAGCCCTGGCGCATGAAACAGGCCCTCCCGGTTCGCCGTGGAGGGCTTTTTGCTGTTCGCGCTTAAATTGATATATTTTATGTCGATAGTGGGCTGCCTGCCCGTCTTCTGCACTGTTTCTTAACCGTGATGGGTCAAGACTTCGCTGCACATAGCCCATGCTTGCGAGTATTGCGTCTTGATCACGGCTCTCATCGTTTCGGCAGAAAAAAGCCTGCCGCCGGCACTTCGTCCGGTTGCAAAGGCTGTGCTGAACCGCGTGCGCACCATTCTTACAGACAAGAGCGAGCATGCAACCGCACAGCGCATGGCATTGATCGCCTTTGTCATCCGCATCGTCAGCGCTGCGATTGCCTTTATATCCCAGATCATCCAGGCGCGGATCATGGGTGAATTCGAATACGGCATTTTCGTTTTCGTCTGGGTTCTGACGATCCTGATCGGCAATCTCTCCTGCCTCGGCTTTCATTCCCTTGTTGTCCGTTTCCTTCCGCAATATCGCACGGATGGTGATCATGGCGCGCTGTTTGGCATCGCCATCACCGCACGGCTGTTTTCCATGGCGATGGCGACGCTGATTGCCGGATGTGGCCTGATCTCGCTGACGCTGCTCGGACCGGCGATGGAAAGCTACTACGTGGTCCCGGTTTATCTTGCCCTGTTCATCCTGCCGATGATTGCACTGGGCGACGTGCTGGACGGGACCGCCCGTGCCAACAGCTGGGCAGTGACCGCTCTGTCGCCGACCTATATCATCCGCCCGCTGCTGATCCTCGCCTTCATGCTGGCGGCCGTCGCATGGGGCTATCCGAAGACGGCAGTCACGGCGATGTATGCCTCGCTGATCGCGACCTATCTGACAAGCGTCGGGCAGTTCCTGACGGTGACGGCCCGCATGCGCAAGCGCTATCCGCGCGCCGACCGGGTCTATGCCTTCCTGCCCTGGCTCAAGGTTGCTTTGCCGATCTTCTTCATCGAAGGCTTCGGCTATCTGCTCACCAATGCGGATGTGGTTGTTGTCGGCCTCTATCTCGATCCGAACGAGGTGGGCATCTATTTCGCCGCCGCCAAGACCATCGTGCTGGTGCAGTTCGTGTTCTTCTCGGTAAAGGCAGCCGTCGCGCAGCGCTTTTCGAGCATGGTGGCGGAAGGCGACGAGATCGGCCTTGCGCGCTTTGCCGGTGAAACCGTGCGCTGGAGCTTCTGGCCGTCGCTTGCCATGGGCGCCTTCATGCTGCTGGTCGGGCATTTCCTGCTGTCACTGTTCGGGCAGGCCTTCACATCCGGTTATCCGCTGATGGGGATCCTTCTGATCGGCCTGCTCGCCAAGGCCTCGGTGGGGCCGGGTGAGGTGCTGCTCACCATGTGCGGACGCCAGCGTCTCTGCGCGCTTCTCTATCTGGTCGCCCTTGGCACCGACATAATTCTCAATATGGCCCTTATCCCCCGATATGGCCTCAATGGAGCGGCGATGGCTGCCGCTGGAGCAATGATCATGGAAGCGCTGCTGCTGCACGTCGCCGTCCGGCGAACCCTCGGTATCGTGCTGTTCGTCTTTGCCGATCCCCTGGCATTGAAGACAAGCGGAAAGGCAGCCTGACCCATGGCCCATCCTCCGTCCTTCACCTTCGACAGCCCGGAAAGCTCGGCGAACCGCCTGCTTGGCGAGCTTGCCAATGTGGCTCCCGCCGAGCCGCCCGCCGAGCTGAGGCTGCCCGCCAATGTCGCCGGGCAGGAATTCTGCCTCTATCCGGGCCGGGTCGGCTATGACCTGCAGGTCGAGATGGATCAGCTCTCCAACCGGGCGATGGAACCGAATGTGTTCTTCTCCGGCCGGTTCCTTGCACCCGCAATGCCGCGGCTGGAAGATCGCCAGATCCGCATCGGCATCCTTCGCCATACCGACCGGGGCCGCCGCCGCGCCCGCGTGCTTCTGCCCTTTTCCGTCGAAAAGCCCGGCTTCTCGCTGGGTGCGTCGATCATGCGCGTCTGGGCGAATGATTATGGCCCGCTCGGCACGCCGCTGGTCGATGCGGAAAATGCCGCCGAGTCGATGGATTCCGTGCTTGAGGTTCTTGGCCGCCCCGAAAGCGGATTGCCGGAAGTGATGGTGCTGCCGGATGTGCGGCTGAACGGCAATTTCGTCCAGCTCGCAAAGGCCATTGCCATCAGCCGGAACCTTCCGGTCTCGGTGACCAACAACTATGTCCGGCCGATGCTGGAAAGCTATGATGACGGGCCGACCTATCTGCGCGACAGCATTTCCAGCCGCCACCTGCATGACCTTCGCCGCCAGCGGAAGAACCTGCAGATGCTCGGCGAACTCACCTATGACGTCGCCCGCCAGCCGAATGATGTCCGTCTGCGGATGGAGGAATTCCTGGCGCTGGAGGCCCGTGGCTGGAAGGGCGTGAAACGCACGGCCATGGTGCTGGACCGTTATCGCGCCGCCTTCGCGCGCGAATCGGTGAGCAACATCGCCCAGGTCGACGGCGTACGAATCCATACGCTCAACCTGAATGGCAAGGCCATCGCGTCCATGGTTGTCTTCATCACCGCCGGTGAGGCCTATACCTGGAAAACCGCCTATGACGAGACGCTGGCGAAATATTCGCCCGGCAAGCTTCTCATGGAAGACCTGACGGAATGGCATCTCGATGACGCCAATATCCTGCGCACCGACAGCTGTGCCGTGCCGGATCACCCGATCATGAGCCGCTTCTGGCGCGAGAGGGAGGAGATGGGAACACTCGTCATCGGTCTTCGCCAGAACAGCGACCGTGACGTACGTCAGGTGTCTGCCCAGCTGCACCTTTATCGCAACACCCGCAACATGGCCCGTATGCTGCGCCAGAAGATCATGTCTCTCGCCGGTCGTTCCTGATACATCGGCAAACACATGAAAAGGCCCGCCCTGATGGTTCAGGGCGGGCCTTTTCTGTTCTCCCGATCCGGGCTCAGCCGATCCGGGTGGCCTTCAGCCGGTCTTCGTCCAGCACGACGCCGAGACCGGGTGCTTCACCGAGCTCCAGCCAGCCCTTGGCATGCTTCAGCGGCGCGGCCATCGGATAGTCGCGGCGCGCCTCGGACCATTCCGGATTGTCGTAGGGATATTCGAGGAAGGGGGCATCGCCTGCCCCTGCCGTCAGATGCGCATTCGCCAGCACGCCGATCCCGTTCGTCCAGCTGTGCGGCGTGAACATCACGCCCGCCTCGCGTGCCTGATAGACGAGACGACGGCAGCCGGTGATCCCGCCCACCAGTGCCACATCCGGCTGGATCACGTCGAAGGCGCGCTCCTCGATGATGTCGCGGAACTCGTAGAGCTCGCGGGTCATTTCGCCACCGGCAATGCGCACATCGACACTTTCCTTAAGCGCCTTCATGCCCTTGCGGTCGGAACGGTGCAGCGGCTCTTCCATCCAGTAGATTTGCAGCTTTTCCAGTTCGCGGGCGACGGCAAGCGCATCCTTGTAGTTCCAGGAGAGATTGGTATCCCAGGGCATGCGCCAGCCCTGATTGCAATCCACCATCAGTTCCAGCCGGTCGCCCACGCGGGCACGGATCGCTTCCAGCGCCTTCACATCATCCCGCCAGCCGGAGCGGCCACCGGTGGAAGAGGTGAAGCGCACCTTCATCGCCGGAAAGCCTTCCTCGATATAGCGTTCGGCCTGATCGGCCATGGCCTTCGGATCGCGCAGCACGCCCGAGGAGGCGTAGAGCCTGACCCGGTCGGAGCGGCCGCCCAGCATGCGCCAGACCGGCTCGCCGGTAATCTTGCCCGCAAGGTCCCAGAGCGCCAGATCCATCGGCCAGCAGCGGCCATAATGGAAATTGATGTGCGACAGCACCTCGTAATGGCGCTCGAGATGGCGCGGGTCCTGCCCGATGAACAGGTCCTCGTGGCCTTCGAAGCCCTTCATCAGGTCCCCGGAACCGATACCCTCACGGCCTTCATCATCCCGCACGCGAACGATCGTGGCATCAAACTGCCGGCGCGGGCGGCCATCCCAGCTGGCCTTGAACGGCGGATCAAGCGGCAGCCGGTGATGGGTAATCTCGATGGATGTGATCTTGCTCATGCCGGGCCGCCTCAGTTGAACTGCTGCCAGATGGTCTTGTAATCGCAATATTTATCGATCGCATGCACCGAGCGGTCACGGCCGAAACCGGACTGCTTGAAGCCGCCGAAGGGTGTTGCGAAATTCGACATGTCATAGGTGTTGATCCACACCGTACCGGCATGGATCGCTTCCGACACACGATGGGCGCGGTCCATATTGGTGGTGAACACGGCACCGGCCAGACCATAGATCGTGTCATTGGCGATCTTCAGCGCTTCTTCTTCCGTATCGAAGGGGATCGACACCATCACCGGTCCGAAGATTTCCTGGCGCGCAATACGCATGTCGTTGCTGGCATCGACGAAGACACCCGGCGAGACATAGTAGCCGCCGGTTTCCGAAAGCGCCCGCTCGGCGCCAAAGGCGCGGCGCGCGCCTTCCTTCTCGCCATCGGCGATCATCGACAGCACCTTCTTCATATGCTCTTCCTCGATCAGCGCGCCAATCGCCGCAGAGGGCTCGAAGGGATGCTCGAGCGTGATGGTCCGGGCCACCTCCTCGATCTTCTTCACAAGCTTGTCCTGAATGGAGCGCTGCACCAGAAGGCGGGTGGACGCATGGCAGGTCTCGCCGGAATTGTAGAAGCAGCCCCAGGCCGCAGCGGAAGCGGCCGCATCCAGATCGGCATCGTCAAACACGATCAGCGGCGACTTCCCGCCAAGTTCCAGCGCAACGCGCTTCAGGTTCGACTGGGCGGCATAGCCCATGATCAGCTTGCCCACTTCGGTGGAGCCGGTAAAGGCGATCATGTCCACATCCGGATGCAGCGCGAGCGGCTTGCCGGTTTCCTCGCCATAGCCCGTGACCACATTGAGAACACCTGCAGGAATGCCTGCCTCATGGGCAAGGGCCGCAAGGCGAATCGCCGAAAGGGAGGACTGTTCGGCCGGCTTCAGCACCACGGAATTCCCCGCAGCAAGAGACGGACCAAGCTTCCAGCCATCGATGATCATCGGATAGTTCCAGGGTGTGATCGCACCGATCACGCCGAGCGGCACCTTGCGCACCAGCGCACGCGCCTTCGGGCCTGTGGGCGCAATCTCGTCATACATCTTGTCGATCATTTCGGCATAGAACTGGATGCCGTCGGCGCAGAGGCGGACATCGACCGTCAGCGACGCCATCACCGGCTTGCCCACGTCGAAGGTCTCGAGCATGGCGAGTTCTTCGGCATGCTGGCGGATGAGTTCCACCCATTTCAGCATGATTTTCTTGCGCTCGAGCGGCTCCTTGTGGCGCCAGACACCGCTTTCGAAGCTATCGCGGGCAGCCTTGACGGCCAGATCGATATCGGCGGCACTGCTGCGGGCAAGTGTTGCGCCCGGCTTGCCGTCCATGGGACGAATACGCACGAAGGTCTGGCCGGACAGCGCATCACAGAAAGCGCCGTTGATGAAGTTGCGACCCTCGATCTTCAGCTCCTGTCCGAGCTTTTCCCAATAGGCGCGCGTGTATTCCTTGCTCATGTTCTTCTCCCGTATTCCTCGCCGGATGCTTTCCGGCATAATCGATTGCTTCGGTTCGGACCCTATCAGACAAGCGCCATCATGTCGGCGGCCATGCGGGCAATATCCTGGTCGGTGACCTCGCGGATGGTCGAGCGCCGCATCGGCTGGTTTTCAGGCGCCCGCATCTCGCGCGCGAGATCAACCGCCGTAAAGTTCGCAAAAACCGTCGGCAGCTGGCGTTCGATACCGCAGGCGTCCATCAGCCGCGTGACGAAGGCAGGCAAGGCGGCGGCATCCGCAAGGCCGCAGGCGCGCGCCGCCGCATCAAGATCAGCCGTCCTTGCCTCACAAAGCCAGGCCATGGTCTGCTCGAAGCCGAGTGCGGTCGCAAGACCGTGATGCACCGGGCCGAGACCGGCGAGCGCATGGCTGATATTGTGGGCAATCGCTGTCCCGCAATTATCGATCGCAACACCGGCATAGCAGGAGCCGAGCAGCACGGCGCCGCGTGCTTCAAGATCATTCGGCTCCCTGACCGCCTTTTCGAGATTGGCCGTGATCAGTTCCATCGCCTTGTGGCCGTAGAACTGGCCACCGGCATGGGTGTTTCGGTTGGTCGAAGCCTCGAAGGCATGCACGAAGGCATCGAGACCGCACCAGGCGGTAAGATTGGCCGGAAGTGACGCCGTCAGTGCCGGATCAAGGATCACCAGATCCGCTTTCGTTTCCGCACCCCAGACCCAGAGCTTCTTGCCATCAGGACCGGCGAAAATGCAGGTCGCGGAGGTTTCCGACCCTGTACCGGCAGTCGTCGGCACTAGGATTTTCTTCAGCGGGTTCTTCGGAAGCGGGTTGGCGGCCAGCGCATAATGCATCGGATTTTCGCCCGATGCCGCGCAGCAGGCGGCGACTTTGGCAATATCGAGTGCCGAGCCGCCACCGATGCCGATCATCAGGTCGCAGCCGCGCGCAACCTCGGAGGCTGCTTCCACATGAGCAAGCTTGGGCTCGCCGGAAAAGCTGCTGTAAATGACGGTCTCGATGCCCTGTGCCTTGAGGTCAGCGGAAAGACGCTCACCCATGCCGGAACTTGCGAGAAAGCCATCCATGACGATGGCCGCACGGCGCGTGGTGGAAAGCGCGGAAGCGGCGCTGGCAATCTGGCTTGCGCTCCCTGCCGCAAAACGGATTTCGGGAATGAAGGATGTGCTGAAGGACATGGACGGCTCTTCAAAGAGGAAAAATTCGATGCAAAAGAGTGCATCACAATTTCAATTATTCAAATAGGGTCTTTTCTTGGCTATATTGATAACTTCAGATCATGATGAGGAGCGCGAACCGTGCTGGAACGCATACCGCTGGAAGCCTTCCGTGTTTACGACGCCGCGTGCAGGCATATGAATTTCTCCAGCGCCGGCCGCGAGCTGAATATCACCCAGGCCGCCGTCAGCCGCCGCATCAAGGGGCTGGAGGAGGAGTTGCGCGCACCGCTCTTCACCCGGCGCGGCAAGAACCTCGCGCTCACGCCTGCCGGAGAGCGGCTGGCGCTTCGGGTGCGCTCGACACTGGAATATCTGGAGGAAAGCCTTGATCCGTTCCGCGGCGATCTGGGGCAGGTGATCGCGATTGCCGCGAGCGGCTCCGTCTCGCATCTCTGGCTCGGCGAACGGTTGCGTGCCTTCGGGCGCGATAATCCGGACATCACGCTGAAGCTCCTGACGAGTGATTCGCCGAGCGAAATCGCCTCGGACAACAATGACATCGCCATTCTCTATTCCAACGGAGAGCATCCGCGCTGGGCCCTGACCGCCCTGTTTCAGGAAGAACTGGTGCCGGTCGCGTCTGCTGCCTGTCTGGGTGCACTTGCCGTACGGGCAGCGGATTTGCAGCCGGAAGAAATCGCAACCCTTGGCCTGATCGACTACGAACGGTTCAACGCGCACTGGATCTCGTTCCGGCAGTGGTTTGCACGGGTAGCCGCGCAACCGGGCCTGAAGATCCCGCCGCCGCGCTTTTCCTATTCCACCTATTCGATGGCAATCCATGCGGCCCTTGCCGGAGATGGCGTGGCACTCGGAAGCCGCGCGCTGATCGCCGAGCATATCCGCAGCGGGCGGCTGATCGAGCTTGGCCGCCAGAGCCTCGCCACGGGCTTCGGCTATTATATCGGCCTGCCGAAATACCGCACCGTTTCGCCAGCCGTTCATGATCTTCACGAGCGGTTGATCCACGCCAGCATCAAGGACCGCGTGCAATAAAAAAGCGGCCCTAAGGCCGCCTTGCAGACTGTGTTTGTCCGGTGCCGATCAGGCCGGAACAACGATACCGTTCAGATGGGTAAGTTCGCTCAGCATCTGTTCCAGACGGGTCTTGTGCTCGTCGCTGGCGGCGGAGGCCACTTCAGCGCGGGCAGCCTCGATGCGATTGGAAAGCGTATCGCGGGTGACCTCTTCCATCGGGATGGCCGATTCGGCGAGCAGCGTGCAGCCGGTCGGCAGGATATCGGCGAAGCCACCGAACACCACATAACGGTTCACCTTGCCGGCCGCGTCCTTGACGGAAACCACACCGGGCTTGATGGTGGTCATGGTCGGTGCATGGTTGGCGAGAACAGTCATTTCGCCTTCGGTCGCCGGGATCACCACCTCGCTGACCGTGGCGGACAGCAGCAGGCGCTCGGGAGACACGAGTTCAAAGTTGAAATTGTCAGCCATGACAGTTCACTTTCTTTGGTCGGATAGGGCTTTGTCGGCCAACGAAACCGACAATGTGCGCGGCCCTTGGCCACGCACATTGCATGTCATGATCAGGCGGCTTCAGCAGCCAGCTTCTTTGCCTTCTCGATGGCTTCTTCCATGGAACCAACCATGTAGAAAGCCGCTTCCGGCAGGTGGTCGTATTCGCCGTTCACCAGACCCTTGAAGCCCTTGATGGTGTCTTCGAGCGCAACCAGCTTGCCCGGCGAACCGGTGAAGACTTCGGCCACGAAGAACGGCTGCGACAGGAAGCGCTCGATCTTGCGGGCGCGGGCCACAGCCAGCTTGTCTTCTTCAGACAGTTCATCCATGCCGAGGATGGCGATGATGTCCTGAAGGGCCTTGTAGCGCTGCAGGGTCGACTGCACCTTACGGGCCACTTCGTAATGCTCTTCACCGACAACCATCGGGTCAAGCATGCGCGAGGTGGAGTCTAGCGGGTCCACGGCCGGGTAGATACCCTTTTCCGCGATCGAGCGCGACAGAACGGTCGTTGCGTCGAGGTGGGCGAACGAGGTTGCCGGTGCCGGGTCGGTCAAGTCGTCGGCGGGAACGTAAATGGCCTGAACCGAAGTGATCGAGCCCTTCGTCGTGGTGGTGATGCGTTCCTGCATCGCGCCCATGTCTGTGGCGAGCGTCGGCTGATAGCCCACGGCCGAAGGAATACGGCCGAGAAGTGCCGACACTTCCGAACCAGCCTGGGTGAAGCGGAAGATGTTGTCCACGAAGAACAGAACGTCCTGACCCTGGTCACGGAAGTGTTCTGCAACGGTGAGACCAGTCAGGGCAACGCGGGCGCGCGCACCCGGCGGCTCGTTCATCTGGCCGTATACGAGGGCAGCCTTGGAGCCTGCACCGCCGCCATGCTTGTTCACGCCGGATTCGATCATTTCGTGATAAAGGTCGTTGCCTTCACGGGTGCGTTCACCCACGCCTGCGAACACCGAGTAACCACCGTGCGCCTTGGCCACGTTGTTGATCAGTTCCATGATCAGAACGGTCTTGCCCACGCCTGCACCACCGAAGAGGCCGATCTTGCCGCCCTTTGCGTAAGGTGCGAGCAAGTCCACAACCTTGATGCCGGTGACGAGGATCTGTGCTTCCGTCGACTGCTCGACATATTCAGGAGCAGACTGGTGGATGGCGCGCTTGTGCGCGGTTGCCAGCGGACCGGCTTCGTCAACCGGTTCACCGATCACGTTCATGATGCGGCCGAGCGTTTCGTCGCCAACCGGAACCGAGATCGGGGCGCCGGTGTCGGTCACTTCCTGACCGCGAACCAGACCTTCGGTCGAGTCCATGGCGATGGTGCGAACGACGTTTTCGCCGAGATGCTGGGCAACTTCGAGAACCAGACGGTTGCCGAGATTGTTGGTTTCTAGCGCATTCAGAATGGGCGGCAGCTCACCGTCGAACGCCACGTCCACAACGGCGCCGATGACCTGGGTCACCTTGCCTGCCGAACCTTTTACCGGGTTAGCCATTTTTCTACCCTTTTCCTTGTTCGTGAGGGCCTGCCTCTCAGCCTCGCCCTATGCCTTTGTTCTTTCGCAAGCCCTGCCGGAAAACCGGTTTCCACTTTTCCTGGGCTTGCTCTTAGAGCGCTTCGGCGCCCGAAATGATTTCGATGAGTTCCTTGGTGATCTGAGCCTGACGCTGACGGTTGTAGGACAAGGTCAGCTTGTTGATCATCTCACCGGCATTGCGGGTCGCGTTGTCCATCGCGCTCATCTTGGCGCCCATTTCACCGGCGACGTTTTCGAGGAGCGCGCGGAAGATCTGGACCGAAATGTTGCGCGGGATGAGATCCGTGAGGATCGCGGCCGCATCGGGCTCATATTCGTAGACTGCGGTTGCGCCGCCTGTCGCTTCGGTTACAGCGGGTGCTGCAGCCGGAACCAGCTGAAGGGCGGTCGGGATCTGAGAGATCACCGACTTGAATTCCGAGTAGAACAGCGTGCAGACGTCATATTCACCCTGGTTGAACAGGGCTATGACGCGGCGGCCGATCGCATCGGCATTCTCGAAACCGATCCGCTTCACTTCGCGCAGATCCATGCGCTCGACGATCAGCGAGGCAAATTCACGGCGCAGGCTGTCAAAGCCCTTCTTGCCCACGCAGAAGATCTTTACCGTCTTGCCTTCAGCCAGAAGCTTGCGGGCATGATCGCGGGCAAGACGCGAAATCTGCGAGTTGAAGCCGCCGCAAAGACCACGCTCGGCGGTGCAGACAACGAGCAGATGCACGTTGTCCTTGCCGGTGCCGGTCATCAGGCGGGGTGCGCTGTCGTCCGTGCCAACTGCCTGGGCAATGTTGGCCAGAACCGCGCCCATGCGCTGCGAATAGGGCCGGGCGGCCTCGGCCGCCTCCTGGGCGCGCCGAAGCTTCGCCGCGGCGACCATCTTCATCGCCTTGGTGATCTTCTGCGTCGCCTTGACAGAGGCGATCCGGTTTTTCAGATCCTTAAGTGAAGGCATCCGTTATCCGTCCTTGGCTTTGGGACCCGATCAGGCGAAAGACTTGGCGAACGCGTCCAGGGCAGCCTTGAGCTTTGCCTTGGTGTCGTCGCTGATAGCCTTCTCCGAACGGATCGTTTCGAGGATGGATGCGCCTTCCGACCGGAGGTAGGAGAGCAGACCCTGTTCGAACTTGCCAACCTGGTTGACAGCGATCTTGTCGAGGTAACCGTTCACACCAGCGAAGATCACCGCAACCTGTTCTTCCGTCTTGAGCGGCGAGAACTGCGGCTGCTTGAGAAGCTCGGTGAGGCGTGCACCACGGTTCAGCAGGCGCTGGGTCGCAGCGTCAAGGTCCGAACCGAACTGGGCGAAAGCGGCCATTTCGCGATACTGGGCAAGCTCGCCCTTGATCGAACCGGCGACCTGCTTCATCGCCTTGATCTGGGCCGACGAGCCCACGCGGGAAACCGACAGACCGACGTTCACGGCCGGGCGGATACCCTGGTAGAACAGGTCCGTTTCAAGGAAGATCTGGCCGTCGGTGATCGAGATCACGTTGGTCGGAATGAAGGCCGAAACGTCGTTGCCCTGGGTTTCGATAACCGGCAGAGCGGTCAGCGAGCCAGCCTTGTTGTCGTCGTTCAGCTTTGCTGCACGCTCGAGCAGGCGGGAATGCAGGTAGAAAACGTCGCCCGGATAGGCTTCGCGGCCCGGCGGACGGCGCAGCAGCAGCGACATCTGGCGGTAGGCGACAGCCTGCTTGGACAGGTCGTCATACGCGATCAGGGCATGCATGCCGTTGTCACGGAAATATTCGCCCATGGCGCAACCGGCAAACGGTGCGAGGAACTGCATCGGAGCGGCATCCGAAGCGGTTGCGGCAACCACGATCGAGTACTTCAGAGCGCCACGCTCTTCGAGAACCTTCACGAACTGGGCAACGGTCGAGCGCTTCTGGCCGATCGCGACGTAGACGCAGTAGAGCTTGTCGTTTTCCGGGCCATTGTCATGGATCGGCTTCTGGTTGAGGAAGGCGTCCAGAATGATCGCGGTCTTGCCGGTCTGGCGGTCGCCGATGACGAGCTCGCGCTGGCCACGGCCAACCGGGATGAGCGCGTCGATAGCCTTGAGGCCGGTCGACATCGGCTCATGCACCGACTTGCGCGGGATGATGCCGGGAGCCTTGACGTCCACGCGGGCGCGGCGGGTGGCATTGATCGGGCCCTTGCCGTCGATCGGGTTGCCAAGCGCGTCCACGACGCGGCCGAGCAGTTCCGGACCAACCGGCACGTCCACGATGGCGCCGGTCCGCTTGACGGTGTCGCCTTCCTTGATGTCACGGTCGGAGCCGAAGATAACCACGCCGACATTGTCGGCTTCAAGGTTCAGCGCCATGCCGCGGATGCCACCGGGGAATTCCACCATTTCACCGGCCTGAACATTGTCCAGACCGTAAACGCGGGCAATACCGTCACCGACGGAGAGCACCTGGCCGACTTCCGAGACCTCAGCCTCTTTGCCGAAATTTTTGATTTGATCTTTCAGAATTGCGGAAATTTCCGCGGCGCGGATATCCATCAGCCAACCTCTTTCAGTGCAAGCTTAAGGGTAGAGAGTTTGGTGCGAAGCGACGTGTCGATCTGGCGCGAGCCGACCTTGACGATCAGGCCACCGAGGATCGACGGATCGACCGTGACATTGACCGTCACGTCCTTTCCGGTGACGCCCTTCAGCGCTGCCTTCAATTCGCTTTCCTGCGCTGCAGAGAGCGCATGAGCCGAGGTGACCTCGGCGGAAACTTCGCCCCGGTGACGGGCGGCAATCACCCGGTAGGAACGGATCATGCCCGACAGGGCAAACAGACGGCGGTTTGCCGCCACGACCTTCAGGAAATTCGCGGCAAGACCGGAAATACCGGCCTTGGCGCAAACAGCCATCAGAGCATTGGACTGGTCTTCAGCGGTAAAGACCGGGCTTTCGACCAGGCGCTTCAGGTCCGCGCTTTCGGCGAGCATGTCTGCAATCCGGTCCAGATCCTTGCCCGTCTCGGCAACGGAACCGGCCTCAAGCGCAAGCTCGAACAGCGAGGAAGCGTATCGTTCTGCAACGCCAGAATTAAGCTGGGATGTGTCTGCCACGGCCCCAAATTTCCCTGATTTTATTCCAGGAAGTGCCGGAACCCCGGAAGGTTCCATCAACTTCTTGAAATCGCTTCGATTTTCACCGGATTTCGCAAGAACAGCTTCTTGCGATTTCCTTAATTCGCGGTCCGTCTAGCATAGGAGTTCAGGACTCGCAACACGCGTGAGCCACAGATTCGCCCGAAAGCGTATCCCAAATGCCCATTTTACCGGCCCGCGCCTTCTTTTGCCCGGTTAAGGCTGGCTTTCCGCAAGCAGGCCCCGGCTCAAATGATTCCAAAGAAGTAGAAGAGCGGCAGTGCCGCCAGAATCAATTGTACAACCAGAAGTATATAATTGCGCAATGTCGTTCCCCCGTCCGAAAGAATGGAGAGGATGCGCCCGAATGCCGCAAGCGCATAGGCAACACCGAGGCTGAAATAGACGAAGGGCTGGGCAACAAGGATGGCCGCAAGGCCGGAGCCAAAGTAAAACCCGCCCATGGTCGAGCGCATTTCGCCATAGGGACCGGAACGCCCCTCGGGCGGCGCAAAGCCCAGAACCCGCAGCGCAAACCCCGGCGCAATCATCATGGTCAGGCCGAGAAGGATGGAAAAGGCGGCGACGCCGAAGGCCAGTTGCTCCCCGGTTTCCACCGGCATTGTGAATTCCATGATTTCCCCCCGACCGGATGCAGTTTTTTCGAAAAAGCCGCAGCCTTATGCCATGGCGCAAGGGGGAATGGAATTGATCTTATACGAAAGATCAGCAAGGCGAGGCAATTGCCGTTCCGCCGGTGCGTCACAGGAAGCTTTGCGGGTCGATATCGAGCTGAACCTGAACCGACCCCCGCTCCTTCGGCGCATTGGACAGCATCTGGCGCAGGAAGGTCTGCATGTCGGCATTGCGCTTTCCATGCACCAGCAGGCGAAAGCGATGGCGACCGCGGATGAGGGCTAGCGGTGCCTCTGCCGGTCCGAGCACGGAAATCCCCAGCCCCGAAGGCGCGGCAAGCCGGAGCGCGCGCGCATGCGCTTCCGCATCAGCCCGACTGTCGGCTGAAACGATAATCGAGGCCAGTCGACCAAAGGGCGGAAGCTTTGCCCGTTCACGCTCGGCTATTTCCCGCTCGTAGAAGGCATGCGCATCGCCGGAGACGATGGCCTGCATGACCGGATGGGCGGGCTGATAGGTCTGGATCAGGCCATGGCTCTTCAGGCCCGACCGTCCGGCGCGGCCCGTGACCTGGGACAGAAGCTGGAAGGTGCGTTCGGCCGCACGCGGATCACCATTGGCAAGGCCGAGGTCGGCATCCACAATCCCGACCAGCGACATCAGCGGGAAATTGTGACCCTTGGCGACGAGCTGGGTTCCGATCACGATGTCCGCCTCGCCCTTTGCAATCGCCTCGAGTTCAAGCCGCAGCCGTCGAACGCCACCCAGGATATCGGAGGAAAGCACGATCGTGCGGGCATCGGGGAAATGCCGTTCCACTTCTTCGGCGATGCGCTCCACGCCGGGTCCGCAGGCGACAAGGTGATCGAAGGTGCCGCATTCCGGGCAGGCATCCGGTGTCTTTTCCGCATAGCCGCACTGATGGCACTGGATTTGCCCCTTGAAGCGATGCTCCACCAGCCAGCTGGCGCATTGCGGGCACTGGAAGCGATGGCCGCAGACCCGGCAGAGGGTGAGCGGTGCATAGCCGCGCCTGTTGAGAAAGAGCAGCGCCTGCTCGCCACGCTCCACCGTCTTGCCAATCGCCCGGATCAGCACCGGCGACAGAAAGCCACCGCGCGCCGGGGCATGGCGCCGCATGTCAACAAGATGCAGATCCGGCAGCTCCGCCTCGCCGAAACGGACCGGCAGATGGATCGCACGGTAGCGGCCCGACAGCCCGTTCACCTGGCTTTCAACGGACGGTGTTGCCGAAACCAGCACCACCGGAAAACCGCCGATATGGCCCCGGACCACCGCCATGTCGCGGGCATTGTAGAAGACCCGGTCTTCCTGCTTGTAGGCCGGATCGTGCTCTTCATCGACGATGATCAGACCAAGATTGTCGAAGGGGAGGAAAAGGGCCGAACGCGCCCCAGCCACCACGCGCACATCCCCGGTCGCGACCTGGCGCCAGACGCGCTCACGGGTTTTCGGCGCAAGATCGGAATGCCATTCGGCCGGCTTTGCCCCGAAGCGATCCTGAAAACGCTCGAGAAAACTGGCCGTCAGCGCAATTTCCGGCAGAAGGATGAGCACCTGTTTGCCTTGCCTGAGCGTCTCGGCAATCGCTTCGAAATAGACCTCCGTCTTGCCGGAGCCAGTGATCCCGTCCATCAGTGCCACGCTGAAACGGCCTGAGCGCACCTCATCGAGGAGCTCTGCGGCCGCGTCCGCCTGCGCGCCTTCCAGTCTGGAGGCGACAAATTCCGGGTCCGGAGCGGCCACGATGGGACGGGGTGGGAGAAACACCGTCTCGAACACACCCTGCGCCACAAGTCCGTCAATCACGCTTGCCGATACGCCGGCGGCATTGGCAAGGCCGGAGCGCGTCCAGGAAAGCCCGTCTTCGGCAAGGTCCAGCACCCGGGCCCGTGCCGGGGTCATGCGGTCCGGCTTCTCGCCGGTAAAGCGCAAGCCTTCGACCATCGGCTCGGGATCAAAACCGGCAGGCGCCCGCAAGGCCATGCGGGCCACAAGGCCCGGCGGGGAGAGCGTATACTGCGCGACCCATTCCAGAAACCGGCGATGATCGGGCTTCAGCGGCGGGCATTCGAAGGCAAGCGTGATCGGCCGCAGCTTCTTGGCCTCGACCCTGTTTTCCTCGCCCTCGTCCCAGACGACGCCGATCACCTGGCGCGGCCCGAGCGGCACCTGCACGATCGAGCCCGGCTCCACATGCATGTCGACCGGCACCGCATAGGAATAGGGCTTCGGCGCCGGCATCGGCACCATCACCGGCACGACGCGGCGCTGACCTTCATCCTTGCGACCACCAAACAGATCATCGAGCGCCCCGGTCATGCCGCGCTCCGGCAGCCTGCCCCTGCTTCGGCGAATGGATAGACGTCCTTCATCCGGACGAAGGAGCGCACGCAGTCTGGCAGAACGGAAAGGGATTTCAGTTGCATGGCCTTTTCCTACCGCAGTTGGTGGGGATTCCCAAGCCGAAATGGTACAGAAGCAGAACTTCCTTTCCTTCCTTAACAGAACGCTAACCATGGGGGTGTCAGGGTCCAGGATAGGAGATCCACTGGAAACGCACCCTTGAACGAGCTTCTGATCATTGCCACGCCGGATCTGATGAGTGAACGGCAAGGCTGGCTTGCCACGCTTTCCGACGAGCGGCGGCTTTCGGCAAAGACAGTCGAGGCCTATGAGCGTGACAGCCGCCAGTTTCTGCAGTTTTTGACCCGGCATGCGGGCGGCCCGGCAGGGCTTGCCGATCTCCGGGATTTGCGCACGGCCGATCTCAGAAGCTTTCTCGCAAGCCGCAGACGCGACGGGGCGGAGGCCCGCACCCTCGGCCGCAATCTGGCTGGGCTTCGTTCTTTCCTTCGGTATCTGGAACGCAAGGGGCTGGTGAATGCAGCAGCCGCTGGCGCAATCCGCGCCCCTAAACAGCCCAAAAGCCTGCCGAAGCCGCTGACGGACCGTCAGGCCATCGCCATGATCGACGGGGAATTCGAAACCCACGAAGAACCCTGGATTGCTGCCCGCGACCTTGCTGTCTTCGCCCTGCTTTATGGCTGTGGCCTGCGTATTTCCGAAGCCCTCGGCCTGACGGCCAGGGATCTGCCGGAAGGAGCCAGAACCCTTCGCATCACCGGAAAGGGCGGCAAGACGCGGCTGGTGCCACTATTGCCCGCGGTGCTTGAAGCGGTGCGGGCCTATCAGGCGCTTTGTCCTTTCGCTCCGCCGGCAAACGAGCCGATCTTCAGAGGCGCACGCGGCGGCATATTGCAGCCCGCAATCATCCAGCGGACCATGCAGAAAATGCGCGGCGCGCTCGGTCTGCCGGATACGGCAACACCGCATGCGCTTCGCCATTCCTTTGCAACCCATCTGCTGGCCGGTGGCGGTGATCTGCGCAGCATCCAGGAATTGCTCGGCCATTCGAGCCTGTCGACCACGCAGGTCTATACCGGTGTTGATTCCGTACGGCTGCTCGATGTTTATGACCGGGCGCATCCCCGTGCCTGAGCGGGACATTAACCATAGGCCTTAAGGGAAAATGAGGTGTGCAGGCGGTAATGCTTTTCGGTCATTACCAAATTGGACCGATCATGACGATTGACACCGCCTTCCTCCGCCCGCTTCGCGATAGCCGATCGCTGGCCGGCATCCTTTTCTATGTTCTTGCAAGCCTGCCGCTGCTGCTGATGGCGCTGCTGTTCATCGGGATTGCCGATGCCCGGCTTGCCCATGCGGAAGAGGTCGCCTGCTCGGGCAGGAATGTTCTGGCGGAACTCAAGGCGTCATCCCCGGACAAATATCAGGCGCTGCTCGATGAAGCCGCCAAGGTGCCGAACGGCCATGGCACGTTCTGGAAAGTCGAGAAGGCAGGCCTTGCGCCCTCCTATCTGCTTGGCACGATGCATATGACCGATCCGCGCGTGCTCGCCAAGCCGAAAGGGGCAGATGAAGCCTTCGACCAGGCGGGAACCGTGATTATCGAATCCACGGAAATTCTGGACCAGAAGAAGGCCGCGGCCGCACTCTTGATGCGGCCGGAACTCACGATGTTCACCGACGGCAGCACAATCACCGGCCTGCTCGGCAAGGACGAAAGCGCGCGACTGGAAGCAGGTCTGAAGAAGCGCGGCATCGATCTGGTGCTGGTCAACAAGATGAAGCCCTGGATGATCGCCAGCATCGTCAGCCTTCCGGCCTGCGAAATGGCCCGAAAGGCCGAAGGGGCCGCTTTCCTCGACATGCAGATCGCACAGGATGCGGTTGCCAAGGGCAAGACGCTGGTCGGCCTTGAGACCATGGCCGAGCAGTTGCAGGCCATGGCAGAACTTCCCGTCCAGTTTCACCTGAAGGCGCTGATCGAGACGCTCGATCTTGGCGACCGGATGGAGGACATCACCGCGACCATGCTCGATCTCTACACCGAGGGCGATGTGGGCATGATCGTGCCGATGCTGACAGCCGTGACCGAAAGCAAGGATGGCACGATGAGCGATTATGCCGCCTTCGAGCAGCGTATCGTCACCGACCGCAACCATGTGATGGCCGAACGGTCGAAGGCAAGCTTCGACAAGGGCGGCGTGTTCATGGCCGTCGGCGCGCTGCATCTTCCTGGCAAGGAAGGGGTGGTGGAACTTCTCCGCCAGGAAGGTTTTACCGTCACCGCGGTGAATTAGCCCTTGGTCATGCGCGTCGCGACATCCGTCTTCCACACGAAGTGATGGACAGGAATGGCGACGATATGGGCGACAATCACAAGCCAGAGAGCGATCTTGATCGGCTCTGCATGCAGGCCGCCGGCGATATCGATATCACCGTAATATTTCATCATGCCGGTAATCGGCATCGCGAAGAACAGAACGTAGAAGGCAGCATGGCCGAGTTTTGCCGCAAGCTGAAACAGCGGCGGTTCATTGGCCGGGGCGGCCGGCGCACCTTGCGTGAAGCGCAGGATCAGCCTCAGCAGACCGAGCGCCAGAACTGCAATCCCCACATAGGCGTGGATATTGGCGCCAGCCAGAATCTCCGGCGTTACATTGCCTTCGTCCATGGCGTGATCCCAGGCTTCGATATTGTCGGAGAGGATCAGATTGAAAAAGATCAGAAGAGCCATCAGCCAGTGAAGTGCCTTCTGCGGAATGGAATAGGATGCGGGTGTTGCGGATGCCATTTTGCCTTGCCTGTAAGCGTTTCAAATCAGGCAAAAGCATAAGGCCAGCAGCGCGCTTCGCCTAGCTGCTGGCCTTATTATTACGCAAAATTAATACACTTTGTCAGCTTAAAGATGGATCGGTTTGTAGAAGGTGGCAAGCGCTGCTTCCTTGACGGCTTCGGACATGGTGGGATGCGCATGGCACGTGCGCGCCAGATCCTCGGATGAGCCACCGAACTCCATCAGCACCGCTGCCTCGTGGATCATTTCGCCTGCGCCGAAGCCGATGATATGGACGCCAAGCACGCGGTCGGTTGCCTGATCCGCAAGGATCTTCACGAGACCGTCCGTCACCTGCATGGCGCGCGCGCGACCATTGGCCGTGAAGGGGAACTTTCCGACCTTGTAGGCGACACCCGCGGCCTTCAGTTCCTCTTCCGTCTTGCCGACGGAGGCCACTTCAGGCTGGGTATAGACCACGCCCGGAATGACGTCATAGTTCACATGCCCGTGCTGACCGGCCAGGATTTCGGCAAGCGCCACACCCTCGTCTTCCGCCTTGTGCGCAAGCATCGGACCGCGCACCACGTCGCCGATCGCGTAGATGCCGGGAACCGACGTTTCATAATGTGCACCGATTTCCACCCGGCCACGATTGTCAAGCTTGACGCCTGCCTCTTCAAGGCCAAGGCCTGACGTATAGGGCTTGCGGCCGGTGGCGATCAGAACGACATCGGCGTCGAGCACGGTCGCATCCCCGCCCTTCACGGGCTCGAAGGTCACCTTTGCACCCGCGCCGGATTTTTCAACGCCCGTCACCTTGGCACCGAGCTTGAAGTCCATGCCCTGCTTGGCCATCATGCGCTGGAACTGCTTGGAGATTTCCGCATCCATGCCGCCGAGGATGGAATCGAGATATTCCACCACCGTGACCTTTGCGCCCAGACGCCCCCAGACGGAGCCAAGCTCAAGCCCGATCACGCCACCACCCACGACGATCAGATGGGCAGGCACCTTGTCGAGGGCAATCGCGCCGGTGGAGGAAACGATCACCTTCTCGTCGATCTGGACGGCGACGCCCGGAATGCCCGCGACATCCGAACCGGTGGCGATGACGATGTTTTTCGCCTCGATCTCCTGAACCTCGCCCTTGTCATTCGTGACGGATACCTTGCCGGCAGCGAGAACCCTGCCGGTGCCCTGGAATGCATCGATCTTGTTCTTCTTGAACAGAAAGCCGACGCCATCCACATTGGCCTTCACCACAGCGTCTTTGTGGCCCATCATCTTTTCGAGATTGAGGTTCGGCTTTGCCACCTCGATGCCAAGACTGTCGAGACCATGGGCGACATGGGCATAGGTTTCGGACGCATGCAGCAGCGCCTTCGACGGAATGCAGCCGACATTCAGGCAGGTGCCGCCATGGGTTGCCCGCTTTTCAACGACTGCGGTCTTCAGGCCGAGCTGCGCGGCCTTGATCGCGCAGACATAACCACCGGGACCCGTACCGATCACGACCACATCATATGCCATGGGAAATGCCTCCTCGGCGGTGTCGCCCGCCGTTTGCTGGAAATGCGGCATCCCTCACGGGGAGTGCCGGTGTTGACGACCGGAATGGCGCGATCCTGGTCATGGCGCGCATTCCCTGAAATCGAAGCTGTCGGAAACCGGCAGCGGGAGATGAAGCTTTTCATTTGCGGGCGCCTGCGAAAGGACAGGAGCAAAGCCGGACAGCAAAAGATGCGGCGCCGCCTTCCCATCCGGTCCGGCAATCATGCCTGTTTGACCATCGAGACCGATCGCATAGGCATAGCCCTCGAACACGGTGCAGGCGGCAAGATCCTCACCCGTGACATCGCCATCCGGGCAATGGTTTTCAATCCGAAGAACGGAGCGGGTGGGCTCCTCGCTCTCCATCACGAAGCCGGTGAAAACAGTGTTGTCGAGCAGGAGCTCGACCCGGTTGGCCATGGCCGCCGCATCGGAACCGACGGGCTTGAATGCAAGGCGGTAGCCACCCTGCGCCTGGGCATAGATCGCCTTTTCCTGCGGGCAGTCCGCCGCCATTGCCGGTCGGCAGGGGCCTGCCAGCATCAGCGCAGAGACAGCCTGCAGGAAAACGCGCTTTTCCATATGCCTTTCAGCCCCAGAAAATGCCGGCAAACATGGCGAGCAGCCCGAGTATAGAAACACTCCAGATGGCAGAGCGGTAAAAGCCGATGCCAGCCAGATAGGCGGGCAGATAGACCAGCCGGGCACCGAACCAGAGCCAGGCACCACCCACCGTCAGGCTTCCGGAACGGCTGGACAGCACGGCGACGACGACAAGTGCAATGAAGACCGGGTACGTTTCGAGAAAGTTGCGCAACGCACGGTTCGCCCTGGCGGCGAGCACATTCGGCTCCGGATCATGGTCGCGATTGGCGTTTTCCTGACCATAGCCGACCTGTCGACGCATCAGCTGCGCCTGAACGATGATGTAAAGCAGGGCGAGCAGCGCGCTCCACAGGAGGACGACGAGTTCCCGGGCCATGCGTGTTTCCTTCCAGGACCGATTTGAGCGATTGGCTATGATTGCTTCGTTTCGCTCGAAAGGTCCACATTCGAAATGGCCTGTGACCGGTGGCATGCACCGGTCTGTTGACCGGGCCGTGAGGGTCTCGCGGCCCGGGTCGGTCGGATTTAGAGATCGAGAACCAGACGTTCCGGATCCTCGAGGCTTTCCTTGACGCGCACGAGGAATGTCACGGCCTCCTTGCCGTCCACGATGCGGTGATCATAGGACAGCGCCAGATACATCATCGGGCGGATGACGACCTGACCGCCGATGGCGACCGGGCGATCCTGTATCTTGTGCATGCCGAGAATACCCGACTGCGGCGCATTGAGGATCGGCGAAGACATTAGCGAGCCGTAGACACCGCCATTGGAGATGGTGAACGTGCCACCCTGCATGTCCGCCATGGAGAGGGCGCCATCGCGGGCGAGCTTGCCAAGGCGGCCGATTTCCTTTTCGATCCCGGCAATCGACATCTGGTCGGCATCGCGCACGATCGGAACCACAAGGCCCTTGTCGGTGCCGACGGCAACGCCGACATGGCAATAGTTCTTGTAGATGATGTCGGTGCCGTCGATCTCGGCATTGACGGCCGGAAGTTCCTTCAGCGCATGTGTCACGGCCTTGGTGAAGAAGCCCATGAAGCCGAGCTTCACCCCATGCTTCTTCTCGAAAATATCTTTGTAGCGGTTGCGCAGGTCCATGACCGCGCTCATGTCCACCTCGTTATAGGTGGTGAGCATGGCGGCGGTGTTCTGTGCGTCCTTCAGACGCTTGGCAATCGTCTGGCGCAGGCGGGTCATCTTGACGCGCTCTTCGCGGGCGGCGTCTTCGACCGCCGCCGGTGCACGCGGGGCGGCAGGCGCAGCCGGTGCGGCAGCGGGTGCCGGGCCTCTGGCGATCGCGGCGATCACATCGCCCTTCAGCACCTGGCCACGCTTGCCGGAACCATCAACTTCGGCAGCAGAGAGATTGTTGTCCGCCATGAGCTTGGCAGCGGCAGGGGCTGCGGGCATGGCCGCGGCGGGAGCCGCAGGCGCTGCCGGAGCGGCAGGGGCAGGAGCCGGAGCGGCAGCAACGGGAGCAGCCGCTGCACCGGCACCGGCAGCGATCTGGCCGAGCAGCGCACCGAGACCTACCGTTTCGCCTTCGGCAGCGGTGATTTCGGCAAGGGTACCGGCAGCCGGGGCCGGAACCTCGATCGAAACCTTGTCGGTTTCAAGCTCGAGCAGCGGCTCATCGGCCTTCACCGTGTCGCCGACCTTCTTGTACCACTTGCCGACGGTGGCTTCGCTGACGGATTCACCAAGAGTGGGAACGCGGATTTCTGTAGCCATGGTGTTCTAGTCCTGACGGGGTTTAAGACGGGTTGCGGCGGCTTTGTTCTGCCTGCCGCACGATAAGGGATGGAATCGGAAAGACGTCGTAGCGAAAGCCGAGCCCGGCGATGATCACAGGATCACTCCCTGCCAGCGCCGAGGCGGCGGCCTCATCCGGGCATTCCACAATCGCCATGCCGAAGGGGCCAGCCGGATCGAAAACCGGACCGACCGCAATCGCTGCGCCACCGTCTGCTTCCTTCTGCCAATAGGCGGAATGGGCGGCCATGGCCGCCAGTTCCTGCTCACTGGCATCGAAGGGAAAGCCTGGCCGCGGCGCGTTGAGCTTCAGCATGAAGTGAGCCATGGATCAGCCACCGAGCGCGTCTTCGAGGAAGGCCGCAAGCTGCGCCAGATGCTTGGACATCAGGCCCGTCGCCGGAGAGGCTGCGGCCGGACGGCCCGTATAGCGCACGCGCTGATACTTGGCGTCGATATGGGCCAGCACCCATTCCAGATAGGGATCGATGAAGGACCAGGCGCCCATGTTCTTCGGCTCTTCCTGGCACCAGACCATTTCCGCATTGCGGAAGCGGGAAAGCTCGTTGATCAGCGCCTTTGCCGGGAACGGATAGAGCTGCTCGATGCGCAGGAGATAGACATCATCGATGCCGCGCTTTTCACGCTCCTCGAACAGGTCGAAATAGACCTTCCCGGTGCACATGACCACGCGACGGATCTTGTTGTCCTTCTGCAGCTTGATCGGGCTGTCCTTCAGCACCTCCGCATCATCCCAGAGCAGACGGTGGAACGAGCTTTCGCCCGCCATTTCCGCCAGACTGGAAACCGCCCGCTTGTGGCGCAGCAGCGACTTCGGCGTCATCATGATCAGCGGCTTGCGGAAGTCGCGCTTCATCTGACGGCGCAGGATGTGGAAGTAGTTGGCAGGCGTCGTCACGTTTGCCACCTGCATGTTGTCTTCCGCGCAGAGCTGCAGGAAGCGTTCCAGGCGGGCCGAGGAATGTTCCGGTCCCTGCCCTTCATAGCCATGCGGCAGCAGGCAGACGAGACCGGACATGCGCAGCCACTTGCGTTCACCCGACGAAATGAACTGGTCGAACACCACCTGTGCACCGTTGGCAAAGTCACCGAACTGGGCTTCCCACAGCGTCAGCGCGTTTGGCCGGGCGAGCGAATAGCCATATTCGAAGCCGAGCACCGCCTCTTCCGACAGCATGGAATTGATGACTTCGTACCGCGCCTGGGTGGGCGACAGATTGGCGAGCGGGATGTAACGGGCTTCGGTTTCCTGATCGTAGAGAACCGAGTGACGCTGCGAGAAGGTGCCGCGTTCGCAGTCCTGACCGGAAAGACGGATCTTCACCCCGTCAAGGCAGAGCGAACCGAAGGCGAGCGCCTCGGCCATCGCCCAGTCGATCCCCTCGCCCGTCGAAATCATCTGGGCGCGGTTGTCCATGAAACGCTGCAGCGTCTTGTGGATGTTGAAGCCGGCGGGCACTTCGGAGAGCTTGCGGCCGATTTCCTTCAGCGTCTTCATCGGCACGGCGGTCTTGCCGCGGCGCTGTTCGTCGGCATTGTCAGCCACGCGCAGACCTGCCCACTGGCCATCCAGCCAGTCGGCCTTGTTCGGCTTGTAGGACTGGCCAGCCTCGAATTCCTGTTCGAGATGGGCGCGCCAGTCGGCCTTCATCTTCTCGAACTCGCCTTCGCTGATCAGGCCTTCGGCAATGAGGCGCTCGCCATAGAGCTGCACGACCGTCTTGTGGCCACGGATCACACGGTACATCTTCGGCTGGGTGAACGCGGGCTCATCGCCCTCGTTATGGCCGAAGCGGCGGTAGCAGAACATGTCGATCACGACCGGCTTGTGGAACTTCATGCGGAATTCGGTCGCAACCTTGGCCGCATAGACCACCGCTTCCGGATCGTCGCCATTCACGTGGAAGATCGGGGCTTCGATCATCTTCGCCACGTCCGACGGATAGGGCGAGGAGCGCGAGAAGGCCGGATTGGTGGTGAAGCCGATCTGGTTGTTGATGATGAAATGCATGGTGCCCGCCACGCGGTGACCGCGCAGGCCGGAGAGGCCGAGAATTTCGGCAACCACGCCCTGACCGGCGAAAGCCGCATCACCATGGATCAGCAGCGGCAGCACCTTGGAACGTTCGCGCAGCGGAATGATATCGCCCTCGAACACCTTCGCCAGCATATCCTGCTTGGCACGGGCCTTGCCCATCACCACCGGATTGACGATTTCGAGATGCGAGGGGTTCGCCGTCAGCGACAGATGCACCTTGTTGCCGTCAAACTCGCGGTCGGAGGAAGCGCCGAGATGGTACTTCACGTCGCCCGAGCCTTCCACTTCGTCCGGCTTGAACGAGCCGCCCTTGAACTCGTGGAAAATGGCGCGATGCGGCTTGTTCATCACGTTGGAGAGCACGTTCAGACGGCCGCGATGGGCCATGCCGAACACGATTTCCATCAGGCCTTCGGAGCCGCCGCGCTTGATGATCTGCTCGAGCGCCGGGATCAGCGATTCACCACCATCGAGGCCAAAACGCTTGGTGCCCTTGTATTTCACATCAATGAACTGTTCGAAGCCTTCCGCCTCGATCAGCTTCTGCAGGATTGCCTTCTTGCCTTCCGGCGTAAAGGTCACCCCCTTGTCCGGACCTTCGATACGGGCCTGAAGCCAGCCTTTCTCTTCCGGATTGGAAATGTGCATGAATTCGACGGCGAGTGTCGAGCAATAGGTGCGCTGCAGGATGTCGACCATTTCACGCACGGTCGCATATTCGAGACCGAGCACGTTATCGATGAAGATCTTGCGGTCCATGTCAGCTTCGGTGAAGCCATAGGAGGCGGGTGACAGCTCGCGATGCTGCGACGGCAGCGGGCCTGCAAGATCCAGCGGATCGAGATTGGCATGAAGATGGCCACGCATGCGATAGGCGCGGATCATCATGATGGCGCGCACGGAATCGCGCGTTGCCTGCAGAACGTCGGACGGGTTCACCGGCGTTCCGGTTTCGGCAGCCTTGGCTTCGGCCTTGGCCTGAACCTTCTTCTCGACCGCCTTCTCGACCACGGCCCAGTCGCCATCCAGCGCGGAAACCAGATCGTTCTTCGGCGTCTGCGGCCAGTTGGCGCGCTGCCAGGAGGCGCCCTGCGCGGCCTTTTTCACATCCGCCGGATTATCATCGAGCGCCTTGAAAAAGGCACGCCATTCCTCGTTCACCGAGGCCGGATCGTCCTGGTAACGGGCATAGAGCTGATCGATATAGGCGGCGTTTGCCCCGTCGAGGAACGAGGTTATCTGAAACTGCTCGTTGGCTTCTTGCCTTGCCATGATGTTCTGCGGGTCTTTTCGGAACCCGCCTCCTTGGGTTGGTTAAATCGCCAAAGGCCGGACTTCACCGCCCTGCCCTCACGCTTGCCCCGACCGGTTGAGCCTCAATGTCAACCGCCTGAATTATTGTGCAACGGTTTGCTTATAGAGAAAAACTTTTAACCATCTTTCTCCGGCAAGCCGAAAAGCTGCCGCCAGACCCCGCCATCCTGTTCCATAAAGAAACGATGCGGAGCCCGGCGACAGCGGTCTTGATCAGCCCTTCAGCACTTCCACCAGCGTCTTGCCGAGCCGGGCGGGCGAGGGCGAGACGCGGATGCCTGCGGCTTCCATGGCGGCGATCTTCGATTCGGCGTCACCCTTGCCGCCGGAGACCACGGCGCCGGCATGGCCCATGGTGCGGCCCTTCGGCGCGGTGCGGCCCGCGATGAAGCCGGCCATCGGCTTCTTGCGACCCTTCTTGGCTTCGTCGATCAGGAACTGGGCTGCATCTTCTTCCGCAGAACCGCCGATTTCGCCGATCATGATGATCGACTTGGTGGCTTCGTCCGCGAGGAAAAGCTCCAGTACATCGATGAATTCGGTGCCCTTGACCGGGTCGCCGCCGATACCGACAGCGGTTGTCTGGCCAAGCCCCTCGTTCGAGGTCTGGAACACGGCTTCATAGGTGAGCGTGCCCGAACGCGAAACGATACCGACCGAGCCCTTGCGGAAGATCGAGCCCGGCATGATGCCGATCTTGCATTCTTCCGGCGTCAGGATGCCCGGGCAGTTGGGGCCGAGAAGGCGCGACTTCGACTTGTCGAGCTTTGCCTTCACCCGCACCATGTCCATCACCGGGATGCCCTCGGTGATGCAGGTGATGAAGGGGATTTCAGCATCGATCGCCTCGATGATCGCCTCTGCGGCGCCAGCCGGCGGCACATAGATCACGGTTGCATCGGCACCGGTCTTGTCACGGGCTTCGGCAACGGAAGCGAAGATCGGCAGGCTTTCGCCCTTCGAGCCGGTCCAGGTTTCGCCACCCTTTTTCGGGTGGATGCCGCCGACCATCTGGGTGCCGTAATAGGCCAGTGCCTGTTCGGTGTGGAAGGTCCCGGTCTTGCCGGTCAGGCCCTGGACGAGGACCTTGGTATTCTTATTGACGAGAATGGACATCAGTTCCGGTCCTTCAATTAGCCGTTGATCGCCGCAACGATTTTCTTGGCGGCGTCGTCGAGATCGTCAGCCGCCGTGATGGCGAGGCCGGACTCGTTCAGGATCTTCTTGCCAAGCTCGACATTGGTGCCTTCGAGACGCACGACGAGCGGAACCTTGAGGCCCACTTCCTGCACCGCAGCCACCACGCCTTCGGCAATCACATCGCACTTCATGATGCCGCCGAAGATATTGACGAGAATGCCCTCGACCTTCGGGTCAGCGGTGATGATCTTGAAGGCAGCCGCCACCTTGTCCTTGCCTGCACCGCCACCGACGTCGCAGAAATTCGCAGGCTCCTTGCCGTAGAGCTTGATGATGTCCATCGTCGCCATGGCGAGACCGGCGCCGTTCACCATGCAGCCGATGTTGCCATCGAGCGCCACATAGGCGAGGTCCCACTTGGAGGCTTCGATTTCCTTGCTGTCCTCTTCCGTCTCGTCGCGCAGCGCCCGCACGTCGTCGTGGCGGAACAGCGCGTTGCCGTCGAAGGAAACCTTGGCATCGAGCACGCGCAAATGGCCATTCTTCATGACGATCAGCGGGTTGATCTCGAGCAGCGCCATGTCCTTCTCGTTGAAGGCCTTGTAGAGGATCGGGAACAGCGACTTGGCGTCTTCCGCCGCCGCACCGGAAAGCTCCAGTGCCTTGGAGATGGAGGCCACATCCGCAGCCGTCACGCCCGTTTCCGGATCGATCGCGATGGTCTTGATCTTTTCCGGCGTGTCATGGGCAACCGCTTCGATATCCATGCCGCCTTCGGTCGAAACCACGAAGGCGACCCGGCCGACCGAGCGATCCACCAGCAGCGAGCAGTAAAGTTCGCGGGCGATATCGGCACCGTCCTCGATATAGAGGCGGTTCACCTGCTTGCCGGCTTCGCCCGTCTGGGCGGTAACCAGCGTGTTGCCGAGCATGTCCTTGGCATTGGCGACCACTTCATCGATGGACTTCGACAGACGCACGCCACCCTTGGCTTCGGGGCCAAGTTCCTTGAACTTGCCCTTGCCGCGACCGCCGGCATGGATCTGGCTCTTCACCACATAGAGCGGGCCCGGAAGCTTTGCCGCAGCCGCAGCCGCTTCATCGGCCGTGAAGATCGCCACGCCGTCAGCGACCGGCGCACCGTAGCTCTTCAGGAGAGCCTTGGCCTGGTATTCATGAATGTTCATGGGGATTTACCCTTCCACTATCGGTCTGGCGGATTACTTCAGCGACGGAGCGATGTTGATGCAGGCTTCGCAAAGACCGGCCACAGCAGCGACGGACTTGTCGAAGGCTTCCTTCTCGCCCTTGTTGAGGTCGATTTCGATGATGCGCTCAACGCCACCGGCACCGATGACCACCGGAACGCCCACATACATGTCCTTCACGCCATACTGGCCGGAAAGGTGCGAGGCGCAGGGCAGAACGCGCTTCTTGTCCTTGAGATAGGCTTCCGCCATTTCGATCGCCGAGGCAGCCGGCGCATAATAGGCAGAACCGGTCTTCAGCAGGCCGACGATCTCGGCACCGCCATCGCGGGTGCGCTGGATGATCTCTTCCAGACGCTCCTTGGTGACCCAGCCCATCTTGACCAGATCGGTGAGCGGAATGCCGGCAACGGTGGAGTAGCGGGCGAGCGGCACCATCGTATCGCCATGGCCGCCGAGCACGAATGCGGTGACGTCCTGCACCGAGACATTGAATTCGGACGCGAGGAAGTGACGGAAGCGGCCGCTGTCCAGCACACCGGCCATGCCGACCACCTTGTTCTTCGGCAGGCCGGAGAACTTCTGAAGCGCCCAGACCATCGCATCGAGCGGGTTGGTGATGCAGATCACGAAAGCATTCGGCGCATATTTCTTGATGCCGGCGCCCACCTGCTCCATCACCTTGAGGTTGATGCCGAGCAGGTCGTCGCGGCTCATGCCGGGCTTGCGGGCCACACCGGCGGTGACGATGCAGACATCCGCACCCTCGATGGCCGCATAATCGCTGGCACCGGAAAGATTGACATCGAAGCGCTCGACCGGGCCGGACTGGGCAATGTCGAGACCCTTGCCCTGGGGAATGCCATCAGCGATGTCGAACAGAACGACGTCGCCCAGTTCCTTCAGGCTCGCGAGGTGGGCGAGCGTGCCGCCGATCATTCCCGAACCAATCAATGCGATTTTCTTCCGCGCCATAGACGTGCTTCCTTTGCGAGCCAGACAGCATGGCTGTCGCATTCGGCGTCAGCCATTTCGCAACGAGGCATAGACCCAACGGTCGTAAATAGCAATTGATTCTTTAGTATCCTGTAGTTTCAATCGGTTATATAGATATGTTTTTACGTAAACGTAAGAGTTGGCTTGCGCGGAGCTTGCGTCAGCCGTGTTTGTCATGATGGAGAATCAGATAGTCCGCGCTGCGCATCTCGAAAAGGCGCGACACGGTCCGGTCGAATTCGAAGCCTTCCACACCCTTGCGTTCCGTGAGCAGGCGTTCCGGCATGTCGGCTGCCGACATGACGAGACGGATGGCATTGTCATAAAGCGCATCGATCAGAATAATGAAGCGCTTGGTCGCATTGCGTTTTTCTGGTCCCATCATGGGAACTTCGTCCAGAAACACCGTGTCGAAATGGTCGGCAATTGCCAGATAGTCGGAAGCCCCGAGCGGATTTTCGCAAAGATCGGCAAAGGAAAAGCGGGCCGCCCGCCCGGCGGCGCGGGGAACATGCAGTGCCCGTCCCTTCATCGGCAGATCAACAGGCTTTTCCCTAAGGCCGCCGATGGCAAGTGCCCAGGCCACATCCATCTCGCGGGCAGACGCCGCATCAAGCGGCGCATGATAGACGGGCAGACTGTCGAGCTTCGACATTCGGTAATCCGTCGGACTGTCGAGCGTCATCACATCCACATGCCGGTTGAGGATATCGATGAAGGGCAGGAAGAGACCCCGGTTCAGCCCATCGCGATAGAGATTTTCCGGCGCGACATTGGACGTGGCGATCAGGACGCAACCGCGCTCGAACAAAGCGGAAAACAGCCGCGACAGGATCATGGCATCGGCGATGTCCGTGACGGTGAATTCATCGAAGCAGAGCAGCTCGGCCTCGGCGATGATCTCGTCTGCCACCGGCGGCACCGGGTCGGCCTGCTTCGTCTCGCCATTCTTCAGCTTCTGACGGTGGGCGTGGATACGCCCATGCACATCGGCCATGAATTCATGAAAATGGCAGCGCCGCTTGCGCGTGACCGGAGCAAGCTCGAAAAACATATCCATCAGCATGGTCTTGCCGCGTCCGACGGAACCATGGACATAAAGACCGCGGACCGGATCGGCCTGCTTGCGGCGTGCCGCGAACAGCCATCCGAGCGCGCTGGTCTTTGCCGCGGAGCGGCTGAGCTTCAGCGCGGAGAGAATACGGTCCAGCCGGGCTGCAATCGCGAGCTGCACCGGGTCTGCCTGCAACTCCCCGGTTTGCGTGCGCGATTTGAGTTTCTCGGCCACGCTGAGCGTGTAATCGGGCATGGGCTGCATGGGCATTCCGATACGGGTTCTTGCCGGTGGCTGGCAGGGCGATCACTCGCCGCATGTCGACCGGCAGACAGGTCGAAAAGGCGGAGGCCTGCCGGGCGCGGAAGAATTAAAGCGGAAAGGTTTTAACTTCAACTTACCCGAAAGGATGACAAAACCCGCATCCGGGCTGCGGATGCGGGTTCGTGAATTCCAACAGCAGTGAAGCAGCGATCAGCGGCCGAGCGCGATCGGCTGGCCGGATGCAGTGCGGCCATCGAAACGGTTGTCGGCGGTCTTGTAGACCGAGCCGATGACATTGCCATCGGTATCCTTGAACTGAACCTGCTTGCCGGCCACTTCCCAGGAGCGCATCGCGGTGAGTTCACCTGCACAGCCGCGGGTGCCGCCACGCGAGCCGGATCCGAGATTGGTAAGCGTCAGGAACATGTCGCAGGACGACGAACCGGAAACCTTCCAGTTGCCCACCATGGTTTCCTTCTTCACGTCGAGCGCGGAGGCGGCCATGGCGTCGGCTGCGCCTGCTGCACCCGGAAGGCTGGCCGTCTGCGTCGGTGCCGCCGGGAACTGGCCGGGCGTGGTGGTTGCGGCGCCTGCAGGCGGAAGCTGTCCGGCCTGCACTCCGCCGACCGGCTGGGCCGCCAGCGGCGCGGGCGCGAGCGAGGCCTGCGTGCCCCAGGCACTGTCTGCCGTGCGCTGGCATCCCGCCAGTGCCAGCACCATCGCCAAACCTGCTATCGACTTACCAAACCGCATCGTCCCGCTCCTCTGCCTGAACAGTTGTCATCTACGCGTGGAATCATGGCCGAAATATCGCGACTCGCGCAGCTTTATCAAGCGATCTGCCTTCGATGACGGGCTCTGGCATGTGCATGGCAGCATTTACGCAGATACGGGTGTCTGCAGTGCAACACATTTTCTCCGAAATGGGTGCTGCTGACGACAATGAACAAGGGACGGAGGCGCTCAATGCCCCGGCCCTTGCCGCAATACATCATCTGCAAAAGAGTCTCAGACGCGGCGCTCGACCATCATCTTCTTGATTTCGGCAATCGCCTTGGCCGGGTTCAGACCCTTCGGACAGGTCTGGGCGCAATTCATGATCGTGTGGCAGCGATAGAGCCGGAAGGGGTCTTCCAGATTATCCAGCCGCTCGCCCTTGGCTTCATCACGGCTGTCGATCAGCCAGCGATAGGCCTGAAGCAGCACGGCCGGTCCGAGGTAGCGGTCGCCGTTCCACCAGTAGCTGGGGCAGGAGGTGGAGCAGCAGGCGCACAGGATGCACTCGTAAAGGCCGTCGAGCTTCTGGCGGTCCTCGTGGCTCTGCTTCCATTCCTTTGCCGGCGGCGGCGAAACCGTCTTCAGCCAGGGCTCGATGGAGCGATGCTGGGCATAGAAATGGCTGAGATCGGGAACCAGATCCTTGACCACCGGCATATGCGGCAGCGGATAGACCTTCACCGCACCGGTGATGTCATCCATGCCCTTGGTGCAGGCAAGCGTGTTGGTGCCATCGATGTTCATGGCGCAGGAGCCGCAGATGCCTTCGCGGCAGGAGCGGCGCAGCGTCAGCGTCGGATCGATGTTGTTCTTGATATAGAGTAGGCCATCAAGAACCATCGGGCCGCAATTGTCGAGATCGACGTAATAGGTATCGATCTGCGGGTTCTTTCCGTCATCCGGGCTCCAACGATAGACGCGGTATTCGCGCACATTCTTGGCGCCCGCAAGCTTCGGCCAGACCTTGCCTTCTCGGATTTCGGAATTCTTGGGGAGTGCGAGTTCAACCATGGAAGCGATCTCCGATCAGTACACACGTGCCTTGGGCGCGATCTTCTTGGGATCGATGCCGTCAGCAATGAGGTCCGTATGGACCGGGCGGTAATCCAGCTTGACGTCGCCAGCCTCGCTGACCCAGGCCAGCGTATGCTTGCGCCAGTTCTCGTCGTCGCGGCCGCCCATCGGACCGTCCTTGTAGTCCTCGCGGGCATGCGCACCACGGCTTTCCTTGCGGGCTTCGGCGCCGTAAACCGTGGTGATGGCATTCGCCATCAGGTTTTCGAGCTCGAGCGTTTCGACGAGATCGGAATTCCAGATCATCGAACGGTCGGTGACCTTGATGTCCGGCAATTCCTTCCAGATGGCCGAAAGACGCTTGCAGCCGCTTTCGAGCGATTCCTGCGTGCGGAACACAGCGGCATCTTCCTGCATGGCGCGCTGCATCTTGTCACGCAGCACGGCCGTCGGCGTCTGGCCGCTGGCATGGCGGAGCCGGTCGAAGCGGGCCATGATCTTGTCGCAGGCGGCTGTGTTGAGGGCCGGAACCGGCGCATTGCGATCCACCACCTGACCGGCGCGGATGGCCGCCGCGCGGCCGAACACCACGAGGTCGATCAGCGAGTTGGAGCCCAGACGGTTTGCCCCGTGCACCGAGGCGCAACCGGCCTCACCCACCGCCATCAGGCCGGGCGCGATCCGCTCCGGGTTCTGGCTGTCGGCATTCAGCACCTCACCCCAGTAATTGGTCGGCACGCCGCCCATATTGTAATGCACGGTCGGCAGAACCGGGATCGGTTCGCGCGTCACGTCGACACCGGCAAAGATTTTCGCCGATTCCGAAATGCCCGGCAGCCGCTCATGCAGCACGGCGGGATCAAGATGGTCGAGATGCAGGAAGATATGGTCCTTGTTCTTGCCAACGCCACGACCTTCGCGGATTTCCATGGTCATGCAGCGGGAAACCACGTCACGGGACGCGAGATCCTTGGCCGACGGGGCATAGCGCTCCATGAAGCGCTCGCCCTCGGAATTGACCAGATAGCCGCCTTCGCCGCGCGCACCCTCGGTGATCAGACAGCCGGCGCCATAGATGCCGGTCGGATGGAACTGCACGAATTCCATATCCTGAAGCGGAAGCCCGGCACGCGCGATCATGCCGCCACCGTCACCGGTGCAGGTATGGGCCGATGTGGCGGAGAAATAGGCGCGGCCGTATCCACCGGTGGCCAGCACCACCATCTTGGCCGCAAAGCGATGGATCGTGCCGTCATCGAGGTTCCAGGCGACCACACCGGTGCACTGGCCATCATCGGACATGATCAGATCGAGCGCGAAATATTCGATGAAGAATTCCGCATTGTTGCGCAGCGACTGGCCATAAAGCGTATGCAGGATGGCATGGCCGGTACGGTCGGCTGCGGCGCAGGTGCGCTGCACCGGCGGGCCTTCGCCGTAATTCTGCATGTGGCCGCCAAACGGGCGCTGATAGATCTTGCCTTCTTCGTTGCGCGAGAAGGGCACGCCGTAGTGTTCCAGCTCATAGACCGCCTTCGGCGCTTCCATGGCGAGATACTGCATGGCATCCACGTCGCCCAGCCAGTCGGAGCCCTTGACGGTGTCGTAAAGGTGCCATTGCCAGCAATCCGGCGTCATGTTCTGCAGCGAGGCGGCAATGCCGCCCTGGGCTGCGACCGTGTGCGAGCGGGTGGGGAAAACCTTGGTGATGCAGGCGGTGCGGAAACCCTGTTCCGCCATGCCGAGCGTGGCACGAAGCCCGGCACCGCCGGCACCGACCACGATCACGTCATAGGAGTGGTCGACATACTGATAGGCCTTGCCGTTTCCGGCAGGAGAGCTGATCGAAGCCATGGAATTTATCCTGCGAAAGCGATTTTCAGAAGGGCGAAGAGGGAGAGGCCCGCGACCGAAACCGCGAAGAAGGTGTTGAGCATCAGAAGAACGATCTTGGTGGTCTCGACATGGATGTAATCCTCGATGATCACCTGCATGCCGAGCCGCATGTGGATCACCGCAGAGATCACCACCAGCGCGCAGACCACCGCGACCAGCGGATTGTGCAGCACCGCAACCATTTCCGCATAAGGCGCACCGGCATAGCGCACCAGGAAGAGGATGAAGAAGGTGATGAGGAAGAGATTGGCAACCGCGGTTACCCGCTGGCGCCAGAAATGTTCTGTGCCATCCTTGGCGGAACCGAGACCCCGGACCTTGCCGAGAGGTGTACGCATATCCATCGAAGCGCCCCTTACCGTACGAGATAACCGATGGTCCAGACCGCGATGGTCAGGACGATGGATGCAATGATGTTGGCCTTGGCGAGCTTGGTCGAAAACGCTTTCTCGAAGCCGTAGCCGAGATCCCACATCAGGTGGCGCAGGCCACCAAGCATATGATGGATCAGCGCCCAGGTATAACCGAGCAGGATGATCTTGCCGAACCAGCTGCCCATGAACCAGACGACGAAGGAATAGTAGCCCTCGCCCGTTGCGGCGGCGATCAGCCACCAGGCGACCAGAAGCGTGCCGAAATAAAGCGCACCGCCGGTGATGCGATGGATGATCGACATCGCCATGGTGGGGATCAGCTTGTAGATCTGCAGATGCGGCGACAGGGGCCGGTTGTTTGTCACATTCGCCATCAGAACCTCTAGGGCGTTCGTTTGCACATCCTATAAAGGGCGCACAGGTTTTCGGGGCAATGCTCCCGGGCGGACTTTCACTGCAGGCGGAAGGATTTGCGTGCAGTGCATCATAAGGACATTTACCCATGCACCCTTACAGCAGCAAGGGTGAAATTAGCGTGTATTTTCAATTTAATCGATTCGGGCGCTCAAGTAAGGCGGCAATAGTCTCAAACTTTAGGCTTAACCACACGAGATGAATTTGCGAACCAGAGAGGTGACAAGCGGAACCCGAAGGGGCAGATTGGCATTTACATTTTGTTAATCCATTCCGAAAGGGCAAGCGTATGGTGTGGTGCCGCCTTTCAATCTCACTCCTGATTTCAACTGTTGTTTTCGCGACTTATCCTGTTCAGGCTGCGGATCACGAGGGCGGCCATCGCGGCGAGCGCCATCACCATGACTGGCGCAGGCACCATCCGGTGATCATCGGCGGCGGCTATGGCGTGCCTGTGGTAATCCCCGGACTGGGGACCTTTGCCGGCAATATTTCGGTGCTGAAAATCCGCGGCCATGGCACCTATTTTTATGTGGACGGTATCGGCAAAGGGCCCGCGGAAGAGATGGTGCCGCCGCCAAATGCCAAGGTGATCCATGTCGGCAAGGAAAAGAACACCTGCACTTACGAAAACGGTGTCTGCGTGATCCGGCCCTAAGGGCCGGTGAAAAGCCATACCGTTGTCCGCTTCACCTCGCTGTCCTCAAGCACCCGGGTGACAGGAACCTCGTATGTCGCAAGCGGCTGAAGCGCCTGTTTCGGCAGATAGGCGCGGCCCGGATCGCCCGCGAGGATTTCCATCCCCCTTGCGGCAAGCTCCTCAAACCAGGGAACAAGGGCTGCGGCGAAATCCCGGTCGTAAAAGACATCCCCGGCAAGAAGCACATCCGCCTCCAGCGGTTCGCCAATCAGGTTGCGGCAGGTAAAGTCCAATGAGACATTGTTTGCTGCCGCGTTGAGCCGGATCGCATGGCCGGTCCAGGGGTCTATATCAGCGGCAAGCACCTGCGCTGCCCCTGCCAGTTTCGCGGCAATTCCGACTATGCCGGAGCCGCTTGCAAAATCCACCACCCGCTTGCCCCGCACCGTTTCCGGGTGATCGAGAATGTAGCGCGCAAGCCCCTGTCCGCCTGCCCAGGCGAAGGCCCAGAACGGTGGCGGCAGACCGATAGCCTCCAGCTCGCTTTCCGTCTTGTGCCAAAGCTCATGCACCTCGCTTGCGAGATGAAGCACGATTTCCGGCACATGCGGCGGGCGCAGAAGCGCCGTATTGGCAAGAATGAAGGCTTCTGGCTCGGTCTTCATGACTGGTGTCAGCGCGGCGGATTGTCGAGCCCGCCCATGCGGCAGACTTCCAGCCATTCATCTTCCGTCACCGGCTGCACGGAAAGCCGCATCGAGGTAACGAGCGCCATCTTCTGCAGCCGCTCGCTTGCCTTGATGTCCTTGAGGCTCACCGGGCGCGGCAGGTCCATGACGGCACGGATATCCACGCAGTCCCAGCGAAGGTCGCCCTCGGCGGTCGAATCCGGATGCGACAGCGCGCAGACTTCCGTGATGCCGACAATCTCCAGACCTTCATTGGAATGGTAGAAGAAGCCCTTGTCGCCGATCTGCATCGCCCGCATGTTGTTGCGGGCAAGATAGTTGCGCACGCCGGTCCATTCGGTTCCGGCAGCGCCAGCCTGCTTCTGCTGCTCCCATGACCACTTGAAGGGTTCGGACTTGTAGAGCCAGAAAGCCATGATGCTTATGCCTCCGGCTTGTTGAAGACCCAGTTGAAGGGCTTGATCTCGACCTTTTCGAACAGGCCAGCCCTGGCATAGGGATCGGCGGCGGCAAGGGCTTCGGCGCCTGCGCGGTCTTCCGCCTCGATCACCACCAGACTGCCGCAGGGCTTGCCATCATCGCCCAGAAAGGGGCCAGCCATCTTCAGCTTGCCTTCGGCGTTAAGGCCATTCAGGAAATCCACATGGGCAGGCCGCGTATCGAGACGCACCTGCAGATGGTCAGGCTTGTCGGTGCAAAGAAGCGCAAAAAGCATCGTCAGATCCTCTATTCCGTGGTGATGGGCCGGCTCATCAGCTGTTCGAGCGCGGTCGGTATATCCAGAAGGCCGTCAATAATGGCGGCAACGGCTTGCGTGATCGGCATGTCGACCCCCAGCCCCTCGGCGAGCCGCGAGGCAACGGAGGCAGCAAAGGCACCTTCCACCAGCTTGCCGCCGGAAGCGCCTTCCGCAAGCCCCTGCCCGAGCGCAATGCCATAGCGCAGGTTGCGCGACTGGTGGCTGGTGGCGGTGAGCACGAGATCGCCCAGACCTGAAAGTCCGCGGATCGTATCGGCATCGCCCCCGAGTGCCACGGCCAGACGCGACATTTCCGCAAGGCCGCGCGCAATGAGCGCCGCACGCGCCGAATCGCCAAGCCCAGCGCCCTCGACCATACCGCAGGCAATCGCGAGCACATTCTTGAGCGCCCCTCCGAGTTGCACGCCCACCGGGTCCGCCGAGGCATAAAGGCGGAAGCTGCGGCCTGAAATCCGCCGCGCCAGATCTTCGGCAAGCGAAAGCTCGCGCGCGGCAATCGCCATGGCCGTCGGCAGACCTTTGGCAATGTCGGCGGCAAAGCCTGGACCGGACAGCACCGCGACCGGATGCGCAGGCAATTCCCGCTCCAGCACCGCGCTCAGAAGGCCGGTGGTCTGCCGGTCGATGCCCTTGGCACAGGTGACGATCACCGCATCGTCGCGAAGAAAGGGACCATAGGTCCGGGCAGCCTCTGCCTGCGCCTGCGACGGCATGACGAAGAGCACGGTCCGGGCATCAGAAAGCACGGCTTTGTCACTGCTGAAATGCAATGTTTCGGGAAGATCAATGCCCGGCAGCGCGGCCTCATTGCGTCTGGAAGAGGCCATATCGGCCATCAGCGCCGCGTCACGCCCGAGAAGCGTGACCTTTTCCTGCCCCGATTGCGCAATCACGGCGGCAAGCGCCGTACCGAAGGCACCGGCGCCAATGACAACGCAATGGCTTCTGTCGGTCATGCCTTGGCTCCGCGTTTGCCGTATCCGATCAGGGTTTCCGCCTTTTGGTCGAGCGGCCAGCGCGAACGCGGCTGGGTGTCGAACCCGTCTGGCGAAAGCCCGGCCGCAAGCCGCTCCAGCCCCGCCCAGGCAATCATCGCGGCATTGTCCGTGCACAAGGCATGTGGCGGCGCAACGAAACGGAAGCCCTTGGCGGCGCAAAGATCGGAAAGGGTCTGGCGCAGTTCCCGGTTCGCCGCAACGCCTCCGGCGACCACCAGTGCGCGCGCCTTTTCCGCCGGGAATTCTGCGCTGAAACGTTCAAGGCCGCGCCCGATGCGATCCTTGAGCGTCCGCGAGACCGCATTCTGGAACGACGCGCAGATGTCAGCCACATCCGCCTCCGTTACCGGTTCGATCGAGGTTGCTGCCTGGCGGACAGCGGTTTTCAGCCCGGAAAAAGAGAAATCCAGGCGCGTTTCGCCGACCAGCGGGCGGGGAAACACAAACCGCTTCGGATTGCCTGAAAGGGCAGCGCGCTCCACCGCAGGCCCACCCGGATAGGGCAATCCCAGCAGCTTCGCCGTCTTGTCGAAGGCTTCGCCAAGGGCATCATCAATTGTCGTGCCCCAGCGCTCGTAGTCGCCAACGCCGCGCACCAGAATAAGCTGCGTATGGCCACCTGAAACCAGAAGCATAAGATAGGGGAAGCTCAGCTGATCGGTCAGCCGCGCCGTCAGCGCATGCCCCTCCAGATGGTTGACGGCAAAGAGCGGTTTGTCGCAGGCACGCGCAATCGCCTTGCCGGTCATCAGACCGACAATCAGCCCGCCGATCAGGCCGGGGCCAGCCGTTGCGGCAATCGCATCAAGCGCACCAAGCGTCTTGCCGGATTGAAGCAGGGCCTCCGCGATCAGGCTGTCCAGCGCTTCCACATGGGCACGTGCGGCGATTTCCGGCACCACGCCACCATAAGCGCTGTGCTCTTCCAGCTGGCTCAGAACCACATTCGATACAATCTCGCCGCGTCCGTCCGGATGACGCAGAACCACGGCAGCCGCGGTTTCATCGCAGCTCGTTTCGATACCGAGGATGGATTGGATGGCGGGCATGGATGGATCGACGGCCGTTGGTTGATTGCGGTAAGGCGGAAACCGGTTTACTGGAAACTCCGGTAACAATGGAATTGAACGGATGCAAACAAAACCTTTCCGGATCGGCACGCGGGGCAGCCCACTTGCGCTCGCACAGGCCTATGAAACCCGCGACCGGCTGATGGCGGCCCACGGCCTTGGCGCAGACCGGTTCGAGATCGTGGTGCTCTCGACCAAGGGCGACCGGATTACGGATCGCTCGCTGTCGGAAATCGGTGGAAAGGGCCTTTTCACGGAGGAACTGGAAGAACAGCTGCTTTCCGGCGCACTCGATCTCGCCGTGCACAGTTCGAAGGACATGCCGACGAAGCTGCCGGAGGGCCTGCATATTTCGGCCTACCTGCCGCGCGAGGATCCGCGCGACGCCTTCGTGGGAAGGACGGCGGCGAAGCTGCTCGACCTGCCGAAAGGTGCCGTGATCGGCTCCTCCTCGCTGCGCCGTCAGGCGCTCATCCGCCGTCTGCGTCCGGATATCGAGGTGATCACCTTCCGCGGGCTGGTGGATACGCGGTTGCGCAAGCTTGCCGAAGGTCAGGTGGATGCCACGCTTCTTGCACTGGCCGGTCTGCGCCGTCTCGGCAAACAGGACGTGCCGACCGAAATTCTCGATCCGCACGATTTTCCACCTGCGCCCGCCCAAGGGGCAATCTGTATCGAAAGCCGCATCGGCGATGACCGGACGGAAGCGCTGCTTGCGGCGATCAATGACCGGGCGACCTTCGACGCGGTTTCCTGCGAACGGGCGTTCCTGTCCGCACTCGACGGCTCCTGCCGCACGCCGATCGCAGGCCATGCGGAGATTGACGGGGAAAGCATTCGTTTCTCAGGCATGATCCTTACACCGGATGGTGCAACCTCGCACCGGATCGAAGCGGATGGGAAGCGCGGCGAAGCCGAACTGATCGGCCTGCGCGCAGGCGAGGATATCCGCGCCAAGGCCGGAGCCGCCTTTTTCTCCAGCTGGAGCTGAAAGGCATGCGGGTGCTCGTGACGCGGCCCGAACCCTCTGCATCACGCACGATGCGCCGCCTGATCGCGCTTGGCCATCAGGCGGAGGTCCTGCCGCTGTTTGCAGCGCTGCATCTGACGGACGAGGCCGAAAAGGCGCTTTCCGGCAATCCGGGCAGCCTGATCGTCACCAGCGCAGAAGCGGCCCGAGCGCTCGCAAGCCTGCCGGAACACCTCGCGGCGCATGTGACAAAACCGCTTTTTGCCGTCGGGGCGGCCACGGCCCGCGCTTTTGCACAGCTCGGCTTTGAAGACATACGAACGGCGGAAGGCAACGGACAAATCCTTGCCGAACGCATCATCCGGGAGTGGCGGAAAACGGCGCCCCTTCTCTATCTGGCCGGTGAGCCGCGCAGCCCGCATCTGGAGGATACCTTGCGGGAAGCGGGTTTTCAGTTCTCCACCGTGACCCTCTATCGGATGCTGCCGGTGGATTATACCGATGCGGCGATTGCGGACCGTCTGTCACGATATCCCGACCCGACCATCCTTCTCTATTCCGGAGAAGCCGCACGGCGTTTCGCCGAGCTTGCAGGCAGATCGGGCACGACCGCCCCGACATTTCGCCTCTTTTGTCTGAGCGAATCGATCCGGCAATGCCTGCCCATGTCCTTGCAAGCCAGGGCCCGCGCCGCGCGCGAACCGAATGAAGACGCCTTGCTTGCTCTTCTTGACGAGGATCAGGCCTGACGGCCCCTGCGCGCGCTATTTCACGCCAAGGCCTTTTCTTCGCCCGCAACTCTCTCTACTTTCGAGACCCAAGCGTTCAGAATATGAGGTTGCCATGGTTCAGGATCATTCGTCTTCCAGTGAAACACCGAAAGATGAGCCTGATGCGATCGACCTTCAGGCCGATCCGGTGGATGACGCGCCCAAGCCGGATGCCGAACCGGCAAAGGAGCCCGCTTTTGTGGAGCCCAAACCTGCAACCGGAAATCCCGCACGCGCGCCTTCGCAATCCGGCATGATTGCCGCTGGCATTCTGGGCGGCCTGATTGCGCTCGGAGCAGCCGGTGCCATGCAATATGCCGGTTTTCTGCCGAATGTGGCCCCGGAGCAAAAGGCAGCGGCGACCGATGATGCGGCTCTTTCTGCGCTTCGTGCCGAAGTCGACGGATTGAAGCAGCAGCTTGCCACCATTCCCGCCGACCTTTCGCCGAATGACGCACTTGAAAAGCGGATTTCAGCGCTGGAGACCGCAGGCCCCGCCCCCGCGGCCGATCCGAAGATCGAAGAACAATTGAAGGCGCTGGAGGCGACGGTTCAGGCGCTTCAGGCAAGGGACAATACGGGTGATACCGGCAATGCGGCAGCACTTGCCGATCTTTCCAGCCGCCTGGCGGAGACGGAAAAGAAACTGGCGGACCAGCCGGGCGAGGCTGCCGTTTCCAAGGCGATTGCGGCGACCTATCTGAAGGCGGCTGTCGACCGGGGTGATCCGTTCCTGACCGAGCTGGAAACCTTTGCCGCCCTTTCGCCCGAAGATCCGGCGCTAGCCGATTTGCGTGGCCTTGCGGCAACCGGCGTACCCACAAAGGCAGACTTGACGAAGCGCTTTGAGCCTGTCGCCAACGCGATGATCGATGCGATGAACCAGCCGGTCGAAGGCGAAGGCATGATGGACCGCCTGTTTGCCAGCGCCCGCTCGCTGGTCAGTGTCCGTCCGGTCGGCAATGTCGAGGGCACGGATGCCGGCGCGATCGTTGCCCGGATGGAGGACAAGCTGAAGAATGGCGATGCCAGGGGTGCCGCACTGGAATGGGAAGCGTTGCCAGCACCGGCAAAGAACGCCGCTGCGGATTTCAAGAGCCTGCTCGACAAGCGGGTGAAGGCGGATGAACTGACCCGTGGCCTGGCAGAGCGCTCTGCCACCGCCAAGGTGAATGCAGGCTGAGGTGAGATGATGATCCGTATCTTTTTCTATGCCGCCATCGTGCTTGCCGCCGCCTGGGGCTTTGCCTGGCTGGCCGACCGTCCCGGGGAGCTGATGATTCTGTGGCAGGGTCAGCAGATCCAGATGAGCCTGATGGTTGCAGCCTCGCTGCTCGCGATCCTGTTTCTCATGATCCTGATCCTCTGGTGGCTGGTGCGTCTCGTCTGGACATCGCCGCAAACGGTCAGCCGCTATTTCCGCGCCCGCAAGCGCGACCGGGGCTATCAGGCCCTTTCGACCGGATTGATTGCCGCCGGTGCAGGCAATGCGCTTCTGGCAGCCAAGATGGCGGAGCGGACCCGCGGCCTGCTATCGGCCGATCAGGAGCCGCTCATTCATCTTCTGGACGCGCAGACAGCGCTGATCAAAGGCGATCACGAGGCCGCGCGCAAGATCTTCGAGGCCATGGCGGAGGATCCGGAAACGCGCGAGCTTGGCCTGCGGGGTCTCTTCATGGAGGCCAGGCGTCTGGGTGCGGATGAAGCGGCAGAGCACTACGCCACCAAGGCCGCGGAGAAGGCGCCCTACCTGCCCTGGGCATCGCAGGCGGTGCTCGAATATCGCACCCGCGCCGGTGATTATGATGCAGCGCTACGCCTGCTTGGCCAACAGAAGGCCGCAGGCATCACCAAGGTATCCAATACGGCGCGCGAAAAGGCCGTGCTGCTGACAGCCCGGGCAGGCTCGAAACTCGATGGCGACCCGCGTGGTGCCCGCGACGATGCCCTGCAGGCGCTGAAACTCCAGCCCGCGCTGGTGCCAGCGGCGATCATTGCGGCCAAAGCCTATTTCCGCGACAATGACCTGAAGCGAGGGGCAAAGCTTCTAGAACAGGTCTGGAAGCTTGATCCGCATCCGGAGGTCGCGGATACCTATATCCGTGCCCGCAGCGGTGACAGCACGCTCGACCGGCTGAAGCGGGCGGAAAAGCTTGAAAGCCTGACCCCGGACAATCCGGTTGCCCTTGCCGCAACCGCAAAGGCAGCGCTCGATGCGCGCCTGTTCGACAAGGCCCGGGAAAAGGCGGAAGCCGCCCTGAAACGGGATCCGCGCGAGGGCATTCTGCGGCTGCTTGCCGATATCGAGGAGGCAGAAACCGGCGATCAGGCCCGTATCCGCCATTATCTTGCAGCAACCTTCCGCGCACCGCGCGACCCGGCCTGGGTGGCAGACGGCGTCGTCTCACCGACCTGGCAACCGTTTTCCCCCGTAACGGGTACGCTCGGGGCCTTCGAATGGCGTGAGCCCTACGCGCGCGCCGAGGAGGAAGCTTTCCTCGATCTCGATGACGTGGTTCTGCCGCCGCAGGAGGCCCCCGATGTGCTCGACCTTGAGAGCACGCCGGTTTCCTCTGGGCAAAATGCCACGCCCGAACCGGCGGGATCGGCCAGGGTTCAGGAAGTTGCCAAGCCGATTGAGCCCGAAGCACTGCGACAGGAGCCGGTGCCTGCGGCAGAGGGTGGAAAGACGGTGGTTCCCTTCTTCGGCCATGCCCCGGATGATCCCGGTGTGCGGCCGGGAACCACGGCACCGGCGAAGAAGCGCAAGCCCCTGTTCTGACCGGATGTAAAGAGAGCGCCGATGTTCGAGCAGTTCCAGATCTTCCTGAAGACCATTCGCGGGGCCACACAGGATCAGGCATTCGGCCCCGGTGATCCGCGGCTTGCGGTCGCGGCCCTTTGCATTCAGGTCATGGAAGCGGATGGCGTCGTGCGCGAAAGCGAGCAGGCGCAGCTGAAAGCCCTGCTTGGCGAACAGTATGGCCTTGACGGCGCCGCGCTCGAGGCGCTCATCAATGCGGGCCGGGAAGCAGGATCGGAGGCGGTGGACTATTACCGCTTTACCTCGGAGCTGAAGCGCCATCTCGATGAGGACCAGCGGCGAGAGCTGATCGGCCTTCTCTGGAGCATGGTCTACGCAGACGGCGAGCGCAGCGAGATGGAGGATCACGCGATCTGGCGGATTGCAGATTTGCTCGGCGTTTCGGCCCGCGACCGGGTGGAGGAGCGGCAGAAGGCGGCGGCGTCCCACCAGGAAAAGACCCGCTGACATGGATGGTTACCTTGCGGCCCGGATGATGAAACCGCACCGTCCGCCGGTGCTGATCGTGCTTCATCAGGAGCGTTCTACACCCGGCCGGGTCGGCCAGATGCTGATCGAGCGCGGTTTTTCTCTGGACATCCGCCGGCCCGTTCTTGGCGATCCGCTACCCGCGACCCTAGCCCGTCATTCTGGCGCGGTGATCTTCGGCGGGCCGATGAGTGCCAATGATCCGGACGACTATGTCAGGCAGGAAATCGACTGGATCTCCGTGCCACTTTCCGAAAACAAACCGTTTCTCGGCATTTGTCTTGGCGCGCAGATGATGGTGCGCCATCTTGGCGGCACGGTGAAGCCGCATGCCGACGGGCTGACGGAGATCGGCTGGTATCCGATTGCGCCGACAGAGGCAGGCAAGGCGCTTCTGCCCTGGCCGGAACAGGTCTATCAGTTTCACATGGAAGGGTTCGACCTGCCGCAGGGCGCCGAACTGCTTGCACAGGGCTCGATCTATCCCAACCAGGCCTTCCGCTATCAGGAACGGGCCTTCGGCATCCAGTTTCATGCGGAGCTGACGCGGGTGATGATGCAGCGCTGGGTGGTGCGTGGGGCGCATCGTTTCGATCTGCCCAATGCGCAGCCCGGGCGGATGCATCTTGAAGGCCGCTTTCTCCACGACGCCCACTTGAGATGCTGGCTTTCCGCCTTTCTAGATCATGTCTTTTGCGCGGATCAGGCCCTTGCCTGATCCGGCGCGTCGAGGCTGTCGATCTGCCGAAGCTTCGGGAAACCGGCGGCCCAGAGGATTGAAACCGCAAGGGTGCCAATGCCGCCGATAATGACGGCGGGCACGGCTCCGACCAGATGCGCCATGGTTCCGGCCCTGAATTCGCCGAGCTCGTTCGATGCGCCGACAAAGACCATGTTGACCGCGTTCACCCGGCCGCGCACCTCGTCAGGCGTCCACAGCGTGATCAGGGTTTCGCGGACATAGACGGAAATCATGTCGGCCCCGCCCATGATGAACAGGGCGATGATCGAAACAAGCGGAGACGTCGACAAACCGAACAGCACCGTTGCCGCCCCGAACAGGCCAACGCCACCGAACATCCACCAGCCGGAGCGGTGACGGATCGGATAGGCAGCCAAGAGCACGGCGACAAGGATTGCACCGACGCCCGGAGCTGCCCGCAACAGGCCTAGTCCCCAGGGGCCGAGCACCAGAATGTCGCGGGCGAAAACCGGCATCAGCGCAATCGCACCACCAAGCAGCACGGCGAAAAGATCGAGCGTGATCGCGCCAAGCACCACCTTTTCCGAGGAAATGAAGCGGAAGCCGGCCAGCACCGTGTGCCAGCTGCGCACCTCATCCGAGCGGCGCTGCGCAGGCTTCGGAATGGTGAAGGTCAGAAGCGTTGCCGCGACCAGAAAGGCAAGGGCGACGGAATAGGCGACCGTCGCACTCACACCGTAGAGGAGACCACCGGCGACCGGGCCGGCAATCGATGCCGTCTGCCAGGAAGAGGAGTTCCAGGCAACCGCATTCGGCAGGTCCTTTTCCGGGACAAGATTGGGGGCAAGTGACTGCACGGCAGGCGCCATGAAGGCCCGTTCGATGCCGAAGACCAGAAGCACGGCAAAGACCGGCAGTGGCGCAAAGGAATGGGTGACCGTGATCGCTAGCAGGGCTGCTGCGCAACTGGAGCTCAGGATCAGGCAAAGGCCGACGATCACACGCCGGTTGTAGCGATCCGCGACCGAGCCGGTGATCAGAAGCAGGACCAGCGAGGGCAGGAACTGCACCAGACCGATCATCCCGAGCAGAAGCGTGTTGCGCGTCTCGTCATACATCTGCCAGCCAACGGAGACACTGATGATCTGGATCGCGAAAGCGGCCAGAAAACGGGCGGCAAAGAAACGGGCATAAGGCCCATGCCGGAAGGCAGCAAAACGGTCGATCCGGTCTGACGAATGCATGAACGTGATTTCCTTGAAAATTCCTGAGGCGCCTCGCCTGTTAAACATGATTCTGTCTGCAAGAGGGAGGCCCACTTGCCGGTTCCTTTCGCAATGTCTACATGTCGGGCAACCGAACATTGGAGATACGCATGTACGCGATTTTCTGGCTCATTCTGACGGTGCTCGATATCTACTTCTGGATCCTCATCGCCAGCGCGGTCTATTCCTGGCTCTATGCCTTCAACGTGGTCAATCCGCGCAACCAGATCGTGGCATCGATTGGCCAGTTTCTATACGCGACGACGGAACCCGTGCTTGGCCCCATCCGCCGCCGTCTGCCCAATCTGAACGGCATCGACATTTCACCGATTGTGGTGATCGTGCTGATCCAGTTCCTTCAGATCTTCATCAAGACCTCGATCATGCCCGCCGTCTTTGGCGCGATGGGCGTGTGAGCCTGCCTTTTTCCAGAGCGGATGACCATGTGCGCCTGTCGGTGCGGCTGACGCCCGCCGGCGGGCGCGATGCCTTTGACGGTCTGGAAATGGCGGCAGACGGCACCGTCTGGCTGAAGGCCCGGGTGAGCGCGCCGCCGGAAGACGGCAAGGCCAACAAGGCGCTCGTGCAATTGCTCGCCAAGGCGCTCAAGGTCCCGAAGTCAGGCATTGACTTCATCAGCGGCGAAACGGCGCGCAAAAAAATCCTCCGGATCGAGGGCGACCCGGAGGATCTGATCAGGAAGCTCGAAGCCCTGACAGGGCGATAATCAGCCCTTGGCCTTCTGCTTGTTGCGCTCGATGGCTTCAACAATCAGCTGACGGGCCTCATCTGCACCGTGCCAGCCGAAGATCTTCACCCATTTGCCGGGTTCCAGATCCTTGTAATGCTCGAAGAAGTGCTCGATCTGCTTCAGCGTGATTTCCGGCAGATCGGTGTAGTTGTGCACCTTTTCATAGCGCTTGGTCAGATGGTCAGACGGCACGGCGATGATCTTCTCGTCCTTGCCGGAATTGTCTTCCATCATCATCACGCCAATCGGGCGGACATTGATCACGCAGCCGGGGATCAGCGGCCGGGTATTGGCGATCAGCACGTCGATCGGGTCACCGTCATCCGAAAGCGTATGCGGCACGAAGCCGTAATTGCCCGGATAGGTCATCGGGGTGTAGAGGAAGCGGTCGACAACCAGCGTGCCGGCGTCCTTGTCCATTTCATACTTGATCGGATGACCGCCAACCGGCACCTCAACGATGACGTTGACGTCGAAAGGCGGGTTCTTGCCGATGGAAATTGCGTCGATGCGCATTGAATGTCCCCGTTTGGATGGTGCGAATGGGCTGGCAGATAAACAATTTCATGCCGCAACGCAACACGGCTTTCGATCTAGGTGCCGAACGGTCCGAGGAAGGTATTTGCCCGCCCGCAAACGGCCTTGTAATGGTAAGACAGAACAATGCGGAGCGCACCTCTTGAGACCCTTGCTGACGTCCCTGCTTCTGAGCCTGCTCCTCCCCTCCGGTATTGCCTGCGCGGCGGAAAGCCTGTTCACCAAGCTCGACCTTGACCGGTGCAAGACGCTCGACGCGCAGGATGGCGGCGTTGTTCTTTCCTGCGCCGGGCTGAAGAACAATCCGGTAACCTACAAGGAAGGCGATCTGCGGGCGAGCATCTTTTACGGGCCGCTCAACGAGAGTTACCGGAACGAGGCCTTTGAAACCTTCTCGTCTTTCAACACGGTGAACACGACGGTGGAATGGCGGCTTGAGGACAAGCGCCCCATCGCGGCCATCCTGCGGTTCTTCATCTCGAACCCCAATCCGGAAACCGGCGAGCCGGATGAAAAGCGCAAGGGTCAGGTGCTGGTGATCACCAAGGTCGCAGGCCCGAAGACGGGGAGAAGCTGCGTCGTCGGGATGGTGGACGCGCTGGCAGAACCGGATGCAAACGAAAAGGCACACGAAGTGGCGGACATGGTGGCGCCAATCTTTCTGTGCGGCATCAATCAGCCACGTTATTTCGGCGCACGTGGCGATACGGCACCGGACCTTACAAGCACCTTGCCCGCCAAAACGAAATAGCGCGAAGGTCAGGCCCAGACATAGCCGATTTTGCGCAGGCTCCTGTCGCCGAAATCTTCCATGCCTTCGGCAATATCGACCCCGCCCTGATGACGGAAAAAGCGTTCGGCCTGTTCGCTGTCTTCCAGGCACCAGACCACGAGACCATTGCAGCCGAGCGACTTCAGCAGCCGACGGCATTCGCCAAAAAGCAGGCGTCCAAGGCCGATGCCCTGATATTCCGGACGCAGATAAAGCTCGTAGATTTCGCCTTCTTGTGGCAGCGCGCGGGCGCGGTTCAGCCCGAGCGTTGCGTAACCCGCAACCGTTCCGGCGACATCGGCGACAAGAAGGGTGGCAGGGCCGCGGGTGGCCTTGCGCCACCAGTCTTCACCGCGCCGCTCCAGCATCTGGGTGAGTGCCTTGTGCGGGATCAGACCGCCATAGGTATGTTGCCAGGACAGACGATGCGCCAGCGAAATGGCGCGTGCATCCGTCGGCTCTGCGCGGCGCACATCAATCGATACAGTCTTCATGACACAACTCTTGCCCTTTTGACGGCGTGACGGCCCATGGCCACCGCACCCTTTTCAAAACATCTGGACGAGTTGGGAAATTAACGTCTTTTTAATCGGGTCAGCAAGTCTAAAAACTCGCTTCACACAGGCAATACCCCGGCAACCATATCGGGGTATTGCTTGATTCAAAACGGGAAATTCGGCTTTCCCGATTGTTATTACATGGCCGCGCGCTGCTTTTCGAAGCGCTTGCGGTCATTGGCGTCAAGATAGATCTTGCGCAGACGGATCGACTTCGGGGTGACTTCCACCAGCTCGTCATCCTGGATCCAGGAGAGCGCGCGTTCGAGCGTCATGCGGATCGGGGGCGTCAGCTTCACGGCTTCATCCTTGCCGGCGGCGCGAATGTTGGTGAGTTTCTTGCCCTTCAGCACATTCACTTCCAGATCATTGTCACGGGAGTGAATGCCGATGATCATGCCCATATAGACCTTCTCGCCCGGCTCGATGATCATCGGGCCACGATCTTCGAGATTGAAGAGTGCATAGGCAACAGCCTCACCCGCTTCGTTGGCCAGAAGAACGCCGTTGACGCGACCGCCGATCTCGCCCTTGTAGGGCTGGTAGCTGTGGAACAGGCGGTTCATGATTGCCGTGCCGCGGGTATCGGTCAGAAGCTCGGACTGGTAGCCGATCAGACCACGGGTCGGCGCGTAGAAGACCAGACGCACACGGTTGCCGCCGGAGGGGCGAAGCTCCACCATTTCGGCCTTGCGCTCGGACATCTTCTGCACGACGACGCCGGAATGCTCTTCATCCACGTCGATCAGCACTTCTTCGATCGGCTCCAGCAGATTGCCTTCATCATCCTTGTGCATGACCACGCGCGGACGGGACACGGCGAGCTCGAAGCCTTCACGGCGCATGGTTTCGATCAGAACGGCCAGCTGCAATTCGCCGCGGCCGGAAACGTAGAAGCTGTCCTTATCCTCGGCTTCCTCGATCTTCAGCGCGACATTGCCTTCGGCTTCCTTGAACAGGCGGTCACGGATGACGCGGCTCGTCACCTTGTCGCCTTCGGTGCCGGCGAGCGGGCTGTCATTGACGATGAAGGACATGGTCACGGTCGGCGGATCGATCGGCTGCGCCTTCATCGGCTGCGCGACGGACGGATCACAGAATGTATCGGCAACCGTGCCCTTGGACAGACCGGCAATTGCCACGATGTCGCCCGCATGGGCTTCGTCGATGGCGGTGCGTTCGATGCCGCGGAAAGCCAGGATCTTCGAAATACGGCCGTTTTCGATCAGCTTGCCATCAGCACCCAGAACCTTGACGGCCTGGTTCGACTTGATCGAACCGGAAGCGATGCGACCGGTGATGATACGGCCGAGGAAGTTGTTGGCTTCCAGAATGGTGCCGATCATGCGGAACGGGCCCTCTTCCACCGTCGGCTCCGGCACATGCTTCAGCACGAGATCGAGAAGCGGCGCAAGACCTTCATCCTGCGGGCCTTCCGGCTCGTAATTCATCCAGCCATTGCGGCCCGAACCGTAGAGGATCGGGAAATCGAGCTGCTCGTCGGTCGCATCCAGCGCGGCAAAGAGGTCGAAAACCTCGTTGATCACTTCGTCGGCGCGGGCATCCGGACGGTCGATCTTGTTGATCGCGACAATCGGACGAAGACCGACCTTCAGCGCCTTGCCGACGACGAACTTGGTCTGCGGCATCGGGCCTTCGGCGGCGTCCACGAGAACGATGGCGCCGTCCACCATCGAGAGAATGCGCTCTACCTCACCGCCGAAATCGGCGTGGCCGGGCGTGTCGACGATGTTGATGCGGGTTCCCTTCCATTCCACCGAGGTGGCCTTGGCGAGAATGGTGATGCCGCGCTCCTTTTCGAGATCGTTCGAGTCCATCACGCGTTCAGCGACACGCTGGTTTTCGCGGAAGGAACCGGACTGCTTCAGGAGTTCGTCAACAAGGGTGGTTTTCCCATGGTCAACGTGCGCGATGATCGCGATGTTGCGGATGGCCATAATGGATCTTCTCTGGAGCTGCGGCGCGCGAAAGGGATGGCGGCGCCAATTTCAGTTGGCGCGCTCATAACCTGTTTTTTGCGATTGCGAAAGGGGGGCACCGGTTTTCCGGCCTTTTACGCCGGATCAGGGGGCCTCGCGCGAATGGTCAGGCCGCGAGCCCCTTTTTCACCAGCATCGCATCGGGGCTCGGCAGCTTGCCGCGGAAGGCCTTGTAGGTCTCTTCCGGATCGACAGCGCCGCCGATGGAATAGACATGATCGGCAAGCCGCCTGGCCGTTTCCGGATCAAACGGATTGCCGGTTTCCTCGAAGGCCGCAAAGGCATCGGCATCGAGCACCTCCGACCACATGTAGGAATAGTAGCCGGCCGAATAGCCATCGCCTGCAAAGACATGCTGGAAGTGGGGCGAGGCGTGGCGCATGGTGATCGACTGCGGCATGCCAAGGGCTGCCAGCACCTCCGCCTGCACGGCCATCGGATCCTCGACCGGGCCGCGTGTATGAAAAGCCATATCGACCAGCGCCGAGGAGGTGAATTCCACCGTTGCGAAACCGGAATTGAAGGTTCGGGCGGCCAGAACCTTGTCCAGCAGCGCCTTCGGCATCGGCTGCCCCGTATCCTTGTGCAACGCATAGCGGGTCAGGATTTCCGGAACGGTCAGCCAGTGTTCGTAAAGCTGCGAGGGCAGTTCCACGAAATCGCGGGAGACGGAGGTGCCAGAAACGGATGGATAGCAGACATTGGATAGCATGCCATGAAGAGCATGGCCGAATTCATGAAACAGCGTGCGCGCATCATCGAGCGACAACAGCGCTGCCTGACCTTCCGCCGGCTTGGCGAAATTGCAGACATTGTAGATGATCGGGATTTCGCCCTGCTGGCCATTCTTCAGCGTCAGCCGGTGCTGGCTCTGGAAGGAACTCATCCAGGCCCCGGAGCGCTTCGAGGAACGGGCGAAATAATCGCCGAGAAAGAGCGCCTTGAGTGCGCCATCGCGGTCATGGATTTCGAAGGTGCGGACATCCGGATGATAGCTCGCAACCCCTTTCACCTCCCGGGCGGTGATGCCGAACAGGCGATGGGCGACGTCGAAGCAGGCCTCGATGATCTTTTCGAGCTGCAGGTAGGGCTTGAGTTCCGCTTCCGAGAAGCTGAAGCGCCGGGCTCTGAGCTTTTCGGCATAAAAGCGCCAGTCCCAGGGCATGATGTCATGGTTGCTTCCGCCTTCGCGGGCAAGCTCCGCCAGATCGCGCTCTTCTTCGCGGGCGCGCTCCATTGCCTTAGCCCAGACCTTGTTGAGAAGGTCATTCACCGCATCCGGTGTCTTCGCCATCGTATTGTCGAGTTTCAGGGCCGCATAATTGGGATAGCCGAGAAGCGTGGCCTTCTCGTTGCGAAGGGCAAGGGTCTCGCGGATGATGGCGCGATTGTCCGTCTCGCCGCCATTGGCACCACGGGCCGCCCAGGCGCGAAACGCCTCTTCACGCAGCGCCCGGCTTTCCGAAAAGCTCAGGAATGGTTCGATGATCGAGCGCGACAGCGTGACGGCATATTTGCCCTTGTGGCCGGCCTGCGCGGCCGCTTCCGCCATGGCGCCAAGCAGAAAATCCGGAAGGCCCGCGAGATCGTCCTTGCTATCGAGAAGCAGGTTCCAGCTCTTCTCGTCGGAAAGCACGTTCTGGCCGAAGCGCGCGCCAAGGCCTGCAAGCCGCTCGTTGATCGCCGCCAGCCGTTCTTGCTCGGTTTTCTCAAGCTTGGCACCGGATTTTACAAAACCCTTCCAGTGGCGCTCCAAGACACGGCTCTGCTCGAGATCAAGGCCGAGTATCTCGCGTCGTTCCCAGAGCTGGTCGATGCGGGCAAAAAGGGCCGCATTCATGCCGATCTTCGAATAGTGTCGCGACATCTTTGGCGCAATCTCGCGCTCCAGAGCCTGAATGTCCGGGTTGGTATGGGCACCCGCCCGGTTCCAGAACAGCGAGGACACGCGCGACAGGTCATCGCCTGCGATTTCCAGCGCAACGATGGTGTTTTCAAAGTTCGGGACTTCCGGATTTCCGGCTATGGCGTCGATTTCCGCCTCATGTTCCGCAAAGCCAGCCTCGAAGGCAGCGGCAAAATCCGCGTCGGCAATCCGGTCGAACTGCGGCAGGCCATGAAGGCCGGACCAGTGGAAAATTTCGGTGTTCACAGTATCCGTCACGCGCGCGTTCCCATTTCAAGCATCCGAAGGCGGGTTGATTCCCCGACAAGTATATAGGTGGCGCATCGCGCTTGCCTATGGTCGAGGCGCAGTTGCGGTGCATCAGGGCGACTGTAAGATGTGCACGATTAAAATTAGGTCTTTGTTAATAATTGACCGATTTCCCGCGACCAAGTAATTTTGGTTGCAACGCGGACTGCGGATCATGAGGATCAGTTGTAATGGAAATATATTCTATACGACCATCACAAACATTTCAGTTCCGGAACAATCAGAAGGGCAATTCCAAGCCGGAAATTGCTCCGCATCCTCAGAAAAACCAGCCCGTAAACTTTCAGGCTGTTGAAGAGGATGTAAAGGGACCGAATTTTTCCGCGATTTCCATGGCGGAAATTCGTGAGATCGCGCTGAAAAGCTTTGATCAGGGCGCGATTGATCATGACACGTTTTCAACGCTTTACGAGGGCCTGCCGATGCATGCCATCGATCCGGCAGGACAGGTGATAGACCTCTCCGACGTCAGCGAGACGACACCGTTTGACTTCCGCAGCTTCTACGAGGAGCAGCTGCAGATCGCCTCTTCGATTGGTGATCCGCGGACAGCCAGGGTGCTGGGTGCCGTGGTGGCTTTCCTGAATTCCTCGCCCGTCGTCTAACGAAAAACCCGCCTCCGTTGCCGGAAGCGGGTCTGAATGGTGCGAATCGGTGGCATACCGTTTTGTGCGGATCAGCCCTTCAGGTTTCGCTTGGCAAGCGTGCGCAGGCGCAGCGCGTTGAGCTTGATGAAGCCCGCCGCATCCTTCTGGTCATAGGCGCCCTGATCGTCTTCGAAGGTAACGAGCGTATCCGAATAGAGCGACTTGTCGCTCTCGCGGCCGATGACCATGACATTGCCCTTGTAGAGCTTCAGCGTCACTTCGCCTTCCACATGCTCCTGGCTCTTGTCGATCAGAGCCTGCAGCATCTCGCGCTCGGGCGAGAACCAGAAACCGTAATAGATCAGCTCGGCATATTTCGGCATCAGCTCATCCTTGAGATGGGCTGCACCCCGGTCCAGCGTGATCGATTCCATCGCGCGATGGGCCGACAGAAGGATCGTGCCGCCGGGCGTTTCATAGACGCCACGCGACTTCATGCCGACGAACCGGTTTTCAACCAGATCGAGACGGCCGATGCCATTGTCGCGACCATAGTCGTTGAGCTTGGCCAGCAGTGTCGCCGGGCTCATGCGCACGCCATTGATCGAGACCGCATCGCCGCGCTCGAAGCCGATCTTGATGATCGTTGCCTTGTCGGGGGCGGATTCCGGAGAAATCGTGCGCATATGCACGTATTCCGGTGCTTCCTTGGACGGGTCTTCGAGAACCTTGCCTTCGGAAGAAGAATGCAGAAGGTTTGCATCCACGGAGAAGGGGGCCTCGCCCTTCTTGTCCTTGGCAACCGGGATCTGGTGTTTTTCGGCAAAATCGAGGAGATCCGTACGGCTCTTGAACGACCAGTCGCGCCAGGGGGCGATGATCTTGATGTCCGGGTTGAGCGCGTAGGCGGAAAGCTCGAAGCGCACCTGGTCGTTGCCCTTGCCGGTCGCACCGTGGGCAATCGCATCGGCACCGGTTTCGCGGGCGATGTCGATCAGGTGCTTGGAGATCAGCGGACGGGCAATCGAAGTGCCGAGCAGGTAGACACCTTCATAGACGGCATTGGCGCGGAACATCGGGAAGACGAAATCGCGCACGAATTCCTCGCGCACGTCTTCAATATAGATTTCCTTGATGCCAAGCATCTCGGCCTTCTTGCGCGCCGGTTCCAGCTCTTCGCCCTGACCGAGATCGGCGGTGAAGGTAACGACTTCCGCGCCGAGTTCGGTCTGGAGCCATTTCAGGATGATCGAGGTGTCGAGACCGCCGGAATAGGCGAGAACGACCTTCTTGACGTCTTTGTGCGATGCCATGGATGAGGGTCCGTATACGAAGGGACGGGAAAGCCGCCCCGGCCAATGTTGGCGGCACTTTTAGCGAAGTTCAGCGCCGGTGCAAGTGCGGATTGAAGCAAGCTGACGTTTGACAGGCCGATCGCGTGCCCCTTACATCAGTCCGGCTTCGATTGGTGGAGGAAAGCATGACCCATCCTGTCCTGAAACCCGGCAATGTGGCTGTCGTCACCGGCGCTGCCTCCGGTATCGGTCTTGCCAGCGCCCGCGCTTTTGCCCGGTCGGGCATGCGCGTCGTTCTCGCGGACAATTCCGAAGACAGACTGGAAGAGGCGCGCGAGATCGTTTCTGCAGAGGCAAGCGGGTCTGGTCACGTCCTTGCCGTGACAACCGATGTTGCCTCGCTCGCTTCCGTGGAGGGCCTGCACGATACGGTCCATGCCCGTTTCGGCAAGGTGCATCTGCTGATGAACAATGCCGGCATCCAGCCCGGCAGCAGCCTGTTTGGCCCGCAGGCAAACTGGGACGCCGTCCTTGGCGTCAATCTGATCGGTGTGATCAACGGCACCCGCGCCTTCGGCCCCGCGATGCTTGCCCATGGAGAGCCGGGGCTGATCATCAACACCGGTTCCAAACAGGGCATCACAACGCCCCCCGGCGACCCCGCCTACAATGTTTCGAAAGCTGGCGTAAAGGCCTTCACGGAAGCACTGGAACATGATCTTCGCAATCAGGAGGGTGGCCGCATCAAGGCCCACCTTTTGATCCCCGGCTTCGTTTTCACCGCACTTACCGCCAATGGCCGCACGGAAAAGCCCGCAGGCGCCTGGACACCGGAACAAACCGTCGCCTTCATGCTGGAAAGCCTTGATCGCGGCGATTTCTACATTCTCTGCCCGGACAATGAAGTGACCCGGGCGCTGGACGAAAAACGCATTGCCTGGGCGGCAGGCGACATTATCGAGAACCGCCCGCCCCTGTCGCGCTGGCACAAGGATCATGGCGCCGCCTTTGCCGACTGGCTGAAGCGCTGACAGGACGCTTTACAACCCATCGCGAATATGGGACGCAGGCGACTGAAAATTGCTTCCCACACCCGTTCCCGAAAGCATCTCTCCATGCAATTCATCCCGTCCGGTTCAACGCTCCTCGCTTTCACCGCCGCCTGCATTCTGCTGGCGGCAACGCCGGGACCGGACATGACGCTATCGATCAGCCGGGCGCTGCGGGATGGAAAACTCGCGGGGCTTGCAGTGATTGCGGGCACCAATGTCGGACTGGTGGTGCATACCTGCCTCGTTGCCTTCGGCATTTCCGCGCTGATCGTTGCCTCGCCGCTGGCGTTTGCGATTCTCAAGACCGGCGGCGCCGGTTATCTCGCCTGGCTGGCCTTTCAGGCGATCCGCAAAGGCTCGGATTTCGTGATTGCCGATCTGTCCGCCCCGCGGGAAAATCTCGCGTCTGCTGCCTTCAACGGCTTCTGGGTGAACCTGCTCAACCCGAAGATCATCATCTTCTTCATGACCTTCCTGCCGCAATTCGTGGATGCAGGGGATCCGCATGTGACGGGCAAGCTTCTGTTTCTGGGGCTGATGTTCATCGTGGTGTCGCTGCCGATCGTGATTGGCATCGTCCTGATCGCCGACAGGCTTTCCGCCTGGCTGCTTGCGAACAAGAAGGTGCTGCGCGGCATCGACTATACATTCGCCGGCGTCTTCTCGATCTTCGCAGTGAAGATACTGATGACGCATAGCCGGTAAATCCGGCCTCGGCAGCGCCTATTCGTCATCCTCGCCGTGACCGGCAATCATCATCGCTTCGAAAGCGAGCCGCTCGGTCTTTTTCATCCGCTCGGATTCCGACTTCAGCTGACCGCAGGCGGCAAGAATGTCGCGGCCGCGCGGGGTGCGGATCGGTGAGGCATAGCCGGCCGCATTGATGAAATCGGCAAATTTCTCGATCTGCTCCCAGTCAGAGCACTGGTAATTGGTGCCGGGCCAGGGATTGAACGGAATGAGATTGATCTTGGCCGGAACGCCCTTGAGAAGTTGCACCAGGCCCTTGGCATCTTCCAGACTGTCGTTGATATCCTTCAGCATCACATATTCGAAGGTAATGCGCCGGGCATTGGAAAGGCCCGGATAGGCCCGGCAGGCCTCGATCAGCTCCTTCAGCGGATATTTCTTGTTGATCGGCACGAGGATATCGCGCAGCTCGTCGCGCACCGCATGCAGCGAAATCGCCAGCATAACGCCGATTTCCTCGCCGGTGCGATAGATTTCAGGGACGACGCCGGAAGTGGAAAGCGTGATGCGCCGCTTGGAAAGCGACAGCCCGTCGCCATCGGACGCGATCAGCAATGCGGTCTTCACTGCCTCGAAATTATAGAGAGGCTCGCCCATGCCCATCATCACGATATTGGTGATCTTGCGGCCTTCGGCCGGTACAATGGCGCCCTGCGGCGTTTCACGGTCGGGAAAATCGCCGAGCCGATCACGCGCCAGCAGCAATTGCGACAGGATTTCCTCCGCCGTCAGATTGCGCACCAGCTTCTGCGTGCCGGTGTGGCAGAAGGAACAGGTGAGCGTGCAGCCGACCTGACTGGAAATGCACAGCGTGCCGCGGCCCTCTTCCGGAATATAGACCGTCTCGACCTCGACCGGTCGGCCAGCTCCGCGTGGCGGAAACCGCAGCAGCCACTTGCGTGTGCCGTCATTGGAGATCTGTTCCTCGACGATTTCTGGTCGGGCGATCGAGAAATTTGCCTTCAGCATCTCGCGCATGTCCTTCGCCACATTGGTCATGTGGTCGAAATCGGAAATGCCGCGCACATAGAGCCAGTGCCAGATCTGCGAGACGCGCATCTTCACTTGCCGCTCGGGGATGCCCTTGTCCTTCAGCACCGCGGCCATATCCTCGCGGGAAAGGCCGATCAGCGTCGGCATGCTGCCCATTGCGGCGCGCGAAGCCGGAGCAGATGGTTTCGGCATGGCATTTTCGGTATGGTTCAGCATCTCGGTCGATCCACGAAGACAAGGATTGCGGTTTGCGCGACCTGCATTGCCGGTCTCACCTGGACGGCGGGAGACCGGGCGCGCAAGAATGCCGGGCATTACCACCAAATTTGATCGCCGTCATCCCGTCTTGCGCATCCGGCACGCCTCAACGCAAAAAGGGCCGCAAGCGGCCCTTCATAAGCGCATAGGGTTGGCGCGGATTACTTGCAGCTTTCCACCTGCTTCAGCGCGGCAGAAATGCCCTGCAGCGAATAGGCGTAGGACGTGACGGTGCCCTTGCGCGACTGTGCTTTCACGGTCATGGCCTTGCCGGTCTTCATCGCCATGACAAGCGCGGGCTCTTCGGCGGCATTTTCCACCCAGGCGGCCTTGTCCTTGGTGAACATCACGAAGGTCTTGTCGTCAATCTGGACATTGACCTTCGAGCCTTCCTTCATCGTATAGCCCATCATCGCCTGCGGCTCGTAGGAGATGTTCTGGCCCGGACGCTGGGAAACGATGAAGAAAACCTCGCCGTGATCCACATTCGCCGGCTCCTTGGCGGTCGGCACCGAAAGCACATAGCAAACCGTGCTGCCATTCGACTTGTAGGAATAGGCTCCCCAGGCCTTGAACTGCTGGATACGCGTCGGTGCCTGCGCAAAGGCAACGCCGGCGGTGGCGAGAACAAGGGTAAGGGCGGTCGCGATACGTTTTACAGACATGTTTTCCTGCCGGGTTCGAGGCTCTGCTCACGCAAGTTTCCCGCGAAACAGAACCGTCCAGTTACCGAATTCCGTTCATTTTGACTTAATTCCGGTTAAAGAACCGTGAAATCAACCCGTCCAGCTCGCAAATGATCTGTTTTCCAACGATCTTGCAGCATAACCCGGAATGATTGCCCCGCATCAAGCCCAAATCCCGTATTTCCGCCTAGTCTTGACAGAAGGATTGGGGCGAGAGTTGGGCCTGACGCGCAGTCAGGCCCTTTCTTCCTTCACCTCGGCCAGAATCCTGTCTGCCGCGAGATAGTGATCCGCGCGCATATGGCCACGCACCATGGCGATGGCCGCCGTGAGCACCGCAAGATCGTCGGTAAAGCCGATCACGGCAAACACATCCGGGATCATATCCATCGGCATGATGAAGTAGGCGAGCGCGGCGATCAGAATACCCTTCACCCGGCGAGGCGTCGTGGCATCCGTCGCGCAATAATATGCTGCAACCGCATCGCGTGAAAACGGAATATGGCGGGCATATTTGCGCAGGACCGTCCAGAATTTGTCACGCACGGTTCTTTCCTGCCGCGCCTCGGTTTCTTCGTCACCGGGCAACAGAATTTCACCAAACTTGATGTCTTCCATGGACAAGGTCCTCTCTTTCTTCGGAGAGAATATAAGTAGTCCGGACTGCAATTCAAATGCCGGTCTCCGTGCGCCGGGCAGCAGCACTCGACATGCGGCGGGCGAAGGTCAGATCGAGATCGGTGAGCCCGCCTTCCGCATGGGTTGTCAATGTCACCTCGACCCGTCCATAAACATTGAACCATTCCGGATGATGGTTGAGTTTTTCTGCAACAAGCGCCATTTCGGTCATGAAACCGAAGGCGTCGACAAAGCTGCGGAACCGGAAGGAGCGGGAAAGGGCCTTGCCATCCGCGCCTTTTGTCCAGCCGGGCAGGCTTTCGAGTGCGGCGTCCACCTCCGCCTGCTCGAGCCTGCGGTATGAGGGCGCCGGATTTTTCTTCTCCGCCATTGTCTTTTCCCGCTTTGGTCGCCGATTACGGATGCAGCCCCGTTTCGACCGGCGGCGCATAGCCCGCCTCATGCAGGCTGAACACCTCTTCGGTGATATAGGGTCCGCCGCCGACCGATTCCCGCGACGACAGAAGGACGAAGCGCGGCACCGTGAAGGGGCTCGTCAGAAAATTGCCGCGCCCTTCCAGATAATGCACCACATCATCCACCCGTGCATTCTTCATGCGCGCGACGGTGACATGCGGCGAAAACTTGCGCGGATCGGGCGGAAGGCCGATCCTCTGACAGATGCGTTCAATTTCGGCCTGCAGTGCATACATTTCCGGATTGTGGGTGACGCCCGCCCAAAGCGAATGCGGTTTCTTCGATCCGAAAAAGCCCATGCCCGTGAGGTTCAGCTGAAACTCGGGGCGATCAATCCGGTCCAGCCGGTCAACGATCTCGTCTGCCGTGCGGCCGTCCACATCTCCGAAGAAGCGCAATGTGATGTGGTAGTTTTCGACATCGATCCAGCGGGCCCCGGGCAGGCCGCCGCGCAGGAGCGACAGGCTCATGGCGGCATTACGCGGAATTTCGAGGGCGGTGAATAGTCTCGGCATACGAGCTTCTCCTCGAATCTACTCTTCTGGTGACCAGCGAATCACGCTGACCCTTATGGTGCAACACCTATTTTGCGCGAAGCTTTAACGTGCTGATGAAGGTCTTAACGGCAGGCAGCGTCTGTTCGACCATCCGGTCGACGCCTTTGGGGTTGGGATGCATGCCATCGGCAAGTTTCAGGCTGCTTTCGGTAACGATTGCATCCAGAAAGAAGGGATAGAGCGGCACGTCATGGGCTTTTGCGAGGTCGGGATAGATCGCGTTGAAGGCTGTGGAAAAATCCGTGCCCATGTTCGGCGGGGCAAGCATGCCGAACAGCATCACCGCAATCTTGCGCTCTTTCAGCCGCGCAATCATTGCATCGAGATTGCGTCTCGTATCGGCTGGCGAAAGACCACGCAGCGCATCATTGGCCCCCAGCTCGAGAAGCACGGCATCCGTTCCGTCCGGGATCGTCCAGTCGAGGCGGGAAAGGCCGTCCGCGCTGGTATCGCCGGATACCGCGCCATTGGTGATCGTCACCGCGATCCCTTGCCTCTCAAGCGCCGCCTCAAGCTTTGCCGGATAGGCATCGCCCGCAGAAAGTTCATATCCGGCCATAAGACTGTCACCAAAGGCCACAATGCTGATGTCTTGCGCCTTCAAACCACCCGGGCGGGCAAGCATTGCAAGAGCAAAACAAAATGGAACGAGCGCTTTAAACCACATGCTTCAAACCCTACCTAGTGCCGACGGACGTCAAATCTGCGATTCGCGCCCTTTCCACTTCTCTATATAGGACTGAATTTCGTGACCGGAACGATCATCGAGCTGAAACAGGCAGATCTTACTCTCGGGCGCGATGCCGCACGGGTCCATGTGCTGAAATCCGTTGATCTTTCGGTCCAGAAGGGCGAAGCCGTGGGTATTGTCGGGCCGTCAGGTTCGGGCAAATCCACGTTGCTGATGGTGCTGGCCGGACTGGAAAGGCTGGACAAGGGCACGCTCCATATCGAGGGAACCGCCCTTCACGGCCTGAAAGAAGATGCGCTTGCCGCCTTTCGCGGGCGCAAGATCGGCATCGTTTTCCAGTCCTTCCATCTGATCCCGAACATGACGGCACTGGAAAATGTCGCGGTGCCGCTTGAACTTGCGAATGTCAGGAACGCCTTCGAGCGGGCGCGCGACGAACTTGTCTCGGTCGGGCTTGGCGAGCGACTGCATCACTATCCGGGCCAGCTTTCAGGTGGTGAACAGCAGCGTGTGGCGGTTGCCCGCGCGCTGGCCCCCAACCCTGCCGTCCTGATCGCCGATGAGCCGACGGGCAATCTCGATGGGGAAACCGGGCGGAAAATCGCCGATCTTCTGTTCGCCAAACAGGCGGAGCGGCAGATGACCATGCTGCTCGTCACCCATGATCCCGCCCTTGCCGCCCGCTGCGGCCGGCAGGTCGCGATGCAATCCGGCCGCATCCGGGATATGGAGACGGGATCCGCACCGGAGCGCGTGCCCGCATGAGCCTCCTCCAGATGGTCAGACTTGCCTTTCGGCTGGCGCTTCGCGAAATGCGCGGCGGCCTTACCGGCTTCCGCATCTTCATAGCCTGTATCGCGCTGGGCACGGCCGCGATTGCCGCGATCAATTCGGTCTCGTCCACCATTCGCGTCACCATGGCGGCAAAGGGTGAGGAGCTGCTGGCCGGTGATCTGCGCTTCGAGCTCACCAACCGCAGTGCCAATGACGAGGAACTCGCCTTCCTCAAGGGCCTCGGCACGCTTTCTCACAGCACGACGCTGCGCTCGATGGTGCGGACCGAAAATGGCGAGGAACAGAGCCTCGCCGAGCTCAAATCCGTCGATCAGGCCTATCCGCTCTATGGCCGCTTCGAGGTGATGGAGGGAGGCACGCTCGCCTCCCGTCTTGCCATTCGCGATGGCATCGATGGCGCTGTTGCGGGACAGGCGCTGCTCGACCGGCTGGGGATCAGGGTTGGAGACCGGGTCTACCTTGGCTCCGTGCCGCTTGTCATCACCGGCACGATCAAATCGGAGCCGGATTCGATTTCAGAAGGATTTGCCTTTGCGCCACGCCTGCTGCTTTCCGACGAGGCTCTTTCCCGCACCGGGCTGGTGCAGCTTGGCAGCCTGACCAAGCAGGCCTATCGCATCCGGCTTGACGCAAGCGGTGCAGACAAGCCCGCGCGCATCGCCGCCATTGTGGAGAAGGCGAAAAAGGATTTCCCGGATGCCGGATGGGCCATGCGCAAAAGCGCCAATGCCGCCCCCTCGCTTTCCGACAATATCGACAGGTTCACCCAGTTTCTTACTCTTGTGGGCCTCACCGCGCTGATCGTCGGCGGGGTCGGGATCGGCAATGCGGTCCGGGCCTATCTCGATGGGAAACGGGGCACCATTGCCACGTTCAAATGCCTCGGCGCGCCATCCGGCCTGATCATCCTGATCTATTTCATCCAGATCCTGCTGGTCGCACTGATCGGGATCGGGATCGGGCTTCTCCTCGGGGCTGCAGCCCCGGCCATTGCCCTGCCCTATCTTGCGGCGATGCTGCCGGTGGATGTGCAGTTTCATCTTTATCCCGCAGCGCTTGCGCTTGCCGCTGGTTTCGGTCTCCTCACGACCGTCACCTTCTCAATCCTGCCGCTCGGCCTTGCCCGCGGTGTCTCTGCCGTCACGCTGTTTCGCGATGCCGGTGATCGTCAGGCCTTCTGGCCGGGGCTGCCCAGCCTTGCCCTGCTTCTTGTCTCGCTCGGCGCGCTTGCAACCCTTGCGGTGACAACCGCGGAGGATCAGCGGATTGCCGTCAATGCGCTGGTCGCGATTGCAGCAGGTTTCATCGGGCTGCGGCTGGTCGGGCTTGCGGTTTCGGCCTTGGCGAAGCACGCGCCGCGCTTCCGCTCCCCTGCCCTTCGGCTCGCCATCGGCAACATTCACCGGCCAGGCGCGCTGACTGGACCCGTTGTGCTTTCGCTCGGGCTCGGGCTTGCCCTTCTCGTCGGCCTGTCGCTGATCGACGTCAATCTGCGCCAGCAGCTGACCGGTGATCTCGCGGCGAAAGCCCCGAACTTCTTCTTCATCGACATCCAGTCGCGCGACAAGGACGGGTTCGAACAGGCGGTGAAAGCCGGTGCACCAAAGGGGGCCATCAATGCCGTGCCGATGCTGCGCGGGCGCATCACGCAGCTCAACGGACAGGATGTCGCAACCGCAAAGATCGCGCCGGAAGGCAAATGGGTTCTGACTGGAGACCGAGGGATTACCTATTCCGAGACGCTTCCCGCCAATTCCCGACTGACCGAAGGCAAATGGTGGGAGAAGGATTACAGGCAGAAGCCGCTCGTTTCGTTCTCGGCGGAAGAAGCCCGCAATCTTGGCCTGAAGGTGGGGGATAGCATCACCGTAAACGTGCTTGGCCGGTCGATCACAGCCGAGATCGCCAATCTGCGCAAGGTGGAGTGGGATTCCATGTCGATCAATTTCGTCATGGTCTTCTCGCCGAATACATTCGCGGGCGCCCCCCATTCCTGGCTTGCGACCCTGACCGACCAGACACTCGACGCGAAGGCGGAAGCGGCCGTTCTCAAGAATGTCGCCAAGGCCTATCCGGCCGTCACCTCGATCCGGGTCAAGGATGCGCTGGATGTGGTCGCCTCGCTCACCGGACAATTGGCCGATGCAATCCGGGCAGCCGCCGCCATTGCCCTCGTCACCTCCGTGCTGGTGCTCGCCGGAGCTCTTGCCGCCGGAAACCGCGCGCGCCTGCATGATGCGGTGGTGATGAAGACGCTCGGAGCCACCCGCTCCATGCTGATCCGAACCTATGTGCTCGAATATGGATTGCTTGGCCTGTCAACCGCACTCTTTGCCACCGTGGCAGGTGGCTTTTCGGCCTGGTATGTGCTCGAAAAGATCATGAAGCTGCCCTTCACGCTCACCACCGGCCCGGTTTTGACAACGCTGGCAACGGGTCTCGTGATAACCATTACCATCGGCCTTGCTGGAACCTTTGCCATTCTCGGGCAAAAACCGGCCCAGCACCTGAGGGAATTATGACAGTTTGGTAAGGTTTTCCGGAAAAGCCGCTTTGCCCCTTGTAAGACTTGAGCCTTGCCCTCATATTTGCGGGAAGCATGCTGTAGCTCCGTGACGGCAGCTGGAAACCGGGTTCGGGCTTCCTTTTCTTGTGCCGGAGTTTTGTAAGAGGAAAAACATGGCTGATCTTCGCGACTATCAAACTCGAACGGCACAGGTTCAGGCTGGTGCCGTAATCGACGAGGGCCTGCGTAGCTACATGCTGAAGGTTTACAACCTTATGGCTGTGGGGCTGGCAATTACCGGCGTCGCCGCATACATGACCTTCGCCCTTGCCTTTGGCGAAGGCGGTCTGACCGCTTTCGGTCAGGCGATTTACGTGAGCCCGCTGAAGTGGCTGGTGATGTTCGCCCCGCTTGGCATGGTGATGTTCCTGAGCTTCCGTATCCAGTCGATGAGCGTTGCCGCCGCGCAAGGGGCCTTCTGGGTCTATGCCGGCCTGATGGGTCTGTCGCTGTCGTCGATCTTCGTGATCTATACGGGACAGAGCATCGTGCAGACCTTCTTCGTGACGGCCGCATCCTTCGGTGCGCTGTCGCTGTACGGCTACACGACCAAACGTGACCTTTCCGCCATGGGTTCCTTCATGGTGATGGGCCTGTTCGGCATCCTGATTGCCTCGGTGGTCAACATCTTCCTGCAGTCTGGCGCGCTTCAGTTCGCGATTTCCGTGGTTGGCGTGCTGGTCTTTGCCGGCCTGACCGCCTGGGATACGCAGAAAATCAAGGAATCCTATTATGAAGGCGATGGCGCAGACATGGCCGGCCGCAAGGCGATCATGGGCGCACTGCAGCTCTATCTCGACTTCATCAACCTGTTCCTGTTCCTGCTGCGCTTCCTCGGCAACAACCGCAACTGAGCGGCATGAACCTGAATTGAGAAAGGCGGCCCCCGGGCCGCCTTTTTTTGTCACTGCCGATGCCAGAGAGCGGATCACGGATCGACCAGCTTCAGCACCTTGTCGAAAACCTTGAGCACCTGCTTCAGGTCATGGCCGCGCTTCAGGATCATGCCGTTGGTGTTGATGACGGAAAAAGCCCCCTGCTTTGCCGCAAGCTTCGGGTTTTTTTCGATGCGGTAAAGCGGCAGTTCGCCGGAGCGCTTGAAGACCGAAAACACCGCCCGATCCTTCATGTGGTCGATGGCATAGTCTTTCCACTCGCCCTCCCCCACCATGCGGCCATAGATCCACAGGATGGCGTCGAGTTCGCGGCGGTGAAAGGTCACCGGCATCGGATCAAGGGCCTGACGATAGGCACCAAGATCAACAACCACCGCGCGGCGGTCATCCGTTGCCGTATCCGCTCCCACTCCGCTCGGGTCGTCCATCATCGGCTGCGCAGGTCCATGGTGTAATATGACGGTCTTGTGTCAGTGTGCCTCAGCCTTGGCAAAATGCAAGCCCGAATAAAGGGATGATGGATTGCCGCTCCTGCCCAGAAGATGCCGAATGCTTGCCGCAATGGCACTCTAGAACGAAGGTCCGGTTGCTGACGCAGCGGCCGGGTCCGGTCCGGCCTCACCCTTCCCAGCCCAGTCGTGGCCGGACCGGGCAATGGGAAGCCTCAAGGGGAAACCGGCGGCAGTACGGCTGCACCGAGGATCGGTCCCGGCGTGCCATCGGCATTCTTCGCCTGAACCAGAATGGCCACACTGTCACGCCCCTTCTTTTCGAGCATGGCAAGCGGCAGTTCCAGCGCAAGCGGCTTTCCCTGCCACATGGAGATCGTCTGCAGATCGGTGACAATATTGCTGTAGGCAATGGTCTTGCCGGCGTTTTCACCCTTCTCGATCCTGACATCGCGGCTGCGGGTGAAATAGGCGGCAAGCACGTCCGCCTTTGCAACGCCCGAAGATCCACCGATGGCGATATCGATGCAATCATCCTCAAGCGTCAGCGTCACGGGAAGGCTGAGACCAGCCGTTCCCTTCGCCATGCTGTCGAGATCCCCTTCGATGCCCTGAAGATCACCACCGTTGAGGTGGGTTCGCCCGTTGATGACCGCCTGCGGCGTATAGACATTGCGGCGTCCGAGGGCTGCGGCATAATCATACTGGCGTTGCGTGTTTTCGGGCGAACTCAACGTGTCGGCCCAGCCCAGATAATTCCAGTAGTCGACATGATAGGACAACGCCACCACATCCTTGCGATTGGCAAGTCGGCGGAAAGCGGCATCGGCCTTGGGGCAGGACGAGCACCCTTGCGACGTGAACAGTTCCACCACGCCCTTCGGCGCCACGGCCTGTTCCTCCCCGCCTGCCGGAAGGGCAAGGGCGGTGGCTCCCGTCAAAATGGCAATCCTGAGGAACGGCGTCATGAAACTCCCCGACAGGGTCGGTATCAAGGGCGGCGAAAGCGGTATCACGGGTAAAATTACCCCGTCACACCTCTTTCATACACGCAGGCGCCGTTTGCGAAAAGTCACTTTCGGGTGAGAGGCGCGCATGAAAAAGCCGGGCTCCTCGCGGAACCCGGCCCATTTTTCCCGGAAAGTATCACTCAGGCGGCGAGATCGCGCAGAACCGTCTGCAGGATGCCGCCATTGTTCACATAGGTCACCTCATCGAGCGTATCGATGCGGCAGAGCAACGGAACATCCTTCACCGTGCCGTCGGAATAGGTGATCCGGGCGACCTTCTTTTCACGCGGTTTGATGTTTTCCAGCCCCTCGATGGTGACGAGTTCATCGCCCTTGAGGTTGAGGCTTGCCCAGGTCGTGCCCTCCTCGAAGCAGAAGGGAATGACGCCCATGCCGACGAGGTTCGAGCGGTGAATGCGCTCGAAGGACTGCGAGATCACGGCGCGCACGCCGAGCAGGTTGGTGCCCTTGGCCGCCCAGTCACGCGAGGAGCCGTTGCCATATTCGACACCGGCAAAGATGACGAGCGGAATGCCCTCTGCCTTGTACTTCATGGCCGCATCATAGATCGACATCTCTTCCTTCGACGGATAATGGATGGTGTAGCCACCTTCCTTGCCGTTCGGTCCGAGCATGTGATTGCGGATGCGGATATTGGCGAAGGTGCCGCGCATCATCACTTCGTGATTGCCGCGGCGCGTGCCGTACTGGTTGAAGTCGGCCACACCGACGCCATTGCCCATGAGATAGGCACCAGCCGGGGACTGCGCCTTGATCGAACCGGCCGGAGAAATATGGTCGGTGGTGATCTTGTCGCCGAACAGGCCGAGCACGCGTGCCCCCTTGATGTCGGAGACGCCGGAACCGGTCTTGCCCATGCCGACGAAGTAAGGCGGGTTCTGCACATAGGTCGATGCATCTTCCCAGGCATAGGTCTGGCCCGCCGGCACATTGACCGCCTGCCAGTTGGCATCGCCCTTGAACACGTCGGCATATTTGGTTTCGTAGAGCTCGCGCGTCACATACTTCATGATGAAGTCCTGGATCTCGTGCGAGGTCGGCCAGATATCCTTGAGATAGACGGGCTTGCCGTTCTGGTCTTCACCGATCGGTTCGCGGGTCAGGTCCTTCTGGACGGTACCGGCGAGCGCATAGGCGACCACGAGCGGCGGCGAGGCGAGATAGTTTGCCTGCACGTCCGGAGAGACACGGCCTTCGAAATTGCGGTTGCCGGAGAGAACACCGGCAGCAATCAGGCCCTTGTCATTGATGGTCTTGGAAACCGGCGCGGGCAGCGGGCCGGAATTGCCGATGCAGGTGGTGCAGCCGAAACCGACCAGGTTGAAGCCGAGGGCATCGAGATCCTTCTGCAGGCCGGACTTTGCAAGATATTCGCCCACCACCTGCGATCCCGGCGCAAGCGAGGTCTTCACCCAGGGCTTCGACTTCAGGCCCTTGGCGACCGCATTGCGGGCAAGCAGACCGGCTGCGATCAGCACCGACGGGTTGGACGTATTGGTGCAGGACGTGATCGCGGCAATCGTCACGTCGCCGTGGCCGAGATCAAAATCCGTGCCTTCGACCGGATAGCGGTTCGAAAGCTGGCCGGGCTTCTTGTAGTCGTTCTCAAGCGCGGTCGCGAAACCGGAGGCAATGTTTTCCAGCGCGACGCGGCCTTCCGGACGCTTCGGGCCAGCCATGGCGGGCACGACGTCGCCGAGATCGAGTTCCAGCGTGTCGGTGAAGACGAGGTCAGAGCCGTCGCCGTCACGCCACATGCCCTGCGCCTTCGAATAGGCTTCGACGAGTGCGATGCGATCCTTCTTGCGGCCGGACATGGTGAGATAGTTGATGGTTTCGCCATCCACGGGGAAGAAGCCGCAGGTCGCGCCATATTCCGGACCCATGTTGCCAATCGTGGCACGGTCGGCCAGCGACATGTGGTCGAGGCCGGGGCCGAAGAATTCGACGAACTTGGAGACCACACCCTTCTTGCGCAGCATCTGCACGACCATCAGCACGAGGTCGGTTGCGGTCACGCCTTCCTTGAGCTTGCCGGTCAGGCGGAAGCCGATCACTTCCGGCAGCAGCATGGAAACCGGCTGGCCGAGCATGGCTGCTTCAGCCTCGATACCGCCCACGCCCCAGCCGAGAACGCCGAGACCATTGATCATGGTCGTGTGGCTGTCGGTGCCGACGCAGGTATCCGGATAGGCAATCGTTTCGCCACCCTCTTCCTTCGTCCAGACGGTCTGGCCGAGATATTCGAGATTGACCTGATGACAGATGCCGGTGCCCGGAGGAACCACGCGGAAATTCTTGAAGGCCTGCTGGCCCCACTTCAGGAAGCGGTAACGCTCGCCATTGCGCTGGTATTCCAGTTCCACATTCCTGGCGAATGCCTGCGGCGTTCCAAACTCGTCGACGATGACCGAGTGGTCGATGACGAGATCGACGGGAACCAGCGGATTGATCTTTTCCGGATCGCCACCCAGCGACACCATGGCATCACGCATGGCGGCGAGATCGACGACAGCCGGAACGCCGGTAAAGTCCTGCATCAGCACGCGGGCCGGACGATAGGCGATTTCGGCTTCTGCCGTGCCCTTGTCATTCAGCCAGGCGGCTACGCTTTCGATATCGGCCTTGGTAACCGAGCGGCCGTCTTCGTTGCGCAGAAGGTTTTCCAGAAGGACCTTCATCGAGAAGGGCAGCTTGGAAACGCCTGCAAGCCCGTTCGCCTCAGCCTTGGGCAGGCTGTAGTAAACGTATTCCTTGCCACCGACGGAAAGCGTGGAGCGGCAATTAAAGCTGTCGAGAGATTTGGACACGAGTGACCCCGTTTCGTCTGATAGCCAACACAGTCGTGCGAACGCCCATGCACTTTCATGCACATCAGGATGCGGGTGCGGCCATTTCCGCTGTCCGCACGTGAAGGATGCTGGAACGCATTCCCCAGGTTCGGCGGAAGGATGTGAATCACGCCGACCGCTGGCGTGCTTGCGCGGGTTATAAATAATTTCGTAGATAGGTGCCAGATCAACGAAGGTACAATCTGGTAATTTTTGCCAGTTGCGGTTTTTGTTTCATGAAGGCGGGCACCATGCGGCTGAAGGCCGAAAATCTATCCGTGCGGCGCGGTGACGACCTGCTTTTCTCCAATATTTCCTTTGAGTTGGCGCGTGGAGAAGCTTTGATCGTGACCGGGCGCAACGGCTCCGGCAAATCGACCCTGCTCAGAACCGTCGCCGGACTGATCCATCCTGAAGGCGGCAGGGCGTATCTGCTCAGCGACGGACGCGAATCAGAGGCGAAGGTTCCGGAGGCAAGCCATTACCTTGGCCATCGCAACGCCATGAAGGTGGAGCTGACGGTGCGCGAGAACCTCGATTTCTGGAAAACCTGGCTGGGTGACTTCGAAGGCGGCAAGGGGCTTGGCATAGAGGACGCGGCCGATGCAGTCGGGCTTTCCGGTATCACCCACCTGCCCTTCGGCTATCTTTCTGCGGGCCAGCAGCGACGTTTCGCTATGGCGCGGCTTCTCGTCAGCCACCGGCCGATCTGGCTTCTGGACGAGCCGACCGCAGCGCTTGATGCGTCGGCAGACCAGCTGTTTTCCGGTTTCGTCGAGGCGCATCTGAAATCCGGTGGCATGGTGATCGCGGCCACCCACCAGCCGCTCGGCCTTGCCGAGACGCGGGAACTCCGCATGAAGGGGTTCGACTATCTCGCCGGGGAGCATGCCGCATGATGGCACTTTTCCTCCGGGACCTGAAGCTTTCGGTAAGAGCGGGCGGCGGCGCGCTGATCGGCGTGCTGTTCTTCACCACGGTTGTGGCCGTCATTCCCTTCGGCGTCGGACCGGATCTCAATCTTCTGTCCCGTATCGGCCCGGCCATCGTCTGGATCGGTGCGCTGCTTGCCTCGCTGCTCGGTCTCGACCGGCTGTTTCAGGCAGAGCGCGAGGACGGCTCCCTGGATATCCTGCTGATGCAGGAAACACCGCTGGTGCTGACGGTGCTCGTCAAATGCCTCGCCCACTGGACGGCGACCGGCCTGCCGCTGGTGCTCGCTTCACCCATGCTGGGCCTGTTCATGAACATGAACGAGGTGGCGATCGGCGCGGTGATGCTGACATTGCTGGTCGGATCACCGGCAATCACGTTCATCGGCGCGGCCGGGGCAGCCGTTGCCGTGACCCTGCCGCGCGGCGGGTTGCTCGTCTCGATCCTGATCCTGCCGCTCACCGTGCCGGTGCTGATTTTCGGCGTCAGTGCGGCCTATGCGGCGGTCGAGGATCCCGCGCCCTTCTTTCCGCCTTTTGCCATTCTCTGTGCCATTACGCTGTTCTTCGCGGTCATCGGCCCGGCTGCCGCCGCAATCGCGCTGAAGAACAGCAGCGAGTGAGTGAAAAGCCGCAGCCGGGATTGACCTTGATCAATTGCAGCCGCGGTCTATCCGGGATAAGAAAGCGCCATGAGCGAACCCATTCCAGCAATCAAGAAGTTCAGTGACCTTGCCAATCCCACGGTGTTTCTGGGTCTCACTGCCCGCATCGTGCCGTATCTTGCGGTGCTCACAGCCCTGCTTTTTGTATGGGGGCTCTACCTGTCCTTCACGACGGAAGGGGACTATCAGCAGGGTGAAACCGTGCGCATCATGTATGTGCATGTGCCTGCCGCCTGGCTGTCGATGATGTGCTATTCGATCATGGCGGCCTCCGCTCTCGGCACACTCGTCTGGCGTCATCCGCTGGCGGATGTTTCGGCCAAGGCTGCCGCACCCCTTGGCGCGGGTTTTACGCTTCTGGCCCTGATCACCGGCTCGCTCTGGGGCAAGCCGATGTGGGGAACCTGGTGGGTCTGGGATGCCCGCCTCACCTCCGTCTTCGTGCTCTTCCTGATGTATCTCGGCCTGATGGCACTGCAGCGGGCGATGGATGATCCCTCGCGCTCGGCCCGCGTCTCGGCCGTGCTGATCCTGATCGGCTTCGTCAACATCCCGATCATCAAGTTCTCGGTGGAATGGTGGAACACGCTGCATCAGCCGGCAAGCATCATGCGCATGGGCGGCTCGGCGATCGATCCCGAATTCCTGCGCCCGCTGCTGGTGATGGCGGCAGCCTTTACGCTGTTGTTCTTCACCCTGCATTTTCTGGCGATCCGCAATGAAATCTGGCGCCGCCGCGTTTCCGCCCAGCGCAGGCTTGCCGCCCGCATGGCGAACCGGGAGGGCTGAGACAGATGAGCCACGCCTTTTACGTCAACCTGTCCTATGTCTTCGCCGGTCTGATCACGGCAATCATGATCGGCTGGATCCTGCTTGACGGGCGGGCGCGCCGTCAGGAAATGGCGGAACTGGAAGCCGCCGGTATCCGTCGCCGCTCTGCCAGTCCAGCAAAGGATGCCGAGGCATGAGCGCACCGGAACAGGAACCGCCAAAAACATCCGGCAACCGGCTGCGGATCGCGATTGCACTTGTCCCGCTTGTGCTTTTCGCTGTCATTGCTGCCGGAGCCGGGAAGATCCTTTACGAGCAGGACGTGGATGGCAAGGACATATCCGAAATCCCGTCCGCGCTGATTGGCACCAAAGCGCCCTCACTCAACCTGCCACCACTTCAAGGCTCCGGTGTTCCGGCGCTGACTGATGCGGCGATCAAGGGCAAGCTTACCCTGGTCAATGTGTTTGCCTCCTGGTGCATTCCCTGCCGCGAAGAGCACCCGATCCTGCTGGCGCTTGCCAAGGACGAGCGGCTGAACGTGGTCGCCATCAATTACAAGGACAAGACCGATGGCGCGCTGAATTTCCTGAAAGAACTCGGCCTGCCCTATGCCGCCATCGGCGTCGATCCGAAGGGACAGGCCGCAATCGACTGGGGTGTCTATGGCATTCCGGAGAGCTATCTGGTCGCGCCTGACGGCACGATCCTTTACAAGCGCGTCGGACCATTCGACGAGAAAAGCCTTGCGGACGGGCTTTATCCTGCGATCGAGAAGGCATTGAAGGGCGTAAAGCCCTGAGCGCTATTGGCCTTGCCAGACGCGAATTGCCTCGATCGGGTAGGCAAGCATCAGCACATTGAGGGTGAGATTGTCGCGGATGATCGCAAGTGTTGCGAGTTCCGCGAAGATCGCCAGGCCAAGCGTTACCTTCCAGGGCAGACGCGAAGCGAGGAAGAAACCTGCCATCATCGACACCGTATCCATGCCGGAATTCAGGATACTGTCGCCATAATAATTGTAGGAAACGGTCACGGACCGGTAGCGGTCGATGATGATCGGGGAGTTCTCGAGAATTTCCCAGAAGCTCTCGAAGGCAAGCGCCGCCGTCAGCCAGACCCAGACGGGAAACCGGCGCAGAAACAGCCAGCCGAGACCAAAGAAGATGAAACCATGTTCGATATGGCTGGGCGTATACCAGTCGAAGAACTGCTGCGAATTCCCTTCGGAATCGACCCTGCCCTCCCAGAGCTTGATCACGCCGCAGGCGCAGGTCCAGATGCGGCCCATATAATGTTCTGCGGAGATCTGCATCGCCAGGAAGAAGCTCACGGCAAAAGCGTAAGGGAGGAAAGAGGCCTGCTTGCCTGATCGGTCCGCTGTCATTGCCCGGCCTTGTCGTCAAGCGCGTGCTTCAGGATCAGCGGCATCTGCGCGAGCGTGAACAGAATGGTGATCGGCATCGTGCCCCAGACCTTGAAGGCAACCCAGGTATTGTCGGAAAAATTCCGCCAGACCACTTCGTTCAGCACGGCAAGGAACAGGAAGAAGAAGCCCCAGCGGATGGTGAGCTTGCGCCAGCCCGTCTCATCGAGCTGGAAAGCCGAATTGAAGACATGGCCAAGCAGTGACTTTCCAAAAAGGATTCCGCCGAGGAGAGCCACGCCGAACAATGTGTTGATGATGGTTGCCTTCATCTTGAAGAACACTTCGTTCTGAAGCCAGAGCCCAAGCGCTCCGAAAACCAGCACCACGATGCCGGAGATAAAGGGCATCAGGGGCAGATGGCGATAGACGAGCTTCGACACCGTGAGTGAAATCACGGTCGCCACCATGAAGGCAGCGGAGGCGACGAAAAGCGGCCCACCGAGTTTGCCAAGGGCTGGAAATTGCTCGATCAGCCAGGCACCCTTCAGATTGGTGAAGAAGAACACCAGAAGCGGCCCGAGTTCGAGCGCAAGCTTCATGCCCGGGGCTTCGGCCTTTTCGGCTGCGGGTTCTGTGCTCGGGTTATCTGAAGCCATTGCCAATCCTTGCTCTTGCCAGCGCGGCCACGCGCGCCTGCTTCATGGCATATTCCGGGACGGGCTGCAAAGCCCGTCCCGGGACTGGTCTTCAGATCGTGTCATAGGCAAGGAAGGTCATCATGCCCGAGACCATGTGATAGAGATGGTGGCAATGGAAAGCCCAGCGCCCGGGATTGTCGGCATCGAGCGCAATCGTCACCTCCTGCATCGGTGGCACCAGAACCGTGTCGCGCTTGGCGCCCGGAAAACGGTTGCCATTGATCGCGACCACCTGGAAATGATGACCATGCAGATGCATGGGATGGGCCATCATGCTGCGGTTGGACAGCGTGAATTCCAGCCGCTCGCCCCTGGTCGCAACGAGATTGTCCGCGCCTTGAAGGCCCCATTGATAGGTCATCATGTTGCCGACAAGGCCGATTGTGCTTTCCCGTGCCTGCTGCTCGGCAAGCGGGTCGAGCGCGGAAAGCCCGGCCTCGAAAGCAAGATCAAGACGCGGGCCTTGCGCTTCAGCCGTCGTCGAAAGACGCTCGATCGCCGCTCCTTTCGTTGCAAGAATGATCCCGGTGCGCTCCGGGGCACCTTCGCGAAGCGCAAGGATCGGGAAGGCGCCACCCTCCGCCGGCAGCGTGATGCGAATGTCGGCGCGCTGCGCCATTGTCAGCGGCACCCGATTTGCCGTGACGGGCTTGATCGCCTGCCCGTCAACGGCAATCAGCTCGCCGGAAAGCGTGCCAAGATCGAGGGTAAAGCCGGTCGAGGCCGCAGCATTGATAACCCGAAGCCGGATTCGTCCGCCCTTTTCGACGGCAATCACGTCCGGATCATCAAGCGTGCGATCATTGGCAAGATAGGCATCATAGTTGATATCGTTGATGTCCATGGACATGCCGCCCATATCCATCCCACCCATGTCCATGCCCCCCATGTCCATGTTGCCCATGTCCATGTTGCCCATGTCCATGCCCTGCATGTCCATTCCATCCATCGCCATGCCGTCATGGTTCATCTGCGAATGATCCATGCCCATGCCGCCATGACCTGCCTTTCCATCCTTCAGATCGGCAAGCAGCTCTTCGGGGCTACGGAAGGAAAAATCGTGCAGGAACAGCGTGATTTCCTGCTCGTCGGCGGCGCGGTCATCCGTGGAGCGAATGATCAGGGGGGCTGCGAGCAGCCCCTGTTCCTGCAGCGTATGGGCGTGCATCCAGTTGGTGCCAGAATGGGCGAGATCAAAATCATAGGCCCGTGTCTCGCCGGGCTTCAGCATGGGGGCGGGATTATCAGGCACGCCATCCTGCGCGAAAGGCGGGGTCAGCCCGTGCCAGTGGATCAGCGTCTCTTCGCTGAGTGCATTGACGAGATCCACGTGGAAGCCTGCCTCCTGATCAAGCATCAGACCGGGTCGGCCATCCGGCCCGGTAAGGCCAAAGACCGTCGCGGCCTTTCCATTCACCTCGATGGTCCGGGTTCCGGCGGTAAGCCGCATTCGGTTTTCTGCCCGAAGCAGTGGATAAGGCAGGGCGGCGTAAAGCATTCCGGCAAAGCCGGATTTGAGAAGGGTTCTGCGTTTCATGGACGTGTCCTGATCTTGCCGGAAACCCGGCATGGCAAATATGGCCTGCGTTAACGGCAAGCCGCTTGGTCAGATCAGGATCAAGCGGGGAGGACCGAGCAAGGGCGGCACGGCATGGCCCTCGAGCGGCAAAGCATCCGCCACCCGGCGCGGTTCTGAAGCAGGAAGACAAGCAGGCACCGGACCAGGCACAAAGGGCTCCACGGCCGCGCAGGCAAGACGGCAAAGGCTTGTCCCGAGACAGCAATCCAGCCCGGACTTCTGGGCAGGCACACCATGGCCCGCGTGCCGGACGGGAGACTCTGCTGCTTCCTGCATCATGGTCAAGCCATGGCAATCCACCCGATTGGCAATGGTCGCATTGTCCAGGGCCTTGGCGCCACCCGGAAGGGCAGCGACAATGAAAAGGCCGAACAAAACGATAAGAATGCGCAGCAACGGATCAATCCTTCAACGTCTCCATGATGCGTCCGCAGCGACGCAAGGTCAATGCGGCAGGAGGCAGCACCCTGAAAATCAGGCCTCGGGAATACCCGCAATCGCCCGGGCAAAATCCTCGGCCTCGAAGGGTTCGAGATCATCGATGCCCTCGCCGACGCCGATGAAATAGACCGGCAATTTATGCTTTGCCGAGATCGCCACCAGAATGCCGCCGCGTGCAGTACCATCGAGCTTGGTCATGATCAGGCCGGAAACGCCTGCGACATTGCGGAAGATTTCCACCTGATTGAGCGCATTCTGGCCCGTCGTCGCATCGAGTGTCTGAAGCACGGTATGGGGTGCATCCGGATCAAGCTTGCCGAGCACCCGCACGATCTTTTCAAGTTCTGCCATCAGCTCGGTCTTGTTCTGCAGGCGCCCGGCCGTATCGATGATCAGCACATCCGCCTTTTCGGCCTTTGCCTGCTGGAAAGCATCAAACGCAAGACCGGCCGCATCCGCACCCAGCTTCGTCCCGATGAAGCCGGAGCCGGTGCGATCCGCCCAGATTTTCAGTTGTTCGATGGCCGCGGCTCGGAACGTATCACCGGCTGCCAGCATCACCTTCAGCCCGGAGCCGGAAAGCTTCGCCGCCAGTTTGCCGATGGTGGTGGTCTTGCCGGTGCCGTTAACGCCGACCACGAGAATGACATGCGGCTTGTGCGCCAGATCGAGCTTCAGCGGCTTTGCAACCGGCGCAAGCACCTTGGTGATCTCGCCCGCCATGATCCGGCTCACATCCTCACCGGTCACGTCCCGGCCATAGCGCTCGGATGACAATGCGCCCGTGATGCGCATCGCCGTCTCGACGCCCAGATCGGACTGGATCAGCAGCTCCTCGAGCTCCTCCAGAGTGTCTTCGTCAAGCTTGCGCTTGGTGAAAAGGGCTGCAATCTGCCCCGTCAATTGCTGCGAGGTGCGTGACAACCCGGCGCGAAGCCGCTGGAACCAGGTGAGCCGTACCTGCGGCGCATCGGAGACCGGGGCGCTCTCCGGCTCCTCCTCGGCAAGGGCAAAACCCTTGGGCAGCTGCGGGCCTTCCGGTTCCTTTGTCCCCGGTTCGTCAAGAGGAACCGCCAGAGCGCCTTCAGGCACCGCCGCTCCATCGTCATGGCCATCCGCCTCGAGCGCTGTCGGCTCTGCGGCTTGAGGTGCCGGCGACGGCTCGTCCTTGCCGAAGGTGAAGATCTTCCTGATGAAACCAAGGGCCATGGGTCTGCCTGTCAGCCGCACTGTGCGGAAAGGGGTTCAATCGTAAGCGAGCGGCCATTGTGGCCTGTAATGCGCACATCGACCAGACTGCGGGCTTGAAGACCCGGCGCGGCGGTGAGCGTGAAGTTTTCCGTATGCGCCATGCCGTTCATTTCCACAAGCACGCGCGCGTAACCGCCAACCATTCGATCAAGATGGTTTTGTGCGAGTGTTTCGCCCACGGCACGCAAGCGGGCGGCGCGCTCCTTCACGAGCGCACGGTCGAGCTGCGGCATGCGGGCCGCGGGCGTTCCCGGGCGCGGGCTGTAGGGAAAGACATGCAATTGCGAAATGCCGCATTCCTCGGCATGCCGGGCGGCATTTTCGGCCATCTCGTCCGTTTCTGTCGGGAAGCCCGCGATCATGTCGGCCCCGAAAGCCATCTGCGGCCGAAGACGCCGGGCCTGATTACAGAACGCTTTTGCGTCCGCAGAGGAATGACGCCGCTTCATCCGCTTCAGGATCAGATCATCACCATGCTGGAGCGACAGATGCAGATGCGGCATGAAACGCGACTCATCGGCAATCAGATCCAGCAGATCGCGGTCCACCTCGATGCTGTCGATCGAAGAAAGCCGCAGCCGCTCGATCTCGGGAACGGCCTTCAGGATTGCCTTGGCCAGCGAGCCGAGCGACGGCTGACCCGGCAGATCGGCGCCATAGCTCGTGGCATCCACGCCGGTCAGAACCAGCTCCCGATAGCCACCTTCGGCCAGCGTGCGGGCCTGATCCACTACGGCTCCCATCGGCACCGAGCGCGAATTGCCGCGTCCAAACGGAATGATGCAGAAGGTGCAGCGATGATCGCAGCCGTTCTGCACCTGCAGGAAGGCGCGCACATGGCCGTCGATTTGTTCGACGAGCTGCGGCGCGGTCTCCGTGATGCTCATGATATCGTTGACGCGAAGCTTCTCTTCCCCGGAAATTCCAAAGTCCGGTATGGCGCGATAGTGCTCGGCTTTCAGCTTTTCCTCATTGCCGAGCACCAGATCCACCTCCGGCATGGCGGCAAAGACATCCTTTTCCGTCTGCGCGGCACAGCCGGTAACGATGATCCGTATTTGCGGATTTTCCCGACGCGCCCGTCGGATGGCCTGCCTGGCCTGCCGTACCGCCTCGCCCGTCACCGCGCAGGTATTGACGAGGATTGCACGCTCGAGACCGGCTTTTTCAGCCTCCCGCCGCATCACTTCGGATTCATAGGTATTGAGGCGGCAGCCGAAGGTTATGACCTTGACGCCGCTCACGAGGCGAGCGTCTCCGGATCACGCCGGAAAGCGCCGCTTGCCGGATCGAGCATGCCGGACCATTCCCACTCGGCCGGACCGGTCATGATCACATGATCGTCACGTTCGCGCCATTCGATGATCAGCGGCACCTTTACCGGGCTCGTCGCGACATTGACCGTCACGCGGCGACCGGTCTTGCCGAGGCGCGCGGCATTGACCGCAGCCGCACAGGCGGCCGAACCGCAGGCAAGCGTTTCGCCCGCACCTCGCTCCCAGGTACGCGTGGTGATTTCATGATCATTATCGACCCGAACGAGCGTGATATTGGCCCGCTCCGGAAAGATCGGGTGGTTTTCGAGAAGCGGACCGAACCGCGGCAGGTCATAGGCCATCGGATCATCCTTGACCCAGAAGGTTGCATGCGGATTGCCCATCGAGACCACGCCCGGCGAATGCAGCACCGGATTGTCGATCGGGCCGATCTGCAGTTCGATACGGCTGGTATCGGCAAATTCCTCGGCAAGGGGAATGCGGTTCCACTCGAACACGGGCTTGCCCATATCGACAGAAATCATTCCGTCTTCCAGTTCGCGGGCGAGAAGGATGCCGGCGCGGGTGAGAAAGGTGAAGCTTTTGCGTCCGGTTTCGGCGGCCAGCGCCTGCACCACGCAGCGCGTGCCATTGCCACAGGCCTGCGCCATGGTGCCATCGCAATTGATGATCTCGATCCAGGCATCGGTGCCATCGGCACGCGGATCATGGATCGCCATGATCTGGTCGAAACTGGTGGCCGGATCGGCGGCAAGCGCAATTGCCGCCTCGGGCAAAACGCGGTCCTCACGGCCGCGCATGTCCACCACGAGGATCTTGTTGCCAAGCCCGTTCATGCGCGCGAAGGGAACCATGTCTGCCATTTCGTCTGACCTGCCATTTGAAACCAGCGCCTATATGGCGGAACTTCAGGGAAAATACCAGTCTTTGCCCTCAGGCAACAGCGGGCACATCAAAGGTTTCGCCCGGGAGCAACGGCCTGAACCGTGACCGCTCGATCCCGGCTGCATCCAGTGCCTTGTAGAGATCGATCACCGGCTGGTCGATCGCTTCATTGGTGAGCTGCACCGTGCCGAAATGATGGCCGATCGCGTGCGCCGCACCACATAGGCGCATGCCTTCCACAGCCTCTTCCGGGTTCTGGTGCTGGCCGCGCATGAACCAGCGCGGCTCATAGGCGCCGATCGGCAGGATGGCGAGCCGGAAATGGTCATGCTTGCGCTGCGCATCTCGGTAATTGATGCCACCATGAAAGCCCGTATCGCCGATGTGATAGATGCGCCCGGCAGGCGTCTTCAGCACGAAGGCTGCCCAGAGCGCCATGCGCCGGTCGCTTGTTCCCCGCGCCGACCAGTGATGGCAGGGTTCGCAGAAAACCGTAAGACGCTCTTCCAGCTCCACATGCTGATCCCAGTCCATCACGGTGATTGCGGCATCGGGAATGGCGCGGTGAATGATCCGGTCATTGCCGAGCGGGGTTATGAACCGGGGCCGGTGCGCGCGCTGCAGGCGCTTCAGCGTCTCGATGTCCAGATGGTCATAATGATTGTGCGTCACGATCACATAATGGATCTTCGGCAGAAGCTCAAAGGTGATGCCGGGCTGCATCACCCGCTTCGGACCGGCAAAGGGCACGGGGCTCGTGCGCTCGGACCAGACCGGATCGGTGAGGATATTGAGGCCGCTCACCTGGATCAGAAGTGTCGCATGGCCGACCATCGTCACCCGCAAGTCGTCGACGGCCGGTTCAGGCCGCGCGCTTCCGAAAGGGCTTTCGCGAAATTTCGGCCAGTTCGCCCGCCGGTCGCTGCCGAACTGCCAGCGCATCAGATCCTTGAAGGTTCCCGGCTCCACGCCACCCGGGTTGAAAAACCGCAGTCCGTCGAAGTGATTGCTTTCCGGTCCGTGGTAGTAGGGATTGCGCGTCTTGAAGAAGGAAACCATCAATCTCAATTCCGTTATTGCCTGATGCATGAAGTGCTGTTGCGGCGCTTCCATTTCAAGGGTGCGTCGAGAAGCTTTCACGATACCAAAAGTTACGCTCCATGCCCGCAGCGCTTGACTTTTCATCGCCTTTGGTATCTTAAGCACCCAATTCAGCGACGAGCTTCAGACTCCGAGCCACCGACCGGGACCCGAAATGGTATAAACAGATCCCGGAGGTCAACACCCGACAGCGCGATGCGCCCTCGGGTGCCAAACGGCTTTGGTCTTGTTTTCCGGCGCGGGAATGCCAACGTTTCCCTTGAAAATCCGGAAACGTCACGAAGGAAAAGGCCATGTTTGAAAACCTCCAGGACCGTCTTGGTTCCATTCTGAATGGACTGACTGGCCGTGGCGCGCTGTCGGAAGCCGATGTTTCCGCCGCCCTGCGGGAGGTTCGCCGCGCGCTTCTGGAGGCCGACGTGGCACTGGAAGTGGTGCGCGCCTTCACCGACAAGGTGCGGGAGAAAGCGGTCGGCGCTGAAATCCTGAAGAGCATCAAGCCCGGCCAGATGGTCGTGAAGATCGTTCACGATGAACTGGTGGAGATGCTTGGCTCGGAAGGCGTTTCCATCGATGTCAACGCACCTGCCCCGGTTGTGATCATGATGGTCGGCCTTCAGGGTTCGGGCAAGACCACGACCACCGCCAAGATTGCCAACCGGCTGGTCAACCGCGAGCGCCGCAAGGTGCTGATGGCCTCGCTCGATACCCGCCGCCCGGCCGCGCAGGAGCAGCTGCGCCAGCTTGGCGTTCAGACCGGTATCGACACGCTGCCGGTGATCGCCGGCCAGTCGCCGGAAGAGATCGCCTCGCGCGCCGTGCAGGCCGCAAAGCTTGGCGGCCATGATGTGGTGATCCTCGACACCGCCGGTCGGACCCATATCGATGAACCGCTGATGCAGGAAATGGCGGAGATCAAGCGGCGTGCAAACCCGCATGAAATCCTGCTCGTCGCCGACAGTCTGACCGGTCAGGACGCGGTGAACCTTGCCCGCTCCTTCGATGAGCGCGTCGGCATTACCGGCCTTGTTCTCACCCGCATGGACGGCGATGGCCGCGGCGGTGCCGCCCTTTCGATGCGCGCCATCACCGGCAAGCCGGTAAAGCTGATCGGCACCGGCGAAAAGATGGGGGAACTCGACGAGTTCCATCCCCGCCGTATCGCCGACCGTATTCTCGGCATGGGCGATATCGTCGCGCTTGTTGAAAAGGCGGCCGAATCCATCGATGCCGAGAAGGCAGCCGCCATGGCCGCCAAGATGGCCAAGGGCAAGTTCGACCTCAACGATCTTGCCGACCAGCTGAAGCAGATGCAGAAGCTCGGTGGCATGGGCGGCATCATGGGGCTTATGCCCGGCATGTCCGGCATGAAGGACAAGATGGCCGCCGCCGGTCTGGATGACGGCCTGTTCAAGCGCCAGCTCGCGATCATTTCCTCGATGACCAAGGCCGAGCGCGCCAATCCCGACATGCTCAAGCATTCGCGCAAGAAGCGCATCGCCGCCGGTTCCGGCACCGATGCCGCCGATATCAACAAGCTTCTGAAAATGCACCGCCAGATGGCCGACATGATGAAAATGATGGGCGGCAAGGGCAAGGGCGGCATGATGAAGCAGATGATGGGCGGCCTTGCCAACAAGATGGGGCTGGGTGGCATGATGGGCGGCGGCATGCCGGACCTTTCCAGCATGGACCCCAAGCAGCTCGAGGCGATCGCCAAGCAGGCGGAAGCCTCCGGCCTGATGAAGCCGGGTTCGATGCCGGGCCTTCCGGGTCTTGGCGGCGCGCCGAAGCTGCCCGGCCTTGGCGGCGGTTTTCCGGGTCTTCCCGGCCTGCCGAAGAAGAAGTGAGGGATAAGGGCCGATGACGAACACGCCTGATGTCAAGCAACTGCTCGCCGGTTACCGCCAGTCGATCGACAATATCGATGCCGCGCTGGTGCACATGCTGGCCGAACGCTTTCGCTGCACCCAGGCCGTTGGCGTGCTGAAGGCCACCCACGAATTGCCGCCGGCAGACCCGGCGCGCGAGGAATACCAGATTTCCCGCCTCCGCCGTCTGGCGAAGGAAGCGAATCTGGACCCGGATTTCGCCGAGAAGTTCCTGAACTTCATCATCAAGGAAGTCATCCGGCACCATGAAGCCATTGCTGCCAATCTCAGCAGCCAGAACCAACAACCCGCCTGAAGACCAGGCGGACAGACCAATCTTGAAGGAGTAAACCCATGTCCCTGAAAATCCGTCTCGCCCGCGGTGGTTCCAAGAAGCGCCCGTACTACCACATCGTTGTTGCCGACGCCCGTTCGCCGCGCGATGGCCGCTTCCTCGAGAAGCTCGGCTCCTGGAACCCGATGCTCGGCAAGGACGATGCAGCCCGCGTCGAACTGAACGCCGACCGCATCAAGCACTGGCTCGACAACGGCGCCCAGCCGACCGACCGCGTCCTGCGCTTCCTCGATCAGGCTGGCCTGTCCAAGCGTCCGGCCCGCTCCAACCCGGAAAAGGCAAAGCCGGGCAAGAAGGCTCTCGAGCGCGCTGCCGAAAAGAAGCAGAAGGCTGAAGAAGCCGCTGCTGCTGCCGCTGAATAAGCGTCTGTCCTTTCCGGACATTGACGGGCGGCATGGCAGCATGCCGCCCGTTTTCCATTCTGACCTTTCTGGACCGACACATGGCAACACTGGAAAACCCCGTTCTCATCGCCACCATCGGTGCGGCACAGGGCCTGCGCGGCGAAGTGCGGGTGAAATCCTATACGGATGATCCGACCGCACTTGGCGATTACGGACATCTGCATGCGCAGGATGGCCGCGTCTTCGAGATCCTCGATATCCGGGAAGCGAAGAATGTGGTGATCGTGCGCTTTCGCGGCATCAATGACCGCAATGCAGCCGAAACGCTGAACGGTCTCGAACTGTTCATCGACCGGGCCAATCTGCCTGACGACGAGCTCGATGACGACGAATTCTTCTTTGCCGATCTCGAAGGGCTGGAAGCAGTGGATGCCACGGGCAAATCCTATGGTCATGTGACCGCGATCTTCGATTTCGGCGCCGGCGACCTGCTGGAGCTCAAAGGTGCCGGCCGCAGACCGGTGCTCATTCCCTTTTCCGAAGCCGCCGTCCTTGAAATCGATCTCGAGGCGGGCCGCATGCTGGTTGATCCGGTCGCGGCCGGACTGGTGGAAGAACCGGCGAGCCCGCTGCCGAAAGCCAATCGCAAGAAGCCGGGGAGTGATGCGCCTTGAGCTTCCGGGCAAGCATTCTCACCCTCTATCCGGACATGTTCCCCGGCCATCTTGGCCAGTCCCTCTCCGGCAAGGCACTGGAGCGGGGTGACTGGTCGCTGGAGACGGTGCAGATCCGGGATTTCGCCCATGACCGCCACCGGACGGTGGATGATACGCCCGCAGGCGGTGGCGCGGGCATGGTGCTCAAACCCGATATTCTCGCAAGCGCCATCGACAGCCTCGGCGAAGACAGCCGCCCGCGGCTGCTGATGAGCCCGCGCGGCCGCCCATTGACCCAGGCAAGGGTGCGAGAGCTTGCCGGGGGCGACGGCGTGGTGATCGTCTGCGGCCGCTTCGAGGGCGTTGACCAGCGGGTGATCGAGGCGCGGGAACTCGAGGAAATCTCCATCGGCGACTACATCCTCTCCGGAGGAGAACCGGCGGCCCTGATCCTGCTCGATGCCATTATCCGCATCCTGCCGGGCGTGATGGGCAATGCGCTTTCTGGCACCCACGAAAGCTTCGAGGGCGGCATGCTCGAGCATCCGCACTATACGCGTCCGCAAGTCTTCGAGGGGCGGGAAATTCCGGCGGTGCTCACCTCCGGCAATCATGCCGCGATTGATCGCTGGCGCGAGGAAGAGGCGCTGAAGCTCACGAAGGAACGCAGACCCGATCTGCTGGAGCCATCAAAGCGCTAAAAACCTTGTCCGTCGGGGGTGACAAGCGGCTGGTTTTGCTGTATTGGCGCCCTCGGAAATGGGTTATCCCCGTCTGCCAGCAAACAAAGAATGGCGAATCCGCTCCTGTGGCCCTCAAGGCTGCACGGTTACAAAGGCCTTGTGCCGATGATCCGACGTTGGGCGCTCTGGCTGTTTCAGAAGAAATTCGAAAGGTTGGACCAATGAACATCATTCAGCAGCTGGAAGCCGAACAGGCCGCCAAGATCGAAGCCAAGCGCTCGCTTCCCGACTTCTCCCCGGGCGACACCGTTCGTGTCAACGTCCGCGTGACGGAAGGCAACCGTACCCGCGTGCAGGCCTATGAAGGCGTTTGCATCGCCCGTTCCGGTGGCGGCCTCAACGAGAGCTTCACCGTTCGCAAGATCTCCTACGGCGAAGGCGTCGAGCGCGTATTCCCGGTTTACTCTCCGCTGGTCGAAGGCGTTGAAGTGGTTCGCCGTGGCAAGGTTCGCCGCGCGAAGCTCTACTACCTGCGCGACCTGCGCGGCAAGGCTGCCCGCATCTCCGAAAACACCGGCACCCGCGCCCGCAAGCTGAACGACGCCGAGCGCGCCGCTGTAGCCGAGGAAAAGGCCCGCATCGAGGCTGAAAAGGTTGCAGCAGCACAGGCGCTTGCCGCCGAGAAGGCCGCAGCCGAAGCCGCTGGCGAATAAGATCAGAAAAAATATTCTGGCAAAAGGCGGTCTTCGGGCCGCCTTTTTTGTTTTTGCAGCATCGCAGGCAACCGCCTGCTCTTGCCAGTGCGGAGCGAACTGTGACAGTTTCTCGGCAAAACAAGGAAATGGGAGAAAGCCGATGCTGTTCCGTCGTACCGTACTTGCGAGTCTTGCCGCTGCCGTTCTTGCCCCGCTCGCAGCGCTTGCTGCCGATCTGCCCGATCTCAAGGGCAAGACCGTGGTCGTGGTCACCGAAAATGCCTATCCGCCGCTGCAATTCATCGATCCGAAGTCCGGCAAGCAGATCGGCTGGGAATATGATGCGATGAACGAGATCGCCAAGCGACTGAATTTCAAGGTGGAATACCAGAACACCAGTTGGGATGCGATGATCCAGGCGGTGTCTGACGGCCAGTACAATATCGGCATGACGGGCATCACCATCAAGGAAGACCGCAAGGAAAAGGTCGACTTCTCCGACCCTTACATGCGCTCGGAGCAGTTCATGCTGGTGCGGGGCGATGAAAGCCGCTTCACCGATGCAAAGAGCTTCGCTGCCTTCAAGGACGGTCTGGTCGGCGCGCAGCCGGGCACTACGCCCTTCTATACCGCTGTCTATGAAATTCTCGACGGCAACGAGCAGAACCCGCGCATCAAGCTGTTCGAGACCTTCGGTGCAACGGTGCAGGCGCTGAAGGCAGGCGATGTGGATACGGTTCTCACCGACGGCACCGCGGGCAAGGGCTATGTGGATGCCTCCAACGGCGGCCTGAAGCTGATCGGCGGGCCGCTCGGCTCCGAAGACTTCGGCTTCATCTTCCCAAAGGGTTCCGATCTCGTCGCGCCGGTCAATGCCGCAATTGCCGCCCTGAAGGCGGACGGCACGCTCGACGCGCTGAACAAGAAGTGGTTCCTCGACTACAAGATGGGCGAGTGAAGCGTCTGACATGACCGGTTTCCTCGGTTTCAGACCGTCATGAGCTTCCAGACCCTTCCCGGAAGCAGTGAGGCGGGCGAAAGGCCATACTGGCTCTACGCCCTCCTTCTGATCGGTGCCGTTCTTGCCGTGCTGATTGCGGTGAACGGCATCTTCACCCAGGTTTTCACCACCGTCATCACCGGCACCGGCATCACGATTTTCGTGACCATTGCCGGATATACGATCGCGCTTTGCGTGGGGCTCGGCATTGCCTTGCTCGGTCTGTCGAACAGCGTCGTGTTGCGCCAGACGGCCCGCTTCTATGTGGAAGTCTTCCGCGGTGTGCCCGTGCTGGTGCTTCTGTTCTACATCGCCTTTGTCGGTGCGCCGGGTCTGGTTGCTGCCTATAATTTTCTGGCCGGACCGCTGATCCGCGCCGGGCTTCTCGATACGCTGCTTGTCCGGGACGTGTCGCTGATGTGGCGGGCGATCTTTGCGCTCGGGCTTGGCTACTCTCCCTTCATCGCCGAAATATTCCGCGCCGGTATCCAGTCGGTGGACAAGGGGCAGATCGAGGCGGCGAAGGCGCTTGGCCTTTCGCGCAGCCAGCGCTTCCGGCTGATCGTCTTTCCGCAGGCGATCCGGGTGATCTTTCCGCCGCTTTCCAATGACTTCGTGGCCATGACCAAGGACAGCTCTCTGGTCTCGGTGCTTGGCGTTGCCGACATTACCCAGATGGGCAAGGTCTATGCCTCGGGGTCGTTCCGTTTCTTCGAGACCTATTCGATCATCGCCTTCATCTATCTGATGCTGACCATCGGGCTTTCGATCCTGCTGCGCGGTTTTGAAAAACGCATGCGCGGCCGCTACACCGGCTGAGCGGCGATTCCCGTTGCCGTTCCTCCGGTTTGTTGCTAAGAGGCCTTTCCATGGAAACGACCTCTTACGCGAGCGGATCACGCCTTACGGCGATCATCCTGCAGGACCACAAGCGCCTGCCGGCCCGGTTCTTCGCGTTCTGCTCGGGCGCGGTGACCGGCCACGCGCATTGATCCGGCGTTTCGCATGCGGTGAGCCCGCAAAACAATTTCCGCAATTCTCGACTGGATGGATGTGAACCATGAGCGCACCGAGCACTCTCTACGACAAGATCTGGGCCGACCACGTGGTGGACCAGCAGGAAGACGGCACCTGCCTTCTCTATATCGACCGTCACCTCGTGCATGAAGTGACAAGCCCGCAGGCCTTCGAAGGTCTTCGCATGGCTGGCCGCAAGGTGCGCGCACCGCAGAAGACGCTGGCCGTGGTCGACCACAATGTGCCGACCTCGCCCGACCGTCATACCGGCATCAAGAACGAGGAAAGCCGCATCCAGGTGGAAGCGCTTGCCAACAATGCCGCTGAATTCGGCGTCGAATATTATTCCGAAAAGGACAAGCGTCAGGGCATCGTGCATATCGTCGGCCCCGAACAGGGCTTCACCCTGCCGGGCATGACCATCGTCTGCGGCGACAGCCACACTTCCACCCATGGTGCATTCGGTGCGCTGGCGCACGGCATCGGCACATCGGAAGTGGAGCACGTGCTTGCCACCCAGACCCTGATCCAGAAGAAGGCCAAGAACATGCTGGTGCGTGTTGATGGCACGCTTCCGGAAGGTGTAACCGCCAAGGATATCATTCTCGCCATCATCGGCGAAATCGGCACAGCCGGCGGCACCGGCCACGTGATCGAATTTGCAGGCGAAGCCATCCGCTCGCTGTCGATGGAAGGCCGTATGACGGTGTGCAACATGACGATTGAGGGCGGCGCCCGTGCCGGTCTCATTGCACCCGACGAAAAGACCTTCGAATACATCAAGGGCAAGCCGCGTGCGCCGCAGGGCGAAGCCTGGGATCAGGCCGTTTACTACTGGAAGACGCTGAAGACCGATGAGGGCGCGCATTTCGACCGCGTTGTCGTTCTCGATGCCGCCAACCTGCCGCCGATCGTCTCCTGGGGTTCCTCGCCCGAAGACGTGATTTCGGTTCAGGGCGTGGTTCCGAACCCGGATGACATCCAGGACGAAACCAAGCGTGCCTCCAAGTGGCGTGCACTTGATTACATGGGCCTGAAGCCGGGCACGAAGATCACCGACATCGCGATCGACCGCGTCTTCATCGGCTCCTGCACCAACGGCCGCATCGAGGATCTGAGGGCAGCCGCAAAGGTGATCGAAGGCAGGAAGGTCGCCTCCACCGTTTCCGCCATGGTCGTTCCGGGCTCCGGCCTCGTGAAGGAGCAGGCGGAAGCCGAAGGCCTCGACAAGATCTTCAAGGATGCCGGTTTTGAATGGCGCGAGCCGGGCTGTTCCATGTGTCTTGCAATGAACGACGACCGGCTGAAGCCGGGCGAGCGTTGCGCGTCGACCTCCAACCGCAACTTCGAAGGCCGTCAGGGCTACAAGGGCCGCACCCATCTGGTCTCGCCCGCGATGGCCGCTGCCGCAGCAGTTGCCGGTCACTTCGTCGATATCCGCGACTGGAAGTAAGACGTTCCGAAAGGACAGGAAAGGCCGGGCTGGACCCGGCCTTTTTCATTTCAGCACCTTGAGAACCGTGCCATTTCTCAAATGCGGCAAAAGCCGGGTCATGTCTCGGGCTGAAAGGGCCACACAGCCCGCAGTCGGCGTATAGTCCCCATCAATCAGGTGAAAGAAAATGGCTGACCCCGCATACCGTTTGCGGCTCGAGATATTCCAGTCCAGCACGATACAGAGATCATAGAGGTGATCGGCCCGCAGCATTTCTTCATGGCTTGCCGCAAAGGGTGCCTTGACGGAACGGTTATAGGCAGGATGGCCTGAAGCATCGCACCAGAGATCGGATTTGCGGGTATTGCGAAGAACAAGGGGGCTTCTGGCCTGCCGGATGCGATCCATCCGCCGGAAACCATGCAGGATTTTCATTCGCGCAACCGGCGTTGCGCCATCGCCTTCCCGCTTGAAGACACTGAGCCCGCCGCGACCGATTGCGGCGGGAAAGGCAAGGTGACCTACCTGAAGAATGGCGCGGCAGCCATTTCGCGGTGCCCGTCGCACCACCAGAACGGCACCAGTGGTTTTCCTGTCGGTTCTTCTTCGTTCCATGGATATGTCTGCTTCACCGATCCGCTGTGAATCTTGACGCGGCGAACCGCTTTCAAGAGGACAAACCAAATCCCGTCCGCTTGCAAGTCTTGCCAAACAATCAATTTGGCGTAGGACTTGAAAACCGAATGACGGGAGACAGATTGCATGGCCGCGCGTACGATCCTGCTGGTTGATGATGACAATGACCTGCGCGATACGTTGAAGGAACAGCTTTCCCTGCAGCAGGAATTCTCCGTCATCGAGGCCGCCGATGCGGCTTCCGGCATGGCGCTTGCCAAATCCATGCCGGTCGATCTTCTGATCATGGATGTCGGCCTGCCGGATCTTGATGGCCGCGATGCCGTGCGCCAGTTGCGCAAGGACGGGTTCAAGGCTCCGATCCTGATGCTCACCGGACATGATACGGATGCCGATACGATCCTCGGGCTTGATTCGGGCGCCAATGACTATGTCACAAAGCCCTTCCGTTTCGCGGTTCTGCTTGCCCGCATCCGCAGCCAGTTGCGCCAGCACGACCAGAGCGAGGATGCGACCTTCTCCATTGGTCCCTATCTGTTCAAGCCGAGCCAGAAGCTTCTTACGCTGGAGAATGGCCAGAAGATCCGGCTCACCGAAAAGGAAGCGTCGATCATCCGCTATCTCTACCGCGCAGGCCAGAAGGTGGTGACCCGCGATGTGCTGCTGGAGGAGGTCTGGGGCTACAATTCCGGCGTGACCACCCACACGCTTGAAACCCATGTCTACCGGTTGCGCCAGAAGATCGAGCGCGACCCTTCCAATGCCGAAATACTGGTCACCGAAAACGGCGGCTACAAGATCGTACCCTGAGGCGAGGAACCATGGCTCTTCATGACGATATCCGGCTCTTTGCCAGCGTTCCGATCTTTCAGGGGTTGAACGAAGATCAGCTGCGTCTTTTGACCTTCGGTGCCGAGCGGCGGGCGCTGCTTTCCGGCATGACGCTGTTTCGCGAAAAATCGCCTGCCGAATGCGCCTATGTGATTGCCAGCGGTCAGATCGAGCTCACCTCGCAGGGCAAGAATGGCAAGCCGCGATCCGAAGGCGTGGTCGGCCCCGGCGCGCTCTTGTCCGAGCTTGCGCTCATCACGCTGGTCGAGCGGAAATATACCGCACAGGCGCTGGAGGATTGCGAGGTGATCCGCGTTCCGCGCACGCTGTTCCAGCGGCTGATCGAGGAATATCCGGATGTGGCGCGCATGGTGGAAGAGCGCATCACCCGCAACATTTCGGAGCTGGTTGACCAGCTTGGCGCCTTGCGCTCCTATTTCGGCTGAGGGCTTTCCGCCTCAGATATCCTGACCGTTGAGAAGGCGCGGATTGGAGGGCGTGGCCAGTCCTGCCGCCTCTCCGATGAAATAGGATTTGAGTTTCGGCAGCCGCTCCACCAGTCCGAGACCGAAATCGCGTGCGATGCGGATCGGGGCGATGTCGTTGGAAAACAGCCGGTTTAGCACATCAGTGGTTACGCCCATGCGGAACGTATCGAAACGACGCCAGGACTGGTAGCGCTCCAGCGTGTTGATCGAGCCGATATCGAGCCCCAGCCGGTCGGCCTCAACGATGGTTTCGGCAAGGGCCGCAACGTCCTTGAAGCCGAGATTGAGGCCCTGTCCGGAGATCGGGTGGATGCCATGGGCGGCATCGCCAGCCAGCGCAAAGCGAGGCGCCACAAAGGCGCGGGCAAGTCGCAGGCCCAGCGGAAAGGCACGCTTGCCTCCCACGACCTTGAGCTTGCCGAGCTTGTGGCCGAAGCGGCGCTCCAGTTCATCTTCGAATATCAGGTCGTCCCCCGCCACCAGACGGTTTGCATCCTCGGTACGTTCGGTCCACACAAGTGACGAGCGGTTGCCGCGCAGCGGCAGCGTGGCAAAGGGGCCGGCGGGAAGGAAATGTTCCTCCGCCGTGCCATTGTGCGGGCGTTCGTGTTCCACGGTCGTCACAATGCCGGACTGTCCATAGTCCCAGTGCACGGTCTTGATACCGGCCATGTCGCGGAGTTTGGAATGCACGCCATCGCAGGCAACGAGCAGACGGGTGCGGATCTCCTCGCCCCCCGGCAGGGTAACGCGCATGAATGCCCCCTCATTGGTGAAGGAGGAGGCCGTTGTTTGATGGCGGATCGGGATCGATAATCTTTCGCAGACGGTTCGCAGCGCTCCCACCATGGCCGTGTTCGGCACCATATGGGCAAAGGGCTGCCCTTCTTCCACATCACCATCGAAGGTGAGGAAGACCGGACGAACCGGATCGCCGGGGCGCGAATCGGTGACGACCATGCGCCGGATCGGCTCTGCCTCCGGCTCGATCATCGGCCAGGCCCCGAGCACGGTCAAAAGTCGCGATGCAGCCGCAATGATGGCAGAGGCACGGTTATCCTTCCTCCAGGCATCCTCCGGCGCGGCCTCCAGAACCTCCACGGAAAGATGCGGAGCCGCCTGCTTGACCGACGCAGCAACAGAGAGGCCCACATAGCCACCGCCTACCACCAGCATGTCGATCATCGCTTCGGTCCTTTGCTCTTTCAGAATTGCTGCAATTCACTATAGAACATTCGCCAGCCTCTTCCTATTGCCGGAGTTTGACCAAAATGTCGCGCAAGCAAACCGCCATGGAACATCTGATCGAGATTCTCGATCTCGAGCAGATCGAGGAGAACCTCTATCGTGGCCTGTGTTCGAAGATCGGCTGGCAGCGGGTGTTTGGCGGGCAGGTCATCGCGCAGGCGCTGACAGCAGCCCAGCGCAGCGTCGAAGAAGACCGCTTCGTCCATTCGCTGCATGCCTATTTTCTGCGGCCCGGTGATCCGGCGGTGCCGATCCTCTACGAGGTCGAGCGGCTCCGCGATGGTACGAGCTTCACCACCCGACGCGTGGTGGCCGTCCAGCACGGCAAGGCGATCTTCGCCATGTCCGCCTCTTTCCAGGTTGATGAGCCGGGCTTTGATCACCAGATCGCCATGCCGCAGGTCACCGCGCCGGAAAAGCTGATGGACGAGGCTTCCATGAGGGCGCTCTTTCTCGCCAATGCGCCGGACAATGTGCGGCGTTACTGGAGCCGCGCCCGCCCGGTTGAAATCCGCCCGACCTCCCTCGTGCACTACATGACCAAGGACAAGCTGGAGCCGAAGCAGGATGTCTGGGTACGCGCCACCGGCCCGGTTCCGGCCGATCGCCGACTGCAGGCGGCCGTGCTTGCCTATCTCTCCGACATGACGTTGCTCGACACCTCGCTTTATGCGCATGGCACATCGATCTTCGACCAGTCCCTGCAGGTGGCGAGTATCGACCATGCCATGTGGTTCCACCGCCCGGTGGATTTCTCCGACTGGCTTCTCTACAGCCAGGACAGCCCCAGCGCATCAGGCGCGCGTGGCATGACACGCGGCAATCTCTTCACCCGCTCAGGCGAACTGATTGCCTCCGTTGCACAGGAAGGCCTCATCCGCAGAAAGCCGCCCGCCTAATTTACGGGCAATTCGGTCAATTTGCACAATTTCTAAGCAATCAACAAAAAGCCGGGCAGGATACGCTGCCCGGCTTTTCGCCATTTTGCGCCTTTTTCAGCGAAATGGTGCGGCGCAGCGAATCTGGCACGGGACTTGAATGTAAAGACACGGTGACTGGCGGTCCCGCTTTGCTGAGACGCGGAGACTGCCCCCGCCGGAACATCGGGCGATGACGTCCGGCGCGCCGGTGCGTTGTGTAACACCGCCCTTGATCCCGCATAGGTGTGATTGCGGAAGGGGCGGGCCGCGGAACTTTCCGCCCATGAGCTTGGAGGCGTCCAGTGAGGAGAATTTCAATGCCAGGTCTTCGTTCATACCCGCGTCTTGCCGGCCTTGCCGCCGCAGCCGCCGGTCTCGTTCTTCCGGCAGCCGCCTGGGCGCAGGATGCGGCGGCCGCCGCTCCCGTTCCGGACAAGGGGGATACCACCTGGATGCTTCTGTCCAGCCTGCTGGTTCTGTTGATGATCGTTCCGGGCCTCGGCCTGTTCTACGGTGGCCTGGTGCGCGCCAAGAACATGCTGTCGGTCCTGATGCAGGTGACGGTGATCGGCGCCATCGCCATGATCATCTGGGTTGCCTTCGGCTATTCCATGACCTTCACCTCCGGCGGCGGCCTGAACAGCTTCGTCGGCGGCTTCTCGAAGGCCTTCCTCGCCGGTGTTTCCCCCTCCACCACGGTTGAAACCTTCTCCAAGGGCGTGGTCATTCCCGAATTTGCCTTTATCTGCTTCCAGATGACGTTTGCGGCGATCACGCCCGGACTGATCATCGGCGCCTTTGCAGAGCGCATCAAGTTCTCCGCCGTTCTGCTCTTTTCTGCCCTCTGGCTGATCTTCGTCTACTTCCCGGTTGCCCATATGGTGTGGTTCTGGGGCGGCCCGAGCGCCTATTCCGATCCGGCCGGCCTGATCTTTTCCTTCGGCGCGATCGATTTTGCAGGCGGCACGGTCGTGCATATCAATGCCGGCATTTCCGGTCTTGTAGGTGCAATCATGGTTGGCAAGCGCGTCGGCTATGGCCGAGACATGATGGCGCCCCACTCTCTGACGCTGACGCTGGTCGGAACCGGCCTGCTGTGGGTCGGCTGGTTCGGCTTCAATGCCGGCTCCAACCTTGAAGCCAATGGCTATGCCGCCCTCGCCATGATCAACACCTTCGTTGCCACCGCCGCCGCAATGCTCTCCTGGTCGCTGGTCGAAGGGCTTGCCCGCGGTAAGGCCTCGCTGCTCGGTGCGGCGTCCGGTGCCGTTGCCGGTCTCGTCGTCGTCACCCCCGCTGCCGGTTTCGTCGGCCCGATGGGCGCGATCATCATGGGTCTCGTCGTCTCTCCGGTCTGCTACTTCTTCGTTTCGACGGTGAAGAACAAGTTCGGCTATGACGATACGGCAGACGTCTTCGGTGTCCATGGTGTGGGCGGCATTCTCGGAGCGCTGCTGACCGGCGTCTTCGTCAATCCGGCACTCGGCGGTGCAGGCATCGTGGATTACTCCACCGCTGACTTCGCAGCCACCTATGCGGGCACCGCCACCCAGCTCCTTGCCCAGGCAAAAGGCGTCGCTGTGACGATCCTCTGGTCCGGCATCATCTCTGCGATCCTCTACAAGATTGTCGATCTGGTCGTCGGCCTGCGGGTCACCACAGAAGCAGAACGCGAAGGTCTCGACCTCTCCTCGCACGGGGAAGCGGCCTATCATTCCTGAAGCCGGTTCCTTGAGTTCGGTCTTCAGACCCGGGCCTTCTGGCCCGGGTTTTTTGTTTGCGCGCGCCGCAACTTGTTTAAGAAAGCCTCACCGCATGGCCGTTTCCGACCTGCATGGTTAATAGGCCATTAACCCTCACCGGATTATTCTGGCTGTCCATGGACTGACCTGTCCTCCGGAAAAAAGGGGCAGGTCTTCAGGGTCAAGATCAGGAACGGGTAATCACATGGCCAGAGGCATATCAGCGGCACCAGATTCGCGCGCCAGTCGTTTCACTCTGTCCGCGTTCCTCTGGCGGCAGTTTCTGGCTTTGACCGGCATAGCCCTGTTCTTCCTTCTGGCGCTCGGGGTCGCAGCACTGGCTACCTGGAACGTCTCCGATCCGAGCCCGTCCTATGCCACCAGCAATCCGCCGACCAACCTGATGGGCTATAGCGGAGCGGCCTTTGCCGATGTGGCGATGCAGTTTTTCGGCCTTGGCTGCGTGCTCGCCTTCCTGCCGGTGCTTTCCTGGTCGCTGGCCCTGATCACGGGACGACGCATCTATGGCATTCCCTCCCGCATTGCCGCCTGGCTCGGGGCCGCGATTGCCGGGGCCGCTACGCTCGGCTGTTTTCCCGCACCGATGACCTGGCCGATCCCGAACGGCATTGGCGGCGTCGTTGGCGACATGATCCTGCGCTTCCCTGCCCTTTTCATCGGCGCCTATCCGACCGGGCTTTTCGCCATGGTTCTGGGTGCCGTGCTGGCATTGCCGACGCTTGCGCTTCTCGCTTATGCCGCAGGGCTGATTGGCAACAGCGAACCGGAAGAAAATGACGAGCCGCTGATTTCCGCGCCCGGCAAGGCACGCACAGTCGGCGACGATATGGATGATGAGCCGGAGGGCTTTGCGACCGTACTGCTCGGCTGGGCAACCCATGCCTGGTATACGACGCAGGCCCGGTTCCGCCGCATCTTTGGCCTGCCCGCACGCAAGCCGCGTGCGGCCCGAAGCATCGAAGAGCCCTATGATTTCAACGAGGACGAGTTCACCTCCCTGAATGGAAAGACGGCAAGCCCCCGCGGCCGTTTCGACCGGCTCGAACCGACGCTTGAACCGGACATGGAGCGGGTTGCAGGCCCGGCCCGCCGGGTGATGCGCACGCCACCGATGATCGCCGACGAGGATGACGAGCCGCCCTTCGACATCGACCTGCCGCGTCCGGCAGGTATTTTGCCGGATGATGACGAAGACGAGGGGTTTGCGGTACGCCCTTCTGTCCGGTCGATTACGCCTGCTGCGAGCCGCGCGAAACCCGCAACCGCTGCTTCACAGGGCGCAAGCGCCCCGGCTTTCCGCCAGGGCCCCGGTCGACCCGGTGTGTTCGAACTGCCGGATATCCGCCTTCTTGCGGAACCGCGCGGCATTTCCCGCGACCAGTCGCTCAGCGAGGATGCGCTTGAACAGAATGCCCGCATGCTAGAAGGCGTGCTGGAGGATTTCGGCGTCAAGGGCGAGATCATCCATGTCCATCCCGGCCCGGTCGTGACGCTTTACGAGCTGGAACCGGCACCTGGCATCAAGTCTTCCCGCGTCATCGGCCTTGCCGATGACATTGCCCGCTCGATGAGCGCGATTGCCGCGCGCGTCGCCGTCGTGCCCGGCCGCAATGCAATTGGCATCGAGCTGCCGAACCAGACCCGTGAGACCGTATTCCTGCGCGAACTGATCGGCTCGCGGGATTTCGATGGCTCCAAGGCAAAGCTTGCCATGGCGCTCGGCAAGACCATCGGCGGTGAACCGGTCATCGCCGACCTCGCCAAGATGCCGCATCTGTTGGTCGCGGGCACCACCGGCTCGGGCAAGTCGGTCGCCATCAACACCATGATCCTGTCGCTGCTCTACCGGATGACCCCGGAACAGTGCCGTCTGATCATGATCGACCCGAAAATGCTGGAACTGTCCGTCTATGACGGCATCCCGCATCTTCTCTCCCCGGTCGTGACTGATCCGAAGAAGGCCGTCGTCGCACTGAAATGGACCGTGCGGGAGATGGAAGAGCGCTACAAGAAGATGTCGAAGATCGGTGTGCGCAATATCGACGGCTTCAATTCGCGTGTCGAGCAGGCCATGGCCCGCGGCGAAACCATTTCGCGCACGGTGCAGACCGGCTTTGACCGTCAGACCGGCGAGGCGATCTACGAGACCGAGGAATTCGATCTGCAGCCGATCCCCTATATCGTGGTGATCATCGACGAAATGGCCGACCTGATGATGGTCGCTGGCAAGGACATCGAAGGGGCCGTGCAGCGGCTCGCCCAGATGGCGCGTGCAGCAGGGATCCACGTGATCATGGCGACGCAGCGTCCCTCGGTCGACGTCATCACCGGCACGATCAAGGCGAACTTCCCGACCCGCATTTCCTTCCAGGTCACCTCGAAGATCGACAGCCGCACGATCCTGGGCGAGCAGGGCGCAGAGCAGCTGCTCGGCATGGGCGACATGCTCTATATGGCCGGTGGCGGGCGCATCCAGCGCGTTCATGGCCCGTTCGTGTCCGACAATGAAGTGGAAGAGATCGTCGCCTATCTGAAGACACAGGGCTCGCCACAATATCTCGACGCGATCACCGCCGATGATGAGGATGACGAAGACGGCTATGGCGGACCGGCCGGCACTGCCAATCTCGGCGAATCGGATGATCCCTATGATCAGGCCGTTGCCATCGTGCTTCGCGATGGCAAGGCGTCCACATCCTATATCCAGCGTCGGCTCGGCATCGGCTACAACCGCGCAGCCTCGCTGATCGAGCGGATGGAGAAAGAAGGCCTGATCGGGCCCGCCAATCACGCCGGCAAGCGCGAAATTCTCGTGCCGACAGAAGCCGATATCATCGAGCGCTGAAGCAATCCGGCCGTGCCATGAAGCCGCCGCCTTTCAGCGGCAGGTCTTCTGTATTCAAAGGAGTTCCTGATGAACCGCAACGTTCCATTCGACACGCCCGCCCTTCGACCCATCGCTGAGGACGGGATGCGGCGGCGCAGCCTGCTCGCCATGGTTCTGGCCGGGTCGCTCGCACTTTCAGCCTCGCCTTTCGTCTCGCGAGACGCAGACGCACAGCAGCTGAATGCAACCACCGCCCAGAAGATCGCCGACCATTTCTCCTCGGTGAAGACCATGCAGGGCGAATTCGTGCAGTTTGGCCCGCGGGGCGAGCAGACGGGCGGCAAGTTTTACATCCAGCGTCCCGGCAAGCTGCGCTTCAACTATGACGAACCGTCGCCGATGCGGGTGATCTCGGATGGCAAGCAGGTCGTGATCGGCAACCAGAAGCTCAAGACCTGGGATGTCTACCCGCTCTCCAAGACACCGCTCAGCCTGCTGCTGGCCGATAGCATCGACCTGTCCACGGACATGGTGCGGCAGGTGAAGGAGGATCCGGATCTGACCACCATTGTTCTCGGGAACAAGACGATCTTCGGTGATTCGCTGATCACCATGATGTTCGACACCAAGACCTATGACCTGCGCCAGTGGACCATCACCGATGCCCAGGCCAAGGAAACCTCGGTGATCATCATGAATGTACAGACGGGTGTTGACTTCGATCCGCGGATATTCAGGATGCCGGAATCCCTGAAGAAGACCCGCGAGTGATACCGGCATCATGATTTTTTCGATTTCGACCTGGAATATCAATTCGGTTCGCCTGAGGCTGCCGATCGTGGAACAGTTTCTGGCAAGCCGCAAGCCGGATGTGCTCTGCCTTCAGGAAACGAAATGCCCGAACGAGCTGTTTCCCTTCGACAGTTTCCGGGCGCTCGGATACGAGCATATCGAGGTGCATGGCCAGAAAGGCTATCACGGCGTCGCCGTGATTTCGAAGGTGCCGCTCTCGGAGGGTGAGCGTCGGGACTATTGCAGCGTTGGCGATGCCCGCCATCTCTCGGTGTTTTTCTCGCCGGACGGCAAGAAGCGCATCCGTCTGCATAATTTCTATGTGCCTGCCGGTGGCGACGAACCGGACCGCGCGGTCAACCCGAAATTCGGCCACAAGCTGGACTTCGTGGAAGAAATGCGGGCGCTGAGGGCCGATGCGGATGCGGGCGTCTCCTCCATTCTGGTCGGGGACCTGAATATTGCGCCTCTCGAACACGACGTCTGGTCGCACAAGCAGATGCTGAAGATCGTCTCGCACACACCCGTTGAGACGGAAGGTCTGCTGCAGGTCATGCGGGAAGGCAACTGGCTCGATCTCATGCGCCAGCATGTTCCGCATACGGAAAAACTCTATACCTGGTGGAGTTACCGCGCCAAGGACTGGGATGCCGCAGACAAGGGCCGCCGCCTCGACCATATCTGGTCATCTGCTGATCTTGGCCCCTGTCTCACCGGCATCGATGTGCTCAGAGAGGCCCGCGGCTGGGATCGCCCTTCGGACCACGTGCCGGTCACCGCAAGCTTTGCCTTCTGATGTTTTTCAAACGTCGATGCTTCGGGCTTCGGAAATCAGCATGATCGGCACGCCGTCGCGGATCGGATAGGCGAGCTTTGCCAGTCTGGACACGAGCTCGTTCCGTTCCCGGTCATAGGTAAGGCGCCCCTTGGTGAGAGGGCAGACGAGCAGTTCCAGCATTTTCGGATCAACCCGGCTGATCTTTTCGTCCATCGAAGCGCCTCCCGGACGTTATTGCAGGATGGAATCGCTTTCACCCGACCCGCGGGCAAGCATGATTTCGGTGATCGCCACCAGCGTTTCCGCCCGCGTTTTCATGTCTGGCGCCTCGAGCAGCGCCTGCTTTTCGGCAGGGCCAAAGGGAGACATCATCGATAGCGAGGTGACGAGCGTGATATTGCTGGCGCGTTCCACGCTCTCCCAGTCCGCCTCGAGCTTGTTGGCATCCAGATAGGCCCGAAACGCCTCCAGCAGCGCATCACGATCAACGCTGTCTTCTTCCGCACCTGCCTTGAGATCACTGAGAAAGGGCGCGATTTCGAAGCTGCGATAGGGTTTGCCCTCGGTAACCTCACGCAACACACGGAAGCGGCAAATGCCGCTGAGATTGACGAGATAGCGGCCATCGCCTGTCTCGGCGATAGAGGTGAGACGACCGGCACAACCCACCTCGCAGACACCGCCTGCCTGACCCTTTTCGCCGAAGGCGGGCTGCACCATGCCGATGATGCGGTTGCCGGCCAGCGCATCGTCAAACATCATCAGATAGCGTGGCTCGAAAATATTGAGCGGCAACTGGCCGCCCGGCAGCAGCAAGGCACCCGAGAGCGGGAAGACCGGTATGGTCGAGGGAATATCCCCGGCCTTCAGATAACGCGCATTACCGACCTGCATGACGTAAAACCCTGTGTTTCATCCCGATTGTGCGGCTTTTGCCGAACCCTGTCTGCCGCCCGGATATCCGGCATCGCCTGATCCCTTATCTGGTGCGGCAAATCTGAAACTCAAGAACTTTCGATCAACAACGGCCCGCTTGCAGCAAGCCGTGTCAGGAAAACAGCATGGAGGAGAGCTTGCGACGGGCGGCAAGCGTTGCGGGATCCTTGTGGCCCCAGACCTCGAAAAAGGCGAGAAGTTGGCGGCGCGCGCCATCATCGTCAAAGCTGCGGTCTTTCTTCATGATGTAGAAGAGATGGTCGGCGGCCTCATCGCGTGCGCCTTCGGCATTGCGCACCTTGGCAAGCTTCATGCGCGCCTCGTGATGATCCGGATTGAGCGCAAGCTCGTGTTCGAGTGCTGCCGGATCTCCGAACTTGCGGGCCTCCTCGATCTGGTCGAGCTTCTTGATGGCGGCCTGCACCTTCGCGTCCTTTGCCACCTCTTCCGACACGGAGCCGAGAAGCTCACGGGCACGGGCAAGCTCTCCTACCGCGATCATGCACTGGGCAATGCCGGCGATCGCACCCGCATTGTCCGGATCATGCTGCAGGATCGCACCGAAATACTGGCCGGCCGCATCCACATCCCTGGCGGCAAGAAGGGCTTCTGCCTGTTCGAGAAGGGCAGCAATTTCCGCAGCCGGGCCGACGCCTGCCTTGCCTGCGATCTTGTCGATGAACTGACGGATCTGGCTTTCCGGAACCGCACCCATGAAGCCATCAACCGGGCGGCCGTTCACAAAGGCGACCACAGCCGGAATGGACTGGATGCCGAGCTGGCCGGGAATGGCGGGATGATCATCGATATTGAGCTTGACCAGCTTGACCCGGCCCTGCCCTTCATTCACCACCCGCTCGATGACGGGGGCGAGCTGCTTGCAGGGACCGCACCAGGGCGCCCAGAAATCGACAAGAACCGGCTGGTTGCGCGATTCCTCCAGCACATCCTTGGAGAAGCCGGCGGTGGTCGTATCCTTGACCAGCTGACCTTGTACAGGCTTCGGGCCACCGATATTGACCGAAGCGGTCATCTGGTTGCCATAAGCGCTGCCGTAAGGATTGTCAGAACCGTTCATTCCATTCTCCCGTCAAGGATTCCTGCCTCAAAAGATCGTATGTCAGGCTGTGACTTTCAAGACAAGCGGCTTGTGGCCGGTCGCCTCGAGGAAGCGAACGAGGTCGTCGCGTCTGATCGAGGTGGTGGCATCGTTTGAAAGCGGATGGCAATTGATCACATCAAACTTCATCAGGTCTTCATCGAGAATGAAGGTGACATTGTTGCCGGTATCGTTGATCGCGCCAAGCGCGGTGACCGAACCCGGAATGACGCCCAGATATTCCATCAGCTTCTCCGGCTTTCCGAAGGAAACCTTGCTCGCCGCCCCGATCACCGTGTGGACCGTCTTCAGGTCCACGACCGCATTTTCCTCAACCGTCAGCAGGAAGAACTGGTCCTTCTTGTCCTTGACGAACAGGTTCTTGGTATGGCCGCCCGGAATGTCATGGGCAAGCGCTGCCGCTTCGGCAACGGTGAAGACCGGCGCATGGTCACGGGTCGTCACTTCGATGCCAAGGTCTTGAAGATATTTGAGAAGCGCCTCGCGCGTCTTCGGTGTGGTCTCGCTCATAAATCACTCTCGATGCCTGATTGAGGGGCTGCTCAGGGTAAAGACCCATCCTTTGTTTCCCCAGATACTGGCGGACTGCCTGATTTGCAATGGCATGGGCTTTGCGCAAAAGGCCTGATCCTCAACGGGTTTGAACGACCGGTCAGGGAGCTGCGGAAAAAAGTTCAAAAAAATTTCGATTCCCCTGTTGCAAATGAAAATCGATTGGGTCATATAGCCCCCGTCGCCGCAACAAACGGCGGCCAGCGATCCACCGATTACCCCCGGATCGCAGTGTGAGCGGGTGTAGCTCAGGGGTAGAGCACAACCTTGCCAAGGTTGGGGTCGAGCGTTCGAATCGCTTCACCCGCTCCAAATTTTCCTTGGATCAAGCCTCGGTTCGCCGGGGCTTTTGTGTTTTCAGGCCAAACGCAAGCGCCATTCTCAGCCGAAAGGAACCCGCCATGAGTGTTGCCTTCGTCAAGGAAGAAAGCGCGGAAGCGGCATCAGAAACAATCCTGCCGGATCGTCCGGTTTCGCCCCATCCAAATCTCGTGACCGAGCGCGGACTGAAAGCGCTGGAGCAGCAGCTTTCCGAAGCGCGCGAGGCTTTCGAGGCGGCGAACGCGATCGAGGATATCAACGAAAAGCGCCGCCAGCAGGCAGGCCCGCTTCGCGATATCCGCTATCTCGCCGAGCGCATCCGCACAGCGCAGGTGATGCCGCAGCCGACTGATGCGAAAACGGTCGCCTTCGGCTCCACCGTAACTTTTGAGCGCGAGGACGGCCGCATCCAGACCTACCGGATTGTCGGAGAGGACGAGGCGGACCCGAAGGCAGGCTCCATTTCCTATGTCGCGCCCGTCGCGCGGCTTTTGATGGGCAAATCCGTTGGCGACGTGGTCAGCTTTTCCGGACAGGATCTGGAAATCACCGCGATTGCCTGACGCGGCCTAGCGCGAAAACACATAGTCCGTTTCCTGCACCAGCCGCTCGCCGGGGCGAAGCACAGCTGTGGGGAAATGCGGATGATTGGCGGCATCCGGCCAGACCTGCGTTTCAAGACAGAGCCCGGCAAAGGCGCCATAGTGCCTGCCCTCAAGCCCCGGCATTGCGACATTCATCTTGCCGCCCGCATAGAATTGCACGCCGGATTCGGTGGTTTCGACGTCCATGGTCACGCCGGATCGCAAGCTTTTCAGTCGCGCAACCAGCCGCTTTTCCGTCCGGGCAGGGCTCAGGCAGAAATTATGGTCGTAGTGGACCGGAAGACTATCGATCCGCGCCTCTCCAATCCGCCGCTGCTGCCGGAAATCAAATACCGTTCCCTCTACAGGCTGAAGGTGACCGGTCGGGATCAGGTTTTGATCGACGGGCAGATAATGGGTCGCCTCAATCATCAGCTCGTGGCCCAGGATATCGGCGGAACCGTCAAGATTGAAATAGGAGTGCTGGCAGAGATTGGCGAGCGTGGGCAGGTCTGTTTCGGCCTCGTAGCGCACAGAAAGCCTGCCCTGATCGCCAAGTGCATAGGTCGCCCAGACCCGGCAATTGCCGGGATAACCGGCCCGGCCTGCCGGATCGAGGATCGACAGCGTGACGGAATGTGCGCTGAGGCTTTCGACGGTCCAGTTGCGGACCGCAATACCATCGCTACCGCCATGCAGATGGTTCACCCCGCGCTCGTTGCGCTCAAGCTCGATTGTCTGCCCATCAAGCGAAAAAAGACCGCCTGCAATCCGGTTCGAGCAGCGGCCGGGCGTCACGCCGAAATAGGGTGAATGCAGGAGATAGTCCTCGAAGCGCTCGAAACCGAGCACCAGCGGCGCGCCATGCCCGTCAAGTCTCAGATCCTGAATGAGGCTGCCATAGGTCAGAACATGGGCTGTCAATCCGCCGCCCCTGATGGTGAGCTGCTCGACGACTTCTCCACCCGGCATTGTTCCGAAGATTTCACGTGCCATGGTCTCCCCTTTCGGCCTTCAGCGTGTCAGTTCTCGCGCGGCGCTGTCCAGTCCGGAAAGCGTCAGCGGATACATGCGGTTTTCAAACAGGGTCTTCATCAGCCCGATCGACCAGGTCGAGCTCCAGTGCGGTTCCGGCACCGGATTGAGCCAGACATGCTTGCGGAAATGGCCGGTCAGTCGCCTGAGCCACACCTCCCCTGCCTCCTTGTTCCAATGCTCCACCGATCCGCCCGCATGGGTGATCTCGTAGGGACTCATCGAGGCATCGCCGACAAAGATCGCCCGGTAATCCGGCCCGTAGGTGCGGATCACGTCCAGCGTCGGCATCACATCCAGCCTGCGGCGGCGATTGTCCTTCCACAGGCCCTCATAGGGGCAATTGTGGAAGTAGAAATAATCCATGTGCTTGAACTCGGCGCGAGCAGCCGAAAACAGCTCCTCGACGGTTCGGATATGATCATCCATCGAGCCGCCGACATCGAAGAACATCAGGAGCTTCACGGCATTGCGCCGCTCGGGCCGGGTCTTGACGTCGAGATAGCCGTGTTCGGCCGTGGAGCGGATGGTGCCGCCGAGATCGAGCTCTTCGTCCGCGCCTTCGCGTACCCAGCGCCTCAGACGCTTCAGCGCCACCTTGATGTTGCGGGTGCCAAGTTCGACATTGTCATCGAAGTTGCGGAATTCGCGTTTGTCCCAGACCTTGACGGCACGGCGGTGGCGGCTTTCCTGCTGGCCAATGCGCACCCCTTCCGGATTGTAGCCATAGGCACCGAAGGGCGATGTCCCCGCCGTTCCGATCCATTTGTTGCCGCCCTGATGCCGCCCCTTCTGTTCCGCAAGCCGCTGGCGAAGCGTTTCCATCAGCTTGTCGAAACCGCCAAGCGCCTCCACAAGCTTCTTGTCATCCTCGGACAGATATTTCTCCGCGAGCTTGTGCAGCCAGTCCTCGGGCAGGCGGCGGGCTTCCGTTCCTTCCGGACCGGAGAAGGCCTCGAGACCGCGGAAATACCGGGCAAAGACCTGGTCGAAACGGTCGATATGCCGCTCGTCCTTCACCAGCGTGGCGCGGGCGAGATAGTAGAAGGCTTCAACGTCAAAATCGACGATCCCCGCCTCCAGCCCTTCGAGCAGCGTCAGATATTCCCGGAGCGTGACCGGAACCTTTGCCGCCTTGAGCTCGAGGAAGAAGGGAACGTACATCGCCGCCGCCTCGCCGTTACAGGGTCTTCTGGTAGACGATGAACGGCGTCTTGTCGGCGATGCGATCGTAAAGGCGCTGGGCGGTGTGGTTGAAACTCTGGGTCTCCCAGTGCACCTCGCCCGCCCCTTCCGCGCGCGCCCGGGCATAGACGGCCTCGATCAGCGCGCGGCCGATGCCAAGCCCGCGAACCTCGGGATCGGCATAGAGATCCTGCAGATAGCAGGCATTGTTTTCCAGCCAGCAGGACCGATGGAATAGGATATGGGCAAGACCCACGGGCCTGCCATCCACCAGGGCCAGAAGGCCCTGGTATTCATGCGGCAGGCCGGACATCAGCCGCTGCCAGGTCAGCGCGTAGATCGTCTCCGGCAATTCGGTCTTGTAGAAAGCAAGATAGTCCTTCCACAGCCGCCGCCAATGCTGCTCGTCGCCCTGCTCCAGCGGACGGATTTCCAGCCCGGATGCCGTCATGGGTCGATCCCGATCTTCGCGAGATCATACGGTGTCGTCTGGTAGATCTCGTTGATCCAGTTGCCAAACAGAAGATGGGCATGGCTGCGCCAGCGGTTGAGCGGTGCCTTTTCCGGATTGTCGTCCGGGAAATAGTTGTGCGGCACCTTGATGGGCGTGCCATTGGCGATGTCGCGGAAATATTCCTCGCCGAGCGACGTCGAATCATATTCCACATGGTTGAACATGTAGAGACGCTTGCCGCGCTCTTCCTGCACCAGACACACACCCATCTCATCCGATTCCATCAGGATTTCGAGGCCAGGCTTGGTGATGATGTCGGCCCGACGCACCTCCGTCCAGCGGGACACGGGGATCTGGAAATCGTCCGAGAAACCGTTGAGATAGATCGAGGACGGGTTGAGCAGCCGGTGGCGATAGACACCGAAGGCCTTCTCCGAAAGCGGATATTTCGGCACGCCGTGGAAATGATAGATCGCTGCCATCGCGCCCCAGCAGACATTCAGCGTCGAATGGACGTTGGTTTCCGTCCAGTCGAGGATCTGCTTCATCTCGTCCCAATAGGTAACTTCCTCGAAATCGAGTGTTTCCACGGGCGCCCCTGTGATGATGAAACCGTCGAACTTGCGGTCCTTCACCTCGTCCCAGGTTTCGTAAAAGGCGAGCAGATGCTCTTCCGACGTGTTCTTGGCCTTGTGGCCGCCGACACGCACCAGCGAGAACTCCACCTGCAACGGAGAGGCACCCACGAGGCGCGCCATCTGCACCTCGGTGCGGATCTTGTTCGGCATGAGGTTCAAGAGCCCGATCTGCAGCGGACGGATGTCCTGGCGGATGGCAACCGTTTCGGTCATGACCCGCACACCCTCGGACACGAGGGTATCAAAGGCGGGCAATGTATCGGGGATCTTGATCGGCATTGGTTCTTCGGCTTTCCGTAAAGAAAAAGGTTGGTCTTGATGGGCCGGGTCCTGCGACCCGGATTTCAGCTTTCGCGGCGCGCCATGAAGGCGAGCCGTTCAAACAGATGGACATCCTGCTCGTTCTTGAGAAGGGCGCCATGCAATTTCGGCAGGATCGATTTGGCATTGGCCGACAGATCCGCCGGATCGACATCATCCGCGACCAGAAGCCGGATCCAGTCCAGCGCCTCGGATGTCGAGGGCTTTTTCTTCAGCCCCGGCACATCGCGGATTTCATAAAACCGGTTGAGAGCGGCGGCCACCAGCGCCTGCTTGATGCCGGGATAATGCACCTCCACGATCCGCGCCAGCGTTTCGGCATCCGGAAATCGGATATAATGGAAGAAGCAGCGACGCAGAAACGCATCCGGCAGCTCCTTCTCGTTGTTCGAGGTAATGATGACCACAGGCCTCTGCCGGGCGCTAATCGTCTGACCGGTCTCGTAGACGTGAAACTCCATCCGGTCGAGTTCCTGCAGCAGGTCGTTCGGAAACTCGATATCGGCCTTGTCGATCTCGTCGATGAGCAGCACCGTTTTTCGCTCGGCCTCGAAGGCCTGCCACAGCTTGCCCTTGCGCAGATAGTTGGCAATGTCATTGACACGCGCATCGCCCAGCTGGCTGTCGCGCAGGCGCGAGACGGCATCATATTCATAAAGGCCCTGCTGCGCCTTGGTGGTGGACTTGATATTCCATTCCAGAAGATCAAGGCCGAGCGCTGCGGCAACCTGCCGGGCCAGTTCTGTCTTGCCGGTACCCGGTTCGCCCTTGACGAGCAGCGGCCGCTCCAGCCGGATTGCCGCATTCACGGCGATCATCAGATCCTTGTCGGCAATGTAATCCGCAGTACCCTGAAATTGCATGGTTCGGCCAATCCTCGAAATGCTGCGTGCCGCCTGAAGGTTAGAGCGCGCCGCCTGTGACCGCATTCAAATAGCTGATCAGCCGCCTTTTCGAAACTCGAAATTGAGCCAGCCGTTTGCCGGATGCAAAAAGGCCCGGCTGCGCTGGGCAGTCCGGGCCTTCAGGATGCATTTCGGGAAAAAGTGTGTAGCGTTTTGCCCGCAATGACACCTGGTTTTGGGAGCACGCCGGCAAACCGTGGTCAGCGAGCGTGCTCCAGACTGGCAGAATGGCGGTGGATCAGAACTCCTCCCAGTCTTGTTCCGTCTGAACGGCCGCAGCCGTCGATGTTTTTGCGCCAAAGGCAGACGCAATCCTGTTGCCGAGCGCGCGGGCAGGCGAGGCGACCGGACGGCTGGCCTGTGCCGCCGGGGCCGGCGCCCTTGCCGACGGCGCGGAAGGAGCCGGCACATGAGTCGCTCTGGCGGATTGGCTGGCAGGGACAGCATTGCCAAACCGGAACTGCGACAGAAGGTGATTGAGTTCGGCGGCTTCCGAAGCAAGCGCGTGGCTGGCGGCCGTGGATTCCTCCACCATCGCCGCATTTTTCTGCGTCCCCTGATCAATCGTGTTCACGGCAGCACTGATCTCGCCCATCGCCGTCGACTGCTCGCGGGTTGCCTGAACGATCGAGGCCACATGCTGGTTGATATCCTGAACCTCGCGAACGATCTCGGTGAGAGCAGCCCCGGTTTCGCCAACCAGCGCCACGCCGGTTTCCACCTGCTGGCCGGAATTGGTGATCAGCGCCTTGATTTCCTTCGCCGCATTGGCTGAGCGCTGGGCAAGCTCGCGCACTTCCTGGGCGACCACCGCAAATCCCTTGCCGGCTTCACCGGCACGGGCTGCCTCGACACCGGCGTTGAGTGCGAGAAGATTGGTCTGGAAGGCAATTTCGTCGATGACACCGATGATATTCGAAATCTCGCGGGAAGAATTCTCGATCCCGCTCATCGCCACAACCGCACGCTTGACCACCTCACCGGAGCGCTCCGCGCCAACGCGGGTGTGATCGACCAGCTGACCCGCCTCTTCGGCCCGGCGGCTGGCATCGCGGATGGACGAAGTGATTTCCTCAAGCGCTGCGGCGGTTTCCTCCACGGAAGCGGCCTGCTGTTCCGTGCGCTTGGCGAGCTCGTCCGAAGACGCGCGGATTTCCGCCGAGCCGGACTGGATTGCCTGCGCGTTGACCTGAACGGTCTGAAGGGCGGCCTCGAGCCTGGTCACGGAGGTATTGAAATCGGCCCGGATCTCGTCAAGCGCACCATGGAAGGGATTGGAAAGCCGCCATGTCATGTCGCCCTCGGCCAGCTTCTGCAGACCCTTGGCGAGTTCACCCACGGCAAACTGCACCTGCCTGTCACGCTCGGTAGCCTCTTCCTGGCGCAGGCGCCGCTCCTGCTCGGACAGCGCCTGATTTTGCGCCGCTTCGGCTTCAAGCCGGGTTTTCGCCAGCGCCGCATCCCGCAGAATGGCGAGCGAACGGTTCAGTTCGCCGATTTCATCCGGGCGGTTCGTTTCGGCCAGTTCCACGGATGTGTTGCCATTGGCAATTTCGGAGGTTGCCGAGATGACACGGGTCAGCCTTTGGCGGAAGCGTGCCGCAAGCCATGCACCAACCGCGATCATCAGGGCTGCGCCGAGAATAATCAGGCCAGCGGACAACCAGGCAAGCTTCGAAAGACCAGCAAGAACCGTATTTTTGGGAACGGAAACCATCGCATACCACTGCGATCCGTCCATTACATGCACAGGCATGGCAATCGAAAGATTGACAGAGCCGTCTGCCTCACGCGTTTCGAACACATCGCCGGGATGATCGATGGCCTGCTTGAAACCGGTGGCATCGAGACCGGAATCCTTCAGCGGCTTGCCCAGCGCCTTTGCATCCGGATGGCTCACAACAGCCCCCTGCTCGCTGAACAAGGCAATATAGCCCGTGCCCAGCGGCCGCTGCTTGGCCAGATCCGCAGTCAGAACAGCAAGATTGGTATCAACACCGACGACACCGACAAATTTGTCATTTTCCTTGAGCGTGACCATGACCGAGGTCATCAGCACGTCGACACCATTGATCGGGTAGATATAGGGTTCGGTCAGGAGATCCTTGCCGGTTTGCTTGGGGATCAGATAATAATCGCCCGCGCCCGGCGTTTCATAGTCGACCAGCGCTTCGTGAACGATCTTGTCGCCTGAGCGGGCGAAGTAGGGAATGTAGCGCCCGGTGGCGTCATGGCCTTCCTTGTTGACGAATTCGCTGTCCTTGCCGTCAAAGGCATTGGGTTCCCAGCCAGTGCTGAGACCGACCGCCAGCGCGTTGTTTTCGATGAAGGTCTTCAGCAGCCGGTCGGCTTCCTCGCGCGAGGGCGTGCCCGCCGATTTCAGGCTGTAGAGTACGGAGCGGAGGTTGTTCGCCAGCATATGCGCCTGGGTGAAACGGGTCTCGATGCGCGAGGCTTCCGTTTCGCCAATCTGCGCCATCTCGCCGATGCTGCGCGAGCGGATTTCACTGAAGGAGAGCCAGAACAGTGTACCGGCCGTTGCCATGGAGATGGCCACACCGGTTGCGATAATCGCAAACATATTACGGGCAGTTGCAGACTTCAGGATCATGCCGAACCCCTGATGACCGCCCTTCACTCCCCTGACGGAGAAGGCGGTGCGCAGTTCCAGAGTGGAGGAAACATGCCTTTGTGAGGGCGCGGGATGGCCTTGCATCCACCGACATCATTCGGATTCTCTATCGATATATCGAATAGAGTTTATAATTCATAAATTCTTGTGGTTCTGCGCACAGATCGGGCAGACGGGCAATGCCCGGATGCCTCAGCCTTCGAGCGCCTCGCGCAGCATTTCAAGCTCCAGCCATTCCTCTTCCATGCGTGCCTGATCCGCCTTCAGCTTTTCCAGCTCGGCGGCCAGCTTTGCAAAACCGGAGGGATCGCGCGCAAAAAGATTGGGATCGGCCATCTTCTTCTCGCACAGTGCAATCGCCGTCTCGGTTTTTTCAATCTCTTTCGGCAGGGTCTCAAGCGCGAATTTCTGCTTGTAGGAAAGCTTGCCCTTTCCCTTCGGGGTATCGCCAGCGGCAGCTGTGGCCACAGCGGCCGATTTTTCCTTCTCCGCCTTTTCCACCTTGCGGCGTTCGGCTTCCGCACCCTTGCGCTGAACCAGCATGTCCGAATAGCCACCGGCATATTCGATCCACCGACCATCCGGGGCCTCCGGATTGGCCGGTGCCAAGGTCGAAGTTACCGTACGGTCGAGAAAATCACGGTCGTGGCTGACGAGAATCACGGTTCCGGGAAAACCGGCGACCACTTCCTGCAACAGATCGAGCGTCTCGATATCAAGATCATTGGTCGGTTCATCGAGGATCAAAAGATTGGCGGGCCGCGCCAGAATGCGCGCCAGCATCAGCCGCGCGCGCTCGCCACCGGACAATTCGCGGATCGGCGTGCGGGCCTGTTCCGGCTGGAAGAGAAAGTCCTTCATATAGCCGGTCACATGCCGCTGCTCGCCATTGACCAGCAGATTTTCCCCCCGTCCATCGGTCAGGTAATGGGCGAGCGTATCATCGAGATTGAGGTCTTCGCGGCGCTGGTCGAGCGTTGCGATTTCGAGATTGGTGCCCAGCTTCACGATTCCGCTGTCCGGGTCCAGTTGCCCGGTCAGCATTTTCAGAAGCGTGGTCTTGCCGGCCCCGTTCGGACCGACAAGACCGATGCAATCGCCGCGATGCACGCGCATCGAAAACGGTTGCACAATCACCCGCTCGCCAAAGGCCTTGGTGATTTTCTCGGCCTCGATCACCAGCTTGCCGGATTCCTTCGCATCCGAAAGGCTGGTCTGCACGGTTCCCTGCGGGCCTTTGTGCCCGCGATGGCGGGCGCGCATGTCCTGCAACTCCCCAAGCCGGCGCATGTTGCGCTTGCGCCGAGCCGTTACGCCATAGCGCAGCCAATGCTCCTCGCGCTCGATTGCCTTGCCGAGCTTGTGCTGTTCCAGCTCCTCCTCTTCAAGAACCTGATCCCGCCAGGCTTCGAAATGGGCAAAGCCACGATCCAGCCGCCGCGACTGGCCCCGGTCGAGCCAGAGCGTGGCGGTCGATACCTTTTCCAGAAAGCGGCGGTCATGCGATATCAGAACGAGGCTGGAGCGGGTTTTCTGCAGCTCGCCTTCCAGCCATTCGATGGTTGGCAGATCCAGATGGTTCGTGGGCTCGTCCAGAAGCAGGATATCAGGCTCCGGGGCGAGAACGCGGGCAAGCGCTGCGCGGCGCGCCTCTCCACCGGAAAGGTTCTTCGGATTTTCCTCGCCGGTCAGCCCCAGATGCTGCAGCAGATAGGACACGCGGTAAGGATCATCCCCCGGCCCGAGCCCCGCCTCGGCATAGGCCTGAACCGTATCATAACCATCGAAATCCGGGGCCTGATGCAGGTAGCGCACTGTCGCGGAGGGATGACGGAAAACTGAACCGGATTGCGGCTCGGCAAGGCCTGCGGCAATCTTCATCAGCGTCGATTTGCCCGATCCGTTGCGCCCGACAAGGCAAAGCCTGTCGCCCGGCTCAAGCTGGAAGCCCGCGCCATTCAGCAGCGGCGCGCCACCAAAGCTGAGGAAGATATCGTCAAGTTTGAGGATAGGCGGTGCCACGGATCAGGCTCCTGTCATGTCATGAGGGCGCGCAAGCAGCATTCCATAGCCAGAGCCAAGGTGCAGGTCGACCGGCCCCAGCGCCACATTGGAAAGAGTGCGCGACGAGCCGAAAGGCAGATGAAAGCCCTCCAGCGGATAGCGTGCATTCTTGATCGAAAGGTCATCGAGTGCAGTAAAGCCGATCACCGAAAACAGCGATCCGGCGGGCAGATCCACCGAACGCTCGCCAGACACCAGCGGGCGCGCTTCTTCCTCGCCAGAGAGCAGAAGCACGTCGATGCCGTCACGCTTCAGCTGCAGGGCATGGGCAAAATGCTGGAGCGCATGATCGGATCGCTCGCCGCCCAGGGCACCAACCATGATGATGGAACCGGCACCGCGCAAAAGCGCTTCTCCAACGGCAATCGCGCCATCCGTTTCCGCTTTCTGGGCGGGATAGGGCTGGCGCTCCACTGCGCCCCATTCGGCAAGCAGGCTTTCATCGGCAGAATCGAAATCCCCGACCCAGAGTTCAGGGATAAGGCCAAGCGGGCGGGCGTGGCGCATGCCGCTATCGGCCGCAATCACGCGCGTCTCCTTAACGGCGTCGCGCACGCGATCCGTTACCGTGAGCGTACCACCCAGCAGGATTGTGAAAACCGGTTTGTTCATGGCCCTGCAGATAGCCAAGATTGGCGCCAAGGGAAAGGGCAATCGCCATCTGCCTTGCGCCGGTGCTTGCAAATATGCGTCCCTTTGGCTACATCTTTCCCCGCTCTAACGGGGTGCCTTGCATTCGAAACCGAATGTCCTGGCTGAGAGGCGTCGAACGCCAACCCGCGGAACCTGATCCGGTTAAGACCGGCGGAGGGATTAGACGTTGCCACAGACGGCACCCTTTTCCCCGAAACGAACGCGATGACAAAGGAGTGGCCCGATGACGGCTCGCATGCATTTTCTGATTTCCCGCCTGCCGCTGGCGATAGCGGCAGCAATCACGCTTTCCGCACCGGCGCTGGGCGCGGACAAGGAACTGACGATCTACACATATGAAAGCTTCACCGCTGAATGGGGTCCCGGCCCGCAGGTGAAGGCTGCCTTCGAAAAGACCTGCGGCTGCACGGTCAATTACGTTTCTGCCGCCGATGGCGTGGCGCTTCTTTCCCGCCTCAAGCTCGAGGGTGCCGCCACCAAGGCCGATATCGTGCTCGGCCTGGATACGAACCTGATATCCGAAGCCAAACAGACCGGCCTTTTCGAGGCGCATGGCATCGAGGCAAAGGATGTCTCCGTGCCAGGCGACTTCAAGGATGACGTTTTCCTGCCCTATGACTACGGTCATTTTGCCGTCGTCTATGACACGCAAACGATGAAAAACCCGCCGCAGAGCCTGAAGGAACTGGTGGAGGGTGATCCGAACCAGAAGATCGCCATCGAAGACCCGCGCACATCGACGCCCGGTCTCGGCCTACTGCTTTGGGTAAAGTCCGTCTATGGCGACAAGGCGCCGGAAGCCTGGGGAAAGCTCAAGAACCGCGTGCTGACCGTCACCCCCGGCTGGTCGGAAGCCTATGGCCTGTTCACCAAGGGTGAAGTGCCGATGGTGCTCTCCTATGTGACCTCGCCCGCCTATCACATCGATCAGGAAAAGACCGAGCGCTATCAGGCGGCGTCCTTTTCCGAAGGCCATTATATCCAGATCGAAGTGGCAGGCATGACCAAGGGCAGCCATGACAAGACGCTGTCCCGGGATTTCCTGCGCTTCATGATCAGCCCGGCCTTCCAGGACATCATCCCGACCACCAACTGGATGATGCCTGCGGCAAAGATGTCAAAGCCGCTGCCCGCCGCCTTTGACAAGCTGGTCGTACCGTCGAAGACTTTCCTGATGAGTGCCGACGAGGTTGCCGCAAACCGCAAGGCCTGGGTTGAGGAATGGCTGAATGCCATGAGCCTGCACTAAGCGATGCTCACCCGCGGTGAAACGATACGCGCCATTGCCGGTGGGGTTTCAAGCCTCGCCGGCATAGCGCTCTTTGCAGCCGCAGGCGTGGCCGCCCTGCTGGCGACCGGTCTGTCGCAAGCCGCATCACCGCTTCTCGACCCCTATATTCTGGGTGTGCTGCGCTTCACCCTCTTGCAGGCGGTTTTGTCGTCTGCCCTTTCCGTCGCTGTCGCGGTGCCCCTCGCCAGGGCGATGGCGCGTCAACCACGCTTTCCGGGCCGCATCTGGATCCTGCGCCTGATGGGCGTGCCACTCGGGCTGCCGGTCATCATCGGCGCGCTCGGGTTGATTGCAGTCTGGGGCCAGCATGGCTGGGTCAACCGGCTCCTTGTGGCCCTGGGTCTTGATCAGCCTGTGAGCATCTATGGCCTGACTGGTATTCTGCTTGCGCATGTGTTCTTCAATTTTCCGCTTGCAACCCGTTTGCTGCTGGCCAGCCTGGAGCGGCTGCCGGGGGAATACTGGCTGATTGCCAGCAATCTGGGCATGAAGCCGCGAACCCTCTTTCGTCTGGTCGAATGGCCGGCGATGCGCAGCCAGATCCCGGCAATCGCCGGCCTGATCCTGATGCTTGCGGCCACCAGCTTCACGCTGGTGCTTCTGCTCGGTGGGGGACCGGCGGCGACCACGCTGGAAGTCGCAATCTATCAGGCCTTGCGCTTCGATTTCGATCCCCCGAGAGCCGTGGCTCTTGCGCTGATCCAGATCGGCATGACGGCCCTGATCCTGATCGTGCTGCAGTTTTTCGGCGGAGCGGCAAGTGAAGGCGCGACACTGGGACGGCCCCCCGAAAGGCCTGACGGCCAGACATCCGCAGCCCGCCTTCTGGATGCTGGCCTGATCTTGCCCGCAACCGCCTTTCTTCTTTTTCCGCTCGCAGCCGTGGTAATCGGTGGATTGCAGGCAGATCTTCTGCGCCTGATTGCTGATCCGATGCTGCATCGCGCCGTGCTGACAAGCCTGCTGATTGCGCTTCCAGCCGGGCTCCTCGCCGTGTTGCTCGCCTATTCCATCAGCAGCGCCCGCTTCGCGCTGCTGTCACGTAAGGGGCAGCCAATGGTCTTCGAACGCATGGCCAACCTCACATCCGCCCTCGCCTCACTCATCCTTCTGGTTCCGCCAACCGTGCTTGGAACCGGCTGGTTCCTGATTGCGGGACCGGCCAATATGGATCGGTTGGCGCCGTTTCTGATTGCCGGGATCAACGGGCTGATGGCCTTTCCCTTCGTCCTGCGGGTCATCGATCCCGCGCTCACCAGCCACCGGGAGCGCACGCTTCGCCTTTGCGCCAGCCTTGGAATTACCGGTCTCAATCGCTGGCGTCAGGTTGATTGGCCAGGGCTGAAGACACCGCTCCTGACGGCCTTCACCTTTGCGGCCGCGCTGTCGCTGGGTGATCTTGGCGTCGTGGCACTCTTCGGTTCGGATCAACTGGTAACGCTGCCCTGGCTGCTCTACAGCCGCATGGGATCCTATCGAACCGACGATGCCGCCGGTCTTGCGCTGATCCTTGGCCTGCTCTGCCTCTTCCTGATGGTTCTCGGCACCGCCTCCAGGACCCCAACCGAAAGGGCATCCCCATAATGGACATCCGGCTTCAGAAGGTTGAACTCAGCCGCGCAGGCAAGGCCTTTTGCTTCGATACGCTGATCCGCGGTGGCATGATCACGGCGCTTGCAGGTGCCTCCGGATCCGGCAAATCCACGCTGATGAGCCTGATTGCCGGTTTCGACCGGCCGCAGAACGGTCACATCCTCTTCGACGGTATCGATTTCACCCGCGCGCATCCTTCCGAAAGACCCGTTTCACTGGTCTTTCAGGAGAACAATCTTTTCGCCCATCTGGATCTTCGGACCAATATCGGCCTCGGCATCCGTCCCGATCTTCGGCTTGGAACTGCGGAAAAGGCGGCGGTTTCGCATGCACTGGAACGCACTGGCCTTGGTGGTTTCGAGAACCGCCTTCCTGGGACTCTTTCGGGTGGCGAACGGCAGCGCGCCGCCTTTGCCCGCGCGCTGGTGCGGAAAAGACCCTGCCTGCTCCTTGATGAACCTTTTGCAGCGCTTGATCCGGCACTGCGCATCGAGATGGGCCGCCTGCTCCTCGATCTCCAGCAGGAAACGGGCGTCACCGTGCTTCTCGTTACGCATCTGCCGGACGATGTGGAACGACTGGCAAGCGAGGTGATTTTTCTGAAGGATGGCGAAATTCTGGCCGACGAGACAACCGGGGCCTTCCTGGCCCGACAGGAACCGCAGGAAATTCGAAATTTTCTCGGAAATCGACCGCCCCGCTAAGCCTTTGGCCATATTTAGACCGAAGAGGGCGTGAACATGGCAACACTTCTGGACCAGGATCAGAGTCACAACCGCTAGGCAAAGCAGGCTGAAATGGGCTAGAGCAGGTTTTGGATCAACATGCGTCTATCTTGGATGCACTCAATCTCCGGACGCAGGCAGTCACACGCTGATGACGATAACGGCAACCGCCATGGAACACCCCGCCCTTGAGACAGAGCGCACCGGCAGGAAACACCGGAAGCGGAGCCTTTTGGCCGCGATGCTGGCGTTGTCCACCACGCTCGGCGGATGCCAGTCGATCCTCAGCCAGACCTACGAGCCCTCCGTTTCCCCCTCGTCCAATCCGCAGATTGTTGATGAGGTTCAGAAGAATGACCCGAATGCGCAGGTGGGTGCGAAGGAACATCCGCGCATCGTGGCGAGCTATGGCGGCGAATATCGGGATGCCCGCACCGAACGGCTTGTAGCCCGCATCGTCGGCGCGCTGACCGCGGTTTCGGAAAATCCGACCCAGTCCTACAAGATCACCATTCTCGATTCCCCTGCGATCAATGCCTTTGCCTTGCCGGGCGGCTATCTTTATGTGACGCGCGGACTGCTGGCGCTTGCCAATGATGCCTCGGAAGTGGCCGCCGTATTGTCGCATGAAATGGCCCACGTGACGGCCAATCACGGCATGGAGCGGCAAAAGCGCGAGGAAGCGGAGGTCATCGCCAGCCAGGTGGTGGCCGAGGTGCTTTCCAGCGATATCGCGGGCAAGCAGGCGCTGGCACGCGGGAAGATGCGCCTTGCCGCCTTTTCCCGCAATCAGGAACTGCAGGCCGATGTGATCGGCGTGCGGATGCTGGGCGAAGCCGGTTATGATCCCTACGCGGCCGCCCGTTTCCTCGACAGCATGGGCCGCTACAGCCGTTTCATTTCCGCAACGGCCGAAAGTGACCAGAGCCTCGACTTCCTCTCCAGCCACCCCAATACGCCGCAGCGGGTGGACCTTGCCCGTGCCCATGCCCGCAATTTCGGCATGGAAGGCACGGTTGGCGACAAGGGGCGGGATTATTACCTGAACGGGATCGACGGCCTGCTCTACGGCGACAGCCCGCAGGAGGGCTATGTGCGTGGCCAGACCTTCCTTCATGGCGGGCTTGGTATCCGTTTCGACGTGCCGGACGGCTTCCAGATCGACAACAAGATCGAGGCGGTTCTGGCAACCGGCCCGGGCGATGCCGCCATCCGGTTTGACGGGGTCTCGGACAACGGCAATGGCAGTCTCACCGACTATATTGCAAGCGGATGGGTAACCGGTCTTTTGCCGCAGACCATTCGCCCGCTGACACTCGCCGGTGGCCTGCAGGCAGCAACCGCGCGCGCAAGCGCCGACCGCTGGGATTTCGATGTCACGGTTGTGCGCACCGGTGCGCAGATTTTTCGCTTCCTCACCGCGGTTCCGAAAGGGTCAGCCAATCTGGATGGCATTGCGGCCGTGCTGCGAAACTCGTTCCGCAAGATGTCACCGGAAGAAGCCGCCGCCCTGAAACCTCTTCGCATCCGGGTCGTTACCGTACAGCCAGGAGAGACAATCGGCACGCTGTCTGCCCGGATGATGGGCACCAACCGGAAGCTCGAACTCTTCCAGCTGATCAATGCGCTCACTCCCACCTCGACGATCCTTCCCGGCATGCGGGTGAAGCTGATCGCGGAATAAGCGGCGAAGGAGTGCGCCCGCCGTCAGAAGCCGCGCAACTCTCGCCCGGCCGGTCCCTGGCTCAGAGCCGCCTTCAGCTTCTCCAGTGCACGGCTTTCGATCTGCCGCACTCGCTCCTTGGAAATTCCGAGCCGGATGCCAAGCGCTTCAAGCGTCTCGGCCTCTTCGGAGAGACGACGCGCAGAGATGATCTCCATCTCACGGCGGTTGAGTTGGGTCAGGGCCTGTCGCAGCCAGTGCTTGCGTCGCTCGCCATCGATCAGATGCTCCGCCTGTTCGTCCGGCAGCGGTTCGTCGCTTGACAGCACATCGGAAAGGCTGCGGCCATCCTCACGACCGACCGGAAGCTCGAAAGGCACATCCCCGCCAGAAAGGCGCGCGTCCATACGCTGCACATCGGCAAGGCCGACGCCGAGCGCATTGGCTATTTCCTTGTGCGCCGCCTCTGCTGTCAGCTGAACATCGCCACGGGCAAGACGGGCGCGAAGGCGCCTCAAGTTGAAAAACAGCGCCTTCTGGCCCGAACTTGTTCCGCCGCGCACGATCGACCAGTTGCGCAGGATATAATCCTGCATCGAGGCCTTGATCCACCAGGAGGCATAGGTGGAGAAACGGAAGCCCCGGTCCGGATCGAAACGGGCGGCAGCCTCCAGCAATCCGGCATAGCCCTCCTGGGTGAGATCCGCGGCAGGCAGGCCGAAATGACGGAATTTCCCGGCCATCGAGATCACCAGCCGCATATGGGCGAGCACGATGCGGTTCAGCGCATTCTGGTCATCGCCGCCGCGCCAGCGCTGGCCGAGCTTGTTTTCCTCTTCCCGGCTGAGATAGGGCGCTGCCATCGCCTGCCGGATCATGTTGCGATCTGCCGCTGTGCTCGTCATCTTCCATCTCCTGACAGGTCCGGGCGGAAAGGCGATGCCGCACCGGGCAGTTTCTTGGACATGGCCTTTAAACGAGAGCGGCGCTTAAAAAGTTTCACAAAAAAACCCGGCACCAGGCCGGGTTTTTATAAGGAGGGGAATGGGCTGCTCAGGCAGCTTCATCCTGGCTGTCATCTTCTTCCACCGTCTTGCCACGCTTGGGACCCTTGGCAAGATGGGTTTCGACGAGACGCACGGCTTCGGTTTCCGACATCTTGTTCACGGCAGCGATTTCGCGGGCCATGCGGTCAAGGGCGGCTTCATAAAGCTGACGCTCGGAATAGGACTGTTCCGGCTGGTTTTCGGCGCGGTACAGGTCGCGGACCACTTCGGCAATCGAAATCAGGTCGCCGGAATTGATCTTGGCATCATATTCCTGCGCGCGACGCGACCACATGGTGCGCTTGACGCGGGCCTTGCCCTGAACGACCTTCAATGCGCGTTCAACGAAATCGGTTTCGGACAGCTTGCGCATGCCGATGCTCACAGCCTTGGCGACCGGCACCTTGAGACGCATCTTGTCTTTCTCGAAATCGATCACGAAGAGTTCGAGCTTCATACCCGCCACTTCCTGCTCCTCAATGGCCGTGATCGTGCCTACGCCATGGGCGGGATAGACGATCGATTCACCGGTCTTGAAGCCCTGGCGCGTCGAAGATTTTTTCTGCTGGGTCGTCATTTAATTCAAAAACTCCCTGTTACGCTCCCGGTTCTGGCCGGGGCCGGGTCAGTCAGGCCCGGAATAGGCGGCGGCACCGCCGGGTGACTCCTGCGCTCATCCAGCACCCACACGAGGAACGGCTTCCGAAAGCAAAAAACACACCCATCAGGCGCGAGCCTGCTCGACGGTTCGTTGTCCGGAATTAACGTTTTCTTTCGTGATGGTTGCGGGCTGTCAAAGCCCCGAAGTGGATCAGTTTCAGGACCCTAGCACAAAAATATGCGGAAATCAATAATTTGCTTTGCCTGTGCCTTGTCTGACACGCGGTTTTTGAGCAGCCGTCCGACCATTCTTGATTCGATTGGTTAACAGGCGAACGGAAACGAAAAGGACCCGAAACCGGATCCTTTTGTCACTCAGGCATCACCGGAACCGGGGTTCGGCGAGAAGAATTTCTCGAATTTGCCGTCCACGCCGTCCATTTCCTTGGCCTCGGGAAGCGGCTCGCGCTTCACCGTGATATTCGGCCAGATCAGCGCATATTCCGCATTGACCTTCAGCCACTTGTCGAGCCCCGGCTCGGTATCCGGCTTGATGGCCTCGGCCGGGCATTCCGGCTCGCAGACACCACAATCGATGCATTCATCCGGATGGATGACGAGGAAGTTCTCCCCTTCATAGAAGCAATCGACCGGGCAGACTTCGACGCAATCCGTGTATTTGCAGCGGACGCAGTTATCAGTCACGACATAGGTCATGGTGCACTCCAGATCGTTCCGGTTTCATGGCGCCCCGCGCCGGCCGGATGGGATGGCTGAGCTTTGCGGCCGATGGCCCTGCTCTTTCGGCTGCGTGAGGTATCGGCTTTATCGCCCTCTTGCAAGGAATTTCCGTTCGCTTTTCGGCCCAAGCGTGGAGACATTTTGCCACGATCGGCGCTGGGGCCGGTCTTTGGTGAGAAATCAAGCGGTGACAAACGCGACGAAAAGCGCCTCTATCGCAGACGGACTTTGCCCGCGATGTTTCATGCCCTTATAAAGAGGCAAACAAGACCGGAGCCTGCCCCCATGAAAATCGCCATCCTGACCGTATCCGACCGCGCCTCAGAAGGCACCTATGAGGATCTGAGCGGTCCCGCGATTGCCGCCTGGCTCTCCCGCGCGGTCACCTCGCCCTATACGCTGATCCACCGGATCATTCCGGATGGAGTGGCCTCGGTGCGTTCCGCGCTGATTGCACTTGCCGATGAGGAAAGGGCCGATCTCATTCTGACCACCGGCGGCACCGGCCCGTCACCCCGCGACCAGACACCGGAAGCCATGCAGACGGTGATGGAAAAGGAACTGCCCGGCTTCGGCGAGCTGTTGCGTCGAAAAAGCCTAGAACAGGTTCCGACCGCGATCCTGTCGCGACAAACGGCGGGGACACGCGGGAAATCGCTGATCATCAATCTGCCGGGCCGCCCGCAATCGATCCACATGTCGCTGGATGCGGTCTTTGCCGCAGTGCCCTATTGCCTTGATCTCATCGGTGCTGGCCGGATCGAGACCGATCCCGCGGTTATCGAGGCCTTTCGTCCGAAGAGCTAAGTGTCGCGACCGGGAAAAATTCAGCCATCCTCCCGCGCGCCGCAATCCTCATAGAGCGTGCGGGCCTCCTCGAAAGGACCCCGCCGCTCACCCGGCTTGAGCACCCGGACGACCTGCACATGTCTGCTCATGCCGCGCCAGGAGCGGATATCCACCAGATCACCCGCGCGCACCATTTGGCTTGGCTGAGAGACAGCGCGCCCGTTGAGGCTTATATCGCCATCCTCGATCCGCTTTTGCGCAAGCGCGCGGGATTTGAGGAGACGGGTGAAGAACAGCCACTTGTCGAGCCGCTGGCGGCCACTCTCCGGTGTCTGTTCTTCTCCCGCCATCGCTTACTTCTTCATCTGCTCCTTGAGAGCGGCGAGTTTCGCGAAGGGCGAGTCCGGATCAACCGGCTTTTCCTTGCGTGGCGGGCGCGCCTCGAAGCGGTTCTGTTGCGGCTGGGCATTGTTGCGGTCCGGACGGTCACGACGCTCGCCACCATTGTTCGGACGGTCCTGACGCTTGCCGCCCTCGCCGCCCCGCGGACGCTGACCATCCCGGCCTTCAGTCCGCTCGCGGTTGTCACGATTGCCACGACCACCTTCGGCACGCCGATTGTTGCTGCCATTGTCGTCCCGATTGCGCTGCGGGCGCTCGCCGCGGCTTTCGCCCTCGCCGGAGCGCTGGCCACCACCCTGAGGACGGCGATTGCGTTCGCCGCCCTGCGGGCGCTGGTTTTCCGCACGGCCTGCCGGACGCCACAGAAGCACGGGCTTGACCTCGACCGGTTCGGCAGATTGCGGCTGGGCAGCTTCGGCCACCGGTTCGGAAACGGCCGGCGCTTCGGAAGAGGCTTCCGCTTCGGTCGTGTTTTCAGCCTCAGCAGAAGTGGCTTCCGGTGCGGCGGCAACCTCCGCCGGAGCCTGGGCTGCGAGGAAAGCCGCAGCCTCCTCCGCCTTCACGCTGTCGGCCCGATAGCCGAGACCCTTGAGGATCTCTTCCATGTCATCGGGAGTCGCCCCGAGGATCGAAAGCATGGAGGGCGTCGTGGTGAAGCGGCGGCCATCATAGGCCCCTTCCGGACGCGGGCTGGTGCCCGGCTTCCACTGCAAAAGCGGCCGGATGATATCGGCAAGCCGCTCGAGAATATCGATACGCACCGCGCGCTTGCCAAGGAAGCGGAAGCCCGCAAGCTTGTAGAACGTGCGCTCGAAGCTGTTGTCGGCCACCACGGAGGTGCGGCCAGCGGCAAGAGCCGGGATCAGTTCGCCATAGCCGGGCTTGTCGAGACCATCATTCTTCAGCGCCCAGAGCAGCGTGATCAGCTCCGCCGGAGCGGGTTTCAGCAGTGCCGGCATGAAAATGTGATAGGCGCCGAAGCGCACGCCGTAGCGGCGCATGGAAGCGCGCGCATCCTGATCAAGCGTCTTCACGTCATCGGCGACATCGCGGCGGAACAGAACGCCGAGATTTTCCACCAGCTGGAAGGCAAGGCCCTTGGCCAGCCCCTGCAGATCTTCCGCCCGCGAAATATCGTCCAGCGGCTTCAGCACCGTCGAGATATGATGATTGACGAAGCGTTCGATGCGGGCGGCGACATGGTCGCGCGCGGGGCCTGTCAGTTGCTCGTCGGCCAGCACCAGCACGCGTGGCCGCATGACATGGTCATTGGCGGCAAGGCGCGCCACCGGCTCGCCGAGCCAGCGCACGTAACCATCGGCTCCCAGCGCCAGATCACTGTTGCCGGAGGCATGCAGACGCGCCGCGCGCGCCTCAAATTCCAGCGCCAGCGCCTTCTGGGCGGCAGCCTGCACGGCCTTCGCCTCCGGACCATCGGACGCGGTGATGGGCGAGAACCGGAAACCGGCCAATTGCCCGACATGATGTCCCTCAACGAAGACATCACCATTCACACTGATTTCTGCTTCCAGCATCGCATTCTCTCTCAGGCGCTTCATGAGCACAGATGTCCTGCGATCAACAAAGCGTTTCGTCAACCTTTCATGTAACGCGTCGGACAGCCTGTCCTCAATTTCGCGCGTCTTTTCTTGCCAGTGTGTCGGATCGGCAAGCCATCCGGGACGATTGGACACATAGGTCCACGTCCTTATCTGCGCGATTCGGGCCGACAATGTGTCAATCTCGCCATCGGTCCGGTCGGCGCGCAACACCTGTTCTGCCATATAGGTCTCATTCACGGCACCATGGCGGACGAGGTCCGAATAGAGCGTGGCGATGAGTTCTGCATGCTGGGCAGGTGTGATGCGACGATAATCGGGAAGCGCGCAAGCCTCCCAAAGCTTTTCCACCCTTTGCGGTGTGGTGGCAATATCCTGAATCTCCGGGTAACGGGCAAGGGCCTCCAGCGCCTGCTGGTCCACCGCGGGAAGCGCACGGGCAAGACCACCAACAGGTGGTGCCATATCAAGGCTCGCCCGCAGATCGCGGATCGAGGAGAAATCGAAATCCTTGGTGCGCCATTGCAGCACCCGCACCGGTTCGAACTGGTGGGTTTCAATCCGCTCGACAAGCTCCGGATCAAAAGGATCGACCCGCCCGGTGACACCAAAGGTGCCGTCCCGTACATGGCGGCCCGCGCGCCCTGCAATCTGCGCCAGTTCGCCCGGGTTCAGATCCCGGAACTGATAGCCGTCGAACTTTCGGTCCTGGGCAAAAGCGACGTGGTCCACATCCAGATTGAGGCCCATGCCGATTGCGTCCGTCGCAACCAGATATTCGACGTCACCATCCTGATAGAGGCCGACCTGCGCATTGCGCGTGCGGGGAGACAGGGCACCCAGCACCACGGCTGCCCCGCCGCGCTGGCGGCGGATGAGCTCGGCGATCGCATAGACTTCCTCTGCGGAGAAAGCGACAATGGCGCTGCGCTTCGGCAGGCGCGTGATCTTCTTAGATCCCGCATAGACAAGCTGCGACAGGCGCGGGCGCTCGATGACGCTGATGCCCGGCAGGAGTTGCTCGAGGATCGGCCGCATCGTGCCAGCACCCAACAACAGCGTTTCCTCGCGGCCTCGCAAGTGCAGGATGCGGTCGGTAAAGATATGGCCACGCTCCAGATCGCCTGCGAGCTGCACCTCGTCAATGGCGACGAAAGCGGCCTTGGTCTCACGCGGCATGGCCTCGACGGTGCAGACATGGAAGCGGGCGTTGGGCGGCGCGATCTTTTCCTCGCCGGTGACAAGCGCCACCTGCGAAGCGCCCACCCGCTCCACAACCCGTGTATAGACCTCGCGCGCAAGGAGACGGAGCGGCAGCCCGATCACACCCGAGCCATGGGCCACCATCCGCTCGATGGCATAATGGGTCTTGCCCGTATTGGTGGGGCCGAGAACCGCGGTAACACCGCGACCACTCAGGATCATGGGTTGCTTGATCAAAATTTTATTCCGCGAACGAGGGCGCATGCCCGGTCATCCGGTCTGTCGCCGCAGCCACACATGGCGTTCTCGTCCCGCAAAGGCAAGAGGCAATGGACAATCATTGCGGTCTCATCGCCATTCAACGAAGGAATGGTGCCGCTTTGGTCTGTTTGCGCCGCAGCATTAACCTCTGGAACAGGCTCGGAACGAATCAGCGACGAATCGCTGATTCCACCCTATTCCCGCTTTGTTCACGACTATATCTTGTGTGCGCCGATCGATCGGCGCCCAGATGACGGCGCATCGCATTTCAGCCTACCCATCGCGATCGGCAACCCGTTAACCTTTTGAGGCCGGACCCGGTCGGGAATTTATATTTTATTAATCATTTGATTTTCCACAGAAAGCAGAAGCGGAACGCCCTTCTGTTAACACCCTGTCCAAAAGCGGAACGAATCACAGACGAATCGCCGACTCCGGCAGGTTCCTTTTTCGTTCTCTACCATATCTTGTGCCTGCCTGACCCGATCCCCCACCAGAATGGAACGGGGGACGCAGCCGCATCAGCGGTTTTTGCTGCGGCGGTTAACCTCGGTTACTGCAGCGTTAACCAAACGAGAACTGCACCGGATCGGGACCGCGAACGGCGCCAGAATCACGGGGTGAAAATGCCCTGTTCCAATCCGGCATTAACTTTCGGAACAGGCTTGGAACGAATCACAGACGAATCGCTGACTCTCAGTCTTTCCCGGTTTGTTCACCGCAATATATTGTGTAAAAACAATTTGTTAACCATAGGAAACAGTGGATATTCACGTTTTTGGCGCTGGAAATTCCGGCCCCCGTTAACCATTTCCTGGCCGCAGGACATCAAAAAAGGCGGCGCCTTGCGGCACCGCCCTTTCCAGTCACTGTGATCCTGACAGGATCAGACGAAGAACTGGCCACCATTGGCCGAGATCGTCGAGCCGGTGATGAAGCCTGCATCGTCCGAAGCAAGGAACACCACGCAGCGCGCGATTTCCTCCGGTTCGCCAAGACGGCCAACCGGGATCTGCGGAATGATACGCTCGTTCAGCACCTTTTCCGGAATGGCGCGCACCATTTCCGTGCCGATATAGCCGGGGCAGATCGCATTGACGGTAATGCCCTTGGCGGCACCTTCCTGTGCGAGCGCCTTGGTAAAGCCGAGGTCGCCGGCCTTGGCTGCCGAATAGTTCGCCTGCCCCATCTGACCCTTCTGGCCATTGATGGAGGAGATATTGATCACGCGGCCGAAGCTGCGATCCCGCATGCCGGACCAGAGCGGATGGGTCATGTTGAAGAGGCCCGTGAGGTTCGTGCCGATCACTTCGCCCCACTGTTCCGGCGTCATCTTGTGGAACATCGCATCGCGGGTGATGCCGGCATTGTTGACCAGAATATCGACCGGACCGAGATCAGCCTCGACCTTCGCGATGCCTTCGGCGCAGGCCGCATAGCTGGAGACATCCCACTTGTAGACCGGAATACCGGTCTCGGCCTCGAAGGCCTTGGCCTTTTCCTCGTTGCCTGCAAAATTTGCGGCAACCTTGTAGCCCGCATTCTTAAGCGCAATGGCGATGGCCGCGCCGATGCCGCGCGTGCCACCGGTGACGAGTGCTACCCTGCTCATGATTTCCCCCCTTCAAGGTTTCGCGGGGCTCCCGGCCCGCTTCCAACAGATGGGCGGTGCAGGATCGGGCCTGCGCCGCCCCTTTCCTCAAAAAGACGCTCAGAGCGCCTCAAAACACATTGCAACGCCCATGCCGCCGCCGATGCACAGCGTGGCAAGGCCCTTCTTCGCACCACGCCGCTTCATTTCGAACAGCAGGGTGTTCAGAATGCGGGCACCAGAGGCGCCGATGGGGTGACCGATCGCAATCGCGCCGCCGTTGACATTGACGATATCGGGGTTCCAGCCCAGACCCTTGTTGACGGCGCAGGCCTGTGCGGCAAAGGCTTCGTTCGCCTCGATCAGGTCGAGGTCATTGATCGACCAGCCGGCCTTTTCGAGCGCCTTCTTCGAGGCCGGGATCGGGCCGGTGCCCATGATCGCCGGATCGACGCCTGCAGTGGCCCAGGACACGATACGGGCAAGCGGCTGGATGCCGCGACGGACCGCTTCAGCCTCGGTCATCAGAAGGGTGGCAGCAGCACCGTCATTGATGCCGGATGCGTTACCAGCCGTCACCGTGCCATCCTTGTTGAAGGCCGGGCGCAGCTTGGTCATGCTGTCCATGGTGGCACCGTGGCGGATATATTCGTCCTGGTCGACAATCACGTCGCCCTTGCGGCCCTTGACGGTGAAGGGCACGATTTCATCGGCGAAGCGACCGGCCTTCTGGGCGGCTTCCGCCTTGTTCTGCGAGGCAAGCGCGAAGGCATCCTGATCGTCGCGGGTCAGCTGGAACTGGCTTGCCACATTCTCGGCGGTGATGCCCATGTGATAGCCGTGGAAGGCGTCCGTGAGGCCGTCCTTGATCATGGTGTCGAGCATCTTCATGTCGCCCATCTTGGTGCCGTTGCGCAGATGGGCGCAATGCGGTGCCATGGACATGGATTCCTGACCACCGGCCACGATGATCTTCGCATCACCGGTTGCGATCTGCTGCATGCCGAGCGCCACGGCGCGAAGACCGGAGCCGCAGAGCTGGTTGAGACCCCAGGCGGTTGCCTCCTGCGGCACGCCTGCCTTCATGGCCGCCTGACGGGCCGGGTTCTGGCCTTCACCGGCAGGCAGCACCTGGCCGAGGATCACCTCGTCGACTTCCTTCGCATCGACGCCCGCGCGCGACAGAACGGCGCTGATCGCAGCCGCACCCAGCTCATGGGCGGCGACATTGGCAAAGGCGCCATTGAAGGAACCGACCGCGGTGCGTGCGGCACTGGCGATGACGATGGATGCATTGCTCATGGAATCTCCTCGCTCTCAAATCTTCGTTGTGTCGAAACTGGCAAAGCTTCAGGGTCAAGTCAAACAGGTTCATGTGACATACGACCAATGGCCCGAGCCTCTTTCACCACATTTGGTGCACTTTTCAAAAGCCATTCCGCAACGCACAAAGTGATTGTCACGTGAATTTCTTGCGCATAATGTTGGCCAAGGAGAGGGGTTCGAGCATTTGAAGCCCTGAAGGGAGCGGAACCATATGGCGAAAAACGCGGGCCAGATCATCATCAAGAAATATGCGAACCGGCGTCTCTACAATACCGGGACCAGCACCTATGTGACGCTGGACGATCTGGCCGTGATGGTGAAGAAGGGCGAGGATTTCGTCGTTCAGGATGCCAAGACCGGAGAGGACATCACCCATTCGGTTCTGACACAGATTATCTTCGAACAGGAATCCAAGACAGGAAACACCCTTTTGCCAATTTCCTTCCTGCGCCAGCTGATTTCCTATTACGGAGACCAGATGCAGATGGTGGTTCCGAGCTTCCTCGAACATTCGATGAAGTCGCTGAATGACCAGCAGGCCCAGATCCGCGAACAGATGACGCGCGCCTTTGGCGATAATCCGCTGGCGATGAACCTGCAGGCTCCGATGCAGATGATGGAGGAGCAGGTGAAACGCAACACCGAAATGTTCCATCAGGCGATGCAGATGTTCTCCCCCTTCCTGGCACCTCCTGCCCAGAAGGAAACCAAGAAGGCAGACTCGAAGGATATCGATGAGCTGAAGGAGCAATTGCGGGCGCTGCAGACCAAGCTAGACAGCCTCTGATAACCGGACGGGCCATGAAGTTTTGAGAAAGAGGCGGATTTTCCGCCTCTTTTTTTGAGCATTCATCCGGTTTTTTTGCAGACGCAGAACGCAAAAAAGGCCAGCTTTCGCCGGCCTTCAAAGCATGCCTGACGGCTGGAAAACGCTTATGCGTTTTCCTTGACGGTCAGAACCTGACGACCACGGTACATGCCGGTCTTCAGGTCGATATGGTGCGGGCGACGCAGTTCGCCAGAGTTCTTGTCTTCCACGTAGGTCGCAGCCTTGAGACCATCAGCAGAGCGACGCATACCGCGCTTCGACGGGCTCGTTTTTCTTTTCGGTACAGCCATTTGAGTTACTCCACTTGACGGCAAAGCCGTTCTCGATCAACCAGACGAGGCTGACAGAACGGGCTTCAATCTCGGAAATTTGCGCGGCTTATACATGGTCCATTGGGGTTTGACCAGCCCTTTGTGCATTTTTTGCGGGATTCTCTTGGAACCCCCTCGAGCTCAGTCATAGAGGCAGGTGATATAGTCACCGGAGCCGATGGCCCGGCGCTGGATCATGCCAGCCAGATTGCGCAGGCCCCGCCCCGGTTTGCTGGCCACCCGGGTATAGGGATTGGGAAGCGACACCGCCAGCAGTGCCGCCTGCTTGCGGCTCAGCTTCGACGCCGATACCTTGAAATGATATTGCGCCGCCGCCTCGATGCCATAGATGCCCGGCCCCCATTCAGCGATGTTGAGATAGATTTCCATCGTCCGCTTTTTCGACCAGACGAGATCGACAGCCAGTGCCAGCGGAATTTCCATGGCCTTGCGCAGAAAGGAGCGACCATTCCACAAGAACAGGTTCTTGGCGGTCTGCATGGTGATCGTGCTTGCGCCGCGCGTTGGCTCGCCCTTCAGCGCGTCTTCCACGACGCCCCGCATCTGGGTCCAGTCGACACCGTTATGGACACAGAACTGGCCGTCTTCCGACATCATGACCGATTGAACAAGTACGGGTGAAATCTCATCGAAGCTTACCCAGCGCCGGTCGTAGCCGCGAAACAGCGCCAGATCACCGAGCATCAGCGTCGAGACGGGATGCAGAAAGGGGATGAGGTACAGAAGGATCAGCGCATAGGGCAGCAGCACCAGACCGATCACGACTTTTGCCGCTCGCCGCCAATGGCTGCGTATGAAGGAGCCAAGGGGTCGGGGCGCCTCTGCGGCCGGCCCGTCCTGCCCCTCTGCCTGCACCTCCGGTGCCGTATCCACACTCAGCTCCGCCATCGTCCCGCCATCCAGCCCCGGCTTTCATAGCCTTTGCCGGGCCTGAATGCCAGCCTTGGCAATTGGCAAACTGTGGGCGTCCTTAACGATAGCGATTGCGGGCAACCCCGCGCCATGGCAAAGAACGCCCATGAGCGAGCGAACAGATTTTGAACAGAAGCTGGCGACAGAGGCGCGCGCAGTCGAGGCCCTGCTCGACCAACTGCTGTCTTCCGATATCCGGGCTGATGAAATCGCAAGGCCGGAGCGTCTGCGCGCGGCCATGCGACACGGCGTGCTGAATGGCGGCAAACGGCTCAGACCCTTTCTTGTGATGGAAAGTGCGGCCCTGTTCGATGCACCGCCGCAGGCAGCGCTGCGCGTCGCAGCAGCACTTGAATGCATACACTGCTATTCACTGGTGCATGATGATCTGCCTGCGATGGATGATGATGACCTGCGCCGCGGCCAGCCGACCGTGCACAAGGCTTTTGACGAGGCGACAGCCATTCTGGCTGGCGACAGCCTGCTGACCTACGCCTTCGATGTGATTTGCGCTCCGGAGACGGCTATCAGCGATACCGCCAAGGTCGCGCTGGTGCTGGCCCTTTCCCGGGCCTCCGGGCTTGGTGGCATGGCCGGTGGACAGATGCTCGATATCGAAGCCGAAAGCCGTCGCCCGGACGAAGCGGGCATCATTCGATTGCAGGCTATGAAAACCGGGGCACTGATCCGGTTTGCAGCAGAAGCGGGCGCGATCCTCTCCGGCGCGAGCGACGAGGACCGCCGACGGCTTCGCCTCTATGGCGAAAAGATCGGCCTTGCCTTCCAGCTTGCCGATGACCTGCTCGATCTCACGGCCGATGCCGCCACCATGGGCAAGGCGACCGGCAAGGATGCAGCGCGCGGCAAGGGCACGCTGGTTTCGCTCCACGGCGAAGCCTGGGCACGCGAAACGCTCTCCAACCTGGTGGCAGAGGCAGAAGCGCTGCTCGCCCCGTACGGAATACGGGCCAGCACGCTTGTGGCCGCCGCCCGTTTCGTGGCAGAGCGCCGCAACTGATCAAACAGCCTGCGATCCATCGCCGGCTGTCTTCAATGATCACCCTTCAGAGCGGGCTGTTTTGCGCCAGGATGTCTTCAAGCGCCTCGATCAGGGCTTTGCATTCCGCATCTGTGCCGATGGAAATGCGCAAAAACTGGTCTATCCGCGGCTTGGCGAAATGCCGGACGATGACGGCGCGCGCGCGCAAGGCACGCTGCAACTCGGCACCATCACGATCCGGATGCCGCGCAAAGACGAAATTTGCAGCCGACGGCAAAACGTCGAAACCAAGGCCCTGGAGTTTCCCGACCAGCCATTCCCGGCTTTTGATCACCTTGTCGCGGCAGAGCGCGAACCATTCGTCATCATCGATCGCGGCAGCGGCTCCGGCCTGCGCCAGCCGGTCGAGCGGATAGGAGTTGAAACTGTCCTTGACCCGTTCGAGGGCATCGATCAGATCCCGCTGGCCAATGGCGAAGCCGACGCGCAAGCCAGCGAGCGAACGCGACTTCGACAGCGTGTGCACCACCAGCAGGTTCGGATAGGTCCGGGTCAGCGGAATGGCGCTTTCAGCCCCGAAATCCACATAGGCCTCGTCCACCACGATCACCGCATCGGGCTTTGCCTTGACCAGCGCCTCGATCTCGGCAAGCGTCACCGGAATGCCGGTGGGTGCATTCGGATTGGGAAAGATGATCGCGCCGCATTCGCGGGCGATGTAATCGGCAAAATTGATCCGGAAATCATCCGTCAGCGGCACTTCCACCGCCTCGATACCATAGAGCAGGCTGTAGGTCGGATAGAAGCTGTAGGAAATATCCGGATACAGCAACGGCTTGTCGTGGTTGAGGAGTGCGTGGAACACATGCGCCAGCACTTCATCCGAGCCATTGCCGACGAACACATCCTCGACCGGCACATCATGCAGGCGTGCGATGCTTTCCCTCAGCCCGACCGAAGCCGGATCGGAATAAAGCCGCAGCCGGTCGTCTGCTGCCTCGCGGATGGCAGCAAGTGCTTTCGGCGAAGGGCCATAGGGATTTTCATTGGTGTTCAGCTTGATGAGATCAGCCATTTTCGGCTGTTCACCGGCCACATAGGGCTTCAGGCGGCTGACGATGGGGGACCAGTATTTGCTCATGCTCTCACTCCGCAGCCGGGCGCTGACCGAAGCGCTTCTCGATATAATCAATCACCAGTGCCTCGAAATCGGCAGCGATATTCGGCCCGCGCAGCGTCATCGCCTTCTTGCCGTCGATGAACACGGGCGCAGCCGGGCTTTCACCGGTGCCGGGAAGCGAAATGCCGATATCGGCATGCTTGCTCTCGCCCGGCCCGTTGACGATGCAGCCCATCACCGCGACATTCAGTGCCTCGACGCCCGGATATTTCTCGCGCCACACCGGCATGTTCTTGCGCAGGTCTTCCTGGATGCGCTGGGCAAGCTCCTGGAACACCGTGGACGTGGTGCGGCCACAGCCCGGGCAGGCGGCAACCACCGGTACGAACTGGCGGAAACCCATGACCTGCAGCAGTTCCTGTGCCACCTGCACCTCGCGGGTGCGATCCCCGTTCGGCTCCGGCGTCAGAGAGACGCGGATCGTATCGCCGATCCCCTGCTGAAGCACGTAGCCCATGGCGGCTGACGAGGCGACGATGCCCTTTGACCCCATGCCTGCTTCCGTGAGACCGAGATGCAGCGCATGTTCGGAGCGTTCGGCCAGCATGGAATAGACGGCAATCAGGTCCTGCACCTGACTGACCTTGGCCGACAGGATGATGCGGTTGCGCGGCAGGCCGATTTCTTCCGCGAGCTGGGCGGAAATCAGGGCGGACTGGACAATCGCCTCATGCATGACCTGCCGGGCGGAGAGCGGTGAGCCTTCGGCCGCGTTGCGGTCCATCAGCGTGGTCAGCAGGTCCTGATCGAGCGAGCCCCAGTTGACCCCGATGCGAACCGGCTTGTCATAGCGGATCGCCATCTCGATGATGTCACCGAACTGCTTGTCCTTCTTGTCCTTGAAGCCGACATTGCCGGGATTGATGCGGTATTTGGCAAGCGCCTCCGCGCAGTCCGGATGATCGGCGAGCAGCTTGTGGCCGATATAGTGAAAATCGCCGACCAGCGGCACATCCATGCCGAGCCGAAGCAGGCGCTCACGGATCTTCGGAACGGCGGCCGCACTTTCATCACGGTCCACGGTGATGCGGACGATCTCGGAACCGGCGCGATAAAGGGCTGCGACCTGTGCCACCGTCGCATCCACATCCGCTGTGTCCGTATTGGTCATGGATTGCACCACGACGGGTGCGCCTCCGCCCACTTTCACTCCGCCGACATCGACTGCGACAGTCAGGCGACGGGGTTTCGGATCATAGAGGCTGGACGCGGTCATGGAAGGCTCCGGAGCGCTTTCGAACTGGAGTTCAGGTGGAGGATGGGCACGGACTTGTCAAGTTTTTGAGCCCTTCTTTCCGCGCCGAACGCGGCGGCAAAATGACCGTCCGGCCAATTGCCGTCTATTTGCGGATGCGGTCCGCATAGCGGGCGAGCGGCGAAAGCAGCAAAACCACGGCAAAAAGCACAGGCAGGAACAGATAGACCGGCTTGAAGCCCGTATGTTCGGCGGTAAATCCGATCAGGGAGGGCGCCGCCAGCAGGCCGGAATAGCCCATGAAGGTGGCTAGCGACAGGCCGATGCCCGGTGCCACACCCGGCATGTTGCCCGCCGCGGAAAAGGCAATCGGCACCATATTGGCAATCCCGAGACCGCAAAGGGCAAAGCCGGCGATGGCATAGGGAGCGGACGGTGCAAGGCCCGCAATCAGCATGCCGATGATCGCGAAACTTGCCGAGACCCGCAGGGTCTTTACCGCACCGAAACGATCCCGCACCAGATCCCCGAGGAAGCGCATAAGCGCCATGGTTCCGGAGAAGGCCGCAAAAGCAAGACCGGAGGCCGCAAGGCTCGCACCCAGCTCCTGTCGCACATAAAGTGCGCCCCAATCCAGCACGGCGCCTTCCGGCACCATGGAAAACAGTGCCATGATGCCAAACAGCCAGGGGGTGAGCTGCAGCGGCAGGCCCCGGCGCGGCGCGCCCTCTTCCTGCGGATGCGGCGGATCCTTTTGAACAGAGGGAAAGGCAAGGGCAAGCAGGACAACCGCAAAGGCTGTTGCCATTACCGCATGCCAGCTCACCCCGGCATAGGTGATCAGAAAGCCGCCGCTTGCGGACCCGATCACACCGCCAAGGCTCCAGAAGGCGTGGCAGGAGGACATGATCGCCCGGCCCATGGATTGCTCTGTTGCCACCGCATTGGTGTTCATCGAGGCATCCATGGCCCCCATCGCGCCGCCAAACCAGAAGATCGACAGCGCTGCCAGCGGCACGCTCGGCGCAAAGGTCAGGAACAGCAGCGAGGGCAGCATCAACACGGCAAAGCCGAGCGTCACCGGCCGTGATCCGGTCCGGGCCATCACCATGCCGGCAATCGGCATGAAGGTCAGCGATCCGACACCGAGAAGCAGGATCATCAGACCCAGCTCGGTCTTGTTGAGGTGAAGCCTTTCGGCAAATTCCGGAATTTTCGGTGCCCAGGCCCCGACCATGAAGCCATTCATCAGGAACAGCAGCGAAACCGCCATGCGCGGCAGGGTGAAAAACGGCGCGGGCACGGCAAGCGCCTTCGGCTCTTGAACGGAATCGGACAACCTATCGCTCCTCTGTCTTGCGGCAGAGCATATTTAAATCGTTTGAAATCTCAAGCGCCCGCGCGAATCGACCAGTCACTTCTTGTGACAGCGCCTGTCAAAGCCTGCAATGAAAAAGGGCCGGGATGAACCGGCCCTCGTTGCATGTCGGGAATAATCGTGTCGGATCAGCCATAGACGACCAGCAGGTCCTTGGCGTCGATCTGGTCACCGGTGCGCACCAGCACTTCGGCAATCACGCCATCCTTTTCGGCGTGCAGCGCGGTTTCCATCTTCATGGCTTCGATTGAAAGCAGCACGTCGCCAGCCTTGACGGGCTGTCCGGCAGCAATTGCGACGGTGGAAATCACGCCCGGCATCGGTGCGCCCACATGAGCGCCATTGCCTGCCTCGGCCTTGCGACGGATACCGCCGCCGCTCGCGCCATGTGCACGATCCGGCACCTTGATGCGGCGCGGCTGGCCGTTCAGCTCGAAGAAGACGGTGACCATGCCCTTTTCGTCGACCGGGGTGATCGCCTGGTTGATGACAACAAGCGTCTTGCCCTTTTCGAGATCGACGAACAGTTCCTCGCCTGTTTCCATGCCGTAGAAGTAAGAAGGCGTCGGCAATACGGAGACCGGGCCATAGGTCTCGGCCGCCATGGCGTAATCGGTAAAGACCTTCGGATACATGAGGTAAGAGGCAAACTCGAAGTCATCGACGGCGCGTTCGAGCTTCTCCTCGATTGCCTTGCGCTCAGCCGAAAGATCAGCCTCCGCGAGCAGCGAACCGGGGCGGACCGTATAGGGCTTTTCCCCCTTCAACGCCTTCTTCTGCAAGGCTTCCGGCCAGCCGGACGGGGGCTGACCGAGATCACCCTTCAGCATGGAGACCACCGATTCCGGGAAGGAGACATCCTTGGCCGGGTTTTCGACATCGGCCACCGTCAGGTCCTGGCTCACCATCATCAGCGCCATGTCGCCCACCACCTTGGAGGACGGCGTGACCTTGACGATATCGCCGAACATCTGGTTGGCATCGGCATAGGCCTGTGCCACCTCGTGCCAGCGGGTTTCAAGACCGAGCGAGCGGGCCTGTTCCTTGAGATTGGTGAACTGGCCACCCGGCATTTCATGCAGGTAGACTTCGGAGGCCGGCCCCTTGAGGTCGCTCTCGAAGGCCGCATACTGGTTGCGCACCGCTTCCCAGTAGAAGGAGATGCGGCGGATCCATTCGGTATCGAGACCCGGATCACGCTCGGAGCCCGCCAGCGCCTCCACAATCGAGCCAAGGCAGGGCTGGGACGTGTTGCCGGACAGCGCATCCATCGCCGCATCGACCGCATCGACACCCGCATCAACCGCTGCAAGCACGGTCGCTGCCGAAATGCCGGACGTATCATGGGTGTGGAAATGGATCGGGAGCGAGGTTGCCTCCCGCAGAGCCTTGAACAGCACCTTCGCCGCCGCAGGCTTCAGCAGACCCGCCATGTCCTTGACCGCGATGATATGGGCACCTGCCTTTTCCAGTTCGGCGGCAAGGTTCGTATAATATTTCAGGTCATATTTCGGACGGGCGGAGTTGAGGATATCGCCCGTGTAGCAGATAGCGGCTTCACAAAGCTTGTTCTCTTCCGCCACCGCGTCCATCGAGACGCGCATGTTCTCCACCCAGTTCAGGCAGTCAAACACGCGGAAAAGGTCGATACCGCCCTTCGCGGCCTGACGGACGAAGTATTTGACCACATTGTCCGGATAGTTCTTGTAGCCGACACCATTTGCGCCGCGCAAAAGCATCTGCAGCAAAAGGTTGGGTGCGGCTTCCCGGATACGGGTCAGGCGATCCCACGGGTCTTCGGTGAGGAAGCGCATGGAGACGTCGAAAGTCGCACCGCCCCAGCATTCGAGCGAGAGCAGTTGCGGAAGCGCGCGGGCATAGGTGCCTGCAACGCCCGCAATGTCATAGGTGCGCATGCGGGTCGCGAGCAGCGACTGATGACCATCGCGCATGGTCGTATCGGTCATCAGCACGCGCTTTTCATTGCGCATCCATTCGGCAAAGCCCTTCGGGCCGAGCTGGTCGAGCTTCTGCTTGGTGCCATCGACAATCGGTCCGCCGACGAAGGGCACGACCGGCTTTGCCGCATCGGCGGAAGGCTTCGGGCGGCCCTTGGCTTCGGGATGACCATTGACGGTCACGTCTGCGAGATAGGTGAGCAGCTTGGTCGCGCGATCCTGCCGCTTCACCTGCTGGAAGAGTTCCGGCGTGGTGTCGATGAAGCGGGTCGTGTAGGAATTGTCCGCAAATTTCGGATGGGTGATGATCGCCTCTAGGAAGGTGAGGTTGGTCGCCACGCCACGGATACGGAATTCGCGCAGCGCGCGGTCCATGCGGCGGATCGCCTCCGTCGGCGTTGGTGCCCAGGCCGTGACCTTTTCCAGCAGCGGATCGTAATAGCGGGTGATGACCGCACCCGAATAGGCCGTGCCACCATCAAGACGGATGCCGAAGCCGGTCGCACCGCGATAGGCGGTGATGCGGCCATAGTCCGGAATAAAGTTCTGTTCCGGGTCTTCAGTCGTGATGCGGCACTGGAGGGCGTGGCCGTTGAGGCGGATGTTTTCCTGCGCGGGAACGCCTGATTCCGGCGTACCGATCGCAAAGCCATCGAGAATATGGATCTGCGCCTTGACGATGTCGATGCCCGTCACCTGTTCGGTAACGGTATGTTCCACCTGAATACGCGGGTTCACTTCGATGAAGTAGAATTTGCCGGTGTCTGCATCCATCAGATATTCGACGGTGCCCGCGCCGATATAGTTGGTCGCCTTGGCAATCTTCAGCGAATAGGTGGCAAGCTCCTGGCGCTGCGCTTCCGTGAGATAGGGTGCCGGCGCACGCTCGACGACCTTCTGGTTGCGGCGCTGGATCGAGCAGTCGCGCTCGAACAGATGCACCACATTGCCATGGGTATCGCCAAGGATCTGGCTTTCCACATGGCGGGCGTTCTCGACCAGCTTTTCGAGATAGACCTCGTCCTTGCCGAAGGCAGCCATCGCCTCGCGCTTGGCCTCCGTCACCTCACGGGCAAGATCGGCCTCGGCGCGGATCACGCGCATGCCGCGACCGCCACCACCCCAGGAGGCCTTGAGCATCACCGGATAGCCGACGTCAGCGGCCATCTTTTTCACGATTTCCATGTCATCCGGCAGCGGCTCGGTGGCGGGAACGACGGGAACACCCACTTCAACTGCCAGATTGCGGGCGGCGACCTTGTTGCCGAGACGGCGCATCGTATCGGCCTTCGGGCCGATGAAGGTGATGCCAGCCGCATTGCAGGCATCCACGAATTCAGGGCTTTCCGACAGAAGGCCATAGCCAGGATGGATGGCATCCGCTCCGGAGGCCTTGGCGACGCGGATAACCTCGTCGATTGAAAGATAGCTTTCGATGGGGCCAAGGTCGCGCTGGAGATGCGGGCCGCGGCCCACCTGATAGCTCTCGTCCGCCTTGAACCGGTGCAGCGCGAGCTTGTCTTCCTCCGCCCAGATCGCAACCGTCTTGATACCAAGCTCGTTTGCAGCGCGGAAAACCCGGATGGCAATTTCTGAGCGGTTCGCTACCAGTATCTTCGATATCGACAAGACGATCTCCTCACGACGTCAAGGCCGGGACCAAGGGTTGCGGTCCCTGATGTCTCTTCCATACCGCCTCGTTCCATCGAGTCAATTTCCGCGCTCGACCGCCAGCATCGCAAATACGACTTAGGTCGAATTCACGCATCGGGAAAACTGGACAAATTCGGGCGCAAATCGATTGAAAACCGTGCCCTCGCGCTCAATTTCTTTCGCATTTGCGAGAGAAAACGTCGTTTTGAACGCAAATGCACAAAAATGAGGCGCTGCAAAAAATTTTGCCGAACAGCAAAGAATTTTTCAAAAAATGACAGCGCAGGAGCCGCTCGACACCCGGCTTCAGAACAGCATGCCGCTTCGAAAGGCGATAGCCACCGCATGCTGGCGGTTACGGGCACCAAGCTTGGTCTGCAGTCCGCTCATATACCAGTCCACCGTGTGTGGCGAAATCGAAAGCACCCGACTGATCTCGTTTGAGGTCAACCCGTCCGCAAGATGGATCAGCACCTGCAATTCCCGCCGGGTTATGTCAGGTCCATGCACGGGCTTTTCCTCCCCCTCCTCGGAAAGCTGTGCAAGCTTGCGAAGTTTCCAGTAAGCGGCCTTTGCGGCAGCCTGAAAAAGCGACAGCTCGGCCGGCGAGAGGTTGACCTCCCGTGGTCCGCCCACCGTCAGGGCTCCGATCAGCCCGCCGCGGCCATGCATCGGGAAGAAATAGCCGTCCAGCAATCCGGCTCGGGCGGCTTCGCCCATCATGCGCTCCATATGACGAAGGTTTGGATCGGCCTCATAGAACTTGAGCGCCTCTCTCCACCGGAAAGGGCGCTGAGCCACGGCGAGATAGCGCATGACCGGATCAATCGCGAAATAGGACTGTTCCCGATAGGTCTCCGCCCAGCCTTCGGGCATATGGCAGCCGAACACATCGAAATAGCCATCCTCCTTCAAGCGGAGCTGGCGAAAAATGCTGTAATAGTCAAATCCGTAGACGGACAGCAGCTGTTCCAGCGACTGCAGAACCTCTGCCGCGGAGTGACTTTCCTCCGTGGTCACCAGCATTTCCAGAATTGCTTGAACTGACACTCTGCCCTCGCTTTACCGGCAGCCGGATTGTCTCCGGCCTCCTCCCATCGGTGCCGCCCCACCCTTCTCTCCCGGAAAGGCGCACCTTTATCCGGACGGCCGGCCTACTGTCGTGAACCGTGTCCACCAACCATCCATACCCGTATTAGTATGCGAATTGAAAATCTGAGCAATATTCAGCAACGTTATAAATTATAACAAATTTCAATATCAGCTATGCGCCTCTTGCATTCCTTGATTGGCCGAAAATGCTGAGGTCTTTCATTCCGTTAATGCTGAGTTCAGCAAGGTTCCTGTATTTTGGCGATGCCTCATGGAATGAATAAAGGGATTGAGCGTGTCGTTGTTCCAGGTTTATGCGCGAGCATTGAGTTACCTCTCGGCCTTCCGCCTGAGGGTCTCGATGGTGGTTATCGCCAATATCGTTCTTGCGGTGATCACCATTGCCGAACCGGTGCTGTTTGGCCGGATCATCGATGCGATATCCTCGAAAACGCCGGTAACGCCCATGCTCCTGATGTGGGCAGGCTTTGGCGTGTTCAACACCATTGCCTTTGTCGCCGTCGCCCGCGAGGCAGACCGGCTTGCACACGAGCGGCGCGCATCGCTTCTCACCGAGGCCTTTGGGCGGATCATTTCCATGCCGCTTTCCTGGCATAACCAGCGCGGAACCTCCAATGCGCTGCACACGCTGCTGCGCGCCTGCGAAACGCTGTTCGGGCTGTGGCTGGAATTCATGCGCACGCATCTCGCAACGGCGGTTGCTCTGGCGCTTCTTGTGCCAACGGCGATTTCCATGGATTACCGGCTGTCTGCAGTGCTGATTGTGCTCGGCATCCTCTACTGGATCATCGGCCGGGTGGTGATGGCCAAGACAAAGGATGGGCAGGCAGCGGTCGAAACCCATTACCACACCGTCTTTTCCCATGTCAGCGACGTGATCTCCAATGTCTCGGTGATCCATAGCTACAACCGGATCGAGGCCGAGACGCGGGCACTCAAGGATTTTGCCCGCCAACTGATTTCCGCCCAGCTGCCGGTGCTGGACTGGTGGGCGCTTGCAAGCGCCCTGAACCGGATGGCTTCGACCATTTCCATGATGATCATTCTGGTAATCGGCACCTTCCTCGTGCAAAGCGGCGAGCTGCGCGTCGGCGATGTGATCGCCTTCATCGGCTTTGCCGGTCTTCTGGTCGGCAGGCTGGACCAGATGCGTGCCTTTGCCACCCAGACTTTCGAGGCCCGGTCCAAGCTCGAGGAATTCTTTGCGCTCGAAGACGCCGTGAAGGACCGCGAGGAAGCGGCCAATGCCGGCGTTCTGGATCATGTGAAAGGCGAGGTAGAGTTCCGCCATGTGAGCTTCGATTTCGCCAATGCCACGCAAGGCGTGAAGGACGTGTCCTTCACCGTCAAGGCAGGCCAGACCGTGGCTATTGTTGGCCCGACCGGTGCGGGGAAGACAACGCTGATCAACCTGCTGCAGCGGGTCTACGAACCGCAGGAGGGGGAAATCCTGATCGATGGCACGGACATCTCCACCGTGACGCGCAAATCGCTGCGGTCCTCGATTGCGACCGTCTTCCAGGATGCGGGCCTGCTCAACCGCTCGATCCGTGACAATATCCGTCTGGGCCGCGAAGATGCGAGCGAGGACGAGGTCCGCGACGCCGCCGATGCTGCCGCCGCTGCCGAATTCATCGAAAACCGCCTGAACGGCTTCGAAACCCATGCGGGAGAGCGCGGCAACCGCCTTTCCGGTGGCGAGCGCCAGCGCATCGCCATTGCCCGCGCCATCCTCAAGAATTCACCGATCCTCGTGCTTGACGAAGCCACTTCAGCGCTGGACGTGGAAACCGAGGCGCGGGTGAAGACGGCGATCGACAATCTGCGCCGAAACCGCACCACCTTCATCATCGCACACCGGCTTTCGACCGTACGGGAGGCAGATCTGGTGATCTTCCTCGATCATGGCAAGATCGTCGAAATGGGCGGGTTTGACGAGTTGAGTCAGAGCAATGGCCGTTTCGCCGCCCTGCTGCGGGCATCCGGCATCCTGACCGATGACGAAGTCAAGAAGGCCCACGAGGCGGCCTGAAAAGCCAATTCTCCTCAAACGCGAAAGGCCGGGCGTGCTCACGCCCGGCCTTTCGCGTTACGGTCTTTTAGCAGGCAGGCTGCAGCGCGCTCAGAGCTGCAGCACCCGGTCCTGTCCATCCAGCAGGCCACCATCAACCGAGATTTCGACGCCGTTTTCCTTGCGGATCATCGCGATACGGCGGGTCTTGCCTTCCAGTGTCAGCTCGACATCCACCCGGTCCCAGCTCTCGGGAAGGGCAGGCGAGAAAGACAGCTGCCTGTCCCGGCGTTCGATGCCCAGAATGCCTTCCACGGCAGCCCGATAGAGCCAGCCAGCCGAACCTGTGTACCAGGTCCAGCCACCCCGGCCCGCAAGCGCACCTTCGCCATAAACATCGGCAGCAACCACAAAAGGCTCGACGCGATAGAGGTCCGCCGCCTGCTGTGACAGGGCATGGTTGACGGGATTGAGCATCGAGAAGCACCGATAGGCATCATCCGCGCGGCCAAGCTTCGCCAGCGCCATCACGACCCAGGTGGCAGCATGGGTATATTGGCCACCATTTTCCCGCACGCCCGGCGGATAGGACTTGATATAGCCGGGGTCATGGCTGGTCTTCTCAAACGGCGGCGTGAACAGGCGGATCAGACCTTTGTCCGCATCCACAAGCTTTTCCAGAACCGCGCTCATGGCTTGCTGCTGGCGCTCCGGCCGACCTTCGCCGGAGAGCACCGACCAGGACTGCGCAATGCTGTCGATCCGGCATTCCTCGCTTGAGGACGAGCCAAGCGGCGTGCCGTCATCAAACGTGCCGCGCTGGTAGTGATCACCATCCCAGCCTGCTTCTTCCAGCGCGGCAACAAGCCGCTCCAGATGCGCCTGCCATCGATCCGCACGACCATTGTCATTGCGCATGCGGGCATGGCCGATGAAGGGGCGAAGCGCTGCGGCAAGCAGCCAGCCGAGCCAGGTGCTGGAGCCACGGCCTTCAATGCCGACCCGGTTCATGCCGTCATTCCAGTCGCCCCCGAGGATCAGCGGCAAGCCGTTTTCGCCGGTGCGATGGATCGCAAGGTCAAGCCCGCGGGCCGCATGCTCAAAAAGGCTCACCCGGTAATCGGTGGTGCCCGGCCGATAGAAACTGTCATGCTCGCCTTCCGGCACCTGCTCGCCGGTAAGGAATGGCAATTCCTCTTCCAGCAGCGCAAGATCGCCGGTGGCACTGCAGTAATGCTCAACCGCATAGGCAAGCCAGACCACATCATCCGAGATATGCGTGCGCACGCCAGCGCCGGTCTGCGGCAGCCACCAGTGCTGCACATCGCCTTCCTCGAACTGCCGGGCAGCGGCGTTCAGGATCTGACGACGTGCAAGGGAGGGATCATGCAGCAGGAAGGCCAGCGTATCCTGCAACTGGTCGCGGAAGCCATAGGCTCCGCTCGCCTGATAGAAGGCGGCGCGGGCATTGATGCGGCAGGCGAGTGCCTGATAGGGCAGCCAGCCATTCACCATCAGGTCAAAGGCCCGGTCCGGCGACTTGACCTTCACCGTGCCGTTGAAGGCCGTCCAATAGGCATGAACGGATTTGAGGATCTCCTCGAAATCCGCCTTGCGCACCTGGTCCAGTACCGAAACGGCAGCCTCACGGTTCTCCGCATCACCGAGATAGATGTAGATATCCCGGGTTTCGCCGGCACCGAGCCGGAATTCGAGCGCAAGCGCGGCCGCCGGATCACCATCCGCTTCGGTATTGCCGGATAATGGCTTTGTCCCGGAAAGTGCCTCTGGGGCGATGATTGATCCATTGCGGCCGATGAATTCCCGTCGGCTGGCGGAATAGCTCTGCGGCGGCGCGAAGGATGCGAAGAAGGCCGTTCTGCCAGAATAATCCAGGCTGTAAGGATTGGTTGCGAGCAGGGTACCCGCCTCTGCGTCATAAGAAGTCAGCACGAAGGGGGCCGTGCGCTGCGGATTGTTGCCGAGAACCCATTCCGCATAGGCATGCACCTTCAGGGACCGGCCTTGCGAACCGGAATTTCGGATGCGAAGCCTTGTGATCTTGACGGGAAGATCACGCGCAACGGTCTGCAGCGCCTCGAGCGCAAGCCCGCTCTTCTCCGTCAGGAACACGCTGTAGCCATGGCCATGACGGGCTTCAAACCGGCTGTTTCCATCTGTGGAAAGTGCCGCAAACGGCGTGAGCGTCTCTCCGCTGTCCGCATCGGTCACGTAAAGCGCTTCACCAGGCCGGTTCACCACCGGATCATTGGTCCAGGGTGTGAGCTGGTAGTCGCGGGAGTTGCGGCTCCAGGTAAAGCCACCCCCCTCGCCCGGGACATGGAAGCCGAAATCGGCATTCGCGATCACATTGATCCAGGGCTGCGGCGTCGCTTCACCGCCACGCAGACGGATCACATACTCGCTGCCATCGGCCCGGAAGCCGCCGTAGCCGTTCCAGAATTCGAGATCGCTGCCATCGAGCGGCGGAACCACCTTTTTCGCCTCGATAACCGGAAGGGCAAGGATCTTTTCCTCCCCGATCTGCGGCTGATGCGCCTTGGCGACCGGGGCAAACAGCGCAACCGCACGGTTGATCTGGTCGGTGACGGTGCCATTTGCCGCGTGGAATACCGCACGGGAGGCGGCAATCAGCGCCTGCCATGTGGTCTGGTCCATGAGATCACGGCGCACCGCAAAGATATGCTGGCGCAGCCCGTCTGCCTGACCCAGCCTGCGGAAGTTTTCGCAAGCTGCATCGAGTGCATGCTGCATGTCCTGCGCATAGGAGGAGGCACGCTCGTTGAGGATCACGAGATCAACCGTCAGACCGCGCGAACGCAGATATTCCTGTGCCATCAGGGCTTCCCGCGCAATGGCAAGATCCATCTCGTCATTGATGCGAAGCGTGATGATCGGGAAATCGCCGGAAATCGCAAGTGGCCAGAGCGAGGACTGCGAGGCAAGACCGGAGGCCACCGTCGCCGGATCGGCACGAAGCTGCATGTCCGGATAGACGAGATAGCGTCCCAGCAGCTGGAAGGCAGCTGCCTGCTTGGAGTTCACGCCGATATGGCGCATCTGCACCTGCGCCCGCGTCCAGGCATGGATCATCTCATGGCTGAAGGCATCCGGATGCCGGTAGCGGTCGATAGCCTTGTCGATCTCTTCCCGGTTCGGGGCCGCAATCGTCCAGTAGATGACGCTGACTTTCTTGCCCGCAGGCACACGGATGACGCGGCGGAGCGAAAGAACAGGATCGAGCGTGAAACCATCGGTGCCGGAAAGCGTAGCACCTGGATCAAAGGCCGCTGCATCGGCAAGGCTGCGGCCACGACCGATGAATTTGCGCCGATCGGTCTCGAATTCGGTCGGGCGGCCCGGACCGGCGTTGTCGACGATCAGATGCGCAACCCACATGTCCGGCTCGCCGGGGCTGCGCTTGTTGCGCACCGCCCGGATCACGTCACCGCGCTGACCCACTTCCGTTTTCACGAACATCCGCGAGAAGAGCGGATGGGCACTGTCGGCATCATCGCTGGACAGCACCGGCTCCATATAGGACGTGACCTCGATGTAGCGGTCTTCCGGGCTCATGTTGATCAGCGTCAGGCGGCGGCCTTCGGCATCGTGTTCTGTGGCAACGATGCATTCCATTTCACTGGTGAGGCGTCCGACCGTCTTAGTAAACTCGGCCTTGTCGTCACCGAAGATCACCGAGACCTTTTCACCTTCCACCTGGCGCGGCGCGGAGGTCGCGGACCACCACTGGTTCGTCGCCATATCGCGCAGGAAAATGAAATTGCCCCAGTTATCTTCGGTCGGATCGGCCTTCCAGCGCGAGACGGTCTGGCCGTTCCAGCGGGAATAACCGGAGCCGGTTGCAGAGAGCATCACCGAATAATGACCGTTGGAGAGGAAGACGAGTTCGCGCTCGCGCTCCATCGGATCGGCAATCATGCGCACCTGCGGGCGCGCAAGATCGGCCTGCGTCGAGCCCGGCTTTTCCGGCTCGTGCTTGGCGCTCATCACCTGCACCTCACGCGGCGCCTTTTCCTCGACCAGAAGCTCTGCCGCCTCGATCACCGGATCGGAGTGGAAAAGTTCACGCAGCATGCCGTTGAAGACGACATTGGCAACCGCTGCAATCGACATGCCATGATGGTGGGCCATGTAATTGCGGACGACCGCGCAGCGCGCGCCTTCGGGAACACGGGTCGGCGTGAAATCCACCGCATCATGGAAGCCATAGGCCCCGAGCGCACCGAGCTTGCGCAGCGCCTGCAGGTTGGCAAGAGCAGCTTCCGGCGCATATTGCGAGGCGAGCAGCGAGGCGTAGGGCGCAATCACCGCATTTTCACCGAGCCCGCGCTTCAGGCCCAGGGTCGGCACGCCGAAATTCGTATATTGATAGGTGAGTTCATGGTCGCGGGCGTTGAACGCCGCTTCGGAAATGCCCCAGGGCGTGCCGAGGCGCCGACCGTGGTTCATCTGCTCCTTGACCACCAGATTGTTGGTCTGGTTGAGAATGCCGCCATGACGCTCCTGCATGACGAGCGGCGGCATCAGATATTCGAACATCGAGCCCGACCAGGACAAAAGCGCGCCACGGGAGCCGACAGGCACCACCTGACGGCCAAGCTTGTACCAGTGCTCGGTCGGCAGATCGCCCTTTGCAATTGCGAACAGGCTGGTGAGACGGGCTTCGGAAGCAAGAAGATCGTAGCAGGATTCGTCCAGTTCCCCGGTTTCGGTGCGATAGCCGATCGACAACAGGCGGCGTTCCGGCCGGTAGAGGAAACGGAAATCCATCTCGAAGGCGAGACTGCGGGTCTTGTCGCGCAGGAAGGCAAGCCGCTGGCGCAGCGGCTCGATATTGGAAATATCGACCGCCGCATCTGCCTGATGGGCCTCGCAATTGGCAACCAGCGTGCGTGCCCATGCGGCGACCTCACCGCTTTGGGTGGAGGCCACTTCGTGATGCAGGTTGTTGGCCAGCTTCTCGATATCACGGGCAAGGCCGAGCAGGTTCACCACATGCAGCGATGCGGCAACCTTTTCCCGGCGGGCGGCCTCAAGAGCCGTGCCGAAACCCTGCACCCGCTCTTCCAGGCGGCGGCGCAGCGGCCGCACGGTCTTGCGGTCGTCCGGCAGATCCTTCAGCACCTCCTCGAAAATGCCGAGCACATCACCAAGCCCATCGAGCGGGCCTTGCATGTGGGCGGATGGTGCCTCTTCCCAATCGCGCAAGGCTGACGAAACGGCGACCAGATGACCGGCGAGATTGCCGCTGTCCACTGCCGAAATATAGCGCGGGCCGAGCGTGTTGAGGCTATCGGTCAGATACCAGTTGAAGAGATGGCCCCGGAACTTCTCCATCCGGTCGATGGTGGAAACTGTCTGCTCCAGACGTTCCACCGTTTCGGCAAAGGAGATCCAGCCGAACTGGCGGGCCGAAATCACCGAGAGCAGATAGACACCGATATTGGTGGGCGACGTGCGCCGGGCGAGAACCGGGTTCGGAATTTCCTGATAATTGTCCGGTGGCAGGAAATTATCCTCGGCCCGCACGAAGCTTTCGAAATAGCGCCAGGTGCGCCGCGCAATCTTGCGTAGCTCGCTCGAGACCTCGGTGCTGACCACAAGCCGATCCTCGGTTTCGGCTGTCTGGCTGACGTACCAGGCAACAGCCGGCGAAAGCACCCAGAGAAAGACGAACGGCAGGCCGACGAGAAAGGAATTGTGGTCGGGAAGGGCAGCGATCACCAGGCCGATGATCGACACGGCCACCGCCTGCCACATCGACTTGTAGTAGTCGAGAATGGAGCCCTGTGCCTTGGACTGGACGCTCGCCGCCGTCTTCCATTCAAGAAGCAACTTGTGGCTGACGAGCAGACGATAGAGCGAGCGAATGATCGCATCCGCCATCTTGCAGGCGGAATCGGCGATGAACACCACACGCAGCGCCACTTGCGCATTGGCAGCCCGGATATCCGACCAGACCGTATAGAAGTGGGCGCGCGCGACAATATCGGTCGAGCGCGGAATGATGCCATTGATCAACGACAGCGTGGGCGCAACGAAAAGGCAGAAGATCAGCAGCACCTGCCAGACGAGTGCATGGAACGGATGCAGCAGATACCAGCCGCATGCGGATGCGATGAACCAGGCAATCGGAATCAGTGACCGGCGAAGGTTATCGAGCATTTTCCATCGGCCAAGGGCCGTCACACCACGGCCGAGATCGAGGATGAAGGGGAGAAGCTGCCAATCCCCGCGCGCCCAGCGATGCTGGCGCGAGACTTCTACCTCGTAGCGAACCGGGAAATCCTCGACCAGTTCCACATCGGTGACAAGTGCGCATCGTGCAAACGAGCCCTCGAGCAGGTCATGGCTGAGAACCGCATTTTCATCGATGCGACCCTTCAGCGCCGCCTCGAAGGCATCCACGTGATAGAGACCCTTGCCCGTAAAGGTGCCCTCGCCCGTCAGGTCCTGATAGACGTCGGATACGGTAAAGACATAAGGATCGAGGCCGCGGTTGATCGAGAAGATGCGCTGGAAGACGGAGGCATCCACACCGGTCGTCAGTGACGCGGTCACCCGCGGCTGCAACAGGCCGTAGCCCTTGACCACGCGCTTCGACACGGGATCGATCACGGGGCGATTGATCGGATGATGAAGCTTGCCGACCAACTTAGTCACCGCATCGCGCATCAGGCGGGTATCGGAATCCAGCGTCATTACATACTGGATGCCTTCCGGTATTTCATTGGCGCCGGGCAGGAAGGTCGTGTCACGGTCGCCGCGCAGCAAAAGGTTCAGCTCGTGCAGCTTGCCGCGCTTGCGCTCCCAGCCCATCCAGCAGCCTTCGGCGGGATTATAAAGGCGTCGACGATGCAGGAGATAGAACCGGGTCATCGGATCGCCGGAATAGCGTTTGCGCAACAGGTCTATCTGCTGGCGGGCATAGGCGAAGACGGCAAGATCGGCTTCGGTTTCTTCCTTCTGGCTGTCCGGCCAGTCACTCACCAGCGCGAAATGGATCGCGCCATGCGGGTTCGAGAGATAGTGAACCTCGAGATTGCGCACCAGCTCATCGACGCTGTCGCGGCTTGAAATCAGACAGGGGACGACCAGCAGCGTGCGGGCATCATCCGGAATGCCATCCTTGAATTCGTACCCGATCAGCCGCACCGGCGGCACGAGGAAGGTGACGAGCGTGTTGAAAAGTCCTGTCGCGCCTTCAGATGCGGGCAGCGCAAACAGCGCAAGCATCACCAGCATTGCGGCAAGGCCCATGCCGGTTGCCGACAGGAAAGCATAGGCGCCCCAGAGCGCCAGCAATGTGAAGACCAGCACTGGTCCTGCAATGCCGAACCAGTTGAACTTGCGGAAATTGCGGATCGATCCCTGCAGGAAGGGCGTCCGATAGCCGATGGTCTTTTCGAGCTTCTTGCGCTCGGTGCCCACAAGAAAGTCGCCCAGATTGGGCGCGCGTGCGGCGAGCCCGACGGGCGCGGCACTTTCCGTCATTGTGCGGGCAGCTTCGGCAATCTCCACTTCGGTCAAGCCCGAGCGGCGGGCAAAGCGTTCGATCGCCTTGCGGTATTTGTTGCGCGAACCGGAATCCAGCGCGCCATAATCGGTGCGGGCAAACAGCAGCTTGTCGACCTGGCTGACATCCTCCACCCAGACCGCCCATTCGGTATCATCGATGGCGCGCAAGCCGCGGATGATGTTACCCATGGTGACATTGCCGGAGGAGAGCCGGTTATGTTCGGCCATCAGCACATCTTCGGCATCCGTTCCGGCGCGCTCCAGGCGGTCTTCAAGCCAGGAAATCGCAAGGCTCGATGTCTGCGAGCCGTCGCGCAGCCGGTAGAGGAACTGGGTAGCAAAGGTATTGTCCTCGGCCAGTTGTTCCAGCGTATCGAGGAATGGCTTGCAGCGGCCGGGATCGGCAAGCCGGATCAATTCATCGGCGGCCTCGTTTGCCTTGCGGCGCATCTGGCGCGACCGTTCCACCCGGATCGAGATGCGGCGGAGATTCTCGATCAGCACATAGCGCACCATGGAGGGCAAGGCCCAGAGCTCGCCGATCTGAAGCGTCTGCTCCTGCTGGAAGCCGTCTACGATTGCCGTGAGGCTTTCCCGCGAGACGGAACTGTGGGTATGGGCCACGTAAAGCCAGGCAATTGCCAGCGTGCGCGGGATTTTCTGGCCGGCAACCTCGATAACCGGCAATTGGCGATAGAAGCGCCTCGGAAAATCGCGCCGCACCTCCTGCAGGGCTTCCTCGACGATATAGTGATTGTCGAGCAGCCACTCCGCAGCCGGGGTAATCGCGGCACCGGCGGCAACGTCTGACGCTGTCGAGCGATAGACGCGCAGGATCTCGCGGTCATTTTCCTTGTGACGGCGGAAGAAATCGAAAGGCGTATAGGCCGGCAGATGCAGCGGCTCACCGCGGGCCATGGCTGCTCCGCAGGCCGAAAGCTCCTCCAGACTGAAATAGGTCGACCGGATCGATCCATTGTGATCGATCTGCTTGGCTTCGGACTCACGGGGCGGAGCGGCGGTCGGGTTCTGAGGGGACATAACTTCCGGTTCTGTATGCGCGATGGGTCTGACGGCGACCACGCCTTACTCCGATTGTCTGGCCCAACACAACAGAATTGCCGTGCGACAGACACTCCGGAACAGGCGCGGACAAGCAGCCATGTTTATCGAACATGGCTTTTTTACGCCTGTTTGCGGCAATGGCGGGCGGGGAGACATTGAAGCAGTTTGCTCCTTTGTCAAGGGCGGGATCAGTCACCCTGACGAAGCCAGCCGGTCAAAAAAGGTCAGCACTGAAAGACGATCTGCAGTGCTCAATGAGAAAGCGCAGGGCGCGGTCCGGTGGGCTGAAAATGACGCGGGAAAATCACAGAAAGATAGTGCCGCGCTATCGACAGCGCCTCCTCCCGGTTGATGCTGTCTTCCATCAGCACCTGCATCCATGACCCTTCGGTCAAGCTGTTGAAACCGAAGGCAATCGCATGCGGATCGATGGAATAGCCGCCTTCGGTCTTGAGCTTTTCGCAAATCCTGATCAGCACCTGGATGATCGCGATGTCGCGCGGGCTGCGGGCGGTCACGTAATTCGGGCGATTCTTGGCCTCGCCCCAGAGAGCCACCCAGGCCGCAAGCTTGCGTGGCGTGCACACAAGCGGATCGAAATGCGCATCCGCATAGGCCCAGAGCTGGTCCGCCGCGCGATGGCCCGCCTCCGCAATACGCCCGAGGACCATATCGTCATACTCCCGGGAGAGATAGGCAAGGGTCGCCTCGAGAAGCTTTTCCTTGCTCTCGAAATGGAAATTGACAATCCCGCGGGAAAGACCCGCCGCCTTGGCGACATCGGCGATGGTGGTTGACGCATACCCTCGAAGGGCCAGCTGATCTATGGTTGCCTCGATCAGCTGTTGCTGGCGCTCCTCCTTGGAGGCCGTGCGACGCACCCTTGGCGCGACATGCTTACCCTGTTCCGTCATTCGTCCACCCGTCGCACAGCCTCAGGTAAGGCCGATACGCATCCCTTGTCCCCATACACACTCATAAGCGAATGTGGCGACATAAAAAAGCAGGATTTCGTGCCATTCGGCAGATCAGGGCCGCATGCCCAGCGTAAGGCTCTCGTGGACCTCGATCAGGGATGGCCCCTGCCGACCAGCCGCCGTTTTCAGCGCATCCGCAAGCTGATCGATGCTTGAAAGCCTTGAGGACGGGAGACCATATGCTTCGCCAATCTTCAGGAAATCGGGAGCAGACGGCTTCACCCCTTCAGGCGTAATGCCGTTATCGATCATATAGGTCTCGATTTCCTGATAGCCGTCATTGTTCCAGACGAGATAGATCACCTTCGCCATGGCATCGCGGGCGGCACCGATTTCGGAAAGCGTGAACTGGAAGCCGCCATCGCCGGTGAGACAGATGACGGGCGTGCCCGGTTCTGCCAGGGCGGCCCCGATCGCCGCGGGCGGACCATAGCCAAGCGCGCCAAAACCGGTTGCAGCATTGAACCAGCCGGCAGGCCGGTCCGATTCAAAGAAGAGATTGCCGGCGTAGATTGCCTGCGTCGAATCACCGACGATGATGCAGCCTGGCAGGGTGTCGCGGACCAATTCGAGGATAGACACTTCCCGCTGCATTTTTGCGCTCAGCTCGCCGCGCGCCTTCTCGCGAATATCGGCCGCCCGCGCCTCGGCTTTGGCCGCAGGTTTTGCCGTTTCAAGAAGCGGCAGAAGGTCGGCGAGGAAGTTCTCGACCGTGGACAAGACGGGAAGACGTGTATCCGGCTGGCGTCCAAGCTGGGCGGCATCCACGTCCACATGGATCACATTCGCCAGTTTCGGAAATCTTCCGTCGACATAGACATCATAATCCGTTGTGCCGAACTGCGTGCCAAGCGCAATGACCAGATCGCTTTCAGCGATGGCCGCACGCACCTGCATGAGGCTCGCGCTTGCAGGCACGGATAACGGGTGATGGGGGACAAGACCGCGGGCATTGGCTGTGGTGATGATCGGCGCGCCGATCCTTTCGGCAAGCGCCTGCACCGCCTTTGCAGCGCGCACGGCCCCGCCTCCGGCAAGGATTACAGGCCTTTTGCCCGAGGAAATCAGCCTGGCCGCCTCGTCAACCGAGCCTTTGTCGGCGCGCGGGCGAAGCGCGCGGGCAGGTTTGATCATCGGATCCGGAATGCGGGCGGACATGACATCCGTCGGGATTTCGATATGTACCGGCCCGGGACGGCCGGAGCGGAGCAGGGTGAAGGCGCGTGCCATGACATCGGCCAGATCGGTGGGTTCGATCAGCGTATGGGTCATCAGGCAGAAACTTGCCATCATCGCCCGCTGGTCGGGCAGCTCATGCAGACGGCCACGACCATGGCCGAGTGTGGAGCGGGCATTCACACCGGAAATCACCAGCATGGGCACGCTGTCCTGCTGGGCCTGCGCCATCGCGGTAATGGCGTTGGTAAGACCCGGCCCGGTGATCAGCAGGCAGACGCCAGGCTTGCCCGAAACCCGGGCATAACCATCGGCCATGAAGGCCGCACCCTGTTCGTGACGCGGGGTGATGTGGCGGATCCTCGATCCGGCAAGCCCCCGATAGAGCTCAACCGTATGCACACCCGGAATGCCGAAGACATGGTCGACGCCGTTTGCCTCCAGAATGTCGATCATGACCTCGCCGACAGTTTTCATCGATGCGGTCATGCGGCTTTTCCCTCTCCGTCGGCAAGCGTGCGGGCAAGACGCGCAATGCGGCCCATGGCTTCCGAAAGCAGTTCATCGGGGACAGTCAGAGACAGGCGGATGAAGTCGCGCGCCTCTTCCCCGAAGGAAGAACCGGGCATGACCGCAACCTTTTCCTGCTTCAGCAGTTTCCAGGCAAAATCCTGTCCCTCGAGCCCGGTTGCACCCACATCCACCAGAATGAACATGCCGCCTTCCGGCATCATCACCTTCAGATGCTGTTCACGGGCGAGCGCCTGCTCGACGATCCGGGCGCGGCGCAGGTAGTTTTCCCGCATGACGGAGGCGGTGTCGAAACGCTGCGAGACAGCCATTGCCGTCATGTCCGAAATGAAGGGCTGAACGCCGAACAGCATGGTTTCCGAAACCGGCAGCAGTCGCGCGCAGAACTCTTCCGGACCCGCCGCCCAGCCGGAGCGGAAGCCCGGCGCCGCATGGGACTTCGAGATCGAGGACACGACAATCGTGCGCTCGGCAAGATCCGGATTGTCAAAGGGAGAGGCAAAGGCTGCATCGAAGATCAGCTCTTCATACACCTCGTCGCTGACGATCCACAGATCATGGCGGCGGCACACCTCACCGATTTCAGCGATTTCCTCAGCGGTCAGCACAGCGCCGGTTGGGTTATGCGGCGTGTTGAGAAGCAGCACACGGCAATCCGGTGTAATCGCCTTTTCAAGATCGGCAGCCTGCAGATGGAAGCGGCGATCCGGGTGTAGCGGAACCGGTTTCAGTCTGGCTCCTGTCGATGCAACCACACCTTCATAGGTCGCATAGAGCGGATCACCGACCAGCACCGTATCGCCGGCCTCGACGAGCCCCAGCATCACGGCAAAGAGCGCCGTCTGCGTGCCGGGGAAGCAGAGCAGATTCTTTTCGGAAACGTCAGGACGACGCTTGCGGTATTTGTCGGCGAGCGCCTTCAGCACCGCCGGTTCACCGCGACCGTTTGAATAGCGGGTGCGGCCGGCATGCATGGCACGCGCGCATTCTGCAAGCAGTGCCTGATCCGGAGGCAGGTCCGGCTCGCCGATCGTCAGTTCGATCAGTTTTTCCCCCGCCTGCACCATCGCACGCGCCTCCAGATGCACGGCCCATTTGCCGGAACCAAGGGTCGAAAGGCGGTCGGTAATCGATGCATAACGCATGGGGTCATTCCCTTTCCAAGGTGCATTTCGGTTAGAGGTCGGGCTTCAGGCAAGCATGCCTTCGCCCAGACCAAGCAGTTTTTCTACGGAACGGTAGGCGATCTCGGCCGCTTCCGTTTCCCGGAACAGTTCACCCGCGACCGATTGTTCGAGCCAGAGCCCGTCGATCATGCCATTGACGGCAATGGTCTTTTCCCGAAGCGACGGCTTGTCGAGGCCTTGGCCTGCCTCATCCAGAAACTGAGCAAGCACGCTCTCCAACTGGTCGAGAAACGCGAGATAGTATTCGCGGTGAATGGCAGCAAAATCCGGATCGAGCTTCACATTTCCGATAAAGGCCGCCCAGAGCGTGATGGTTCGGGCATTCGTCACCGTATCGTGCAGGTTTGCCTCGATGAAGGCGCGCATCCGGTCGCGGCCGGAAGAACAGGCCTGCACCGCATCATCCACTGTGCGCAACATTCCCTGCATAAGCTCGCGATAGGCGGCCTGCACCATCTGGTCCTTGCTGGTGAAATAGTGACGGATAAGGCCGCCGGTCACCCCTGCGCGGGCGGAAATCTGCCGGACGGTTGCGGCGCGAAGCCCCTGTTCGGCAATCACGTCGAGCGTCGCGGCGATCAGATCGCGGCGGCGCTCCACTTCCCCCACCCGGTGAAAGGTGCGTCGGCTCATCTCTCAACCACGCCAGACGGGGCGGGTAAGACAGGTGGGACCGCCTTCGCAGGCAATGCACAGCGCATCCGCCTCGAAGGTTTCCACCTCGCAGCCTGCCGCTTCCATCACCGCTTTGGTTCCCGGGAAACCGGCCACGGCTATGACCTTTTTCGGGCTGAGCGGCAGCACATTCAGGTTAAGCCCGGCGCTTGCGGCAAATTCGTCTTCCGGAGCGTGAACGAGGGTAATGCCACGATCACGCAGCATCAGATAGAAGGCGGCCGGCATAAGCGGGGCGTGAACCAGCGCCAGCTTGTCGCCGAGCGGGCTCATCACCGACATCAGATGCAGACATGCGGCCTCGCCAGCCCAGAGCGGCAGGTCGAAGGTGAGAACCGTCACACCGAGCGGTTTCAGGATTTCGGCCACCTGATCGATGCCATGCTGGTTGGAGCGGACACCGCGACCAATCGCCAGTGTCTTTGCATCCACCCAGATGCAATCACCCCCTTCAACCGTACCCGGCTCTTTCAGCCGACCGAGGATCGGAATACCGGCTTCGCGGTAAGCAGCTTCGTGCAGGGAAGGCTCACCCTTTCGCAGCGCCTTGCCCATGTTGAGGATCAGCGCGCCCTGATCCGTCATCAGCGACGGATCATGGGTGAACATGGCATCCGACAGGCCGTCACCCTTGTCTTCCAGCCACAGGATCTCCGTGCCCGATTTTTCGACAAGCCGAGCAAATTCAGCATATTGGCGGAGGGCTTTTTCTCCATTGAAGGTCGGTCCGTAATGCCATTTGGCCGGATCGGCCTGAAGCAGGCTCGCTCCCGGACGGCGCATCAGCACCCGTTTCAGATGCCGTGACATTTCCTGCGACCCAAAGCCACTCATTCAGACCCCTCCCCCATCAGGCAGACATAAAAAGTTACGGGTTGATATTATACGCTTGAATAATTCCGGCACAAGTGCAATTCTCCTCCCAACAACGGATGCGGCGTCAGCGGCCTCAGACCGGAAAAACAACAGCTGGGGAACAAAAAAGCCGACAAATCAATCGTCGGCCATGGGATGGGGTATCATGAACGAGCCTCAACAGGCGATCGAAGTTAAGGACCTTCACAAGCGTTTCGGGCCGCTGGAGGTTCTGAAGGGCATTTCACTGACAGCCAAGCAAGGCGACGTGATTGCCATCATCGGCGGGTCCGGTTCGGGCAAGTCGACGTTCCTGCGCTGCATCAACCTTCTGGAACTGCCGACGGCAGGCAGCGTCACGGTGCATGGCGAAACCATCGAGATGAAAAGCGACGGTCAGGGCGGGCTGATGCCGGCCAACCGCAAGCAGGTGCAGCGCATTCGCTCCCGCCTCGCCATGGTGTTCCAGAGCTTCAATCTGTGGCAGCACATGACGGTGCTGCAAAACGTCACCGAAGTACCGGTCCAGGTGCTGGGCGTGCCGAAGGATCAGGCGATTGCAACGGCCGAAACCATCCTGAAACGGGTGGGCCTTTATGAAAAGCGGGATGCCTATCCCTCCTTCCTGTCCGGTGGGCAGCAGCAGCGGGCAGCGATTGCCCGCGCACTTGCCGTCCAGCCGCTTGCCATGCTGTTCGATGAACCGACGTCGGCGCTTGATCCGGAACTGGTGGGCGAGGTGCTCTCCGTCATTGGCGATCTGGCACGCGAGAAGCGCACCATGCTGCTTGTCACCCACGAGATGAAATTTGCCCGCGAGGTCTCCAACCACGTGGTCTTCCTGCATAACGGGCTGATCGAGGAACAGGGACCGCCCGAACAGATTTTCGGCGCTCCGAAATCCGAGCGGCTGAAAAAATTCATCAGCTCCATTCACTGATAAAAATCCAACCAAAAAGAGGGAACACCAATGAAGAAAGCTTTGACGATTGCAGCCCTGGCGCTGACCACGACGCTGGCCGTCTTGACCGGTACGGCCCAGGCCGAGCAGCTGAAGGTGGGCTTTGCCGCCGAGCCCTATCCGCCCTTTACCTCACCGGATGCCGCGGGCAACTGGGTCGGCTGGGAAGTGGAATTCCAGAAGGCGATCTGCGCCGAAGCCAAGCTTGATTGCGTGATCACCCCGGTTGCCTGGGACGGTATCATTCCGGCACTGACCTCCAAGAAGATCGACATGATCATCGGCTCCATGTCGATCACCGAGGAGCGCCTGAAGACCATCGACTTCAGCGACAAGTATTACAACACGCCGACCGTCGTCATCGGCCCGAAGGACCAGAAATTCGATGCGACCCCGGAAGGCCTGAAGGGCAAGGTGATCGGCGTTCAGGTGTCGACCATCCACCAGGCCTATGCGACCGCGCATTTCGGCTCCACCGCTGCTGAAATCAAGGAATACCAGACCCAGGACGAGGCGGATCAGGATCTGGCCGCCGGCCGTATCGATGCGGTGCAGGCCGATTCCATCGCGCTCGACGCCTTCCTGAAGTCCGAGCAGGGTGCCTGCTGCGAAGTGAAGGGCGTCGTGGAAGACGACCCGGCGATCCTCGGCCTGGGTGTCGGCATCGGTATCCGCAAGGGTGAAACCGAGCTGAAGGACAAGCTCAACGCCGCCATCAAGGCAATCCGTGCCAATGGCACCTACGATGCCTTCTCGAAGAAGTATTTCGACTTCGACATCTACGGCAAGTAAGCGAGACGGACCATCCGTCCGGTGCGGTGGCCTGACCACCGCACCGCCTTTTCCTGCGCGTTGAACGGAAAACCATCATGGCGACCGCTGCCACCCAATCCGTCTTCAGCCTTCTTGCGCTCGATTCGCCCGGCTGGGGCGGCGTGATGCTCTGGGGCTTTGCCCATTCGCTGCAATTGGCCATCGGCGGGTATACGCTCGGGCTGATCATCGGCATCGGCGGCGCCTGCGCCAAGCTTTATGGTGGCCCGATCCTGCGCGACCTTATGGAAATCTACACGACGCTAATCCGCGCCATCCCCGAACTGGTGCTGATGCTTCTGCTCTACTATGCGGGCACGGATGCGCTGAGCCAGCTGCTTGCTGCCCTTGGCTATGGCGCGGTGGATATCGATGCGCTGACTGCCGGTATTTTCGTGATCGGCGTGGTTCAGGGTGCCTATTCCACAGAAATCCTGCGCGGCGCGATCAAGGCGGTGCCTATCGGCCAGATCGAGGCGGCCCGCGCCTTCGGCATGTCGCCCCTGCAGGTGCTGCGCCGTGTCACGCTGCCCGCGATGCTGCCGCACGCCATTCCGGGCCTTGCCAATCTGTGGATGATCGCGACCAAGGATACGGCCCTTCTCGCCGTTATCGGCTTTTCGGAGCTTACGCTTGTCACCCGGCAAGCCGCCGGCTCCACCAAGGCCTATATGCTGTTCTTCCTCGCGGCCGGTGCGCTTTATCTGGCACTCACCCTCGTTTCCAATGTCGTGATCGGCCTGATTGAAAAGCGGGCCAGACGCGGCCTGACAAGGACGGCTTGAGCATGAGCGAAACGGTCACCACACCCCCCGCCTATGTGGCCCCTGCCGGGCGCAGCCTGTTTGAGCCGCATCGCCTTGTACTGATGGCGATTTTTGGCGTGCTTGTCTTCTGCATCATCTGGTTCATGCGCTGGGACTGGCTGCCGCGCTATTCCGCGAAGCTGGTCTCGGGCATTGGCGAAAGCCTGCTGATGCTGTTTGCCACATCCTTTGTGGGTTTTCTGCTGGCGGTGCCGATCGGCCTTGCGCAGGTTGCGGGACCGCGCCTGCTGAAATGGCTCTCCGTTCTCTTCTGCACCGTCATCCGAGGCACGCCGCTGCTCCTGCAGCTCTGGCTTCTCTATTACGGTCTCGGCTCGATCTTCGCGCAATATCCGGAAATCCGCCAATCCTTCCTGTGGCCCTATCTGCGTCAGGCCTGGCCCTATGGTTTTCTGGCACTGACCCTTTCCTTTGCTGCCTATGAAGGCGAGGTCATGCGCGGTGCTTTCGCGGGTGTGCCGCGGGGCGAGCTGGAAGCTGCAGATTCGTTCGGCATGAGCCGCTTCCAGACCTTCTGGCGCATCTGGCTGCCCCGGGCGATCCACCGGGCATTGCCCACCCTCAACGGCGATACGGTGCTGCAGCTCAAGTCCACGCCGCTGATCGCAACCATCACGGTGGTTGATGTCTATGGCGTGATCTCACGGGTGCGGCAGGATACCTATCTGACCTATGAACCCCTGCTTTTGCTGGCATTGATCTATCTCTGCCTCACAGGCATTCTGGTTTACGTGTTCCGCAAGCTCGAGAACCGGATTCCCACGCGCGGTGTTTAAATGAGACTTTCCCTGACCAACGCCATGCCAGACCTTGTCGAGATCCGGCATCATCTCCATCAATATCCTGAAATCGGCCTGTCCGAGTTCAAAACGTCGGATTTCATCGCCGAGAAACTCATTGCCATGGGTTATGAGGTGACACGGGGACTGGCGACGACCGGACTGGTGGCGACGCTGAAAAACGGCACGTCAGGCCGTTCGATTGGCATCCGGGCCGATATTGACGCGCTTCCGATCCACGAGGAAACCGGGGCGGCGCATGCCTCGAAAATTCCCGGCATGATGCATGCCTGCGGGCATGACGGGCATACGACAATGCTACTCGGCGCTGCAAAATTGCTTGCCGAGCGACGCGAATTCGATGGCACGGTGCACCTGATCTTCCAGCCCGCGGAGGAAAACTTCGGCGGCGCAAAGATCATGGTGGAGGAAGGGCTGTTCGACCGTTTCCCCTGCGATGCCGTTTTTGCCCTGCACAATGACCCGGCGCTTCCCTTCGGCCAGTTTGCCTTCCGCGAAGGCCCGATCATGGCGGCGGTGGATGAATGCCTCATCACCGTCAACGGCAAGGGCGGGCATGGGGCCGAACCGCAGGACACGGCAGACCCGATCATCGCGGGCGCGGCGATCGTGCTGGCGCTGCAAACCATCATTTCACGCAACCTGCATCCGATGGATCCCGCGGTTGTCACCGTCGGTGCCTTCCATGCCGGATCGGCGAGCAACATCATTCCCGAGCGAGCGGAAATCACCGTAGGCATCCGGTCCTTCGATCCGGCGGTTCGTGATGCCCTGCAGGAGCGGATCACCACCATTGCAAAGGCGCAGGCCGAAAGCTTTGGCATGACGGCGACCGTGCGCTATGAGCGAAGCTATGATGCGACCATCAACCACAAGGCGGAAACCGATTTTGCCCGCTCCGTGGCCCGCGCCTTTGCAGGCGAGGACAAGGTGGTGGAAATGGCGCGCCCCTCGATGGGCAGCGAGGATTTCGCCTATATGCTGAAAGAAAGACCGGGAACCTATTTCTTCCTCGGCGGCCAGAAGAGCCCGGACGATCCGCAACTGCATCATCCGCGTTTTGACTTCAACGATGACCTTCTGCCTATCGGGGCCGCTTTCTGGGTCGAGCTCACCGAGCGCTTCCTCGCGCGCCAGGCATGATTATCGGTTGAAAATCTCAAAAACAAAAAGGCGCAGATCGCCCATGGCATCCGCGCCTTTCACCAATTTTCTCGACGTCAGACGGCTTACGGGAAAATGCCGAGAACGGCAGCGCCGACAAACAGAAATGCGGCGGTGATGACAGCCACGTTGAGCGCGAGCTGAAGCTTCTGCTTCGCAGTGCGGCTGGACGCAAACGGAACGTGCTTTGCGGAATAATCAATGTTGGACATCGTTTTCTCCATCATGACCTGTTTGCCCGGGCAAGGGATCGCTCCATGCGGAGCATTTGCCGTCAGGCTGCAGGCGCCTCCTTCATGGCGGGTCCGGGAACAGGTCCCGGGCACACGAGCGCTACCAGTAGAAACTGAACCAGTTGGCCCGGTTTATCAGGCTCTTCCGGCCTGGCAGTTTTTCCGCAGCCGTATCAACCCCGGAAGATTGCTGCCGCGGTTCTGCCACATTGTTGCCATCATCCACCTTGCCTTCAGGGCTATGGGGACTGAGGTAACCCAGTGTCATTCCACCGAAATAGAACATCCACACCTCCCAGTGCGCAGGCGGGTTCACGCCCCGTCCGTGCCATAAACATGACACAATTATGACCGGAGTCAACTATCTCTACCAAACGACTAGTGATTTAACGCTTCGTTAACCCGATGTGCTTGACGCGACAGGGATTTTTCTTTGCACGAAATCGTGCCAGAAGCGGTGGAAACGGCGACAGGAAGGCAGGTGAAGACGATGGACAGTCCAAATGAAGGCAACAGCCCTGAGGCCCGCATTATTGCGCTGGAAGAAACGATTGCGCATCAGAGCCGCGTGATCGAGGAACTGTCGGCCGAACTTGCCGAACAGTGGAAGGTTCTCGAACAGACCCGCAACAAGCTCGACCGCCTGACAGAGCGGTTCCTGAGCCTGGAAGAACAGGCGCTTGAAGCGCCCGCCATTACCCGGCCGCCGCATTATTGAGGCAGCCGCAAGAATTTCGGCTATTTCAGTGGATGGACATCTTCCGCTGGTCCGTTCCGTCGAACAGTGCCTCCTCCAGCGCCGTGACAAGAACTGCGGTGAGTTCTGCAAAGGACAGTTCCGGCTCGTGGCCGATATCCATGGGCATATCCGCAAAGGCGTTCAGCTCAATCATCGCAAAGCATTCTTCAAACATCGCGGCTCTCCTTTTTACGAGAGCGTTTTTTGCGGATGAAGCTTGCGCGAGACTGACTTGACTTGCGTGATATCTGATAAAAATAATTCTAAAAAATAAATGTTATCAGGATACTGCACGTTCCGGGGGAGAGGACTGACTTTCTGGAGAAGCCCCTTCGGAAGGCGACGCCGCGAGGCTGCGGGCCGCCTGATGGAGAGCGGACACGGCCTGTTCCAGTTCTGCGTCGGCGGCAGCAACACGCGTATCAAGGGCACGAAGATCAAGGCGCACGGGGATAGAAAGCGGCTCACCGTGATGGTCGAACCGTTCACCCAGGACGTGGCGCAAGCGCTTTATCAGCCCGTCGAGTTCGGCCGGCTGGGCGTGGGCTTTCAAGATCGTCAATCTGTCCCGGTCTGTGCGGGCGATAAACTCCCCCTGAATCAGGCTGGCTGTAAGTCGCGCCGAAAAACGGCGGAGCAGCATATCGGACGCCTCCGTTCCAAAGCGCATGGTCTCGGTGCGGAAGCGGCTGAGATCAACCGTCAAGGCGCTAAGGCGCAGCGCCTTTCGCCGTGCATGGGCAAGAGCGTCTTCCAGATAATCCTCGTATTCCGCATGGTTCGGCAGACCGGTCACCGCATCATGACGCGCGGCGTAGGCCAAAGAGCGCTCCGATTGCAGATGCCGGGAAATATCCTCAAGCACAACGACAAAACCGCCCTCTTCCAGAACCGTCGTCCGGATCTGGATGGTGCGATCTTCGCCAAAGGTTTCGACAAGCGCGCCGCCGCCGGGACGGATCAGGTTTTCCCGGTAGCGGCGATAAAGCTCTGCCACATCTGCCTCCAGCTCGTCGCGCGGTTGCAACAGACGGCCAAGCGCGAAAAACAGCGTTTCGCGGAAATGCGGCTTTGCCTCCGCCAATGCCTGTGGCACGCGCGTGATCTGGCGAAAGGCCGGGTTGCTGAAGAGCAGCTGCTCATCGGCTCCCAGAAGCGCAATCCCAAGCGGCAGGTTTTCAAGCGCCAGGTGACCCCTGGCATAGAGCGCCTCGGTCTCTGTCCCGTGCACCCGATCGGCGGTAACATCCCGCACCGTAACCGCAAAGCCGACATTGCGGCCAATCCCGTCAAGAATACGATCAACGGACAGATGCAGCTGGCGCTGACCTTGATACGCAATCACCGTGGAATGGTGCCCGGATTCGCTGGCTATCTTGAGAATGTCCCCGGAAGGGGCCTCGCCGATCAGATCCGCGAGCGATTTGCCAAGTGCGGCATCAGCCGATCTGGAAAACAGTGTTTCCGCAGCAGGAGACCAGCTTTCAAGGCGTCCATTGCGGGAAATCCGGAAAATCGCAAGCTCGTGGATGGCGTCAAGGGTCAGGGATGCAGCCAGATCCCGGTTCGAAAGAGAGAGGCGACGCGGGTTCACGCGGTTTCGAAGAACAACAAGACCAAGCGTCAGCAGGGATCCGGATAGGACAAGCCCGGGGGCACTGGCAAGGCCCGCCACAAGGAAGTTCCAGTTGTCGATCATCGTCATCCTGCCTACGCAATACCAAGGCTTCCCTTGTATCGGGATATGGTTAGCCAAGCTTTAAACAGCGGGCCAAAACGGATGCTGTGCGCTTTCTTCGCCTTTCCCACACCCGGATTTGACAGCGCGCCGGAAACTTGGCAGCTCTTTTACGAGAATGGATGCGGGGAGACGGCGCAATGGCGAGACGATCAGACGGTTCGGGACGGCTGGACGATGCCGCGCGGGCAGGCTGGATGTATTACGTGGCCGGGCGCACGCAGGATGAAATCGCGAGCGCCATGGGGATTTCGCGTCAGTCCGCCCAGCGACTCGTCTCGCTCGCCGTCGCCGAACGGCTGATCAAGGTGCGTCTTGACCATCCGATCGCCGCTTGCCTGGAGCTCGGCAAGGCGCTCAAGGACAAGTTCGGCCTCAGGCAGGTGGATGTGGTGCCGACCGATCCGCAATCGTCCTCGACAACTGTCGGCATCGCGGAGGCCTGCGCCCAGGAAGTCGAACGCTGGCTGCGCCGCACCGATCCCATCGTGCTTGCCATCGGCACCGGGCGAACGCTGAAGGCCGCGGTCGACCAGCTCCCCGTCATCGAATGTCCGCAGCATCGCATCGTTTCCCTGACCGGCAATATCGCTCCTGACGGCTCGGCAGCCTATTACAACGTGATCTTCTCGATGGCGGATGCGATCAAGGCCCGTCACTATCCGATGCCGCTCCCCGTTCTTGTCTCTTCCGCGGAAGAGCGGGCACTCCTGCACCAGCAGCAGCTGATGCGCTCGGCACTCGCCCTTGCCGCCGAAGCGGATGTGACCTTTGTCGGCATCGGCGAGCTTGGCACGGCGGCGCCGCTTTGTGTGGACGGTTTTCTGGAACCGGAAACCATGACGGCCCTCGTTGATGGCGGAGCCTCGGGCGAGATTTGCGGCTGGATGTTCGATGGTGACGGCAAGCTGCTCGATGCACCGGTGAATGAACGGGTCGCCTCCGTTCCGATCCCTTCCCGCGAGCGCTCGACCGTGGTTGGCGTCGCCAAGGGGGCACGCAAGCTTCCGGCCATCCGGGGCGCCTTACGCGGCCGTTTGATCAACGCATTGATCACCGATGAGGCAACTGCTGAACATTTGCTCAAAGTCTGAGCAAATATTTTCACATGTCTGATCAAACACTTGAGGCCTGCCTTCGGCAGTGCAGCATCGAATCTGCGTTGACTTTCGCCATCAATTAATGAGTATTTGCCCTCGAGCGAAGCAGATGCTCACTCCAATTCTCTTCTGGGAGGAAGACATGACTTTGAAGACCATGCTGCTCAGCGCAGTTGCCGCGCTGACCCTTTCCGGCATTGCCCATGCCGAGACCCTTACGATTGCCACCGTGAACAATGGCGACATGATCCGCATGCAGAAGCTGACGGATGACTTCACCGCCAAGAACCCGGACATCAAGCTCGAGTGGGTGACGCTCGAAGAAAACGTGCTGCGCCAGAAGGTGACGACCGACATCGCCACCAAGGGCGGCCAGTTCGACATCATGACCATCGGCACTTATGAAGTTCCGATCTGGGCCAAGCAGGGCTGGCTGCTGCCGCTCGACAATCTCGGCGCCGATTATGACGTCGATGACCTGCTGCCGGCGATCCGCTCGGGCATTTCGATGGACGGCAAGCTTTATGCGGCTCCGTTCTATGGCGAAAGCTCGATGATCATGTATCGCAAGGACCTGTTCGAGAAGGCCGGGATCACCATGCCCGACGCCCCGACCTGGGACTTCGTTGCCGATGCCGCCAAGAAGGTCACCGACAAAAGCAATGAAGTCTACGGCATCTGCCTGCGCGGCAAGGCCGGCTGGGGCGAAAACATGGCCTTCCTGACGGCCACGTCCAACTCCTTCGGGGCCCGCTGGTTCGATGAAAAATGGAACCCGCAGTTCGACCAGCCCGAATGGAAGAACACGCTGGACTTCTACGTGAAGCTGATGAACGAAGCCGGCCCTCCCGGTGCCTCCTCCAACGGCTTCAACGAAAACCTGGCGCTCTTCCAGTCCGGCAAGTGCGGCATGTGGATCGATGCGACCGTGGCAGCATCCTTCGTGACCAACCCGAAGGAATCCAAGGTGGCTGACAAGGTGGGCTTCGCGCTCGCTCCCGACACCGGCCTTGGCAAGCGTGGCAACTGGCTCTGGGCCTGGAACCTCGCCATCCCGGCTGGCACGCAGAAGGCGGAAGCCGCCGAGAAGTTCGTCGCCTGGGCAACCAGCAAGGCTTACACCGAACTCGTCGCTTCCAAGGAAGGCTGGGCAAACGTACCTCCGGGCACGCGCACCTCGCTCTACAACAACCCGGAATACCAGAAGGCTGCTCCGTTCGCGAAGATGACGCTTGACTCGATCAACTCCGCTGATCCGACCAAGCCGACCGTGAAGCCGGTTCCCTATGTCGGCGTGCAGTTCGTGGCGATCCCGGAATTCCAGGGCATCGGCACCGCTGTCGGCCAGCAGTTCTCCGCAGCGCTTGCAGGCCAGATCTCGGTGGATCAGGCACTCAAGGCCGCCCAGGACCTGACCACGCGCGAAATGACCAAGGCCGGCTACATCAAGTAAGCCCGCACGGCCGGAGGGGGTGATCGTCACCATCCCCTCCCCAAAAGCTCCCAAGGCCGGCCCCTTTCAAATCAGGCTGGTCATGCCGCCGGGTTCCCCCGGACCCGGCGGCCTGTTAACCCGACCGACGGACCGCTTGCGCAAATCAGGGGACTGTGTGCCCACTGCCGCAGCACCTTTTTACCGGAACGGCGGGTGACGTGCCGCAAACGCACGCCCCAGAAAAACGCGGGAATGACACCCATGGCAACGCTCCATACACGTTCGCATGCCCGGCTGATGATGGCACCTTCGGTTCTCCTGCTGCTTGGCTGGATGATCGTGCCGCTCGCCATGACGATCTATTTCTCCTTCCTCCGCTACAATCTGCTGATGCCCGGCATGGAGGAATATGCGGGCCTGATGAACTACCGGTTCTTTCTCACCGATCCGGCCTTCTTCACCGCGCTTGCCAATACGCTGATCCTGACCGGCGGCGTGCTGCTGATCACCGTCATCGGCGGCATCCTGATGGCGCTGCTTCTCGATCAGCCGATGTTCGGCCAGGGCATCGTGCGCATTCTGGTGATCGCGCCTTTCTTCGTGATGCCCACGGTCTCGGCTCTCGTCTGGAAGAACATGTTCATGAACCCGGTGAACGGGCTGTTTGCAGCGCTCGCAAAGTCGGTCGGGCTCGCCCCGCTCGACTGGCTGGCCGAGGTGCCGCTGCTGTCGATCATCCTGATCGTCGCCTGGCAATGGCTGCCTTTCGCAACGCTGATCCTGCTCACGGCCCTGCAATCGCTGGACGAAGAACAGAAGGAAGCGGCGGAAATGGACGGCGCAGGCTTCTTCTCCCGCTTCATCTATATCGTGCTTCCGCACATGGCCCGCGCCATCACCGTGGTGATCTTGATCCAGACCATTTTCCTGCTGTCGGTCTTTGCCGAAATCCTCGTGACCACCAATGGCGGGCCGGGCATCCAGACCACCAACATCACCTATCTCGTCTACGCTCAGGCGCTTCTGCAGTTTGATATCGGCGGCGCATCGGCCGGCGGCATTGTCGCGGTGGTGCTGGCCAATATCGTGGCCTTCTTCCTGATGCGGATGATCGGCAAGAATCTGGAGGCGTAAGGCTATGGCACGCAAGGTTTCAACCGCTCGCAAGCTCACCTTCACGGCCATTGCCTGGGTGATCGCGCTTCTGATCTTCTTCCCGATCCTGTGGACGATCCTCACCAGCTTCAAGACCGAGGCTGAGGCGGTCGCGTCACCGCCATCCTTCGTGTTCTTCGACTGGACGCTCGAAAACTACGCGGAGGTGCAGGCGCGCTCCGACTATTTCAAGCATTTCTCGAACTCTGTGGTGATTTCGCTCGGCTCGACGCTGTTCGGCCTGCTGATTGCCATTCCCGCCGCCTGGGCCATGGCTTTTTCGCCGACGAAAAAGACCAAGGACGTGCTGATGTGGATGCTGTCGACCAAGATGATGCCGCCAGTCGGCGCGCTGATCCCGGTCTACCTCATCTTCCGCGATACCGGCTTCCTCGACAGCCGCAGCGGTCTGGTCTTCGTGCTGATGCTGATCAACCTGCCGATCATCGTCTGGATGCTCTACACCTATTTCCGCGAAATTCCGGGGGAGATCCTCGAAGCCGCGCGGATGGACGGGGCGTCGCTGGCCAAGGAGATCACCCATATTCTTGCACCGATGGCGGTTCCCGGCATTGCATCGACGGTGTTGCTCAACATCATCCTTGCCTGGAACGAAGCCTTCTGGACACTCAACCTCACGGCCTCCAAGGCCGCCCCGCTTACCACCTTCATTGCTTCCTATTCGAGCCCTGAAGGTCTCTTCTACGCCAAGCTTTCCGCCGCATCGACCATGGCCATCGCGCCGGTTCTCATTCTCGGATGGTTCTCCCAGAAGCAACTCGTGCGCGGCCTCACCTTCGGCGCGGTCAAATAAGGAACTCAGTCATGGGCAGCATTTCTCTGAAGAATGTCTCGAAGGTATTCGGCGAAGCCGCCGTCATTCCTTCACTGGATCTCGAAATCAACAAGGGTGAATTCGTGGTCTTCGTCGGGCCATCCGGCTGCGGCAAGTCCACGCTCCTGCGCCTGATCGCAGGCCTCGAGGATGTCTCGGGCGGCCAGATCGCGATTGACGGAGTGGATGCCACCAGCCTGCCGCCGGCAAAACGCGGCCTTGCGATGGTGTTCCAGTCCTATGCGCTCTATCCGCACATGAGCGTGCGTTCCAATATCGCCTTCCCGCTGAAGATGGCGGGCCTCGACAAGGCGGAGATCGACCGCAAGGTCACGGAAGCTGCAAAGGTGCTGAACCTCACCGACTATCTCGACCGCAAGCCGCGCCAGCTCTCCGGCGGCCAGCGGCAGCGCGTGGCCATCGGGCGCGCAATCGTGCGCCAGCCGTCTGCCTTCCTGTTCGACGAACCGCTCTCGAACCTCGATGCCGCGCTGCGCGTCAACATGCGGCTCGAGATTTCTGAGCTACACCAGCAGCTGAAAACCACCATGATCTACGTGACCCATGACCAGGTGGAAGCCATGACCATGGCTGACAAGATCGTGGTGCTGAACAAGGGTCGGGTGGAGCAGGTGGGCTCGCCGCTCGAGCTTTACCGTTCTCCGGCAAATCTCTTTGTCGCGGGCTTCATCGGATCGCCGAAGATGAACCTTCTGACGGGTGAGTATGCCCGGGCTCACGGGGCAACGACCGTCGGCATCCGCCCGGAACATATCACGCTATCCACCACAGAAGGTGAGTGGAAAGGCGTGGTGACCGTGGCCGAACATCTGGGCTCCGATACGTTCCTGCATGTGGACGTACCCGGTATCGGTCATGTCAATGCCCGGGTCAGCGGCGAGCTGCCGGTTGGCCATGGTGACACCGTCTATCTCTCCCCGCAGCGCGAACGCCTGCACCGTTTCAACGATCAGGGACTTGCCCAATGACCGGCCGCCTTCAGGGAAAATCCGCGCTCATCACCGGTTCTGCCCGCGGAATCGGCCGCGCCTTCGCCGAGGCCTATATCCGGGAGGGGGCAACGGTTGCGATTGCCGATATCAATCTGGAGCGCGCGACCGAAACAGCGCAGGCACTTGGGGCCGCTGCCTACGCCGTGCAAATGGACGTCACCAGCCAGACCTCCATCGACGCGGCAATCCGCACTGTCGAGGAAAAGACCGGTGGCCTCGACATCCTGATCAACAATGCCGCCCTTTTTGATCTGGCACCCATTGTGGAGATCACCCGCGAAAGTTTTGACCGGCTCTATGCGATCAATGTGGCAGGCACGCTGTTCACGCTTCAGGCGGCGGCGAAATCCATGATCGCGCGTGGCAAGGGCGGCAAGATCATCAATATGGCAAGCCAGGCGGGTCGCCGGGGCGAGGCGCTCGTTGCCGTCTACTGCTCGACGAAGGCGGCTGTCATCAGCCTCACCCAGTCAGCCGGTCTCGACCTCATCAAGCACGGCATCAATGTCAACGCGATTGCGCCCGGCGTGGTCGATGGCGAGCATTGGGACGGTGTCGATGCCCATTTCGCAAAATATGAAAACCGCCCGCTTGGCGAAAAGAAGCGTCTGGTCGGCGAAGCCGTTCCCTTTGGCCGCATGGGACGGGCGGAAGACCTGACCGGCATGGCGATCTTCCTCGCCTCGCATGAAGCCGATTACATCGTCGCCCAGACATACAATGTCGATGGCGGCAACTGGATGAGCTGAACCGGGACAGGTTCCGTCCCGCCGGAGTATAACGATGACCATCACCCTCTCGCTCTCGACGCTCGATCAGGTGGCAAAAACTGCCGCAGTCCCCGCCTATTCGCGCGAAGAGATTTCGCCGGGCATCCTGCATTTCGGGGTCGGCAATTTCCATCGCGCCCATCAGGCCGTCTATCTGGACGCGCTCTTCAATGCGGGCAAGGATCGCGACTGGGCCATTCTGGGTGCAGGCACCATGCCGTCCGACGCCGCCATGCGCGACAAGCTTTCCGCGCAGGATTATCTGACCACCGTGGTGGAGCAGGACGTGAATGTGATGGCGGCACGCGTCACCGGCGTGATGGCGGGAATGCTACCGGTCGGTGATACGGAAGCGATCATTGCAGCACTTGCCGATCCCAAGATCCGCATCGTCTCGCTGACGATCACCGAAGGCGGCTATTTCATCGATGCCTCCGGTTCATTCAATCCGGCCCATCCGGCAATCGTTGCCGATGCCAGCAATCCGGCTGCACCGAAAACCGTATTCGGCCTGATCCTTGCCGGGCTTCAGCGCCGCCGTTCAGCAGGCATTCCCGCCTTCACGGTCATGAGCTGCGACAACATTCCCCACAATGGCAAGGTGACCATGAATGCGGTCGCAGGGCTTGCCCGGCTGGTCAGCGCCGAACTTGCCGAATGGGTGACCGCTCATGTTGCCTTCCCGAATTCCATGGTCGACCGCATCACGCCCGCCACCGGCCCCCGCGAGATCGAGGCACTGGCCAGCCAGTTCGGCATTGCCGATCAATGGCCGGTCTTCTGCGAAGAGTTCAAGCAATGGGTGATGGAGGACAATTTCCCGCTCGGCCGCCCGGCCTTCGAAACGGTCGGCGTGACCTTCGTGTCCGATGTCTCTCCCTATGAGCTGATGAAAATCCGCATTCTCAATGGCGGCCATGCGGCGATTGCCTATCCGGCGGCGCTGCTCGACGTGCATTTCGTGCATGAGGCGATGGAGCATCCGCTGATCCGCGCCTTCCTGGCGAAGCTCGAAAACGAGGAAATCATTCCGGTCGTGCCACCAGTGCCGGATACCAGCCTCGCCGACTATTTCGCGCTGATCGAGCGGCGTTTCCTCAACCCGAAGATCGGCGACACGATACCGCGGCTTGCGCAGGACGGCTCGAACCGCCAGCCGAAATTCATCCTGCCATCGACGGCGGATCGCCTTGCCCGCAATGAAAGCATCACCGGCCTCTCGCTGGTTTCGGCACTGTGGTGCCGCTACTTCGAAGGGGAAACCGATAGCGGCAAGCCGATTGCCTTCAATGATGTTCACGCCGAACGCCTGCACAAGGCCGCGCTCGCCTCTCGTGACAATCCGGAGATATTCCTGATGGAAGAGGATGTATTCGGAACCGTGAACAAGAACGAACACTTCCGTCGCGCCTTTGCCCATGCGCTGCAAACACTGCGTGCTCAAGGAACGGCAAGGACGCTTCAGCTCTACCTTGACAATCAGCTCGCGCTTCCGGCCTGATAAGGTCCGTTCCGCTTCCAAGAGTTCGCCATGCTGGACAAGACCAGACCAGAAACCGGAAACCGACTCGTGATCTTCGATTGCGACGGCGTTCTGGTGGACAGCGAACCGGTCTCGATCAGCGTTCTCGTCGATGCAATGAAAAAGGCGGGCGCGGAAATTACCGAGGAAGATGCCTATCGGCAGTTTCTCGGCCGAAGCCTGGCGACCGTCACCGATTGCCTGAAGCAGCACTATGGTCTGGAGGCGGGCCCTTCATTTCTCGAGGCGCTGCGGCGCGATCTCTATGCGCGCTTCCGGCAAAGCCTTCGGCCTATCGACGGGGTTGCAGAGACGCTGGACAGACTGGAATATCAGCGCTGTGTTGCCTCTTCGTCGCAGATGGAGCGCATTCGGCTCGCGCTTTCGATCACCGGCCTGATCGACCGGCTTGAACCGCATCTTTATTCCGCAAGCATGGTGGAAAACGGCAAGCCCGCGCCCGATCTCTTCCTCCACGCTGCCCGAGACATGGGCTTTGCCCCGCAAGACTGCATCGTCGTGGAAGACAGTCCCGCCGGCGTTCAGGCCGCAAAAGCCGCAGGCATGCGCGTTCTCCTCTTCACCGGCGGCACGCATGCGAGACAGGAAACCTATCGTGAGGAAATTCGCAACGTCTCGCCTGACGCCACATTTGACGCCATGCCGGAATTGTTACACCTTATCCACGCGTTGTGACAGGCGGGAACGGTTTTGATGCGTGATCACCTGGTGGCGGTCGATGTCGGGACAGCAAGCGCGAGGGCTGGCCTGTTTGACCGGTCCGGCGCTCAGCTTTCGCGCGCTTCCTTTCCAATCACGCTCTACCAGCCGGAAGCGCGGCTTGCCGAATATGACAGCGAGGAAATCTGGTCGTCGGTCTGCCGGTCGGTAAAAGCCGTGCTTGCCCAGGCGGAAATGCCGGCAGACCGGATCGCCGCCATCGCCTTTGATGCCACCTGCTCGCTGGTGGTGCGCGGCAAACGGAATGAACAGGTGACCGTATCCCGCAGCGGAAACGCCCGGTTCGATACGATTGCCTGGATGGACCATCGCGCGCGCGCGGAGGCAGAGGCGTTGAGCGAAAGCGGTCATCCGCTCCTCTATCATTCCGGCGGAAGCCTTTCACCCGAGATGGCAATCCCCAAACTGTCCTGGCTGAAGGCAAATCTGCCGGAAAGCTGGAAAAATGCCGCTTCGATCTTTGATCTGTCCGACTATCTGACATTCCGCGCAACGGGTTCCAAGGCGCGCTCCACCTCTCCGCTTGCCGCCAAATGGGGCTATCTTGCGCAGAAGGAGGAAGGATGGAACCGGGACTTCCTGCACCTTGCGGGTCTGGATGATCTTCTTGCGAAAGCGGCTCTTCCTGCGCGTGCGACCCTGCCCGGCACGGCACTCGGCACTCTCCTGCCGCGGGCTGCCGAAGATCTCGGGCTTGATGGCGGCTGCAAGGTGGCGCCCGGCATGATCGATGCATATGCCGGGGCAACGGGTCTGCTCGCCTCGTTTGCAGACAATCCGGAGGACCTTCGCAGGCAAGCGGCCCTTGTTGCCGGCACGTCGAGCTGCATCATTCGCCTCAGTCATCAACCGGAGGCGATGACAGGTTTCTGGGGACCCTATTTCAGCACAGGCCTGCCGGGCTTCTGGCTGACGGAAGGGGGCCAGTCGGCCGCGGGCTCTGCCCTTGATCACATGGTGCGGATGCATGCCGCCGGAGGCAGCCCAGATGCCTCGCTGCATGCCCGCATCCTCGAACGCATCACCGCGTTGCTTGCGATGGAAGGGGACGGATTCGGGCGGCCCATCGACGTGCTGCCGGACTTCCTCGGCAACCGCTCTCCTCTTGCCGATCCCCGCGCGACAGCCACGATTGCGGGACTGAGCCTCGACACCTCTTTCGACGGTCTATGTCGTCTCTATTGGCGAACCGCTGTCGGCATGGCCTGCGGCATCCGGCATATTCTGGAAACCATGGAAGAGCGGGGAGCGAGCATAGACCGGTTGCACATGGCAGGCGGCCATGCCCGCAATAACCTGCTCGTTTCTCTTTATGCAAATGTGACGGGCCGCTCCATTTTCGTCGCCGAAAAGACGGATGCGGTGCTGCTCGGCTCGGCCATCAATGCCGCGGCAGCAGCCGGGCTGGAGACGGACATGATCGCCGCCGGGCGCGCGATGAGCGGCGGCCGCCTTCGCCATGACCCGGACCCCGCCCGCACAGCAACATTCGAGCGAGACTACCGTCGCTACAAGACGCTTGTGCGTCACCGGCAGGAGCTTGCAGCGATCGACTAGCCAAAATGGTCGATCCCTCAGTTTCCTTGCGGAAGTGTCGCAATCCTGCGACACTTCCGCAAACGGGTCCAACGCGCAAACCTCCCCGACACGAAGGTTCATTTGCAAACAGCGGCCATTTCCGGCACTCTCAGCGCTTGAGAGATTTTGCGGCGTTCTTGGGAGGAGCCCGTGCAGGAACTCGTTCAGCATGTCGAGCACGTCTATTCGTCCGCGCAGCAGAAATCTGCGGCGGCGAGTTCGCCCATCGTTGCCTCCTGGCGGCGCTGCATGACCATGCATCGGCTGGCGCCCGAAGAAAAGCGCGCGCCGCTTCGTCTGACCGAGCAGGAGTTCCGGGCCGCCCTTGACTACTCCTCCCGGCTGATTGCAGACTCCGTCGAGGAACTGGACCGTCTCTTTACCACCGTCGGCAAGGCGGGCTGCTGTCTTCTGCTCACGGACCGCAACGGAATTGCGCTCGAACGGCGCGGATCGCGCGGTGATGATGCAGACTTCTCGAGCCTTGGCCTGTGGACCGGCTCGGTCTGGACCGAGGCAAGCATGGGCACCAATGGCATTGGCACCGCAATTGCCGATGAGCGGGCGGTGACGATCTATCGCGACCAGCATTTCCTGGCTGCCAATATCGCGCTGAGTTGCACGACCGCGCCGATCCGTGATCATCTGGGCCAGCTTGCCGCAGCCCTCGACATCTCAACCTGCCGCGACGACGTGAACGAAATGACGATTTCGATACTGGCGCAGGCAGTGCGCGATTCTGCCCAGCGGATTGAAATCAACCTGTTCCGCAGTGCCTTTCCGGGAGCCCGGTTCCTGATGGTGCCGACATCATCGCCCTCTGCACCGGCTCTGATCGCCGTCGACCGGGATGATCTGGTGCTTGGCGCAACCCGCGCCGCGCGCATCGCGCTGAAACTAGATGACCGCAAGATCGCGGCCGGCATTCCGGCATCGGATGCGCTTCGCGAGGAGCGCTCGCCGGCAAGCGGTGATCTCGACGAAGCCGAGCGGGCTGCCCTTCGCCGGGCGCTCAGCCGCAGCAACGGCAATGTCTCGCAGGCTGCAATCGCGCTCGGCATGAGCCGTGCCACGCTTCACCGAAAGATGAAGAAGCTCAACATGCATTGATACCCACAATGCAATCCTGCTCTCCTGAAACGGCGCATTTTCCTGCGCCGTTTTGCATTTGAGCCTGTTCCTCATTCTGTTTTTACCCGTGATCACCGCAAAAACTGTCTCAGCACTGCGACATTGTGCAGTGCGGTATCGCTCCCCTCCCCTACCCTCCCGAGCCTTCTGACGGCAGATTTCCGGCATCGGTTCATGCGAACCTTTTTCCACGGGAGGAACATCCATGCTGCATCAGAAAATCATCGAATCCCCCTTCAAGACCCGCTACGGCAACTTCATCGGCGGGGAATGGAAGGAACCGATCAACGGCCGCTACTTCGACAACATCACGCCGATCACCGGCGGCAAGATCTGCGAAGTCGCCCGTTCCGACGAACAGGATGTCAATGCGGCACTCGATGCGGCCCATGCCGCAAAAGACAAGTGGGGTCGCACCTCCACCACCGAGCGCTCCAACATTCTTCTGAAGATCGCCGACCGGATGGAAGCCAATCTGGAGCTTCTGGCGCGCGCCGAAACCTTCGACAATGGCAAGCCGATCCGCGAAACCATGGCGGCCGACATTCCGCTCGCAATCGATCATTTCCGCTATTTCGGCGCCTGCATCCGTGCTCAGGAAGGCACGATCGGTGAAGTGGATCATGACACGATCGCCTACCATTTCCACGAACCGCTGGGCGTCGTCGGCCAGATCATTCCGTGGAATTTCCCGATCCTGATGGCAGCCTGGAAAGTGGCGCCTGCACTTGCCGCCGGAAACTGCGTCGTGCTGAAGCCTGCCGAGCAGACGCCCGCATCGATCCTCGTGCTTGCCGAACTGATCGCCGATCTTCTGCCGCCGGGTGTTCTCAACATCGTCAACGGTTTCGGCCTTGAGGCGGGCAAGCCGCTTGCGACCAGCCCGCGCATTGCCAAGATCGCCTTCACCGGCGAAACCTCGACCGGTCGGCTTATCATGCAATATGCCAGCCAGAACCTCATTCCGGTGACGCTCGAACTGGGTGGCAAGAGCCCGAATATCTTCTTCGCTGACGTCATGAACGAGGACGACGCCTTCTTCGACAAGGCGCTTGAAGGCTTTGCGATGTTCGCGTTGAACCAGGGCGAAGTCTGCACCTGCCCCAGCCGCGCACTGATCCAGGAATCGATCTATGACCGCTTCATGGAGCGGGCGATCAAGCGGGTGGAAGCAATCCGCCAGGGCAATCCGCTCGACAGCGCCACGATGATTGGCGCACAGGCCTCCTCCGAACAGCTGGAAAAGATCCTCGCCTATCTCGATATCGGCCGTCAGGAAGGCGCTGAAGTGCTGACCGGCGGTGCGCGCAATGATCTCGGTGGCGATCTTGCCGGGGGCTATTACGTCAAGCCGACCGTCTTCCGCGGCCATAACAAGATGCGGATTTTCCAGGAGGAAATCTTCGGTCCGGTCGTTTCCGTCACCACCTTCAAGACGGAGGCAGAAGCGCTCGAAATCGCCAATGACACGCTCTATGGCCTCGGTGCGGGTGTCTGGAGCCGCGATGCGAACCGTTGCTACAATTTCGGCCGCAACATTCAGGCAGGCCGCGTCTGGACCAATTGCTACCATGCCTACCCGGCCCACGCGGCCTTCGGCGGCTACAAGCAGTCCGGCATCGGCCGCGAGACGCACAAGATGATGCTCGATCACTACCAGCAGACCAAGAACATGCTGGTTTCCTACAGCCCGAATGCACTTGGCTTCTTCTAAGCAAGACAGGCAAGGGAAAGGCCCGGCAATTGCCCGGGCCTTTCCGTTTCAGCGATGGAGCCGATCATGGACATCAGTGAAACCGTAAACGGCGAACCCCGCGTGACAGCAACCGAGGCAGCCCTTAGCCTGATTGCGGAAATCCGGGCGGATCATCCCGATATCCTCTTTCACCAGTCCGGCGGTTGCTGCGACGGATCATCGCCGATGTGCTATCCTGCCGCCGAATTTCGGGTAGGTGAAACCGATGTCAAACTCGGCGAGATCGGCGGCGTGGCGGTCTATATCAGCGGCAGCCAGTTCGGCGTCTGGAAACACACGCAGCTGATCATCGATGTGGTGCCCGGCCGAGGTGGCATGTTCTCGCTCGACAATGGTCGGGAAAAACGGTTTCTCACCCGCTCACGCCTGTTTGGCGGCGGCGAGGCCTGCACGATCCGGAGCTAGCCATTTCTGGCACCATCTGGCCTGAAATTCCTCACCAACTGGCTACACCGGTGTTCCGCCGCTACCCCTACTCTGCCTGAAACGCAACGCAGACGAGGGGCAGATGACGGAGCCAGCAAGGGACGAGGCTAAATCCTCCGGCATCGGTAAGGCCATCAACGGTTTCCTCGACAGGAACGGCCCGGGACTTCTGGTGACCGGAGCGGTTGCCATGGCCGCACAGTTCCTGGCAGAGCATTATGGCGCGCCCGCCATGTTGATGGCGTTGCTGCTCGGCATCGCCTTTCACTTCCTTTCGGAAGAAGGCCGCTGCGTCGCGGGCATCGAATATTCGGCGAAGAAGATCCTGCGCATCGGTGTTGCCCTTCTCGGCATGCGCATCAGTGTCGACCTGCTGATCCAGCTCGGGGCGCAGACGATCCTGCTTCTGGTCGCCGGATTGATCCTCACCATCTCTTTCGGCCTCTTGATTGCGCGTCTTCTCAAGATCGACTGGAAGCTCGCGCTGCTCACCGGTGGCTCGGTCGCAATTTGCGGTGCGTCAGCCGCTATGGCCATTGCTGCGGTGCTGCCGAAAAGCCGGGATGGCGAACGCAATCTGCTGGTCACCGTGCTCGGGGTGACTGTCCTGTCGACGCTTGCGATGATCCTTTATCCGATCATCGCGCATCGGCTTGGGCTTGATGACCGGGCAACCGGCATCTTCTTCGGCGGCACCATCCATGATGTGGCGCAAGTCGTCGGGGCAGGCTTTTCCGTTTCGCAGGTGGCTGGTGAAACCGCTACGCTGGTGAAGCTCATTCGCGTAACCATGCTTGCGCCCGTGGTGCTGACCTTCTCGCTTATCCTGCGCAACATACCGGATGAAGCCGGTCAGGACGAGGTGGGCAAGCGCCCTCCCCTGCTTCCCGGCTTCGTTGTTGCCTTCCTGATTCTCGCTGCGATCAACTCCTTCGGCCTCATTCCGGCACCGGTGAGCACGCTCGGGCTCGACATTTCCCGCTGGGCACTGCTCGCAGGCATCGTCGCCGTAGGGATGAAAACCTCACTCAAGAATCTTTTTGAAGCGGGACGCGAAACCGTCACGCTTGTCGTTGCCGAGACGATTTTCATCGGTTGCTTCATCCTGACCGGGATTTTCTATCTCGGGCATGCCTGAAATCGGAAAGAATTCCGAGAAAACGCAGGCAAAGTCGTCAAAACAGCCGTTTTTCTGGCAATTGGCAATTGCGCTGATGCGAAAGCGGGCCGGCTTGCCCCGCTTGCAAAGCGTTTGAAATTGCGCTCACTTGTGCATTGCAGCAGAAGCAGGGCGCTTGATCATGATGCAGAAACGGGCGGCAGCAAGGGAAAGAACCGGAGACGATGTCGTGTCGGCCCTGGCCGCATCCGACCGGTTTCATGCCGAGCGCGCCCGCGGTGACGTCCGACTTTCAATGGGAGCGAAAGGTATTCGTCGGCTGCGGGAATCCGGTTCTCTGAAAATCAGGCTTCCGTCCGGCTCGCAGGATGCGATCCTTATCAATACCGCAGGCGGCATTGCCGGGGGGGATCGCTACCGGATTGCCATCGAAGCGGAGCCGCAAAGCCGGATCATCGTGACATCACAGGCCGCAGAACGGGTCTACCGCACACTTGGACCGCAGGCAGAGATTGAAGTTCGCCACCGGGTTGAGGACGGCGCGGGATTGTACTGGCTGCCACAGGAAACCATTCTTTACGACGGCTCGTCCCTTCGCCGCGAAATCGAGGTGGATCTTGCGGCAGATGCACGCTTTCTGGGTCTTGAAACCACCGTTCTTGGCCGTCGGGAAAGCGGTGAAACCATTCAGTCGCTTGCCTTCCGTGAAAACTGGACCATTCGTCGCGAGGGCCGACTGCTCCATTCGGAGCGCTTGAGGCTAGAGGGTGCGCTGCCCCGGTCTTCGGCAAGTCTCGGTGAGGCCGGCGCATTGTCGACCCTGATTTTCGTGGCACCGGAGGCAGAAGCGCTCGGCGCTCGCTGCCAGCCGCTCCTTGGCGAAACGGGTGGTGTTTCCGCCTGGAACGGCCGTCTCGTGCTTCGTCTTCTGGCAGAAGACGGCTATGCGCTGCGCAAGCGTCTCGCGACCCTTTTGCCACTCTTCCTGCCCAAATCCACTCTTCCGACCCTCTGGCATCTTTGAGGACAGAATGCAGCTTTCTCCCCGTGAAAAAGACAAATTGCTGGTGGCCATGGCGGCCATCGTTGCCCGCCGCAGGCTGGAGCGGGGCGTGAAGCTCAACTTCCCCGAGGCGATTGCGCTGATCACCGATTTCGTCGTCGAAGGCGCGCGCGACGGTCGCTCGGTCGCTGACCTGATGGAAGAGGCCGCCCATGTGGTGAGCCGCGAGCAGGTAATGCCGGGTATCGCGGAAATGATCCCCGAGGTGCAGGTGGAAGCAACCTTTCCCGATGGCACCAAGCTCGTCACCGTTCATCATCCGATCCGCTGAAGGAGGCCACTCATGATCCCCGGCGAAATCATCACGCCTGATGGCGAAATCGAACTGAATGCAGGTGCGCCAAAGACCACGATCATGGTCGCCAACACCGGCGACCGCCCGGTGCAGGTCGGCTCGCATTATCACTTCTTCGAGGTGAACGAGGCGCTGAGCTTCGACCGCGCCGCCGCCCGCGGCAAGCGTCTCGATATCGCGGCGGGCACAGCCGTGCGTTTTGAACCCGGCCAGCGTCGCGAGGTCACGCTGGTGCCGCTCGGTGGCAAGCGCCATGTCTATGGGTTCCAGCAGAAGATCATGGGAGCGCTCTGAGATGGCGAAGATTTCCCGTTCCACCTATGCGCAGATGTATGGCCCGACGGTCGGTGACAAGGTGCGTCTTGCCGATACGGCCCTTGTCATCGGTGTCGAGAAAGACTTCACCATCCCCGGCGAAGAGGTGAAATTCGGCGGCGGCAAGGTGATCCGCGACGGCATGGGCCAGTCACAGGCGACCCGTGGCCAAGGGGCGATGGACACGGTCATCACCAATGCGCTGATCGTTGATCATACCGCCATCATCAAGGCGGATGTCGGCCTGAAGAACGGCCGCATCGCCGCCATCGGCAAGGCGGGCAATCCCGATACCCAGGATGGCGTGACCATCGTGATCGGTCCCTCTACGGAAATCATTGCCGGTGAAGGCCGCATCCTGACAGCGGGCGGCATCGACAGCCATATCCATTTCATCGCGCCGCAACAGATCGAAGAGGCGCTTTATTCGGGCATCACCACGATGCTCGGCGGCGGAACGGGTCCGGCCCATGGCACGCTTGCGACCACCTGCACGGGTGCCTGGCATACCGAGCGGATGATCGAGGCGGCCGATGCCTTCCCGATGAATCTCGGCTTCTTCGGCAAGGGCAATGCCTCGCTTGCCGCACCGCTAGAGGAAATCATCCTTTCCGGTGCCTGCGGGCTGAAGCTGCATGAAGACTGGGGAACGACACCGGCGGCCATCGATTGCTGCCTTTCGGTCGCGGACCAGTTTGACGTGCAGGTGGCGATCCATACGGATACGCTGAACGAATCCGGCTTCGTGGAGGCCTCGATTGCGGCCTTCAAGGGGCGCACGATCCACACGTTCCACACGGAAGGGGCAGGCGGCGGCCATGCGCCCGATATCATCCGGGTGGCGAGCCTGCCGAATGTGCTGCCCTCCTCCACCAACCCGACCCGGCCCTATACGGTCAATACGGTTGCGGAGCATCTCGACATGCTGATGGTTTGCCATCATCTGTCACCACGCATTCCCGAAGATGTGGCCTTTGCCGAAAGCCGCATTCGCAAGGAAACCATTGCGGCAGAAGATATCCTGCACGATATCGGCGCCTTCTCGATGATCTCCTCCGACAGCCAGGCCATGGGCCGCGTCGGCGAGGTGATCATCCGCTGCTGGCAGACGGCGCACAAGATGAAAGTACAGCGTGGCAGCCTCTCCGGCGATGGCGAGACCGACAACGAACGCGTGAAGCGCTATGTCGCCAAATACACGATCAACCCGGCCATTGCGCATGGCATTGCTCATGAGGTGGGCTCGGTCGAGGTGGGCAAGCGGGCGGATCTGGTGCTCTGGCATCCGGCCTTTTTCGGCATCAAGCCGGAATTCGTACTGCTCGGCGGTTCGATTGCCGCTGCCCCGATGGGCGATCCGAATGCCTCGATCCCGACGCCGCAGCCGGTGCATTACCGGCCGATGTTTGCCGCCTTCGGCAAACTGCGCACTGGCTCTTCCGTCACCTTCGTATCCGAAGCGTCGCTGGCCGCAGGCTTGCAGGACCGGCTCGGCACCGCAAAGGCGATGGTGCCGGTCAGGAATACGCGCGGGGGTATTTCCAAGTCCTCGATGCTGCGCAATGATGCGATGCCGGTGATCGAAGTGAACCCCGAAACCTATGAAGTGCGCGCCGATGGCGAACTTCTGATTTGCGAACCGGCGGAAACGCTCCCCATGGCTCAAAGGTATTTCCTGTTCTGATCATGACATTGAAAGCAATCTCCCACATCAAGGCCGCCGAAGCCCAGGGCCCCGCCGGACACCGCCTCACCCTTGACGCACAGGACCGGCATATCCGGCGCAAGCGCCTGCAACTGAACGACGGCAGCCATGTGCTGGTCGATCTGGAAAAGGCAGTACAGCTTGCCAATGGCGACCGGCTGGTTTTGGAGGACGGCTCGCAGGTTGAAATCCAGGCCGCGCGCGAGGACCTGATCGAAATCACCGCCGCCTCACCGGTCGCACTTCTTGCCCTTGCCTGGCATATCGGCAATCGGCATCTGGAAGCGCAGATCGAGGAAAACCGCATCCTCATCCGCCCCGATCACGTGATCGCCCATATGCTGGAGCATCAGGGTGCCCGCATCCGTGACATACGCGAGACATTCACGCCGGAAAACGGCGCCTATGCCCACGATGTCGGCTTCGAGCACAGCTATTCGCTGACAGAGACCCATGGGCATTCCCACGGCGGACATGGTCACAGCCACGGACACAGCCATTCGCCGGACAGACCGCATGACGACGACGGCCACAGCGATTGAGGGCGAAGGGCTGCTGCTGCTTCTCAACTGGATGTCGCCTGCCTTTCCGACAGGGTCTTTCGCCTATTCGCACGGGCTTGAGACGGCGATTGCAACAGGCAGTATCCATGACGCGGAGAGCCTGCAGGGCTGGATCATCGATCTGGTGACCCAGGGTTCCGGCTGGAATGACGCCGTACTGATTGCAAATGCAACGGCAGCCACGACCGATCAAATCAACGCGCTGGCGCTTTCGCTTTCGGCCTCTGCCGAGCGGCATCTGGAAAGCACGGCCCTTGGCGCGAGCTTCCGCGAGGCGGCCGGTGCCTTTGTCACCTTTCCCCTGCCTGACGGAGAGGTGGCCTATCCAGTCGCGGTTGCTGCTGCCGGACTTGCCGCCGGAATAGAAAAGACACCACTGCTGCTGGCCTATCTTCAGTCCTATGCCGCCGTGCTGGTCTCGGTTGCGGTACGGCTGGTGCCGATCGGCCAGAAGGCCGGGCTTTCCGTACTCGCGGCACTGGTGCCGGTTCTCAAGGAAACGGCAATCCGCGCGGGACAGGCAACCCTTGATGATCTTGGCGGTGCGTGCCTTCTTGCCGATATCGCCTCCATGCAGCACGAATTTCAAAAGACAAGGATTTTCCGCACATGAGTGAAGCGCATCGCAACGGTCCCCTTCGCGTCGGCATCGGCGGTCCTGTCGGATCGGGAAAGACAACGCTCACCGAAAAGCTCTGCAAGGCCATGCGCGAGCGCTATTCGGTCGCGGTCATCACCAACGACATTTACACGAAGGAAGATGCCCTGATCCTTGCCCGCCTGCAGGCGCTGCCGGAAGAGCGCATCATGGGCGTGGAAACCGGCGGTTGCCCGCACACGGCGATCCGCGAGGATGCCTCGATCAACATGGCCGCCGTCAATGACATGGTGAAGCGCTTTCCCGATCTCGACGTCATCTTCATCGAATCGGGTGGCGACAATCTGGCGGCGACCTTTTCACCCGATCTGGTCGATCTGTCGCTCTATGTCATCTCTGTCTGTCAGGGCGAGAAAATCCCGCGCAAGGGCGGGCCAGCCATCACCCGCTCCGATCTGCTGCTGATCAACAAGATGGACCTCGCCCCCCATGTGATGGCTGACCTCGAGGTGATGGAGAGGGATACGCAAAGGGTGCGCGGCAGTCGCCCCTATGTTTTCACCGATCTTCTGCGGCAGAAGGGTCTGGAACAGGTTATCGCCTTCCTCGAAACCGAGGGCGGCCTTTCGTCGTGATCTTTCTGCATGGCAAGCCTTGCAGAGGGAACATTTGTCGCATTCGCCACATAGGTTTATTTTAAAATCACAAAGCCACACCGTGCGACTGCGGAAACGGCAACGGGGAGAAGCCTATGGATGCGCAAGAACTGGACCTGATCAATCGTTATTGGCGTGCGGCCAATTATCTGTCGGTCGGGCAGATCTATCTGATGGACAATCCGCTGCTGAAGGAGCGGCTGGAGGCACGGCATGTGAAGCCGCGCCTGCTCGGCCACTGGGGCACGACGCCCGGTCTCAATTTCATCTATGCGCATCTCAACCGCATCATCAAAGCCCGCGACGAAAACATCCTCTATATCTGCGGCCCCGGCCACGGCGGGCCGGGCATGGTGGCCAATACATATCTGGAAGGCACCTATTCGGAGATCTATCCCGAAATCGGCGAAGACGAAGTGGGCCTGCAAAGGCTCTTCCGGCAGTTTTCCTTCCCCGGCGGCATCCCTTCCCATGCCGCACCCGAAACACCTGGCTCAATCCACGAAGGCGGCGAGCTTGGCTATGCTCTGGTGCATGCCTATGGGGCGGCCTTCGACAATCCGGACCTCGTGGTTGCCTGCGTGATCGGCGACGGCGAAGCCGAAACCGGGCCGCTTGCCGCCGCCTGGCATTCCAACAAGTTCCTCAATCCGGCCCGCGACGGGCTGGTTCTGCCGATCCTCCATCTCAACGGCTACAAGATCGCCAATCCGACTGTGCTGTCCCGCCTTTCGGATGAGGAACTTGGCCATCTCTTCACCGGTTACGGCTATGACCCGATCTTCGTCGAAGGCTCGGATCCGCACCTCATGCATCCGCTGATGGCCGGGGCGCTGGACCGGATATTTGACCGGCTGCAGGCGATCCGTGACGAGGCAAAGACCAATCCCGGCATCCGTCCGCGCTATCCGATGATCGTGCTGCGCAGTCCGAAAGGCTGGACCGGGCCGAAACAGGTCGATGGCCAGCAGGTCGAGAACAGCTGGCGTTCGCATCAGGTGCCTGTTGCCAATTGCCGTCAGGATGAGGGACACAGAAAAATCCTGGAGGACTGGCTGAAAAGCTATGATCCTTCCGATCTTTTCGATTCCCACGGTCGGCTGAAGCCGGAACTGCGCGCTCTGGCACCTAAAGGCGAACGCCGCATGGGTGCCAATCCCCATGCCAATGGCGGCCTCTTGCGCAAGGAACTCAGGACACCGGATTTCCGTCGCTATGCCGTTCCGGTGGAAGCCCCCGGTGCCCGTGAGGAGCAGACCACGAAAATCCTCGGCGACTATCTGCGGGATGTGATGCGGCTCAATGCCGAGAGCGCCAATTTCCGGGTATTCGGCCCGGATGAGACCGCCTCAAACCGGCTGGGCAGCGTCTTGGAGGCGACCGACAAGGTTTGGATGGCAGAACGGCTGGAAACGGATGATCACCTCTCGGCCGATGGCCGGGTGATGGAGGTGCTGTCCGAACATCTCTGCCAGGGCTGGCTGGAAGGCTATCTGCTCACCGGGCGGCACGGCTTCTTTTCGTGCTATGAGGCTTTCATCCATATCGTCGATTCCATGTTCAACCAGCATGCGAAATGGCTGAAAGTGTCGCGCGAGCTCCCCTGGCGAAAGCCGGTTTCCTCGCTCAACTATCTGCTCACCTCGCATGTCTGGCGGCAGGATCACAACGGCTTCTCGCATCAGGATCCGGGCTTTGTCGATCTGGTGGCAAACAAGACCGCCGATGTGGTGCGCATCTATCTGCCGCCGGATGCCAATACGTTGCTCTGCGTGGCCGATCATTGCCTGAAGACCTGGAACCGGGTGAATGTGATCGTCGCCGGCAAGCAGCCGGAGCCGCAATGGCTGTCCATGGCCGAAGCGGAGGCCCATTGCGAGGCTGGCCTTGGCATATGGCGCTTCGCGAGCACCGACAAGGGCCGCACGCCCGATCTCGTGATGGCGGCTGCCGGTGATGTGCCGACCATGGAAGTGCTGGCCGCGATCTCCATCCTGCGGGAGGCCTTTCCCGACCTCGCGATCCGGATGGTGAACGTGGTGGACCTGATGGCGCTGCAATCACCGCAGCATCATCCGCATGGCATCGCCGATGCTGCCTTCGATGATCTGTTCACCCGGGACAAACCGGTGATCTTTGCCTATCACGGCTATCCCTATCTGATCCACCGGCTGATCTACAAACGCACCAACCATGCAAAGATGCACGTGCATGGCTTCATTGACGAGGGCACCACAACGACGCCCTTCGACATGGCGGTGATGAACAGGATCGACCGCTTCCATCTCGCAATCGCCGCCGTGGAGCGGCTACCCGCCCTCGGCGCGCGCGGTGAAGCCCTGATTGCTGCGCTTCAGGAGAAACTTGAGACGCACAGGCTCTATGTCGAATGCGAGGGCGAGGACATGCCGGAAATCACAAACTGGCGGTGGACAGGCCGCTGACCGGCCAGCTTCGTTCGCAAGAGATCAGGCAATCACGCTGCGGTTGCGGCCCAGCGCCTTGGCCTCATACATCGCCCGGTCAGCCGCATCGATCAGGCGCTGGAAATCCGGGTGGCCATCGTGGATGGCGATCCCGACAGAGACCGTGGCGCGGGTCTGGAGGCCCTCCGCCACGTTCAGCTGCCGGGCTTCGAAAGCAAGGCGGATGTTTTCGGCCACCTGGTAGCTGTGGTTGCGATCCGCCTCCACCAGCACCAGCAGAAACTCCTCGCCGCCATAGCGGAAGAGGAAGTCCGAGGGGCGGATATGCTCGAATATCACCTCGGCGATCTGGCGAAGCACCGCATCGCCACCGGAATGGCCCCAGGTATCATTGATCTGCTTGAAATGGTCGACATCAAGCATCAGGAGCGAAAGTGGCGTGCCCTGCCGATTGGCAAGCTGCACCTCGCGGCCAAGGATCGATGGCAGGAAGCGGCGGGTGAGTGCCGATGTCAGCGGATCGCGGGCATTTGCGGCAGCGGTCAGGCTTTCGAAAAGATCATTGAGCAGGAACTTGATTTCCTCGATCAGCACCTGCAACCGCTGAACCTGCGTCTGGACATCCATCTGCCGGCGCATCTTGGGGATGACGTGATGGTCAATCTCATGCATCGCCGCCTCGATACGGCGCAGCATGATCGAACCTTCAAACATGACCGCTCCGCGGTGGCGCACCCACAAGCCGAAAGGCGACGCCGAAATGCTGTCGAACTGCCCCTGCTGCTGCTGGCCGAAGAGGCGAAACAGCACCGACTGGCTCCATTCCATCAGCATGGATTTCTGGCTTTCACGCTCGACGCCCACATCCTGCCCGAGCGAATAGAGCCTGTAGGCTTCATCCACCCGGATCCGCTCACCGGTGCGCTTGCCATAGGCCTTGCTCATGATGCCGATGGCATGATCGATGAGTTCACCGATCAGGATGATTGCGGAAAAGGCCTCAGTCGAACCGTTTTTCTCCGCCAACCGGATATGGATCTCCCGCTTCAGGCGGGACGCACCCTCAAGCACCAGATGGACAGGCACCTTGATGCGCGCATGCACTTCACCAATCAGTGTCTGGCGCGCCTCGAATTCGGAGAGATCGCCGCACGGATCAATGCCTGCGAGATCCTCGAGCCACCCGGCAAGCGACTGACTCAATCGCTCCTGCACGATCGACTGGTTCAGAAACGCAGCAGCCTCTTCATTTTTCTGCAAGGCGGAATAGAAAACCGCGACAAGATCGGCGCAATGCTCACGGATGACGGCAGATGCGAGTGCCATCGAGATCTTGCGGTCTCCGTCTGCCAGCGACTGCGAAAAGCCCAGCTGTCCTTCGCCCGGAGCGGATGCGAGGGTTGTATTCTGTTCCAAAATGAATCCACACCATCAAAATTATAGGTGCACAGCATAACGCGCCACAGAAGAAAGTCTATACTCTACATCCAATTGTTGCATTCGGCACCGATGCATTTCAGATAGTCATCACAACTTGCCGGAACTTTCCGTTCTATTGTGAGTGGATTGCTCAATCCGGATCAAGAGGAATACAACATCAAGCCTATATTTATGATTATAAAAAACAACCAATAATTGAATTTACTGTGAACCTGATCCTGATCCGCCCGAAAAGGACGATGACCGTCGTCAGGAAACACCTGGTTGAAAACCAGACAACGGCGCTTCCGGCTCGGTTTGACTGCGCCAAAATATGGCAACGACTCGTATTTGAACGATGCGCTTAACCTGGATTTCAGTCGCGTAGATCAAAGTTATTTTGAAAAACTAATGGGTGACGTACCATGTCCAGTGTGCGAGCCGGTCTGGCTCTTGTTTTTAGTTTGACGGCATTGAATGCCATGGCTGCCGATTGGGTTGTCGTGAAGGTCACGCAGCCAGCGCGCTATACGGATGATCGCAAGACCTGGCATGAGGTGAAGCGCGGCATGGTGCTCAAGAACGAAAGCTGGCTTTCAACCGGCAATCGGGCGCGTATCATCCTGCAGAGAAATCAGGATCAGGTCGTGTTTCAACCCGGCACGATGGCAGGCCTTTATGAACGCGCCAGAGCAGTGGTTCACACCGATTTTGCCCAGCAAAGCGGGGAATTGCGGCTTTCGATTGATCCGCGCGTGACCCCGCATCTCGCTGTGCAGACCCCCTATATGGCAGCGTTGGTCAAGGGCACGGTCTTTTCAGTGAAAGTGACAGCGAAGGGCTCGAGCGTCTCGGTCGAACGGGGCCGCGTACAGGTGAGTGACGTGAAAAGCGGCGAGACGGTCGGTGTTTCCGCAGGCCAGAAGGCAACCGTTGATGACAATGCTCAAACCGCCATGGCCCTGAGCGGAACCAACAGGAAATTCGAGCAGATCATTACGATTAAGCCGCTGGGGACGGTCCTTAAGGATATGCTGCCGGGATCTGACGCGGTTGCGCCCGGAAAGCAGGAAAAATCCAACAATGACGGCGGCGATGACAATGGAGCATCGAACGGCAAGAGCGAGAACTCCGGCAGCGGGTCCAGCGGAAACGGAAGCGCAAACGGTAAAAGCGGTTCCTCGTCTGCAGGCAACAGTTCCAGCGGGTCTTCATCCGGCAGTAGCTCCGGCAGCAACAGCGAAAAGAGCAAAGACAAAAGCAAAGACAAGAGTAAGGAAAGCGACGATTGATCGTTCCCGCGATCGGCAACGTGCTAAACTGGTTGCCGATTGGCAAAGGGCTTCTCACTTTGATTGGCAATGCTTATACAGAACAAGCAGGCAGACCATCTGTCTGCCCTGAACGCTTGCCGGAGGTCTGATGAAACGCCCGCTGATCGTCCTTTCCCTGATGCTTCTTGCCTTGCCGGCCGAAGCGGCCCTTTCCGGCTATTACGATAGCGCCGAACAGATCCAGACCATTCTTGCCGATGAAAAAGTGGCCGATGCCCTGCATCAGGCTCCGATCGGCGCGGTCTCGAATACCGGCACACGCGAGGATGGTGCCAAGGAATGGACCATTCGCGTGCAGGAATGTGACCTCAAGGTCTATCTGAAGCCGATCCCGCCTGGCATGCCAGGCAAAACCACCTATGAGGTGGATATTCCGGGCGCCTGCGAATAGGCGCACCTCCCCCTTCTCGGCATGAACAAGCAGAGGATGCAGAAGGTTTTCTGCACGAATCTCCCGTTCATGCCTTTGTTAAGGTTAATTTTTAAGCTTAACAAAGGGTTTATAGTAACGTTTGATCCATAAACATTGCGAGACGCCGCAATACACGCTCAGGTGATGGCAGTGATATTCCTGCCGCAAGCGTGGTTGCCGGTCTTTCCGGTTCAATGCTGCGGCACCGGTCCCAAGAGGGAAGGATCGATGCGCATACGGGAAATATTCTGGGCCGCGTTCTGGCTGGCACTGGCCGGACTGATGGTCATCTATTCGAAATCCAACGCCGCCGACCGTCGGCATGCGGAAGAGCCCGCGGCAGTATCGACATCGGGCAACACCCTGATCGCCTTGTGGATGGCACCCATTCTTCTGGAAAGCGTTCATCAAGGGCTCTCACCGGGCCATCTTGCAGAACGCTCGGCAACAGCCCTGCACCTTGCCTATGGCGAGGCGCGCCGCATGCTGAAGCATGAAGAACTGGCCCTGAACGAGACGCGGTTCCGGGTGGAGGTGATCGGAACACCGGATACCAATCCGCAAAACGCGCCGGCAACGGATCGTGAAATGACTTTCCTTGTCGTCAAAGATGACAGCAAGGATTGCAAGCCGCATTGCGGACGCTGGCTTGCCGGTGTGGGCAAGATCACGGAGAACAGCTATGGGCGGCTTGTGGCGGCACTGGCCGCAACCAGGGGCGACCCTCTGCCGCTGATCCTCGATTCCCCCGGCGGCCAGATCAATGCGGCAATCAGCATTGGCGAAGTGTTGCGCGAGCACCATATCGCCGTGTCCGTGGCCAAAACCATGCTCGGTGACTGTGATGCAAGCCGGACCGACTGCGACGCGAAGCCGACAGGCAACACCTTTTCCGGCCATCTGGTCGCGGAAGGGGCGCGCTGCGTCTCTGCCTGCCCCTTCCTCTTCATGGGCGGTACCACGCGGGTGGTCGAAGGTCCGGCCGTTCTTGGCGTCCATCGTGTGACGATGATCCGGCAGCCGGGCCATGGCGACGTCGCCGAGGGCTTTGCGGATGGTCAGAGCGGGACGAGCGCCGGAAACGGAGACGGCCTTTCAAAGCCTGTCCGGGTGCGTATCCTCCATTATCTACGGGCAATGGGCGTGGATCAGGAAGTCTTTGATCTGATGATGCGCACGCCGCCGGAAAAGATGGATATCCTGTCCCCGCTCGAGCTTGATGTCTATCGCATCATCACCGGCCCGGGCAGTGCGGCAGGGCTCGCTGGCGCAGCCTGACACGGGACGATGATCAGGCCTTTCGCGCCGGGCGAGGCTCGACCGGCTGGCCTGCCTCTTTCCAGGCCTTGAATCCGCCCGCAATCTGCGCAACCGGACCAAATCCCATATCCTGAAGGGCAGCCACCGCAAGGCTTGAACGCCAGGCGGAACCGCAGAACAGCAGATAGTCCTGTCCGCTCGCGAACACATCCTTGAAGTAGGGACTGTCCGGATCGACCCAGAATTCCAGCATACCTCGCGGCGCGTGAAAGGCACCGGGAATGGTGCCCTCCCGCTCAAGCTCGCGAATATCGCGGATATCGACGAAAAGCGTGCCGGGATCGGAAAGCCGTGCGGATGCCTCATCGATGGAGAGCGTGCGGATGCGCGCCTCCGCCTCCTGGATCAATTGCTGATAGCCCTTCTTGAGCGCCATAACCCCTCCTGAACGGCTAGCCCGTGACAACCACGCCACCATCGATCACCAGGCCGGTCATCATGCGACTTGCGGAAGACGCAAGGAACAGGCAGCCACCGGCGATATCTTCCGGCTGCAGCGGCTCTTTCAGGCACTGCCGGTCGAGATGGGCGGCGAGACTTTCCGGCGTTACCCAGAGCTCTTTCTGCCGCTCGGTCAATACCCAGCCGGGCGAAAGCGCATTGACCCGGATATGATGCGGGCCGAACTCGCGGGCGAGTGTCCGTGTCAACCCGTTGATGCCGGAATTGGCGGCGATATAGACCGGATAACCGGCATTGCCCATCATGTAACTGATCGAGCTGAAATTGATGATCGCACCGCCCCCTGCCGCCTTCATGCCGGGGATCACGGCCTTGCAGGCGAAGAAATAGGCCTTCAGATTGATGGCCATGGATTTGTCCCAATAGGCCTCATCCACGGAAAGCGTTTCGTGCCGGTCATCATTGGCCGCATTGTTGACCAGCACGGTGATTGACCCCAGTGCCGCCGATGCGGTGGCAATCGCCTGCTCCAGCGCATCGATCCGGGTGATATCCGCGGTGATGTAAAGCGGTCGATTGCCGGTTTCCCGTTCCATCCGGTCACAAAAGGCTGTTGCATCGGACCGCTGGCAGAAAGCGACGCGGGCACCCTGTCGCAGAAAGGCTTCCGTCAGTGCCGCTCCGATCCCCGAACCGCCGCCGGTGATGAAAACCGGCTTCCCCTGAAGATCGGGATAGATTGCCTGCGTCATGTCTTGCTCCCCAATATCTGCGGCGGAAAGTCTGTATCCTCAATCCGCATTATTCCGCCAAACCGGGATGCGGTAAATCGGCAATTGCTGCTTTCTCACCGCAGATATTGGCCGCGGGCGATCTCTGCCTTGCGGGTCACCACATAGGCTTCAAGCGCCTCGGCCTTCGCCGGATCCAGAGGCGGGGCTTCATAGCTGCGCAACAGGTCTTCGGCAATCATCGCTGCCCGTTCGGTCGCCGTGCGCGCACCATCCTCCGACCAGGTCTCGAAATTGCGCCAGTCCGAAAGCATCGGCGCATAAAATGCCGTTTCGAAACGGGCAAGCGTGTGGTCCGTGCCAAAGAAGTGGCCGCCTGGGCCAACATCGGCAATCGTGGACAAGGCCAGTGTTTGATCGTCCACCGGAACCGGATCGAGAAAGGCGCGCATCATCTGCAGCATTTCCGCGTCAAGCACCAGCTTTTCAAACGAAGCCGTCAATCCGCCCTCCAGCCAGCCCGCGGCATGTTCGATCAGATCGACACCGCCAATCACCGTGCTCCAGAGCGACATGCCGGATTCGTAGGCCGCCTGTCCGTCAACCGCATTGGATGCCGTCACGTTCGAGGAGCGGAAAGGGATGCGATAGCGCCGGGCAAGCTGGCCGGAGGCGATCTGGGCCTTGGCATATTCCGGCGTGCCGAAGGCAGGCGCACCACTGCGCATATCCACATTCGAGGTGAAGCCACCATAAAGGACAGGCGCGCCGGGCGCGGCGAGCTGCGAAAGCGCAATCAGGGCCAGCGCTTCGGCATTCTGCTGCGTCAGGGCACCGGCAATCGTCACCGGGCTCATCGCACCGGAAAGCGTGAAAGGCGTGATCGCCACGGGCTGCCCTGCGCGGGCCATGGCAAGCAATCCCTCGCCCATGGGAATATCCAGCCGAAGCGGCGAATTGGAATTGATGACGGTAAGAAGCGCCGGATTGCGGGCAAGCTCTTCCCGGCTCTGGCCGAGCGCGATCGATGCCATTTCCAGCGCATCCTCGACCCGATAGGTGCCAAGCGCCCAGCACTGCCAGTTCTTGTCTGTCAGGGTGATGGCGGCCTGATAGAAATCGAGATGCCGGCTTTCCGGATCGAGATCGGTCGGCTCGCAGGGGCAACCGCCCTCCTGATGGATGACGTTCAACTGATGCACCAGCTTGATGTAATCGCACATATCCGCATAGTTGCCTGCCCGTCGGCCCCGCTTCAGATCGCTGACAAAGGCCGGGCCACCCGTCGCCGCAAAGATCAGGCTCTGGTCACCAACCTTCAGATTGCGCTCCGGATTCCGGGCCTGCAGGGTAAAGGAGGAAGGCACGGTGCCGATCAGGCTTTCTATCATCGCCGGATCGAAGCGAACGCGCTGGCTTGTCTCATCCACATCCGCACCGCCGCGCCGGAGAAGCGCACGGCTCTCGTCATGCATCACTTCCATTCCGGTATCTTTCAGAAGGCTGAGTGACGCATGATGGATCGCTTCCACCTGATCGGCGCTCATTACCTCAAAGCGAGGGTAGCGGTTTTCAACCCGGCCAAAGGGCATCTGCCGCACCGCTGCGGCGGACGCCAGACGACGTTCACGACGGCCTGAAACGCTGCGTGCCATGCGGACCTCCTTGTAATCTGCCAAGTAATTCCCCGGCCCGTGTCGAGCCGAGGTTCGTTCCCGTTCGTCAATGCTTACGCCTTGGCGAAGCGCGTCATGTCGAGATAGCCATCAGCCATGATCGACGGCTCCAGACCTTCGCGCACAACGGCGGCAAAGGTCTCGTGGGTGAGGAAGACGAAGCCACCCGACTGCTCCATCAGATCCTGCATCTTGCGATAGATTTCTCCGCGCTTGGCCTGATCCGTTTCTGCCATGCCTTCCTGGTAGAGTTTTTCGAATTCCGGGCTGTCGAACTGCGACCAGTTATAGACGCCGATCTGCGACGGCCGGAACCAGGTGAGGTTTTCCGAGGGATCGACACCGCCCGCAAAATTCATCAGCACCATGTCGAGCGTTTTCCAGGTCTCGCCCGCCGTCTTGTCACCGAGCGTCCAGTAGACGCCTTCGTCATAGCTCTTGATATCGACCGTGATGCCGACAGCCCCGAGCATCGACTGGATGATCTGGCAGGTGAGCTGGCTCGTCTTGTCGTTCAAGGCTGCAAGCTCGATGGTGAGATCGGAAACGCCCGCCTCTGACAGCAGCGACTGCGCTTTCTCGGCATCGGCCGGGAAAAGGATCGCATCGCGATGGCCATTGAGCGCTGGCGGCACCACGCCGGTTGCGGGCTTTGCGAGACCGGAATAAGAGCCGTCCATGATCTGCTGCACATCTATGGCATACTGGATGGCACGGCGTACCCGCTCATCCTTGAATTTCGGGTTGGCAAGATTGATGGCAAGCCAGGCGAAGCGGTTGCCGTCCATCTCGATCAGCCGCGATGCTTCCGGCAACTTGGTCTTGTAGGTCGCAAGCGTGTTGAGGCTGATCTTTGCATAGTCGATAGCCCGCGATTCATAGGCAAGGGCCGCGGAATCATCATCCGTCACGATTTCGAAGCGCACTTTCGGGAAGGCAACGGGCTCGCCCTTCCAGTCCGGATTGGGGACGAGCGACAGGCTCTGCTTCGGCACCCACTTGTCGATCAGATAGGGACCGCAGGAGGCCGGTACCTCGGTGGTGAACTTGCCACCGGCAGCCTCTGTCGCCTTCTTGCAGACGATATGGCCCATGTAATAGGGCAAGGTCGTGACCCAGAAGGGTGCAGAGGGGCTTTTGAGATGAATGATACCGGTCCGCTCGCCGGTCACTTCGACCTTGTCCAGCGCATCGAAGGCATAGGCCCAGGCGGAAGAATTTGCCGGATTGGCCACGCGCTCGAAGGAATATTTGACATCCTCGGCCGTGACAGGCCCATGGCCACCGGTCCAGGTCAGCCAGTCATGCAGTTCGAAGGCGATTTCCGTGGTCGACTTCTGCTCCAGTGTCTTGGCGGCATAGGGTTTCCAGGAAACACCCTTGCGCACATCGTCAAGCCGGTTCAGCGATACGAACAGGCAACGGCCGATTTCCTCTTCCAACAGCCCGTTCTGGAAGGCCGGATCAAGCACCGCGATGTCGGAAGCGCCGCGCACCACCAGCGTGTCGCCATCCATGGCCGCCGAAAGGCCGGGGCGAAGCGCGAGTGCTCCAATCCCTGCCGCAGCCCCCAGTAGAAATTGCCGTCTGTCGATCATGCGTGCATTCATGGCTTCTGCTCCCTTTTTTGTGTTCAGCCAATTATCCTGCTGTCCTTGTCATTAGTCTGCCTGTATCTGTCCGGGTCGTCGCGAGCGGGAAATGGCAGGCAACGGAACGGGTTGCGGAAACGGCGGATAGCGATGGCGCAACCGCCCGGCAAAGATCAGCCGCATGCGGACAGCGGGTGTGGAATTCACAACCTTGCGGACGCCGGGAAATGGCGGGGACTTCCCCCAAGACCGGCGGCTTGCTGCGACGTTTCATCGGGTCCGGCACCGGCTCGGAATGAAGGAGCGCCCGGGTATAAGGATGCAGCGGTGCTGCAAAGAGCGCGTCCGGCTCGCCTTCCTCCACCACACGTCCGAGATAGAGGATGACAATTCGGTCCGCGATCAGCCGGGCGACGGCGAGATTATGGGTAATGATCAGGAAAGCGGTGCCCTGGCTTGCGCGGATATCCTGAAAGAGGTTCAGCACGCCGCCCTGCACCGAAACATCAAGCCCCGCCGTCGGTTCATCGGCAATGATCAGCGAAGGTTCAGCGGAAAGGGCGCGGGCAACCGCCGCCCGGCGCGCCTGCCCGCCTGACAGCGCATGGGCAAAGCGGTCGAGCATCTGCGCGGGCAGGCCCGCACGGGCGGCAAGGGCCGCGATTTCTGAATGTCCGGTTCCCGTCAGACCGGCAATCCGGCGCGGCTCGGCAATCACCGAACGGATGCGCTGGCGTGGATCGAAGGAAGAGACCGGATCCTGGAACAGAAGTGCGGCGCGTCTGCGGATCGGCCGGAAGCTTCTGCTTTTGTGATCGGCAAGTGTCTTGCCCTCGAACAGCACTTCGCCGGAAACCACATTGGCAAGCCCGAGAAGCGCCTTGCCGAATGTGGTCTTGCCCGAGCCGCTCTCGCCGACCATGCAGAGAATTTCTCCGTGACGAAGCGTGAGCGACAGGCCGGGAAGGATATCGACGCGCGGTTTCGGGCTTCCCAGAAGCGGCCATTGAAAGCCCTGCCTGAGGCTGACGACAAGATTGCGGGTTTCGATCAGGGGCGCCGTCATGCCAGATCCCTCACGCAACGGTAGCGTTGACCCTCGGCAGCAGCGGGGCGCACCGGGGGGCTCGCCTGTCGGCAAAGCTCCTCCGCAACGCTGCAGCGCGGCGCAAAGCGGCAGCCCGGCCCGCCGGGCCTTGCCACCTCACCGGCAATGACAGGAAGGCGGCCCTGCCGCTCTCGGATCAACGCCGGTTCGCAGGCAAGCAGCGCCTGCGTATAGGGATGGGCCGGGGCCGCAAAAATGGCCTCAACCGGTCCCTCCTCGACGATCTGGCCCGCATACATCACCGCCACGCGGTCGCAGAGTTCGGCAATGACGCCGAGATGATGCGAGATCATAAGGATTGCCACCCCCGACTGATCGCGCAATTCCCGCATCAGATGCAGGATTTGCGCTTCGGTGGTGACGTCCAGAGCCGTGGTCGGCTCGTCAGCAATCAGCAAGGCGGGTTGCATCAGAAGAGCGGCAGAGATCGCCACCCGCTGCAACATGCCACCGGAGAACTGGAAGGGATAGGCATCAAGCTTTGCAGCAGGATCGGCAATGCCGGTGCGGCGGAGCATGGTGATGATCCGCTCCCGCTTCTCCGCGCGGCTCATCTGTCCATCGCGCCAGAGAAGATCGCTCAGTTGCTGACCGAGCCGATGAATCGGGCTGAAGGCCGTCATCGGGTTCTGAAAGATCATGGCGGCAAGCGGCCCGCGCAACGCTGCGCGCTCACTGTCGTCCATTGCGTTGACGTCCCGGCCGGAGAGCCGAAAGCGGGCAGCCTCGATATGCGCCGACTTCGGTAACAGACCAAGGATCGAATGCGCAAGCGTCGACTTTCCCGAGCCGCTTTCGCCAATGACACCCATGACTTCGCCCGGCCGGATCGAGAGGTTCACATTGTCGACCGCGGAAATCACGCCGCCATAGCGGATGGTCAGATCTTCGATGTCGAGAACCAGCGGCTGATCACTCATGCGAGTTTCTCCCGCTTCAGACGGGGATCCAGCGCATCCCGAAGCGCTTCGCCGAGAAAGGTGAAGCCAATGGTCGCCAGAATGAGCGGCACACCGCCCGCAATCACCGGTACGGGCGAGTTGCGGATCACCGCAAATCCATCGCTCAATATGTTTCCCCAGCTCGGGATCTGCGGCTTTACACCAAGCCCCAGGAAGGAAAGCCCCGCCTCCAGCGTGATGATCGTTGAAATGTCGAGACAGGCGAGAATGAGCAGAGGTCCGATCACATTTGGCAGAAGATGGATGAAGAGGATGCGGGCAATCCCCGCATCCATCGCCTGTTGCGCCTTGATGAAATCCCGCTCCTTCAGCGAAAGGGTCTGGCTGCGCACCAGCCGTGCATAGCTCGGCACGCAATAGAGCACGATCACCAGCACCACGGTTCCGCTGCCCGGGCCGAGGAGGACGACGGTTGCGAGCCCCAGCATGATCATCGGCAGCGAGCTGAAACTGTCGAAGATCAGGATCATCAGACTGTCGAGCAGGCGGGGTCCATAGCCGGCAATCAACCCGAGGGGAACGGCGGCCGCAAGTGACAGGAAAAGCGCCGAGAAGGCGACGCTCATGGCGGTGCGCGTGCCGACGAGAACGCGGGACAGGAGATCGCGGCCAAGCTGGTCGGTTCCCAGCCAATGGGCAAATGATGGCCCGGCAAGCCGGTCCTTCACACTGATCGCCAGCGGATTATAGGGGGCAAGGTGGGGTGCAAGCAGCGTGACAAACAGGATCAGCGCCACGATCACCATACCGATGGCACCAAGCGGGGTGGACAGGATCTGGCCGATCACCCGGAGACTGAGCGTTACCACGCCCGGTTCCCGGATTTCCTTCGGTTTGTGAAGGGTCGCATCCACCATCCTAGAGCGCACTCCTCACGCGAGGATCAAGGACCGCGGATATGATATCGGCAAGCACCATGCAGACGAGATAAAGTGCGGATGTGACAAGCACCGTGCCCATCACCACCGGGAAATTGCGGCTGATCACTGCATCATACGTGAGCTTTCCAAGGCCCGGACGGGAAAAGACGATTTCGGCAAAGACCGAGCCCGAAAGCAGCGTGCCGAAGCCGATCGCCAGAACAGAGACGACGGAAAGCAGGGCCTGCTTCAGCGCGTAGGAGAATACGATTCTGCGCTCATTGACCCCATAGGCGCGCAACGTGCGCACATAATCCTCTCCCATCGCCTCGATCATCGCCGCCCGCACCAGTCGTGAGACATAGCCGACCCAGCCAAGCCCGATGGTGAAGGAAGGCAGAACCAGCGCCTTCAGCTGACTTGTGAAATCATCGCCACCCGCACCGATTGCAGGCAGCCAATGCAGCGCGACGGCAAACACGAGCAGGGCATAGAGCGCAACCACGAAGGATGGCACCGCAACGAAGGCAATCGAAATCAACCCGATCAGCCAGTCTGCCCATTTGCCATGCTGCATGACGGCGACGCAGCCAAGCACGATACCGAGCAGCACGGCCCAGAGGAAACTTGCAATCGCCAGCATGGCGGTGAGCGGCAGCACATCGAGGATCATCGAAAGAACAGGCCTGCCGCTCCACACGTCTGTGCCGAGATCGCCCTTGGCGAGCCGCAGCAGGAAGAGGCCCATCTGTTCGAGCAATGGCCGGTCGAGACCCATCATGTGGCGAAAGGCTTCACGCATTTCCGGTGTCGAGCGTGGCCCGAGCGCCACCACCGTCGGATCACCGGGAATCATGTGCAGCATCAGAAACAGGAGATTGGCAACGACCAGCAGGATGATGCAGGACAACAGAAAACGCCGGATCAGAAAGGAGACCATCAGCGGCCCTCCTTGTCTATCCGCCAGCACGGCCCGGCACAGGCGGTCGCTAGAGATGGTCGCGATCGATCCATTCTTCCCCCTCCCGTGCAAAACAATGCGCGCCGCCTTCATAAACGTCCAGCCGCCAGCGCAGGCGAAACCGATTTTCCTCCATATCGAGCTCTACCCGCGAGCGGGTCTCCACGTCTGCCTCACCGGATTTGATCGAAAGCACCCAGCCTGTATCAACCCGTGCGGAAAGCGGGTTCCCCTCTGTGATCTCCATCCGGTCCACCACGCTTGCCGCAGTTGTGATGGCACGGTCGGGCAGAAACTGTTTTCCGAAATCGCTCGTCAGCGTGATCGACTGGCGCCCGCTTCCGATATCAAGCTCGATCGTGCGCGAGTGGCTTTCAGGCAGAAGGTCATGAACTTCGATTGGAGCGGAAATTTCTGCCGGAGCGAACTGCCATTCCGGCTCCGTTCCGGACGGTCGCAGTGGCAGCGACAGCAGGCTTGTGCCCGTCTCGATCCGGTAGAGTGGCATTGCAGGCACCGGTACAAGGATCGGCCAATGCTGATTGGAAAGGACGAGGCGCAGCCGGTTTCCCTTGCCGACGCACCGGCCCGCATGGTTGAGCTGCACCGTCACCGTGATCCTTTCACCGGGGATCAGAGGTTTCGGCTCTTCATGACCCTCCCGGTGGGACAGATTGAGCGCACCCCAACTGACGAGCGTCGAGGTTCCGTCCGGCCAGACTTCGGTGAGACGGGCAACCAGCAAGCCGCAGCTCTGATCGCTCTCAAGCGTCACGGTGACTGCAGGTGCACCCAGAATGACAATATCTTCCGGGAACGGTTCGCTGTCGAAGGAAAGACCGAGACCGTCTTCGCGCCGCTGATCGCCTGCTAGATCAGGCACGCTGCCGCCATAGCCGCCATAACGCCCGCAATCACGCCCGGCAGTGACCGGAGAAGAAAGCGCGAGATCAGGCCCTTCCACCGGTTCGTCGCGTAGTCCATCATTGTTCAGATAGAAGTGGCGCGTGCTGATATCTGGCGATGGCCAAGAGGGTTCGGTCACATAGTGGCCCTGATAGGTCTCGACACTGGGTTCAGGGCGGCAGGGCGCCTTGATGAAGGCGGTAAAGACCGGTTCATCCATAATCCCTGTTTCTTCGCCATCAAGCCATTGTCGCCACCAGCGTACCGCTTCCTGAAGATAATTGATGGCGGGGCCTGGCTCGCCGAGAAAGGGATAGGCATGGCTCCAGGGACCGATCAGGCCTTTTTTCGGACATTCAAGTCCGGAAAGCAGTCGGGGCACCGCATTGTAATAGGTGTCATCCCAGCCGCTGATCGCGTAGACGGGGATGCGGATCGCGGAGAAATCCTCGCAGACCGAACCGTGTTTCCAGTAAGCGTCACGCCGCTGATGCTTCATCCAGAGTGAGGACCAGCAGCGGGTCGCGTCAAGTCGCTCCTGCCAGAGGTCCCGCCAGCGTTCTCCGACAATTTGCGGATCGGGCGGCAGCGCGCCGAGACCGAGGATGAACGACGACCACATCGCATCTTCGGTCAGGAGTGCGCCGCCGTAGTAATGCACGTCGTCCGCATAGCGGTCATCGGAGCAGCAAAGCGCGATCACCGCCTTCAGCGCGGGCGGCTTGCGGGCCGCAACCTGAAGCGCATTGAACCCGCCCCAGGAAATGCCGGTCATGCCGACCGCGCCGCTGCACCATGCCTGGGCGGCAAGCCAGGCAATGATTTCGCAGGCATCCTCCTGCTCCTGTCCGGTATATTCGTCGAGCAGCAGGCCCTCGGAATCGCCAGAGCCACGGATATCCACCCGGCAGCAGGCAAATCCATGTCCGGCCACATAGGGATGCATCTTCACGTCGCGAAATACGGTTCCGTCGCGGCGGCGGTAAGGGATGAGCTCGAGAATGGCCGCAACCGGTTTCTCCCAGGCGTCTTCCGGCAGCCAGATCGTGGCGGCAAGGCGTGTTCCATCCGCAAGCGGAATGAAAAGCGGATCGAGGCATCGTGTCTTTCGTGGGAAGCGGTCGACGATCCGGGCCATGATCAGGGCTCCTATTGCGCGGCCGCAAGGAGGGAGAAGCCCTCGACGCGATCGACAATCGGCGTATCCCGCCGGTAGGCGGCATGGCCATGATCCTCTCCCAAAGTCCGGGCGGCGAGATGCCCGCTGTGAACCGCATGGGTGATCGCGCCGGGCGCAAGCGCATCGCCGATCATCCGTACCGAGCGGATGCCAGCCGCCTTCCAGTCCGCCTCCCGTTGCGCAAAGGCATCGGCAAGCGTTGTATCCGGTAGGCGAAGACCGGTTATCAGCACCGAGCGGCAGGAAAGGCGGGTCGCTTCACCGGTGAAGAGATTGGCAAGCGTTGCCGTTTCGCCATCGAAAGCCGTGAGGCTTGCAAGCGTCGAGACCGGAATGCTGCGATCCTTCAGCGCCCGGGCGACCAGCGGCAGCTCGTTGGTCATGATCGTCCAGGCAGACGCCTGCCCGGCAGGTGTTGCATAGTGAACGTAAAGCCCCTGGCGCGCCAGATGCTCAGCCAGAACGCCACCATAGTAATAATTGTCGAAGTCGAAAACGAGAACCGGACCTTCGGGCAGACGCCCATCGCGGATATCATCGGGGGTAAAAACGGCGGGATGCGCAAGCGTACCAACCGGAATCTCCATCGAGGAATAGAGCATCTTCGTCCAGCTGGCACCGGTTGCCAGAAGAACATGATCGGGTGCGAGATCGATCACCTCGTCGACACCGAGCCTGCTTTCCAGATAGAGCGACACATTCGGCATCTGCTGCAGGCGCTGAAGCCGGTAATCGACCACCCGGCCCCAGGCGGACAATCCCGGCAGGGTGCGCTCGAAGGCAAGCCTTCCGCCAAAGCTCTTGCCGGCATCGGCAACGGTTACGTCATGGCCAGCCCGACCGAGTGTCAGCGCGGCCTCAAGGCCTGCCGGCCCACCGCCGATCACCAGCACTTTTTCCCTGTTTGCGGCAGGTGCAACCTTCTCCGGATGCCAGCCGCGTCGCCATTCCTCGCCAGCGGTCGGGTTCTGCGTGCAGCGCACGGGCACGCCATCATGCCAGCTCGAAATGCAGATGTTGCAGCCGATGCATTCGCGGATTTCATCCACCCGGCCTTCGCGGATCTTTGCGGGCAGGAACGGATCGGCAATCGATGGCCGAGCGCCACCGATCAAATCGAGCACGCCGCGCCGGATCTGCGACACCATCGTATCCGGCGAGGTGAAGCGTCCAACGCCCACGACCGGTTTTTTCGTCAGGCTTTTCACAAAATCAATCACCGGCTCATGGCTGCCTTCTCCGGTAAAACGGGAGGCGGAGCAATCGGTGGGTGAACTGTCCATCTTCACATCGAAGAGATCCGGCACATCTGAAAGCAGTTCGATCAGCTCATGCGCCTCGCTCGGCAGATTGCGGCCAGGGCGGCCGCGAAGCTCCTCGAGCGAAACGCGCAGCGCCACGCCACAATCCTTGCCAACGGCATCCTTGGTCACTTCGATCAGCTCGCGCACGAAGCGCACGCGGTTTTCGATCGAGCCGCCATACTCATCCGTGCGGTGATTGTATTCCGGCAGCAGGAATTCGTAGCCGAGATAACCCATGCCGGCATAGACATAGACGATGTCGAACCCGGCCTCGCGGGCCTTGCGCGCGCCTTCCGCCTGCCATTTCAGAACGGCACGGATATCGGACTTGTCCATGATCCGCGGGCGCAGGTTGCCCATGAAGCCGACATGGGTGGCCATCCACGGAATGCCGGAGGGCGAAAGCGGGGCAAGGCGGCTCGCACGGTTCATCACCGATGCGCCCCCGTGCCAGAGCTCGACGCCTGCGAGCGCACCATGTTCATGCACGGCCTCGGTGGTCAACGCATGGGCGCGAATGTCATTGGCATCCCAGAGCGAAGCAAAGGGCAGCGGCGCATCGTCGGAAGACGGATCGACCGAGCAGGCACCGGTGCAGATCACACCCCAGCCTCCTTCCGCCTTCATCCCGCGAAAGGCGGCCCGCACCCGGGGCAGTGCATTCGTCATGCCACTTGCATGCGGCACCTGATAGAAACGGTTCGGCGCTGTGACCGGGCCGATCTTTACTGGCTCGAAAAGAATATCGTAACGGCTGTCGCGCGCCATCTATTCCGTCCCTGCTGTTCCCCGGCGCCTTGTTTTTGGGTCGCCTTTGGTGGAAACTTTAAGAAGGAAAGAGAGGATGCGCAAGAGAAATTATCGGATCGGATAATTACTCTTAAAATCCTTTTTAAATCAATATATTGAAAGATTTTCGCAAGCATGGACAGCGATCTGAGAAGGAAAAGGCAGCTGCGGGCACCCCAGCCAGAGCGACCGCGCGCCCGCTTTCGAAGGGAGGCGCCGGAGGAGCGGCGTCGGCAACTGGGTGAAGCGGCGCTGCGCTGTATCCTGCGCAATGGCAATGCGGGCGTGTCGCTGAGGCAGGTCGCAGCCGAGGCGGGTGTGACGCAGGGTTTGATCACCCATCACTTCGGCGAGATCAACGAACTGGTCGCCTATGCCTTCGATATCATGTCCGAAGGACTGATGAGCCAGATCATGCAGGCCGTCGAGGCGGCAGGCGAAAGGCCGAGGGACCGGCTGAACGCCTTCATCGACGTTTCGTTCTCGCCGATGCTGTTCGACAAGGATGTGCTCGGTGTCTGGGTGGTGTTCTGGGGGCTGATCCTGCATTCGCCGCGCATGAGTGCAGCCCAGAAGAACGAATATTCGGGCTACCTCTCGACCGTCGGGACGCTGATTGCCGATGTCGCCCGGGAAGAAGGGTTCGAGATCGGCGACGAGAAGCTGACGGCGATTTCCTTCACCGCGATCATGGACGGGCTGTGGCTTGCCTGGTGCCTCAACCCCAACAGTTTTGCGCCCGAAGACGGCATCCGCATCTGCCACGGCTGGATCGACGGGTTGCGACGCGGGGTAAAACTCTGATTTCCCTCAGTTCAAAAAATCAGCGCGCGCCCTGCCGGTTCAGCGAAATGGCATAGACTCGGGTCGTGGCGGTGATGAACAGCTGGTGGCGTCCGCGTCCACCGAAGCAGATATTGGAAACGGTCTCCGGCACAAGGAGCTTTCCGAGCAGGCGACCGTCTGGCGCGATGCAATGCACACCATCACCTGCCGATGACCAGAGATTGCCCTCGCTATCCAGCCGCATGCCATCGGCGCAGCCCGGCCGGATCACATGAAAGACCTCTCCTCCGGAGAGCGAAAAGTCGCTCCCTACAGTGAAGACGCGAATATGCTGCGGATCATCGGTAAACATCCGGCCGGTATCAGCGACATAAAGCCTGCTCTCATCCGGGCTGAAGGCCAGTCCATTCGGGCAGTTGAAATCCGTCAGCACTGCGCGGATCTTGCCCGACGGATCGACACGATAGACATTGCAGGGCAATTCCTGTTCGCTGCGGAAGCCTTCATAATTGGTCATGATGCCGTAATGCGGGTCGCTGAACCAGATCGCCCCATCGGAGGCGACGATCACGTCATTCGGTGAATTCAGGCGCTTGCCTTCAAAACTGTCAGCAATCACGGTGATAGAGCCATCCAGTTCGGTCCGGGTCACCCGGCGTGTGCCATGTTCGCACGAGACCAGTCTGCCCTCGCGGTCACGGGTATGGCCATTCGCAAAATTCGACGGTGCACGAAACACGCTGGTTCCGACGCCCGGAATATGGCGCATGATACGGTTGTTCGGGATATCGGAAAACAGCAGGCAATTCTGATCGCCGAACCAGACAGGCCCTTCCACCCAGTCGAAGCCACTGGCAATTTCCTTGACGGGCGCATTGCCCATCACAAAGGTGGAAAAGACCGGATCGACCACTTCGAAGAACGACATCGCGCTTTTTCTCCTGCCGCCAAAAGACTATGTTATCGATAACAGAAACCCCGAACCGCGTAAACAGGAATAGGGCCATGGGCTTTACCGAGACAAGCGTGAAATTGACCGACGACGGCGTGTTCAACCTGCTGCAGGCGGCAATCGCTGCCGCAAAGGCCATGGGTCAACCGCAATGCATTGCCATCGTGGATGGAAGTGGCGTGGAGCTCGCAAGCTTTCGCATGACGGGCTCACGCTATCTGTCGATCAAGAGTGCGCTCGCCAAGGCACACACGGCGGCCTCGATTGGTGCAGCAAGCAACAGTGTTCCGGAGCATGCACGGCTTCTCCTTGCAGCGGCGACCAAAGGGGGAAGCAACCGCCTTGCGGGGCGGACTACCCATCCGCATCGACGGCGTCCTCCTCGGCGGCATCGGCGTTGGTTCGGGCTCGGGCGAACAGGACGAAGACGTGGCAAAAGCGGCCCTTGCAGCAATCGGCGCTGCAGTCTGACCAGCCTCGCCTCAACCTTTAGGTGAAGGTGATCTGCGCTTTCATGGCCCGTGACCGGTCCGAGGCGATCTCGAAGGCCGTGAGCGCATTAGCAAGCGGAACCGTATGGGTGATCAGCGGCTTGACGTCGATCAGCCCCTTCTGCATCAGACCGACACCGGTTGCGAATTCTTCATGGAAGCGGAACGAGCCACGCAGTTCCAGCTCCTTTGCGGTGATCGCCATCATCGGCAGCGACATGTCGCCACCAAGCCCGAGCTGGACTATCACGCCGCGCGGCTTCAGGGCCGCAATCCCTGCCGCAAGTGCCGACGCTGCACCCGAACATTCGTAGAGCACATCGAATGTTCCTTTATCCACCCCGTAGGCGGAAAGCGCTTCCGGCTCTTCCCTTGAATTGATCACCCGGTCGGCCCCGGCCTTCAGCGCCATGGCAAGCGTGAAGCTCGAGAGATCCGTGGCGACGATTTCCCCTGCCCCTGCCCGTCGTGCCGAGAGAATGCTCAGAAGTCCGATCGGGCCGCAACCGGTTACCAGCACCCGGCGGCCCAGCAATTCGCCTGCGCGCCGCGTCGCATGCAGTGTCACCGCCAGCGGCTCGGCCATCGCCGCTTCACCCGGCGTCAGACCATCGGCCGGCACGCACTGGATCGCATCCGCCACCAGAATCTCGCGAAAAGCGCCCTGGATATGCGGGAAGGGCATGGCGCTGCCATAAAACCGCATGTTGAGACACTGGTTCGGCAGGCCCGTCAGACAATAGCGGCAATGGCGGCACGGACGGGAAGGAGAAACAGCGACCAGCTGTCCGATGGCAAGACCGGAAACCCCTTCGCCCAGCCGCTCCACATGGGCGGAAACCTCATGGCCCAGGATCATCGGCTCCTTGAGGCGCACGGAGCCGAAGCCGCCGTGATTGTAGTAATGCAGGTCCGAGCCGCAGACCCCTCCGGTCGCAAGCCGTAACCGCACCTCGCCCGGACCCGGCATCTCTTCCGGCCGTTCTTCGATGCGGACATCCTTTGCCGCATGTGCCACAATTACCTTCATGAACCTGCCCTCACAGAACCGGCGTCAGAAGCGCCGCCCCGGAAAAATGTGCCGTCAGATTGTCACGAAGAAGCTGACCCATCGCCTTGCGCGTCTCGACCGTTCCGGAGGCATGGTGCGGCTGCAGAAGCACATTGTCGAGCGCGAGGAAACGCGGATTGAGGCGGGGCTCACCTTCGAAGACGTCAAGTGCCGCAGACCCGAGCGCCTTCGTCTCCAGCGCTTCGAGCAGCGCATCTTCATCAATATTGGAAGCGCGCGATATGTTGATCAGCATCCCTTCCGGCCCAAGCGCCGCAATGACCTCACGCCCGACGATATGCCGGGTGGCTGCCGATGCCGCAAGCGTGACGAACAGGAAGTCCGACTGACGCGCGAGTTCCACCGGATCGGCAACATAGGCAAGGCCATCCGCTTCCGGTTTCGGGCTCCGGCTCGAATAGGAAATCTGCATGCCGAAGCCCTTCAGCCGACGGGCCACTTCCATTCCGATACGGCCAAGGCCCAGAATGCCGGCGCGTCGGCCCCAGACCTTGCGCTGCAACGGGTAAAGCCCTTTCGCGGCCCAGCTGCCGTCCCGTACCCAACGTTCGGCACCAATCATGCCGCGCGATTGAACCAGCATCATGGCGACCCCAAGATCGGCCACGTCATTGGTGAGCACATCCGGCGTGTTGGTAACCCGGATGCCGCGCTCGCGGCAGGCAGCAAGATCGACCGCATCATAGCCGACGCCATAGACCGAGATCAGCTCGAGTTTCGGACAGGCCTCGATCATGGCGCGGTTCGCCCCGAGCTCGCCGCGCGTGGCGATGGCGCGAATGCGCGGGCCAACCTCTGCAAGGAAAGCCTCCCGGTCTGCCGCCTCGAAATAGCGGTGCATCGCAAAGGCCGCATTCAGCGGCTCCTCATCCCATGCCGGATAGGGACCAACCTGCAGGATTTCGGGCTTCGTCACTTTGGCTTTCCTCCCAAGGAAACAACTTGACAGCAAATGTTATCGATAACATAAACGGTCTTGACGGTGTTTGTCGAGACAAAAAACGGAGGAATTCCATGTCTCTCGAACTTTTCAACCTCACAGGTCGCCGGGCTCTGGTGACCGGCTCGTCGCAAGGCATCGGGCTTGCGCTGGCGCGCGGTCTTTCGGCGGCTGGCGCTCGCGTGGTGCTGAACGGCCGCGACCCGGCCAAGCTTCAAGAGGCCTTGAAATTGTTGCCCGAAGGCACCGAAACGCTTGCTTTCGATGTGACCGATCATCAGGCAGCGCGCAGCGCCATAGACCGCTTCGAGACAGAAAGCGGTTCAATCGACATTCTTGTCAACAATGCAGGCATGCAACACCGCGCACCGCTTGAAGATTTTCCCGCTGACGCCTTCGAAAAGCTGCTGCAGACCAATATCGCGTCGGTTTTCCATGTCGGGCAGGCAGTTGCCCGCCACATGATCGGCCGCGGCAAAGGCAAGATCATCAATATTGCAAGCGTCCAGTCCGCACTCGCGCGCCCGTCGATTGCGCCCTATACGGCGACCAAGGGTGCCGTTGCCAATCTCACAAAGGGCATGGCAACCGACTGGGCAAAGCATGGCCTGCAATGCAATGCGATAGCGCCCGGCTATTTCGTGACGCCGCTGAATGCCGCGCTGGTCAATGATCCGGCCTTTTCCGCCTGGCTGGAAAAGCGCACGCCCGCAGGCCGCTGGGGCCAGGTCGACGAGCTGATCGGCGCCTGCATTTTCCTTGCATCGGATGCGTCCACCTTCGTCAACGGCCATATCCTTTATGTGGATGGCGGCATCACCGTTTCGCTCTGAGGCAAGGCCGATGCATCTGGTGGTGATGGGCGTTTCCGGTTGCGGCAAAACCTCGGTGGGCGAAGCGCTCGGGCGGGCGCTTCACCTGCCCTTCGCGGACGGCGACGATCTGCATCCGAAAGAGAACATCGCCAAGATGAGTGCCGGAATTCCGCTGACGGATGCGGATCGCTTTCCCTGGCTTGACCGGGTCGGCGACCGGCTGAAAGCCAATCCGGCGGGCATGATCATCGGCTGCTCCGCATTGAAACGGATCTACCGGGATCGCATCCGCCAGTCGGCAGGGCATCCGGTCACCTTCCTGCACCTTGCCGGCTCACGGGCACTGATCGAAAGCCGGATGCGGGCCCGCAAGGGGCATTTCATGCCCGCAAGCTTGCTCGACAGCCAGTTTGCAACGCTGGAACCACCCGCCGCCGACGAGCAGGCCATCACTGTTTCCATTGACGCAAGTCTCGAAAAAATCGTGGCGGACGCCTTGTCCGCAATCCGGGGAGTACGGACATGAGCCTTCAGGTAGCCTTGATCGGGGCCGGAGCAATGGGAGGCGCAATCGGGCGCCGCCTTGTCGAGACCGGCCAGTCTCTGCAGGTCTTTGATCTCGACCGGGCAAAGGTCGAGGAGCTGGTCGCCTTGGGTGCCACGGCAGCCGAGAGTGCTGCGGAAGCGGCGGGAAGATCGGATTACGTGATCCTCAGCCTCAATTCGCCGCGTATCGTTCAGGCCGCCCTCTTTGGTGCCGCAGGTGTGGCAGAAGGCGCAAAGGCGGGAACACTCGTCATAGACATGTCTTCCATCGATCCCGAGGCAACCCGTGAGATCGCAGCGGAAGCAAAGTCGCGGGGCCTGCGCTTTGTCGACAGCCCCCTTTCCGGTGGCGCACCCAAGGCATTGACCGGTCAGCTGACCCTGATGGCGGGCGGAACGGAAGAAGATGTGCGCGATGCCCATCAGGTGCTCCGGCATGTCGCCACCAATTATACCCATATGGGTCCATCCGGGGCCGGCCAGACCACCAAACTGATCAATCAGGTTCTTTGCGGGCTGAATTTCCTGGCTGTGGCGGAGGCAACCCAGCTCGCGCTTGATGCCGGTGTCGACGCCGCGAAGATTCCGCAGGCGCTGAAGGGTGGCCGCGCCGACAGCGCCATACTGCAGGAATATATGCCACGCTTTGTGGCCAGGGATTATCGCCGCACGGGGCGGATCGACAACATGGTCAAGGACCTCAACGGCGCGCAGGATCTCGCCCGCCGCACCAATACCGCCATGCCGCTCACCGCCGTCTGTGCCGAAGTGCACCGGATGCTGACCGCGGCCGGCCTCGGCGGCGAGGATCAGGCTGCATTGATGGAATTCTTCAAGGGCGCGAAAAGGGAGATCGCGGAATGATCACACGCTATGCATTGTTCGATGGCACGGTGAAGGCGGGCGAAACGGAGGCGTTCCGCAAGGCGATCCTCGAAACCGTGCTGCCGAAATGGAAGCAGTTCCCGGGGGCAGTGTCGGTGCGTGTCACCTTTGCCGTCGCGCGCGATGACGGAGCACCCGAATATCCGCTGATCCTTGCGATCAGCTATCCGGATCTCGCAGCCGTCGAGACAGCGCTTGCAAGCCCGGTGCGCGCCGAATCGCGGGCTGCCACCGAAGCGGTTCTGTCCCGCTATTTCACCGGGCGGGTGCATCACCATGTCACCGAAGCACATGAGTTTCCGCTCAGCTGACCGCGCGAACGCAGCCGGAGGGGGACAAGGCGCGCCTGACGCTTGCATTGGAGGATCAAACAGGCTTCACTTCCGGTGATATCGATAACCGGAAGCCCTGATGACCGATCCGTCCGTGAAAGCGCCCCGCAAGCCGCCCACCATGGCGGATATCGCCCGCGTCACCGGCGTTTCACCGATGACCGTGTCGCGGGCCTTCAAGTCAGACAGCCTGATCAGCCCGGAAACCCGCGACGCGATCCTCAAGGCGGCCGATGATCTCGGCTATGTGTTCGACAGCACCGCTTCAAGCCTTCGCTCGCAAAAGACGGATTTCGTCGCCGTCACCATACCGTCCATCAACAATGCAAACTTCGCCGATACGGTCGGCGGCCTTTCCGAAGTGCTCGCCGCACGCAGCATGCAGATCCTGCTCGGCTATACCAACTACGACATGCAGGAGGAGGAGCGGCTGATCGAGCAATTGCTGCGCCGCAAGCCGCAGGCGATTGTGGTGACGGGCGGCAAGCATACGCCGCGCGCCCGCAGGCTTCTCGAAAACGCCCACATTCCCGTGATCGAGACCTGGGATGCGCCCACGGACCCCATTGGCCATTTCGTCGGATTTTCCAATGCGCAGGCCGTGCGCGGCATGGTCGATCATCTGGTCGAGGTCGGTTACCGGAAAATCGCCTTCATCGGCGGCGACGCGGGACGCGACACGCGCGGTTCCGACCGCCGTCTCGGTTTCATCGAGGCGATGACCGCGCATGGACTTGATGCCTCACGACTGATCGCAGCAGGCACGCCGCCGATATCCATGCGCGAGGGGGCGAACGCCATGGCACGGCTGCTGCATGATCTTCCCGATACGGAAGCGGTGATCTGTGTCTCTGACCTTTCTGCTTTCGGGGCGCTGACCGAATGCCAGAGGCGGGGCATTTCCGTGCCGGAGCGCATCGCCATCGGGGGCTTTGGCGATTATGAAATCGGCGGGATTTCCGTGCCGACGCTCACAACCATCAATGCGCGAGCCCGCGAAATCGGCCTTTCCACCGGCCAGCTGATCCTCGACATTCTGGACGCATCAGGAGATGTCGGCCATATCCGCATCGATCCGCAACTGATCGTGCGCGAAAGCACGCGCTGACTTGAAAAACAAAACGCGGCCCCGAAGGACCGCGTTTCGTGCTCTTGCTGGGGCCTTTCGATTACTTGCCCCAGATCTTCTTGTAGGCGTCGCGATAGCCATTGTCCGGATCGAAGGTGTTCTTCGGGCCACCGTCGAATTCCACATTGTCGGTGGTGACGACATGCAGCGGCGAGACATAGCCGGACCATTCCACACCGTTGAAGGCGCGGTTCAGTTCATCGACCAGCTGCCAGCCCTGAAGATTGAGCGGCTCGGCAACGGTAACCGACTGATACTGCTTTGCGCGGATGCGCTGATAGGCGCTTTCCGAACCGTCGCCTGCGGCAACACTCTTCGGCGCACCGTCACCGGCAATGCCTGCAGCAGCGAGCGACGGGCCCATGAAGTCATAATAGATGTCGTTGATGGCGAGCGAATGGGTCCATTTCGCACCATATTTCTGCAGCAGCGTTGTGGTGAGCTGCGGCATGCGCTGCGAGGTCTCGGCAATCGGCGTATCGACATATTCCAGAACCGTGCCGCCAAGCGCCTCGATTTCCTGCTTCATCCGGTCTGCCTTGGCAATGGCGATGGCATAGGTGGAATCGGTGAAGATGATCACGCCCGGCTTGCCGCCGGCGTCAACGAAGGCATAGTTGGCCGCGGCCTTCGACACTTCCATCGCGTCGGTGGTGACGTTTGCGAAGACGCCCACCTCCGGCACGGGACCTACCGCCGGGGCGGCATGCCAGGACACCATCGGGATGTTTGCGCCCTTGGCAGCTTCCATGGCGGGCTTCTGCTCCACCGCGTCGAAGCCGTTGATGATGATGCCATCCGGCTTCAGCGTCATCGCCTGACCGAAGGCGGCGGTGCGGCCTTCGACCGACCCAGCGCCATCCAGAACGGTCACCTTCCAGCCAGCCGCAGCGGCTGCTTCCTGGATGCCGTTCACGACGCCCAGGATACCACCGTTCTTCATGTCCGCTGCAAGCACGACGATGGACTTGCCCTCGGCAGCCTTCGGGCCGTCCGTCGGGCCATCCCACTTGTCCACCTTGGTGGCATATTTGGCGACAACCGCCTGCGCATCGCTCATGGCATCGGCAAAGGCCGGGGCCGCAAACATCACAGCCATGACACCGGCTGCCGTGGTCATCAGGAAATCTCTGCGTTTCATCGGGTTCTCCTCCCTTGAGAATCGTGGATGTTGGACTGCATTACTCGGATTTGGCCGGCGCTGAGGGCGCCGGAATGGCGGTCTTGGCGATGCCCTTGCGGCGCTGGGCATAACCGGCGATGCCGATTGCAACGAGCAGGGTGACACCGTTGAAGAGCGGCTCGACAAAGAAGGAACCGCCGAATTGCTGGATGCCGGCAATACCCACCGCCAGAATGGTAACGCCGATGATCGTACCCCAGACATTCACCCGGCCTGGCTTGATCGTGGTGGAACCGAGGAAGGCGCCGACCAGCGCGGGCAGCAGATATTCAAGCCCGACGCTAGCCTGCCCGATCCGCAGACGCGAGGCGAGCAGCACGCCTGCGATGGCGGAAAGCGTGCCGGACGTGATGAAGGCGGCAATCACGAAGCGGCGTACGGGAATGCCGTTCAAGGCCGCAGCCTTGGGATTGGCCCCGATTGCATAGATGTAACGGCCGACAGGCAGATATTCGAAGACGATCCACATCACCAGCGCGAGCACCAGAACATAGTAGCCCGTGATCGGCAGGCCAAACAGCATGATCCCGTTCAGCGCATAAAACCCGTCGGGCAGAACCCCGATCACCTGACGACCGCCGGTGTGCCAGAGCGCCAGCGCATAGATGACGGTGCCGGTGCCAAGCGTCGCAATGAAGCTGTCGATCTTTGCGACTTCCACCAGTATGCCGTTCAGGAAACCGGTCGCAGCCCCGAGCAAAAGCACGACAAGCACCGCCAGCGGCCAGGGCAGGCCGAACATGGTCTGCAGGCTGATTGCCAGGATATGCCAGAGCACGATGCCATACCCGATGGTGAGATCGATGCGGCCGCAGGCCATGGGGATCATGGCCGCAAGCGAGAGGATGGCAATGATGGTCTTGTTGGCGATGATCGAACGCAGGTTGAGAAGCGTCGGGAACGTATCCGGCAGCAGGATGCAGAACAGCAACGTCAGCAACGCCGTCAGAATGACCAGACCATAGACAGGCAGCAGGCGCTGCCAGCGTTCCAGCCGCGAAAGCCCTTTCAGCTCTGCTCTGGTCGGCTCCAGTGCTGTCGAATGGATGGAATTCATGGCATTCAGTCTCCCGGATCAGGCCGCTTCGGAAGCGGAGGCCGCGGCTATGACGGCAGAGGTGGTCAGATCGGCACCGGCAAGTTCCCGGACAATCTGTCCGCGGGAAAAAACCAGTGCTCGGTGGCAGATATGGGCGATCTCCTCGAAATCGGTGGAGATGACCAGAACGGCGAGCCCGTCCTCGACGGCACGGGCAATCAGCCGGTAGATGTCGGCCTTGGCACCCACATCCACACCGGCGGTCGGATCTTCCGCAATGAGAAAGCGGCGGCCGGTCGCAAGCCAGCGGCCAACCACCACCTTCTGCTGGTTGCCGCCGGAAAGCGCTTCGATGGCAAGCGACTGGTCATTCGGGCGAAGACCCACCGTTTCGCCGATTTCTGCAGCGCGCGCAGCCTCTTTCGCGGGTGAGAGAAGGTCGAAGCGACCGCGGCCCGATGCGCCTGGATTGAGAAACGTGTTCTCGCGCAGGGTCAAAGCCATGGCCACGCTTTCTTCCGTGCGGTCGCGGGCGATCAGGCCAATCCCGGATGCGATTGCAGTTTCCGGGGTGGAAAGATCCGGTGCTGTGCCCTTGATCGACACATGACCCCGCATCGGCTCGGCCCCGAACAGGGCCCGGCCAACCAGTTCCTGCCCGGCGCCACGCAGGCCGACGAGGCCAAGCAACTCACCCTGCCGCAGATCAAAGCTCACCGGACCTGCCCCACGGGTTGCAAGATCGCGCACTGAGACGAGAACCTCTCCGGGCCGACAGTCTGCCTTTGCAAAAAGCTGCCCGGCTTTTGCACCGACGATCATCCGGATCAATGAATCCGGATTGGTTTCCGCCACCGGCGTTTCGCCGACCAGATGGCCGTCACGAAGCACGGCAACCCGATCTGCAATCCGGAAGATTTCATCAAGACGGTGCGACACGTAGATCATCGCGACACCACGCTCCTTCAGCGGGCGGATCGCAGCAAACAGGCGCTCCACCTCGTCAGCGGGCAGGCTTGCGGTTGGTTCGTCGAGAACGAGGATATCGGCTTCAACGGCAAGCGCGCGGGCAATGGCAACCAGTGACTTTTCGGTGCGGGTCAGATCCTGAACGCGGGTCGAGGGATCAAAATCACAACCGACAAGCTTCAGTGCCTCGGCCGTGCGACGCTCGGTCGCGCGCCAGTCGATCAATCTTCGGCGCATCGAAAAGCCCTGGGCGAGCCCCACATTTTCACCGACCGTCATCCATTCGATCAGGCCAAGATCCTGATGAATGAAGGCCACCGGCTGGCGCTCGTTCGGACGCGGCGGACGATGCTGGTAAGGCTGCCCATTGAGAAGGATTTCCCCCGCATCCGGCTTGTAAATTCCGGCAAGTGTCTTGATCAGCGTGGATTTGCCCGCGCCATTTTCACCGAGCAGGGCCAGGATTTCGCCACGCTTCAGATCGAGCGAAACAGTCGTCAGGGCCTTGGTGCCACCGAAGTCCTTTGAAACGCCCCGGAACTGAAGAAGCCTGCCCTGATCCATTCGCTCCTCCCAAAGCTTAGGTAGGAGCACCATATGTTATCGATAACATTTTCGTCAAGAGACTTCTGACCGCTTTGATGCGATGGTCGCCTCAAGGGGCCAAAACGGGTTCAAAACAGGCTCGATGAAGCAATTCACCCCCGGATGCGCTAGCCTCCGGGGGTGACGGGAAATGATGCTCGGAACCTGTTCAGCGATTTCAGGAGAAGCCGGTCTCATACATCGCAAGGTTCTTGCGGGCACCGTGCTGGCCATTGGGGCTGGTGTGGAATGTGACGGTCGATGGTCCGGTGGATTGCCCGCTGCGCAGCGCCTTTTCAGCGAGCGTTACGATATCGAGGCCATCGCTTGCCTCTTCCGACATGCAGACACCGACCGAAAGGCTGACACCGCGCATGCCATTCGATTTCTGGATCGCATTCTGCATATGCTGCGCGAAGTTGCGCAGCTTGTCGGCATGGGCATCCTTGTAGATCAGGCCGAACTTGCAGCCATCGAACCGGCAGAGCTGGCTGCCGTAGGGGATTTCCGAATTCACCATGCCGGCGAGGCCACGGATGAACTCATTGCTGATCATCTTTTTCTCGGCATAGCGCTCATAGAAATCGAGATCGATCACCGCAACGCCGAAGGGCGAGCCGGAATGATGATCCTTGAACACTTGCGCCAGCTCGCGGTTGAAAAGACGACGATTGCCGAGACCGGTCACGGCATCCGTGTATTTCTGCATCTCCGTGGAAGCGACTTCGGCGGCAACGGCCTGCAGGGCCGCGGTCTGCTGCGACACCTGACGGCTGATCGTTTCGGTGCGCTCATGGCGCTGGCGGGTGGCTTCTTCCAGGGCCTGGAAGGATTGCGCCAGCATACTGGTATCCGGCTTGCCGGAAGCCATGGTCTGCATGGCATTGCCGACCAGCTGGTTATATTCGGCAAGCGAGGTTTGCTCCTCCTGCAGCACCTCCAGGAAGGCGTGCATCTCGTCCTTCACCTTGCCCGTATGGGCTTCCAGCGTTCCAGCCTCGAAATGATGCGGCAGATATTTCCGCCCCAGCTGATCAAGCGCATATTGAGAGCAATCCTGCCCCAGCGCCCGGAATTCCTTGGCAAGCTCCGCATTGCCGCCCACATAGGCCTCGTAGACAAGCTCGTAGTTTCGCGGGAAACTCTCGATATTCATCATCTGCATGACGGCGGCGATGCGCATTGCAAGGGTGGGCTTGGTGGCCATGTCCATGTTCACTTTTTGCGGTTGGACGACATAATCCGCGATGCGGGATCATTTATATAATTTAATATCAAAGCGATCTTGCCTATGCGTTAATGCCGGTCCGCTGCACCCGGATTTTCTATCCGGCCTCCGCCCTGATGCCCGCGGCAAGGGCTCTGGCAAGGGCACGCACCTCGTCCTCCAGCGCTGTCGACGGCAATCCGACATAGCGGTTGTCAAGACTGAGCGCGATCACGCCATGCACGGCGGCAAACAGCGTCTTGGCGCGGATGACCAGATCTTCCTGTGAAAGATCGGGAAGGATAGCGGAAAGCGGCTGGATGATTAGACCGACAAGAAACACATGTTCTTGCAGATGCCAGTCCGGCACGGCGACGCCCTCCGGCATGCGATGCTCGAACAAGGCCGACCAGAGCCGGGCCTTCTGCCGGGCAAAACCCAGATAGGCAAGGGCCAGGACCTCAAAGGGCGGGGCGTCACCGCGCACGGCCGCGGCTTCGGTCAGCGTCTTTTCCATATCGCCCAGCGTGCGTGAATTGACATGCAGGATCAGGTCGTCGAGATCGGCAAAAACCGTGTAGAGCCCTCCCAGCGCACATCCGGCGCGCTCGGCGATATCGCGCGCCCGCAATCCCTGAAGCCCCTGCTCGGCGATCAGCTGAGAAGCGGCATCCAGGACCCGCAGCCGCAGATCTTCCCGCTTGGACGTCCGTTTTTCCGACATGGCCTCTCCTTTTTTGAACATCGTTCAAAAAATATCTTGAACAACGTTCATTTTCGTGTCACAACACAATCATGAACATCGTTCATAAATGGAGAGCCCGAAATGTTCAAACTGTTTGTCACCCTGATAAAGGGAAAACTGCTGGAAAGTGGCACTACCCTTTCTGACCAGAATGCGCTGCCGGTCCTTTCCCTCCAGATCCGCGAAGCGGCACAGGATGTGGAAGGCGCGCGAAAGGCCGTCGCCGTGGCGATCGCACAGGAGCGGCTGGAGCGGGAGGCCGCTTCCGCCCTCCGGGCGAAGATCGACACCCTTGAGGCCCGCGCACTGGCAGCCCTCCAAGACGGCAAGGAAGCCCTCGCCCGTGAAGCCGCCGATGTCATTGCCGAGATGGAGAATGATCTTTCTGCAACCCGCGTTGCACTCGAGGAAATGGCGCCGACGGTGCAAACGCTGAAACAGCGGGTACGCCAGGCCGAAATGCGGCTGGTCGCCCTTCAGCGCGGCAACCGCCTCGCCATTGCCCGCAACAGCACGGCCCGTCTCCAGCGTTTTGTCCCCGGCTCCGGACCGGAACGCCTGCAGGTTGCCGAAGAAACCCTTGCCCGCTTGCAAAGCCGTCAGCGCAGCAATGCCTATGCGGCGGAGGCCTATGATGCGATCCGCATGGACCGCAAACCGGACCAGACCATCGAAAAGCTTGCGGCCGCAGGCTGTGGTGCACCGGTTTCAACCAGTACCGATGCGGTGATCACGCGCCTGAAAGCGCAGGTCAATCCGTCCAAGGCCTGATGGCTATCAATTAAATCTTAAGTCGCAACAAAGGATAAGACCATGAAACACTCATCCGCCTGGGTAAACTTCTCCTACCTCAGCTTCGGTTTTGCGGGCGCAATGCTTGCACTTGGCCTCTTCATGATGCCGCTGGATCTTTGGGGCAAAGGCTATCTGGCCATGGGAATTCTGATGCTGGTGCAGGCTACGGTCAATGTCACAAAGACGCTGCGTGACAACATGGAGGCAGACAAGCTGGTGAACAAGATCGAAGACGCGCGCACTGAAAATCTGCTGCTGCAGATCAAGAACGGTCAGCCCGCCTGACCGCAAGAAAAGACTGGAAGGGGGAATTTCCATGCATGACTACCTGATGACGTCGCGGCGCTTTGCGCCCCTGTTCTGGACGCAGTTCCTGTCCGCTTTCAACGACAATTTTCTGAAGAACACGCTGGTCTTCCTGATCCTGTTCACCCTGTCTGCGGAAAAGGCGGCCTCGCTGGTGACGCTCGCCGGTGCGATCTTCATGCTGCCCTTCCTTCTGCTCTCCGCGCTTGGCGGCGAGCTTGCCGACCGCTTCGACAAGGGCATGATGGCCGAGCGCCTGAAGCGCGCGGAAATGGCGGCCGCGCTGCTTTCCGTGGTCGGCCTGTTCTTCTCCTCGATCACGGTGCTGATGATCGCGCTCTTCCTGTTCGGGGTGATTTCCGCCCTGTTCGGACCCGTGAAATACGGCATCCTGCCGGATCATCTCGAACGCCGCGATCTGCCGCGTGCCAATGCCTGGATCGAGGGGGCGACCTTCATCGCCATCCTCGGCGGCACCATTGTGGCGGGCCTTGCCGCTTCCGGTGGCATCAATCCCTGGATCTTCGGCACGATGATGATCGTGCTGTCCATTGGTTGCTGGCAGGCAAGCCGCATGATCCCGCGCCTTGGGGCCAAGGCACCGAACCTAGCAATCGATCGCAACGTGCTGCGCTCCAGCTATCGACTGGTGATGGAACTGCGCACCGATCCGCGTCTGTGGCGCTCCTCGGTCATGGTCTCCTGGTTCTGGCTGGTCGGCGCCATCATCCTGTCGCTTCTGCCGACCATGGTGAAAAACCTGCTTGGTGGCGGCGAAACCGCCGTGACCGCCTATCTCGCTGTTTTTGCAGTCGCAATCGGCATCGGTTCGGCCATTGCCGCCTGGATGTCGGCGGGCCGCATCGTGCTTTTGCCCGCACCGGTCGGTACCGTGCTGATGGGTCTCTTCGGGTTCGATTTTGCCTGGGCGGTGGCCCATGCCGATATCAGCCAAACGGCCGATTCTCTCTTTGCTTTCTTCTCGGGCAACAACACAATCCGCATTGCCATTGACCTTTCGGGCATTGCGATTTCCGGTGCTTTCCTCGTGGTTCCGACCTTCGCCGCCCTTCAGGCCTGGGCGGAAGAAGACCGCCGTGCCCGGGTGATCGGGGCAGCCAATGTGCTGACCGCCGGTTTCATGACCTTCGGCGGCGGTCTTGTCGCCGCGCTTCAGGCCGTCGGCCTTACCATTCCGCAACTGCTCTTCGGTCTTGCGATTGCCAATCTCGCTGCCGCTGCCGTGATGTTCATGACGCTGCCGACCAACGGTTTCCGCGATTTCGTCTCGATCCTGTTCCGTGCTTTCCTGCGTCTGGAAGTGGAAGGGCTCGAAAACATCCGCAAGGCTGGCCGCGCGCCTATCCTCGCCCTCAATCACGTTTCCTTCCTCGATGGCCCGCTGGCGCTTGCGCTCACCGATGAAGAGCCGATCTTTGCGGTCGATTATACGATTGCCAAAGCCTGGTGGGTGAAGCCTTTCCTCAGCATGGCAAAGTTCCTGCCGCTCGATCCGTCCAAGCCGATGGCCACCCGTTCGCTGATCAAGGCTGTGAATGGCGGCGATCCGCTGGTGATCTTTCCCGAAGGCCGCATCACCGTCACCGGTGGCCTGATGAAGGTCTATGACGGGGCGGCCATGGTTGCCGACAAGACGGGATCGATGATCGTGCCGGTTCGTATCGACGGGCTCGAAAAGAGCTTCTTCTCGCGGCTCACCTCGATGCATGTGCGCCGCCGCCTGTTTCCGAAGGTGAAGGTCACCATTCTCGAGCCGGTGCGTCTTACCGTTCCTGCGGAACTCAAGGGTCGCAAGCGCCGCATGGCGGCAGGAGCCTCGCTCTACCAGATCATGTCGATGCTGGTATTCAAGACGACCGATACCTCGTCCACCGTTCTCGAACGGATCATCCGCACCGCAGACGAGCGTGGCTCCGGCACGCTTGCGGTCGAGGATCCGGTGACCGGGCGCCTGACCTATGGCAAGTTGCTAACGGGTGCCGCCGTGCTCGGCGCAAAGTTCCGCACGCTTTTTGGCGGCGACAAGGTCCTCGGCGTGCTGCTTCCGAATGCCAATGGATCGGTTGCCACCATCCTCGGCGTAATGTCGGCGGGCAAGGTTCCGGCCATGCTGAACTTTACCGCCGGTCCCGCAAATCTTCTGTCCGCCTGCCGGGCCGCCGGTGTGCGACGGGTGCTGACCTCGCGCGCCTTTATCGATCAGGCGAAGCTCAATGCGGTGGTGACCGAACTCCAGGGCTCTGTCGAAATCATCTATCTCGACGAGTTGCGCCAGACCATCACCACGCTGGACAAGCTGAAGGGGCTCTGGAACAGGGACCGTGCGCCCAAAGGCATCAAGGCGGATGATCCGGCCGTGATCCTCTTCACCTCCGGTTCGGAAGGCGCTCCGAAGGGCGTGGTGCTGACCCATCGCAACATCCTGTCCAATGCCGCGCAGGCCGCATCCCGCATCGACTTCCACTCCGGCGACAAGGTTTTCAACATCCTGCCGCTGTTCCATTCCTTCGGGCTGACGGCAGGCACGATCCTGCCGCTGGTGTCGGGCGTGCCGGTCTATTTCTATCCCTCGCCGCTGCATTACCGCATCATTCCGGAACTGATCTACTCATCCAACGCAACGATCATCTTCGGCACGGATACGTTCCTAAACGGCTATGCCCGCACGGCCCATCCTTACGATTTCCGCTCGATCCGCTATTGCTTTGCCGGTGCCGAGCCGGTGAAGCCGTCGACCCGCGCGCTCTATATGGAAAAATTCGGCGTGCGCATTCTTGAAGGCTATGGCGTCACGGAAGCCGCACCGGTCATTTCGCTGAACACGCCGATGTTCAACAAGGCCGGAACCGTTGGAAAGATCATGCCGGGCATGGATTACCGGCTGGAAAAGGTACCGGGTGTGGAAGAAGGCGGCCGTCTCTATGTGAACGGTGCCAATGTGATGGCCGGCTATCTGAAGGCGGAAAGGCCAGGCGTGCTGGAACCCCTGCCCGATGGCTGGCATGATACCGGCGATATCGTGACCGTCGATGACGAAGGCTTTATCACCATCCGCGGCCGCGCCAAGCGCTTTGCCAAGATCGGCGGGGAAATGGTGTCGCTGGCCGCAGTCGAGGCGCTTGCAGGCGAGCTTTGGCCCCAGGACCTCACCGTCGTCGTCTCGCTGCCCGATCCGAAAAAGGGCGAACGGCTGGTCATGCTCACCAATCACGAAGGTGCAACACGGTCTGAATTCATGGCCTTTGCCAAGCAGAAGGGCGCGATGGACATGATGATCCCTTCGGATCTGCGCGTCGGGGCCGTACCGGTGCTTGGCTCGGGCAAGATCGATTTTACCGCCGCCCGCACGCTGCTTGCCGCCGAGCCTGCGCCGGTCGCAATGGAACCGGCCTAAGGCATGGCACTCAGGGCGCGGGCACAGACCCGCGCTCTGAAATCATCTGCGCCATGCGCTGGACGACCCGCAGCTCCGCCTCCGCACCCGGCGTGACCGAGACAGATGGCATATTGAGGGCCACCAGTTGCAGCGGAACCCGGCATACCCGCATCAGATGGGTAGCCTCGTATTTTTCAAGAAGCCACGCCAGCTGCTCAGCCTCCCCATGGCTCATTGAACTGTTTCGATTGAAATCGGCAAGCCCTGCGACCGGCAGCCTGTCAAACAGGGACGTGAGCAGGGCCGGATCAAGATCGGCCAGATCCCGGTCTTTCAGCAGCAGGCTGCCTTCGACCAGCGGATGGGTCTGCAAGCCGTCCAGAAATCCCGCTGTCGTGCTGATATCGCCGTGGGCCAGATGAACAAGCAGGTTCTCGCGACGCTGCTCTGTACGAAGGGTGACGGAATCCTTCCAGATGACACCGAACAACGCCGCTGAAAGCACGATTGCTGCGGTCTGGATCGTCTGCGTCTCGTTGAGCGCAAATGCCGTTGCGATCGCCCATCCGCCTGCGAGTGCCGCAGCAAAGAGGATGACAAAGGCAAACAGCGTGTCGCGGTGGCTGACGGTTCGCTGGCCGAGACTGATCATCAGCCAGCAGAGAAAAAGGATTGCGAGCCCGCCAAGCCGCACCGGAATGTCTGGAAACAGCCCGCGATAATCGGTTGCGAGCAACGGCAGGATGAGGATCAGCGACAATGCGATACGGTCAACCGCCTGATTTTCTGCAGGCGAGAGGCTGGTGCGATCACGCCGCACGGCCAGAAAGGCGATGATGGCAAATCCAGCCAGTTGAAAACCGAACAAAAGGGCAAAGCGCCAGGGTTCAGCAAACTGATCGGGCAAAAGTCCGGCAAAGGCGAATAGCAGCGCGCCGCCTGCAACAAAAACCTTGACCGAAAACGGTGTATGCCGACGCAACAGCCCTTCCGTGAGCAACAGTGTGGCAAGTGGCACCAGACCGGCAGCAACAACCGTGATGAGCCCGAGCAGACCCCAGCCGGTCCACCAGTCGGCCACGCGACTGGCAAGCAATACCGCAAGAACGACAAGACCGAAGCGCAGCCGACGTTTAAGCGGTACACTGGATGGCTCCCGTCCCATCGCGCCAATCAGCACCAGAATGGCGCCGAGGGCAGCCAGCGATATCACGCTGTCAACAATGAGGAGGCTACGATCCATGCCGGTCGGGCCTCAGGATGCCGAAAGGGCGGCTGGTGTCGAACCAGTGCAGCACGGGCACGATCAGACGGTGTGTGGCCACCAGAAGACCGGTGACGGCAAGCTGCAGCAGGGCGCGCTTCGGAACCGCCTCCGTCAGATAGCGCCGGACGGCAGCAAGATCGATCTGGCCGATTTGCAGCAGATCGTCGCCGCGCTCGTAATCCAGTTCCGTTTCGCACAAAGCGCGATAGGCAGGGTTGCGATGGTTCGCGGCCTCGCCAAGTCCCTTTTTCAGCGCATCCGAGCCACCGGTATAGGCATTGGTGATCACGAAGCGCTCCGCATCAAAACCCGCCTCCGGCCCTACGCCGAAGACGTGGCGATGATGGGCCATGATTTCGCTGGCGATCAGTTGCTGCTTCAGCGCCCGGCGCACGCCAGCACCCGGTGCAGGAAAGACCTGCGAAAAGGTTTCAACCACCATGCCGACAACAGCAGGCACCTGTGTGACACTGGAAATCCAGAGCGGTCGCAGCTGGTTGCGCAGGAAAAGGAAAAAACAGGTAAGACCATAAAGCACCCAGGAAAGCCCCTGCCCCCGCACCTGCGGGTGCACCATCACCAGACCGAGATGCAGCACATCCACCCGCTTTCCGGCAAGCGAAAGGCGGATCACCGGCATCGCATTGAAGGCGACCGGCGCATCATCGCCCGTTCGGTAGACAAGGGTGATCACTGTCGTATCCAGGCTTTCCCGGGTGCCGGAGAAAAGGCCATATGCGGGCATCCCCAGTGGCGATGCCGCCTTTGCAACAGTGGAAAGGTCTGAGATCAGCCGATCTGCTTCAACGTCCGGCATCCACAAACCAGGCCGCTCGATGATGCGGGCATGATAACCCTCTCCCGCTCGGATCGAAAGATCGAGGTGCTTCTGCCAGAAGATCGAGAGCCACGAACCGGCCATGATGCGCTGCCCTCCCCGCCCCGGCATCTGCTTCGCATCGCAAATCCAGTGTCAGGATTAAGACCTGAGGACCGGTTGTGCAATCGCGAAGTCAGGCGCGGCGGTAATGGGCGGGATCGGGGATCGGAACTGCGGCCATGAGGCCGCGCGTATAGTCGTCTTTCGGATTTTCGAACACCTGACGGCGGGTTCCGATCTCGACGATCCGACCGCCACGCATCACCGCAACATGATGCGACATCTTTTCGATCACGGCCATGTCATGGGAGATGAAGAGATAGGCCAGCCCCATCTGTTCCTGAAGTTCCAGCATCAGATCCAGCACGCGCGCTCGAACCGATACATCAAGCGCCGCAACGCTTTCATCAGCCACGATCAGTTTGGGTTCGAGCGCAAGCGCGCGCGCAATGCAGATGCGCTGACGCTGACCACCCGAAAATTCGTGGGGATAGCGGCTGGCCGCCTCCGCATCCATACCGACACGGCGCAAAAGGGCCGCGACCCGATCCTCCCGTTCCGAGCGGTTGCCGATACCATGGATCACCAGAGGCTCGGCAATCGCTGCGCCCACGCTCATGCGGGGGTCCAGCGAGGCATAGGGATCCTGAAAGATCATCTGGGCTGCCCTTCGTAGCGGGCGCATGGCGCTTTGCGACAGACCACCGATCTCTCGCCCGTCCAGCTTTACGCTGCCGGAAAATGGCACAAGTCCCAGCACGGCTTTGCCCGTGGTGGATTTGCCAGACCCGCTTTCACCCACAAGGCCGAGCGTTTCACCGGGCTTGATCGCAAGGGACACGCCGTCCACCACGGGTGCAGCCTTTTGCTTTGCGCCAAACCAGCCGCTCTTTGCCCCATAGCTCACCGAGAGGCCGGAAACGGCCAGAACCGGTTCCGAATCCGTCCTGATGAAAGGTTCTGTCTTCGAGACACGAGGCGGTTGCTCCGTGCCTGCAAGCGCGCCGAGCCGCGGAACGGCTGCCAGCAGGTCGCGCGTATAGGCTTCACCCGGCCGTTCGAAGATGTCGAGCACATCGCCCTGTTCAACGATCCGGCCGTTCTGCATGATCGCAACACGATCGGCCATTTCGGCAACCACGCCCATGTCATGGGTGATCAGAAGGATGGAGGTGTTGAATTCGGAGCGGAGTTCGCGCATCAGGGTCAGGATCTGCGCCTGCACGGTGACATCGAGTGCCGTTGTCGGCTCATCGGCAATCAGCACACGCGGACGGCAGGACAATGCCATCGCGATCATCACCCGCTGACGCATGCCGCCGGAAAGCTCATGCGGATATTGGGTGAGCCTGCGCGCGGCATCCGTGATATGAACTGCATCGAGCATCTGGCGAGCGAGATGTTCGGCACTTGCGCCCTCCTCGCGGCGATGCTCGCGAATAGCCTCAGTGAGTTGCGCGCCAATGGTCATCACCGGATTGAGCGATGTCATCGGCTCCTGAAAGACCATGGCAATATCGCCACCGCGAATGGCACGCATCTGACGCTCCGGCAGAGCGGTGATGGGACGGCCGAGAAGCGAAATCTCCCCTTTGGCGATCTTCAGCGAGGCTTTCGGATAAAGCCCCATGATCGAAAGCGAGGTCACCGATTTGCCGGAACCGGACTCACCTGCAAGGCAAAGCGTTTCCCCGCCTTTGAGATCGAAGCTTATATCGGAGAGAATGCGCTTCAGCCCGGTCGGCGTGCGCGCATCCACCGAAAGGCCGCGCACGCTCAGAACCGGGGACACTGTTTCAGGCGACGCGCTCACGAAAAGACGATCCGGGGGAAGTAGAAGGAAACCACCCAGTTCGGCATGTCGACGATCTCGCTGATCCTCAAGTCACCGCAGACAGAGCAGAGCATATAGGCATCAACGGGGTTGAGACCATGCTCGGCAGCCAGAAGATCGACCATCCGCATCACCGCCTCGCGTGCGCCCGTCATCAGGTCGGGGCCGATGCCGGTGGTTACCTCGTAGCCTGCGCCGTCGAGATGGCGCGTTACCGGCTCGGTGGTGGTGAAGCGAGGGGTCTGAAGATTGGCGCCCTTCACGAGATCAAGCGTCAGTTCCACATTCATCTGGCTTTCGATCGCGGTGCCGCAAACCTCACCGTCGCCCTGCGCGGCATGCGTGTCTCCGACCGAAAACAGCGCGCCCTTCATCTCGACAGGCAGATAGAGGGTGACGCCCGCAGTCAGATCGCGAATATCCATGTTGCCGCCAACGCGGCGCGGAGGAACAACCGAATGCAGCCCGGCTTCGGCAGGGGCAACGCCGATGGTGCCGGTAAAGGGTTTCAGCGGCACCCGCCCGCCCGGCCCGAAGGCAGACGGGGTCATGCCGACCTTGTCATAGGACCAGACATGGAGCGCCGGATCCTTGAACTGGTCGGCAAGCAGACCGAAGCCCGGAATATTGGCGGTCCAGCCATAGCCGCAGGGGTGGAATTTCCGGATCGTCACCTTCAGGGCATCACCGGGTTCGGCGCCTTCGACATAAACCGGTCCGGAAACCGGATTGATCCTGCCGAAATCAAGATTGGCAAGCGTATCAAGGGTCGCATCCGGACCGAGCTGGCCGCCGGAGGAATCCAGACATTCAAACAGGATGGTTTCACCGGGTTTTGCCGTTAGCGCCGGCGGAAAATCGCGGTTCCAGCCGAAATTGTGCTGTGCGCGATGAATGGTGTGGGTGCAGGCGACGCACATGGTCTTGTCTCTCCAGTCAATCGGTTCGCAAGAAAACCCACCCGCCTCACCGGCGGGTGGGGATGGGCAGAAGCCCTTACTGCTTCACGAAAATCGCGTCGTAATTGATGACGCGGGTGGGGTCGATATAGATATGGTCCGGACCACCCATGCGCAGCGACTTGGCGACAACGCGCCGTTCGTTGATGACCGGCACCCAGGGTGCATCTGCCATGATATCGGTGAAGATCTTGCCCCAGACAGCCTGACGCTCTTCCGCCTTGGCCGGATCGGACATGCTGTCGGCGGCAACCGCGCGCTGATCGAGATCCTTGTTGCAATACCAGGACCAGTTCCAGCCGCCCTGCACCGCACCGGCGCAGCCGAGAATCGGGCCATAGAAGTTGGACGGATCCGGGAAGTCCGCAATCCAGGCCATACCGCCGGACCAGATCATCGGCGCCTCGCCTTCCGTGCCGCCCGCAGCGATCACGTTGCCCTGGGCAAGCGTGCGCACCTCTGCCTTGATGCCGATCGCCGCCAGATCCTGCTGGATCGCCTGGGCAATGCGCGGCTGCGGATCGGTGTTGGTGGCGTAGAGCACGGTTTCAAAGCCGTCCGGCAAGCCAGCCTCGGCAAGCGTGGCCTTGGCCTTTTCCACGTCATAGGCATAGCCGGTGAAGCTCTTGTCATAGCCCGGCATCAGGGGCGGAAGCGGCTGGTTTGCAGGCGTTGCGCGACCATTCAGGATGCGGGTGATGCGCTCCTTGTTGATCGCCATGTTGACGGCCTGACGCACCTTCACATTGTCGAAGGGCTTCACATGGGTGTTCAGCGTGATGTAGCCGGTATGCAGTTGCTCGCCATCGACGATCATCTGGGCACCATCCGGGGAATTCTTGATTTCCAGGAACTTTGCCGGCGGAATGCCGTCGCCGGCAATGTCGACTTCACCCTTCTGAAGGCGCAGGAGCGCCACCAGCGGCTCCTGTCCCACTTCGACCGTGACCTTGTCGACATGTGGCATGCCCTTGACGAAGTAATCCGGGTTGCGTTCGAAGACGAGCCTCTGGCCGATCGTCCAGTCCTTCAGGACAAGCGTGCCGGAGCCGACCGGCTTCTTGCCGAAATCACCGCCCGCCGCTTCCACAGCCTCTTTCGGAACCACGGAAGCAAAGTTGATCGCGAGCACGTGCAGGAAGGTGGCATCCGGGCGCGACAGATGGAACACAACCGTTCCTTCATCCGGGGTTTCGATGCCGGAAAGCACCTCGGATTTGCCGCCCGCCACATCATCAAAGCCTGCAATCGCACCGAAGAAACCGGCACCGGGGCCTTGCGTCTTCGGATTGACGGCGCGCTCGATCGACCACTTCACGTCGGAAGCGACCAGCTCGCGGCCGTTGGAGAACTTCACGCCCGTGCGCAGCTTGAACGTATAGGTAAGCCCATCGGGGGAAACCTCAAAGCTTTCGGCAAGCGACGGTACGAGCTTTGCCGTACCCGGCTCGTAATCCATCAGACGCGAATAGAGGCTCTTGATCATCGACCAGTTGACCCAGTCATAGCCGATGGCCGGGTCGAGCGTGGTGATATCATCCTTGTAGGTCACGACGATATCGCCGCCCTGGGGCGCGGTATCGGCGGCATGCGCCGCAAGTGGCACGAAGGCCATGAGTGCCGCCGTGGTGGTTGCGAGTAGCCAGTTCCTGAACATTGTCTGTTCCCCTTTTATCGTGGCGTGCTTCAGTGTGAACGGATGCGCGGATCAACGATCGGCGCGACGAGATCGGCAATCAGATTGCCGAGAATGATGGCGAGGGCGGAGGTCAGAGTCACGCCCATGATGATCGGCACATCCACCTGCTGGATGGCCTGCCAGGCGAGCTGGCCGATGCCAGGCCAGCCATAGACCGCCTCGACCACCACGACACCGCCCATGAACTGGCCGATATCAATGCCGATCATTGCAATCACCGGCAGCACGGCATTGGGAAGCGCATGGCGAAACACGATGCGGGCGCCGGACAGGCCCTTGGCGCGGGCGGTGCGGACATAATCCTGGTTCAACACGTCGATCATCGAAGAACGCACCATGCGCGCATACCAGCCTGCCCCGAGCAGGCCGAGCGTCAGGGCGGGGAGAACCACATGCGACAGCGTTCCATAGCCACTCATCGGAAACCAGCCGAGCGTGGCCGCGAAGACATAGAGCAAGAGCAGGGCGACAACGAATTGCGGCGCTGACACGCCGACAAAGGCCGACATCATCACCAGCCGGTCGACAGCACGGCCGCGGTTCAGGGCAGCAATCGTGCCAAGCGTCATGCCGAGCAGGACTTCCACCAGAATGCCCGCCGCCATCAAGGTCAAGGTGGCGGGAAGGCGCGCGGCAATCAGCGTCCAGACTTCGGTCTTCTGAGCATAGGAGCGGCCAAGATCACCCTGAAGCAAGCCGCCGAGATAGTACAGGAATTGCAGCACGAGCGGCTGATCGAGGCCAAGCTCATGGCGGATATTGGCAACCGTCTGAGCGGTGGCGCTTCTGCCCGCGATCATGCGGGCCGGATCGGCGGGCAACGCGTAAAGCAGCAGAAAGGTGATCGCCGCAACACCAAGCAGGATCAGCGCCGACTGGATGAGCCGCCGCAGGAGGATCTGTGCCATCAGCCTCTCCCGCGCTGGGTGGGATCAAGAATGTCGCGCAAGGCATCGCCAACGAGGTTGAAGGCAAGCGCTGTCAGAAGGATGACCGCACCGGGGAAGAAGACCAGCCAGGGCGCGGCCTGAAAATAGCTCTGGCTTTCGAAAATGATATTGCCCCAGGACGGGTCCGGCGGCTGCACGCCGATGCCGAGGAAAGAGAGGGTTGCCTCAAGCAGAACGGTTGTCGCAATACCCAGCGTTCCCCAGACGATCGCGGTTGGCACCAGATGCGGCAGCACATGCAGGAAGAGAATGCGGCCATGACCTGCCCCGAGCGCCCGTTCTGCAAGGATGAAATCGCGCTCCACCAGCCCGCGGGTTTCGGTATAGACAATGCGGGCCACTTGCACCCAGTTGACGAGCGCAATCACCATCGCAACGATCCAGAGGCTCGGCTTCAAGAGAGCGGCAAGCACGATCGCCAGAAGAAGGGCCGGAAAGGCCATCATCAGATCGGTAAAGCGCATCAGGATGGTCGAGATCCATCCCCGTGCATAGCCCGCCGTAATGCCGATCAGAAGACCGATGGAAACCGCAATACCATTGGCGACCAGCCCGATGATGAGCGAGTTGCGCGCGCCGAAGAGCAGCCGGGAATAAAGATCGCGGCCAAGCGTATCGGTACCAAGCAGGAACGGACCGCCCGGCGCAATCGGCGCCCCCTCAAGCGTCAGCCCATCGAACATCTGGTTGTCCGGATCGAAGGGGGCCAGCAGTGGCGCGGCAATCGCCATCGTGACCACGACAAGCACGATCAGAAGGCCGAAAAGAGCGGCGGGCTGCCGCAGGATTTCACGCATCACCCGCATCAACCCACCTCTCGCAGCGTTTCAGAGCCGCCGATCACGAAGGCGGCCAGCTGTTCGATGGGCAGGCGGCGGCGCATGGCACCGTCCCGCAACAGCCCATAGGCGCGCTCGTCATCGATCATCCGCTCGCTTTTCAGCCGCTGGATCGCGGCATAGACCACGGGTCGCAGCTTCAGCCGCTCCTCGAGATTGGCGATCCGGAGTGCCTTGGCGGCACGCTCCTCATGGATCGAATGGGCAAGCACGAGCGCCGGATAGATGGCGGACGCTGCCACCGGCTTTGGAATGATGGCACCGGCACCCTGCCGGATTGCCCAGTCGATCCGGCCCGGCGCTTCAGACCCGAGGATCGCAATGACCGGACAGGGTGCAGCCCCACCCTCCCAGGGCAAAAGATCGTCCCAGCCCTGATCCGCATCGACAAGCACCAGATCCGGCAACGCTTCTGCGCCAAGCGGATGCCATTGCCGAACCACGGAAAGGCCGAGCAATGCGAGCTGCCGCCCCAGCCGCTCCGTATTGCCGTCACTCTCGGCCAAAATGGTAGCACGCCATCCGGTGAAATTCGGGGTCCTGAGGCTCATGATACGATCCTCAGCTTGGGAACCGGGCGCGCAGCACTTGCTGTCAGATAGGGATCCGCCGCGAGCGCAGCGCGAGAGACGATGACATCAAAGCCGCGATCCCCGTTGATCCGCCCGAGCAGAAAAGGCAGGGCCGCATGATTGGTGGCAGGGTCCACTTCCAGCGTTCCGAGAAGCGTCTGCCAGTGGCGGGACAGGACCGCTTCGCGCACCCGTTGCGGCTCCTCGCTGCCACTCACCTCGATGGCCTCGATGCACAGGCGCGCGGCGGTATAGGCACTCGCAAAGACATTCGAGACCTTGCGACCCTTGGGCAACCAGTCTGCAATCCTCTTCTTGAAGGCGCGGTTTTCGGCTGTGTCCACACTGTCGAAATAGGCGGCAGCGCAGAGCTGGCCCACGGCTGCTCCCTCTGCGATCACATCAAGCTCGCATTCCTGCAGATCGCAGCTGACGACCGGGCAATTTTCTGGCAGGAAAGCCGGATTGCGCGCAGCAAGAGCCCGCATCGCCTCAAGAAACGCATAGCTTGACGGGCCGATCAGATTGTTGAGAACAAAGCCCGGACGCTTTTCCTCGATATCGGCGATGATCCTGTCCACAGCCACTTCCTCAAGCGGCAGATAGCGCTCGCCAAGCACCGTACCGCCGGCATTGACCAGCAGTTCGCGGGCAAGCCGGTTCATCTCCCAACCCCAGACATAATTTGCCCCGACCAGATAGGCGCGGGCCCCGTGCCGCGGCAGGAGATAGTCAAACAGCGGGATCAGATGCTGGTTCGGGCAACCCCCGAGATAAAGCACGTTTTCATTCGCCTCGAAGCCTTCATAGGGGCACATGTACCACAGGAGGCCATCATGCTTTTCGACAAGCGGGATTACTTCCTTGCGCGCCGCGGAGGTGATGGTGCCAATGATATGCCGACAACCGTGATCGCGGATCAGGCTGCGCGCGCCATCGAGATAGGCCGCAAGATCCGCATGCGGATCGAAATAGACGGGCTGAAGAGCGCTTCCGCCGCGCGCCCGATATTCATGAAAGGCAAATTCCGCACCTTCGCGTGCATCCCGCCCGATCGCCCCATAGGGGCCCGTGGTGGAATAGAGAATGCCGATCCTTACATCGTCCCGCATCGCAACCCCAAAGCAAAAAACCCCACAACGCAAAACCGTTGCCGGGGCGTTATGAGGCGCTGTTGCCTGAACCAATTTTCCCTGAACCGGCGGGCATGTCTGCCCGGACCCTGACCGCGATCAAAAACCAGTCGGACTGGCTTGTCAAGCGTGGCCTCTCCCGCAGACCTTTCCCAGCCTTCTCAGCGAAGCCGCAGAGATGGGCGTGGATCACCGCTTTCCTGCGCCAATCCCTGCAGGTTCTGCCTTTCGCCGCCCATGAAGAGGGAAACCATGGACCGAAGCCCCGTTTTTGCCTTCGCAATGGCAGTGAAAATTTATTCCTTTACGTTCTCCCAAACACCCCCGCGACCATAGCGCAGCACCTCTTCGGTGCCCGCATCGAGGCAGAGCAGCCGCAGCCAGCCATGATCGAGCAGCTGGCGAAGCGCAGGCTGGCGGGCAAGGATCGTGCTGATCGCATCGACCGGGGCCGCGACATAAACCGAAAGCCTGAGCGGTGCATGCATCAACCTTTCGCCGTCATGCACGGACTGGAGCGGCAGGCCGGTGCGCAAAAGCCCGCCATTGCCTTCGATCACACCCATCCCGCCGGTGACATTGTGCAGGAGTTTGTTGCCGGAGCCGAACAGGTCGGGCGCGGCGGCAGCACCAAAATAGGTAAGGTTGATCCAGCTCGCCACCACGACCGGAGCGGTGAGGATCAGCTCAAGAATACGGAAATCCGCATCCCGCTGCCAGACATAGTCATGCAGGAACGCCTGGCCTTCCAGTCGCTTTCCGGCAGTCAATGCACGGGGTGCGGCGATGAAGGCGGTGCACGCCGCAAGGCCCCATTCCGAACGGGTCTCGGACCAGTCCCGTCCGCGATAGGCAAGCGAAGCCTCCCCGCCCCGGGGCAAGTCCGGTGCCCGCTCCGCCCTTGCAAGCCGCCCAGCCTGTTCGAGAAAGGAGGTAAGCTGACGCAGATCGTCGGTATGGCTCTTTTCCACATGCTCCAGATCATAAAGCGATACCGTATCGCTGGCCGTATCATGGAGGCCCGCAACGAAAATCGTATCTGCCGGAACGGAGATCCCCTTCGCCATCAACCCTTCGCGCACCTCGGGGTCATTCAGGAGGGCTGCAAGCAGCCGCGCATTGACATCCCCCGCATGGCCACCGCAGGCCCCGCATTGCAGGGCGCTTTGCCAGGGGTTGTTGATCCCGCTTGAAGCATGGCCAGCGATCAGCACAAGACGGGCGAAGTGATCGGTCAGCGACATGGCCCTCAACACCGTCTCGGCCAGATCGACCTTTTCACCTGCTGCCAATGGATCGACAAATTGCGGCATCGGCGACGCCTTTCTGCGCGAAGCAATTCCAAGGCTTGCGCCAAGAAGCTTGCCTGCATAGATCGGCCCCATCGCCTCGATGAAGGCGAAAGAAGAGACGGCCGCCTGCCGGAAACGGCCAAAGGCGCGAACCGCCCGAGCCCCGTAGCGCGAACGCCGGTCCTGATCCGCGGGAACCACTTCACAGGAAAACCGGGAAGGCTTCAGCAGCACCGGCAGGCGATGTTCCGTCGGATCGGATGCAGCAGGCCGGTGGCAGACACCCATGCCGAAAAAGCCTGCAAAGCCGATGGTCGAAATCGATCCGTCCAGCGTTTCAAGCGCGCGACGGAACCGTTCGGAGCGCACATCGATACAGAAGGCGGCGGTCAGGGCGGGGCGTTGCGTCCTGCCGCAGACACGCTGAAGATCAGGCCATTCCCCTGCCGTCAGATGCACGAGCTGATCTCGTTCCGCCCCCCGTTCGGCAGCGTCAAGCAAAGCGGCGTCAACGAAATGCTCGCGACCTGGCTTGACGGCTTGCCGATGGAGGGCAAGCGCCACTTTCCATTGCGCGCTGATCTCATCGCCATAGTGCTGGAAAAGGGCAAGATCGAAGCAAAGCCGGATCGCCAGAAGATCAGTCAAGCAGCCGTCGGGGGCATAACCGTCGCGCTCGGCCGAAAACTGCTGCTGTCTCGCAATCTGGGCGTAACCGCCAAGGCCGATCAAAAGCTGATGGAAATAGGTTCCCGGACTGCTGCCGAGCCCGAGCTTTCTTCCGACCATGGCAATGGCACCCGGCGCATCCAGCGGCAGCGCCGACACGAAGCTGGCAAATCCTGAAAGACCGGCGATTTCCGGCGTGAGATCATGCATGGCAAAAAAGCGCCAGGCGGCATAGGCGCCCTGTTCCCGCGCCGCCGTCCACAATGCCTGTCCCTGATCGAAATACCCGGCGGCGAAGGCGGAAATGCGCTCTTCGACAAGCCGCGGCCAGTCGAGCCCGCTGTTTCCTGCCGCAAGCGATGCGATATCGGGAAGCTGTTGCGGGGCCGGTCTGTCCTGGCCCGCTGCCGCGGCAAGGGCTGCAGCCGTTTCAATCCCCGGAACCGGATGCTGATTGAGCGCTTCAGAGAGGTCGACCTCCCGGATTGCTCCCTTTCTGATCCGCTCGGCAAACCATCTGCGCGGCGGGGCAATGTCCTTGCCGGTCAGGCGCCCGATCAGAGCAGCCGTTTCCGCGAAGGGGAGATGTGACTGGCCAAGGAAGGGATTGACTGCAACCGTTGCCTGAAGGGGCCAGGCGGGAGGCAGGGCACGCCCGGCCGCATCGGCTGCCTGCAGGAGGGCGTGCATGTCGGCGTGATCAGTCAGAACAATCCGGTCCATGGGTCAGTCCTTCGTTTGAAGTTGGGTTGAAAGCCGGAAGTGGCCAAGCAACCGGTCGAGAAGCGCGTTGACATAGAGCCCGTTCAGAAGATGCACCCTCAGACCCGCAGCCGCCGGATGTAGCGACCAGACGGGAAACAGGGACTGGATGAAGGCGACGAAACCGAAGGTGGTGACAGCCAGCAGGATCACGGCCCATTCCAGCGGTCCGGGTTGTGGTGGCAGCGGCATGACCCCCGCCATCAGGCGGTAGGCAGCCCATTGCAAGGCGAAGTAGCCCAGCGAAGCAGACAGCGCGTAAAGCGAAATCCGCCAGGTGAGCGCCTTGGGCGCGGTATCCGCAAGTCCCTGCGCCAGAAGATAGGCAATGCCGAATATCAGGATCGCGCCCAAGGCTAGGGCCTGTACCGGCTTTTCCCAGAAGCCGAAGAGCAATCCGGCAGCCGCATAGATCACCAGAGCCAGGAGAAAGGAGCGGGCGACGGCGGCAAAGCCGGGTATGGCAACCGGACCGGGCTTTCGCACCGCATGCACCGCCTCTACCGCCGAGCCCGACGTCAGAAAGGCATGGGCCTTGTAGAGCGAATGGGCGATGATGTGCAGGAGCGCAACCGGAAAGAGGCCAAGCCCGCATTGCAGGATCATGAAGCCCATCTGGGCAATCGTTGACCAGGCAAGAGCGGTCTTGACCGCACTCTGGGTCAGCATGACCAGCGCGCCGAAGAGCGCGGTAAAGGCGCCGATCATCGCGAGAATGGCAAGCACTGCCGGAGACAGAAGCAGGAGATCGGCAAAGCGGATGAGCAGAAAGCCACCGGCATTCACCAGCCCGGCATGGAGAAGAGCCGAAACCGGGGTTGGCGTTTCCATCACCTCGACCAGCCAGCCATGGGCAGGGAACTGTGCGGATTTCAAAAGAGCGGCAAAGGCCAGCAATCCGATGGCAACACCGGTTCCCGCAGGCGCGAGCCCAGCCTTTGCCGCCGTAAGGATCGCCGCGATATCGCTTGTTCCATAACCATGGGACAACAGAAGGGCGGCAGCGATCAATGCTCCGTCGGCAAGCCTTGAAAACAGGAACTTCTTGCGAGCCGCCCTTCGAGCTCCCGGTCTTTCCGGATAAAAGAGAAGCAGGCGGTTGAGGCAAAGGCTGGTTGCGATAAAGCTTGCCACCAGAAGCGGCAAGGTGCCCGCCACAAGAAAGGTCAGAACGGCGGCAAGGGTCAGATGCATCCAGCTGGCAAAATACCCCTGGTTCCGCTCACCATCGAGATAGGTCGCACTGTATCGCGTGACGACCCAGCCGATAAACGTCACCATGACCAGCATCAATGCGCCGGGAAGATCGGGCCGGATGCCAAGCGGAATTCCGGCGACAGATACCGAAAGCATCGCTTGCGATCCACCGCGAAGAACGAAAACCAGCGAAAGCACGGCCGCAAGGAGAGCAAGCCCCGCCAGCCAGCCGGACAGGCGCAAACGCCAGCGCGGCCTGAATGGCGAACCGGCCTGCATCAGAATTGCTGCCAGCCCGTAAAACAGGGGCGCGAGCAGAAGAAGGGGTTGAGCCATGGCGAAGCATCCTGAAAACGATCGAATGCGACCTCTCTAGCAGCGACGGAAAATCAATAAAAATTCATTGTTCTTGGATTTTCGTTCGATTAAATAGAACGAATGAGCGAGATGAACTATCACCACCTGCGCTATTTCCGGGCGGTTGCCCATGATGGCAACCTGACGCGGACGGCCGAGCGGCTCAATCTTTCGCAATCGGCCCTTTCGATCCAGATCCGGCAGCTGGAAGAGCGCCTCGGTCATCCGCTTTTCGAGCGGCGCGGCCGACAGTTGCTCCTGACGGAGGCCGGGCGGATTGCGCTCGACCATGCGGACCGGATATTTTCCGCTGGTGACGAGCTTCTCGAAACGCTTCGGCGAACCGGTGTAACCCGAAGGCCGATCCGCATTGGCGCGCTCGCTACCCTCTCACGCAATTTCCAGATGGAATTCCTGCGCCCCGTGCTCTCCCGAACCGATGTGGAAGTGATCCTGCGTTCGGGTCGAATGGCAGAGCTTCTTGCGGGTCTCGAAACGCTCAATCTTGATATCGTTCTCCTCAACCAGCCACCGGCGGCCGATCTTGCCACACCCTTCATCTCTCATCTGATAGCGAACCAGGGCGTCAGTCTGGTGGGTCGCCCCGGCCCGGCAGAAGCGGAAAGGGATCTGACAGCGCGGCTTGCGTCCTTCCCGCTGATCCTTCCGACATTGGAAAGCGGCGTTCGCCAGCAGTTCGACGCGCTGGCATCGCGTCTCGGCGTCAAGCCGCAGATTGCTGCGGAAGTGGAAGATATGGCCATGATGCGCCTTTTGGCGCGGGAGGGCGCAGGGCTCGCCGTGCTGCCGCCCATTGTTGTAAAGGGCGAATTGCAAAGCGGCACGCTGGTGGAACTCGATCATCTTTCCGGCGTTGCAGAAACCTTCCACGCCGTCACCATGCGCCGGCGGTTTCCAAACCCTCTTGCCGCGTTTCTGATCGACGAGGCGCTTCGCACTACGCTTTCCTGAGCAAGCAGAGCGGTGCTGGACTATGCCTCAATCCTCACCCCAATACAATCCATAGTATAGAATTCGAAAATCAAAGGTTGCATCCATCGACCTTGGATCGAATTCTGGCACACAGAAAACAGAAATAAGAATATTTTATTAATAACAATAATCCTATATTTCCCGGCCGTGGGGATCCATTCGAGGACATAGTCATGGTCGTCAATCAATGGTTGATCGGCATACCGATTGCAGGACTGATGTATATTATCGCGTCCGGTTACATTCATCCGAAGGCTTTTCAGCGATATCCGTTTTCACCCCTGAAAAAGGAACTCTATGCCTGGGCCATGACGATCGCCCTTTTCGGGCCGGGCGTCTTCGTGCTGATCCGCTACGTCATCCCCTATTTCGGCATCGTGCTGCAGTGAGGCACAGGTCCGCCCGACCATGGACAATACCATTTCGCCCCCGGCACCCAATCTTGCTGCCCGTATCGTCCCCTCCCGCCAGCCTCAAGCGGATGGTCGGTGCATGGGCGTGATTTTTCCAGCCGTCAGCCTACGGGCTCTGTCGCAAACCGTATCCGGTATTCGCGCGGACTGATGCCGAGCCGCTTGCGGAAATGATGCCGAAGCGTATCGGAGGTGCCGAGCCCGCTGAGATAGGCAACCCGGTCCATATCGAATTCCCCACCGCTCAACAGGCCTTTGGCCTCTTCCATGCGTGCCCGCAGCAACCACTCGCCCGGTGACAGCCCGGTTGCTTCCGCAAAGCGGCGCACGAAGGTACGAAGGCTCATGTGGCACGTGTCTGCCATACGCTGGAGGGTCCAGTCTGCAGCAAGATGACGCCGCATATCATCCAGCAGCGGCGCGATTTCCGCCTTTCGGGAAAGCGGAACCGGACGTTCCAGAAACTGGGCCTGTCCGCCGGTACGATGCGCGGGCATCACCAGACGACGCGCCACCGAGTTGGCAGCCCTGGCCCCGAAATCCTGCCGCACGATCTCGATCAGGAGATCGATACCCGCCGCACTGCCTGCCGAGGTGAAGATCCGTCCGTGGTTGCGATAGAGCGAGCGATCATCCACATCGATCAGCGGATGGCGATCCTTCAGCGCTGCCGCATAGCGCCAATGGGTGGTAGCCGTGCCGTGATCCAGAAGCCCTGTTGCAGCCAGCACAAAGGCCCCTGAACAGATCGAAACCAGCCGCGCTCCGCGCTGATGCGCGTCGATCAAGGCCTGACGGAGCACATCCGGTACCGGATGATCAATCCCCTTCCAGCCGGGCACGACGATGATATCGGCCTCCTTCAGGGTCCCGATGCCGGTTTCCGGCATGAAAACCAGCCCGCCATGCGCGCGAAGCGGCCCCTGCTCAATCGCGGCCGTTGCAAAACGATACCACCCCGACCCCATTTCCGGACGAGCCAGTCCAAAGATTTCAGCCACGATGCCGAATTCGAAGGTGCAGAGGCCATCGTAGAGCAGGGCAGCAACAAGTGGTCCGGTGCGTGTTGGCATGATCTTCATGTATATTGGCAATCATGCCAATTGCAAGCAGTCAGGCGTTCGGTTGTTATGGCTGTCATCACCCGAGGAGATTGCCATGACCAGCGCCGTTACCGCCATTCCCGCTGCACCGAGCGCCCTTGCCCGCGCGCATTTTGCAGCCGCCTTTACCTTCGAGACCGATTGCTGGGATGTGCATGACGCCTTGTCACGCGGGCCGGATTTCGTACTGCTTGATGTGCGCTCACCGGCGATGTTTGCCAAGGGACATGTGCCCGGCGCGGTGAACCTGCCGCATGGCAAGATTATCCGCTCCCGACTGGAGCAGTGGCCAGAGGAAACACTGTTCGTGACCTATTGCGCTGGGCCCCATTGCAACGGGGCTGCCCGCGGTGCCCTGCGGCTCGCCGAGCTCGGCCGCCCGGTCAAGATCATGGCCGGTGGCGTAACCGGCTGGCTGGACGAGGGCTTTGCGCTTCAAAGCCTTGATACGGAGGCGTGAGACAAGCCGCCCAGCACTTGGGCATCGGCGGCAGCCTGGCGCTCATCTTGCCGAAGCGGCCGCCATTGCCGGGCCTTTTATTGAGCAGTTGCGCGATCTCCGGTTAAAAAGCGCTCAAACCTGCGTCGCCTTCAAAGCTTGCAGTTGACCAGAAGGACCAGTGGCGCGACACTCGTCCGGCAATCAAGATGCGGAGGAGGAGCAATGCAGGAACTGGACCGCTGGCGCCCCATGGCAGGCGCGCCGAAGGATGGAAGCCGCATTCTGGTGACAATACGTCCTTCCGAACAGGGGCCTGCGGAGGTGGACCTCGCCTTCTGGTCGAATGGAGACCGGTTCGGCGGCGAAGGCTGGCGCTCGTCCGATTCTTCCCCCGGCCGCATCATTTCCTATCCCGAGCCGGAGCTGAAATGCTGGATGCCGCTCCCCTCCGCAAATCTCGCCCGGGCATCTCTTCCTTCTCCGTGGGAAGGCAAGGATGAGCGCGAACTCGATGGATCGGGCATCTGACGCCTACCATATCAGTGCTGTCCTGCCAGGCGCTGCTTCACCTGTCTTTCGCGGAAGAAGATGAACAGGCCTGATGCGATGATAAGGCCTGCGCCGATGAATTTGGCGATGGACGGAAAATCGCCGAAGACGAGCCAGCCATAGACAATTGCCCAGAGGAGCTGGGTATATTGTAGCGGCGCCACCGTTGCGGCATCGGCAAGCTTGAATGCCCAGTTGACGAACACATGCGCGACCATGGCGAGCAAGCCAAGCAGCGCAAGCGCTGGCCAGTGATGGAACGGCGGCGTGGTCCATGCGAAGGGCAGGGTCACCAGACCCACGATCACACCGCCAAAGCTCTGCCAGAAAATCATCGTCAGGCCAGACGTCGCGCGAAGGCTGCGCGCCGTCAACATGACCAGGCCGAACGACAGGCTGCCGAACAAAGAGGCGATTGCGGCAGGGGAGAGCATGTTGCGCGACGGTTCGAGCGCGATGATGACGCCGAGGAAGCCGATGCCGATCGCGCTCCAGCGACGCCACCCCACCTTTTCCCCAAGCAAAAGCGGAGAGAGCGCGGCCACGTAAATCGGTGCGGCGAGCCAATAGGTCATGACATCAGCGAGCGGGAGATAGGAAACCGCAAAATAGAAGGAAAAGGAATCGGCAAGGGTGAGCGCGACGCGGATCCAGAACAGCCCGGAGCGCTCAAATCGCAACAGGCTCATGGTTCCGGCCTGCCAGATAAACGGAGACAGCACCAGCAGGGCAACAAGACTGCGGATGAAGACCAGCTGGCCGACCGAATAGCTGCCCGTCAGCCATTTGCCGACCGCATCATTCGATGTGAAGAGAAACATGCTCAACAGCATGATGATGATGGCGGACGAAGCCGGCGCGACAGCAATCTTCATCCTGAACCAAGCGAACATGACCGGCCCTCGTCTTCAATCGAACCATTCCCTTGCACGGCTCCTATATCGGTTCGATCACCGTTACAAAGGATTTGAGGCGCTGATCACCATCTTGCCCGGGAGGGGGTCGCTTGCGGAAAACGGGGGTCGGTTTTTACCCGTCTAGAGCGGTCTTTGCCTGTTCGTAATGGGCTTTCTTATCTTCGTACATCGCGGCATCGGCACGGCGGATGACCGATTCGATGGCCTCGCCGGGCTCACTCGTGGCACTGCCGAGCGAAAGGCTGATCGGCAGGCTCGAATAATACTGGTTGTTGATGCGCAGCAGATTGCGGATCGATTCGATCAGCAAGGCAATCGCCCTAGCATCGGCGCCTGGCATCAGGATTGCAAATTCATCGCCGCCGATCCGTGCTGCCTGGTTGGGTGCCACAACCGCACCATTGAGAATTTCGCCGACCCGCTGCAGCAGCGTGTCGCCTGTGGCATGGCCGAGGGCATCGTTGATGGCCTTCAGCCCGTTGAGATCGATCATCACCACCGAAACCGGACGCAACTGGCTGCGCTCCAGCCTGTTGATTTCCTCTGCATAGAAGGCACGATTGTAAAGCTTGGTCAGCACGTCGTGCTTGCCGAGATATTCGAGATAGGCCTCCGCCTTCTTGCGCGCGGTAATGTCGGTCAGCGCCACCTGCACCCGCGACCAGTCATTTTCGTGGCCGGGGAAAACCGAGAAATGCAGAAGCAGGTTGCGCTCCGTGCCGTCCAGCGCATAGTTCACAACCTCACGATCATGGTGCAGCTTGCCGTTCCACAAATCGATCAGCTGTTCGCGGAAAGGCTTTTCCATTTCGCCGCGAAAGACCTCTCCGAGCCTGCGCAGCAGCGTCATGCGGTCAGGCGCGACAAAGAGATCGAGCGTTGCCTGATTGACCTCAATAACACGGATTTCGCTCATGCAGCGCCGAACGAATTCCGGATGCACATCCATGAAGGTACGGAAATCCACAATGCCGCGGAAGCGCACGTCTTCGATCAGCGACTTGACCCGGCTGAAATCCTCGATCCAGAGCGAAATCGGCGAATGCTCGAAGATCCCCTCTGCCTGACGACGATGCATCTGCTCGGCGCGGCGGGCATCCTCCCGCTCGGTCACATCCTCGGTGGTCAGAAGCACCTTTCCGAGCGTTTCCTCATGGCCGGGCATCACGGCACCGCGCAACTGGATATCCAGCCGCCTGCCGGACAGGGTGTAATTCACCGTGGCGCTTGAGAAAGTATGTTTCCCATCAAACAGATCACCGAGCTCGTTCACATGCGTATCCAGCATGTCATCGCGAAAGATACGGCCAAGACCGGCGGTAAGCGCTGACAGATCCTCCGCCTCGAAAAGGTCGAGCGTCTTTCGGTTCACGTCCATGACCCGGATCAGCGAGGAACAGTGCTGGGCGCGGGTGATATCCTCCCGCAGATAGGACCGGATATCGTCGATACCCTGTGCGCGCCATTGATCAAAGAGCTGCTTTACTGCGCTGAAATCTTCGATCCACATTGCAATGGGAGACAATGCAAAAATGTCGGAATTGATCGTATCAGCCATCAGAATTTCGCATAAATGTTGTTATTTATAACAATATAGCACAGATTCCGGCGCAAAGGCGCGTTAAAATTCAACCGATCACATTTTCTGTGCGCTGAGGAAATGATAGCCTCGCATGCAATCTCAGGCATGACGGGGGAGGATTTGCTGGAATAGGGCACGGGCATTCAGCGCCTGCTCCAGCCGAACCACCTCGGCGGCAAAGGCAAGAACGGCAAGGAAGGCGACCATCAATCCCATACCTTCCGGCAGGCCCATTCTTGACGTTAAGTCAAGGGTCGCACCACCAATCACCTCGTGCAGCAGATAGATCGGATAGGTCATCAACCCGGCAAACCGGACCTGTTTCGCCATGCGACCTTCGCCAATGAAGCGCCACGCGCCAGAGGCCGTCCGATGAATGAAAAGGAGAGCGAGCAGAAACACCGAAATGGCAAGCGTGGCAACTGGCGTGAAGCGCGTGATGTAGTAATAGTCGGGGACCAGCTGCCAGGCACGGATGCCGATTTCGAGGCAGGAGAGATAGACGCAGAAAACGGCTAGGGCCGTATCGATGACCGACAAGGGTTTACCCAAGGCACTTCTGCGATAGATCAGGTAGCCGAGCACGAAGAAGGGCATATGACGCAAAAGCAGCATGTTTTTCAGCCCGAAGCCGAAGTCGAGCCAGCCAAGCGAGGAAAACAGGAAAAGACTTGCAAGGAGCAGATGAAGATAGACCGCGCTCAGCAGCACCATCAGGCGGAAGAAACCTTCGAGCCTGCCAAGCCTGCCCGCAACCAGAAAGAGGAATATGACCGCGTAGAAGGAAATCTCGATCGGCAAAGTCCAGTAGGCGCTGGCCGCATGAACCGGGCTGACCATAGCCAGGGATCCAAGGAAAGCCTGGAACTCCGGAAAGACCCAGATCCCCCGATCCGTATAGGCTTCCGCCGGAGTGACTTGAAAAACCGCCTGCGCAAGCAGCGCACAGATCACTGCGGTTGGCACAAGACGGAAAAAACGGCTTTCGAGAAAGCCGGACGCGCTGGAATGAAAGGCGGATTGGCCGATCACCAGCCCGGACACGACAAAGAAGATCTCAACCCCCACCCAGCCCCAGGGCAGACTGTTTGGAAGCGCGGGATTCTGCCAGCTGACATGGAAAAAGAAAACCGAAAGGGCCGCAAACAGCCGAACGAGATCTATCTCCGTCACATGGACTCTGGTCATCAAAGGCTCACGTAAGGCTCGCGCGCAACGTGCGGCGAGATCAGAGTGCCAATGTAAGTTATGAATTATAAAAATTTTGTTCCATCGTAAATGGTGCGGGATCAACGCAGGGCTGCAAGCATCGGCTGGACCTGATAGCGCTTCTTCAGAGAGGCTGGAGCCGCCGCTTCAAGGGCGTGCAGAGTCTGGACGAGACGGGCCGGGCCTTTTTGCCGCGCCGATTCGAAGGGGCCACGCGGGAAATTGAGGCCCAGCTTCATCGCCGTATCGATATCATCAGGCGCAATGTGGCATTCGCTACTCAGGCTTGCCGCCTCATTCGCGAGCATGGCCTCGATCCTCAAGACGATATCTTCTGCATCCTGCGGAGCGGTGCCAGGTTTTTCCGGAAAGAGAAAGCCGCGACCGGCCTTTCGTCCAAGTCGGCCTTCCGACACGGCGCGCCGCAGCGGGGCAAAGACATGATAGCGCGGATGCGCGTCCATCGCGGCAAACAGGCTTTCCGTTGCAGCCAGATTGATATCCGCACCAACGAGATCAATCAGGCTAAGAGGTCCAAGCCGGTAGCCGGCTGCCAATAGGGCGGCGTCGATATCGGATGCGCTGTGTCCCTCCTCCAGGAGCGCCAGCGCCTCGCCATAGAAGGGCCGTGCACAACGATTGACGATAAATCCCGGTGTATCCCGGCAGGCGATGACGGTTTTGCCAATGCCGCTGACGATCGTGCGGGCGTTTTGCACCGCCTCCTCCGCCACGCCGTCCGGCAGAACAAGCTCCACCAGCTTCATCACCGGGGCCGGATTGAAGAAATGCAGGCCAAGGCCTCGCCCTTTGTGACGGAGACCTTGCATGATCGCGGCAACCGACAGCGACGATGTGTTCGTTGCAAGGATCGTTTCAGGCGAAACGATTGCTTCCAGCGTTTCGAAAAGCGCCCGTTTCGCGTCAAGCTGTTCGGCGATCGCCTCGATCACCAATGCGGCTGACGGAAAGGCGTCGAGAGAGGGGCTGACGGTGACATGCGCAAGAATGGCGTCCCTCTCGTCCACGGACATCCTGCCGTTTGCAACCTTCAGCGCAAGCGCATCGGTCAGCCTGTCTCTTGCCGTCTCGAGCGCCGTTGGAAAGCTGTCGGTTGCAATCACAGGATGCCCCGCCTGCGCAAAGGCTTCCGCAATACCCAGCCCCATCGCCCCGAGACCGACGATACCGATAACCGGTTTTGTCATTTGCCGCTGAACTCCGCCTGTCTCTTGCTGCGAAAGGCTGCTATGCCCTCAACCTTGTCCGCACTGTCGAGAAGACGCTCGAACAATGCGCGCTCCCGGTCAAGCGAACCCGGATCCTCTTCTCCCGCCACAAGGGCCGCCTTTGCGGCAGCGAGCGCAAGTGGCGCCCGTTTCGCCACAAGATCTGCCAGCCGTTCCGCTTCCGGAAGCGCCGATCCCTCTACTAACCAGCCGACCAGCCCCCAGCTCTCGGCCAGCCGGGCATCTATGATTTCGCCCAGCAGAACCATGCGGGAGGCCCGGGCGCGGCCTGCCAGCGCCAGAAGACGCTGGCCACCGCCTGCACCCGGAATAAGGCCAAGCCCTGTCTCGGGGAGACCGAAGCGGGCCGTTTCTCCCGCAACGATCATGTCGGCCATCAGGGCAAGCTCGAAACCGCCACCGAGACAAAAGCCATCCACCGCTGCAATCATCGGCTTCGGAAAGGCGCGGATGGAGGCCCAGTGGGCCTTGCGGGGATCGGCTTCGCCTTCGCTCCGGGTCTTGTGCTCGATTTCGCCAATGTCGGCACCGGCGGCAAAATGCCCGCCAGCACCGGCAAGCAGCACCGCACGGCATCCATCATCCAGCGCCAGCACGCGAAATGTCTCGGCCAGATTGCCAAGCAGGGCCGTGTTCAGCGCATTGCGCCGTTCGGGTCGGTTGAGGGTTATCTGGGTCCAGCCGGACCGCGTCTCGATGATCAGGTCGCTCATGACCCGCATGATTGCGGAAAAAAACGCCTCTGGCAAGAATTTTGAATTTGAAATTTCAAGCTTGAAATAATCCGGAATCGTGGCACACTGGCCGCTTCAAGGAGATGGACCATGAAGGTATTATGTCTTGGCGGGGGGCCTGCGGGCCTCTATTTCGCGATTTCGATGAAACTGCGCGATCCGGCTCACGAGGTGACAGTGATCGAGCGCAACCGCCACAACGACACCTTTGGCTGGGGCGTCGTGCTCTCCGACGATGCCCTGTCGCGGATGCAGAAGAACGATCCGAAAAGCACGGATGCGATCCGCAACCACTTTGCCTACTGGGATGATATCGCCGTTGTCCACAAGGGCTCGCGCATCGTCTCCGGCGGGCACGGCTTTGCCGGGATCGGCCGCATGAAGATGCTGCTGATCCTTCAGGACCGGGCACGGGAACTCGGCGTCAACCTTCAGTTCGAGACCGAGTTCCGCTCGGCGGAGGACTATCGCAGGCAGTATGATCTGGTCGTCGGCTGCGACGGGATCAACTCATTGGTCCGCAAGGAATACGAACCTGTTTTCAAGCCGGATATCGACCTCAGGCAGGTGAAATTCATCTGGCTTGGGACCAAGCAGAAGTTCGATGACGCCTTCACCTTCATCTTCGAGGAAACACCGCACGGCTGGTTCTGGGCACATGTCTACCAGTTTGATAGCGAGACCGCGACCTTCATCGTCGATTGCATGCCGGAGACCTGGGACAAATGGGGCTTTGCCTCGATGTCCAAGGAGGAGACGGTGGAAACCTGCCGCAAGATTTTCGAAAAGCACCTCGGCGGTCACGACCTGATTTCCAATGCCGCCCATCTGCGCGGCTCGGCCGTGTGGATGCAGTTTCCGCGGGTGATCTGCGAAAAATGGTACCATGAAAATGTCGTTCTGATGGGAGATGCGGCTGCAACGGGCCATTACTCCATCGGCTCCGGATCGCGCCTTGCCTTCGACAGCGCGATTGCTCTGGCCGACTATCTGCATTCCGAGCCCAGCATGGCCGAAGCCTTCGAGCGCTATCAGGAGGAGCGGCGGATCGAGGTGCTGCGCCTGCAATCGGCCGCGCGCAATTCGCTTGAATGGTTCGAACAGGTCGAGCGCTACCTCGACATGCCGCCGCAGCAGCTTGCCTATTCGCTGCTGACACGCAGCCAGCGGATTTCGCATGAAAACCTGAGACTGCGCGATGCCGAATGGCTGCGTGGGGCCGAAGACTGGTTCCAGGCGCAAGCCGGCGGCAAGCCGGGTCACGCGCCGATGTTTGCCCCCTACCAGCTGCGTGACATGACACTGTCAAACCGCATCGTTGTCTCGCCGATGGCCCAGTACAAGGCAGTGGACGGCACACCCAATGACTGGCATTTCGTGCATTATGCCGAACGGGCGAAGGGCGGTGCCGGACTGGTCTATACGGAAATGACCTGCGTTTCACCGGAAGGGCGCATCACGCCCGGCTGTCCCGGTCTCTACAAGCCCGCGCATGCAGCCGCCTGGAAGCGGCTGGTGGATTTCGTTCACCGGGAAACGAGCGCCAAAATCTGCTGCCAGATCGGCCATTCCGGGCGCAAGGGATCAACCCAGCTCGGCTGGGAAGAGGCGGATCATCCGCTGAAGGACGGGAACTGGCCGCTTCTGTCGGCGTCCGCAATCGCCTGGTCGCCGGGCAATCAGGTTCCCAAAGCCATGACACGCGAGGATATGGATCTGGTCCGGGATCAGTTCGTGGCGGCGACGAAAATGGTAAAACGTGCAGGTTTCGACATGATCGAACTGCATGCTGCCCACGGCTATCTCATTTCCTCCTTCATCTCGCCGCTGTCCAACCGGCGCATGGATGACTATGGCGGCTCGCTTGAAAACCGCATGCGCTATCCGCTTGAAGTCTTTACCGCCATGCGCAAGGCCTGGGGCAAGACGAAGCCGATGTCGGTACGCATTTCCGCAACCGACTGGGTCGGCGAGCAGGGCGTGACGCCCGAAGAAGCCGTCGAAATCGCCCGCCTCTTCGTCAAGGCCGGAGCCGATATCATCGACGTCTCCGCCGGCCAGACTTCGACAGAGGCAAAACCGGTCTATGGACGCATGTTCCAGACACCCTTCTCCGACCGGATCCGCAACGAGCTGAAGGTCGCGACCATGGCGGTCGGCAATATCTACGAACCGGATCATGCCAATTCCATCCTGATGGCAGGCCGCGCCGATCTCGTCTGCCTCGCGCGTCCCCATCTGTCGGATCCCTACTGGACCCTGCATGCGGCGGTTGCCCTTGGGGATGAGGCCGCCGAGTGGCCGCTCCCCTATCGCGCCGGGCGGGATCAGGCCTATCGCCTGCGGCAAAAGACACAGGAGGCGGTGCGCGTATGACCGGTTCAACCGACCAATTCCAGGGCAAGCGGGTTCTCGTCACCGGCGGCGGCACGGGCGTTGGTGCCGATCTCGCCCGCTCCTTTGCGGATGCAGGCGCCGAAGTGGTAATTTCCGGACGCCGCGAAGCGCCGCTGCGCGAGGTCGCCGCCCACTCGAAAAACATTCGATTTGCCCTTGCCGATATCACCGACGAGGTTTCGGTGCGCGCCCTCTTTGCAACCGCCGGGCCTTGCGACATCGTGATTGCCAATGCGGGCGCTGCCGATTCAGCTCCCTTTGGCCGCACGACGCTCAAGCAGTGGGATGCGATGCTGGCGGTCAATCTCACCGGTGTCTTCCTGACCTTCAAGGAAGGGCTTGCGCAGTTTTCCAGCTGGGGGCGACTGATTGCGATTGCCTCGACCGCGGGTCTGAAAGGCTATGCGAAAATCGCCCCCTATGCCGCCGCAAAGCACGGCGTCGTCGGCATGGTGCGTTCGCTCGCGCTGGAAGTGGCAAAGTCCCCGGTAACGGTCAACGCGATCTGTCCCGGCTTTCTCGATACGCCAATGACCGAGGAAACCATTCGCAACATCTGCGAAAAGACCGGGCGTACACCCGAGGCAGCCCGGGCTGCTCTCGAATCCATGAGCCCGCAGAACCGGCTGTTTCAACCGTCTGAAGTCTCGGCGACGGCCCTGTGGCTTTGCGCGCCCGGTGCCGAAGGCATCAATGGACAGGCGATCTCGATATCCGGCGGGGAGATCTGAGCCGGATGTCGGATCGTTCGAAACAGCGCCTGCGCATGTGGATCCAGCTGTTGCGCGTGGCGCGCCGCACGGAAAACCGGTTGCGAGAGCATCTGCGCGTTCATCACCAGACGACGCTGCCCCGCTTTGACGTCATGGCCGCCCTCTATCGCCGCCCGGATGGCATGATGATGACCGAACTCAGTCGCATGCTGCTGATCTCGAACGGCAATGCCACGGCAGTGGTCGACCGGTTGATCCAGGAGGATCTGGTCTCCCGCGATGTGCCCGCTCATGACCGCCGCAGCGTGCATGTTTCGCTCACGGAGAAGGGCCGCGCAACCTTTCGCGTCTGGGCAGAAGATCACGAGCGGGACCTCGCAGAAGAATTCGACGACATGGATGATGGCGATGTCGAAACCCTGATCGCCATTTTGAAACGTATCGGCAAGAAAGACCGCAAATGACCGAAATGAAGACATTCAGGCCGCAGCATTTTCTCTGGTCGGTCGAGGCCAAGGTGGGCGTGGTGCGGCTGGCGCGACCAGAACGCAAGAACCCGCTGACCTTCGAAAGCTACGCGGAACTCAGCCAGTTCTTCCGCTCGCTTGCGCTGGCAGATGATGTGGACGTGGTTGTGTTTGCCTCCAATCAGGGCAATTTCTGCTCTGGTGGCGATGTGCATGACATTATCGGGCCGTTGATCGGTCGCAGCATGAAGGACCTCCTCGCCTTCACGCGGATGACCGGTGAGCTGGTCAAGGCGATGATCGCCTGCGGCAAGCCGATCATCGCGGCGGTGGACGGTGTGTGCGTGGGTGCCGGCGCAATCATCGCCATGGCCGCGGATATGAGACTGGCAACACCGGAGGCGAAAACCGCCTTCCTGTTTACCCGCGTCGGTCTTGCCGGTTGCGACATGGGGGCTTGCGCCATGCTTCCGCGCATCATCGGACAGGGTCGCGCCGCAGAGCTTCTCTATACCGGGCGGACCATGTCGGCCGCCGAAGGCGAGCGCTGGGGTTTCTGGAACGCGCTTCACGCGGCCGACAGCCTTGAGGAGGAAGCCATCACCCTTGCGCGGCGTCTGGCCGATGGACCGACCTTTGCGCATGGCATGACCAAGACCCAGCTGAACCAGGAATGGAACATGGGCCTCGAACAGGCGATCGAAGCGGAAGCGCAGGCGCAGGCCATCTGCATGCAAACCCGGGATTTCGAACGCGCCTACAAGGCTTTTGTCGCCAAGCAGCGCCCGGTTTTCGAAGGAAACTGAAATGGCCGACACGTCCTTTCTCCACTGGCCCTTCTTTGAAGAGCGCCACCGTGATCTGGCAGATCGGCTCGAGCATTGGTGCGCGAACCACCTACCCGTTGACCATCACGATGTCGATGAGGCCTGCCGCAAGCTGGTGCGGATGCTCGGTGAAGCCGGTTTTTTGACCCATAGCAGCGGCGATGCCGCCAATCCGCTGGATGTGCGCAGCCTTTGCCTGATCCGCGAAACGCTTGCCCGCCATGATGCACTTGCCGATTTTGCCTTTGCGATGCAGGGGCTCGGCATGGGGGCCATCACCCTTTTTGGCACCAGCGACCAGAAGGAATGGCTGAAGAAGACCACAAAAGGCACTGCGATTTCCGGCTTCGCGCTGACGGAACCGGGTTCCGGCTCGGATGTGGCAGCGAGCACGATGACGGCCGACGCGACGCCCGAGGGCTATGTGCTCAATGGTGAAAAGACATATATTTCCAACGGAGGCATCGCCGATATCTATGTCGTCTTTGCCCGCACCGGCGAAGCGCCCGGTGCAAGGGGGCTTTCCGCCTTTCTGGTGCCCGCCGATACGCCCGGGCTTTCGGTCGCCGAGCGGATCGAGGTGATTGCACCGCATCCGTTGGCAAGGCTGAGTTTCCGGGATGTGAAGCTGCCCGCCGCCGCCCTGATCGGCAAGGCGGGTGACGGCTTCAAGATAGCGATGTCTGTGCTGGATATTTTTCGCCCGACGGTTGGCGCTGCAGCCCTTGGCATGGCGCGGCGCGGGCTGGACGAGGCGCTTGCAAGGGTGCGTGCGCGCACCATTCAGGGCGCTCCCCTTTCAGACCTGCAGCTCGTTCAGGGCCATATTGCCGATATGGCGCTCGAAATCGACACAGCCGCCCTGCTTGTCTATCGTGCCGCCTGGACCAAGGACCAGGGGGCATCGCGCATCAGTCGCGAGGCGGCGATGGCAAAGCTGCATGCGACCGAGATGGCCCAACGGGTCATCGACATGGCCGTTCAGCTGCATGGCGGCGACGGCGTGCGTTCCGGCATGGTGGTGGAACAGCTCTACCGGGAAATACGGGCGCTTCGCATCTATGAAGGTGCATCCGACGTACAGCGCGTGATCATTGCACGGAGCCTGCTGTGATGCAGTACCGCCGCACATACCAGATCGAGTTCAATCATTGTGATCCGGCAGGCATCGTCTTTTATCCGCGCTATTTCGAGCTGATCAATTCGGTGATCGAAAACTATTTTGCCGATGTGGCTGGCTATTCCTTTGCCCGCATTCATCTCGAGGGAAAGGGCAATGCAGTGCCTGCCGTTTCGCTCTCGGCGCAGTTTCTCGCCCCTTCACGGCTCGGTGATCAGGTGGAATTTGCGCTCGATGTGGAACGCCTCGGCGGGTCGTCACTGAGCCTCCTGATTGCCGGTTCCTGTCGCAAGGAGCCGCGCCTTGAAGCCCGGATTACCGTGGTCTGGACCGAAAACATGAAGGCCGCATCCTGGCCCGATCCTATCCGTCAACGCATTGAAACATACAGGGAGACCGCGACGTGATGCATGAAATCCTGCACCCATCCCACTGGAAGCCTGCAAAGGGATATGCCAACGGCGTCGCCGCATCCGGCCGCGTCATCTACTGCGGTGGCCATATCGGCTGGAATGCGCAGCAGGAATTCGAGACCGACGATTTCGTCGGTCAGGTGGAGCAGACGCTTCGCAATATCGTGGCGGTGCTGAAAGAAGCCAAGGCTGGCCCTGAACATCTCGTGCGGCTCACCTGGTATGTGACCGACAAGAAGGCCTATCTGGAACGCCTGAGGGAAATCGGAGCCGTCTACCGGGAGATCATCGGCAAGAATTTCCCGGCCATGACGCTGGTTCAGGTGGTCGCGCTGGTGGAGGACCGCGCGAAAGTGGAAATCGAGGCAACCGCCGTCATCCCCGAATAGCCGAAAGGCAAGGGGCATCGGTTGCAATGGAGGAGGAAGCGATGCTGGGACCCAGCGGACATAGTGATACATTTTCGCGCGACCGGCTGCCGCCGTCGGCGCTCTGGCCGGAGATCAGGCTTACCGGCTTCGACTATCCGGACTATCTGAATGCCGGTTTCGAGCTCACCGATGCAATGGTTGCGCGCGGCTTTGGAGACAATACGGCGCTGATCGGCAACGGCCGCCAGCGGACCTACAAGGAACTCACCGACTGGTCGAACCGCATTGCCCATGCGCTGGTGGAAAATTACGGTGTCAAACCCGGCAACCGGGTGCTGATCCGCTCGGCCAACAATCCGGCCATGGTCGCCTGCTGGCTGGCCGCCACCAAGGCGGGGGCGGTCGTTGTCAACACCATGCCGATGCTGCGCGCAGGCGAACTGGCCCAGATCGTCAACAAGGCGGAAATCTCGCTTGCGCTGTGTGATACACGGCTTATGGACGAGCTGGCCGAATGCGGCCGCACCTCCGCCTATCTCAAGACCATCGTCGGTTTTGACGGAACATCGAACCATGATGCCGAGCTGGACCGGGTGGCCCTGACCAAGCCCGTAAAATTCAAGGGACCTCAGACCGGCCGCGATGACGTGGCCTTGCTCGGTTTCACCTCGGGCACGACGGGTGAGCCCAAGGCAACCATGCATTTTCACCGTGACCTCCTGATCATCGCCGATGGCTATGCACGGGAAGTGCTGAATGTGCAGCCGGATGATGTCTTCGTCGGTTCACCGCCGCTTGCCTTCACCTTCGGGCTCGGCGGACTAGCGATTTTTCCGCTGCGCTTCGGGGCGGCCGCAACCTTGCTTGAACATGCAACGCCCCCCAATATGGTAGGCATCATCGAAGAGTATAAGGCAACCGTCTGCTTCACCGCGCCAACGGCCTATCGCGCCATGCTGAAGGCGATGGCGGAAGGGGCAGACCTGTCTTCGCTGCGGGCGGCGGTGTCGGCTGGCGAAACCTTGCCCGCACCCGTCTATGAGGAGTGGATGGCGCGGACCGGAAAGCCGATGCTCGATGGCATCGGTGCCACCGAAATGCTGCATATTTTCATCACCAACCGTTTTGACGATCACAAGCCCGCCTGTACCGGAAAGCCGGTGACAGGCTACGAAGCGCGGATCGTCAGTGAAAGCGGCGAGGAGTTGCCGCGCGGCGAGGTGGGACGGCTTGCCGTGCGCGGTCCGACCGGCTGCCGCTATCTCGACGACGAGCGGCAGAGGAATTACGTCAAAAATGGCTGGAACCTCACGGGCGACAGTTTCTGGCAGGACGAGGATGGCTATTTCCATTTCGCCGCCCGCTCTGACGACATGATCATCTCGAGCGGGTACAATATCGCCGGTCCGGAAGTGGAGGCAGCGCTTTTGTCCCATCCGGCCGTGCTCGAATGCGCGGTCATCGGCAGCCCGGACGAGGAGCGCGGCATGATCGTCGAGGCGCATGTGGTGCTTGCTCCGGGACACAAGCCCGAGCCGGAAACGATCACCATTTTGCAGAACCACGTGAAGATGACGATCGCCCCTTACAAATATCCACGCCGGATCATCTTCACCGATGCCCTGCCGAAGACGCAGACCGGCAAGATCCAGCGCTTCCGCCTGCGCAGCCATTGAGGAGACCAGCATGACCAAGCCCTATGACCCTTCCAGCGAAGGCGCGCAGATGAGCTTCGACGGGCGGATGTCCTATGGCGACTATCTTCAGCTCAATCAGGTTCTGAGCGCGCAGACGCCGCTTTCCGATGCACATGACGAATTGCTGTTCATTATCCAGCATCAGACATCCGAGCTGTGGATGAAGCTCGCGATCCACGAGCTGTCTGCCGCCCGTGATGCAATAGCGCGTGATGATCTCGCACCGGCCATGAAGATGCTTGCGCGCGTCTCGCGGATTTTCGAGCAGCTGAACAGCGCCTGGGATGTGCTTCGCACCATGACGCCATCCGATTACACCACCTTTCGTGAAGCGCTTGGCCAATCCTCAGGCTTCCAGTCCTGGCAATACCGGCTGATCGAATATGTGCTTGGCAATCGCAACAAGGCGATGCTTCGGCCGCATGAGCACCGCGCCGATCTTCTCGACATACTGGGTAAGGAACTTGCACGTCCAAGCTTCTACGACGAGGTGCTTAAGCTTGCCGACCGCCGCGGAATCACCATGCCGAAGGCGGTGCTGGAGCGGGATTTCAGTGAAAGTCACAGCTTCAGCGAGGCGGTCACGGAAGCCTGGGCAAGGGTTTACCGCGAACCGGAGAAGCACTGGCAACTCTATGAAATGGCGGAAAAGCTTGTCGACTTCGAGGATTACTTCCGCCGCTGGCGCTTCAATCATGTGACCACTGTGGAACGCGTCATCGGTTTCAAGCGGGGCACGGGCGGCACCGTGGGCATATCCTATCTGAAGCGCATGCTGGATATCGAACTGTTTCCAGAACTCTGGCGGGTACGAACAGCACTTTGACAGGCAATCAGGGCCGTGGATACTTCCGCCTCCAGCCAATCCATACAAGGAACAGTGCGATGTATCTGCACAAGATAGACGACTGGGATGATGCCTATAGCAATGGCATCCATATTGCCGGCGGCAATGATTATCCGGCACGGTGGGAAAATGCGGCAGCCGCCTTTCGTGCCCGCTTGGCCGCTGATGGCAGGGCGGAGCTTGATCTGGCCTATGGCGCGGGGGAGCGTCACAGGCTTGATCTCTTTCATCCGGAAGGCAAGGCCAAAGGTCTGGTCGTCATCGTCCATGGCGGATATTGGCTGGCCTTTGACAAAAGCTATTGGTCACACCTGGCGGAAGGGGCGCTTTCCCACGGCTATGCGGTTGCGCTGCCGTCCTACACGCTCTGTCCCGCAGTCCGGATCGGGACGATTGTCCGCGAGGTTGCGACGGCTGTGGAACGGGCAGCCGAACGGATCGAGGGACCGATCCGGCTGACCGGCCATTCGGCGGGCGGCCATCTCGTGACCCGCATGATTTGCGCAGAAAGCCCGCTTTCCCCGGACATTCGGGCCCGGATTGCGAGAACCGTTTCGATTTCCGGCCTGCATGATCTGCGCCCCTTGATGAAGACATCGATGAACGCCGAACTCGCCCTCGACGATCGGGAAGCGCTTGCGGAAAGCCCTGCCCTTCAGGCGCCGATGCCCGGCGCCAATCTGGTCTGCTGGGTGGGAGGGGCAGAGCGTTCGGAATTCCTGCGGCAGTCGGCGCTTCTCGCCAATGTCTGGACCGGGCTCGGTGCCGCAACAGCGCTGATGGCAGAACCGGACCGCCACCATTTCAACATTATCGATGGCTTGACCGACGGAAGGCACCCGCTGGTCAAAACACTCCTGGCAGACTGAGGACAAATCCTCCGGCAGGAACGCCTCACACCCGGTGTGACCGCCGCGACCCAACGCAGGGATATGCCAATTTATTTTGGAACGATCCAAAAATTCTTTTTGTCCTCACATTGCGTGACGCCGTATTCGGCGAGACCCGTACAGAAATAAATAACTGATATTATTTGGTTTATTAAAAAACCAGATTGCCGCCTCCGCTCCCGCAAGACACGCCAGAGGGTCTCTTGACTCTTTTGGAACGTTCCAATTATAAGAGAGCAAGACTGAAATGATTTCGGGAGGACTTCATGACGAAGGGGCGCGTGACGGTGATCGACATCGCGAAGGCCGCCGGCGTCTCGAAATCCACCGTGTCGCTTGTGCTCCAGGGATCCCCTCTGGTCAATGAAGCAACGCGGGCCAAGGTCAATGTGGTGATGCGCGAGCTTGGCTACGTCTATAATCGCGGCGCGGCAACACTGCGCCAGACGACGGCCAAATCCCGGATCATTGGCATGGTGGTGAATGATCTCACGAACGGCTTTTTCGCCGAACTGGCCGTGGGCGTCGATATGGTTGTGCAGTCGGCGGGCTTTGTACAGTTTCTCGCCAATACGGCTGAAAACGTGGACCGTCAGCAGGAAGTGATTGCCTCGATGCGCGAGCATGGCATTTCCGGGCTGATCATTTCACCCGCCCGTGCCACGACAGCGCTGGACCTGAAGGCAATTACCGAGGCAGGCATCCCGGTGGTGACGGCGGTGCGCAATGTGCCCGGCGCCAAATGTTCCTCGCTTGTTTCGGACAATGCGGCAGGCACGCTTCAGGCCGTCAGCCATCTCGTTTCTCTCGGCCACAGGAGAATTGCCTTTGTCGGCGGCTATCCGGATACGATGGTCTTCGAGGAGCGGCTTCGCGGATACATGGAAGGCCTGAAGAGTGCGGGCATAGCCAGGCAAGAGGCCTATGTCATTGCCTCCTCGGCATCGCGGGCAGGCGGCGTCGAGGCGATCAGCAAGGCGCTGAAACTTTCCGAGCCGCCAACCGCCACAGTCTGCTTCAATGACGCGGTCGCCTTCGGCGTCTGCGATGGGCTGCGCAGTCAGGGTATTGAACCCGGGCGTGGTTTCGGCGTGGTGGGCTTTGACGATGTCATCGAGGCGAAGGCTGCCGTACCGGCGCTGACCACCATTTCTGTCGATCCACAGGCCATGGGCCGCAAGGCCGCCCAGCTTCTTCTCAGGCAGATCAATGCCGGAAAGGCAGAGGCCGAAGCCGTGACCACGGCCGTGCGCCTTGTCGTCCGGGAAAGCTGCGGGCAAGGATTCCCGGCAAGAGCGGAGACGGCATGATGTCCAAGCAAATTACGCCCGCACAGGCCGCAGCCCTGATCCCGGACGGTGCGGTCGTATCCGTGTCGTCATCGAGCGGCCTTGGCTGCCCGGACCTGATGCTTAAGGCAATCGGCGAGCGTTTTGACCAGACAGGGCATCCGCGCGACATCACCACGCTGCATCCGATTGCAGCGGGTGACATGAGCGGAATCCGGGGGGTTGACCACATCGCGAGGAAGGGCCTGCTCGCAAAAATCATCGGCGGGTCCTATCCGTCCGGCCCTTCCAGCGCCGAGCCGCCGCTCATCTGGCAGATGGTCACCGGCAATGACATTCCGGCCTACAATGTGCCGTCCGGTATTCTGTTCGACATGCACCGCGAGGCAGCCGCCAAGCGCCCGGGCGTGATCACAAAGGTCGGGCTTGATACATTCGTAGACCCCGCTCGCCAGGGTTGCGCCATGAATGCGATGGCTGAGCAGCAGCCCATTGTCGAGAGAATCGCGTTTGCGGGCGAGGAATGGCTCTATTTTCCGGCCATCGTCCCCAACATTACGATTCTCCGGGCAACCACGGCCGATGAGCGCGGCAACCTGACCTACGAACACGAAGGCGCCTATCTCGGCGGGCTCGATCAGGCACTGGCTGCCCGCAACAATGGCGGCATCGTGATCGCCCAGGTCAAGCGCATTACCAAGGATGGTTCGCTGCGCCCCCACGACGTGCGTGTTCCGGGCATGCTGGTCGACTACGTGATCGTGGATCCCGAGCAGAAGCAGACGACGCAGACGGATTATGATCCGGCCATTTCGGGTGAAATCCTGCGCCCGCTTTCGTCCTTCCGGGTACCGGCATTCAATGTTCAGAAAGTCATCGCGCGCCGCGTTGCACAGGAGCTGCAGGCAAACAGCTGCGTCAATCTTGGTTTTGGCATTTCGGCAAATGTCCCGCGTATCCTTCTGGAAGAAGGCCTGCATGGAGCCGTGACTTGGGTCATCGAACAGGGCGCGGTCGGCGGCGTGCCGCTTCTCGACTTTGCCTTTGGCTGCGCATCCAATGCAGATGCCTACATGCCCTCACCCTACCAGTTCACGTATTTCCAGGGCGCAGGCTTCGATGCCTCGCTGCTGTCTTTCCTGGAAATCGGGCAGGATGGCTCGGTCAATGTCTCGAAGCTGTCTTTCCGGCCGCATGTAACCGCTGGCGCCGGCGGTTTTGTCGATATTACTGCACGTGCCCGCAAGATCGTATTCAGCGGCATGTTCAATGCCGGAGCAAAACTCGATATCGCCAACGGGCGCCTGACTGTCGAGCGGGACGGCAAGCTGCGCAAGCTCGTCAGGGAAGTGGAACATGTGACCTTCTCCGGTCCGCGCGCCGTCAAGCAGGGCCAGGACATCACCTACGTGACCGAAAGGGCAGTGATGAAACTCACGGCCGACGGCGTCCTGCTGACAGAAATCGCACCGGGTATCGATCTTCAGACCCATATTCTCGATCAGGCCGAGTTCCCGTTGCTTGTTTCCCCGCAGCTGAAGACCATGGATGCACGCCTTTTTGGTGAAGAGCCCATTGGCCTTACCCTGCCGGTCAAGCCCGCGCGGACGCTTGAGGAGGTGGCCCATGGCTGACGGCACCGTCCGGATCGACAAGAATGGCGCGATTGCCACAATCACGCTCTCCCGCCCGGAAAAGCTCAATGCACTGGACCTTGGCATGCTGACCGCATTGCTGGCGGCTGCCGATCAGGTCGAAGCCGATCCCGATATTCGGGTCGCGATCCTGACGGGCGAAGGCAGGGGCTTTTCCGCTGGCGGCGATATTCGCGCCTGGGGTGGCATGCGGCCAGAGACATTTGGCCATGCCTGGGTGCGCCATGGCCACCGGGTCTTTGAAAGGCTGGCGACGCTGCGCATGCCGTTGATCGCGGCCATCAACGGACATGCCCTCGGCGGTGGACTGGAACTTGCAGGCATTGCCGACATTCGCATCGCTGAAGCGCATATTCGCGTCGGGCTGCCGGAAGCGGGCCTTGGCATGGTCCCGGGCTGGTCGGGAACCCAACGGCTTGTGAAACGCTTCGGTGCACAACTGATACGGCGCATGGCCCTCGGCGGCGAGGTTTTCGAGGCAAATGATGCCCTCTCGCTCGGTCTGGTCGATATGGTCGTGGCCACGGGGAGCGCCGTTGAGAGCGCCCGCGCCTATGCGGAACGGATTGCGGCACGCGGACCGGCCGCCAGCGAAATTGTGAAACTGATGCTGGCCGTGGCAAGCGGGGAAGACAATGGCGCCGCGGTCGAGGCGCTCGGCTCCATCCTGGCCGCCAAGACCGGTGACCTGCGCGAGGGCATTTCCGCCTTCACGGAAAAGCGCCCCTCACAATTCAAGGGAGAATGGTGATGACTGTTCTGGTTCATCCCACGGCACTCAAAGATCACAAGGTGCGGGATTTCCGCATGCTGATCGACGGGCGATGGGAAGAGGCGAAAGGCGCGCCGATTGATCGCATCGCGCCGAGCCACGGGGTGATGGTAAGCCGCGTGGCGGCAGGCACGAAATCAGATGCGGAACGCGCGATCCTTTCTGCGCGCCGCGCTTTCGATGTCGGGCCATGGCCGGGAATGACAGGCGCGGAGCGTTCCGCCGTGCTGCTGAGGGCCGCAGACCTGATTGCCGCCCGCGCAGAAGAGCTGGCCTATCTCGATGCCATCGAAGCCGGAAAGCCGATCAGTCAGGTGCGCGGAGAAATTGCAGGCTCTGTCGATATCTGGCGCTATGCGGCGGCTCTCGCCCGCACACTTCACGGCGAAAGCTACAATACGCTTGGCGACGGCACGCTCGGTGTGGTTCTTCGTGAGGCAATCGGTGTCGTCTCGATCATCACGCCGTGGAATTTCCCCTTCCTGATCGTGGCACAAAAGCTGCCATTTGCACTGGCGGCCGGTTGCACCGCCGTCGTGAAGCCCTCGGAACTGACCTCGGGCTCGACGGTGCTGCTTGGCGAAATCCTGATGGAAGCGGGCTTGCCCGCAGGTGTGGTCAATATCGTGACAGGCACCGGGCCGGAAGTCGGAGCAGTGATGACCACCCATCCGGCCGTCGACATGGTATCCTTTACCGGCTCTACGGCCATCGGCAGGCTCACCATGGCCAATGCCGCCCAGACACTCAAGAAAGTGTCACTGGAGCTTGGTGGCAAAAATCCGCAGATCGTCTTTCCGGATGCCGATCTCGATGCCTTCATCGATGCTGCCGTCTTCGGTGCCTATTTCAATGCGGGTGAATGCTGCAATGCGGGGTCCCGGCTGATCCTGCATGCATCCATAGCAGGAGATGTGGTTCGTCGCATCGCAGACCATGCAGCCAAGGTCCGCGTCGGTGACCCGCTCGATCCGGAAACCCAGGTGGGCGCAATCATCACGCCGCAGCACCTCGAAAAGATATCCGCCTATATAGACGGTGCGCAAAAAACAGGCGCCGAAGTCACTCATGGCGGTGAAACACTGAATTTCGGCATGGGCCAGTTCATGGCTCCGACGATCCTGTCCGGTGTCCAGCCGGATATGGCCGTGGCACGCGAGGAGGTTTTCGGCCCCGTACTCTCCGTTCTCACCTTCCAAACGAGGGAGGAAGCCATCGCGATCGCAAACTCGATCGATTACGGCCTTTCAGCCGGTGTCTGGAGCCGCGATTTCGATACATGCCTGACCATCGGCCGCAAGGTCAGGGCCGGGACGATCTGGATGAACACCTTTATGGACGGGGCGTCTGAACTGCCGTTTGGCGGGTTCAAGCAATCCGGCCTTGGCCGGGAACTCGGCCATCATGCTGTCGAGGATTATACCGAGATAAAGACGCTGAACATGCATATCGGCGCACGCACCAGCTGGTGGGTGCCGAAAGGCTGAGTTTTGACACTCAGACCTATGTCAACGCGCCCGGTTGAGGAGATCGGGCGGGATGCGGGAGCTATTCCCGAAAATCAACTTGCCACTAGGGAGGAAACCATGCGCAAGTTTCTTATGACCACTGCCCTTGCATTGACCATGTCTGCCGGGCTTGCAACCGCAGCAGAAAATGTGGAAGTCCTTCACTGGTGGACGTCCGGCGGCGAGGCAGCCGCGCTCGACGTGCTGAAGAAGGATCTGGAATCGAAAGGCATCAGCTGGACGGACATGCCGGTTGCCGGTGGCGGCGGCACGGAAGCCATGACGGTTCTGCGCGCCCGTGTCACGGCTGGCAATGCACCGACCGCCGTGCAGATGCTGGGCTTTGATATTCTCGACTGGGCCAAGGAAGGCGCGCTTGGCAATCTCGATGACGTGGCCTCCAAGGAAGGTTGGGACAAGGTGATCCCGGCCGCCCTTCAGAAGTTCTCCAAATATGACGGTCACTGGATTGCCGCACCGGTAAACGTGCACTCGACCAACTGGCTCTGGATCAACAAGGCTGCGCTCGACAAGGCTGGCGGCAAGGAGCCGCAGAACTGGGACGAGCTGGTCGCCATGCTCGACAACTTCAAGGCACAGGGCATCACGCCGATTGCCGCCGGTGGCCAGCCCTGGCAGGACGCGACACTGTTTGATGCCGTCGTGCTGTCGCTGGGCGATGATTTCTACAAGAAGGCCTTCATCGATCTCGATCCGGAAGCTCTCGGTTCCGACAAGATGAAGGAAGCCTTCAACCGGATGACCAAGCTGCGCTCCTATGTGGACGACAACTTCTCCGGCCGCGACTGGAACCTCGCCTCCGCCATGGTGATCGAGGGCAAGGCCGGCGTTCAGTTCATGGGTGACTGGGCCAAGGGTGAATTCGTCAAGGCCAAGAAGGTGCCCGGCCAGGATTTCGTCTGCATGCGCTTCCCCGGAACGCAGGGCGCCGTGACCTTCAACTCCGACCAGTTCGCAATGTTCAAGATCGCGGATGACAAGGTTCCGGCCCAGCTCGCCATGGCTTCCGCCATCGAGAATCCGACCTTCCAGTCGGCCTTCAACGTGGTCAAGGGTTCCGCCCCTGCTCGCACCGATGTTCCGGATACCGCCTTCGATGCCTGCGGCAAGAAGGCCATCGCCGACCTCGCCGATGCTGACAAGAACGGCCGTCTGTTCGGCTCCATGGCCCATGGCCATGCCAATCCGGCCGCTGTGAAGAACGCGATCTATGACGTGGTGACCCGCGAATTCAATGGCGAGCTTTCTGCAGATGATGCCGTGAAGGAACTGGTTTCGGCTGTAGCCGCTGCCAAGTAACCCTGCCGGGATGCCGCGGGGCCAATCGCGGCATCCCCTTTCTTCAAATACGCTTTCCGGGGCGGATGGTGATTGCCTCCCTCGACCACGGAAACGCCCATCATCCCATGCAGGGAGGCGAAACCATGAACAGTCGACACCGGCTGCAGGATGCACTGCCCAGGATCGTGCTGGCTCCAAGCTTTTTCGTCATCGTGTTGTTCGTCTATGGCTTCATCGCCTATACGGGCTATCTTTCGATGACCGACAGCAAGATGCTGCCATCCTACAATTTCGTGGGTCTTTCCAATTACGGCAAGCTCTGGGCACTGCCGCACTGGTGGCGGGCGATCACCAATCTGGCAATCTTTGCCTCGCTTTACATCATGATCTGCTCGGTGCTTGGCTTGTTTCTCGCGATCCTGCTGGATCAGAAGATCCGCGGCGAAGGCCTGCTCAGGCCGATCTATCTCTATCCGATGGCGCTCTCTTTCATCGTGACCGGCACGGCGTGGAAATGGTTTCTCGATCCCGGTATCGGCCTTGAAAACACCATGCATCTCTGGGGCTGGGAAAGCTTTTCCTTCACCTGGATCAAGGACAACAAGCTTGCGATCTATTGTGTGGTGATTGCAGCCGTCTGGCAATCCTCGGGTTTCGTGATGGCCATGTTCCTTGCGGGGCTGCGTGGTGTGGACAACGAGATGATCAAGGCCGCACAGGTCGACGGCGCCTCGAGCCTGACAATCTACCGACGGATCATCATTCCGCTGATGCGCCCGGTCTTTCTCTCCGCCTTTGTCGTGCTCGCGCATCTGGCGATCAAGGCCTATGACCTGATTGTGGCGCTTACCGGTGGTGGGCCGGGGCAGGCAACCGAGCTGCCCGCCACGTTCATGTATTCCTATACCTTTACCCGCAACCAGATGGGGATCGGCGCCTCCTCAGCGATGATCATGCTGATCATGATCTTCTCGATCATCGTTCCCTATCTCTATTCGGAAATTCGTGGAGGAAAGCGCTGATGAGTGGCGGACCCAATCCCGAAAACGCGATCTCGCACGGGCTTCTGACCCGGGCACTGATCTATACCGCGCTGATTTTCTTTGCGCTTTACTATCTGTTGCCGCTGTATGTGATGGTCGTCAACTCGCTGAAGCCGCTGGATGAAATCCGGCAGGGCGGCATGCTGAACCTGCCGAAGACCTGGACAATCGAGCCGTGGATCGCCGCCTGGTCGACCGCGCAGATCGGGGTGCAGCCGACGGGCCTCAAGCCTTTCTTCCTCAATTCAATCCTGATGGTGGTGCCTGCCGTTGCGATTTCCACCCTGTTTGGCGCGCTGAACGGTTATGTGCTCACCAAGTGGCAATTCCGCGGCTCCAATGTCTTCTTCGGCATGCTGCTTCTGTCCTGCTTCATCCCGTTCCAGATCGTGCTGATCCCGATGGCGCGCATTCTCGGCATTCTCGGCATGGCGGGATCGATCTGGGGCCTGATCTTCGTGCATGTGATCTATGGCCTCGGTTTCACCACCCTCTATTTCCGGAACTATTACGAAAATTTCCCGAATGAACTGGTGCGGGCCGCACAGATCGACGGCGCAAGCTTCTTCCAGATCTTCCGGCGCATCCTCCTGCCCTCGTCCGGTCCGATCATCGTGGTTTCCGTCATCTGGCAGTTCACCAATATCTGGAACGACTTCCTGTTCGGAGCCTCTTTTTCCGGCCCCTATTCCACGCCGATGACGGTGGCGCTCAACAATCTTGTCTCCTCCTCCACCGGAGTGAAGGAATACAATGTCCATTTCGCGGGTGCCATTCTCGCGGCCCTTCCCACCCTCATCGTCTACATCGTCTCCGGTCGCTACTTCGTGCGCGGCCTGATGTCGGGCGCAGTCAAAGGTTGATGCCCATGTCCTTTCTCAAGATCGCCCATTTGCGCAAGTCCTATGGCTCACTCGAAATCCTGAAGGACATCAATATCGAAATCGAAGAGGGTGGGTTTCTGGTGCTGGTCGGCCCGTCCGGCTGCGGCAAGTCCACGCTTTTGAACACGATTGCAGGGCTTGAGCCGATCACGTCGGGAGAAATCGCCATCAATGGACGCAATGTCGCGGGCCTGCCGCCTTCACAGCGCGATATTGCCATGGTTTTCCAGTCCTACGCGCTTTACCCCAACATGACCGTTGCCGGAAACATCGCCTTCGGTATGGAAATCCGCAAGGTTCCGAAGGCAGAACAGGAAAAGGCGATCAAGGAGGTCTCCGATATCCTTCAGATCGGCCATCTTCTTGACCGCAAACCAAGCCAGCTTTCCGGCGGCCAGCGCCAGCGCGTGGCGATGGGACGCGCGCTTGTGCGCCAGCCACAGGTCTTCCTGTTCGACGAGCCGCTCTCCAATCTCGATGCCAAGCTCCGGGTGGACATGCGCACGGAAATCAAGCGGCTGCATCAGCGCATGAAAACCACCATCGTCTACGTCACCCATGACCAGATCGAGGCGATGACGCTGGCGACGCGGATTGCCGTGCTGAGGGACGGGGTGCTGCAGCAATTCGGCGCGCCTGACGAGATCTACAACAATCCGTCCAACATGTTTGTCGCCGATTTCATGGGATCGCCCTCGATGAACCTGCTCACCGCACGTGTAGAGAAAACCGGTGATGCGCTTTCGGTCACACTCGCAAAGGGGGATGGTGATGTTCTCACCCTGCCGGTTTTGGCGGAAAAGGCGGCACTGGGCGCCCATGCCGGGCGAGAGGTGGTATTCGGCATTCGCCCGGAAGCGCTGACCGACCCGGATGGCGCAGACCGCAATGCCCGCTCCGTCTTCGAGGGTGATTGCCTGATCGAAGTGGTGGAGCCCGCTGGATCGGATACCTTTGCGGTGACCAAGCTTGGAGGCAAGGAAGTCGTGGCACGGCTTCGTGCCGATGCGCGCATCCAGGCCGGCCAGATTTCGCGCCTGGCCTTCAATCTGGACAAGGTCGTGTTTTTTGACCCCGCAACCCAGACCCGGATCGTTTGAGGCCGAAGACGTCCATGGAACAGAGCCCGGATATCGTCATCATCGGATCAGGCATCGGCGGTGCTACCGTAGCGGCAGGACTCGCGCCCTCCGGGGCACGGATCATGATCCTCGAAGCAGGCGATCACATTCCCGACCAGCCGGAAAACCGCGACCAAAGGGCGATTTTCCAACGCGGCCATTTTCGACCACGCGAGACCTGGTACGAGGTGGATGGCAAGGGTTTCAACCCGGGCAACTATTACAATGTCGGTGGCAATTCAAAATTCTATGGCGCCGTTCTGTCCCGCTACCGCCGCGAGGATTTCGGCGTCCTGAAACATCGGGAAGGCGCATCCCCGGCCTGGCCTTTCGCTTACGAGGAGCTCGAACGCTGGTACAGCCGCGCGGAAACGCTTTATCAGGTGCGGGGAACCCTTGGCGAAGATCCGACGGAACCTGCCCATTCTGCTCCCTATCCCTTCCCCCCCGTTGCCGATGAAGGGCCTATTGCCGAAGTCCGGTCGCGCCTTGAAAAAGCGGGCATGCATCCTTTCTCTCTGCCGCTCGGCGTCGATATCGACCGTTGGGTGGCCAAGGCAAAGACCCCCTGGGATGCCCATCCGAACTGCGATGATGGCAAGATGGATGCGGAAACCACGGCGCTGAAGGCCGCACTGCTCCATCCGAACGTGACGCTGCATACGCGCTCGCGGGTGCTGCGACTGGAGGCGGAGGCCGACGGGCGCATTTCATCCCTGATCTTTTCGCACAATGGCGAAACGAAGCGGCTTTTACCGGGTCTCGTGATTCTCTCGGCAGGCGCGGTGCAATCGGCCGCGCTGCTGCTGCGCTCGAAAATTGATGCCTTTCCGGCCGGTCTTGCCAACCGCTCCGATCAGGTGGGCCGCAACTTCATGAACCACAACTCCTCCGCGGTTATTGCCATGGCGCCCTGGTTCCGCAATGACTCGGTCTACCAGAAGACATTCGGCTTCAATGATTTCTATCTGTCGGATGGCAAAGGCGGGCCGCCACTCGGCAATATCCAGTTGCTTGGTCGGGTGTCAGGCAAGATCCTGAAAGCCCAGATGCCTTCTGTTCCGGAATGGATACTGGAGCGGTTTTCGGCTCATGCCATTGATTTCTATGCAATGAGCGAGGACGTGCCGCATCCCGAAAGCCGGGTGATGGTGGAGGGAGACCGCATCATTCTCCAATGGACCCGCACCAACTGGCAGGCCCATCTCGATCTCGTCGCGCGGCTGAAATCCATCCTGCGCTCGATCGGCTTTCCTGTGGTGCTGTCGCGCGCCTTCGACAAGCGCACGCCTTCGCATCAATGCGGAACGGTGCGGATGGGCAATGATCCGGCAACATCGCCGCTCGATCCTTTCTGCCGCGCCCATGACCATGCCAATCTTTTCGTGGTCGATGCCGCCTGCCTGCCCACCTCGGCAGCGGTCAATCCGGCCCTGACCATCGCAGCGCAGGCGCTGAGGGTTGCAGACCATATCCGGAGCAACGAACTGAAATCATGACGGCGGGCGGGAAGCGCCTTCGCGCCGAAACCCGGCGCGAGAACAGGATGAAGGCCATGGCTTACGACTACATCATCACCGGCGCGGGCCCTGCGGGATGCGTGCTGGCAAATCGGCTGACGGAAGACCCGGACGTGAAGGTGCTGCTGCTGGAAGCGGGTGGCAGCGACTGGCATCCGCTGTTCCATATGCCAGCCGGCTTTGCCAAGATGACCAAGGGCGTGGCCAGCTGGGGCTGGGAAACCGTGCCGCAGAAGCACATGAAGGGGCGCGTGCTGCGCTATACGCAGGCCAAGGTGATCGGCGGCGGTTCGACCATCAATGCCCAGCTCTATACCCGCGGCAATGCGAAGGATTACGATCTCTGGGCGAGCGAGGATGGCTGCACCGGCTGGGACTACCGCTCGGTCCTGCCCTATTTCAAGCGGTCGGAGGACAATCAGCGTTTTGCCGATGACTATCATTCCTATGGCGGGCCGCTCGGCGTTTCAATGCCGGTCTCCGCGTTGCCGATCTGTGACGCCTATATCCGCGCCGGCCAGGAACTCGGTATTCCCTACAATCACGATTTCAATGGCCGGCAGCAGGCGGGCGTCGGTTTCTACCAGCTGACCCAGAGAAACCGCCGTCGCTCCTCCGCCTCGCTTGCCTATCTGTCGCCGATCCGCCACCGCAAGAACCTGACGATCCGAACCGGCGCGCGCGTCAGCCGCATCCTGCTGGAAGGTCGCCGGGCCGTGGGCGTGGAAATCGCCGCATCCGGGGGCCGCGAGGTGATCCGGGCCGAGCGGGAGGTGCTGGTTTCCTCCGGCGCAATCGGCTCGCCAAAACTCTTGCTACAGTCCGGCATCGGCCCGGCCGATCACCTGCGCTCGGTCGGGGTGGGGGTGAAGCATGATCTCAAGGGCGTCGGTGCCAATATGCAGGATCATCTGGATCTCTTCGTGATCTGCGAATGCACCGGCGATCATACCTATGACGGCGTGGCGAAGCTGCACCGGACACTCTGGGCCGGCCTGCAATATGTGCTGTTCCGCTCCGGGCCGGTCGCCTCAAGCCTGTTCGAGACCGGTGGCTTCTGGTATGCCGATCCCGACGCCCGCTCTCCGGATATCCAGTTCCATCTCGGTCTCGGCTCCGGCATCGAGGCCGGTGTGGAAAGGCTGAAGAATGCGGGCGTGACCCTGAACTCGGCCTATCTGCATCCGCGCTCGCGCGGCACGGTTCGCTTGCGCTCGGCCGATCCGGCCGCGGCTCCGCTGATTGATCCCAACTATCTCGCCGATCCGCATGATCGCAAGATGTCGATCGAAGGGCTGAAGCTGGCGCGCGAAATCATGCAGCAGGCCGCCCTCAAGCCATTTGTGCTTGCAGAGCGTCTTCCGGGACCAAAGGCGGTAAGCGACGAAGACCTCTTCGACTATGCCTGCGCGAATGCCAAGACCGACCATCACCCGGTCGGCACCTGCCGGATGGGCACCGGCGAGGATGCGGTCGTGGGTCTCGATCTCCAGGTGCACGGCCTCGAGGGGCTCCGCGTCTGTGACAGTTCGGTCATGCCGCGCGTGCCGTCCTGCAATACCAATGGCCCGACCATCATGATGGGCGAAAAGGGGGCGGATATCATTCGTGGCCTACCCGCCCTTGCCCCTGCCATTTTCCAGAATGAACGCAATGATGCGCGTCCGCGCGCCCGCAAGGAGGTCTGCTGAATGATCCGGCACTGTGTCTTTATCCGCTTCAGAAGCGGGATCATGGCTTCTGAAAAGGCGGAAATCTATCGGGAAATCGGTGCACTCAAGGGACGTCTTCCAGGGCTGCTTGCGGTTCACGTCGGGGACAATGTCAGCCCGGAAACCGGCATGGACAAGGGGTTTGCGGAAGGCTTCATCGTGGACTTCGACACGGCTGCGGCCCGTGATCTCTATCTCGCCGATCCAGAGCACCGCAAAACCGGCGCGAAAATCGTCGCCGCCGCCGAGGGCGGTATCGACGGCATCTTCGTCTATGACCTCGAGATCAGGCAAGGACCGGGAGGTTCAAATGCGTGAGATCCGCGTCGCGATCCTTGGTGCGTCTGGCTGGATGGGCAAGGTACATACCATGGCCTTCCAGACTTTCCCGCATTTCTTCGGTACGGCGGAGGGCACCGCGCGCATCGCCGCGCTGGTAACATCCAGCGCAAGCTATGCGGAAGAGCTGAAGACCCTTGTTCCCGGAGCCGCTGTCCATTCGCACTGGAAAGCCGTCATTGATGATCCGGATATAGACCTTGTCGATATCTGCCTGCCCGACAACCTTCACTACGAGGTCGCAAAGGCAGCCCTTCTTGCCGGAAAGCATGTGCTTTGCGAAAAGCCGCTTGCAAATTCGGCGAAGGAGGCCGGTGAACTGGCCGCGCTGGCCCGGCAGAAGGGTGTGATCGCACGCGTCGGCCACGCCTTTCCGTGCAATCCTGTGCATGATCTCGCCCGCGAGATCATCGAGGCAGGCGAGATCGGCGAAATCCGCATGTTCAAGGGTTGCCAGCATGTGGACGTCTTTGGCGATCCTGAAGCACCCTTCATGTGGCGGGCGGACGGGCAGCTCGCCCCGACCGGTATTGTCGGCGATACCGGGTCCCATGTTTTCAGCTTCATGGAGCGCCTTGTCGGCCGGGTGTCGTCGCTGATTGCCGAAAACTTCATCACCACCGCGAAACGCCCGGTGATTGAAGGAAGTGCGCTTGGCATGCGTGCCGAGGGTCAGAAGCCGGACCGGTTTGCCGAAGTTACCAATCCCGATGGCACCCATGTCCTTTGCCGGTTTGAAAACGGCGCCCATGGGATTGTCGATTTCAGCCGCGTCGCGACCGGCCGCAAATTCATGCAGACCTACGAGATCTACGGCACGAAAGGCAGCCTTGCCTTCACCTATGATGAAATCAACCGGCTGCGTTTCTATTCCAATGACGACAGAAGCGGTCGGCGCGGTTACCGCGAGATCGATGTCGGGCCGGAAAACCCGACCTACAAGGCTTTCCTGCCGCTTCCGAACTTCGCTCTCGGGTACAATGAAACGAAGATCATCGAGGCGGCGCAAATGGTGCGGTCAATCATCCGCAACGAACCCCTGTGGCCGACATTCGATTCAGGGCATCACATCTGCCAGATCGTTGACGCCTGCATGGAATCGTCCCGGCTGAAGCGATGGGTGGATATAGCGCTCCCCTGATCTGACCGACTTGTCTGCATGAACTCATGGGAATTGACCGATGTCGATCGATGTTGCCCAGCATATTCTCGATGAACTCACCGATGTCGAGATGCCCCGCCTGCCGCGTGAAAGAGCACCGTCCGAGACCCTTTCCCTCGCCGGTTTCGAGGTTCCGGTCTATCGCAACGGCTGTCTGATTGTTGGTTCCGGCGCGGCCGGACTGCGCGCAGCCGTGGAACTGAAGCGAAGAGGCGATGATGTGGGTATCCTCAGCCAGAGCGCCTGGGGTGGGACATCGGCCTGCTCGGGATCGGACAAACAGACATTGCATACGGCAAATACCGCCGATCAGGGCGATGATTTCAAAGCCATGGCCCGGGCCATTCGCGAAGGAGGCGCGATGGACGAAGACACGGCCTATGTGGAGGCAGTCGGGTCGCCCCGCATGATGGCATCGCTTCAGTTTCTGGGCCTGCCGCTGCCGCAGGAGCGCCTGGGCGGAACGCTGCGCTATCAGACCGATCACGACGAGGTGGGCCGGGCAACCAGTTGCGGGCCACGCACTTCGCGGCTGATGGTGAAGGTGCTGGCACAGGAAGCGATCCGGCTCGATATTCCGATCCATAACCAGACGATCGCGGTCGACATTCTCACGGAAGGGGAAGGGGCTGACCGTCGGGTGATCGGTATTCTGGCCATGCGAAGCGCCGGGCGTTCGCCCGGAAATCCGTTCGGCCTTGCTCTTTTTGCCTGTTCGGCGCTGGTTCTGGCCGCTGGCGGACCGGGCGAGCTCTACCGCGACAGCGTCTATCCGAACGGATGCTTTGGTGCACTCGGTCTTGCGCTCGAGGCGGGCATCGAGCTCGTCAACCTCACCGAAAGCCAGTTCGGGATCGGGACACGCCGCGAGAATTTTCCCTGGAATCTTTCAGGCACCTATGTTCAGGCGATTCCGCATGTGTATTCGCTGGATGACGAGGGTCAGGAACACCATTTCCTTGGCGATTATTATCGCAGCACCCAGGAACTTGCCTCGAACCTGTTTCGCAAGGGTTATCAATGGCCGTTTCATGCCACCCGTATGCTGGATTTCCGCTCGAGCCTCATAGACCTTGCGATCTTCAGGGAATGCGCCGCCGGACGCAAGGTCTACATGGATTTCAACCGCAATCCTCTGCCTGTCCCCGGCGATGCACCCTTCAGCCTCGATCGGCTGGATGATGATGTCAAAGCCTATCTGGGCCGTGCCGGAGCCGTTCAGTCGCTGCCCATCGCGCGGCTGCGGCATATGAACCCGCTCTCCATCGAGCTCTACCGCCGCTACAAGGTGGATATCGCCACCGATCCGCTCGAATTTGCCGTGAACAACCAGCACATGAATGGTGGAATTGCGGTCGATGTCTGGGGCATGACCAGCTTGCCGGGTTGCTACGCCATCGGCGAGGCAGCAGGCACGCATGGCGTAACCCGGCCGGGCGGGGCAGCGCTCAACGCCGGACAGGTGTTTGGTACGCGGGCGGCCGAACATATCTCGGCAAGCGGGCGCGCAAAATCCGCACTTTCCGGTGATATCAGCACGATTGCCGCCACCCGGATCCGCCATGCAATGCAGCATCTCAACACAGATGCCCCCCATTCCATCAGGACAGTCCGTGCGGAAATTCAGGCCCGCATGAGCGACAAGGCAGGTCTCATCTGCCATGCCGCGGATGTGAAAGAGGCAAGGCAGGAGGCTCAACGACTTGTTGAGTCCCTCCAGGCCCACGGGATAAGTTATCAACGTCCTGCCGAAGCGGCGCGTGCGCTGCAATGGCGGCATATGGCACTTGCATCGCATGCCGTTCTGGCCGCCCTTGATTTCTATATCGGTCGCGGCGGGGGCAGCAGAGGGGCGAGAGCGATCTGCGACCCCAACGGCCAGGACGTTCCCACCGCTCGCACAGGCATGCTGGAGGATATGCGCTTCCGCCGGGAACGGCTGGAAGACCGCAGCGAACAGATCCTCGTTTCGCTTCAGGATGGCGCGCTGGCCTTGCGGACGAGGCCCAACCGCGTCTTTAATGAGACGGACAAATCCTTCTTTGAACGCGACTGGCCCGACTGGCTGACGGGCCGGATCTATGACAGCGCCAGCCGATAAGGACGCTTCATGCCTGCATTCATCTCGAACCGGTTGCTTGCCATCGGCGAGGCCATGGTTGAACTCGCGCCCGAAGGAGGAAACCATTATCAGCAGGGCTTCGCAGGCGACACATTCAACACCATCTGGCATATCGGACAACTGCTGAAGGAGCGTGCGAAAGCCGGCTTCGTCACAGGCCTTGGCACCGATGGATTTTCCGAGCGGTTCATTGCGGAAATGCAAGACGACGGGCTGGACACGACAGCCGTGCTTCGCATCCCGGACCATACGATGGGTCTCTATCTCATTGAACTCAAAGGGGTGGAACGAAGCTTCCACTATTGGCGCAAAGACTCCGCTGCCCGCCATCTGGCGGATGATGCGCCGGCCCTGAACCAGGCGCTTGCCGGTTCAGGGCTTATCCATGTGTCCGGCATCACATTGGCCATACTGTCCCCCGATGCTCGTGAAACCCTGTTTGCCGCGCTTTCCGCGGCCAGAGGAGCGGGCAGCATCATCTCCTTTGATCCCAATGTCCGTCCAAGGCTGTGGGCTTCAACCGAAGAATGCCGCCAGACGATCAAAAGCATGCTGTCTTTCACCGACATTGCCCTTCCGAGCTTCGATGACGAGGCATGGCTTTGGGGAGACAGGGATCCTGACGCAACCGTTCAGCGCCTTATGGCGCACGGTGTTGCGGAAGTCCTCGTCAAGGATGGCGCAGGTCCGGTGACGGCCGCGACAGGCCACGGAACGCTCCGTATTGAAACACCACCGGTTACCGCGATCCGCGACACGACCGGGGCGGGCGATTCTTTCAATGCGGGTTATCTTGCCGGCCGGTTTCTGGGCCTTGAGATGGAAGCCGCCATTGCGCTTGGACAGAGGCTTTCGGCCGCCGTGCTGGCCCGTCTTGGCGCGCGGGCGGACAGGAGCGAGATAGACGCGATCCGGTCAGTTCTCGGGCGATAAGGGGTCGCAGTATCCTCAGGTTTCGCCGCGGTCGCGCGACGGATCCTGCTACCGGCCGAAGCGGTTTTCCGGCATACCCGGCGTTTCAACCTGAAGGGAGAAAAGACTGCCCGCGAGCCTGTCACTGCCGGGTGCCATGACACGCGCGGTGGTGATGAACAGCGTCTTTAGGTCTTCGCCGCCGAAAGTGCAGGTGGTGATGTTGGTGACAGGCATGTCGATGACCCCGGAAATCTGGCCGTCCGGTGCAATCCGCACAAGCGAGGATCCGCCAAAGCGGCAGTTCCAGACATGCCCCTCGCTGTCGATGGCCGAACCATCCGGAAGACCGCGCTCAAAGCCGCTGAAGAAAGACCTCTCATGGGAAATCGATGCGGTTTCGGCGTCGTAGTCATAGGCTCGGATTTCGTTTTCCAGCGTATCTCCGAAGTAGAAGGTCTTCTGATCCGGGCTCCAGCACAGGGTATTGGAAATGCCGAGACCATGCCTCCATTCGCTGATCTCGCCAGACGGTGTGATGCGATAGAGAATACCCTCGCCTTTTCCCGCCTCACCCAGTTGTCCGTCAGGAAGCACGTTGTTCTTCATCGAGCCGACCCAGAAATTGCCTTTCGGATCAGGTCGCCCGTCATTCAGCCGCACGCGGGGGCTGCCCGGAAGGGAAAAGCCGAAATCCTGCCGCCGGTCGGTGCCCGGCCACCAGAAAATCAGTTTCGAGCCGAGCGCCACCAGCAGGCGATCCGCCTCGGTGGTGAGCGCAATTGCAACCACAGGCTCGTCGAACAACCAGGAACGCAGGCTTGCGGAGACCGTATCATAGCGATGGATGAGAAAGCGGTTGATATCCGTCCAGTAGACGGCCTTTTCCCCGGCTGACCAGACCGCGCCCTCGCCGACCATGTCGCCGGCCGGAACCAGACATTGAACCGAATGTGCCATACGCCCTGTCCCCTTCAGACTTTCGCACCGTTCATGGACCAGCACGGACCGAGTGCGGCTGCATTCTGGATCAGCGCCCGCATATAGCCGAGCGCAAAGGCCATGCCTGCATGCCAGGAGGCGGCGCAGGTCATGCTCGGCGTATGATCGGGAATGAGCACGCCCTGATAGCTCTCGTCACGCAGGATGCGGATGATCTCCGCCATGTCGATATCCCCTTCGTCAACAAAGGTCTCCACATAGCGCGGGACCTTGCCCCGTACGTTGCGGAAATGGATGTAACCGATGCGGTCGCGGCGCGCGAAGCGGCGCACATGTTCATAGATATCGCCACCCGGCATTTCCTGAAGCGAACCGAGGCAAAGTTCCAGCCGGTTGGCGGGACTGTTGATGATATCCATCAGCCGGTCGTATTTTTCCGGCCGGTTGACAAGGCGGGCCGTGCCGCGCAACTCTTCGGCCGGTGGATCATCGGGATGGGCTGCGAGCGCCACCCCCGCCTCCTCTGCCACCGGCACGATTTCGCGCAGGAAGGCCTGCAGCCGTTCCCAGAGCTCGGCACTTGAAACCTTAACCGGTTCCGTGCCGGGCACGCCTTTTCTGTAGCGCATGTTCCAGACGACGCCATCGGGAATGGGCTCGCTCGTGTCCACTGCTGCCGCGTCAAAACCCACGGAACTCGCACCGCCACGCGCATAGGGGCCCCGCGTCCAGCCCCAGACACCGGCGATCGAAAAATTGTAACCGAAGCAGGGAACGCCCGCGCGCCCGGCATCCTTTATCAGCCGTTTCAGGCCCTCCATCTGGCGCACACGGTCCGGGCCATCGAGCAGCACATCGGACCAGAAACGAGGCGAGAAGTTTTCAATGGCCGCGAGTTCCAGACCTTGGGCACGAACGGATTTCACCAATCCGTCCAGTTCCTCGAAAGTCCAGAGTGTATCCTCTGAACAATCGCCCCATCCCATCCGGTCATCGCCACCGGAAATCTGCGGATCGCGCCCCCGGAAATAGTTGGTCATATGGGCGACGATATGGGTCGCGCCTGCCTGAACCGCGAACTGGTAGTTGTCCGGCGTCAGCATTTCCCGATAGAGTCCGAGGCCGATTTTCATGGCTGGCGCTCCTATTTCACGCCAATGGCAGCGGTGAGCCCGCCATCGATCCGGTAATCCGCGCCGGTGACGAAACCGGCCTTGTCGGAGGCGAGGAAAGCGATCAGCTCTGCCACCTCCTCCGGCTCGCCGATGCGGCCAATCGGGTGGGCGGCCCCGAAACGCTGGAAGGCCTGTTCGACCGAAACGCCTTCGCCGCCATAGGTGCGGGCGGCAAGCTCCAGGATCGGCGTGCGCACCGAGCCGGGGCTCACCGAATTGACCCTGATCTTCTTCTCGGCGTGGTCAAGCGCCATCGCCCGGGTCAGCGCATGGATCGCGCCCTTGGTCGCGACATAGACGGCGACATTCTGCTGGCAGTTGAAACCCTGAACGGAGGATATGTTGATGATTGCCCCGCCACCGCGGCGTTCCATATGCGGAATGCCATAATGGGCGGTCAGATAGATGGAGCCGACATTCACCGCCATGCAGCGTTCCCAGGTTGCGGGATCGGTGGAAACCACGGTGCCGAAGGGATGAATGGCTGCGGCATTGACGATGATGTCGAGACCACCGAGCCAGCTGACGGCCGTTTCCATTGCGGAGCGAACCTGCTGATCCACCGAAACATCGGCCTTCTCTACCCGGATCGCGAGCTGCTCGGCGGCCGCGAGTTCTGCCATCTCCGCATTGACCCGTTCATCGATCCCGAGCGCCACGACGCGCGCGCCATCGCGGGCGAGCCGCAAGGCGGCGGCGCGGCCGATGCCGGATGTTCCGGTCACGATTGCCGTTTTTTGAGAGAAGTCACCCATGGTCATGCCTCCTTAGCGGCTGCGTTCCAGAACCTGATTGAGGAGCACGGCGCCAAGAATGATCGCGCCACGCACCACATATTGCCAGTATTCGCTGACATTGATCAGCGTCATTCCGTTCGAGATGCAGCCGAGGAAAAGCACGCCGATCAGCGTGCCCCAGATGCGGCCCTTGCCACCGAAAAGCGAGGTGCCGCCGATGATGACGGCTGCGATCACATCGAGTTCCAGCCCGGTTGCGGTCGTCCCGGTGCCGGATCCGATCTGGGAGGCGATCAGCGTACCGGAAAGGGCGGTGAGCGCGCCGGTCAGGCCCAGGGTCATCGACTTCACCCACCAGATATCGATGCCGGAAAGCCGGGCGGCTTCCATATTGCCACCAACGGCATAAACGGCGCGACCAAAGGTCGTATTGTTCATCAGGAAATGCATCGCTGCGAAGGTGGCGAGGAATATGTAGACCGGAAAGGGAATACCGAAGAGATAGCCGCCGCCGAAGAAATCGAAGCCCGGCGGGAAGGTCGGCAGCGGAAAACCGCCAGTCAAAAGATTGGCCGCACCACGAAGCGCAGTAAACAGTGCAAGCGTGGTGATGAATGTCGGTACATTGAACCATTGCCTGAATTTTCCGGTCGCAAAGCCGACAGCAAAGCCGATCATCAGGGCAAGCACAAAGCCGAGAAGCGCGGCAGGATAACCGCCGAGACTGTCGCTGAGCGCGCCGCAGATCCAGGCAACCAGACAGCCCGCAAGGGCCGCCCCTGCACCAACAGAAAGATCAATCTCGCCGGCAATGATCACCGCCGTCATCCCAAAGGCGATGATGCCGAGCATCGAGCCGGTGCGCAGCACGTTGAGGAGATTGCGGACAGAGGCAAAGCCGGGCGCTGTGAAAATCAGCAGCACCACCAGCACTGCCAGTATGATCTCCATCGGATAGGCCTTGACCAGACGCAGGACCACATTGTCCGAAGGATCGCCGGAGGCTGAAACAGAGGTGGAGGCAGTCATTCAGGCTTTCCTTCTTCCATGCAAAGCCGATAGAGATCGGTCAGGTTCGTTTGCGTCGGATCCACTTCGGCGACGATGCGCCCGGCGCGCATGACCAGAATGCGGTCGGCCACTTCCAGCACTTCTTCAAGCTCGGTCGAAACGAACAGGGCGGCAAGGCCCTGTTTGGCCTGACGCCAGATGATCTCGAAAATCTGCCGCTTTGCCTGGACATCAACCCCCCGGCTCGGCTCATCGAAGAACATCACTGTGGGTTCGGTGTTCAGCCAGTTGCCGATCACCACTTTTTGCTGGTTGCCGCCGGAAAGCGAAGAAACCGGGTTCATCGGATCGCCCGCCTTGATCTGAAGATCGGCAATCTGGCGGTCCACATAGGGCTTCTCGCCGGCTCGCGAAATCACACCGCCGGTGCCGATCTTCGAGAGGCTGGCAAGACACAGATTGTCGTGGGTTGGCAATATCTGCACCAGCCCCACCTCCTTGCGGTTTTCCGGTGTATAGCCAAGGCCCGCGAGCTTCATCTTTTCCGGCGTGAAACCGGTAACGAGTTTTCCATCGAGACGGATCATGCCGTCATCCAGAGGATCGGCCCCGAATATGCTGCGCATGAGTTCCGTACGCCCGGCCCCGAGCAGGCCGGCAATGCCGAGAATTTCCCCACGGTAGAGCTTGAAGGACACATCGGCGAAGCGACCGTGACGGGTGGCTTCGGCCAATTCGAGCACGGCCTCTCCGCTGCGGTCGATCTCGCGACGGGTGGGTCTGACGGCATGGGCTGTCTCGCCGAACATCATTTCGACGATGCTGTCGGCCGTTGCCTCAGCCATTTCGATTGTGCCCGCAAGTTCACCGTCGCGCAGCACCGTGCAGGTATCGCAGATCTCGAACAGTTCATTCATGCGGTGGGTGATGTAGATAATCGTCACACCCCGCTCGCGCAGACGCCGCACCAGTGCGAAGAGCTGGTTCACCTCGCGGGTCGCAAGCGCCGAGGTCGGTTCATCAAGCAGCAGAATACGCGGATTGAAAGACATCGCCTTCGCGATTTCCACCACCTGCTGGTAGCCAACGGAGAGTGTGGAGACCGGCTGGCGCGAATCGAGATCGAGCCCCATATCGGTGAGAAGGCGCGACGCATCCGCATGCAGCCGCTCCCAATCGACCGATTTGATGCCGAGAACGGATTTTTTGGGCAGACGTCCGAGAAAGATATTTTCGCCAATGGAGAGCGAAGGCACCAGCGAGAGCTCCTGGTGTACCGTCACGATCCCTGCCTGAAACGCATCCTGCGGCGCATGAAATTCCCGCTCCCGCCCCCCGATGACGATCCGTCCACCGCTTGGGCGCGTGACACCCGCGAGAATTTTCACCAGTGTCGACTTGCCGGAGCCATTCTTGCCCATGAGCGCATGGACGCGGCCCGCATCGAACCGATGCGTGAAATCGGCAAGCGCCTGCGTTGCTCCATAGGTCTTCGAAACCGCATGGAAGGCAAGATCGCCAGCTGTCGAAACGTCCTTGGCCACATCAAGCATGGGCGCACTCTTCTTTCCGACCCCTCATGACCGCCACAGGATCTGCGGCGGGAAAGCGCAGCCCGCGGGCAGTGCTTGCTCCTGACGCCGGCCGGCACCCGGAACGATCCGGATACCGGCCTGGCTGCATGCCGCCACTCACTGCAGCTTCTTCAGGTCTTCCAGGAACGCCTTCACGCCATCGGGATTGTTGCGTGACAAAGGCAGAACCGGAACAGACTGGTTCTGTTCGACAGGCTTTCCGTCTAGCACCGCATTGGCAGCCTTGATGGCGAGACGGCCGACTTCAAACGGCTGCTGGGCGGTGGTTGCCTGCAGCACATTGTCGGGATCAAGCAGCATGTTGCCAAGCTGTTCGGTGCCATCGATGCCAAAGACATAGACCTTGCCTTCGAGCCCGGCCTTCTTGACCGCCTGCACCGCGCCGATCGTGCCGCCTTCATTGGCCGCATAGATCAGTTCGATATCCGGATTGGCTGTCAGAATATCGGAGACGACGGCAATAGCCTTTTCCGTGAGCCAGGCATCCTGCTGGGAAACCACCTCCACCTGATCCTTCACCTTGTCGAGGAAGCCGTTGACGCGGTCATTGCTCTGCTCGGGAAGCAGCGACTTGAAGGCAACGGTTGCGATCTTCACCTTGCGATCCGGCGCAATCTTCTTGAGGAAGGCTGAAGCCTCCGAACCCGACGCATTGCCGAGGTCGATATTGCTGCTGGTGATCGAGGCCTTGGGCAGGTCGCTGTTTACCGTGGTGCCGAACGTGATCACGGTAATACCGGCATCCACCGCCTTCTTGATCGCGGGAATAGAGCCGTCGGCGCTGAGCGGTGTCAACGCGATCGCCTGCACGCCGCGGGCGATATAGGTATCGATCAGCTGGGTTTCCTTCTCCAGCTTGTTGTCGCTGTTGGCATCGAGAAGCTCGACGCCGGACGCCTCCGATTCGGCCCGCATGCCCATCTGGACCGTCTTCATATACTGGTCTTGCTGGAATACGATGCCGGCGATCGTGCGGTCCGCCGCAAACGCCTGGCCGGTTGAAAGCAGCCCGATGGTCATGGCCGTCATCGCCGCGCCAGCCAAAAGTGCGCGCCTGTTGATCCTGTTCATTGCAGTCCTCCCTGACTTGCCGAACCCATCCCCTCCAATGTTCCGATCCGCCGCGGGGACCTGCGGCCTGATCGATTCCCGTGCTTCCGAACCTCCCCGGAACACTGAACCCCTGCATTCGGCCGCAGCCGCTCAACTTCCGCTGACGAACTGCAAGCCGTATTCCAGATGTCTGCTGACCAGATAGGCATAGGCGACCCTATCGCGGTCGCGCAGCGCGCGGATGATTTCCAGATGGGCGCGATAGGTATCCACCTGCGCCGGGCGCTGCGACTTGCCGACACGCATGATCTGCACGATCAATGGTTGCAGAAGCCGGTAGTTTGTCGACAGCATCTTGTTTCCCGCCATATCGACCAGCGCCTCGTGAAAGGCAAAATCCACCCGCGCCGCCTCTTCAACGTCCGGATTGTCGATCAGCGCGGCATTGATCGCCTCCAGCCGATCCAGATCCTCGGCGGTTGCATTGAGGATCAGATGGTCACCGACCCCCACCTCGATGATCCGGCGAAAGCCCTGCACATCCAGAAAGGATGCAGGTGAAATCTCGTTCTGGAAGGCAAAGAGCTTGCGGATTGCCACTTCATGCTGGCCACTGAGAACCGCACCGATCTTCGGACGCACCTCGACAATGCCATAGGCCTTGAGGATCTGCAGCGCCTCGCGAACCGTGTTGCGGCCCGCCTGGAACCGTTCGCCCAGCTCCCGCTCCGTCGGCAGCTGGTCACCGATGCCAAGACCGCGCTCCCGCACAAGATCTCGGATCTGCTCGACGAGACGGTCAACCGCGGATATCCGCTGCCCACCTTCGCTTGCCTCTCCCTCTGACGAAAAATGCCTGACCTCGTCCAACACCACGATAACTTCTCCCGCTTTCGCCTATTTGTTGGACCAAAAAAATGAATGCGTCAACGTGAATCCCGCACATACCCGAAATTTCGCAGTAATGCGAGCTTTTCAAGGGAAGACTTGTCAAAACCCTTTAAATGTGGTCCAACAAAATTACAAAAGATCAAGAGGACCGATGATGGAAAGCATGCGGGAGACATTGCGCTGGTATGGCCCCAAGGACCCGGTGTCGCTGGACAATGTGCGGCAGGCCGGGGCAACCGAAGTCGTGTCGGCGCTGCATCACATTTATGATGGAAGCCCGTGGAGTGACGCAGAAATCGCCCGGCAGAAGGCGCTGGTTGATGCGGCGGGCCTTGCCTGGAAAGTGGTTGAAAGCATTCCCGTCAACAATCAGATCAAGATGGCCGGACCTGATCGCGCCCGCTATATCGGCTGGTACAAGGATACGATCCGGGCGCTGTCGCGACAGGGCATCGAGACGATCTGCTACAATTTCATGCCGGTGGTGGACTGGACCCGCACCGACCTCAGCTACCGCATGCCCTCGACCGGCCTTGCGCTTCGTTTCGATGCGCTGGATTTTGCTGCCTATGACCTTTTCGTGCTGAAGCGCCCGCGCGTCACGGATGACTATACGGGCGAGCGCATCACCGAGGCGGAGCAGCGATTCCGTATCCGGACCGAGGCCGATTTCGATGCCATCGAGCGCATTCTGATTGCCGGTCTCCCCGCAACCGAGCGTAGCTACAATCGTGAAAGCTTCCTCAGGGCGCTGGCAGAATATGACGGCATTTCTGCCGATGACCTGCGTGGCAATCTTCGGCATTTTCTCAATGAAATCGTGCCGGTGGCCGAAGACTGCGGTGTCACGCTCTGCATTCATCCCGACGATCCGCCTTTCAGCCTCTATGGCCTGCCGCGCATCGTCTCGACGGCAGAGGATGTGCGCTACATTCTTGCCTCGCCCGATGCAGCCGCCAATGGTCTGACCTTCTGCACCGGCTCCTTCGGCGTGCGTGCAGACAATGATCTGGTGGCAATGGTGCGGGAGTTTGGCCCGCGCATCCATTTCGTGCATCTGCGCAACGTAACGCGCGAGCCGGATGGCTCCTTCCACGAAGCCGATCATCTGGGCGGTTCGACAGACATGCCTGCCGTGGTCATTGCCCTGATGCAGGAACAGCGGCGGAGAAGGCGGGAAGGCCGCGCCGACTGGCAACTGCCAATGCGACCCGATCACGGTCATCTGCTGGCAGACGATATTGGCAAGCCGGGCGTCAATCCCGGTTATTCCCTGATCGGTCGTCTGAAAGGGCTCGCCGAACTGCGCGGAGTCATGCAGGGCGTCAGCCGCTATGAACGCATGAGCGATGAGGAAAGGAGCCTGTGATGGCCGGTAGCGAAGATGATAGCCGCCTGTTCAGGAACATGCGGGAAAAACTGTTCACGGCCGTCGTCGGTGATATTCTCGATACAATGGGCCTTCTGCACCAGTTCCTTCCGCCGCATATCCGGGCGCTGCGCGACGATATGGTGACCATCGGACGCGCGATGCCGGTCCTGGAGGCCGATTATTTCGGCGTTTCCGAACCGGCCGGCAAACTCGAGCTCAGTCGCAAACCCTTCGGCCTGATGTTTGAAGCGCTGGACAGCCTGAAGCCGAACGAGATCTATGTCGCCACCGGCTCCTCGCCGCGCTACGCACTCTGGGGCGAGCTGATGTCGACGCGCGCGATTCACCTGAAGGCGGCCGGTGCGGTGGTTGACGGCTTCTGCCGTGACAGCGCCGGTATTCTGGCCCTGAATTTCCCGTGTTTCTCGCACGGCACCTATGCGCAGGATCAGGGACCAAGGGGCAAGGTGGTGGATTATGGCGTGCCGGTCGAGATCGGCGGCGTCCGCATCCGGCCCGGCGATATCCTGTTCGGGGACCGCGACGGGGTGCTGGTCATCCCGAAGGAGGCTGAGGAGGAAGCCATCGCAAAGGCATTCGAGAAAGTGGCGACGGAAAACAAGGTCCGCATTGCCATCCAGAACGGCATGAGCACGGTCGAAGCCTTCGAAACATTCGGAGTGATGTAATGTCTACCGCCGCTCGCTCCAGCTCGACGGCCGCCAGAAGCCTGTCCTGGTCCCACGGGGTCTTCACGCTGGAAAGTCTGGGCGGCATGCTTGGGCCGACGCTCTTCGTGCTCTCCGACGGGCGCACCGTGGCCCCTTTTCACATCGCGCCCTGGTTCAGCGAGCCGGGCGCGGCGGAGCTTCCGGGTATCCTGCAGCGGCTCAGAGGCGAATGGCCGTGCGTGCCCTTTGGCGCCGCGCCGGACCGGATCGAAGCCCCCGGCTGGCCGCAGCCGGTGGCGGGCGGTGAGCCGGACCCGAACCCGCATGGCTTCAGCTCGAACCATGAATGGCATTGGATCGAAAGCGCACCGGACGAGCTCGCGCTTGCGATTGACTATCCCGCGCACCACCCCGTTTCGCGGCTGACGCGCCGGCTACGAGGCGTTGACGGCAGGCCGGCGCTGGAATTCAGCCTGACGGTGGAGGTGCGACGAACCGTGACCCTGCCGATCGGGCTGCATCCCGTCTTCCGGCTCAATTCGCAGCCAGGCTCGATGGAACTGGACGTCACTGCCCGGCAGGCGGCCACCTTCCCCGATGATGTCGATCCGTCCTCGATCTTTGTTGCAAATCGCATGCTTGCAGACTGGCGGCGCGTACCGCTCAGGACAGGCGGCGAGATCGATCCGTCGCATCTGCCGCTGCCGCACCGTACCGAAGACCTGCTGCAATTGCTCGGCACGGTTGGCCATGCGGCGCTGACAAACCGGCCGGAAAACTACCGGGTCGCACTGTCCTGGAACAGGGAACACTTTCCGGACCTGCTTTTATGGTTCTCGAACCGCGGCCGCAGCCATTTTCCCTGGAACGGGCGGCATCTGGCGCTCGGGGTAGAGCCCGTCTCGGCAGCGCTTGATCTCGGAACGCAGGTCTCGGGCGCGGATAACCCGATCAGCCGGGCAGGCTCCCGCACCGGCTGGAGTTTTACACCGTCAGAACCGTTTGAAACGCGCTATTCGGTTTCGGTTGACAGTCTTGCCTGAACCGCCGCTCAAATCCTGATCCCGGTATCGATGCAAAGCGCCTGACCTCTCATCGCACGCGCCGCGTCGCGCGCGATCATGACCAGCCTGCCGCCGCTTCTGATCGGGGCCTTCCCCGGATGTTGTTGACCGGAAGGACGGGATACCCTTCAGATGTCGTGCTTGCGAATGTTGGTGAGCACCCGATGCAGCACGGAGAGGAAAAGCCGGTATTCCTCTTCCTCCACCCCGTCGAACATGTGCAGGAAGAGATCATACATGGTCGGCCAGACCTTGTCGAAAGCCTCACGGCCTTCTTCCGTAATGGTGACGTCGCGGATGCGCATGTCCTCCGGCCGCGACTGGCGACGGATATAGCCCTGCTCTTCCAGAGAATCGAGCGTCCGGCTCATGGTCGATTGCTCGGTGACCGCAAAGACGGACAATTCGTTGATCGTCACGGATGGCGTGAGGCTGAGGATCGCCAAGGCCCGCATCTTGGTGGTTGTAATATCATGGGCCTTCAGCTCTTCGGCCAGATTGGCGTTCCAGCGCGCAGCAATACGATTCATCAGATAGGGCGCAAACTGGTTGAGCCCGATCTCGCCCATGGTCGGTAGGGTCAGATCCGGATTGCCGGGTCGGCGCAAAATCTTTCCGGAAAAACGATCCTCCATCGCGGCAGCACCTCTTCATCAGTCAAGCGTTGAACCCAACAGGAAGCCGGAACCACCACCGAGCCCCGGTCCCGGATGGGTGGAGGCGCCGATGTGATAAAGGCCCGGCACGGGCGTGCGGTGGTTAACAGAAGACTTGAATGGCCGCCACAGGAAAAACTGGTCGAGCCCGCAGAAGCCGCCATAGGGATCACCGCCAACCAGATTGATGTTCATGCGCTCCAGATCTGCAGGCGAGATCGCCCGGCGGGCGATGACAATATCCTGGAAGTTTTCGATCTGGTTGGCCAGCATCCTCTCGATCCGGTCCGCATAGCGCTCGCGGATCGCTTCGGTCCATTGCCCATCGGCTCCCACCTCGATTTCGCCTGCAGCATCCCCCTTGAGATGGCGCGGCGCTTCTGGCAGCTGCAGCCAGAGGATCGACTGGCCTTCCGGCGCGCGGCCTGGATCAAAGCTCACCGGCTGCCCGACACAGATCGTCGGTTCAGCGGGAAGCAATCCGCGCTCTGCCTCGTTGGCAGCCCGCGACACGCCATCAAGGCCGGACGTGAGATGAAGAAGGGCCACCTTGCCAAGCTCTGCGCCCGCCTTCCATTTTGGCGGCTCCCGGAGCGCATAATGGATCTGCATATTGCCCTTGCCATGGCGGAACGTGCGCAATCCCTCTGCAATATCTTCAGGCATCGGAACAGGAGCATCTTTCAGCAGGCTGCCATAGAGCAGGCCGGGCGCAACCGAGCAGATAACACCGGCTTTCGCCAGGATTTCCTCACCGCCTGCAAGCCGAACGCCCGTTGCCTTGCCGCCCGGGCCAACAAGAACGCGGGAGACATCCGCACCGGTGCGGATCACGCCGCCATGGTCGGTGATCAGTCGTCGGAATGCGGTGAGCAGGTTCTGTGCCCCACCCTTTACGATCGGGCATCCGGCAAGCTCGATCGCGAAGCCGATGACCTTGACCATCTGTGCCGAATAGGCGCTTTCCGGCCCAAGACCGGTATGCAGCACCCAGGGTGCCCAGAGGGCGCGGGTATCGTCCGATTGATAGGTGCTTTCCAGATGCGCGCGCGCGGTGGAAAGCGCCTCACCGAACCAGCCTGCCAATCCGCGAAGACCACGTTTCCAGGCCTCGCGCAGAACGGTTTTCAGCATCGGAAAAGACCAGAGCGAGCCGCCGAGCAGCGAAAACAGGAAGGGCGCATCCGCCCCCAGTCGGTCCATCTCCCGCGAAAAAGCAGCGCCGTCTCCCTTTGCCAGCGCTTCAAAAGTCTCGACATTGCGCTTTCTGTCCATGGAAAAGATCACATGGCGACCATCCGGGCGCAAAACGCCGGTCGGCGTCGGGCAATGGGCAAATTCAAGCCCGCGCGCCTCGAGATCCTTTCCAAGCGCGCCATAGGCGGGCGAGGTCAGGAACAGAACCATGGTGGTTGCCATTACATCATGCACGAAACCCGGCACTGTGATTTCTTCCGTGCGCAGACAGCCGCCGATCTCGGCATTGCGTTCGAGCAGGACAACCCGCTTGCCCTTCTTGGCCAGCATGGAGGCGGCAACAAGCCCATTGATGCCGCTTCCGACAATGATGTAATCCGGCTGTGTCATGGTGATTTCCACCGCTCCCGTTTCCCGTAAACCCGATCGCGCTTCGGGGAATAGAATAAAAAGGGGCGGATGAACCGCCCCTGCCCGTGTCACATCAACCGGCAACCAGCGCCAGCGCGCGGATCGGAGATCCCGTTCCATCGACGAATTTCAGCGGTGCTGCAATCAGCACGGCACCCTTCGCCGGAAGCTGATCAAGATGGCAGAGCGAGGCGAGACCATAGCGGTTTGCCTTGTGCATCAGGTTATGGGCGGGGAAGGGCGGGTTCATGCCGCCAGCCGCACCGGCATCCGTGCCGATCGTTTCGGTGCCCCAGCCGATGACGCCCCTGGACAGAAGATATTCGATGGCTTCCGGCGTCGGACCGGGCGAATGCGGTCCGTTTTCATCCGCATTGAGGAAGGTGGCGGCAGAACCGTTGCGCTTGTACCAGTCGGTGCGCATCAGCACCCAACTGCCAGCCTCGATTGCTCCATACTTGGCCTCCCAGGCCTTGATGCCTGCATCGGTCAGCAGGAAATCCGGGTTGGCAGCCGCTTCGGCCGAACAATCGATCACATTCACGGGAGCCACGAAATTCTGGGCCGGAATCCGGTCGGTCGTACCATCGGCATAATCCTTGCCGGTGATCCAGTGCACCGGGGCATCGAAATGGGTGCCGGTATGTTCGCCGAGTTCCAGCCAGTTCCAAGCCCAGAACGGACCGTTCTTGTCGTAGTGGGAGATATTGTGAACCTTCACTTCCGGCGTGTTGACGGCGATTTCCGGCGGCAGCTTGATGACCGGCGTATCCGGTCCGAGCGGCGCGGTCAGGTCGATCACCTTGACTGAACCGGAAAGCAGGGCAGAAGCAAGCTGGGTGAGTGCTGTGGCAGACATTTTGGACGTTCCCCTCCTGACCGCCCGTGGTCGCCCTTTCGCTGGCGACGCTACCTCCCGAGCGGTGGTATGTGGCAAGCCTATGACACAAAATATGTACATGCAAGTATTTTGACGCCATGAGTCTGGCAGACTGAACCATTCTGAAATCGGCTCTCCGCTCCCATTTTTCGGCGCTTCGATTGACTGAGCACCCATTTCGCGAAAATGCACGTGAATCCAGCCCTTGACCCGAGCCGGAAAATTGTATGCATATGAGAATATAGTTCGATCCTTCGGCAATGGGGAGGCCAGGCCGTGAAAAGCTATGACGCGATCATCATCGGCGCGGGCCATAACGGGCTTGCCGCGGCTGTCAACCTTGCCACCAAAGGCTGGTCCGTCGCGGTGGTCGAGGCGAAATCCACGCCGGGTGGTGCCGTGAAAACGCAGGAGCTGACCCTGCCCGGCTATGCCCATGATCTCGCGGCGATGAACCTTTCGATGTTTGCGGGCTCGGCCTTCCATGCGCGGCACGCGGCCGATCTGGCCCGCCACGGCTTGGGCTTTGTGCCGGCGGATCACTGCTTTGCCAGCATTTTCCGCGATCAGACCTATTTGGGCGTCAGCAAGGATCTGGCGCTGACAACCGAGCGCATCGCTACCCTTTCACCCAGAGATGCAGCGGCCTGGAAGGATCTTTTTGCGAGCTTTGGCGGTGACGCACCGCATATCTTCGGCCTGCTCGGCTCGCCAATGCCGTCCTTCGCCGCGGCCCGGGTGGTGTGGAAGGCATGGCGGGAAAAGGGAACGGCCTGGCTTTATGAGACCGCCCGCATGCTGATGGCCTCGCCTCGCGATTTTCTCGACGCCCGGTTTGAGAATGACAAGCTGAAGACAATGATGGCCGCCTGGGGCCTGCATCTCGATTTTACACCCGATACGGCCGGGGGGGCGCTGTTTCCCTATCTCGAATCCATGGCGAACCAGGCCTTCGGCATGGTGATCGGCAAGGGTGGTGCTGCTGCGATCATTCATGCCATGACCGGCCTCCTGAAGGAAAAGGGTGGAACTCTGCTGCTCGACAGCCCGGTTTCCGCCATCGATCAGGATCAAGCAGGCAAGGCAATCGGGGTAACGCTTGCCAGTGGCGAAAAGCTTGTCGCGCGCCGTGCCGTCATTGCAAATGCCCATCCGCAACTCGTGTTCGGCAAGCTCCTGAAAACGGATGCAACCCGGGCGGCCTTTGATGAAAAGCTTAAGAAATTCCGGGCAGGGCCGGGAACGATGATGGTGCATCTGGCGCTCGATTCGCTGCCCGACTGGACGGCGGGGGAAGAGCTGAAGCGCTTTGCCTATGTGCATCTCGCCCCCGATATGCAAATGATGTCGAAGGCCTATGCCGAGGCGGCAGCGGGGCTTCTGCCCGCCGAGCCGGCGCTTGTTGTCGGCCAGCCGACTGCCATTGACCCATCGCGTGCGCCGGAAGGCCGACATGTGCTGTGGGTACAGGTTCGGGTTCTGCCCGCCGATATTCGTGGTGATGCCGCCGGAATGATCGAAGCGCGCGACTGGAACAGCGCCAAAGAGGCCTATGCTGATCGCGTGATCAGCCTGATCGAGACCTATGCGCCGGGTCTGTCCTCGAAAATTCTTGGCCGCAGCGTGTTCTCGCCCGCCGATCTGGAAGCGGAAAATCCGAACCTCATTGGCGGGGACAATCTTTCCGGCAGCCACCATCTGGATCAGAATTTCCTGTTTCGCCCGGTCGCAGGCTATTCCCGCTACAAAACGCCGGTTGACGGCCTCTATCTCTGCGGTGCCTCCACCTGGCCGGGTGCCGGCACCGGCGCAGGCTCGGGCCACATGCTCTCGGACATGCTGGCGAAGTAATGGTCGACCAAGGATGAAGCCATAAGGCTTTGACATTCAAACCAGGCCTTGCCTAAAAGATGCCTGAACCTGCAGGCAAGCGGAGCATCGGGCTTGGATCTGGAATTCATCGTTCAGGGCGCGCGCGCGCAAGGCAAGCCGGAGCTCAAGCTCTGGCTCAGGCTGCTGTCGACCACCAAGCTGATTTCCCAGGAAATCCGCCGACGTCTGCGCACGGAGTTCGGCGCGACGCTGCCGCAATTCGATCTTCTCGCCCAGCTTGACCGGGAGGCAGACGGCCTGCGTCTCGGCGAGCTTTCCAGACGCACCATGGTGACCAATGGCAATGTTACCGGTCTCGTCGAGCGGCTGGAGGCCGATGGGCTCGTCGAGCGGGAAACACCCGATGGCGACCGTCGTGTGACGGTGGCGCGGCTGACCGCGCGCGGCAAGGCGCGCTTTGCCGAAATGGCAACCGCCCATGAAGGCTGGCTGCGCGACATGATGGGCGATGTGCCCGAGGAGCTCATCCAGTCCATGCTGCGCGAGGTGGGCGCACTCAAGGCCTCTGCCCGAAACCATCTTTCGGGCGACGAGGACGCGTAGGCCGAACGGCTTTTGCCTATTTCGCACCGGGACCGGACGCGAGCGCCGCGCGCTCGATATTGGTCTCGTATTGCGCCTTGCCGGAGTAATACTGCTTCGGCCAGGCAATGTCCTTCACGCCGATGCGGGCCGCCTCATGCAGGGTCCAGGCGGGATCGGCCAGATGCGGACGGGCAACCGCGCAGAGATCGGCACGGCCAGCGGCGATGATCGAATTGGCATGATCTGCCTCGGAAATCGCACCGACTGCGATCGTATCCACATGCACTTCATTGCGGATCTTGTCGGAAAAGGGCGTCTGGAACAGGCGGCCATAGACCGGCTGCTCTTCCTTCCAGACCTGACCGGACGAGCAGTCGACAAGATCGGCACCGGCCTCGCGGAACATCGCGGCAAAGATCGCTGCATCCTCCGGCGTGTTGCCGCCTTCGAACCAGTCGTGACAGGAGAGACGAACCGACATCGGCCGATCTTTCGGCCAGAGCGCACGGATGGCGCGGAACACGTCCAGCGGATAACGCGCGCGGTTTTCATGGCTTCCGCCGAAATCGTCCTCGCGCCGGTTGGTCAGCGGCGACAGGAACGAGGAGAAGAGATAGCCGTGGGCGGCGTGGAATTCGAGCCAGTCGGCCCCGGTTTCGATGGCAAGCTCGGTTGAGCGAATGAAGTCTGCCTTGACGCGCTCCATGTCTTCCCGCGTCATCGCCCGCGGAACCTGGCTGTGCTTGAGATAGGGAAGGGCGGAGGCCGAAATCAACGGCCAGCCACCGGTCTCAAGCGGCTGGTCGATACCCTCCCAGGCAACCTTTGTCGCCCCTTTGCGGCCTGCATGGCCAAGCTGGATACCGACCTTTGCCGCGCTGTTCTGGTGAACAAAATCGACAAGCCGCTTCCATCCTTCAGCCTGCGCCTCGTTCCAGAGACCAAGACAGCCGGGGGTAATGCGGGCGTCCGGTGACACGCAGGTCATCTCGCCGAAGACAAGACCCGCGCCTCCGAGTGCTCGAGCGCCGAGATGCACCAGGTGAAAGTCATCGATCAGCCCGTCCCTTGCCGAATACATTGCCATCGGGGAAACCACGATGCGGTTTTTCAACGAAAGACCCCGGACCGTATAGGGGGTGAACATCGGCGGCGGTGCGCGTTCCCCCTCCCGGACATCAAGGCCCGCACGACGGGCAAACCAGCGCTCGTAGCCTTCCAGCCAGGCCTTGTCGCGAAGCCGCAGATTTTCATGGCTGATGCGCTGGGAGCGGGTGAGCATCGAATACATGAACTGTTCGGGCTCCAGCGTATCGGCATAGCGGTGGCCGACGACCTCGAACCATTCCATTGCGTTGCGCGCCGCATTCTGGATGCGCGCCACATCAACCCGGCGGATCTCTTCATATTCGGCGAGTACGGCGGGGATCTTCTCCCTCTCATGACCGAGAAGCTCGAATTGCCGGGTGAGCTCGATCGCATCATCGATCGCGAGCTTTGTCCCGGATCCGATGGCGAAGTGAGCCGTATGGGCGGCATCGCCCATCAGCACCACATGGCTCTTGCCATTGAAATGGCTCCACTTGCCGCAAATCAGCCGGTTGAAATTCAGCCAGGCCGAACCGCGCAGATGGCGGGCATTGGTCATCAGTGGTGCGCCATCGAGCACCTCGGCGAAAAGCGTCTGACAGAAATCGATCGAGCCCTGCTGATCGAGCGCACCAAGCCCATGCTTCTCGTAGGCCTCTTCGGTGGTTTCGACGATGAATGTGGAGGTCTCGTTATCGAATTTGTAGATGTGAGCCTGAAACCAGCCGTGTTCCGTCTTGCGGAAATCGAAGGTGAAGGCGTCATAAAGCCGCTTGGTGCCAAGCCAGATATAGCGGTTGGGCCGCACCACGAGATCCGGCTGGAATATGTCCGCATAGGCATTGCGGATCTTCGAATTCAAGCCGTCGGAGGCAATGATCAGATCCGCATCCGGGAACTGGAGATCACTCTCCACCTCGGTCTCGAACGCCAGTTCCACGCCCAGCGCCTCGCAACGCTTCTGCAGAATGTTCAGAAGCTTCTTGCGGCCAATGCCGACAAAACCGTGGCCGGATGTCCGCTGACGTGTGCCCTTGAACCAGACCTCGATATCGTCCCAATGGTTGAAGGCATCCTGAATCTCGGCCGCACTTTCCGCGTCCCAGATCTTCATCGCCTCCATGGTCGCATCGGAAAACACGACGCCCCAGCCAAAGGTGTCATAGGGGCGGTTGCGCTCCACGACAGTGATATGGTGCGACGGGTGAAGCTTCTTCATCAAGAGCCCGAAATAGAGCCCTGCCGGTCCGCCACCGATGCATATGATGCGCATGTCTTCAGCCTCCGTTGCTGGCCGCTGCCCATCCGGAGCAGCGCAGATATTTTAAGCTTAAAATTTATAGCCGGAAGGAGAACTGTCAATGCATCCAACCCGGATTTGGAAAATTTATTATAAGCTTCAAATTTCTTGTTCAGCCGGTATTTTCCGACAGGAGCGGTCGATAGGTTCCGCGCCAGTAGACCAGACCTCCGGCATCCTCCTCACGCACACGCACCTGCATCACCCGGCCGATCAGGATCGAATGGGTTGCCCGGTCAATGCATTCTTCAAGTCGGCAATCAAGGGCAACAGCGGCATCGTCAAGCAGTGGCGCGCCGGTTTGTCCCTGCAGCCATTGCCCAAGCTCAAAGCGGGCCTCGCCCCTGTGGCCACCCCGCCCGGCAAACCTATCGGCGATCTCCTGATGGGAAGCGGTCAGCGCATTCACCGCAAAATGCCCAAAGCGGGCAAAAAGCGGCCAGGAGGACGAATCCCGGTTGATGCAAACGATGATCAGTGGCGGGTCGACGGAAAGTGACACTGCAGACGTGGCCACCAGTCCGGACCGATTGCCGGGCGTTCCGACCGTAATCACACTGACATTGCCCGCGAAATGGCGCATGGCCGAGCGAAATTCTTCGCTCCCCGCACCCGTTTCATCTGGATGTTGGACCATGTCGCACTCCTCTTTCGGGAAGGAAGGTGCCCGCACGGCAGGCACCTTCGTCACTCTGCCTTGCGAGGCGATCAGGCCGCAGCCGCTTCCTGACGCGTGCGCCCGCGAATGCCTTCGGCCTCGAGGATCGGCAGCACCGTATCGCGGAAATAGGGGAACTCTTCGGCATAATCGACAAAGGACAGTGTCGAACCGTTGAAGCCCGCCTTGTGCAGCGACAGGATGCCTTCCGCCACCTGTTCCGGGGTGCCGACCAGCGGAAAGCCCCCATGCCCAGCGGCCATCCGGTCGCGGATCAGTGCCAGAAGATCATGCGGGAAGGAGTGGGCATGGGCAAACTGAAGCCGGACAAGATTGTCCACCGCCGCCCAGTCCGCATTGTCCTGACCGAAATGCTGGAGATAGTCGCGCGCTTCCTTTTCCGTCGGGCGGCAGACCACATGCGAGAAGGTGAGCACGCCGACGTCACGGCCAGCAGCCCTGCCCTGTGCCTTGAGCGCACCGATCTCTTCCGTCGAGCGGGAAAGATCAATGGCGGGGGTAAACAGGAAGTCCGCGTTGCGTACGGCAAATTCGCGTCCCTGGCCTGAGCCTGCGGCATTCAGGATAGGCACACGCCGGGCGGGCCGCGGATCGCCGAGCACCTGCTTCAGCTTGAAATACTTGCCGTCCCAGTCAAAGGCATCGGTTCGGGTCCAAAGCGCCTTGATGATCGCAAACCACTCTTCTGCATAGCCATAGCGGTCCTCATGCGCGGCGGGAAGTTCAAGGCCGAGCGCTTCATATTCGGGCTGGTTCCATCCCGCCACGATGTTCAGGCCGATACGGCTTGCGGAAATCTGGTCTATGGTCGCAATCTGCTTTGCCACCACCACCGGATGATTGGCGGCCGCATGAATGGTGGCGAAAACGTTGATGTTTTTCGTGTGCGCCAGAAGCCCGGCCGCCCAGGTCATGGTTTCCAGAACGCCGCCGTGAAAGTTGGTTTCACCGCCATAGCCAATCCAGCGTGCAATCGGCAGCATGAAATCGATACCGGCATCATCCAGAAGCCGGGCGAGGCGAAGATTGTTCTCCCAGGAATTGACCCAGCGCTCCTTCACCTTGGTAACCGACATGCCTCCGGAACAGTTTGAGGCGAAGGTGCCGAGCACGAACTGGTTTTTCGTGAACATGGAATTCTGCAATTCAGTCATTTTTGGTGTTCCCCGTTTTTTGATAGAATTTACGATAGAAAATCTATCTTAAAAGAGACCCTTGTCAATTGTCAGGTTGTGCTGCAGCGCGGCCACTGATGCTGCATTGCATCAGGCATTCCGGATGGGACGAATATCGGCTAGAGAGGAATGGCAAATCACGGAGTGAGGGCGATGGACAAGAAAGCCGCGACGGGCAGCGACAAGGTCAAGAAGGCAGATGCGCTGGACCGGCGCTGGCATCTCGCCCGCGATGATATCGAGGTTGATGTCGCCGAGATCGAATATGCCCTGATGCGCACCTATGAAGCCTTCGGGCGGTGGCAGACGGAATGCCTGTCCTCGGTGATCGATTTTGCCGCAAGCGGGCCGGAAAACACGATGCTGCATATCATTCGCATGAATGACCGGCCGAAAAGCATCAAGGATCTGGCACGGCTTGCCAATCGCGAAGATATTCCGAACATCCAGTATAGCCTGCGCAAGCTGATCCAGGCGGGCCTGATCATCCGGGAAGGCAGCGGGCGCTCGGGTGTGACCTATTCAGTGACCGATCTGGGCCGCGATGTGACGGACCGCTATGCAGAGGTGCGAAGCTCTCTCCTGATCGACGCCATCCGCTCTGTGCCGAACTTTCCGCAAAGGCTGGAGGACGCGACCCGGACGCTTGAACTTCTGTCGGGCATCTACGAGCATGTGGCCCGCGTCGCGGCGATCCATCGCCGAACGGGTCGATAGGGCCTGTGGAAAAGGGGGCCGCAGCCCCCTTCCCCTTGCTCGCGGGACACCGGATCAGGCTGCAAGTTTTGCCAGATAGGCATCCGCTTCTTCCGGCACGGCAAACCAGGGGAAGAAATCGAGCGGATTGTTGAATCCGTTTGCGATGCGCTTTGCCAGTGCAGGAAAGGCCTGCGCCGATCCCATGATGTTGAGCACATGCGGCGGCGGCGGCAGAAGGAGCGCATTGGTCCAGCCCACCACAAATTGCGCGTAGTTCCAGTAGGCATCGAAGGTCTCCTGCATGAAGGCCTGATCGAACGCCTTGTTCCCGTGGGCGACAATGCGGTCCAGATAGATACGGGCGGCCTTGGACGCATTGTTGGAACCCTGCCCGGTGATCGGGTCATTGAGGCAGACCGCATCGGCAAGACCGAGGACCAGCGCGCCGGAGGGCAGTCGGCCAACCGGCTTGCGCACGGTCGGGGCAAACGAACCGGAAAGAATGCCGTTCGCATCGGTGAGCGCGACATTGCGGCAACGCTCAGCCTCCCAGGGCAGGAAGGTTTCGAGGATCCACCTGGATTTCGCCAGATGTTCCTCCGGCGTCTTCACATCCTTCCAGCAATCCATCGGACCGCCGGGTATGCCCTCGAAGACCATGATGTCGCAGGGGCCGGAGGTGGTCAGCGCGGGAAACACGAAATACTCGCCAACGGTCGGAATGAGATTGAAGTTCACCGCGGAATGATCGGGGCGCGGCGCCATCCCGGTCACATAGGTCAGCGCCAGCGCACGCTGCGGCTTGTCGAAGGCGGATTTTTCCGCATCGCGCTCGAACATTTTCGCAATGTCACCCTTGCCTGCGGCCACGATGACGAGATCGCTTTCCCGGCAATAGGTTTCCAGATCGGCAAGGCTTGCATCATGGATGGACAGCCGACCACCCCGCTTTTCGAATTCGGCCATCCAGACCGGGATCTTCACACGCTGGTCAACGCTTTGGCCCGGGCGGTCAAGCTTGCCGTTCCAGTCAATCGCCTTCGCCCCGGATCCATCGGGGGCGGGCACGCAAAAATTGATGGAATCGACCGTCGGACAGGTGTCATCCCAGAAATTCAGGCCGAGATCGCGCTCGTTCTGCAGAGCGATGTCGAACATGCACTGGCTGGACAACACCTTGCCGTTTCGGATCTCCTCGGCGGTACGGTTCTGCACGATATGTACGTCATGGCCTGCTCCCAGCAGGCCGCAGCCAAGCTGCAGGCCGGACTGGCCGCCGCCGACGATGGTAAAATGTCTTTTCTTGCTCATGCGCATTCCCCTTTTTTGGTTTGGTTGACTGTCATCAGTCCATCAGCAGCGGAATGGCTGATTCGGCCCGTTCCGGGCCCATCGCCGTATAGCCGCCATCGACGCGGATATCCGTGCCGGTAATGAAACTCGCCTGATCGGAGAGCAGAAAGGCGACCGCCTCCGCCACTTCGGCGGGATCGCCGGTTCGGCCAAGCAGGTGGAAGGGCTTGGCCACGCCATCCGCCTTTTCCCGCTTCCCGTTGGTCAGCTGGTTCATGATGTTGCTCCAGGTCCAGCCGGGGGAAACCGCGTTGACGCGGATGCCATCCGGCGCAAGATCCATGGCCTGGTTGCGGGTCAGCTGGAGGATTGCGGCCTTGCTGACCGGATAGACCCAGCGTCCGGTCTGGGCGACACGCGAGGAAATCGAGCCGAAATTGACGATTGCCCCACGGTTTGCCTTCAGATGCGGCCGGGCAGCCTGCATCAGCATGATCGAGCCGACCACATTGACGTTGAAGGCAGCGAGCCAGTCGGCACGCGTCGTATCAGCCGCATTGTCGAGATAGGTGCAGGCGACATTGACGAGAAAATCGAGCCGCCCGGTCGATTTGACCGTATCGTCAACGAGCGCTGCGATATCGGCATCATCGGTAATGTCCGTGCGACGGAAAGTAACGCCGCGGCCGAGCCGGGTCGCTGCTGCCTTGCCGTCGTCCTCGTTGATGTCGGCGATCACCACCCGTACGCCATAGGCGGCGAGCACTTCGGCCACGGCCTGCCCAATCAGGGTCGCTCCCCCGGAGACAATGGCCGTCCGGTCCTTCAATCCACGCATTGCTGTTCCTCCTTGTTGTTCTGGAAAATGTCAACGAACCGCCTGCGCGCCTTCGGCCGTCGTGGTGAAGACGCCATCGGCATAAAGAAGCGGCGGCCTGGCCGCCTCACCGGTTTGCGTTTCGAGCACGCGGCCGATCAGGATCACATGCGTGGCATGGTCGAGGGCCTCGGCAAGCGTGCAATCGAAACTCGCCAGTGCCGTTTCAAGCACGGGGGCACCGCTCCTTCCCGGCGCCCAGCTTCCGGAGCGAAAGCGGTCCTCGCCGCTTGCGGCCGTGCGACCGGCAAAGACCTCGGCCAGATGTCGGTCTTCACCGGCAAGCACATTGACGGCGAAATTGCCGGAAAGGGGCGCCAGCTGGCCCACCCATGTTTCACGGTTGATGCAGGCAAGCACGGAAGGGGGATCGGCGGTCAGTGAACAGAAAGCCGTGGCTGTAACCCCACGCCGCTCTCCGTCCGGACCGCTGGTCGTAACCACGGCGACCGCGCCGGAAACGCGGCGCATACCAGTCAGAAAACGGGCCTTGTCTTCCTGCATGTCCTCCATCCTCCCCTCGCACAAGGCCGCGCAGAGCAGCGCTTCCCAACGCTTTAAATTTAAACTATCTTGGTCTGGATGGTGGCTTCGGGGAGGAGGCCCCGCAATCCGCATTGCGCAGGCTCTGTCCGGTTTCGGCAGAATTGCGCTTTGGCAAGTCGGCTTTCTTGCCTGCGGAAAATGGCCGGATGCGTGGGGACGCATCCCGCGACGGGAGACGCGGCAATGCTTCATGCAGATACACCGCTACAGCGCTTCAAGCTGGTTGACACGACCGAGCCGGACCGGGCGCGCGAGGAAATCGGGCGTATCTTCTGCCCGCATTTTCTGGATCCGCTTGGTCGGCGCCCGGAAGGATTTCATGCGCGGCACAACCATGCACCGGGCAGCGGCTACTCGGTCAATTTCGTCAGCTATGGCGCATCCGTGGAGATTGATCCGGGCGCCCTCAATGCATTTTTTCTGCTTCAGATACCGCTCAAAGGGTCTGCCCGGGTGCGCTGCGGCACATCCTTGACCGAGGTGGAGGCGGGCCGCTTCGCCTCCCTGCTTTCCCCGACGCTGCCCACCCGCATGACCTGGAACAGGGGCTGCGAAAAGCTGATCCTTCTGATCGAGCGGCAGGCGATGGAAGCCCAGCTTGCAAGCCTTGTCCATCGCCCGAAGGGGACCGTGGAATTCGAGACCGGTATAGATCTGACAAGCCCGGCAGGCCGGGCTCTGGCGCGCCATGCCGAGCTCGTGCTCTCGGCGGCGGAAGACCCGGCAAGCGCTCCGCCAGCCTACCTTGCCCTGCTGCGGGATGGCCTTACAACGCTGATGCTGAGTGGATTTCCCCATTCCGGATCGGCAGCACTCAATCAGCCGCAACTACTCCCGGCACCGGCCGCCGTTCGCCGGGCTGAGGAATTCATCGAAGCGCATGCAGGCGAAGCCATCGCCATGGCGGATATCGCCGTCGCAGCCGGCGTGCCGCTCCGTTCACTGCAGGAGGCATTCAAGCGCTTTCGCGGACAAACGCTCTCGGAAGCGATCCTGTCGACACGGCTCGATCAATTTCACAGGCGGCTCAAAAATCCGCCACCCGGTGCTTCGGTTGCCGACATTGCGTTTGACTGTGGCTTTGGCCATCTCGGAAGGGCCGCTTCCGCCTATCAGGCCCGTTTTGGCGAAGCGCCCTCGCGGACACTTCGCCATCACCGGTGATTATTTTGCCGGGTCCCTTGGGCTCCAGAGAACCGTCTTTGCATCCTTTTCGTAGGCCATGCCCTTCGGATAGCTGATCGCCTCAAGTTGCAGACCCCAGGGAGCCTGGAAATAGAGAATGGTCTGGCCTGCAGCCGGGCCCTGTTCCACAGGTATGGGTCCCATCCGGGTCTTGACGCCCTTGCCTTCGAGATAGGCTTTCGCCGCCGCAACGTCGTCCACGTAAAAGGCGATGTGGAAGCCGCCAATATCGCTGTTCTTCGGCTGAAGGTCCTTCTGATCCGGTGCGGTATACTTGAACAGCTCGATATTCGAGCCGAAATTGCAGCGCATCATGGTGATCTCCTCGATCACCGCCTTCGGATCGACGCCAAGGACATCCTGCATGAAGGTGCCCTTGTCATCTGCAAAGGGTCCGAAGCTCATTGCCTTTTCGCAGCCCACGACATCCGTGAAGAAGCTCACCGCCTGCCCCATGTCCGGAACCGTGATGCCTGTATGGTCATGGCCGCGCATGCCCGGAATGCTGTCGGCGCTGGCATGGCTTGCCGCTCCGGCAACGAGTCCCGACGCAAGCACCAAAGACAGAAAGGTTTTCATGGCTCTTCTCCCTCCACGGCGGGGTGGATCGGGGCAACAGGACCCCGTCGCGCCGAACCCGCTTTTCCGGCACGAAAATGAAGATCAGGTCTTGCAGCAACAGGTCAGGTGCCACCGGCTTTGCCGGCGTGCCCCGGACAAAGATCATGCAGGGGCCGGTTCCTTCAGCCAGGTGTCGTCCACTTCCGGCAGAGGAATGGCGTCGAGAAGCAGGCGCGTATAGGCGGACTGCGGTGCGGCGAACACGCTTGCGCAATCCCCCTCCTCTTCCACCCGGCCATTGCGCATCACCACCACCCGGTCACAAACCGCGCGTATGACGGATAGATCATGGCTGATGAAGGCCATGGACAGCCCGAGATCGCGGCTCAGGCCTTTCAGCAGGTTGAGCACCTGCGCCTGCGTGGAGACGTCAAGACCGGAAACGATTTCATCGGCCAGCACGAATTCCGGCTCCAGCAAGGCCGCCCGCGCGATGCCGACGCGCTGGCGTTGGCCACCGGAAAGTTCATGCGGGTTGCGTCCGAGCACCACGGCCGCCAAGCCCACCCGGTCAAGCATCCGCCGGATCCGCTCCTCCGCGTCAGCCGCATTGCGGGCAAGGCCATGAAACAGAAGCGGATCACCCAGAATCTGGCGGATCGAATGGCGTGGATTGAGCGAGGCCATCGGATCCTGGAATATCATCTGCATGCGGCGGCGAAGCGGTCGCATCGCCCGGTCATCCAGATGGGTGATCACCTGCCTGCCGAAGCGGATTTCTCCGGCCGAGACATCCACAAGCCTCAAGAGCGCGCGGCCGAGCGTGGTCTTGCCCGAGCCGGATTCGCCCACAATGCCAATGGTTTCCCCGCGCGCAAGATGAAGATCGACCCCATGCAGCACCTTGACCCCGCCCTTGCGCCGGTTGCCATAGGTGACTTCGATGCCGCGTGCTTCCAGCAAAAGCTCAGCCATGGTTCATCTCGCTTGAAAAGGGCATTGCCAGTTCGGCCTGCAGCTGATCGAAGACGGCCTGCGGCACGGGTTCCAGACCGGCATCGGGCCGGTCATAGCGGGGGCCTGCCGCAATCAGCGCCCTGGTATAGGCATGGCGCGGATGAGACAGCACGGCGGCGGTTGGCCCGGCCTCGATCACCTTGCCGCCATACAGAAGCGTCACCGTATCGCAGATCTTTGCGACGACGCCGAGGTCATGGGTCACGAAAATCACCGCCGTGCCATGGGCTTCCTGCATGCCGCGGATGAGGCGGAGGATCTGCTTCTGCACAGTCACATCAAGCGCCGTCGTCGGCTCGTCCGCCACAACCAGCTTCGGCTCCAGCGAAAAGGCAGAGGCGATCATGATGCGCTGGCGCATGCCGCCGGAAAGCTCATGCGGATAGGCCTTCAGTACCCGTTCCGGATCACGGATATGCACCTCGGCAAGCAGTGACAGCGCCCGCTCGCGCGCGTTTTTCGCATCCATGCCACGGCGCAGGCGCAGACCATCCGTCAACTGCGCCTCGATACGCCGACCGGGATTGAGGGCGGTTTGCGGATCCTGCGGAATGAGCGCGATGTCACTGCCCATGATCGCGCGAAAGTCTTTCTGCGGCATGGTCAGGAGATCACGGCCCTCGAACCGGATCTCACCGGCGGTGACCTTGACCGTCCCGGGCAGGATGCCGAGCAAGGCCTTGGCAATCGTCGATTTGCCCGCACCACTTTCCCCTACAAGCCCACGAACCTCACCACGCGCCAGCGAAAGCGAGACGTCTCGCAGGATCGGAGCGCCCCGTTCGCGCAGCGAAATGGCCGAAAGGCCGGAGATGGAAAGCAGAGGTGTCATCATCGTTTCAGCACCGGATCAAGCGCGCGGCGCAGGCCATCGCCGAGCTGGTTGAAGGCAAGCACGGTGGCAAAGAGCGCCATCAGCGGAAAGGTGAGAACCCACCAGCCCTGATAGATGATCTGGCGCCCCTGCGCGATCATGCCGCCCCAGGTTGGCGTATCGGAGGAAACCGAAAGGCCGACAAAGGAAAGGATCGCCTCGACGATCACCGCTATGCCCATTTCCAGACTGAGAAGCGCCACCAGCACCGGGAGCACATTCGGCAGGATCTCCCGGATCAGGATACGCAATTTCGGATAGCCCATGGTGCGCGCGGCAATCACGTAATCCAGCCGCGCCTGACCCATGGTCTCAGCCCGGATGACGCGGCAGAAGCGCGTCCAGTCGATGATGACAATGGCTGCAATAACCGAATGAACGCCCGACCCGAAGACGGCAACCAGCAGGATCGACAACAAGACCGGCGGAAACGCCATCCAGATTTCCACCAGTCGGGAAATCACGATATCCACCAGCCCCCCGTACCAGCCCGCAAGCAGGCCGAGAACCGTGCCAAACAACGCCGCAAGCCCTGCTGCGATGAAGGCGACGAGAAGCGCTATCCTCGTTCCGTAAATCAGGCGGGAAAGCACATCACGGCCCAGATCATCCGTGCCGAGAAAATAGCCCGGCTCATAGCCACTGCCTCCTGCAGGCGGCAATGTGCCAAGCATCAGATCCTGCTCCAACGGATCTTTTGGCGCGATGAAGGGCGCAAAAATTGCAAGCAGCACCAGAAGGAGAAGGAAGCCGCCTGCAAAAAGCACTTTCGGGTCCCGGCGGAGTGTGCTCCACAGGCTTTGGTGAACCCGGTCACCGGAAAGCGGAGAAGAGGTTTCTGCGCGACGTTCGGCCATCGCCTATCCTTCCATCCGCGGATTGAACCAGGCCACCAGCGCATCACTGGCGAGATTGACGAGGATGAACATCGCGCCAAAGACCAGAACAAGACCCTGGATCAGCGGCAGATCACGATTGATCACAGCGTCAATCGCCATATTCCCAATGCCGGGATATGCAAAAATACGCTCCACAATCACCGTGCCGCCAATCAGGAAGGTAAACTGCACGCCGGTGAGCGCAATCGTGGGTCCTATGGCATTGCGCAGCGCCTCCTGCAGCACAAGCCGCAGGCGCGACATGCCCTTGAGCCGGGCAAGCAGGATATAATCCTGCACCATGGCTTCGGCGAGCGCCTGTTTCAAAACCTTTGTGATGATCGAGGCGAGCGGCAGACCCAGCGCCAGCACCGGCATGATCATGTGCATGCTGATATCGACAAGGCTGGAAAAGCGCAGCGTCAGCAGACTTTCCAGCAGGAAAAACTGCGTGTGGAACCCTTCCTGCACATCCGGATTGATCCGGCCGGACAGCGGGAAGACGGGCATCAGGACACCGAAAACCAGCACAAGCGCCAGCGCCCAGATGAAATCCGGTACGGCCAGAAAAAGTCCGTTCAGCGTATCGACGAGCGGCGCAAGCCGGGTGCGGCTGGTCAATGTGGCAAAAACCGCGATGAAAAGGCCGAGCATCACGGCGAAGACCAGTGCTGCCCCGGCGAGCTCGAGCGTAGCCGGCAGACGCTCGGCAAGCAGCTCAAGCACATCCCGGTGGAGCGAAATCGAGGTGCCGAAATCACCGGACAGGATCGCTTTCATCCAGACGGCAAACTGCACCGAGAGGCTCGCGTCAAGACCATAGTGCGCCCTGAGCGCCGCGATATCCGCTTCGCTTGCACCGGGCGAGATCATCATGGCGACCGGATCTCCCGGGACCACACGCAAAAGCACGAAGACGATCACGGCCACCCCGAACAGGGTGATCAGCGCCATGGCCAGTCGGTTGAGAAGGGAAAGAGAGGTCATCAGGTCTTTCCGGTCGGAAACAGCATCGTGATTGGTCGGACCGGCAGGGGCATCCCCCTCCAGCTTTTCCGGAGGGGAACGCCTTTCCGTCAGGTCCCGGCCCGGTGGGCTTTATCAGCCCGCCGACCGTGTCAGGCCTTGGAGACCAGTGTCGGCTGCAAGGCGCCCGAAACATTCGGGGTGACCTTCAGCGCCGACTTATAGACGATGGGCTGCACATATTGCAGAAGCGGGATCACGTAACCCTGCTCGGCAATATACTTGCTGACTGCCTTCCAGCCTGCAATGCGCTTTTCCTCGTCCTTTTCACCCCAGAGCGGGCCGATCATCGCATCGAGATCATCGGTGTTCCAGACAGAGTGGGGCGAGGGACCGAACATCGCAAAACCGGTGGACGTGGTCGGGTCACCGATTGCATTGCCCCAGTTGTAGAACGCAGCCGGAGCCAGCTGATCGGCAGCACGCAGTTCATAATGCTTGGCGATTTCATAAACCTCGATTTCGGCCTCGATACCCACCTTGCGCCACATGCCGACGATTGCCTGGATCATTTCATAATCCTTGGGCTTGAAACCACGCGTCGTCTGGATCTTGAACTTCACCGGCTTGTCGGTGGAATACCCGGATGCGGCGAGCATTTCCTTCGCCTTTTCCGCGTCATAGCCAACCTTGATCGAGGCATCGTAGGCGAGATATTCAGGAGCCTCCAGCGTATCGATCGGAACGCCATAGCCCTTGAGCAGGCGCTTGACGATGGCGTCCTTGTCAATCGCATGATGGGCGGCAAGGCGCACGTTCTTGTCGTTCATCACATCGATGTTATTGATGAAAAGCATGCCGATATCGGAGATCGGGGTCGCAACGCCGGCAAGACCATCCTTGGCCTTCAGACGGTCGAATTCCTCATAGGGAATTTCAAGCGTGACATCCGAAGCGCCCGATTCGATTTCGGCCACACGGCTTGTCGTATCGGGTACGAACTTGAAAATCACCGTATCGAAGGCGGGCTTGCCGCCGAAATAGTTCGGGTTTGCCTTGAGACGCAGGAACGCATTGCCCTGATATTCATCGACCATATAGGGGCCGGTGCCGATCGGCTTCTTCTCGAAACCGTCCGCGCCCACCTTCTCGTAATAGGCCTTTGGCATCACATAGCCGGTGAGAAACGCCATCCACTTGAAGAAGGTCGGATCGAAGCGGAGCACATCGCCGGTGATCTTGTTGCCTTCGATCTTGTAGTTTCCAACGGTCGACCAGATGAACTGGATGGGGTTGCCGGTTTCCTGCTTGGCAGCCCGCTCCAGCGACCACACCACATCCTCGGCGGTAAAGGGCGAACCGTCATGCCAGGTCACGCCGTCGCGCACGGTCATGAAAACCTTGGTCTTGTCGTCATTCCAGCCCCATTCGGTCAGAAGGCCCGGCTCGAAAGAAAGATCAGGCTTCTGGCCGATGAACTGGTCGAAAACCGAGCGATAGATCGCCTGGATCGTCGGATTGACCGCCGACGGTCCGACCGTCGGATCGAAGGACGGCAGGTTGACGTTGAAGGCAATCGTGAGCGTGCCCGGATCTGCAGCCTGAACAGCCGTGCGGCCGGACAAGATACCGGTCAGAAAGGCCGCTGCACCGATGGCCAGCGTTTGGCGTCTGGTAAATTCTGTCATGGACAAACTCCGTCGTTCCCTTGTCCGCGGTCGGCTTGCCATTCCTCCAGGCCCGCTGCCGCTTGTTTTTGATCGGAATGCTGACTGCCGCTCAATCGGCAAGGACCAGAAACGGAAATTGGCGTCAAACCCATATCGATTCCGGGAGCCGATTTATTTGAAACTTCAAGCTCCTCCTCAAAGTCCTCCACGACAGTTCGGGATATGTATGTCACAGCATATAAATCCCCGCAAGAGCAGAAACGCGCGCTTCGCCCTGATTTCCTTGCAATCGATGACATGGCAATTGGCCATTGACATGAAGCTTTTTTCCAAAATATGCTTTTGCAAATGATTTTTGGAAGATCGCCTGCGGAAGGCGGAGGTGGGTCCTGTGGCTGAACGGTCGTTTGCGCGCGAGGTGGAAGACCTGAAGCTGGGAGATGGCGACATCTTCCGCGGCGAAGGCATTCTGGCGATCACCAAGGCTCTGCTGCAATCGGGCGTTTCCTATGTCGGCGGCTACCAGGGCTCGCCGATCTCCCATCTGATGGATGTGCTTGCGGATGCCAAGGATGTCATGGAAGAGCTCGGCGTGCATTTTGAAAGCTCGGCCTCTGAAGCCGCCGCCGCCGCCATGCTTTCAGCCTCCGCACTTTATCCGGTGCGCGGTGCCGTGACCTGGAAATCGACAGCCGGGACCAATGTCGCCTCCGATGCGCTTTCCAACCTTTCTTCCGGTGGCGTGACCGGCGGCGCGCTGATCATCATCGGTGAGGATTATGGCGAGGGCTCCTCCATCATGCAGGAGCGCAGCCATGCATTCGCAATGAAATCGCAGATGTGGCTGCTGGATCCACGCCCCAACCTTCCCTCCATCGTTCATGCGGTGGAACAGGGTTTTGAACTGTCCGAGGCCTCGAGCACGCCGGTGATGCTGGAAGTGCGCATTCGCGCCTGCCACGTGCATGGGCAATTTGCGGCAAAGGACAACCAGAGACCAAAATATACGCTGCGTGAGGCGATGGAAAATCCGGTTCGCGACGTCAACCGCATCGTGCTGCCGCCTGCCTCCTTCCTTCACGAGAAGGACAAGCTGGAGCGCCGCTGGCCGGCAGCGGTCAATTTCATCCGAGAGCGCAAGCTCAATGAATTCTTCGGCCCCGAAGAGGGCGACGTCGGCATCATTCTTCTGGGTGGCCATTACAACAGTGTGCTCCGCGGCCTGCAGCAGCTCGGTCTGGCCGATATCTACGGACAGTCCGCGGTGCCGCTCTATGTGATGAATGTCGCCTATCCGATGATCGAGGACGAGGTGCTTGACTTCTGCCGCGGCAAGAAGGCGGTGCTGATGGTGGAGGAAGGCGCACCCGACTATATCGAGCAATCGCTGCACACGCTCTTGCGCCGCCGGGATATCCAGACCCATGTTTCCGGCAAGGATGTTCTGCCGATGGGTGGGGAATATACCGCGCCCGTGATGCTGAAGGGGCTCACCCTTTTTCTGGAGCAATGGGCAGCCCCGCTTCTGGGCAACCGTCCCCCGGTTCCGGATCCTTCGCCAGTTCTGTCCGATGCCCGGGTAAAGGCACTCGCAACAGTCGTGCCGCCGCGCCCGGCCGGTTTCTGCACCGGCTGCCCGGAAAGGCCGATTTTTGCGGCGATGAAGCTGGTGGAGAAGGAGCTGGGGCAACATCATGTCTCGGCGGATATCGGCTGCCACCTCTTTTCGATCCTGCCTCCCTTCAATATCGGTTCGACCACCATGGGCTATGGTCTCGGTCCAGCCTCCGCTTCGGCTTTCAGCGTGAAATCCGACAAGCGGGCGATATCCGTGATGGGGGATGGCGGTTTCTGGCACAATGGGCTTTCGACATCCGTGGGCAATGCCGTCTTCAACAAGCAGGACGGCGTTATGCTGATCGTGGACAATTACTACTCGGCCGCCACGGGCGGGCAGGACATCCTCTCGTCGCGCGCAAAAAATCCGCGCCGGAAAACCAACAATTCCATCGTGAATGCGGTGAAGGGAATTGGCGCTACCTGGGTGCGCCAGATCGACCGGACCTATGACGTCGCGAAGATGCGCGATACGCTGCGCGAGGCCCTCACAACAGCGGAACCAGGACCCAAAATCATCGTCGCCTCCTCGGAATGCATGCTGAACAAGCAGCGCCGTGTGAAGCCTGAATTCAACGCAGCCGTGAAGGCCGGAAAACGCATGGTGAAAGAACGCTTCGGTGTGGATGAGGATGTCTGCACGGGCGACCACGCCTGCATCCGGCTGTCCGGCTGCCCATCCCTGTCTGTCAAGCAGACGGATGATCCGCTGAAGGACGATCCGGTCGCGGCCATCGACAATTCCTGCGTCGGCTGTGGCAATTGCGGTGAGGTTTCCGAAGCGGCCGTGCTTTGCCCCTCCTTCTACCGGGCCGACGTGATCATAAATCCGACCGGATGGGATCGATTCCTTGCCCGTTTGCGTGGCGCGGTGATCGGCTGGCTGCAGCGCAGGCGCGCCGCAAGGCGCGTGGTGTTTGCCGAAGGGACTGCATGATCATGGATGGCACCCTCAACCCTTCCCGCCTCGCAACCGTGAAACCGGTCTCCATCGCCATTCTGGCCATGGGGGGACAGGGTGGCGGCGTGCTTGCCGACTGGATCGTGGCTTTGGCGGAATCGAAAGGCTGGGTCGCACAATCCACTTCGGTTCCCGGCGTGGCGCAGCGCACCGGCGCCACCATTTATTATATCGAAACCGTCCCGGGCCGCGCCGATGCGGCACCGACCCTTTCGTTGATGCCGACGCCCGGCGATGTGGATGTGGTGATCGCCGCCGAACTCATGGAAGCCGGACGCTCCGTACTTCGCGGCATCGTCACGCCGAGCCAGACAACGCTGATCACCTCAACCCACCGCTCCTTTGCCGTATCGGAAAAAGAAAAGCCCGGTGACGGGATTGCCGATCCCCGGATCGTCGTTGCCGCAACGGATTTTTCGGCCAAGCGCACGATTGCCTTCGACATGGAAAAGATCGCGCTTCAGAACGGCAGCGTTATTTCCGCTTCGCTATTTGGTGCCTTTGCAGCCTCCGGTGCGCTGCCTTTCGAGCGCAGTGATTTCGAAGCGGTCATCCGTGCCGGCGGAAAAGGGATCGAACCGAGCCTCAAGGCCTTTGCGGCCGCATTCGATCGTGTGCTCTCCAAGCCGCTGGAAAATCCCTCATCCGGGCCGGAAAAGGCCTTACCGCCACCGCCGGCGCGGGCCGCTCATCCGGCGCTTGATGCGCTGGTGACCCGCATCACCAGGGAGTTCCCAGAGGCTTTGCAGCCGATGATCTACGCCGGAGTGCGTCGTCTCACGGATTTTCAGGATCCAGCCTATGCGGATGAATATCTGACCATGCTTACCCAGATACTTGTCCGCGACCAGGCGGCGGGTGGCGGTGAACACGGGCATGCCTTCACGCTTGCTGCCGCAAAATACCTGGCCATTGCAATGGCTTATGATGACGTGATCCGGGTGGCGGATCTCAAGGTACGGGCAACGCGGTTCGAGCGGGTGAAAAAGGAGGTAGGCGTAAGGCCCGACCAGCTTCTCTATACTACGGAATTCATGCATCCGCGCATGGAGGAGGTCTGCGGCACCCTTCCGCGCGCACTCGGGCAATGGATCGAAAACCGCAAGGGGATCTATGCCGTGCTCGACCGTATCGTCAATCGCGGCCGCCGGGTGAAGACCAGAACGATCTTCTGGTTTCTTGGTCTTTACCTTGTCTCAGGGCTGCGGCGCATGCGCAGAGGCACACTCAGGCATTCGCGCGAAATGGCCTTTACCCGTGAATGGCTGGAAAGGGCAAAGGCGCTTTTGCCTGCGAACTATCCCCTTGCAGTTGAAGTTCTCAAATGCCGTCGGCTGGTCAAGGGCTATTCCGGAACCCATGAGCGCGGCACCTCGAAATTCGACCGGGTCGTTTCCGCAATTCCGCTTCTTGCCGAACGCTCCGATGGTGCGGAATGGATGGGCAGACTGGTCAAGGCCGCCTTGCTGGATGAAGACGGCATTGCGCTCGACGGAGCGCTGAAGACAGTGTCCACTCTCTGAATCAACGGAGAAAGGGCTGTCAGCTGTTGTGCCGGTGCACTTCTATAATGTCCGAGACGACGCGTAAAATTTCACTTGCCGCCTGCGCCGCAACAAGAATATCCTCGCTCGAAGTATAGCGCTTCTTGCCGTCGAGCGAGACGATATTGGCATTCACAGAGTGCGGCCGCCGGGCGAGGTCGCGCATATGATCCGGCACAAGTCTGGCGCGGCGCATGATTTCGTCCTGACCAGAATGACTTTTCACAATGTCGCCGAGGATCTGACCTACAATTTCCCTCTGCCCGACAAGCATAGCCCGAAACTTGTCTTCAAACGTTGACTCAGAAAGGTCTTTTACACGTTTTTCGAGTTGCTCTATACGCTCGAGCATGTCGGAAATCGTCAGCGGCTTATCGTAATGTGCCATTTAGATGTCTTCTCAATTGACTTCTTTGAATATTGGTCGAACTCTAGGCGAAAATGAAAAAAACGGATGGTTGCGCTGACCATGCGCAACCATCCAGAGCACCCCAAAGATTTACGTATAAAAAGTGGTCAGTATTAATTGCTTTTGAACCATGATATGGGCTCTAGTATTTATGCATGTAGGAATAGATGCTGAAATTAAACCTTGATCTACATCCGGTTAGCCTGTTTCTCCCGCTTATCTTGGACGTGAATATTCCTCACTTTTTTGAAATAGTTGTGAATCCAATCGTTAAAATGCGAGGCAATTCGATTTTTTTAATAACAATCTCTTCTCTAATCTTTAAAAGAAAATCGCGATTTCCGGGAATATCAGCGCGTGAATCCTGTATTATATGTACAATTTACACCTAAATGGGGCACTTTTGTTCAATAACGAGCTATATAAGCGGGAAAATGGGTTGCCATTTCTTAAATACACACGCATTCGATGTGTTTCAAACTGGCATAAAACTATGAGAGACTGCAAAAACACCCAGAAGCCGAAATGTTAAGATCAGTACACGCCAAGAGTGGCAAAATGCGCTCAGGCGCAAATCTTTAAAATTCTAGGTGGTCTTGCAACACATTTACACCCAATCAGAAATACTCCGTCCTATGCCTGCCTTCGAAAAATACTGTGGCCTTGCCCCCATTTGATACGGGAAATTTGCGGCAAAGTGTTCAGTCGCGGGAATTGAAGCGCGCCTAACAAGTATTGATTGATGTATTCGTGGGAATAAATTTTGATTGCCGAAAACTTTCCTACCAAATCGTTAACATGGCCTTTACCATCTTAACCCTGTTTTAGAGCAATGGATGACAACAATCCAAAAGTCTTCTAATGGTTTTTTATAACAAATATATTTCGACTAATTTCGACTTTGTTTAATAGCGGTGATTTCGAGGTGACTCTTATGGATACGACGTCTAACAATCGCAAAACAACCCGCATTCGCTCGTTCAAGTCGGGCAGGATCATTTACAATGATCGGGTGAAGACACTGGACTGCATCGTAAAGAATATGTCCGAAGAGGGTGCCAAACTGGTGCTCTCGGTTCCTGAAAGTCTTCCCGATGCTTTTTCAGTCCGCTTCATCGATGGCAGGGAACGCACCTGCGCCGTTCGCTGGCGGGTTATGAATGAAATCGGCGTTCAGTATTGCTAAAGCAAAGCCTTGCTCGACGAGCATAGTATCCAAACTATACCCTGAACTATCAGGGGAAAATTATTCCAGATGGAACTTTTCAAACATGGGTTTTTCAGGTCATGACTTCTCTGGCATTCGATATCAATGAAGACCTTCATCACAAGCTTATCGAGGCTGCCCGGCTAAACGGAAAGTCTGTGAAGGCGGAAGTCGCAGACAGGCTTGAAGCCTCCTTCTTCGCTTGCGAGGCCACTGCCATGCTCCGCACGGCCCTGCGCATTCTCAAGCAGCGGATTGCAAAAAGAGATGAGCATATCTCCGCGCAAGGAAACAGTCTCGAACTGTTGCACAAGATGCAGGCTATCTATGCCTCCTCGATCGAAAACCTCTGCCAGCGCCTGCTACATGCAGAGAATGCTATCGGCAGCGTGGAAAGTGAAGCAGCAGAAGGCAGGCGCGATGACAATGCGCTCCCTGGGGCAGCTGACTTTGACCGGCGCGGTGCCGGGGAGGGAAATGACGACCTCACGGTCACGAAGGAAACGAATTCCTCGAAGGCAGCTTTGGCAACACCACTTTGACCGGTGGAACTGCGGCAGAGGCCTTGTTGGGTGCTCTTGAACTCCGTCTGAACAGGATAGGCATTTCAGCCTCACCCCTGGCGAAACGATCCGGATTTTTTGCGGCTCTCCGGTCTCTCATGAGCTGCGCCGATTGCAGCTATCTCGTTCCCGGACATCCGCTGCGAATGCAGAGTGATCGTTTGAAAGCGCGACGGACCAGACTTTCATTCTCTCGAATGCCGCAACAAGCGTGATTGGGAGAGGTATCAGTTTCATTGGCCGAACCTGATCGTAATCGGCGGCCAAAGCCTCGATTGACCAGCAGTGATTTTTAGAAATATGCATGTATAAATTAAGGAATTAGAAATGGAGTATGTCTATGTCAATCTAATTAATTTCATTGCGATATTATTAAAAGTACTACTTTTCACAGAGGCTGGGAATACGGATGGCCGGTTCACCGGGCGCACCTTGGCCGTTCTTGTCGTGCTGGTCAATTCACTCCTGTTCCCGATCTTTTATCGATACGTAATACAGCGCAATCCTCGCATTTTCCTGTTTTCGGTTTACGCGCTTCTGTCGGGTATCACAGTTCTCTTGATCATGGGACGGCAGGGATGACCGAATAGACGTGCCCTTTTTCCAGTCCGCATCCCCGGTTTTCCAGCAGGTGTCTTGTGAGTAAATTGATAAATCATGCCCTGAACAGCGGCGAGCCGCTACCCGACAGCGGCCTTTTGGCATTGGGGTTGCTGGCGGGTCATCATCGTGTTGCGTTTGATCAGGCGCAGGCGCGCCATGAGCTGAACCTTTCTGTGCGGGCAGCGGGTGCGGATGATCTGGTGCGGGCAGCGCGCAAGGTCGGGCTGAAGGCTAGGGTCTTTCGGGGGCGAAGGCTCGAGGATGTGAGGGATGCACCCCGGCCGATGATCGTCGGACTGAAGGAGGGCGGGTTCCGGCTACTGCTTGCGGTGGACGAGGAGACGGTGCGGCTGCTCGATGCAGTGAGCGGCAGGCTGGAGGTGGTGACACCGGAGGCCTTTGTCGATGTGTTCGATGGCACGATGGTGCTAGTCACGCGCCGCTTTGCCTCGGCCGCCGAGCGGCTCGGCCTCGGCTGGATGATCGGCGCGATCAAAAGATACAAGCGGGAATTTTCTCTGGTTCTGCTGGCCTCGCTCGCGATCCAGATCCTGGCGCTTGCGACACCGCTTCTGTTCCAGGTGGTGATCGACAAGGTGCTGGTGCACAACAGCCTCTCGACCCTGATGACGGTAACCGCCGCCATGGTGCTGGTGATCACTTTCCAGAGCGTGATCGAGTTTTTGCGGACGCATCTTCTCACCCATACCGCCAGCCGGGTGGATGTGGAACTGGGGGCCGGCGTGTTCAGCCATCTCCTGAAGCTGCCGGTCTCCTATTTCGAGACGCGGCCCGCGGGCCAGACGGTGGCACGCGTGCGCGAGCTTGACCAGATCCGCCAGTTCCTGACCGGACAGGCACTCACCGCCGGTCTCGACTTTACCTTCGCCGTCGTGCTGATCGCCATGCTCTATGCCTATTCGACGGTGCTGGCGATCATCGTCACGCTGACGGTGCCCCTCTATGTGGTGATCGCGCTGATCCTGCAGCCGATGCTGAAGGCGAGAACAGAGGATCGCTTCAGCAAGGGCGCACTCAGCCAGCAGCATCTGGTCGAAAGCGTGCTCGGCGTGCAGACGATCAAGTCCTCGGCTTCCGAGCCGCAATCGCAAGGCGACTGGGAGGAGCGGCTTGCCGCCTATGTGCACACGTCCTTCCGCGGCGTGCTGCTCGGCAGTGTCGGCCAGAACCTCATCCAGTGGATTACAAGAACGCTTTCTGCCGTCGTGTTGTTTGTGGGCGCGCGCCAGGTGATGAATGGCGAGCTTTCGGTCGGCGGGCTGATTGCCTTCAACATGATCATGGGACAGGTGACGGCCCCGGTTCTGCGCCTGTCGCAGCTCTGGCAGGATTTCCAGCAGGTGCGCGTCTCGATCGACCGGCTCGGCGATATCCTGTCCCATCCGACCGAGCCGAAGGGGGCAGCCCTTGGAGCGCTTCCGCCCGCCAAGGGCCGGATCGTGCTGTCCGATATCACCTTCCGCTATCGCCCGGATGCAGCCCCTGTGATCGAGGGGCTGAACTTCGAGGCGGGTGCCGGCCAGTCGATCGGCATCATCGGACCTTCGGGATCGGGCAAGTCCACCTTCTCGAAGCTGTTGCAGCGGCTCTATACGCCCGAGCGCGGACAGGTGCTGATCGATGGCATCGATATCAGTCAGGTGGACCCGACCTGGCTTCGCCGCCAGATCGGCGTGGTGCTGCAGGAGAACTATCTGTTCAACCGCACGATCCACGACAATATCGCGCTCGCCAATCCGGCACTCAGCCGGGCGCAGGTGATGCAGGCCGCCCGTCTTGCCGGTGCCCATGAGTTCATCAGCCAGTTGCCGAACGGTTATGACACGCAGGTCGAGGAGCGCGGTGCGAACCTTTCCGGTGGTCAGCGGCAGCGGATCGCGATTGCGCGTGCGCTCGTCACCAATCCCCGCATCCTGATCTTCGACGAGGCAACCAGTGCGCTCGACTACGAGAGCGAGGAGGCGATCCAGGCGAACATGCGCGAGATTGCCGCCGGGCGGACCGTGATCATCATCGCGCACCGGCTCGCCGCCGTCACCCGCTGCAACCGCATCATCACGCTGGAGCGGGGGCGGATTGTCGAGGACGGCACGCCGAAGGAGCTGATGCAGAAGAAGGACGGCTTCTTCGGCCGCATGCTTGCCTACCAGAACCGGCAGGTGTTCGCATGAGCGAGATTGCCGTGAACACGCCCACACCAAAGCGCAAGGCCGCAACCGCGCATCGCGACTATGCGGAGTTCCTGCCGGCAGCACTGGAGATCTCCACGCTTCCGCCGCCGCGCGTCGTGCCGGTGCTGATCCTGACCATCATCGCAGCCCTTGCCGCAGCCCTTGTCTGGAGCAGCGTCTCGGTGCTCGATGTCTATACCAATGCGGCAGGCCGGGTGCGCTCGACCGTACCCTCCGCCGTCGTCCAGCCGCAGGAGAGCGGACGCGTCACGGCCATCAACGTGGCGAATGGCAAGGCGGTGAAGGCGGGCGATCCACTTCTCGTGCTCGATGATGTGGCCGTGCTCTCGGCGCTTAATGCAGCAGAAGCCGGTCGCCTTTCCTGGCTTGCCGAGGTGACACGACGCAAGGCGGCAATGCAGGCGGTCGAGGAGAGCCGCTTCGATCTGCCGGAGGTCGCCTATGATCCAGAGATCCCTGAAGCCGTCGTCGCCCGCGAGACGCAGGCGCTGCGCTCCGATCTTCAGACCCTGCAATCAGCCCTTCTTGCCCGCAAGAGCCAAGAACAGGAGGCAGAAGCCCGCAGGCAGCGCTTCACCGATGTCAAGGCGGTCAAGGAACGGCTTCTCACCATCCTTGCCGAGCGGGTGAAGATGCAGGAGGACCTGCAGGCAACCGGCGCCGGATCGCGCGCGACACTTCTCTCCGTCGAGGACCAGAAGGTGCGGGTGGAGGCAGACCTTGCCGATACTTCTGCCCAGCTGGTCGAGATCGAGGCCTCGATCCGCAATCTCGCCGAGCAGCAGCGGCAGGTGAGCGCCTCCTATCTCTCCGATCAGGCCAAGGGCATTCAGGCGGCCGAACGTCAGATCGAGCAGCTCGATCAGGAGATCGTCAAACAGACGGACCGCAAGGCGCATCTCATCCTGCGTGCGCCGATCACCGGCACCGTGCAGCAGCTTTCTGTTGCCTCGACCGGGCAGGTGGTCAATCCCGGCCAGCCGCTGATGGTGATCGTGCCCGATCAGGTTGACCGGATCGTCGAGGCGCTGGTGCCCTCGCAGGAGATCGGCTTTGTCGAGAAGGGCAATCCGGTGGTGATCAAGGCCGATGCCTTCCCCTTCACCCGCTATGGCACCTTCACCGGCACCGTCACCGATATCTCCGACGACGCCGTCACCCTCCGCGATGCGCAAGGTCTGCAGGATCCGAACGCCCTTGCAACCGGTCAGGCCGCCGCACAGCCGAACGGCATCCCCGCCGTCTCCGGCCTCTACTACATCGCCCGCATCACGCTCGACAGCACCGAAATCAAAACCGCCCACCGGACCCTGAAGCTTGAACCCGGCATGACAGTCCGCGCCGAGATCAAGACCGAAAGCCGAAGCGTCATCGACTACATCCTCTCCCCCGTCTCCCAGGTGATCAGTGAAACAGGGCATGAGAGGTGAATAAGGCCGGCGACAGTTCTTGCACTGCCGCCGGTCACGATCTCATCTGACGAGGTTTTTCATCAGGTGAAATTGAAGCTTGAAAGTGTCATGCCCGCAGGCGCTGTCTGAAACTTTGCAAACTGAACGGCGGCTCCGGCCCCGGAGCCGTCCGAGTCCCAGAAGAGCCCGTTGCTGTTCGCCAGAATATAGCCATGGGCCGCATTGGGCGCCGCGGCGCCAAGAGTGACATAACTTGCCACCGATGCACCGGCTGCGATTGCGAACGAAGCCCGGTCCAACCGGATGATATCACCGAGATTTGGCGAAAAGTCTGTCAATGTATCGAGACTGCCGTTCAGGGCCAGCAGGAAGAGATCCGCGCCAGCACCGCCAGTCAGCGTATCATTCCCTAAACCGCCATCCAGATAATCATTCCCGTTACCACCGGTCAGCACATCGATGCCCGCTTGACCGTAGAGCGTGTCATTGCCTTCCCCACCCGTCAGCCTGTCGTCGCCGTCATGTCCATAGAGCACATCATCGCCGACCCCGCCATCTTCGGTATCGTTGCCAAGACCTCCGACGAGAATATCATTGCCAAGCCCGCCGGTCAGCGTGTCATTGCCTGCTCCTCCATCGAGAATATCGTTGCCCGCACCGCCGCTAATCCAGTTGTTCGCGGCATTGCCGGTTCCGGTGAAGGCGCCGGTTCCGGTAAATGTGAGATTTTCCACATTGGCAATCGAAGCAAGCGAATAGGAACCAAGGGCCGTACGGATCAGATCCGTTCCGGCGCCGGCCCCTTCGACGATCACGTCTCCCAGCGAATCGACGATATAGATGTCATCGCCCAGTCCCCCATCGAGGAAATCATTGCCTGCGCCGCCGTCCAGCGTGTCATTGCCTTCCTGGCCGTAGAGCGTATCTGAACCGAAGCCGCCAAAGAGCCCGTCATTCCCTTCGTGACCGTAAAGCAGATCATCCCCGGCACCGCCATCCTCGGTATCGTTGCCAAGACCGCCGACAAGCATGTCATTGCCGAGGCCACCGCTCAGCGTATCACCACCGGCACCGCCATCGATAATATCGTTACCTGCACCGCCGGTGATTACATTGGCCGCCGCGTTACCGGTTCCGGTAAAGGATCCGGTGCCGGTATAGGTGAGGTTCTCCACATTGGCGAGGCCCGCAAGCGAATAGGTCGCAAGGCTGGTGCGGATCGTATCCACACCGCCATTGGCGGTCTCGATCACGAAATCGCCGATGGAATCCACGATATAGGTATCATTCCCGAAGCCACCGATAAGCGTATCATTGCCGAGGCCTCCATCCAGCACGTCATTGCCACCCGCGCCAGTGATGACATTCGACGCCGCATTGCCGGTTCCGGTAAAGGATGCATTGCCGGTATAGGTGAGGTTCTCGATATTGCTGAGCGCCCCGAGCGAATAGACAGCAAGGCCGGTGCGGATCAAATCCGTCCCCGCATTGGCGGCTTCGCTCACAACGTCGCCAAGAGAATCAACGACAAAGACATCATTGCCCATACCGCCGATCAGTGTGTCATCGCCCAGTCCGCCGTCGAGCGTATCATCGCCATCGCCACCGGAAAGCGTGTTGGCGGTGTCATCACCGATCAGCGTGTCGTTGAAGGCAGAGCCCGTGACATTGCGGATGGTGCGATAGGTATCCCCTTCTGCAAAACCGCCCTGCCCCGTACCAGTCTTGAGATCAACCTTCACCCCGGTCGGAGAGGTGGCATATGTCACCGCATAGCCATTGTCGGCGCTGCCCGCAATCTGCTGCGGTGCCTGCGCACCCTTTATCGGTCCACCCGGTTCCGGATTGCCGCGAGTGCGATTGAAACCATTGATATTGATACCGAAATCGCCGTTGTAAAAATCGCGCACGGCCGCGACCGGGCTGAGCGGATAGCCCGCCATGATGAACAGGTAGGGCACCTGTTTGCCGTCTTCCGCGATATAGAGCAGCGCGATCTGCTGGTTGGAAATGGTGGAATAAACCGTTGCCTGATTTTGCTGGACCACCGGATTGGCATAGTCCCCCGCCACCGTCAGCTCCTCGAAGCGGGAGGCCGGATCGAAATAGGGATGGTCGATCTGGATGCGGATCACCCCCTTCCCGTCCCCGTCGCCTTCGTCAATCGTGTCGATCTTCTGGAGAAGCTGGCTGATCGGACTGATATCCGTGTTGAGATAGGCCCAGTCCCATGTATCGCCCTCGGCGACCGAAAGCAGATAGGTATCAAATCCCTTTCCGCCCTTGAGCGTATCACCGACCTGATCATTCCAGCTGCTGCGGTCGGTTATCATCAGATTGGGATCGGACAGTGTGAAGCCGCGATCAATCTGACCGCCGATCAACACATCATCGCCATTGCCACCCAGCAGGCGGTCACGCTGCAGACCGCCAATCAGCGTATCATTGCCATCGCCACCATCGAGAATGTCCGCATCAGCACCACCGTCAAGCAGGTCGATGCCACCACCACCGAACAGGGCATCGGCCCGGTCCGTACCGGTAAGTTCGTCATTGCGGAGCATTCCGCCGAAGGAAAATGTATAGGAACCGAAACTCAGGCTGCCGATGCCATAGTTTTTTTGCAGGAAGTCCTCGGTTTTCGATACCATCGTATCGACAAGCGCTGGCGCCGATCCGCCGGAAAGCGCAATGGTCATGACACGTGTGGCAAGCTCACGGAAGCTGTAGCCATCGGCGATACCGAGCGCGAGCGACGCGGCCTTCATATAAGACGCGAGATTGTATCCGCCACCATCGGACCCGAGGATGGTTGTTTCATAGAAGCTGCTGTCACCCAGGAAGGCCAGGAGAGGATTGCCCGCCCAGCCACCCGCGTCGTCCTGAAAATAGACCGCAGCTGTCGCATCCGAATCATAGTGTCCAAGCTGGTTGAGCGACGGCATGCCTTTGCTGCCAAGAATGGCCTGCGCAATCGAGGTTGCACAGAGATTGGAGATGATCTGAGTGGATACATCCGGCTGCGCGCTGTAGCGGATCAGGTGCTGCTGCAGCGAATACTGCCGGACGAAATCGGCATAAGGGCCCGAGTTTTCATTCACATCGATCGCGTTTTTAAGCCAGCGCACGGCTTCCGGATCGATACCGGCAAAGGTGTTGCCGGTCAGCGGATCGATGATCGACGACAGGATGAGCCGGTAGATCTGCGCGTAAGATCCCTTACCACCCTGTGCAGCCGTCAATGCGGCGTTGATATCGGCCAATTGTCCGGCACTGAACTGAAACGTCATGTTTCTCTCCCCTTTTTTTGGTTCGGCGCGCAAGCGCCAGCCTCCCACATAGACCCGAAGAGAACAGTCTCTTCGGACCGGCGGCATTCCTTCGCATGTCAGCTTTTTTGACGGGAACCGGCCAGGCGTCACTCGCGGTGCAGCACCCGGTGACTCATTCCGGCAGATACGTTTTTTCAAAAATGAATGACCGGATAGCCCTTGTCCCCAATATGCTGCTTGATCGGTGAATCACTTTTAATATAAATAAATTACTATTACCATTAAAAAGCAATAGATTGCATTATTTAGTCGAACACAAACACCAGTTGATGGATATTTTCGCGATATTACTTGAGAAAGAAGTGTAAATCATCGAGTATAATCGCATTTGTTGTGCCTGCACGCAAAAAGCGCGCGAGCTAAACTGCACACCTGCGAAATCGGGTGGCGGAGCGATCTGAGGAGACATTCTGCGGGGGTCGATTTTCCAACCTTCAGCCGATGATCATTCAGGCGCGTGCTGCATCACCACGCTTCCATTGACGCAGCCGGGGCAGAAATATCAGCCAGCTCACCAGCGACAAATTGACGAGGTTCCAGAGGAAACCATGCAGGAAGGCCAGGCGATAGGAGCCGGTTGCATCAAAGATATAGCCTGCCGCAAGCCCCCCGCAGGCCATGCCCAGTACGGTTGCCATCAGCACCAGACTGATACGAATGCCCGCTTCACGCGGTGGCAGAAACTGACGGATGATCACTGCATACATCGGCACGATCCCGCCCTGAAACAGGCCGAACAGGCCGGAAATGAGATAGAGCGACGATTTGCTGTCGAAAAACAGATAAAGAAGCAAGGCTGCGGCCTGCATCGAGGACCCGATGATCAGCATCGGACCGGCGCCGATCCGGTCGGCGACAACCCCGGAAGCGAGGCGGCTCACGACACCGAGACCGAGCATCAGCGAAACGATCTGCGTGCCAACGGCAACGCCATAGCCAAGATCGCCGCAATAGGCCACCAGATGAACCTGCGGCATCGACATGGCCATGCAGCAGGCAAAGCCGGCCACGACCAGGACAGCCTGGAGGACATTCGGCTTGAGACCAAGTTCACCGCGGGCTGCAATCGTCGCTTCCTCGGCCTCAGCATAAGCCGCCGTCTGCAGCCGCTTTCGCAACAGAAGACCGATCGGCACCATCACCAGCGGAGCAAAGATGCCGATAGCGATATGGGTGCTGCGCCAGCCGTAAAGTGTCTGAGAATGCTCGACGATCAGCGGCCAGACCGTGCCTGCGAGATAGCTGCCCGATGCGGCAAAGGTGACTGCAAGCGCCCGGCGCTTGCGAAACCAATGGGAAAGATCGGAAATCAGCGGTGAAAATCCGGCCGCAGATCCAAGTCCGATGATCACGGAGAGGGCCGCAAACTGCCAGATCGTGCTGGTATAGGCGGCAGAAATATAGCCGATGGACAAGAGCAGGGCGCCCAGCATCACCGGCACGACGATACCCACCTTGTCTGCCAGCCGGCCCATGATGACACCGCCAAAGGCAAAGCCCAGCATGGTTGCGGTATAGGGCAGCGAAGCACCGCCGCGCAACGTATCGAATTCCACCTGCAGCGTCGGAAGGACCACGACGACGGACCAGTTGCCGACACAAGCAACCGTGCCGAGAATAACGGTCAGCACGAGCCGTAGCCAGGAATAGCGGGAATCGACACCGGCGCTTTCCGCATCTCTTCCGCTTTCCATCTGCTTTTCCAAACCTGTCATGGCGGGCCCGCCTCCTTTGTCACGTCCGATTCCGGCCGCATGCAACAGGCTCGGGATTTTGCGAAACTATCGCCGTCCGTGATCGCTTATCAAGCCGAAAGGGCAAATTTGCCACATTCTAAGGAACCGGATGCGTTCCTGTGCAAGAGAGGTCAATGGGCCACAGAAAGTCGGAGCCTTGTGCTTTCAATGCCAAACAACCCGTGGCAAAGGGAAATAGGCAGGAATCACCGATGACTGGAAAGTCGCTGCAAGATGATGAATGAAAATGCGAGTGCAATGCTGGATGATTTCGCATTGTGGAGCCTGAGCAGATCGGTTCTTTGCTGGCTTGCCACAACCGATGAACAGGGGCAGCCCAATGTCTCGCCGAAAGAGATATTCGATCTGTCCAATGACAATTATTTGCTGATCGCCAATATTGCTTCCCCGAAAAGCGCTTCGAACATTCGCAAGAATCCGGCTGTCTGTGTAAGCTTCGTGGATGTGTTTGTGCAGAAGGGCATCAAGATCTATGGCACGGCCACTGTTCTGCGCAGTGGTGAGCCCCATTTTGACGAGTTCTCACGTCCACTTATGGATTTGGCAGGCGAACGATTCCGGTTTTCCTCGCTCTTTCGCGTGGAAATGACCTCGGTTGAACCGATCATTGCACCCAGCTACCGGCTTTATCCGGATACAAAGGAAGAGGATCAGATCGCCAGTGCGATGAAGCGCTACGGTGTGCGCCCTCTCCCCAATTGAGGGGCAGGCAAGCCTTCTTTATACCTTCAAGAGATCAGCAAGGGACTTCGGCTCTACCGCCTTGCTGGGCGCAAGATCAAGCCCAGATGCAAGGTCAACGATATGACTTTTCATCAGTTCGAAAGCAGCCGCACCATCACCCTTCGTGATGGCATCAACCAGTGCCTGATGGGCATGTCTTTCGCAGGTCGCATCGCGACGGCGCCAGTAGAGCGCGATGATCAGCGAGGAGCGCGCGACCAGCTCTTTCACCATATTGGTCAGAATGGTGTGTTCGGCAAGCTCTGCGATGCCCACGTGAAACTGGGCTGACAGCATGATCGCATCACTGTCTCTGCCGTCGTGAATGGCTTTGTGCTCTTCCTCAAGATGCTGGCGCAAAAGGCTGACCCGGGACCGATCGTTTCGACCACAGGCGAGCATGGCGACATGGGGCTCGATCAGGGCGCGCGCCTCAAACACCTCACGCGCCTCCCGCTTGTCCGGCTGGGCAACGAAAGCACCGCGATTGGGTTCGAGGTTGACGAGCTTGCTGTGGGCGAGCGCCTGCAGGGCTGCACGAACAGTCGTACGGCTGACGGCATAGATCGATGCGATTTCATCTTCCGCAAGCTTCATGCCCGGAGGGATCTTGTGGCCGACGATTGCGTCCCTAAGATTGACGAAGACCGGTGTCCAGCTTGCTGCTGGCCGCACGTCGTCCATGACTGTCATAATCTATGCTCGCTTGCCTTGTCCGATTGCAAAAAACGGATCTTTTTACCAGAGCCGGGGATAGGACGTCGATATCAAACGTCTATTCCATGATTATTCAGGGGAAAAAACATCAAACTGGCCGCGGAACTGCTTCACCCTTGGCGGCGCGTAACCGCCAAGGCCGCTCGTCTTCAGACCAAGCCCGACCAGTCCTTCCGCAAGTTTCACGGCAGCCGTCACCCCGTCAATCACTGGAACGCCATGTTGATCTGACAGCCGTTTTGCAAGATCCGCCATGCCAGCACAACCAAGAACGATCGCCTCTGCCCTGTCTTCGGCAATGGCGCGGCGAATTTCCTCTGAAATTCGCTCCGAGGCGTTCGAGCCCGGGATTTCCAGATCAAGGACCGGCACTTCGGCCGCGCGCACGCCGGAACAGCGCGAGGCAAGACCATAACGCACCAGATTGTGCTCGATGGCGGGTATCGACCGGGAAAGCGTGGTTACGACACTGAACTTTCCGGCAATCAGCGATGCGGTATGGAAACCCGCTTCTCCGATACCGATTACGGGCGCCGATGTCGCGCAGCGCGCCGCATCAAGACCGGTATCGTCGAAACAGGCGATTACAATGGCATCGACATCCGGATACTTGCGGATTTCGCCGATCAGACCAGGGATGGAAAACACCTCGTCATAATAGCCCTCGATGCTCGGTGGTCCGAAATCGGGATTGACGGCGAGAATATCCGTGGCAGGACCGGCAACCGTACGGGCTGCCTCTCCGGCCTTTGTGGTCATGGAGGACGTGGTGTTTGGATTGACAAGCAGGATCCGCATCATGACGCCTCACATTTCGCCGCCGAGATAGAGCGCGCGCACGCGATCATCCGTCTGCAGGGCGGCCGAGTCGCCGCTGAGTGCGATTTCGCCGGTGGAAAGCGCATAGGCACGCTGCGAAATCTTCAGCGCCATGCGGGAATTCTGCTCGACCAGCAGGACGCTTACCTTTTCGTCCCGGTTGATCGCGACGATCGAGCGGGCGATATCCTGCACCAGCTTCGGCGCGACACCGAGAGAGGGCTCATCGAGCAGGAGAAGTTTAGGACGCGACATCAGGGCACGGCCGATCACCAGCATCTGCTGCTCGCCACCGGACATGGTGCCAGCCGCCTGATTGTACCGCTCCTTCAGGCGTGGAAACCGCGTCAATACGCGATCAAGCGTCTCGGCAATCTCGCCTTTGTCAGTACGGGTAAAGGCACCGAGTGCAAGATTTTCGGCAACCGTCATCAGGGGAAAGACACGGCGTCCTTCCGGCACCATGGCAATGCCCTGGCGGACGATCTCGTCAGCGGGCATGCCATCGAGACGGTTGCCCTGATAGTGAATTTCGCCGGACCGGATCCGGTTGAGGCCTGTAATCGCGCGCAGGATGGAGGATTTTCCAGCCCCGTTGGCACCGATCAGCGCGACGGTTTCCCCTTCGTTGACCTCGAGCGAGACCCCTTTCAGCGCATAGACGTGATCGTAATAGAGATGGACGTTGGATAGCGAGAGAATCTGGGTCATTTTACATTCCGATCGATTCATCTTCAGCGCCGAGATAGGCTTCGATCACCCGTTCATTGGCCTGGATTTCGGCCGGGGTTCCTTCAGCGATCTTCTGGCCGAAATTGATCACGACGATGCGGTCCGAAATCTTCATCACCGCCGGCATGTCATGTTCGACGAGGAGAACGGTCAGACCGCGTTCCCTGAGACGACGCACCATGGCGACCGCCTTGCCGGTTTCATCATGGTTCATCCCGGCAAAGGGCTCGTCGAGAAGCAGGACAGCCGGATCGGTGGCGAGACCGATGCCGATGCCGAGCGCTCGCAGATGCCCGTGCGGCAGGTTCTTTGCCTTTTCGCCGGAAAGATCGGACAGATTGAGGAAAGAGAGAATTTCATCCGCGGATTCTCCGAAGGCCCGCTCGTCTGCGCGCGCGACGGCTGTGCCGAGGAAGAAGCCCGCAAGCGAAGCCTTTGAACGCAGGTGATGGGCGACAATGATATTGTCGCGAACCGTCATGTTGCGAAAGATCGTCGTTTCCTGAAAGGTGCGGACCACACCTTTTCGCGCCGCGATATGCGGCGCAAGGCCGGAAATCCGTTCGCCCTTGTAGCGCACTTCGCCTTCGGTCGGCGTGAGGAACGAGGAAATCAGCTTGAAAAGGGTCGACTTTCCGGCCCCGTTTGGTCCGATGACCGAGAGAATTTCCTTCTCGCGCACATCGAAAGTAACATCATTGACCGCTGTCAGACCGCCGAACTTCTTGGTGAGACCCCTGACTTCGAGAATGGAGGACATGGCTCACCCTTTCCTGCGGTTTTCGCCGAGGCTCAAAAGACCGTTCGGCAAAATCAGCATCAGTACGATCATTGCGGTCGAATAGATCAGCAACTGGAATTCCCCGGTTTCAAACAGGAGGTTCCAGCCGAAATAGAGTGTCAGCGTTCCGAGCATCGGTCCAAAGACATAGGCGAGACCGCCAAGGAAGCAGTTCAGCATGAAATTCACCGAGTCGGTGACCGTGAAACTCGACGGATAGACAGACTGCGTGACAACCGCGAAAACCGATCCGCTGACACCGCCCAGAAAGGAGGAAATGCCAAAGGCGATCAGCCTGAGATGCACGATGTTGACACCGATCGAAGAGGCAAGCTCCTCGTTCTGTTGCAGCGACATGCAGATATGGCCGATCCGCGAATTCACCAGGCGGTACATCGCCGCAAAGGCGAGCACCATCAGCGTCACAGCGACATAGTAGAAGGCGATGCGCGGGTTTTCGAGCGTCGCAAAATCCGGAACGAGGGTGATGCCGAAGAGCGAAATCGCACCCGGCAGCGGGATATTGGTTATGCCCTTGGCGCCACCGGTAATTGGCAGCGCCAATGACAGAAGGCGTGTGACCTCTGTCAGCACCAGACTCACCATCGCGAAATAGACCCCGCGCAGGCGAAGGATCGGCAGGCCGATGACGAGACTTGCAAGCACGCAGAACAGGCCCGAAAGCGGGATGGTCCACCAGAAGGAAACACCGTACTGGGTAATCAGGATCGCGGCCACATAGGCACCCATCAGGGCAAAGGCACCCTGACCCATATTGATGCGGCCAATATAGAAGGTCATCCAGACACCGGCGCTCGCAATCGAAAGCAATGCGACGGAAGTCAGCGTGTAATAGAAATCCTTGCGTCCGGTGACGGCAATCAGCCAGGGCACCACCACGAAAACGGCAAGAAGGAAGACGGCAAGGCCGATCAGTTTGCGATTGTCTGTCATGGCATCAACCCCAAGGCTTACCCATCAGCCCGTTCGGGCGGATTGCGAGAAACACCATCAGCGCACCGAAGATGACGAGATAGGTCACGTCACCATATTCGCGCAGCACGGTGAGCCCGACCGATTCCATCATGCCGAGAATGAAGCCGCCTGCTATGGCGCCGCCGGCCACACCGGCACCGCCGATCATGATCATCAGGAAGGCTTTGACGGAGATCGGACCGCCGATCCCGGAATTGACACCGGTAATGGAGACGAGAAGCCCGCCGACCACACCGGCAAGCATGGCCCCCAGCGCAAAGCCGATCATCGTGTAGCGATCAACCTTGATGCCCATGAGTTGGGCGGCAACCCGGTCTTGCGCCAGCGCCCGCATCGCGCGTCCGGTCCGGGTATATTTCATGAAGAGGATGAAGGCGAGGATCATCAGCCCCGCTATGACCGCAACGACGATGCGATCATAGGGCAGGATGACGCCGAAGTGGTTGAACACGCCCTTGACGATCTTCGGCACGCCGCGCTGCTTCTCGCCGAAGATCAGCAGGATCACGGCATCGAAGAAGAAGGCCGTTGCCGCCGCAAGCAGCATGGTGCTTTCCTCGCGATGACTTCTGCGGATGACGGTGCGAAACAGATAGCGTTCCATCAGGCCACCGATCACGGCAAGCGTGATGCCGGATGCCAGAACGGCCACGGGAAAGGGCAGGCCAAGTTGCCCGTAGATCGTGTAGGTGACGAAACCGCCGAGCACATACATCTGCCCGTGCGCGAAGTTCAGAACGTTCATGAGACCGAAAATCAGGGTAAGCCCCAACGCGATCAGCGCGTACTGGGTACCGAGATACAGTCCGTTGGCGATTACCTGTTCCATACGGCTGCCTTGCTGGATTGGGCTGACAGGGGTTGAAGAGGGGCTGAAGCAGTATCAGCCCGCTCTTCAGATCATCCGGATCAGTCGACGGTGCCGACAAAGAGGGTCTGGAAAGCACCATCCTTGTATTCGTTCACCACCATGGGCACGGCAAGCTGACGCTTCTGGCCGAACGATGTGGTACCGACATAGCTGAGCTTGGCATCACCCTTCAGATAGGGATTTGCAGCCGAGAAGCTGTCCATGGTCTTCTTGTATTCATCAACGCTTTCGATGGCAGCCGGATTGGCCTTCAGCGTATCGATGATGTACTGCAGCGCATAGACCTTGGTGTTGGATTCGTCATTGTATTCGCCAAACATCTTCGTGTAGCGATCGACGAATTCCTTCATCGTGTCGGAGGCGATTTCCGGCGTGGAAGCACCGCCGACCGAAATGAAGCCATTTGCCAGCTCGCCTGCGCCTTCTTCGAGAACCTTCGCATCCTGCGCGGTTTCGGTGGAGATCAGGCCTTCGTAGCCAAGCTCCCGCGCCGCACGGATGATCAGCGGTGCGTTTGCAGGCGCCACGCCGGAAAGCACCAGCAGATCCGGAGAAAGGGCGACAATCGGGGTCAGAACCGGCGTGAAATCCCGGGTATCGTTCTGGTAGGTATCGTTCTGGGCAACCACCTCGAGACCAAGCGCCTTTGCCGCGGCAACGCCGCCGTCACGCTGCGAGAGCGGATCGGATTCATTGGCGGCAAGGAAAGCGACTTTCTTTACGCCCTTGTTTTCCATGAGATATTTGTATATCGCCGGGCCGGACTGATAGTTCGCGATCATGCCGAGAACAGCATTGGATGCCGGAGCAGTATAAAGCTCTTTCGGGAATGCATAGGGGAAATAGATGATGTTGTTCTTCTCGGCGACCGGGCGAACGGCTGCGGCACCATCATCCACATTGGGGCCAACCACATAGTGAATGCCTTCCTGTGCCATCTTTTCCATGCCTTCGACCGCACGCTTGGGGTCTTTCTGGTCATCGAAGGTCACGATCTCGATGTCATAGGTCTTGTCGCCAATCTTGACGCCACCTTTTTCGTTCCACCATGCAGCGAGCGTCTGCATCGAACGGACATTGGAGGTGCCCCAGGCAGCAGCGGGGCCTGATGTCACGCCGACGAAGCCGATTTTCAGCTTGTCATTGGCAGCATAGGCGGAAAAGGACGAGCCCATCACCAGCGCCATCGCGGAGATCGTTCCGAGCATCGCAGATTTCAATGCAAATCGTCTGTTGATCATTTTTTGGTTCCTCTGGACGTTAAAGCGGTCTTCGCGCCGCCCAGCCATTAAGTGACCATATTCACAATCTGTCAACCAAAGAGCGCCATTTTGTATACAAAATAGTCAGTCATTGCGTACGGAGATGTCGATGAGTTTCAGACAGCGATGCGATCTTTGTACATCCCCTCCAAAATGATGGCCATTTTTCCTGAAACAGGGTTTTCCCGAGCTCCAGCCCGAAACTGCAAGAATTCGCCGCGCAGCGCATCTTTCCAATTCGAACAACGGGCAACTGCATTCGCGGCCTTTATTGTTCCGAGCCGCTCCGGAACGGTCTACGATGCTTTTCGGATAAACAAAACAGCGCGTTCCAACAGTCTAAGTAGAAAATTTACTACTGGATTGACCGCTCACCAGACACCAGAAATCAACCGGAAGAACCAGCCTGCCATGACGGGAAAGCGCTGAGCGAGCGACCAGTAGAGATTGCGCGCATGGCGAATAACCGGTGATTTTGTGCAGAGCATCCAGTAGTCGAAATCGGTAAAGCGCAGGACGGCCTTGGCGCGCTTGTTCAGGCGATGCTCGACCGACAGATCATTGCGGGCAAGGGCTGCCCCAAGGGTGACGCCATCCCAGATCGCAAGATTGAGACCCTGTCCGCCCACAGGCGACTGCACATGGGCGGCATCGCCGATGAACCACACGCGCCCGGACCGGGACGTTTCGACACGGCGCAGCGAAACCTTGAAGTCCCGTTCGTAGTCGATAACGGCATCCGGAAACCGCTCCTTCAGGCGCGCAGAAACATGCCTTGCGTTCAGGATACCCTGCACCGTGCCATGCGAGGGCTGGGAGAGGAACAATCCCACACCATTGGACTGAAGAAAGAGCTGGGCCTGCACTTCGGCTGGCCATAGATTCGTCCTGATCTCGGCCACCGACCATTGCTCGGGATAATCATGCCCCAGGAACTGCATACCCAGAAAGGTGCGAACATCACTGTGCCCGCCATCGGCTGCGATCACCCAGCTAGCCTCGATCACTTCCGTTTCAGCTTCATTGATACGGACAGTCACGAAGGCCTTGTCGGCTTTGCTTTCCAGACTTTCGAACCTGCAGCCATAGTCCACATGCACGCCCTGATCGGCGAGCGCCTGTTCAAGGGCCAGTTCCAACCGATGCTGCGGGACGAGGTGAGCGGGCGCAGAGCCATTGACCGGCGGCACGTGCAGATGAGCGACAAGGCGGTCATTGTCATGAAACACGAACTGCCGCATCGGAAAAGCATCACCGATAAGCTTCTCGGTGATCCCGAATTCAGCAAGCTGATACCAGACCCCTTGTGCAACGCCGGTCGCCTTCTGGATATTGGCCCTGTTCGGTCGTCTTTCGATGATGCGTGGCCGGATGCCGTGTTTCAGAAGAGACAAAGCGCAGCTAAGTCCTGCCGGACCGCCTCCTATAATCAGCGCATCATATTGCACCATAGCCGCCTCCAATCAAAGCTTACCCCACTTGAAATTGGTAGCACTCAGATAGTGGGTTATTTCGCCTGTTTTAATGCGCATTGGATTAATTCCATTGCCCGCTTTCAGCAGTTTCTCAGTTGTCCACTTTGACCATGGAATAAATGGATCGATGACGCCTTCGGTAAGCTTCTCGTCTGTGATGGCAAGCGTCATCTGCCTGATGGAATAGCCGGAGCCGAAAGTTGCCGCGAGATTATCCGGATCGACAATCGAAAAGGTCGCCGGATTGTTTAGATCGCCAAAAGTTAGAAAGAGCGGATAAAGTTCCTTCGGAACAACACGCGTTTCTCTCACACGAGAAATGTTCTGTGCTCCGTCAAACCACACCTGGCCATGAGGATCTGGTGGCCCGGGAACGAGATCCTTAAACACGCCCCAGGCAAGTCCTTCCTGCGTTGGCCTGTTGACGCCAGATAGGAGCACGAACAGAACCTTTTTCGGAGCAAGCTCCAGCGCTAACGCCTCACCGGAGAAGTCGTAGACTCGGTTATAGCCAAGAAAAGCGGGCGTCCAGACTTTTCTTAGCGCAACGTAATTCACTGTTGATGCGGCTTTGATGCCGTCGGGGGTCTCAATCTCCAATGTAAGCTTCTGATGCCAGCTATAGGTCGGATAGCCGAGCTTGAAGCTGAGATAGATGAATAGGAAGAAGGTCGCGATTGCGAGAAGGATGAACGTTTTCTTGGACATGCGTTGAAACGGTCCTCTTTTCTCCGCCAATATCGCACATCACATCGCGAAAGGCAGCACCGGCGATGCCGTTAATGCTACTCTGCGCGGCAATGAGGAAAGGACAAGGCAATATAGGGTTTGAGACCTGCCATTGCGCCTGGGCTGTGGCTCAAAGCAACGGGCATGGCTGTTTTTGGGTGACGAAAATTACCGACGCCCTATAAATATTTGTTTTTGATGGATTTTATGGCGGAGAAGGAGGGATTTGAACCCCCGATACCCTTGCAGGTATGCCGCATTTCGAGTGCGGTGCATTCAACCACTCTGCCACTTCTCCGCATACTGGTTGGCGCGATTTGCCGCGCGGGGTGCTTCATAGCGATGAAATTCTGTCCTTGCAAGGCCTTAATCGATCCGAATTCCGCCTTTTGCCTTGACAGATTGCAGCCTTTGCGGATAAGGCGTCTGCACGTGCGAAATGGGGATACCTGTTTGCGCGTGGCTGCGCTTTTGCGCAGTTTCACCGGTGGCCAATAAAGGCTGCCATTCCTGTAGGACTGATAAAAAGACGGCCATGGCGGCATGCTGCCAGAGAGCCGGAACGGACATGAAAGGATAAAAAATGTTCGCAGTCATCAAAACCGGCGGCAAGCAGTACCGCGTGGCAGCAAACGATGTGCTGACCATCGAGAAGCTGGAAGCCGATGCCGGTGCATCCGTTGAATTCACTGAAGTTCTGGTTGTTGGCGAAGGCGCCGACGCTGCCATCGGCGCGCCCTTCGTGGCTGGCGCCAAGGTTGTGGCCGAGATCGTCGAGCACAATCGCGGCAAGAAGGTTATTTCCTTCAAGAAGCGCCGCCGCCAGAACTCCAAGCGTTCGCGCGGTCATCGTCAGCACCACACGGTTGTTCGCATCACGAACATCGTGGCTGGCAAGTAATCATCGCACCAGAGCAGATTGAAGGAGATATCCCATGGCACACAAAAAAGCTGGCGGTTCTTCGCGTAACGGTCGCGATTCTGAATCCAAGCGCCTTGGCGTGAAGAAGTTCGGCGGCGAAGCCGTTATCCCGGGCAACATTATCGTGCGTCAGCGCGGCACCCAGTGGCATCCGGGCCAGAATGTCGGCCTTGGCAAGGACCATACCATCTTTGCACTGACGGCAGGCAACGTGAATTACCGTACGAAGGCCAATGGCCGCGTATACGTTTCCGTGATGCCGAAAGCGGAAGCAGCAGAATAAAGCCGGAAGCACCTTTCAAGCAGCCGGCGTCTCATCGACCCGGCTGACCTCAAAAGGTTCAGTCCATCCGAAAGGGAGATGAGGCGCCGCCCCATCTCCCTTTTTCTTTACACAATGGAGGACTGAACCATGCAAGCGGAACTGTTGAGAGAGGGGCCATCCCGGTCCCCGGATGAACGGCTGAGGCCTGATCGGCCAAGGCGGGATTGCCCCGTGTTACTGTCGGAGCGGCTGGTCTTGCGCGCGCCCCACACGGATGACATCGACGCCCTTGCCCATCTCGCCAACAATGCCAATGTCGCCACCATGGTCTCGCGTATGCCGCATCCCTACACGACCATCGACGCCGCCGATTTCGTGCGACGGGCGAACGAGGGCGTGATCGGCAAATGCGTCTATGCCATCACGCTGGCCAACAACGGTCATTTCCTTGGTTGCTGCGGCATGGAGCCGGTCGATGACCGGACGGTTGAAATGGGCTACTGGCTGGGTCAGCCATTCTGGAACAAAGGCTATGCGACCGAAGCCGCGCAGGTGCTGATCGACATGATTTTCCGCACCCGCCCGGAAGTAACACAGATCGATGCGCGTTGCCGGGTGACGAATGTCGGTTCACGCCGGGTCATCCAGAAATGCGGCTTCCAGTTTCAGGGCACGGGCATGGTTCCTTGCCAGGCGCTTGGTGCCATGGTGCCGGTTGAATGGTTCCGGCTGGACCGCAAGACCTGGATCTCGCTCAGAAGCTGGGGAGGCACACGATAGACTTCCGTCAGGAACGCAGTCAGGGCGGCAACAGGTCGCCCTGACCATGGAATTGGACCTCCTCACCGCAGACCCGTAAGCCTGGCTTATGATTGGCTTTGACCTGGGCGGACGGTCCCTGTATCGAGACTGGACATCGGACGGCGCGGTTGCAATTTTTCCGCTGCCACGCCATAGCCCTTATGAACTGCGGTTTATTGCCTGTTCAGGCTGAACCGATGCATCACATCCCTTTACCGAACGAACGGCAAACCCATGAAGTTTCTTGACGAATGCAAGGTCTATATCCGCTCCGGCGATGGCGGAGCGGGAGCTGTATCTTTCCGGCGGGAGAAATTCATCGAGTTCGGCGGACCGGATGGCGGCGATGGCGGCAAGGGGGGCGATGTCTGGGTAGAAGCTGTCAATGGCCTGAACACGCTGATCGATTTCCGCTTCCAGCAGCATTTCAAGGCAAAGACCGGAACCCATGGCATGGGCCGCAACCGCACCGGCGCTAAGGGTGACGACGTGACGCTGAAAGTGCCGGTTGGCACCCAGATCTTCGAGGAGGATGAAGAGACGCTGATTTGCGACCTCACAAAGGAAGGTCAGCGTTTCCGGCTTGCCAAGGGCGGCAATGGCGGATTTGGCAATGCGCATTTCAAGACCTCGACCAACCAGGCCCCGAACTGGGCCAATCCGGGCCTCGAGGGTGAGGAAAAGACCATCTGGCTGCGGCTGAAGCTGATTGCAGATGCCGGTCTGGTGGGCCTGCCGAACGCGGGCAAGTCCACGTTTCTTGCTTCCGTTACCCGGGCACGGCCGAAAATTGCCAATTATCCGTTCACGACGCTGCATCCCAATCTCGGCGTGGCGACCATCGATGGCCGCGAATTCGTACTCGCCGATATTCCCGGCCTGATCGAGGGCGCGCATGAGGGCGTTGGTATCGGCGACCGCTTCCTTGGCCACGTGGAGCGCACACGTGTGCTGCTGCATCTCGTCTCGGCACAGGAAGAGAAGGTCGGCAAGGCCTACAAGACCGTAAAGCACGAGCTTGAAGCCTATGGTGGCGAGCTGACCGACAAGGCAGAAATCGTCGCCCTGTCGCAAATTGACGTGCTGGAAGAAAAGGAACTGAAGAAAAAGCTGAAGGAGCTGGAAAAAGCCTGCGGCCAGAAAGTCTTCGCAATTTCAGCCGTGACCGGTCTCGGGATGACGGAGGCGCTGCGGTCGCTGCGCGATATCATTGTCACCTCCGGGCGCGATGAGGATCTGGCTCTGCCGGAGCGCCAGAACAACCCGGCAGCCGAAGACAGCCTTGATGATGAACATGATACGGGTGACGAGGACTGAAGCATGAAAACGGCCAGCCGCAAGCCAATCGGTAGCCATCGCCGGATCGTTATCAAGATCGGCTCCGCCTTGCTGGTCGACCGCAAGAGCGGCCTGAAATCGGCCTGGCTCGAAGCAATGTCGGCCGATATAGCCGGTTTGAAGCAACGGGGGATCGAGGTTCTTGTCGTGTCTTCCGGTGCAATCGCGCTTGGCCGCTCGGTGCTGAAGCTGCCATCAGGCGCGCTGAAGCTGGAGGAAAGTCAGGCGGCCGCCGCCGTTGGCCAGATTGCCCTTGCCCGCGCCTGGTCGGAAAGCCTTTCGCGTCACGATATTGTCGCTGGCCAGATCCTGCTGACACTCGGCGATACGGAAGAACGCCGCCGCTATCTCAATGCCCGCGAAACGCTGAACCAACTGATGAAGATGGGCGCGGTTCCGATCATCAATGAGAATGACACCGTTGCAACGACCGAAATCCGCTACGGCGACAATGACAGGCTTGCCGCCCGCGTTGCGACCATGGCCGGAGCCGATCTTCTGGTTCTGCTGTCGGATATCGACGGCCTCTATACCGCGCCCCCCCATCAGGATCCAAATGCGCAATTCCTCGAGGTGATCCCGGCGATTACACCGGAGATCGAGGCGATGGCTGGAGGAGCCGCCTCGGAACTGTCGCGCGGTGGCATGCGCACCAAGATTGATGCGGGCAAGATCGCAACGTCTGCCGGCTGCGCGATGATCATTGCCTCGGGCAAGCCCGACCATCCGTTGCGCGATATCGAGAACGGAACGGCGCGTTCCTCCTGGTTCGCCCCTTCTGGAACGCCGGTGACGGCGCGCAAAACCTGGATTGCAGGGCAGCTCGCACCGGCTGGCGAGCTTTTGGTTGACGCCGGAGCCGAACAGGCACTTCTTGGCGGCAAGAGCCTCCTTCCCGCCGGGGTTAAGGCCGTGAAGGGAGAGTTTTTCCGGGGCGATACGGTTTCGATCATGGGTGCGCATGGCCGTGAGATTGCGCGCGGGCTTTGCGGCTATGATGCAGATGAAGCGCGCCTGATCGCAGGACGAAAGACGGGTGACATCGAAGCCCTTCTTGGCTATGCGGGCCGCTCTGCCATGATACATCGCGATGATATGGTGATGACCGCCACCAAGGCGAGGGAGACTATCGGTGCTTGACAGGACGCTTGAGGAAGAAGGCATCGCGGCCTTGATGGCGCGCATGGGCAAGGCCGCGAAAGCAGCGAGCCACGCCCTTTCGATTGCCGACAGCACTGCCAAGAACCGGGCGCTTCAGGCTATGGCCGAGGCAATAATCGAAGCCATTCCGGAGATCCTCGCCGCCAACAGGCAAGACCTGGCGCGGGCCGCCGAGAACGGCCTTTCGGGCTCTTTCGTGGACCGCCTCACCCTCAGTGAAAAAAGCATCCGCGCGATAGCCGATGGCATACGCTCCATTGCAGCGCTGAAGGATCCGGTCGGCGAAGTCATCGCCGCGTGGGAGCGTCCGAACGGTCTGAAGATCGAACGGGTCCGCACACCCCTTGGTGTCATCGGCGTCATCTATGAAAGCCGACCGAATGTGACGGCGGATGCCGGCGCGCTCTGCCTGAAGGCAGGCAATGCAGTCATCCTGCGTGGCGGCTCGGATTCGCTTTCCTCCTCGCAAGCCATTCATGCCTGTCTGGTCAAAGGTCTGAGAACTGCAGGCCTTCCCGAGGCAGCGATCCAGCTGGTGCCGGTTGCCGATCGCGCAGCCGTTGGTGCCATGCTTGGCGGACTGGACGGGACAATTGACGTGATCGTCCCGCGCGGCGGCAAAAGCCTTGTCGCACGGGTGCAGTCGGAAGCGCGCGTGCCGGTCTTTGCCCATCTGGAAGGGCTCTGCCACGTTTATGTCGACAAATCGGCAGATCTCTCCATGGCTGAAAAAGTGGTGGTGAATGCCAAGATGCGACGCACAGGCGTGTGCGGGGCAGCCGAAACCCTTCTGATCGACCGGGCAGTGGCTGAAACGCATCTCAAGCCCATACTTGACGCGCTTCGTGCGGAAGGGTGCGAGATCCGGGCCTCGCAAGACATCATGGCGCTTGTCGGCGGTCTGAAGGCAGCCTCTGACGAAGACTGGTGCACCGAATATCTGGACAAGATCATTTCGGTGGCATTGGTCGATGGCATCGGGGGCGCGATCGCGCATATCAACCGCTATTCCTCGCATCATACGGAAGCAATCCTCGCGGAGGACGAACGGGCTGTTGCGCGTTTCTTCAACGAGATCGACAGCGCTATTCTGCTGCACAATGCCTCGACCCAGTTTGCCGATGGCGGCGAATTTGGCATGGGGGCGGAAATCGGCATTGCAACTGGCAAGATGCATGCACGCGGCCCGGTCGGTGTCGAGCAGCTCACCTCTTTCAAGTACCGGGTGCATGGCACCGGTCAGACAAGGCCTCTATGACGGGGCAGGAAGAACCGGTCGCACGGCGTTATCTGGTCTTGCCCCATACGGAGCGGGGCATGCGAATCGGCCTGTTTGGCGGCTCGTTCAACCCACCCCATGCCGGCCATCTGCTGGTTTCCGAAATCGCACTCCGATCGCTTGGTCTTGATCAGCTCTGGTGGATGGTGACGCCCGGCAACCCGCTGAAAGATAAGAAGGAACTGGCTCCGCTCGCAACCCGGATCAGCGCCAGTGAAAAACTGGCCGAAAATCCTCGAATCCGGGTAACAGCCTTTGAAAAGGCCTTTGGTGAAAACCACACGGCCAAAATTCTGGCGTGGCTGAAGATGTTGAAACCAGATGTCGATTTTGTCTGGATCATGGGTGCCGACAATTTGAAGAGCTTTCACCGCTGGCAGAACTGGCAGCAGATCGCCTGCACCTATCCGATTGCCGTGGTCGACCGGCCGGGCTCCACGCTTGCCTATCTTTCCTCGAAGATGGCGCAACGCTTCAACTTCGCACGGATCGATGAAAGTGATGCGCGGCGGCTGGCGGCCATGCGCCCGCCTGCGTGGACGTTCCTGCATGGGCCGCGCTCGTCGCTGAGCTCCACTGCGCTCCGGCAGGGCAAGACGTGAGCATGAGCAAGGCTCGATCCGGCTTCGCACATTAGGATAAACCCTGCCGGAAAATGTTGGTGAGCGCTTAACTGCACTTCTTTCCGGTTCTGTCATGACCTTGAAATCGCAATGGGTTAATGCCAGATTCAATCATGCGCAGTCTGCTCTGTCCTGAATTTCAGGTAGGAGCTCTGGCATGTTCGTGAACAAAACCGGTGGTTCGCCGGTTTTCATGTGCCCGGTTGGTCATCAAAGGAAAGGAACGCAACTGACAACGGTACACACAAAGGGGAAAGTGCTTTTTGCCACCCCGAAAAGCCCGGAACGTGGCGCTGATGCCGCCGCCCGCGCTTTGGAGCTGGTCCTCGCAAGCCTCGAGGACTCGAAAGCGGAAGACATCGTCACCATCAACATTGCCGGCAAGTCTGCACTGGGCGACTATATGGTTGTCGCCTCCGGGCGTTCGAGCCGCCATGTCTCGGCAATCTGCGATCACCTGATTTCCGACATGAAGGATGAAGGGTTCGGCGGCGCGCGGGTCGAAGGCCTGGAAGCCGGAGACTGGGTGCTGATTGACACCGGTGACATCATCATCCATGTGTTCCGCCCCGAAATCCGCGAGTTCTACAATCTTGAAAAGATGTGGGGCCAGCCGGATCTCGAAGACGAAACACGGCACTGATCCGACCGGATGATCCGGGCGGCGGTCGACCACCCGGAACCGAAGAGGATCAGCCATGCGGATTACGCTTTTTGCGGTCGGGCGGCTGAAGGCCGGTCCGGAAAAGGAACTTGCGGGCCGCTATCTCGACCGTTTCCTGAAAAGCGGTCCGGCGACCGGGCTCGAATTTGCCCGGATGATAGAGGTTCCGGAGAGCCGCGCGTCGAATGCGGATGTGCGCAAGCGCGAAGAGGCAGCCCTTTTCGAAAAAGCGCTGCCGGACAATGCCGTACTGGTGTTGCTGGATGAACGCGGCAAGGCGCTTGACAGCGAAACGTTCGCATCGACCATTGGGCAATGGCGCGATCAGGGCAAGCGCGACATGATGCTCGCCATCGGCGGCGCCGACGGGCTGGACCCCGGCCTTCATGCTCGTGCTGATCTCGTTCTCAACCTTGGAAAAATGACCTGGCCACACCAGCTGGTGCGCATCCTGATTGCCGAGCAACTTTATCGAGCCGTGACCATTTTGTCCGGCCATCCCTACCACCGGGTCTGATTGAACAGGTTTGGACCTGCGGCATGAAATTCCACGAGATTATCAGCAATCCGATGGTTTTTTGACACAAATCAGCTTAACTCCTCTATCACCATTGCTGCTTCGCCCGGGCAGGAACCATGATCAGCACTCGCAGAAACAGCCTCCGATTTTGCCGGAGCCTCCGCCCATGGGCAGCGTGGCTGCTGCTTCTGTGTCTGTCATTTCCGGCACTCGTGCAGGCTGAAGACGGAGCAAAGCCAAAAGAGGAGACTTCCGCACCCGCCGTGGAGGACAAGACTGGCCAGGAGGCAAGCCTTCGCGCCGAGCAGGACAAAACCCGGGCCGAGCTCGAAGCCATAGCCAAATCCATGTCGCTCTCTGACGAAAAGGTCCGCAGCCTTGAGGACAATATCAATGCGCTGCAACAGACGACACAAACCCTGCGGACCAAGGTGATCGAATCAGCAGCCCGCAGACGCCAGTTCGAAGATGATATTGCCGCCGGGGCCAAGCGGCTTGCAGACCTCCAGACCAGGCAGACAGCGCTTCGCGCGTCACTGCATGAGCGTCGTGCCCTTCTTGCCGAAGTGCTTGCAGCTCTTCAACGTATGGGCCGCAATCCGCCACCCGCCCTGCTCGTCACGCCGGATGATGCGCTCTCTTCGGTTCGCAGCGCCATCCTGCTTGGTGCCGTTGTTCCTGGCATGCGCCACCAGACCGAAAGCCTGATGGCCGATCTTGAGGCACTGAACACGCTCAAGACCGATATTCTTGCAGAGAAGGACAAGCTGACGGCCGACATGGCGAACCGGCTGGAAGAAGAGCGGCGGATGGATCTGCTGATCGCGCGCAATCAGGCGCTTTCCGATGAAAGCGCAGATGCGCTGGCGGCCGAGCGCCGGAAAGCCGAAGCGCTCGCGACCCGCGCCAACAACATGGATGAGCTGATCTCGACGCTCGAGCGCGAAATCGCATCCGTGCGGCAGGCCGCCGAGGTGGAACGACAGGCAAGTGCCGTCCGCGAGCAGATGCCGGAAGCCGAGCGCAAGAAGGCGGAGGCGCTTGCGCTTGCCAATCCGGACGAAAACCGCATGGCGCCGGCGGTTGCCTTTTCCTCACTGAAGAGCCAGTTGCGGCTTCCCGTGTCAGGCGACTTGCTGAGGCGGTTTGGCGATGACGACGGTACAGGCCATTCGGCCCGCGGCATCACAGTTGCAACGGAGCCTGGCGCTCTGGTGACGGCCCCGGCAGATGGTCACGTGGTCTTTGCCGGACAGTTCCGCAGCTATGGGCAGATGATCATTCTCAATACCGGAGACGGCTATCATGTGCTTCTGACCGGTATGGATGCAGTGAAAACGGCCCCGGGCAAGTTCGTTCTGGCAGGCGAACCGCTGGCAACAATGGGCGAAAAAAGAGTGGCAAGCGCCACGGCATTGGCGCTAGAAACTGACAGACCAACCCTTTACATTGAATTTCGGAAAGACGGCAAACCGGTTGATTCTCAATCCTGGTGGACCGCAAAGGATATCGGAAAGGCACACAATGATACGTAGGGCTTCCCTGGTTCTCGTCGGCGTCCTGATGGGCGCGACGGCCATGAGCGTGATCACTTCGGCTGGAGGCCCGGCGGAAGCGGCCGGCGCTTCGACCTACAAGGAATTGTCGATTTTCGGCGATGTGTTCGAGCGCGTGCGCGCCCAGTACGTGACGCCGCCGCAGGAAGACAAACTGATCGAGAATGCGATCAACGGCATGCTTTCCTCGCTTGATCCGCATTCGAGCTACATGAATGCCAAGGATGCCGAGGATATGCGGGCCCAGACCAAGGGCGAATTTGGCGGTCTCGGTATCGAAGTCACGATGGACAATGATCTGGTCAAGGTCATCACCCCGATCGACGACACGCCTGCAGCCCGGGCCGGTGTCCGGGCCGGCGACTATATTTCGGAAATCGATGGTCAGTCCGTGCGTGGCATGAAGCTTGAGGATGCCGTGGACAAGATGCGCGGCGCGGTGAATACGCCAATCAAGCTTTCGCTGATCCGCAAGGGCGAAGCCAAGCCGATCGTGCTGACCATCGTGCGCGACATTATTCCGGTGCGTGCAGTCAAATCGCGTGTGGAAGGCGATGTCGGCTATCTGCGCATCATTTCCTTCTCGGAAAAGACCTATGACGATCTGGAAAAGGCGATCACCCAGATCAAGAAACAGGTTCCTGCCGACAAGCTGAAGGGCTATGTGCTCGATCTGCGTCTCAACCCGGGCGGCCTGCTTGATCAGGCGATCAATGTTTCGGATGCCTTTATGCAGCAGGGCGAGGTGGTTTCCACCCGCGGCCGCAATCCGGAAGAGACCCGCCGCTTCAGCGCCGGTCCTGGTGATCTTTCCGATGGAAAGCCGGTCATCGTGCTGATCAATGGCGGCTCGGCTTCGGCTTCGGAAATCGTCGCCGGTGCGCTGCAGGATCAGCATCGCGCCACCATTCTCGGCACGCGTTCCTTCGGCAAGGGCTCCGTTCAGACGATCATTCCGCTGGGTGACAATGGCCTGCTGCGTCTGACCACCGCGCTCTATTACACCCCGTCGGGCAAATCGATCCAGGGCACCGGTATTACTCCGGATATCAAGGTGGAGCAGCCGCTTCCCGAGGACCTGAAGGACAAGGTGACGACGGCGGGTGAATCCAGCCTGCCAGGCCACATCAAGGGCCAGAACGAGACGACCGAAGGGTCTGGCTCATCCGCCTATGTGCCGCCGGAGCCAAAGGACGACGTGCAGCTGAACTATGCACTTGATCTGCTGCGCGGCAAGAAAAGCGATCCGGCCTTCCCGGCGGATACCAAGAAGGCGGAAGTGGCCCAGTAAGGACCTTCAACGCGGGCGGTATCAGAAGTGGATGCCGCCGGTCGTGACTTTGCCTTTGACGTGTGAATGCGCCGTCCCGGCGCATTCTGACTTGCGAGGATGATTTGGGAACCGATCTGCATGCACCGCTGGGACAAGACCGCAAGCCGAAGGGCTCGGGCGGCGGTTTTCTGTCTGCAGCGCGCCTGCTTGGCATAGTCACCTTTGCCGGTATAGCAGGACTGTCCGCCTATGCGATGCGCCCGGCACCACAATTGATGGCGAAGGCTCCGGCACCGGAAGTGACCGGAACCACTCCTTCAAAAACCGATGCACAAAAGAGCGATGGACCGCTGATCCCCGCTCCTGCCGATCCGGCTGGGACCGGTCTCGGCATGGAAAAAAGTGCGCCACGCTCTGGCGCCAATGTGGTGCGGACGCTGACCGATGACGGCGTGATGGTAACGAAATATACGCCCGGCCAACGCCAGCAGCCGGGCGCGGTTCTGCTGGATGCAACCAGCATCGGACAGGACCCGCGCACAGCCGCCATTCCCGTCAAGGAGCTGCTCGAAGACAGTCCTTATGGGCCACTTCCCGTTACCAGTACCGATGGAATTCGCCCGATTGACCGCTATGGTCGTCCCTGGTCCGGCGCCCGTGGCACACGGGTTGCGATCATCGTCGGGGGTCTTGGGCTCAGCCAGACAGGCACGATGAATGCCATCAAGCAATTGCCGGAAGAAGTAACGCTGGGTTTCGCTGCAAGCGGCAACAGCCTGCAGCGATGGATGCAGGAGGCGCGCCGATCCGGCCACGAAATCCTGCTGCAGGTGCCGTTCGAACCCTTTGACTATCCGGATAATGACCCCGGTGGTGATACGCTGCTGACTTCACTTTCTGCGGACAAGAACCTTGCAAACCTGCATAAGGCGATGGGCAAGATCACCAATTATACCGGCATCATGAACTATCTCGGCGGACGCTTCCTCTCCGATACCAATGCCATGGATCCGGTGATGAAGGATATTGCCGCACGCGGCCTGCTGTTCCTCGATGACGGCACGGCAGCCCGGTCTCTCAGCCAACAATATGCCAAGGCGCTAAACATGCCGGCAGCCGTTGCCGATGTGCAGCTGGATCAGGAAGTGGACGAGAAGGCGATCCTCAACAAGCTTGACGAGCTTGAACGTATTGCGCGGCGTAATGGCAGTGCAATCGGAGTAGCATCCGCCTTTGATGAAAGCGTGGCGGCCATTTCGCAATGGAGCGAGGAAGCGGCAATGCGCGGCGTGGAAATCGTTGGGGTTTCCGTCCTGGCGAACGAAAACACGACCGAAACGGCCGGAAATTGAAATCGGGGATATTCAAAGGATGAGCAACAAGCCGGTGGTTCGGGCGGAAGACCTGCCCTATCGCCCCTGTGTGGGTATAATGGTGCTGAACCGGGATGGGCTTGTCTGGGCAGGACGACGTATTCCGGAAGGCAATTCCGAATATGATGGCTCGGCAGCACTCTGGCAGATGCCGCAGGGCGGGATCGATCCCGGCGAGGATCCGCTTGAAGCCGCCTATCGCGAGCTTTACGAGGAAACCGGCATGCGCACGGTTTCGCTGCTGGCCAGTGCGCGCGACTGGATCCATTACGATCTGCCTGCCCATCTGATCGGCATCGGCCTGCGCGGCAAATATCGCGGCCAGACCCAGCGCTGGTATGCCTTCCGTTTCGAGGGGGATGAAAGCGAAATCGCAATCAATCCACCCCCGGGTGGCCATTCCCCGGAATTTGACACCTGGGGCTGGAAGCCGATGCAGGAGCTGCCCGGGCTGATCGTTGCCTTCAAGCGCGGTGTCTATGAGAAGGTCGTGGCGGAGTTTCAGCATCTTGCCGGACTGCCGGCGCATGGCGTTTCTTCCTGATCAGTGGAAATTGCGGCCTTTCGGCATGACGCGGCGAATGTCGTTTACGAGCTCCGGCATTTCGCGAAAAAGCGCCTGGGCCTCGCCGGTCTTGTTTTTCTTCACCCGGCTTTCCTGGACCGGGCGCTTGACCTCATCGGCCCTGGAGAGCACATCGAGGCCAGCCGCCTGATCACCGAGCGTGCTGAGCAAAGGCGTACGATCCACCACCTCGGCGGCAATCAGATGGATCACGCCGTCGGATTTCTGCAGCCGGCCGCGCACCTCCACCAGCCGGGCACCGAGGACGACCGGGCGATAGACAGCAAAGACCTTTGGCCACACAATCACATTGGCAATACCGGTTTCATCCTCAAGCGTCATGAAGATCACCCCCTTGGCGGAACCCGGCCGCTGACGCACCAGCACCAGACCCGCGACGGAAATGGTACGACCCGATGGCAGATCATTCAGAACCGCGCAGGGTTGTACCCCCTGTTGCTGCAGCGTCGGGCGCAGGAACTGAACGGGATGCGCCTCGAGCGAAAGAGAGAGGCTTCGGTAATCCTGCACCACCGCTTCGCCGGGAGACATGAACGGCAGTGCCACCGCCGGTTCCGCCTGCAGGTCTTTTGCCCCGCTTCCACTGACCCTTTCGAAGAGGGGAAGGCTTTCGGCAGCAGCCTTTTCCTCCAGTGCCCGCACCTCCCAGAGCGCCTGACGGCGGCTGAGGCCCATGGACCTGAAGGCATCGGCATCGGCAAGCTTCTCGATGGCGGCACGCGTCAGGCCGGAGCGCAGCCACAGATCGCGCACCGAGCGATACCCTGTGCCGCGGGCAGCCACGAGACAGCGCATATCCGCTTCCGTCAGACCCTTGATCTGGTGAAAGCCGAGCCGCACGGCCTTGCGTGTCCGGATCACAGGAGCCATTTGCGCATGCCGCGGGGCAATGCGGCGCGGATCGAAACAGGCATCCTCCAGATCTGAATCCCAGCCGGAACAGTTGATATCGACCGGGCGCACCTCCACGCCATGCTCTCGGGCATCGCGCACCAGCTGCGCCGGGGCATAAAAACCCATGGGCTGGGAATTGAGGATCGCCGCGCAGAAGACATCCGGATACCAGGCCTTGAGCCAGCAGGAGGCATAGACCAAAAGCGCGAAGGAGGCGGCATGGCTTTCGGGAAAGCCATATTCACCGAACCCTTCGATCTGGCGAAAGCAGCGGTCGGCAAAATCGGCCTCGTAGCCGCGGGCCACCATGCCTTCCACCATCTTCTTGCGGAAGGAATGGATGGTGCCGACCCTTCGGAAGGTCGCCATTGCCCGGCGCAGCTTGTCGGCTTCGGCTGCGGAAAAACCGGCAGCAACAATCGCAATCTTCATCGCCTGTTCCTGAAAAAGCGGCACCCCGAGCGTTCGATCAAGCACCGCTTTCAATTCTTCCTTGGGATAGGTGACCTCCTCCTTCTTCTGGCGGCGGCGCAAATAGGGATGGACCATGTCCCCCTGTATCGGCCCGGGGCGGACAATCGCCACCTCGATCACCAGATCATAAAAGCCCCGGGGTTTCAGTCGTGGCAGCATGCTCATCTGCGCCCGGCTTTCAATCTGGAACACGCCGATCGTGTCAGCCCGCTCGATCATGTCATAGACGCTTTCCTGCTCCTTGGGGATAGAGGCAATGGAACGACGGTCGCCATAGTGCTCGGCGAGCAAATTGAGACCGCGGCGCAGACAGGTGAGCATGCCAAGCGCCAGAATGTCGATCTTGAGTATTTTCAGATGGTCGAGATCATCCTTGTCCCATTCCACCATCGTGCGGCCATCCATGGCGGTGTTCATGATCGGCACCACCTCGTCGAGCCGCGAGCGGGTGATGACAAAGCCGCCCACATGCTGGCTGAGATGGCGCGGAAAGCCCATCAGCGAAGAGGCATAGCCCAGAACCCGCTGGGTGAGCGGCTCGGTGATATCGAGCCCGGCGGCGCGGGCTTCCCGCTCCGAAAGATCATTGTTCGACCAACCCCAGATGGATCCGGCCAGTGCCGATTGCACATCCTCCGAAAGTCCGAAGGCCTTCGCCACTTCGCGCCCGGCCATGCGGGCCCGGTATGTGGTCACGGACGCCGCAAGGCCTGCATGATTTCTTCCATATTTTTCATAGATATACTGGATCACCTCTTCGCGCCGCTCATGCTCGAAATCGACATCGATATCCGGCGGCTCACGCCGCTCGGGCGAGATGAAACGCTCGAACAGGAGATCGGTCAGAAGCGGGTCCACTTCCGTGATGCCGAGGCAGAAGCAGACGGTGGAATTGGCCGCAGACCCCCGCCCCTGACAGAGGATACCCTTCGAACGGGCATGGCGCACAATGTCATGGACGGTCAGGAAATAGGGTTCATATTCCAGCGTGTGGATCATCGAAAGTTCGTGTTTGATCTGGTTGGTCACCCGCTCCGGTACGCCATCGGGATAGCGTTTTTCCGCGCCTTCGAAGGCAAGGCGGCGCAGCGTCTCGGCAACCGTTTCGCCTGGCACGCTTTCATCCGGATATTCATATTCCAGTTCATCGAGCGAAAAGGCGAGGTTTTGCGAGAGAGAAAGACTGTTTCGCACCGCCTCGGGGCAAAGCCGAAAGAGCCGGTTGATTTCAGCCGGTGCCTTCAGATGCCGTTCGCCATTGGCGCAAAGCAGGTAACCCGCCTCGTTGATCGGCACATGTTCGCGGATCGAGACAAGCACATCCGCCATCGGGCGACGGCTCACCTCATGATAAAGGGGCAAGTTGGTGGCAAGCAGCGGCACACCAGAGCTGGCAGATGCAGCCATGGACGCGGCAAAAACACGGCGGTCGCAGCCATCATAGCGGGGTACGAGCGCGAGATGGAGCTGTGGGCCGGTGCGGGCGCGCAGCCGCGCGAGATAGCCGGCAAAATCCGGCAGGAAAAGTCGCGCAGGTTCTGCAACAACGATCAGGGCCATCTCCTTGCCATGATCATCGAGATCCTCCTCGAACAGGGTGCAGCTTCCCTTTTCGGCCCTGAGATTGCCACGGCTGAGCAGACGGCACAGATGCCCCCATCCGGCCCGGTTGACCGGATAGGCGAGCATATCCGGTGTGTCATCGGAAAAGACCAGACGGGCACCCGGATGATAGCGGAATCCCTCTTCCTTCGCCATGGCATGGGCCCGCACCACGCCCGCCACCGTGTTGCGATCGGCAAGACCGAGGCCGGAAAGACCAAGGCTTGCAGCCTGACGCACCATCTCTTCGGGATGGGACGCGCCCTGCAGAAAGGAAAAATTGCTGGCGGTACCAAATTCCACAAACCCGCTCATGACGCTCTCTCTCAGGCAAAAAGGCCATGCAGGAACCAGCGCGGCACGCCGGGTTCGCGATCATAAAGACCTTCGCGGAACAGCCAGTAGCGCCGCCCCGCCTCATCCTCGATGCGAAAATAATCCCGCGTCAGCGCTTCCTCGCCATCCAGCCACCATTCCCCGGCGATCCGCTCCGGGCCTTCGGCCTTGACGACGCGATGGAGAATACGTCGCCAGCGGAACTGGACAGGCGGGCCTTCCGGCACTTCGGCCACCGCCTCCACCCGCTCGGGATAGCGAAAGAGCCGGATCGGCCGGGCCGGGCGGTAGGGCTGGGACGACCGCATCGCGTGATCGGCAGCGGACAGAACCTCCTGCGCATGGACAAAGGCAGAGGCCCGTTCGGGCAGATGGCTTTCGCGCGTCACGGGCATCATCAGGCAACCGGCGCCGAAGCGGGCACTGGCCTGATCGATGAAATCCGCAAGCCCTTCAGTGGAGCGGGAGGGTCTGGCAAGATCCATCTGCCGGCTTTCCAGCGGCTCGGCGTGGGAAACGGAAAGCCGCAGTGTCTCGAAACCATAACCGGCATCGATATCGTCCTGCAGGGCGGTGAAACGGCCTGCAAAAAGAGCCTCCATGCGGGCCGGATCCCGCAAGGGACGGGAAGAGCCGGCATGCACATGGAAAACCGCGCCATCGACCCGGAAGAGCGAGAGTTCGAACAGCCGTCCGCCGAGGCCGCGCTCTTCCAGCATCGGTGCCAGGCCGCGCGAAAGCTCACCCGCCATGAACAGGAGATCCTCCTCCCGCGCCACGGGCTCGGCAAGCCGCCGCTCCAGCGAAAGGCCTGCGACCGGCAGGCGTGGCGAGATCGGTTCATCCTCGCGCCCCAGCGCCTGATCAAGCCGCTTGATGAGATGGGATCCGAAGCGGCGCGCAAGCGGTGCACGCGGCAGGCACATCAGATCGCCGATGGTGCGCAGGCCCGCCTTCATCAGAAGCGGAACCGTTTCTGCCTCCAGCCTGAGGGCGGAAACGGGAAGGGGGGAGAGAACCGCACCGGCCGTATCCGGCCTTATGATACGGCTTTCAAGCGGCTGGTGCATGCGATAGCGCGCTGCTGCCCAGGAAAGCCCCGGCGCATGCGAAATGGCCCCTCCCACCGCAAGACCCATGGCCTCCAGCCTGAAGATGAGGTCGGACAGCAGATTTTCCTCGCCCCCGAACAGATGCGAGCAGCCGGTAATATCAAGGAAAAGCCCATCCGTGCCGTCCCGGGCCGCAAGCGGCGTATAGCGACTGCACCAGTCGGCTAGCGCTTCGAGAAAGCGCAGGTCTGCAGCGGCATCAGCGGCAACCGCATCGAGTTGCGGACACATGGCCTTTGCCTCCGCCAGACCCTGATGCCGTTTCAGGCCAAGGGCGAGTGCCTTTTCATCCAGTGCCAGAAGCCGCATGGCATTCTGCTCGCGCCCGGCACAGATAAGCGGTGCCCGGTCAGGAGGCGCGGTCGAACGCCAGGACGGCCCCCAGCGTTTGCGGGCGATCCGATCGGTCGGCAGGAAGGGGAAGACCAGCGCCAGGATTCGCTGGGCGGGGCTCGGGGCAAAAGGCAGGGAGGGCGTCTGAAGGGCAGGTGAAAAGGCGTTCATGGGCGTTCCATTCAAGTACGATGCCTTGCGAAGGAAGAGGGGATGCGGATGCAGACACCTTCTCGATGGCGAGCGAGAAGGCCGCACTGCCGATGGTGCCGCGAAGCGGCGTGCCATCCGGCAGGAGATGAAGCCCGGAGGAGGCGGGAGACGCCTCCAGCCGGAAGATCGTGCTACCCGCCTCTTCCCTGCCGCCCTGACGCAGGAGAAGAAGCAGACAATCCGAATCGCGGGCCTTCAGACTGAGCCTGCGGCTTTCGCTGAGACCGAAGCGGGCAGGGTTGCCCGCAATTTCCAGAACGACGACCGCAAAGGCACGGCTGGAAAGGGCCGCCTCTGCCAGCCACAGCGCCTCATCCAGTTTTCTCGGCCGCGCATAGACAAGCCGGTCAAGTGCAAGTCCGTGATCTTCAAGCCCTTCGGCAAGAAGCTCGCCCGTCTCGCGGCAGACGGACGGTTCACCCACAAAAAACACGGCGCGCCCCTGCTGCGGCTCTTGCCTCGTCATCACAAAAGCGGCAACCGACAGGGCAAGCCCCGTGGAAGCTCCACTGTCACGCAGGCTGCCCGAGCGGATTTCCGCCATGCCGGACCGGACAAGGCCACCGCCGAGCGCTGCATCAAGTGCTTCGATCCCAAACGCGATCCTGTCATGGTTCACCACCGCAACACTGACGTCCCCCGGTCGGCCGACAGCGCTGTCCGGGACGGGTTCCAGCCTGTGCAGTGGCTTTCCCTCCATGCGGGCGATGGTCTCGCGCAGGGACAAAAGCTTCCCCTGCGCCAGGGCCGCTTCAGCCATGACGGTGCTCCGATCCTTCCATGCATGAGGGGCAGCCTGCAGCTGCCAGTCCATATGTTCACTTTATGTTCTATAAATTCCAGAAACCGAAAAAAGAGTCAACGGGATTCATCACGGTGCTTTGCACGACCAGGATGCGGCTTTGTTCATGGATTACAAATCATGAACCGCTTCAAAAGCCTGTGCATGGCCGCTTGCCACTCGAAAAAAATTTCCGCACGGCCTATATGATGGCAACGCAAGGAGACAGAATGGCACGGATAGATCAGACCGAGGATTGGCGCGAACGGCACGCACCGACGATCAGCACGTTCGAATCGCTTGCCATCGAAGCCTATGGAAAGCTGCCGGAAACATTTCGCCAGCTGACCGGCAATCTGGTGATAGAAATCGCCGATTTTCCGACCGATGACGTGTTCGAGGACATGGCGCTGGAAACGCCGTTTGATCTACTCGGCCTGTTCGAGGGGCGGGGCCTTACCGAACGCTTTTCCATGGAAACCGGCGAGATGCCGAACCGCATCCTGCTTTATCGCCGCCCGATCCTCGATTACTGGGCGGAAAACGAGGAAACGCTTGGTGACATCATCACCCATGTGCTGATCCACGAAATCGGCCATCATTTCGGCCTGTCGGACGAAGACATGGAACGGATCGAGGCAAGCGTCTGATCCGGTTCGCCAAACGCACGCGGTGTTTCAGAAATCCGAAAGCTTGATGTCGGGCGTATAGTCCTGGCCCGGAACATCCTTCACCACGGCCTGACCGGCATAGGTCTTGCCGCTATCCTGATTGTAGGTGAGCGTCGGGCCACCGTGCAGCTCCCAGCCCGCATTCAGCGCAGCCGTGACCCGGTGACAGAATGCGGAATCGTCGGGACCGGTCAGGAAACGGTAGAGCTTCATCGGGAAACCTTCCTCTTTTCGATTTCATCGGCGAGAGCCACGAGCTGAAGCGCCTGCTCCAGATGCAGGCGCTCGACCATGCGGCCATCCATATTCACCACGCCCAGTCCCTGCGCTTCCGGCAAGGCAAAGGCGGCAATAATACCGCGTGCCTCCGCCAACGCGTCTTCGGAGGGGCCGAAGTGGCGATTGGCAGGCTCGATCTGGGCCGGGTGGATCAGCATCTTGCCATCAAAACCCATGGCGCGACCCTGCGCGCATTCCATCTCGAAAGCTGCCATATCACGAAACGCATTGGACACGCTGTCAAGCACCGTCAGCCCGTAGGCACGTCCGGCAAGCAGGATCTGCATCATGAAGGACAAAAGATGGGTGCGGCCCGGCTCGGGCAGCACGCCGGTTTCCTTGCGCAGGTCATTGAGACCGATGACGAAGGCTTCAAGCCGGGAGGCTGCGGTTTCCGCCGCCTCGGCGATCCGCCCTGCATGTAGGACGGCCTTCGGGGTTTCGATCATTGCCCAGAGGCGCAAGTGGGGGGGCGCATCCCGTTCCGCCAGCCGGTCGGCCACCGCAAAGACATCACGCGGGCTTTCGACCTTGGGAAGGAGCAGCGCGCACGGATTGCAGGCAAGCGCGGCTTCAAGATCCGGCTCAAGATGGGCCGTATCGACAGCATTGATCCGGATCACCGTTTCTGCAGCATGCGGAACGGCAAGGCTTGCGAAATGGCGCTTCAGATTGTCACGGGCCTCGGCCTTCTTCTCCTCCGCCACGGAATCTTCCAGATCGAAGATCAAAACATCAGCCTGCAAGGCATGCGCCTTTTCCAGCGCCCGCTGGTTGATGGCGGGAATGCTGAGCGCCGTGCGGCGCGGGCGAGGCGGGTGTGAAGGTCGTATCTGCTGCATGAGCGTCTTCATGCCAAGCTTTGCAGGCGGGCGCAAGCCGCGAGAAATCCGGGCGCGTCGAACAATTTGGCGGCAGGGCCTTGCAGGAGAGCCCTGTCGCAACCACATGCACCAGAGAAAGGAAAAACCCATGAAGAGCCTTGTCTCCATTCTCCTCACTGCCGCCAGCCTTGTCGTGGTCAGCCTGTTCGGGCTTGTCACGCTTTCAGTGTTCATGGCCTTTGCCGCAATCCTGTCGCTCAGCCTGTTTGCCCGTGCGATGATGGGGGCTCCGCAGCCGCAGACCGCAAAGGCGCGCACGAACGGCAACGGCAACGTGAAGCGCGTGTGGAACGATGGTCACGGCATGATCATCGACATGTAAGGGCGGCAAAGATTCCCCTTCAAATTTCGTGCAATTTCCTCTATGGCCCCTTGGAACCTTTCAAAGCGTGAACCGAAGGCCAAGACAATGGACAAGTTCGTCAAGCTCACCGGCGTTGCCGCACCCCTCCCGGTCGTCAATATCGACACCGACATGATCATTCCGAAGGACTACCTGAAGACGATCAAGCGCACCGGTCTGGGCAAGGGGCTTTTCGCAGAGGCCCGCTACAAGGAAGACGGCTCGGAAAATGCCGACTTCGTGCTCAACAAGCCTGCCTACCGCAATGCGCAGATCCTGGTGGCCGGTGACAATTTCGGCTGCGGCTCATCGCGCGAGCATGCCCCCTGGGCGCTGCTCGATTTCGGTATCCGCTGCGTGATCTCCACCTCGTTTGCCGATATCTTCTACAACAACTGCTTCAAGAACGGTATCCTGCCGATCGTGGTCAGCCAGGACAATCTCGACAAGCTGATGGATGATGCCCAGCGCGGCTCCAATGCCGTGCTGACGGTGGATCTCGAAGCCCAGGAAATCACCGGTCCGGATGGCGGCCGCATCGCCTTCGAGATCGATGCCTTCAAGCGTCACTGCCTGCTGAACGGCCTCGACGATATCGGCCTGACACTGGAAAAGCGCAGCGCCATCGATACGTTCGAAAAGGCCAATGCCGCCTCCCATCCCTGGGCGTAAGTATCACCGACCTGTTCAAAAGCCCGTGCCGCTTGCAGAAGCGAGCGAGGGCTTTTCTTTGCGCTCCCGAAACGATCAGGCGATCCGGCTTCTCCATTGGTCAAGCTTTTCAAGCGATACACCAATACCACCGCAAACGACCACAAGCGGGTTTTCAAATCGGGAAAGCCGCTCTGCATGCCCATCCGCAACCGCCAGCGCAGCCCCGCAGGCGGGCTCCACCAGCACCCGGTGCGCATCGGCAAATTTCACCAGTGCGGCGAGCGCATCCGCATCCGTCACAGTCAGGCTGATCACCGGATGGGTCTGCGCAAGGTCGAAGGCACGGGCAGCAACCGTGCGGGCGCCGAGAGAGGTTGCAATCGATGTGATGGCTGGAAGAGTGATCCGCTCACCCGCCTCGATGCTCTTCGCCAGTGAATCCGCGCCTTCCGTCTCGACCGCAATCAGCGGCACATGCGAAAGCCCGTTACGGTGAAGCCCCTCGATCAGACCTGCCATCAGACCGCCGCCGCCGACACTTGCAATCACGCAGTCAAAGGGAGTGCCGTCTTCCACCACTTCATCGATCAGGCTTGCATGGCCTTCCCAGAGCAGTGGATGGTCGAAGGGATGGATATAGACCGCACCCTCCCGTTCCGCTGCCTGTCGCGCATAGGCATCCGCCTCGTCAAAGGCTGATCCGTGAACAGTCACGCGTGCACCGGTCGCCGCAATCCGCTCCCGGACATCGGCTGCCGTTGTTTCCGGCACGACAATGGTAACGGGAACCCCAAGCGCCTTTCCGGAAAAGGCAACGGCGATACCGGCATTGCCGCCAGAGGCGCAGTAGAGTGCACTTGCCCCATCCTTCACGGCCTGCTGGCTCAATCTGCCGATCCCGCGCATCTTGAAGCTGCCGGAGGGCTGCAGTGCCTCCATCTTGAAGAGGAGCGGCTTGCCAAAGGCGCTGTAGGAGGCAAGCGAGCGCAAGAGCGGGGTTCGGATATGAAGCGGCCTTTGCGCCGCGGCGATAACGGACATCTGCAATACCCTTTTGAAGCATGTCGCAGTCATAGCCGCTTCATAGGCAAGAGCAACCGTCAGAGAGCGCAAAATTCCCGGATTTCATGGACTTTTCGCCCCCTCGCAGCGCTTGAAAACCACGCCCATGCTGTTTAAGAACCCGGCCAGCACTCTTTCAACGCAAAAGGGATTTCCCCATGACGACGCGCTCGCTTTTCCTGCTTCCCGGTGACGGCATTGGCCCCGAGGCCATGGCGGAGGTCCGCAAGATCATCGCGGCCATGAATGACACGATGGGAGCCGGCTTTGTAACCGACGAGGGTCTGGTTGGCGGATGCGCTTACGACGCCCATGGCGCGGCGATTTCCGAAGGCGACATGGAAAAGGCGATGCAGGCGGATGCTGTGCTGTTTGGCGCGGTCGGCGGCCCGAAATGGGATGCCGTGCCCTACGAGGTCCGTCCTGAAGCCGGACTTCTGCGCCTGCGCAAGGATCTCAAGCTGTTTGCCAACCTGCGCCCTGCAATCTGCTACCCGGCGCTTGCCAACGCATCCTCGCTGAAGCCGGAGCTGGTGGAAGGCCTCGACATCCTGATCGTGCGCGAGCTGACGGGCGGCGTCTATTTCGGCGAGCCGAAAGAAATCATCGATCTCGGCAATGGCCAGAAGCGCGGCATCGACACCCAGGTTTATGACACCTACGAAATCGAGCGCATTGCAGGCGTTGCCTTCGAGCTCGCGCGCACCCGCAACAATCGCGTTTGCTCGATGGAAAAGCGCAACGTCATGAAGTCCGGCGTGCTTTGGAACCAGGTTGTGACCGAAACCCACAAGGCGAAATATGCCGACGTGCAGCTCGAACACATGCTGGCCGATGCCGGCGGCATGCAGCTCGTGCGCCAGCCGAAGCAGTTCGACGTGATCGTGACCGCTAACCTGTTCGGCGACATGCTGTCGGACGTGGCCGCCATGCTGACCGGCTCGCTCGGCATGCTGCCGTCCGCGTCGCTCGGCGCGCCGGATGCCAAGACCGGCAAACGCAAGGCGCTCTACGAGCCTGTGCATGGTTCTGCGCCGGATATTGCAGGCAAGGGCATTGCCAACCCGATCGCGATGATCGCCTCCTTCGCCATGTGCCTGCGCTATTCCTTCAATCTCGTGCAGGAAGCGGACAATCTGGAAAAGGCCATTGCCAATGTGCTCGACAGCGGCACGCGCACCGGTGACATCATGGCCGAGGGCTGCCGGAAGGTGGGAACCGTCGAGATGGGTGATGCGATCCTTGCGGAATTCCTCGCGCTTTCCAAATAAGGCCCCAATGCCGTGGAATGCAAAGAGGGCAGGCCTTCCGGGCTTGCCCTTTTTTTATGGTGGTTCATAAAGCCGGAATCGGGAAATTACGAACCTTTGTCGGCCAAAAGGATGTTTCGCAGGAGACAATGATGAATGACCCGATCCAGCAGGCAAAAAGCTCTGAGCCCGTCCGCACAAGCCTGCAGCAGAAACTTCGGAACCGTCATCGGCGATTTTCCCCGACCCAGCCCAAGATCGGCTGGCAGCGCTGGCTCGGCGGCACACTTGTGCTTGCAAGCGCGACCGCCTTCCTGTTCGACAGGCCTGCCATTCAATGGGTGAGAACCGAACCCGACTGGCTGCGAACACTTGCCGCCAATCTCACCGATTTCGGCAAGTCGGACTGGATTCTGATTTCGGCTGCAGTGGCCGGTCTGGGTCTACATGCGCTTGGCAAGCGCTTTTCAGGCAGGGCTACCCGGTTGAAGGCCATGCAGGCGGTGCATGCTAGTCTCTATGTCTTCCTCGCCGTTGCAGGCTCCGGCCTGATCGCCAATTTTCTGAAGCGGTTGATCGGACGGGCGCGGCCAACGCTTTTCGAGGAACTCGGAAATTTCCATTTCCAACCCTTTGCCAATGACTACGATTTCGAAAGCTTTCCATCGGGTCATTCCACCACCGACGGTGCCTTGGCCATGGCGCTCGCCTTGCTTTTTCCGCCGTTGCGCGTGCCTCTTCTGATACTCGGTTTTGTGCTGGCAGCGACCCGTACGCTGGTTGGCGCCCATTATCCGAGTGATGTGATCACCGGTTATTCCTTCGGCGTGTGGTTCAGCCTGATGGCGGCTATACTCTTTGCCCGTTTCGGTCTGCTTTTCCGCAAGGGCGGGCCAGGCACTCCGAAACTGTGAACCGGCAATAAAAAACCCGGCACCAAAGTGCCGGGCTCGAGGCCGGGAAGCCTGGGGGCTCCCGGCGATCGCGGGATATCAGAAGCGTCAGGCGTTGATATCGTTGTTCTTGGTTTCCCTGAGGAAAATGATACCGATCACGGCGCAAACGGCTGCGATGACGACCGGATACCACAGGCCATAGAAGATATCGCCCTTGGCAGCACTCATGGCGAATGCGGTTGCCGGAAGCAGACCACCGAACCAGCCGTTGCCGATATGATAGGGCAGCGACATGCCGGTGTAGCGGATGCGGGTCGGGAACATTTCCACCAGCATGGCAGCCATCGGGCCATAAACCATGGTCACATAGATCATCAGCACGAAGAGCAGGCCAACGATCATCGGCTTGTTTATGTCAGCCGGGTTGGAAACCATCTTGAAGGCACCGGCATCGGCAATCGTGAAGACCGGGATTTCGGTTGCTGAACCGGCTTCCTCAGCGGTGACGATCTTGTCCTTGATGGCGGCAGCGACCGGAACCATGGTCTTTTCGGTTGCCTGGATCGCAGCGATATCAAGGCTGAGTTCCGGGTTCTTCTCGATGAAGCCGGCAAGCTTAGATTCGGCAACCTTGGCCGGATCACGAACCAGCGGATAGCCGGCAGCCTTCAGCGCGAGATTGGCCTGCTTCTCAAAAGCACCGTTACGAGCCTTGACCGCATCGCTCACCTTGGTGGCATCGAAATCCGGGTTCTTCGCCTTGATGTCAGCAGCCGTCTTGGTCGAGTCATAGCTCTCGATCGTGGCATCATTGATCTTGACGACTGCTGTCGTTGCAGCCGGATCGACGACGACACTGTAAGGCACCGAGTTCTTGGTGAGGAACGAGGTTGCGATATCGCAGGCGCTGGTGAACTTTGCCGTGCCCGTCAGGTTGAACTGGAAGTGGCAATCATTCGGCTGCACGGTGACAACCGCCTTGACGCTTGCCTGCGCCTTGGCCAGAGCCGGGTTACCGGCAGCGGTCAGACCGTTGAAAATCGGGAAGTAGGTCAAGGCTGCAAGGATCATGCCGCCGAGAATGATCGGCTTGCGGCCGATACGGTCCGAAAGCCAGCCGAAGAACACGAACAGGAAAGTGCCGAGCGCAAGCGCGATGGCGACCATGATGTTTGCCGCCTGTGCATCCACCTTCAGAACGTTCGTCAGGAAGAACAGGGCGTAGAACTGACCCGAATACCAGACCACGGCCTGACCGGCGACAGCGCCGAACAGGGCGAGAATGGCGATCTTGGCATTCTTCCACTGACCGAAGGCTTCCGAGATCGGTGCCTTGGACTGCTTGCCTTCTTCCTTCATCTTCTGGAAGGCAGGCGATTCATTCATCTTCATGCGGATCCAGACGGATACGGCCAGAAGCAGCGACGATACCAGGAACGGAATACGCCATCCCCAATCCGCAAAGGCAGTCTTGCCGAGCGAGATCTGGATGCCAAGAATGATCAGCAGCGACAGGAACAGGCCGAGCGTTGCCGTGGTCTGGATCCAGGACGTGTAGAAACCGCGACGGCCGTCAGGGGCATGTTCAGCCACATAGGTTGCAGCGCCGCCATATTCACCGCCGATCGCCAGACCCTGCAGCAGACGCAGTGCGATGAGCAGCACCGGCGCCCAGATGCCGATCGAGGCGGAACCCGGCAGAAGACCGACGAGGAAGGTCGAAAGACCCATGATCAGAATGGTGACGAGGAAGGTGTATTTACGGCCGACAAGGTCACCGAGACGGCCAAAAACCAGAGCGCCGAACGGGCGCACCAGGAAGCCGGCTGCAAAGGCAAGCAGGGTGAAGATGTTGCGGGTCGCTTCCGGGAAATCGGCAAAGAAGGCCGCACCGATGAAGGTCGCCAGTGAACCGTAGAGATAGAAGTCGTACCATTCGAAAACGGTACCGAGCGAAGAGGCGAAAATAACCTTTCGCTCCTCCGCCGTCATGGGGCGCGCGCCGGAGCCCGCTTGGGAAGTGTAAGCCATAAATCTGTCCTCCGCAGAATGCCTCAATGGGCGAAAAGGGGCGTCCGTAAAGCTCCTCCGAATGCTCCCCCGGAGGGTACGGAACGCTTAACAAAACACTGACAGAAAACCTCCAGCAGAGTCAGAGATGCTTTCGGCTTATGACTTTAGTCGAAGTTTTTGCAATGCAAACAAGTACATGCGGCGCAACAGAAATCAGCTGAAAAGCCTTGTTTTCCAGACATCCTGCGAAATTCGCGAGCCTTGACCGGGCCGGGGCTTTGGCTTAGCGAGAAGTTAACCCACCGCCAATTTGAGAAATGAGCATGATGCCGGATAGAAGTCCTGCCCGATCCCTTCCGTCCCGGATTTCAACGGTGCTGCGCTATACGGCTGCGCTTTCGCGCCGCAATTCCGCAAAACATACGGTGGTCTTCTTTTTCCGCTCCTTCTACCAGTTCGACGTCAGCAGCCGCTGGTTTGCCTTTCTGGAAGATTTTGCCAAGAGAACCGGGCTCGGCAACCCGCCGCTGGAATTGATACGCAAGGCCTTCGGCGCCTATTTCACCATGAACCGTACACCGGCGGAGCGGGAGCAACTGCTGGAGGATCACTACCGGATCGCCGCCAGCCATATGCCCAAACCCTTTCTGCAGGCGCTCTGGGATGCACAAAGCAGCGAGCTTGGCAGGATAGCGGGCAAAAAGGATGAGTATATCGTCTGGTTGCGCCGTGCAGACCGCTGCGGCACGCGCCATGAAGGCGAATGCACCATCGGTTTTGAATGCCGCAACAGTGGCCTCGTGCTGTGCCGACTGACCTTCATTTTCCTGAAAACGGGAACGGACGGCGAGGCCCTGTCACTCGCCATTGGCGGATTGCAGGGACCGGTGAAGACCGTCCCTAAATCAGCCGTGATCCAGGCGACCCGTGATCTTGGCGGCTTGCGGCCCAAAGATGCGCTTCTTCTGGTTGCAGCTGGCATTGCCCGCAGCCGCGGCGCAATGGAGATGAGCGCCATATCCAATATCAATCATCCGATCAATTATCGCGCGCAACGCCGGCGCTCGAAAATGCTGACGGACTATGACGATTACTGGGCGGAGCGGGGCGGTCACGAGGGCGGGCCGTTCGGCTTCATCCTGCCGGCAAAGAACCCGGCTGAAGCTGAACCCGCCCAGAAGCGACGCGATGAGGCAAAGAAGGCCTTCTATGATTGCGGCGTGACGCTGATGGGCGGAAGCCGGTAGACCTTCGTTGCAACCGTTTCAAACCGGCACTTGACTTGGTGCCGAAAATTCGTAATGACCTGCGCGGAACAAAGGAAACTAGACCCATGCGGTTCTGTGCGTCTTCCATCGCTGACAGGCTGTACCCGGCTCGTTCTGCCGGCGGGGAACCGATTGTTTCCATTTCCTTCAAAACCACGGCCAAAACGACGACGAAAACCGTCTGACGTCTCTGGCCTGCCGCTCTCTCCCCGGCTCGGCTGGGGACCAAGGAAACCGTGAGGCGTTATCTGGCGCCGGGCGCTTTCCCCTCCCACCCAGCGAGGAGAGACAGAAAGAGAGCAAGACCCATGGGTTTCAAAGTCGCAATCGCAGGCGCAACCGGCAATGTCGGTCGTGAAATGCTGAACATTCTTTCCGAACGGGGCTTTCCCGCAGACGAGGTGGTGGCACTGGCCTCCGCCCGTTCGCAGGGCACCGAAGTGTCCTTCGGAGACAAGGTTCTGAAGGTCAAGAACCTCGAAAACTACGATTTTTCCGACACCGATATCTGCCTGATGTCCGCAGGCGGCGATGTTTCCAAGAAGTGGTCTCCGAAGATCGGCCAGCAGGGTTGCGTAGTCATCGATAATTCCTCCGCCTGGCGCTATGATTCCGAGGTTCCGTTGATCGTTCCGGAAGTGAACCCGGACGCAATCGAGGGCTTCACGAAGAAGAACATCATTGCCAATCCGAACTGCTCGACCGCCCAGCTGGTCGTGGCCCTGAAGCCGCTGCATGATTTCGCCAAGATCAAGCGTGTGGTTGTGTCTACCTATCAGTCGGTTTCCGGTGCCGGCAAGGACGGCATGGACGAACTCTTCAACCAGACACGCGCCGTCTTCGTCGCCGATCCGATCGAAAACAAGAAGTTCACCAAGCGGATTGCCTTCAACGTCATTCCGCATATCGATGTCTTCATGGAAGATGGCTACACCAAGGAAGAATGGAAGGTGCTGGCCGAAACCAAGAAGATGCTGGACCCGAAGATCAAGGTCACCTGCACGGCCGTGCGCGTTCCGGTCTTCATCGGTCATTCGGAATCGGTCAATATCGAGTTTGAAAACGAGATCACGGCCGACCAGGCCCGCGATATCCTGCGCGATGCACCGGGCTGTCAGGTTATCGACAAGCGTGAAAACGGCGGCTACATCACGCCTTACGAAAGCGCGGGCGAAGACGCAACCTACATTTCCCGTATCCGCGAGGACGCAACCGTCGAGAACGGTCTGAACATGTGGGTGGTTTCCGACAATCTGCGCAAGGGCGCTGCCCTCAACGCCGTTCAGATTGCCGAACTTCTCGTCAACCGCGGGCTGATCAAGGCACGCAAGTCGGCAGCATGATTACCATTTGGTAAACAGTTTTGATTAAAAACTTCGCAATTTCCCGGTGCATTCCTTCCCTTCTCAAAAGGAGCTGGATGCCCGGGAGATTGCGGGGCTTTTGTTTTGGCGGATGTCACATCATCGGAACCGCCACTTGAACGATCAATGAGATCAGGCGCGGTGCAACCGACGCGCCGCCAGCGGAGCAAAAATGGGCAAGGGCAGCACAATCAAGGCAATTCTGATCGCAACCGGCCTCATGGCCGCATTTCCGGGACTGGGCTCGGCTGCCCAGTGCAGCAGCACCGGCGCTGCCTTCGGTGCCTGGGTTCAGGATTTCAAGGCGGAAGCCGCGGCCAAGGGCGTCAGCAAGAATGTGCTTGATCGCGCCTTCGCGAATGTCGGCTACAACAAGGGCACGATCCGTGCGGATCGCGGACAGAAGAGCTTCAAGCTGTCCTTTGACCAGTTCATGAAAAAGCGCGGCGGTGCCGCCATCATCTCCCGCGGCAAGGGCGTGAAAAAGGCGAATGCCGCGCTGTTTGCCCGGATCGAAAGCCGCTTCGGGGTTCCCGCAGGCCCGCTGATTGCCATCTGGGGCATGGAAACCGGCTTCGGCAGCTATATGGGCAACGAACACACGATGTCTGCCGTCGCCACGCTTGCCTATGATTGCCGTCGCAGCGATTACTTCACCGAGCAGCTTTATGCGGCTCTGCAGCTTGTCGCCAATGGCTCGCTCAATCCGTCAGCCCATGGCGCGGCCCATGGCGAAATCGGCCAGACCCAGTTCCTGCCGCTCAATGTCGTGAAATTCGGCGTGGATGGCGACGGCAACGGCCGGATCGACCTCGTGGCCTCCAAGGCGGATGCGCTGGCATCGACCGCGAATTTCCTGCGCGGTCATGGCTGGCAGGCCGGTGCCGGATACCAGCCCGGGGAACCGAATTTTTCCGCCCTTCAGGGCTGGAATGCGGCGACCGTCTATCAGCAGGCAATTGCCTATATCGGCGCCCAGATAGACGGCCAGTAAACCGCCTTCACCGCAAACGCAAAACCGGCCAAATTGGCCGGTTTTTTATTGTCCAGTTCTAAAACCATCTCAGATGGCCAAGACATCCGGTCGGATGAAGTCGCCGGTTTTGCCATCCATGATCCACAGCTCGCCGGTCGAAATATCGAACCAGGCACCGTGCAGTTGCAATTTGCCGCGCTCTTCCAGGATCTTCACGCAAGGAAAGGTACGCAGATTGCGGATCGAATTGCGGATCGACACACGCTCCAGCGCCGTCTGTCGCTCGGATGCAGTCATCACGTCATTGCTCTGGATCTGCTCCGCAGCCGTGCGGACCAATCCCATCCACTTGCCGATAAAATCGCCGGGAGAAAGCGGTTCGGCATTTGGATCCAGGGCCGCACGGATGCCCCCGCAACGACCATGGCCCATCACAACGATATTTTTGACGCGCAAAGATTGCACGGCAAATTCAAGCGCCGCCGAGGTGGAATGGTAGGTGCCATCCGGTTCATAGGGCGGCATCATATTGGCCACGTTGCGCACGACAAAAAGCTCTCCCGGGCCAGAATCGAAAATCGTTTCGGGGGCAGCACGGGAATCGCAACAGGCAATCACCAGCGTTTGCGGCTGCTGACCGTTTTCTGCCAGCACCCGGTATCGCTCGCGCTCGCCATTGTAACGAGCATTCATGAAGTTGCGATATCCATCAAGGAGATAGTCGGGAAAATTGTGCATGGCGGAAAACTACAGTTTCGCCCGGAGCGAATCAACCGCAGGGCCGCCACTTACCGGCACTTTGACGACGAGGGGGCACATTTTCCCCGGCAATCAGTTTCTTCGCTTCTGGGCGGGGTGAAAGAGTTTGCGCATCTGCACCATCGCCATCGGCGTGGCGAGACTGGAGGCGTGGGTTTCAAGCGCCAGCTCGTCACTGCCCATCTTTGCCGTGCGGGCGAGAATTTCAAAAACGGCTGCTGTGGCGAGCTGGAGGGCCCGGTCTTCCTCCAAGCCTTCCATCAGGCGGGCAAGAAAGAGCGCCGACATCAGATCACCAAGTCCGTTCGGGGCATTGTCAACGAGACGGTTTTCCGCAAGGAGCGCCGTCTTGCCGGAGAGATAGAGATTTCCCGTGCCACCCGCCATCATCGGATGCGCCGAGGTCACAAGCATGCGGGACGGACCAAGCGCCAATGCCGCATCCATGATCGCCGCATTGCTCTCGAGCGGCGAGCCAGACAGCCAGGCAAGCTCGAAACGGTTTGGCGTGGCAAGGGATGCAAGCGGGATCAAGTGATCGCGGATCGCAGTGGCCGTCTCTGTCGCGATATAGAGCCCGCCGATATCACCCATCACCGGATCACAGGCATAAAACAGGGTTTCGCAGTTTTGACGCAGGGCCGTTACCAGCCGGGCAACCGCACGGGCCTGCGCGGCATTGGCAAGGTAGCCGGAAAGCACAGCCGTGACCTCACCGATCCAGGGCGCACGCACCAGGTCGTCGATGGCGCTGCCGAATTCCGCCTCGCTGAAGGTCATCCGCGTGGAAGGCCCATGGCCTGGATGCCAGGGGAGCACGACCGTCGGAAGAGCCCAGACCGGAATGCCAAGCTGCTCCAGGGCAAATACCGCCGCCCGGTTTCCCACCGAACCGCGCACCACGTGACTGGAAATCACAATCACGGCGCCCTTTTCCACTGGAGTGCTCATCGTTTCGTTCCACCTCGCTTCGCAAGTGGCTCGGACTTGCAGCCATTTCGGCCATGCTGTCAACCGGATCAGAAAATCCGTTAGATCGATTTAGAATATAAATTTCGAGAATCCGCCGCAAATTCTTAAGAATTTACGGGAAAACTGGTCAAAATCTCGCATGAAGCGCGTGTTTTTGGTCAAAAAACTCGAAATCATCCCGATATTGTCCGAAAATCATCCCTGATTCATACCGTCGGCCACAAGCGCTGAAGGTTCATCCCGGCAAGGAGGAAAGCCCTATGGGAGCCCGCAATAATCCGAAACGTGACAAGCTCATTGAAAATGCCCGCAAGATTGCCCTTGCGGCAGAGCGCCGTCACATCGATCCGGGTATCCTGTTCGGCCATGCAAGTGGCGATGATCTGGAAGCCTACAGCGCGGAGATGCTTGCATATTCTGCAATTCATGCCGCATCAGAACTGGATGGCTGGGATGGAGAGACACCGCGTGTAACCGTCGCGGCGGTGGATCATGTGGAACCCTTCGGCGATCCGGTCAGCGTGCTTTCGGTCACCGGGCGGAACATGCCTTTCCTTTATGATTCGGTGATGGGCGAGGTAACGTCCACACATCGCGATATCCATCTCGCCGTCCATCCGATCCTGATGCGACGCGACGATGGGGAAATATCTGCCTTTTCGCCGGACGAAGGAGACGACAAGACACGCTCGGTCAGCCATATCCAGCTGCATCTTGCACCGGTTACTCCGGCGCAGGCCACGGATCTCGTCCGCCGGGTGGAGACCGTTCTTCACCAGGTCCGCGATGCAATCGCCGACTGGAAGCCGATGCTGGCGCTCCTTGATAGCGCCATGGCGGAACTTCAGGCCCATCAGGCCGGCCGCCGCAAGGGGGAACGCGACGAGACGCTTGCCTTCCTCGAATGGCTGCGGCGCGACAATTTCACCTTCCTCGGAATGCGGGAATATATCTATTCTGGCAAGGGCGCGAAGGCCAAGGTCGAGCGCGGCAAGGGCAAGGGGCTCGGTATTCTGGCCAATCCGGATGTGCTGGTGCTGCGTCAGGGCAAGGATGCGGTCACGACCACACCGGAAATCCTGGAATTCCTGCAGGGTCCCGATTTCATCATCGTCACCAAGGCGAACGTGAAATCCGTCGTACATCGCCGCACCTATATGGATTACATCGGCATCAAACGGTTCGACGAGGCAGGCAACGTCACCGGCGAATTGCGGGTGGTCGGACTTTTCACCTCGACGGCCTATACGGGTGCGGCTGCCCAGATCCCGCTTCTGCGTCGCAAGATCGAGAAGGTCGTCGATCATTTCGGTTTCGATCCGGCTAGCCATTCCGGCCGCCTGCTTGCCAATACGCTGGAATCCTATCCGCGCGACGATCTGTTCCAGATCGATCCGGCGCTGCTTGCCTCCTTTGCCGAGCAGATCAATGAATTGTCAGACCGGCCGCGGGTGCGGGTTCTGCCGCGCATTGACCATTTCGACCGTTTCGTCTCGGTGCTGATCTATGTGCCGCGCGAAGACTATAATTCCGTGGTCCGCGAAAAGATCGGCACCTATCTCAAGACAATCTATGATGGTCGCGTTTCCGCCTATTATCCGGCTTTTCCGGAAGGCGGCGTCGCGCGCGTACACTTCATCATCGGCCGCAGCGGTGGCAAGACACCGCGCATTCCGCAGGCAAAGCTCGAACAGGCAATCCGCGAAATCACGGCTCGCTGGACCGAGCGCTTCCAGCAGCTGGCTGGTGAAGGCGCGCCCGTCATCCGGGTGAGCCAGGCCTTCGAAGAAGCGTTCACGCCGGAAGACACGGTGGCCGATCTCGACCATATCAAGGCCTGCCTGAAGGGTGCCGAAATCAGCATTGCCTTCAAGCCACGGCTTGATGATCCGAAAATGCTGACCCTTCGTATCTTCCATGCAAAGACGGACCTCGCCCTTTCCCGCCGCGTCCCTCTGCTCGAACATCTGGGTTTCAACGTCATCAGCGAACGGACCTTCGATATTGCCGCCCATGAAAATGGGGCAGACGAGGAACTGGTGGTTCTGCATGTGATGGAACTGGAGCCCAAAAGCGGGGCGGCAGTGGATCTTTCCCACCACGGGGCAGCACTCACCGACGCGTTTCTCTCCGCCTTTGATGGCCGGATTGATGATGACACTTTCAACCGCCTCGTGCTGCTTGCAGGTCTGACCGCGCGGGAAGTCATGGTCTTGCGGGCGATTGCCCGCTATCTGCGGCAGGCAGGAATTGCCTATTCGCAGGACTATATTGCCGAGACTCTGGCTAAATATCCGGCCATTTCCAATGCAACCTTCCGGCTGTTTCATGAGCGGATGGACCCGAAGCTTTCGGAAAAGAACCGGGCAAAACGCACCGGCGAGCTGCTGGATGAGATCGAGACAGCGCTTTCCGCCGTACCAAGCCTGGATGAAGACCGGATTCTTCGCCGCTTCGTCAATGTCATCCAGTCGACGCTCCGCACCAACTATTTCCAGCGAAACCATGACGGATCGCCAAAGGCAATGCTGGCCTTCAAGTTCGACCCGCATCTGCTTGAAGGCCTCCCGGAACCCCGGCCCTTCCGTGAAATCTTCGTCTATGGTGTCGAGGTGGAAGGCGTGCATCTGCGCTTTGGCAAGGTGGCGCGCGGCGGCCTGCGCTGGTCGGATCGCGCCCAGGATTACCGCACGGAAGTGCTCGGCCTCGTCAAGGCACAGCAGGTGAAAAATGCCGTTATCGTGCCGGTGGGCGCCAAGGGGGGCTTTTTCCCGAAGCAACTACCTGCAGGTGGCAGCCGTGACGAAATATTTGCTGCTGGAACCCAGGCTTACAAGACCTATATCCGGACGCTTCTGTCGATCACCGACAATATCGATACGAGTGGGCTGGTCCCGCCGAAGGATACAGTTCGTCTCGATGGCGACGACCCCTATTTCGTGGTGGCAGCCGACAAGGGCACGGCCACCTTCTCCGATACGGCCAATGGTCTGGCTCAGGAAGCCGGCTTCTGGCTGGATGACGCCTTTGCCTCCGGCGGATCGGCAGGCTACGACCACAAGAAGATGGGCATCACCGCTCGCGGTGCCTGGGAAGCGGTCAAGCGGCATTTCCGCGAGATGGACATCGATATCCAGACCACGCCCTTCACGGTCGCCGGTGTTGGTGACATGTCCGGTGACGTCTTCGGCAATGGCATGCTGCTTTCTCCGAAGATCCGGCTAATCGCTGCCTTCGACCACCGCGACATCTTCATCGATCCCGATCCGGATATGGCGAAAACCTTTGCCGAACGCCAGCGCATGTTCAACCTGCCCCGTTCAAGCTGGCAGGATTTCAACAAGGCGATCCTTTCGAAGGGCGGGATGATTGTTTCGCGGGCGGAAAAATCGATCAAGCTCAGCAATGAGGCCGCCGCCGTCATCGGTCTTTCAAAGACAACGGCGACACCGTTTGAAATCATGACCGCAATCCTGAAAGCCAAGGTGGACCTTCTCTGGTTCGGCGGCATCGGCACCTATATCAAGGGTCCGGGCGAAACCGATGCGGAAGTGGGCGACCGTGCCAATGACCCGATCCGCATTCTCGGTACCGAGGTGGGAGCAAAGGTGATCGGCGAGGGGGCCAATCTCGGCGTGACCCAGCGTGGCCGCATCGCCTACAGTCTGTCAGGCGGACGCTGCAATTCGGACGCCATCGACAATTCGGCCGGCGTGAATTCCTCCGACGTCGAGGTCAATATCAAGATCGCCCTTGCTTCGGCTATGCGGGACGAGCGGCTGACCCGCCCGAAGCGTAACCAGCTACTCGCAGCCATGACCGATGAAGTCGCAAGTCTTGTGTTGCGAAACAACTATCTGCAATCGCTGGCAATTTCGCTTGTTTCGAGAAAGGGAACGGCAAACGGCCCCGAGCTTGGGCGACTGATGGATGTGCTGGAAGCGGCAGGTCAGTTGAACCGCAAGGTGGAAACCCTTCCGGATCAGCAGGCCTTTGCCGAACGCTATGGTGCGGGAAAGCCGCTGACACGCCCGGAAATCGGTGTTCTGCTTTCTTATGCAAAGATCGTGCTCTTTGATCAGCTGATCGTCAGCGATGTGCCGGATGATCCGATCTTCAGCGGGATTCTGACACGCTATTTCCCGGCGAAAATGCAAAAACCCTATGCGGGCGATATTGCAGGACATCGCCTGCGGCGGGAAATCATCGCCACCGTGCTGGCCAATGAAGTGATCAACCGTGGTGGTCCGGGATTTGTCACAGGCTTGGTGGTGGAAACCGGTGCATCCCCCTCGGACGTCGTCAAAGCAGCAATGCTTGCCCGCGAAGGTTTCGATTTCGCGCGCCTCTGGAATGAGGCCGACAGGCTGGACAACCAGGTGGGTGGCGAGGCTCAGAATGCCCTCTACGCCGAGATTGGTTCGGTCTTTGCCGGTCTGACCCGGCTCTTGATCAAGACCGGAAGCGCGGATCTGCCGATGCAGGAGGCAAGCCAGAAGCTTGCAGCAGCGGTAAAATCGCTGCGCCCTGCACTGCGCTCGATCATGCCTGCCGATCTGACAGCAGAAATCGCGGCAGCAGAGCAGGCCTTTACCGCGACCGGCATTCCTCCGGCCCTTGCCGCCGAGGTGTCAGAACTGCAGGCGCTTTTGATCGTGCCGGAAATCATGCAGATCTGCGCTGTCACGGGCGACAGTCTGGGCAGGGCGTCGGAGACTTATATGGCTGTCTCCCAGCGCTTCCATGTGGGACGGTTGCTTTCGGCAGCCGCCCATGTGGTTACGAGCGATGCCTATGAAAGCATGGCGCTTTCGAGAGCACAGGACCAGATCACTTCGGCCCGCCGCGCGATCGTAACCGGCGTTCTGACCGGCAGTCGCAAGGACAAGGCACCGCTCGAGAGCTGGCTTGCCAGCGACCCGGCGCGGCTGACGAGACTGTCCGGGGAGCTTGCGGTTCTTGGTGACAGCGGGGAAGCCACACTTGCCAAGGTGATGGTGGCTGCGGGCCTGCTTGGCGACCTTGCAAGCGCCGGTGCAAAATGACACAGTCCCCCCGAAACCGAGGGGTTCCGGGGGGAATAGTTTCATATGGCCGTCTCGCATCAGGCTGAACCTGCAGCCAGAATTGACCGTGGAATCTGGGGCTGGATGCTGTTCGACTGGGCAGCCCAGCCCTTTTTCACGGTGGTGAACACCTTTATCTTTGGTCCCTATTTCGTCGCGAGGCTGACAAGCGATCCTGTGGGTGCGCAGGCGATGTGGAGCAATATGGCAACGATCTCCTCGGTGATCATCGCCATCTTTTCTCCGATTCTGGGCTCGATCGCAGATCAGTCAGGTCCCCGCAAGCCCTGGATCGGATTTTTCGCCGTAATCAAGATTGCAAGCCTTGTAACGCTTTGGTGGGCCGCGCCGGGATCACCGATGCTGATGCCCGTGGTAGCCATGATCCTTGCCTCGATTGCGGCTGAGTTCTCGATCGTTTTCAATGATTCCATGATGCCCCGCCTCGTGTCCAAAGAAGAGGCGGGACGCATTTCCAATATTGCCTGGGGCCTCGGCTATCTCGGGGGCATGATCGTGCTGATCTTCGTGGTGCTTTCGCTCACGGGCAATCCGCAGACAGGCAAGACGCTGCTCGGCAGCACACCACTTTTCGGTCTTGATCTCCATCTCGGGGAAGATGCCCGCATCACCGGCCCGATTGCGGCCGGTTGGTACCTGATTTTCATCCTGCCGATGTTTTTCTTTACGCCCGATGCCAAGGAAGGGCTCGCCTTCGGAACCGCTGTGAAAAACGGCTTGAGCGAGCTTGGCCATACGATGAAGGAGCTCAGGGACCGGCCGGGTATAACCCGCTTCCTGATCTCGCGCATGCTCTATCAGGACGGCGTCAATGGCCTCCTGATCCTTGGTGGCACCTTTGCGGCCGGCATGTTCGGATGGGCGACCATGGAAATCGGGATTTACGGCATCATCCTCAATGTAGTGGCGATTTTCGGCAATTTCCTTGCAGGCAAGGTCGACAGGACGATGGGATCAAAAAAGACCATCATGATCAGCCTGATCCTGCTCTCGATTGCCACTGTTGGGCTGATCTCGACCGCACCGGGCCATACGCTGTTCGGCCTTCTGCCACTGCCGGAAACAGACAGCGGCGGTCTTTTCGGCACGGCAGCGGAAAAAGCCTATATCTTCTTTGGCCTGCTGGTAGGGATATCCTTCGGTCCGGTACAAGCCTCGTCCCGGTCCTATCTCGCCCGCAGCGTCAGCGCTGACGAGGCAGGCCGCTACTTCGGCATCTATGCGCTTTCCGGGCGTGCCACGAGTTTCATGGCAACGCTATCCTTTTCGATGGTGACATACTGGACCGGATCAGCACGCGAAGGCATGGCAACGCTTCTGATCTTCCTGATCGGTGGCCTGCTGATCCTGATCCCGACACCCTATCCCGCCGACAAGCCCCGGGCCTGATGACCCCATCGCAAGCCTGTTCGGCGATGGACGTCAGTGCAGGAAATGGCGCATGCCGGTGAAGACCATGGCAATACCATGCTCGTCCGCGACCCTGATCACCTCATCATCGCGCATCGAGCCACCAGGCTGGATCACCGAAGTGGCACCAGCCGCGACCATGGACAGGAGACCATCCGCAAAGGGCAGGAAGGCTTCCGAAGCAACAGCCGATCCAATGGTGAGCGGCTTGTCGAGGCCCATGGCCCGGGCCGCTTCTTCTGCCTTGATGGCCGCAATGCGGGCGCTGTCGACGCGGCTCATCTGCCCGGCACCGATCCCGACCGTACAGCCGTCCTTTGCGTAGACCACGGCATTCGATTTCACATGCTTGGCAACCTTGAAAGCAAATTTCAGGTCTTCGAGTTCGGCAGCCGTCGGTGCACGCTTCGTGACAACCCTCAGATCAAGATCCTCGATGATGCCATTGTCGCGGGTCTGTACCAGAAGACCGCCGGCCACCGTCTTGGCGGAAAGGCCGCGCTCACGCGGATCGGGCAGGCCACCGGTCACAAGCAGGCGCAGATTGGGCTTGCGGGCAATGATCTCGCAGGCTTCCGGCGAAGCCTCGGGGGCGATGATGACCTCGGTGAATAGCTTGATGATGTCTTCCGCCGCTTCCGCATCAAGCCGTTGGTTAAGCGCGATGATGCCGCCGAACGCAGATGTCGGATCGCAGGCGAGTGCGCGGCGATAGGCATCGGCAAGCGTTGACCCCACCGCAACACCGCAAGGATTGGCATGCTTGATGATGGCGCAAGCGGGACCATTTTCCGGCAGGAAACCCGCGACCAGCTCGAAAGCCGCATCGGTATCATTGATATTGTTATAGGAAAGCTGTTTTCCCTGCAAAAGCGTGGCTGAAGCGACACCCTTGCGAGGATCGCCGGTCACATAGAAGCCTGCGCTCTGGTGAGGGTTTTCACCATACCGCATCTTTTCCTTCAGCACTCCACCGATAGTGCGGTAACGCGGGATTTCGATGCCGAGAGCATCGGCAAACCAGTTCGAAATCGCCGCATCATAGGCGGCAGTGCGCGCATAGGCCTTTGCAGCCTGGGTCTTTCGATAGTCGTAGGAGGTCGAGCAATCTTCCGCCTTGAGGCTTTGCAACAGTGCTGGATAGTCGGAAGGATCGGTGACCACCGTGACATAGGCATGGTTCTTCGCCGCAGCACGAAGCATGGCGGGACCACCGATATCGATGTTTTCGACTGTGGTCGGATAATCTTCACCGGCTGCGCGCACTTCTTCGAATGGATAGAGATTGATGGCGAGAAGATCGATCGCGCCGATGCCATGAGCCTGCATCGCCTCGACATGGTCCTGATCGTCACGGATTGCAAGCAGGCCGCCATGCACCAGCGGATGCAGCGTTTTAACCCGCCCATCCATGATTTCCGGAAAACCGGTCACCTCGGAAACATCCGTAACCGGAATGCCTTCGGCGGCGATAGCCTTGTGGGTGCCGCCGGTGGAAAGCAAACGAACGTCAAGCCCGTGCAACTCGCGGGCAAGCTCGACAATGCCGGTCTTGTCAGACACGGAAAGCAGGGCAGTGCGGATCTTCACCTTGTCGGGTGCCGGAATCTTCTTCGATACGATGGCCATGGCTGGTCTCCTGCTCGGGCTGGCGGACCGGGAGATTTCCGACAGCGGCTGATCTTCAGCCGTCGCCTAGCACAGGAGAAGGGCCGAGGGAACCGGGCTATTTCTGCCGCAGCAATTGCCAGTCAAGTTCCGTCCGCTCGATCAGGTTGAAGGACACCTCGATCTGCTCCGAAGACCGCAATCCGGAAGGATCGGCAAAGAAGATGTCTTCGCTGATCACGGCTTCGCCGCCATCGACTGAGAATATCCAGGCATCGCCATCGGGTGCTTTCAGGATCACAGCATCATGGCCTGCCTGGATGAGATCGATTGCCGGATGGATGTGAAAACGCACGATTGCTTCACCGCCAGGTGGTGTGCTGTGGCGGGTTTCGGCCCGGACCAGATAGTCACGGCCGGAAATGCGGTTTCCGTCGGAAGAAAGGCGGATATCCCGATGATGGATCCAGCCGAATGCGGAACGGTAGCCGTCATGGGAAAGGCTCAGACATTCCTCACCCTGCGCATTTTCCCCGCGTGTCATGCGGATCGCATCGGGTGCCTCCGCGAAGATCGGGCCGAGAAAGGGCGAAGGCATAAGACGGGCCGACGATGTTTCATTCAGCACGAGCGTGGAATGGGCCGCCGTGGACCGCGCCATCTGCCGGTAGGCAAGACTTGCAAATCGGGGTGCCCCGGAATTGACAATAAACCGATGGCGGCCAGCAGACATTTCGAAGGAGAGAAACCCAGCATGCGCCTGCCGCGACAGGTCAAGCGAAAGCGGCAAACCGGCATCGGCGATGATGACCGTATTGCCTGCGGTCAGGCGCTGGAAATTCATATGTGGAAGCGCCTTGAACGGCTGACCCGCCGTCTCGTCGTAGCGCAGCACGGACATCAGCTCATTGGCACGGGTGGCAGTCGCACCATTGAAAAGCGCCAGGTCCCCGTCCTGATGGCGGAAGAAGCGAAGGGCCGGATACATCCGGTCAATGCCCGGTATCAGCCGTTGCGGCAGGTCATGCCCGAGATTCATGTAGGTTTGGCGAAGCGGCAAGAGATCAAGAAGCAGATCAAGCGTGACGCGCGGATTGCGCGAGACATGGCCACCATCCGCCAGTATCTGCGCCTCGATCTCCCGGTCGAGCCCGTCTGCGGCACGCCGGATCTGCGATGCTCCGTTCGGCACCACAAGGCTCAGCATGGCAAGCGCGATGCGGATACGCAACCGCGTTTCGCCCGGCATGGCGCTGCCATGCATGCGCTCGAGATAGTTACCATGCACCATCAGGCTGCGGGCAAACCGGCGATAGAAATTGCTGTCTGCGCCATTCAGCAGCACAGGTGAATGGGAAAGCCAGGCGATCAGCCGGCCAACCACCACGTCATCTTCCCAGGCAATGCCTTCGAAGATGCGGCCATGGGTCGAAAGCCACTGGTTGACAATGCTGCGACCGCATTCGGATGCTTCGGGCGTCTTCAGACTGCGTAAATGCCTTAGCCAGCTAAAGCTATGCAACCGGTCTGCAAAGGCGCGGGAGGGCAGTTCCAGGAAAAACGGGGAAACACCGTTCGTATCCAGCTCCCGGCCCGCAAGAGGAAAACGGCCCTCCATGATTTCTTCGGCCACGAAAGTATCAAGCGGACGAAGATCGGTGGGGGCAACGATCAGCCGATCAGGCACGCGCGCCGACATGCGATAGAGCCGCACACGCATCAAAGCGAGCCTGCGCCTGAACCGCCGAAGCGCCTCCCTCACATATAATCCATATAGTCGCCTGCCGGCTGAAGCGCCCATCTTGATCCAATTTGATTCGAGTCAAACGCAGATAACGCCCTGCCTCGCGGGAGTTCAAGCCGTCAAATAGAGCACTATCACTATTATAGGATGCAATATCTTCACTTCAAACGCTGCAAGATTGTAGCATAGAAACCGTCGAGACCTCCAGCCAGATATTCCGGCGCTTGCAACATGGCCGGTGTGGTGCGGAAATCGCCATCGCCAGAAATCGCCTGTTCAAGACCCGGCCAAAGTGCAGGGTCAATCGGAATTCGACGGATATCAGGCATCGCGGCAAACAAAGAATCGACCATATCCTCGCCTTCGGAAGGGTCGAGGGAGCAATTGGAAAAGACAACAATGCCGCCCGGCTTTACCAATGTCAGCGCGTGAGTAAGCATCCGCTGCTGCAGGGCTGCGAGTTTCGCAATATCCTCCGGCCCCTTGGACCAGAGCACATCCGGATGGCGCCGCGTGGTGCCCGTGGAAGAGCAAGGTGCATCGAGAAGGGCAGCATCGAAAAGTGTGTCGGGTCGGAAATCGAGCATGTTCTGTTCGATGAGGTCCGCGCCGAGATTCAGCCGTGCAAGATTGGCACCAAGCCGCTTCAGGCGGCTCGCCGATTGATCGAGCGCGGTGACCTGAGCCCCTGCCATGATCAGCTGCGCCGTCTTTCCACCGGGTGCCGCACAGAGATCGACCACTTTCTTTCCGGAAAGATCACCGAAGAGCAGGGCGGGAAGGCTTGCAGCGGCATCCTGCACCCACCATTCGCCATCGCCAAACCCGGGAAGCTCGGTAACCGGGCCCTCAAAGGGACGCAGTCGCACACCACCGGTCGGCAACACGACGCCATTCAGCCGCTTCGCCCAGCCCTCCGGATCGGATTTGACCGTCAGATCGATGGCTGCAGGAAAAAGATTGGCTTCGGCGATCTGCAGTGCGTGCTCGCGCCCGTAGACTTTTTCCAGCCGGGTGAAGAACCACCCGGGCATGGCCGGCACATCCTGGCTCCAGTCCAGAATCTCGTCCTTTTCGCGCGAAATGCGCCGCAGGACCGCATTGACCAGCGCCGCGAAACGATGATTGCGCGGGTCGAGATTGGCCTGTTCAACAGCAAGATCGACCGCCGAGTGATCCGGGATGCCGAGATAAAGGATTTGCGTGGCGGCAACCACCAGCACATGATGCAGAGCGCGCGCGCCTTCCGGCAGCGGGTTCTGCAACATGGATGCAAGCGCTGCCTCGATGCGCGGCAGGTGTCGCAGAGCGGCATTGAGGATGGCCCGAACCAGAGCCCGGTCCGCATCGTTCAATGCCTTGTAGACCGGATTGCCATTCGCGTGATCCAGCATGCCATCCAGAGACACCTTGCGATCAACGACTGCCGCAAGAATCTTTACGGCAGCACTACGGGCCTCGAGCCCGGGCTTGGCAGGTGCACGCCGCGCTTTCCCATCCGTCCGCTTCAGTGAATCCGGCTTCCTGCCGGAGGTACGATGGCGTGGCGGACGGGATTTGTCAGGGGTCAAGACCAGGGTCCTTTGGGCTTTTGGTTATCACCTCGCCCCCAGACCGTATCGGGAACCGAGCGTGCTTTGCGGAGGCCATTAGCAGCCATTGCCCCGCCCGTCGAGCCATTGGCGAATTCGCCCGCCATCCGCTCCAGCGCAGCGATGCGATTTTCGGTATTCGGATGGGTAGAGAAGAGATTGTCCATACGTTCACCGGAAAGCGGATTGATGATGAACATATGCGCGGTCGCCGGATTACGCTCCGCGTCCGCATTCGGAAAATGCTCCGCACCCCGGGCTATCTTGCCGAGCGCAGAGGCCAGCCACAGAGGATTGCCGCAGATTTCAGCACCGCGCCGGTCGGCCGAATATTCCCGGGTGCGGCTGATCGCCATCTGCACCAGCATTGCGGCAAGCGGTGCGATGATCATTGCCAGAAGCACGCCGACAAAGCCGAAAGGACTGCGATTTTCGCTATCGCGGCTGCCGCCGAACAGAAAGGCGAAGTTGCCGAGCATCGAAATCGCACCCGCAAGGGTCGCGGTGATCGTCATGGTCAGCGTGTCGCGGTTCTGGATATGGGCAAGCTCATGCGCCATCACGCCTGCCACTTCTTCGGGCTTGAGCATGTTCAGAAGACCGGTGGACGCGGCGACGGCAGCATTTTGCGGATTGCGTCCGGTCGCGAAGGCATTTGGCTGCGGACTGTCATAGAGATAGACTTTCGGCATCGGCAGCCCGGCATTTCTGGAAAGATCGCGAATGATGCCGAAAAACTCAGGCGCGTTGGCTTCGCTGATCTCCTGCGCGCCATAGGTGGCGAGCACCATGCGATCGGAATTCCACCAGGAAAAGAAATTCATGCCGGCGGCGACCAGAAGCGCAATCAGCATGCCGCTCTGTCCGCCGATCATGTAACCAACCGCCATGAACAATGCGGTCATGAAGGCCAGCAACATGGCAGTGCGGATCAGATTCATGGCCCAGATACTCCTCATGTTCAACGATTGCGGGCTATGCCTCAGCCCTATCATCGGGTAAATTGGGGAAGATTGATATTGAATTCAATAGGAAGGGAAGCCCTTATGGTTCCTGCCGACAACGATAACGCCCGGCCTGAATATTCGCAGACCAATGGTGATCCCGTAAAAGTCCTGCCGCCTGCCGCACAACGCGCGCGCGCTGAAGCGGAGGAGCGCCGACGCAGGGAAACCGTCGCGGAACGTCCGACGGAACTGGGTGGCAGGGGAGGGGCAGATCCCGCCCGTTTCGGCGATTGGGAAATCAAGGGCCGGGCAATCGATTTCTGATTATCCAACATAAACAACCTTGACGATTATTCGCATCGTAGACCCATCAAATTCCGATTGTTATCGTTCTGTACATGGAGGAAACCATGAACAGGCGAACGATCTCTACTGTATCTGCATTTATGGCTTTGACAGCGCCGCTTTCCGCGGCGGAAGTTCATCCGCAATCTCTCTGGCCTGAAGCCACACTCGCAATCCCGATCCGGATGACGTGCAAATCCGTATCAACCTGCGCGGAAGCGGTCGTCTTGTGGTGCGGAGGCTACTATGGCGCGGACCGGGATGACGATGGCATTCCTTGTGAAACGGTCTGTTCCAGCCGGGAAGAGGTGATGGCCATCGAGGCGGAAATCGGCTGTCAGCTCTGAAAAAGCCCCGGCAGCGTTGCCGGGGCTTCTTGATTTACCGGGGCAGCAATCAGCCCTTGTTCTGGCGGTTTGCGATCAGGTCGTCGACGACGGACGGATCGGCAAGGGTCGATGTGTCGCCGAGCGAACCGAAATCATCCTCGGCAATCTTGCGCAGGATGCGGCGCATGATCTTGCCGGAGCGGGTCTTCGGCAGACCGGGCGCGAACTGGATCTTGTCCGGAGAAGCAATCGGGCCGATCTCCGTGCGCACATGCTTCACGAGTTCCGCGCGCAGCGCATCTGTCGGCTCCTGTCCCTCCATCAGGGTGACATAGCAATAGATACCCTGACCCTTGATGGAGTGCGGATAGCCGACAACAGCCGCTTCGGACACGAGGTGGTGCGAAACGAGCGCCGATTCCACTTCCGCGGTGCCGAGACGGTGACCGGATACATTGAGCACGTCATCGACACGGCCGGTGATCCAGTAATAGCCATCTTCATCGCGACGGCAGCCGTCACCGGTGAAGTATTTGCCCTTGTAGGTGGAGAAATAGGTCTGCACGAAACGGTCATGATCGCCATAGACAGAGCGAGCCTGACCCGGCCAGCTGTCGGTGATGCAGAGATTGCCGTCGGTCGCGCCTTCCAGCACATTGCCTTCATTGTCCACCAGCTCCGGCTTGATGCCAAAGAACGGACGGGTGGCCGAGCCGGGCTTCAGATTGGTCGCGCCCGGCAAAGGCGTGATCATGATGCCGCCCGTTTCTGTCTGCCACCAGGTGTCGACAATCGGGCAGCGGCCATCGCCAACCACATTGTAATACCATTCCCAGGCTTCCGGATTGATCGGCTCGCCGACGGAACCCAGAATGCGCAGGGTCGAGCGCGAGGAACGCTTCACATAGTCGTCGCCTGCCCCCATCAGCGAGCGGATGGCGGTGGGCGCAGTGTAGAAGATGTTGACCTTGTGCTTGTCCACGACTTCCCAGAAGCGGCCCTGATCCGGGAAGGTCGGAATGCCTTCGAACATCACGGTCGTGGCGCAATTCGCAAGCGGGCCATAGACGATGTAGGAATGGCCGGTGACCCAGCCCACATCCGCCGTGCACCAGTAGACGTCACCCTGCTGGTAATCGAACACATATTCATGGGTCATGGAAGCATAGACGAGATAGCCGCCCGTCGTGTGCATCACACCCTTCGGCTTGCCGGTGGAGCCGGACGTGTAAAGAATGAAAAGCGGATCTTCCGCCTTCATCTTTACCGGCTCGCAATGCGGCTTCACGGTCGCCATTTCCTGATGGTACCAGTGGTCGCGGCCGGGTGCCCAGCCGATCTTGCCGCCGGTGCGGCGCACGACCAGCACATTGTGCACGATCACGAACTGCTTGGCCGCCAGATCGATGGCGATATCGGTATTTTCCTTGAGCGGCACAGGCTTTCCACCGCGCACACCCTCGTCGCAGGTGATGACGAAGGTGCTCTCGCAGTCAACGATACGACCGGCCAGGGCTTCGGGAGAGAAGCCGCCGAAGACGATGGAATGGATGGCACCGATGCGGGCGCAGGCAAGCATCGCATAGGCCGCTTCCGGAATCATCGGCATGTAGATGGTGACGCGGTCACCCTTCTTCACACCCATTTTCTTCAGCACATTGGCCAGACGGCAGACATGCTCGTAAAGCTCGTTGTAGGTGATCTTCTTGTCGATATAGGGATTGTCGCCTTCCCAGATGATTGCGGTCTGATTGCCATGCGTCTTCAGGTGGCGGTCGATGCAATTGTAGGAGACATTGGTCAGACCATCCTCGAACCACTTGATCTGGGCCTTGCCCTTGAAGGAGGTGTTCTTGACCTTGGTATAGGGCTTGAACCAGTCAATGCGCTTGCCGTGCTTGCCCCAGAAGGCTTCCGGATCCTCGACACTCTGATCATACCATTTCAGATATTTCTCGTTGTCGATAAGGGCTTGAGCCTTTGCGGATTTCAGCACCGGATAGGTTTTCGCCATTGAGCTCCTCCTCACATTGGCAGCCGGGCCTTGAAAATGCAAAACCGGCCATAAGTTTGTGCTGCGCACCATAGCACTTCATTTTGCACCGGCAATTAGACAAAGGTAACCGGAACAAGCCTTTCTCTGCGGTCCTGCCGCATTTTTGAGGCAGAATTTCTTCTCCCCCGGGAACAATTGCAATTCCCGGCATTTGGGTTTATACAGCGTCGCATTTCCCGGAAATCAGGTAGTAATACCACGGACCGCGACACCGGCGCGGACGGACAGAAGGACCATATCCATGGCTCAACAGCTGCTCATGCCGAAGGCAACCGCCATCTGGCTGGTTGACAATACCGCCCTGTCTTTCGATCAGATCGCCCAGTTCTGCAAACTGCATCCGCTGGAAGTGAAGGCGATTGCCGACGGCGAAGCGGCACAGGGCATCAAGGGTCTCGACCCGATTTCCACCGGCCAGCTTTCGCGCGATGAAATCGCCCGCGGTGAAGCCAATCCGGACCACAAGCTGAAGCTTTCCGAACCGAAGGTCCGCGTGCCGGAATCCAAGCGAAAGGGCCCGCGTTACACGCCGGTCTCCAAGCGTCAGGATCGTCCGAATGCCATTCTCTGGCTGGTGCGCAACCATCCGGAACTGAAGGACGCCCAGATCTCCCGTCTCGTTGGCACCACCAAGTCGACGATCGAGCAGATCCGCGACCGCAGCCACTGGAATTCAGCCAATCTGACCGCGATGGATCCGGTCACACTTGGCCTCTGCAGCCAGATCGATCTCGACATGGAAGTGGAAAAGGCCGCCAAGAACAGGCCGCTGCCGACTGCTGCAGAACTGGGTGCGACCCTGCAGCCAGCCTATGAGACCGAGAAGGGCCATTATGACTATGGCCATGAGGAAGAAAAGGAAATCGATGCCGATGCCGTCTTCGCGAAGCTCAAGTCGCTGAAATCGGATCGCCCGGCAGAGGATGAGGAAGACGATCTCTACTGAGATCCTTCTTGCAGCTTTAATGGAAAAACCCCGCTGGCCTCACCAGCGGGGTTTTGTGTTTTGAGGCCCGTCGGTTCAACCGTGGCCATGGGCTTTCAGGTGTTCGGTAATCTCGTCCAGGATCGCCGGATCATCGATGGTGGCCGGCATTTTCCAGGGAAGGCCGTCTGCAATCTTCTGCATCGTTCCGCGCAGGATCTTGCCGGACCGGGTTTTCGGAAGGCGTTCCACGATCATCACCGTCTTGAAGGCCGCAACCGGGCCGATCTCGTCGCGCACGAGATTGACGATTTCCTTCTTGATCAGCTGGTGATCACGGGTGACCTTGTTCTTCAGCACCAGGAAGCCGCAGGGGATCTGTCCCTTCAGCTCATCGGCAATCCCGATGACTGCGCATTCGGCCACATCCGGATGCATGGCGCAAACCTCTTCCATCGCGCCGGTCGAAAGGCGATGTCCGGCGCAATTGATGATGTCATCGGTTCGCGCCATGATGAAGAGATAGCCATCCTCATCCATGATACCGGCATCGGCGGTCTTGTAATAGCCGGGGAATTCCGAGAGGCAGGAGGAGCGGAAACGCTCATCCGCATTCCAGAAGGTCACAAGGCAGCCAGGCGGAAGCGGCATCTTGACCACCACATTTCCGAGCGTGCCTGCGGGAAGCGGATGGCCCTCGTCATCGAGCACATCAATCTTGTAGCCGGGCACCGTCACCGAGGGCGACCCGTATTTGACCGGCAATTGACCAAGGCCGATCGGGTTGCAGGCCATCGGCCAACCAGTTTCAGTCTGCCACCAGTGATCGATCACCGGAACCTTGAGCATTCTCTCGGCCCATTTGATGGTCTCGGGATCGGCCCGCTCACCAGCGAGAAACAGGGTTCGGAAACCGGTGAGATCGTATTTTTCCACGAATTCACCATCCGGATCGTCACGGCGGATAGCGCGGAAGGCGGTCGGCGCGGTGAAAAGCGCCTTCACGCCATGCTCGGAAACCACGCGCCAGAACGTGCCGGCGTCCGGCGTGCCGACCGGTTTGCCTTCGAAAATGATCGTTGTGTTGCCGGTAAGAAGCGGCCCGTAGACGATATAGGAATGACCGACCACCCAGCCAATATCCGATGCCGCCCAGAAGACTTCGCCGGGATTGACCCCGTAGAGGTTCTTCATCGACCACTGCAAAGCGACCATATGGCCGCCATTGTCGCGTACAACGCCTTTCGGCTGCCCTGTGGTGCCGGATGTATAGAGCACATAGAGCGGATCGGTTGCCTTGACCGGGGTGCAGTCAATGCGGGTTCCCTTTGCGCGCTCGGCGGAGACCACCGCCTCGAAATCAAGATCACGACCGGCATGCAGCGGCGCATGCAGCTGCTCGCGCTGATAGACGATGCAATGCTCAGGCTTGTGGGCGGCCATGTCGATGGCATGATCAAGAAGCGGCTTATAGGACACGACTCGGCCGGGCTCGAGACCGCAGCTCGCCGTGATCACCAGTTTTGCCGCGCAATCGTCGATGCGGGTAGCGAGTTCATGGGCGGCAAAGCCGCCGAACACCACAGAATGTACCGCGCCAATGCGCGCACAGGCGAGCATGGAAAACACCGCTTGCGGGATCATCGGCATATAGATGATCACCCGGTCACCCTTCGTGACCCCAAGAGCGGTGATCGCGGCAGCTATCGCCTGCACTTCCGCAAGAACCTGATCATAGGTATAGGCGGTCTTCTCCCCCGTCATCGGGCTATCATAGATAACCGCTTTTTGCGCGCCGCGGCCTGCCTGCACATGCCGGTCCAGACAGTTGTAGCATGTGTTGGTCTCGGCATCGGGAAACCAGCGGCCGTAGACACCCGCCTTGGCGTCGAAAACCTGATCCGGTTTCTTGAACCAGTGAATGTTTTCGGCTTGCTCAGCCCAGAAGGCTTCCGGATTGGCGTCCCAGGCTGCATAGGTTTCGTGATAACGGCTGTTCATTTTTGACCTCCCCGATCCATCGCTGACCGGCGTTCATCGCGCGGATGATGTTCATTTCTGGCTATGGCTTGGCGGAGGTCCTTCAAAAAAGACACGCTTTGGATCTGCCACGGCTCGACGGAGCGGAATGTAATGATGAAGGCGCGGCAAGGGAAATCCCTACTTAAGCCGAAGAATGGCGTTGTATCATCCGCCCTTTATCGATTGAAATTGGCATTGATCAATTTTCTCCGGAACCGGTCGCTAGCGTGATCCGAATATCGCCGATCCGACCCGCACACTGGTGGCGCCGAAGCCGATGGCCACGCCATAGTCACCCGACATGCCCATGGAGAGACGGGACAAGCCTGCCTTGGCGGCAAGGCGGGCAAGCAGGGCAAAATGTGGGCCGGGATTTTCATCTGCCGGGGGAATGCACATGAGGCCGGTCACATTCAAACCGAGCTCATTCTTGCAGAATCCGGCGAAGGAAACCGCATCATCGGGCGCGATTCCGGCTTTTTGCGGCTCAAGCCCGGTATTGATCTGGATATAGACCGGGAGAAAGCGGTTCTGGCGCTTCATTTCCTCGGCCAGCGCGCGGGCAATCTTTTCCCGGTCAACCGTTTCAATCACATCGAAAAGCGCGACGGCATCTTCCACCTTGTTGGATTGGAGCGGTCCGATCAGATGCAGTTCAACGCCGTCATAGGCCTGTTTAAGACCCGGCCATTTGCCCTGGCTTTCCTGAACCCGGTTCTCACCGAATACGCGGTGCCCGGCTTCAAGCACCGGACGGATCGCATCGGCATCAAAGGTTTTGGATACCGCAACAAGCGTGACCGAACCTTCGGGCCGCTCTGCCTCCTGTTCGGCGCGGACGAGATTGTGTTTCACCTCGTTCAGACGGGTTATGATATCCATGATGCCTCACCTTTTGCTTTGCCTGCGGTGTGATCCGCATGACAGGTCACCACTGGTAAAGCAAAAGCCGCCAGCCTTGCCAAGGGTGCAAACACGACAGGCGCCCCGGCGAAACGCAAAGTTTCACGCAAGCCTGCCTGCAAAACTTGACGCTTGGCCTCTTTCATGGTGAAGGTCACGGCCAATTCTTCCCGTGATTTCCGGAATTTCCTGACGATGGCCAACGAACGTTATAATCCGCGTGATGCCGAGCCCCGCTGGCAGGCGAAATGGACCGAAAACAAGGTTTTCGAGACCAGCAACGACGATCCCCGTGACAAATACTACGTGCTGGAGATGTTTCCCTATCCGTCTGGCCGGATCCATATGGGCCATGTGCGCAATTACGCGATGGGCGATGTGGTGGCACGCTACAAGCGGGCCCGCGGTTACAATGTTCTTCATCCGATGGGTTGGGATGCGTTCGGCATGCCGGCAGAAAATGCGGCCATGAAGAACAAGGTCCATCCGAAGGCGTGGACCTATGAAAACATCGCCACCATGCGGGGTCAGCTGAAAAGCATGGGCCTGTCGCTGGACTGGTCGCGCGAATTTGCGACCTGCGATGTGGATTACTATCATCGTCAGCAGCATCTCTTCCTCGATTTCCTCGAGAAGGGTCTGGTCTACCGCAAGAATTCCAAGGTGAACTGGGATCCGGAAGACATGACCGTGCTCGCCAACGAGCAGGTTATTGATGGCCGTGGCTGGCGCTCTGGCGCGCTGGTGGAACAGCGCGAACTGACGCAATGGTTCTTCAAGATCACCGATTTTAGCCAGGATCTCCTGGATTCGCTGGAGACGCTGGATCAGTGGCCGGAAAAGGTCCGCCTGATGCAGAAGAACTGGATCGGCCGGTCTGAAGGCATGACGATCCGCTGGGATGTGGTTGAGAACAGCGCTGCCCCCGGACATGACGAGGTCACCGTCTATACGACGCGCCCCGATACACTCTTTGGCGCGTCGTTCCTTGCGATAGCCGCAGATCATCCGCTGGCGAAAACTGTCTCCGAGAGCAATGAAGCCGTTCGGGCCTTCTGCGAGGAATGCCGCCGGGCCGGCACGTCGCTTGCCGCACTTGAAACGGCGGAGAAGAAGGGGATCGATACCGGCATTCGTGTCCGTCATCCGCTTGATTCCGGCTGGGAACTGCCGGTCTATGTCGCGAATTTCGTTCTGATGGATTATGGCACGGGCGCGATCTTCGCCTGCCCGTCGGGCGACCAGCGTGACCTCGATTTCGCCCGCAAATATGATCTTCCGGTTGTTCCGGTGGTCATGCCGAAGGACGGTGATGCCGCGAGCTTCACCATTGGTGATACGGCCTATGACGGTGACGGCGTGATGATCAATTCGCGCTATCTGGATGGTCTTTCCACAGAAGCCGCCTTTGAGGAGGTGGCAAAGAGACTCACCGCCCAGATGCTGCGCGGCGAACCGCAGGGCGAACGCAAGGTAAACTTCCGTCTGCGTGACTGGGGCATCTCCCGGCAGCGCTACTGGGGCTGCCCGATCCCGGTCATCCATTGCGAAGTCTGCGGCGTGGTTCCGGTTCCGAAGAAGGATCTGCCGGTTCGGCTTCCCGACGACATCGATTTCGACAAGCCGGGCAATCCGCTGGACCGGCACGCGACCTGGCGACATGTGAATTGCCCGCAATGCGGCAGGGATGCCCGGCGCGAAACCGATACAATGGATACATTTGTGGACTCGAGCTGGTATTTTGCCCGCTTCACGGCGCCATGGGAAAAGAACCCGACCAGCCCGGATGCGGCAAATAGCTGGCTTCCTGTGGATCAGTATATCGGCGGCATCGAGCATGCGATCCTGCATCTGCTTTATTCGCGCTTTTTTACCCGCGCCATGCAGGCAACAGGGCATCTGGACCTCAAGGAGCCTTTCAAGGGCCTCTTTACCCAGGGCATGGTCGTCCACGAAACCTATAGCCGAGGCGAGGGATTGACACGGGAGTGGGTGGCCCCGGCGGATCTGCGCATCGAGGATACCGATGGAAACCGTCGCGCCTTCCTTCTGGATACGGGCGAAGAGGTAAAGATCGGTTCGATCGAAAAGATGTCGAAGTCGAAGAAGAATGTCGTCGACCCGGACGATATCATCGCTTCTTATGGTGCCGATACCGCCCGCTTTTTCGTTCTTTCCGACAGTCCGCCGGATCGCGACGTAATCTGGTCAGAGGCGGGTGTTGAGGGCGCCCATCGCTTTGTACAACGTGTCTGGCGTCTGATCTCCGAAGCGGCAGCGGAAATGGCGACCGTGCCTGCTACTCCCGCCCTCAACGGCGCGGGAATGGCGATTTCTCAGGCCGCTCACAAGACCTTGAAGGCCGTGCAGGGCGATTTCGACAAGCTTGCCTTTAACAAGGCCGTCGCCCGGATCTACGAACTCGTCAATGCGCTTGCAGCGCCGCTGACGGATGTTGCCGCGGGCAAGGGCGATCAGAATTTCAAATCGGCCGTTCGTGATGCTGCAATTATTCTCGTGCAACTGATTGCGCCGATGACACCGCATCTCGCCGAGGAATGCTGGTCCGCGCTTGGCCAGAATGGCCTTGTCGCGACGGCATCCTGGCCCGCTTATGTGGAGGCGCTCGTTGCCGACAATGAAGTCACCTTGCCTGTGCAGATCAATGGCAAGAAAAGGGCCGAATTGACAATCGCGCGCGATGCGGACCAGAATGCGGTGACGGCAGCAGTGCTTGAATTGGCCGCCGTTCAGCAGGCGCTCGCAGGACAGGCACCCAAAAAGGTCATCGTTGTTCCGCAAAGGATTGTAAACATTGTCGTTTGATCGCGCACAATCGCTTGGCCGCAAGGTTGTTTCCAGCCTGGCACTGGCCGCCATGCTGGTCCTTTCCGGCTGCCAGGTACGCCCGCTTTATGACACGGATGGGGCGACTGCCGCGCGCCTCGGCTCTATTTCCTTTTCAGAGCCGAGAAGCCGAGTGGAACAAGTGGTGCGGAACCGCCTTGTATTCCTGACATCTGGCGGGGCGGGGGAGCCGGTGAATGCGGACTATACCGTCAATCTCGAAGTGAGCAGCAGTTCGACGCAGGTTCTGCTGATCGACTCTTCGGATACCCCGCGCGCCATGCAGGTGACCGCACGCGGAACCTACAGCATTACGCGCAAGAGCGACAACCAGGTGCTGAAATCGGCAACGCGCTCCGCGACCGCGCAAATGGACTATTCGATCCAGGAATTCGCGAGCACGCGGGCACTCAGAGATGCGGAAGATCGTGCAGCGAAGGAACTGGCGGAGCTGATCCGCGCGGATATCGCTGGTGTTCTTTCTCGCTGATTGTTCGCAATGAGCGAGATAAAGTCTCATGAATTTGACTCACTGGTCGCCAGGAAGCCGCTGGCGCAGTCGCTTTTCCTGATTTTCGGACCAGATCGCGGGCTGGTATCCGAGCGTGCCGCGCAGATTGCACGCGCCTGCGGTGTTGCTCTCGACGATCCCTTCAGTGTCATCAAGCTGGAAGCAGGCGATCTTTCCGCCAATCCTGGACGCATGGTGGACGAGATGCAGTCGATCGGCCTGTTTGGCGGCGACCGGCTGGTATGGATCAAGAATGCCAGCGGAGAAAAAGGCATCAGTGACGGACTGCAGATGCTTGGCAACGAACCACCCCGGGGCAGCTATCTGATTATCGAGGCCGGCGATCTGAAGAAGACGCATGCACTGCGCAAAGTCGCAGATAGTTTCCGCAGCGTGGTTTCGGTGCCCTGCTATAGCGATGATGCAAAAGCTTTGAATGCGCTGATCGATGCGGAATTGGGCTCAGCCGCATTGCGCATCACGCCGGAGGCCCGGGAATCGCTGATTTCCGCACTTGGTGGCGACCGCATCGCCTCGCGCAACGAAGTGCGCAAACTCGTGCTCTATTGCATGAAAGAAGGGGTCGTGGATGCGCATCACGTTGAGGAAATCATTGGCGATGCCAGCGCGATTTCCACCGATGACGCCGTTGATGCCATCCTGAGCGGCGACAGTGCCGGGTTCCTGCATGCGGTGGAAAAAATCGTGCATTCGAAGACGCCGCTGTTTCTCGTGTTGCAGGGCTGTCTCAAGCAGTTCCAGCTTCTGGATCAGATGCGAACGGAAATGGATGAGAAACGAGTTCCGGCAGCACAGGTTATGCAAAGCCTCGGTCGTGGGCTGCATTTCAAGCGAAAACCGGTGATCGAGCGGGCGCTCCGAACCTGGACAGGGCCGGCAATTGCCCGTGAAATGAACCGTATTCAGGCTGCAATCCTGCAATCGCGTCAGAAGCAGGTGCTCGAGGAGAGCATCGTGCTTCACACCTTGCTGTCAACCACTTTGCAATCCGCAAAGCGCGGCTGACAAAAAATGTCAGCGCCGCTCCAGAAGGCGGCAGATATCTTCCAACTGCTCAAGGCTGCGATAGCTGATCTTGATCGAGCCGGAATTGCCTTTGTGGGAGATGGCCACATCAAGCCCCAGGGCATCCGTGAGCGTGCGTTCGAGCGCGAGCGTGTCTGAATCCTTTTCTTCACGCTTCGGCTTCGCTGCGCCTTCCGTTTGACCCTTGATATCGTTCTGTGCCAGCCGCTCGGCATCCCGTACGGAAAGACCCTTCGAAACAATGGTGCGCGCAAGGCTTGACGGATCTGAAGTCGAAACCAGCGCTCGGGCATGACCAGCCGACAGCGAACCCTGCGCCAGCATATCCTTGACAGGATCAGGCAGCTTCAACAGTCGCAGGCTGTTTGCTACATGGCTGCGGCTCTTGCCGATGATTTCCCCGAGATCATTCTGCGTATAGCCATGATCGGAAATCAGCTGCTCGTAGCCCAGCGCCTCTTCGAGCGGATTGAGATCAGCACGCTGAACATTTTCAACAATTGCAATTTCGAGTGCGGTTCGATCATCCACGTCACGAACGATAACCGGGACTTCAACGAAACCAGCCAGCTGGGCCGCGCGCCATCGGCGCTCGCCAGCAATGATCTCAAACTGGTTTTGCCCCAGCGTTCGCACAACCACTGGCTGTACAATACCATGCTGGCGAATGGAACTCGCAAGATCCTGCAGCTCTGCCTCGTCGAAATAGCGGCGCGGGTTGCGCGGATTGCGCGCGATATATTCGATCGGAACCATCCGGTCCGGATTGATGCCAGGACGCGCGGAATCTGTTGGCAAAGGTTGATCCATTTCACCGATCAAAGCGGCAAGACCGCGGCCCAGACGCCGCTTCGAAAGATCATCATTCATATCTCATACTCCAACAAGTCCAGACAGTTAGGCCGCTTTTCTCTGCCGCTCCCGCTGAATGACCTCAGAGGCCAACTGCAGATAGGCCTGACTGCCTGCACATTTCAGATCATAGAGGATGGCCGGCTTGCCATAGGAAGGCGCCTCGGAGACCCGTACATTCCGTGGGATCAGGGTGTGATATACCTTTTCACCAAGATGGGTGCGCACATCATTGACCACCTGCTGCGCGAGGTTGTTTCGCGAGTCGAACATGGTCAGGACAATACCCTGAATATCCAGCGTGGGATTGACGGTGCGGCGCACCTGATCCACCGTTTCCAGCAATTGACTCAACCCTTCCAGCGCGAAGAATTCGCATTGCAGCGGCACAAGAACGGAATGCGCAGCAGCCATGGCATTCATGGTCAGAAGGTTGAAGGACGGCGGGCAATCAACCAGAATATAGGAAAATCCATTCGCATCAACGCTTTGTAATGCTTTCTTCAGGCGAAAAACGCGATCTGGTTGGCTTGCGATTTCCATCTCCAATCCAAGCAGATCCATGGTAGACGGAATGATGAAGAGGTTGGGAACTGCGGTGGCAACAGCCGTCTCGATCACTGTCGATTCGCCCACCAAAACATCATAGGAGGAATGAACGCGATTGCGCCGATCGATACCGAGTCCGGTGCTTGCATTGCCCTGCGGATCAAGATCAACAATCAAGACCTTTTCACCAATCGCTGCAAGCGCAGTTGCCAGATTGATGGCCGTCGTGGTTTTTCCAACTCCACCCTTCTGGTTTGCAATTGTGATGATCCGGTTTTTGTCCACACGCATCCGTTCACCTGTGCCCTATTGAGTGTCGCGAAGATTGCGGATCTCGAGAATGACGGAATCGTCCTCGATCTTGCTCTTGTGTACTACCAGATCAAACGTCCAGCGGCCACGCGCTTTCTCGATTTCCAACTGATAATCCCGGCCTTTATGGAAATAAGCAACGGATTTTGGCGATCTTTGCATCCAGGGAGCGCTGAAAGTGCAGAGCAAATCGAGATCAGCAATTGCGCGGGCTGAAATCGCGTCTATATCCGCTATCTTGCCATACAGATTTTCTATTCGGTCAGGATGAACAGTTCCACGAGCGCCCGTTTCCTGAAGCGCAACGCGAAGGAAAGCCGCTTTCTTTTGGTTGCTTTCCACCAAATGAACCCAGCCTCCACCCGTTTCTTTGAGAAGAATAGCTGTAATAATCCCGGGAAAACCTCCTCCGCTGCCAAGATCGACCCAGTTTAAGGCCCCATCCCGAAGCTGGTAGATCTGGGCACTATCTGCAATATGACGATCCCAGAGCTGATTGAGTGTGGAGGGGGCGACGAGATTGATTGTCTTGGCCCACTTCACGAACAGGTGTGCAAAATGTTCCAAAGCCTGTTGTGTTTCACGTGAAACACGTTGACCGTTCAGCTGCATCGGGAGACTCTTCAAAAGTGTATTAGGCGGTTTGACGGTTCCGTGCGGATTTCCGTATCATAGCAATCAGAAGTGAAAGTGCCGCCGGCGTCATACCATCAATCTTTGCGGCCTGCGCAATGTTAACGGGCCTCGATGCGGCCAGCTTTATCCTTAGTTCATTCGAGAGGCCAGGCATAGAACCGAAGTCAAAATCATCCGGAACTGAGAGAGCCTCATCCCGGCGAACCTGTGCAATATCCGCTTCCTGACGCTCCATGTACACCGCATAGCCCGCTTCAATCTCCAAAGCCTCTGCTATCTTCGTATCAATCCCTCCAAACTCGGGCCAGACGGCCACAAGCCTTTGCAAAGACATATCCGGGTAGGAGAGCAAATCGTAAGCAGAGCGGCGCTGGCCATCCTTATTCAGGTGAATGGAATACCGTTCCGCTTCACTCGGAGAAAGATTTACAGCTTTTAGGCGCTCTCTAGCATCATCAAGTTGCTGGACAAAAAGCTCGAACTTCTGGCGTCTTTCGCTGCTGGCAAGGCCAAGCTCGATGGCTTTGGGAGTCAATCGCAGATCAGCATTGTCTGCACGAAGAGACAGCCGATATTCAGCCCGAGACGTAAACATACGGTATGGTTCAGATATTCCGCGACTTATCAGATCATCAATCATGACACCGATATAGCTATCGGTCCGGCTGAAATGAAACGGCTTCTGATTACATGAATAGCGCGCAGCGTTCAGTCCAGCAACCAACCCCTGTGCGGCGGCCTCTTCATAGCCGGTGGTTCCGTTGATTTGTCCGGCCAGATAGAGCCCGGATGTCTTCCGAACGGAAAGGCCATGATCCAGCTCCCGTGGATCTATGTGGTCATATTCAATTGCATAGCCAGGCTGCAATATCTTTGCCGCTTCCAATCCGGGAATGGAGCGAATAAAGGCTTCTTGAACGTTCACCGGCAGGGACGTGGATATACCATTCGGGTAGACCGTGTCGTCATCCAGGCCCTCTGGTTCGAGAAAGATCTGGTGACCATCGCGTTCGCCAAACCGGACGATTTTGTCTTCTATGGAAGGGCAATAACGCGGTCCAACCCCCTCGATCTGCCCGGAATACATCGCAGAAAGATGGATATTATCCGAAATTATTTTATGAGTCGCTGAGGTCGTACGGGTAATAGCACAGTCAATCTGCGGAACGTCGATCCGGTCAGTCAGGAATGAGAAAGGAACCGGTTGATCGTCCGCCGACTGCTTTTCCAGGCTATCCCAGTCGATACTGGCTTTGCTCAGTCGAGCCGGTGTACCGGTTTTCAGGCGACCGAGTTTCAAACCGAGCCCCGCGAGAGAAGAAGACAATCCGCGGGAAGGCTCCTCTCCCATCCGTCCGGCCGGATATTTTTCGTTTCCTATGTGAATCAATCCATTGAGGAATGTTCCAGTTGTTACAACGATGGACAAGCAATCAAAGACACGACCATCGGAAAGAGTGAGTCCTGTTACGGTTTCGGAATCGAATCGGATAGCGCAAGCATCTCCCTCGATCACAGTCAGGTCCGTCTGTAGAGATATCAACTCGGCCATAGCGAGGTGGTAAAGCTTTCGGTCAGCCTGCGAGCGGGGTCCACGAACCGCTGGGCCTTTCCGGCGGTTGAGCATCCGAAACTGAATTCCGGCCCGATCGGCCACGCGTCCCATCAATCCGTCCAAGGCATCGATCTCGCGCACCAAATGCCCTTTCCCGAGACCACCGATGGCTGGATTGCAGGACATCGTGCCAATGGTTGCGCGTGAATGCGTTATGAGGGCTGTGCGTGCACCAAGTCGTGCGGCGGCTGACGCCGCCTCGCAGCCAGCGTGTCCGCCACCAATTACGATCACATCATAATGTTCAGCCATTTTTTTCCAACTTTTGTTTCACGTGAAACGTTCATTACGAACGTGAATCGAGATTGTTTCACGTGAATCATTTTCCCACACAGAATTCCGAGAAAATCACACCGAGCAGATCCTCAACATCTACCCGGCCAGTGATTCGACCAAGAGAAGCACTTGCTCTTCTGAGATATTCCGCACGCACATCGAGCCCTTTGTTCGAGCTGGCATAAGCATCCGTCAGAGCTTCCCGCGTTGCAAGCAGGAGTTCCACATGTCGTGCTCTTGCCGGAAGCAAAAGGTTCCCCACATTGTATTTCTCAGCCAAATGCTCGCCAATGAGAGCCTTCAACTCATCAATACCCTCACCGGTTTCGGCGGATACGGCGACATCAATTTCTCCCGCTTGCCATTTCGGTTGAAGATCAACCTTGTTTCCGATCCGAATCGATCGAACTGTTTCAGGTGGATTAATGTCCAGGTGAGGGGAAGAAAGATCAATGACATGAAGAATCAGATCGGCTTCCTCCGCCGCAATACGCGCTCTGCGTATACCCTCCTGCTCGATTTCCTCCTCGGTATCACGAATACCGGCTGTATCAAAGAGACGGACCGCGTAACCTCGAATATCGAGATCTATCGTCACGATATCCCGTGTGGTTCCCGCTTGCGCCGTAACAATTGCCACATTGCGTTGCGCCAACTGATTGATTAAGCTGGATTTTCCGGAATTCGGTGCTCCAAAGATCACCAACTTTAGCCCATCACGGACTATTTCCCCGGTCTTCGTCCTCGCGAGGTGCTCATCCAAGTCCGCCACAAGCTGGCGGATATCACTCCAAATATGATCTGAAACCGAACCGGGTATATCTTCCTCGTCGGCAAAATCCAATTCCGCCTCAATCATGGCACGGGCATGGGTGATACGATCAGCCCAGTCTCCGTAAAGGTTGGAATGGCCGCCCTTTATCTGCTCCAAGGCCAATCTGCGTTGCATCTCGGTTTCGGCCGCCAAGAGATCCGCAAGACCTTCTGCTTCGACAAGATCTATTTTTCCATTTTCAAAAGCGCGCCGGGTAAACTCGCCTGGTTCAGCCATCCGCGTTCCAGGAAATGTCTTTATTGTATCAAAGATTGCAGTGATAACGGCACGTCCGCCATGGACCTGGAATTCCAGGCAATCTTCACCGGTAAAGGAATTGGGTGCCGGAAAGAAGAGTACAAGTCCCGTATCGATGAGGTTTCCGGAGTGATCCTTTATTTGACGGAGCGCCGCGCGCCGCTGCAAAGGGCGCGGTCGCACCATCCTGTCCAGCAGAGCAGGAACAGCAGGTCCGCTGACACGAATGACGGCCACCCCACTCGGCAATGAACCCGTTGACAAGGCGAAGATTGTCTCCTGTGTCATGTGTCCCTCCTTGCTTTACATAAAAACGGGCCCAAAGGGCCCGCAATCAATAGTGATGAATCCGGCTAAAGATCAGGTATTCATCGAATCGAAGAAGTCGCCGTTGTTCTTCGTCTGCTTCAGCTTGTCTATCAGGAACTCGATCGCATCCGTTGTTCCCATCGGCGCCAGAATACGGCGCAGCACAAAGATTTTCTGCAGATCCTGCCGCGGAACGAGAAGATCCTCCTTACGGGTACCCGATTTCAAGATGTCCATAGCGGGGAAGATACGCTTGTCGGCGACCTTGCGGTCCAGCACAATTTCCGAATTGCCCGTCCCCTTGAACTCTTCAAAGATCACTTCATCCATGCGGCTACCGGTATCGATCAGTGCGGTCGCGATAATCGTCAGCGAACCGCCTTCCTCAATATTACGGGCAGCGCCGAAGAAGCGCTTGGGACGCTGCAAGGCGTTGGCATCCACGCCGCCGGTCAGCACCTTTCCGGAAGAAGGAACCACTGTGTTATAGGCGCGCCCAAGACGCGTGATGGAATCGAGCAGAATGACGACATCGCGCCCGTGTTCCACAAGCCGTTTTGCCTTCTCGATCACCATTTCGGCGACCTGAACGTGGCGCACAGCTGGTTCATCAAAGGTGGAGGAGACAACTTCACCCCGCACAGAGCGCTGCATGTCCGTCACTTCTTCCGGGCGTTCGTCGATAAGAAGAACGATCAGATAGCATTCCGGATGATTCGCGGTGATTGAATGCGCAATATTCTGCAGAAGGACAGTTTTACCGGTACGAGGCGGTGCCACGATAAGACCACGCTGACCTTTGCCAAGGGGCGCGACCAGATCGATCACCCGCGCGGACAGGTCCTTAGAGGTCGGAATATCGAGCTCCATCTTGAACCGCTCGTTTGGATAAAGCGGTGTCAGATTATCGAAATGAACCTTGTGTCTGATCTTTTCCGGATCGTCAAAATTGATCGTATTAACTTTCAGAAGCGCGAAATACCGTTCGCCTTCTTTCGGACCACGGATCGGTCCCTCTACCGTATCACCGGTTTTCAATGAGAACCGGCGGATCTGCGACGGTGAAATATAGATGTCGTCTGGTCCCGGAAGATAATTGGCATTGGCAGAACGCAGGAAACCAAAGCCATCCTGCAGCACTTCCACAACACCTTCACCGATGATTTCCACATCCTGGCTCGCAAGCATCTTCAGGATTGCGAACATCAGTTCCTGCTTGCGCATGGTGCTGGCATTTTCGACTTCCAGCGATTCGGCAAAAGCCAGAAGATCGGTCGGAGTCTTATTCTTGAGTTCCTGCAGCTTCATTTCAGCCATGAACAGACCATAGTTCTATATTTTGGGGGAAGGCATGTTTCACGAATTCGGTACTGTGCGGATCAAGGCCGCAAACGACTGAATGCATACAAGCCGTGAGAAAGGATGGGCGGAAAATAGCGATTAAGCCTCTAACCCGCAAGGGGGGTCCGAAAGAAAGAACATCGCAGGTGAATTGCGTCGCAACCAACCGCTTCAGAAGGGCTTCACAACAACAAGCAGGACAATGACGATCATCAAAATGGTGGGAATTTCGTTCACGAGACGCCAGAAACGCGGCGTTCCCATCCTTTCATCCCTGCCGAAGCGTGAAACGGCCACGCCGAAATAAATGTGGGTCACTGTCAAAAGCATGACTGCTAGCAATTTGAGCTGCAGCCAGATGCCTTCGAAGCCAAAGATCTGCCAGGCAATATCAAGCCCCAGTATCCAGGAGAGAATCATGGCCGGGTTCATGATCACCTGAAAAAGCCTGCGTTCCATCACCTTGAAGGTCTCAGACTGGACAGAACCCGGTTCTGCATCGAGGTGATAAATGAACAGTCTCGGCAGATAGAACAGGCCTGCCATCCAGGAAATCACTGCGATCACATGCAGTGCCTTTATCCAAGGGTAGGTTTGGGCGGGATCACCGGAAATCAACAGAACGGCAAGACCGCCAAAAAGCAGCAGCGCCATACCTGCGCGAAGTGCGGCTTTGCGGCCCGGTACAGCACCTGTCTGCTTCTCACCACCATTCATCCGGAAAAACTCCTGACCTGCTCCACAAGCGCGTGCACATGTTCCGGATCAGCCTGCGGTGTAATGCCGTGGCCAAGATTGAAGATCAGTGGTCCATGACCCAGGGCCTGAAGGATTGCATCGATGCCCTCCCGCATTGCATCACCGCCAGCAACGACACGCATCGGATCAAGGTTCCCCTGGACAGGCCCTTCCTTCTGAAGCTCCGCGGCGAAAGAGAGCGGGATCGACCAGTCAAGCCCGATTGCATCCGCGCCGGTGGCTTGCCGATAGGTCTTCAGCATGTAGCCTGCACCTTTCGCAAAAGCGATGACGCGTGCCTTGGGGCGGGCTTGCTTCACGCGATCAATCATTCGTCGAACAGGTTTCACCGCAAACATGTCGAACTCATTCTCACCAAGCACACCTGCCCAGGAATCGAAAATCTGAACGGCATCGGCGCCGGCATCAATCTGATGGATCAGATATTCGGCAGAAATGTCCGCAAGAAGATCAAGCAGGCGCATGAACTGCCTGGGATTGCGATAGGCAAAAAGCCGCGCCGGGGCCTGATCTGGCGTACCGTGACCCGCAATCATGTAGGTTGCAACAGTCCAGGGTGCACCACAAAAGCCGAGAAGGGTGGTTTCAGCGGGAAGCTCCCGTCGAAGCCTTCCAACCGTTTCAAAGACAGGCTTCAGATGTTCGATGACGCCTTCGGTCGTCAGGGAAAGAATACCATCCGCATCAATCGGATCCATTTCAGGCCCATGGCCTTCGGTAAAACGCACATTCCGTTTCAGACCATCCGGAATAACGAGAATGTCGGAAAAGAGAATGGCTGCATCAAAACTATAGCGCCGGATCGGCTGCAGCGTCACCTCAACAGCATATTCGGGCGTATAGCAGAGATCGAGGAAACTTCCGGCCTTTGTGCGCGTGGCCCGATATTCCGGCAGGTAACGCCCTGCCTGTCTCATAAGCCAAAGGGGAGGGGGGCTTATGGTCTTGCCTTCCAGAACCTGCATGATCTTTCGTTGCGTTTGGCTCAAGGCACGACCCTCTCTAAAAAAACAAACTGATATCTAAAGTCTTTCTATTTCTTAGAGTCGGTGGGTATCAAGGATTAAACGTCATCCTGATTTTATACCTTTTGCCGCATGGTCATCCCATCCGGGGGATAACAGGAACTCTTTTTGTTCCAGACCGCACCAAAAATCAAGAAAAGACAGAAATTACAATATGAAGGCGAAGAGTTCGAAAACAGGAAACTTGTGAATCACCTGTGGACAAATTTTATCGAGAACGAGTTTTCCCTGATTTGCACAGCGTGCGACCAAACCCATCCCATGGAATGCCAAATGTGGATAAATCGACCTTTATCCCCTTGCCTCCCTCTTGCATGCGGCTTTACCTGTCACTCTCCCGGTTTTTCAACAGAGGCTGCAAGATAGCGTGGAGAACAAAAAAAATTTCTTTCATCTGCACCTCATTTCTGACTCAACCGGTGAGACTCTGATCTCTGCGGGTCGGGCAGCGTCGGCGCAGTTTCCGACAAGCCATGCGGTGGAACATGTCTATCCGCTTATCCGTAACCGCAAGCAATTGCTGCCGGTGCTGGAGGCTATTGATAAAACACCGGGCATCGTCCTCTACACGGTTGTTGACCGGGAACTTGCCACCATCATCGACAAGCAATGCCGTGAGATGGGCGTGCCTTGCGTGAACGTGATTGAGCCCGTGATGGATATCTTCCAGGCCTATCTTGGCGCTCCGTCCAAACGTCGGGTGGGCGCACAACATCGCATGAATGCCGAATATTTTGCGCGTATTGAAGCCCTGAACTTCACCATGGACCACGACGATGGACAGCTGACGGATGACTATGATGATGCGGACGTGGTGATCATCGGGATCAGTCGAACGTCAAAAACACCCACCAGCATCTATCTTGCCAATCGCGGCATAAGGACAGCCAATCTGCCGCTGGTGCCCGGCGTTCCTTTGCCGAATGCCCTTTTCAATGCAACAAAGCCGCTCATCGTCTGCCTTACCGCCACGTCTGACCGGATTTCTCAGGTGCGTGAAAATCGTATCCTCGGCTCGACCGGTGATTTCCATGGCGGGCAATACACGGATCGGGCGACAATCACGGAAGAGCTCAAATATGCCCGCTCCATTTGCGCCCGCAACAATTGGCCTATGATCGATGTGACGCGCCGCTCCATAGAAGAAACCGCTGCTGCCATCGTTGCCCTGCGCCCGAAGTTGCGTTAACCGCTGGATGCATGACTGCTGGAGACTTGCCTATGCGCACATCACTGGTACTGGCTTCGGCCAGCCCGTTTCGGCGGCAATTGTTGGAAAATGCCGGTCTGGACTTCAAAGTCGAGGCGGCCCATATCGACGAGCGAGCCATTGAGGCTCCGCTCGAGCAGTCAGGTGAAAGTCCGGACAGAGTGGCGATCGCCCTTGCCCGCGCGAAGGCGATCGACGTTGCCCGGCGAAATTCAGGAGCATTGGTGATCGGCTCGGACCAAACGCTGTCGCTCGGTTCCAGAGTATATCACAAGCCGAAAAGCCTCGTTGAAGCAGCAGAACACCTGCGTTCCTTTTCAGGGAAAACCCATCAGCTGAACAGTGCTGTTGCGCTCGTTCGCGACGGTGAGGTTTTTTGGGAGCATGTTTCGCCGGCCCGGTTGACGGTACGGGAATTGAGCGAGCGCTTCATAGCGACCTATATCGCGCGCGTCGGCGAACAGGTACTTTCAAGCGTGGGCGCCTATCAACTCGAAGGGGAAGGAATCCATCTTTTTTCAGCCATCGAAGGCGACTATTTCACGATTTTGGGTCTGCCGATGCTGCCCTTGCTTGAGAAACTGCGAATACTGGGTGTCATCGATGCGTGATTCACGTGAAACATTAACCACAAATGCCTTTGTAACCGGCTATCCGATCAAGCATTCGCGCTCGCCCGTCATTCACGGATACTGGTTGAAAACAATGGGTATTGCGGGTAGCTACCGCGCACATGCCGTTGAACCTGAAAACTTTGCCGAATTCATGCGCCTGCTGCGAAACGGGGAATCCGGCTATATAGGCGGGAATGTAACAATCCCGCACAAGGAATCCGCCTATCGTTTTTCTGATTGCAAAACCGAGATTGCCGAAGAGCTTGGTGCAGCCAACACGCTCTGGCTTGAAGACGGAAAAATCCATGCGACCAATACGGATGGAGAGGGGTTTCTTGCCAATCTGGACGATCAGGCGGCCGGATGGGACAACACGGCAAGAGCAGGCAAAGCAGCCGTCGTACTAGGGGCAGGCGGGGCAGCCCGCGCTGTCATCCAGGCGCTTCGTAACCGAGGTTTTTCAGAAATACGCGTCGTCAACCGGACGCTTGTCCGTGCCGAGGAAATGCGCCATCGCTTTGGCGAAAGGGTGACGGCACACCCGATGGAGGCGTTGCAGGAAGTCATGCGGGACGCCGGCCTTTTTGTAAACACGACCTCGCTCGGCATGGACGGAGAACCGGCGCCTGCCATCGATTTCGGTCGCTTGGTCCATGGTGCCGTCGTGACGGATATTGTCTACGTTCCGCTCATCACGCCGATCCTTGCCCAGGCGCAGACGCAGGGAAGGCGAGTGGTCGATGGTCTCGGAATGTTGCTGCATCAGGCAGTTCCGGGCTTTGAAAAATGGTTTGGCAAGCGTCCCGTTGTGGATGCGACCCTAAGAAAGCTTGTGATCGACGATATGGAAACACACGGATGATCCTTCTTGGTTTGACCGGATCCATCGGCATGGGAAAATCGACGACCGCAGGTCTTTTTGCCAAGGAAGGTGTGCCCGTAAATGATGCAGACCAGGTGGTGCACGCCCTTTACCGGGAAGAGGCGGTCGAACCGGTCGGCAAGGCCTTTCCCGGCAGTGTGATTGATGGTGTGGTCGATAGAGGTGAATTGTCGCGCCAGCTTGCTGCTGATCCATCCAAGTTCAAGCTTCTGGAGCAGATCGTCCATCCGCTGGTGCGAGAGAAGGAGCGGCAATTTGTGGAAGAGTGCCGGTTCCGGAATGCGCCACTTGCCGTTCTCGACATACCTCTTCTTTTCGAAACCGGTGGAGAGGCGCGTGTTGACAAGATCGCGGTCGTCACCTGCGATGCCGAGGAACAGAAAAGACGGGTGCTTGCCCGTCCCGGCATGACAGAGGAAAAATTCGCGCTTATTCTTTCGCGTCAGGTGCCGGATGCGGAAAAGCGGAAAAGAGCCGATTTCATCATTGATACGGGCAATGGACTGGACGCTGCCCGTCAGCAGGTTCAGGGGATCATCAAGACATTGACCGGAGAAGGCAAGTGATGCGGGAAATCATCTTCGATACGGAAACCACCGGGCTTGATAATCGCAACGACAGGATCATTGAAATCGGCGGCATCGAACTCGTCAACCATTTCCCGACCGGGCGCACACTCCACATCTATATCAATCCGGATGGCACAAAGGTGCATCCGGACGCACTCGCCGTTCACGGGATCACGGATGCATTCCTGAGCGACAAGCCGGTCTTTGCGGAGGTCGTCGATGATATTCTCAGCTTTTTCGAAGGAGCGACATGGATTGCCCATAATGCCAATTTCGATATGGGTTTCATCAATGCCGAACTCGCACGGCTGAACCTGCCGCCGATTTCGCAGGAGCGCGTGATCGATACATTGCAGCTGGCGCGCCGCAAGAACCCGATGGGTCCGAATTCGCTCGATGCACTTTGCCGACGCTATGGCATAGACAATTCGCACCGTACCAAGCACGGCGCCTTGCTCGACTCCGAACTTCTGGCCGAAGTCTATATCGAGATGATCGGTGGCAGGCAGACCGCGCTGGTGCTGGGTCAGACCGAAACCCGCAAGACGGATGTGATCGAGGATGATCAGGATTTCTCGGCGGTGGTCCTGGATCGTCCTCGCAAGCTTTCGCCGCGGCTTTCCCCTGACGAAGCCAAGGCCCACGAATCGATGGTGGCGAAGATCGGGGCAAAGGCGATCTGGAGCAAATATTCCATAAATTAAGACCAAGAAAAAAGCCCGGTCAAAATGCCGGGCTTTCAAAACGTGCGTTTCGGTGCAATCAGTTCGTCGTCGGACGGTTCTGTTCGGCGGCCATGCGCTGGGTGAACATCTGCGCAAAATCGATCGGGTCGATCATCAGCGGCGGGAAGCCACCGTTGCGGGTCGCATCGGCAATGATCTGCCGCGTGAACGGGAAGAGAATGCGCGGGCATTCGATGAAAAGGATCGGCAGCATATGTTCCTGCGGGAAACCGGTGATGCGGAAGACACCGCCATAAACCAGCTCGCAGTTGAACACCACCTTGTCACCATCCTTGGCTTCGGCATTCAGCGAAAGCACGACATCGAAATCCGTCTCCGAAAGCGGATTGGCGTTGACGTTGACATTGATGCTGATGTCAGGGGCGCGGTCGCGCGATTGGAGCGAACGAGGCGCACCCGGTACTTCAAAGGACAGATCCTTCATGTACTGGGCGAGAATGGTCAGGCTCGGGCCTGCACCGTTGGAAGAGTCATTGGCCATAAAGAAATGTCCTTGCCACGTGATGGGTAGCGCCAATTAGCATTTCGCCAACAGGCTTACAACCCTGCACGAAGACGCGGTCCGTCAGCCCTGATCAGAGCCATCGCGACGATTGCCAATCCGGTCGGAGGGAGGAGGATTGCGTGTGAAATCTTCCCGGTCGAGATCGACGATATCATCGCCAGATCTCGCTTCCCGCGTATCCTTGAAGGAATAGGTCTCCGTGTAGGTTCCGTTGCTGAAGACCTGAGCCTTGAAAGGCGCGGAGCTGCCGAAAAACATCCGGCGCACGAAGGGTAGCAGCAACAGGATACCGATGACATCGGTAATGAAGCCGGGGATCAGCAAAAGAAGACCCGCCAGCATGGTAATGACATTGCCACCCACGCCGCCCGCAGGTGCAAGCCCGCTGCGGGCAATCTCGGACACTTTCGAAATGAGGCCGAAGCCCTGCTGGCGCACGATCAACAAACCGAGTGCCGATGTGGCAAGGACAAGAGCGAGCGCGCTCCAGAATCCCAGCCATTCCACAACGAGGCCGAAAGCCACGATTTCGGCGAGTGGCAGCGCCAAAAGCACAAGGGGAATGGGCAGGGTTGTCCGCATGGTCCGGTTTCCGTTCAATGAATTGGGTGGGCCTTGCCCGCGAATGTCATTTGAATGATGGGTCAAGGGAGACTATATGGGATCTGCAACTCTATGAAAACAACAGCAACGCGGTCAAAATGGGCTCCAACGATTTCATTACTCTGTTTTTCCTCGTCGCGGCAGTGCTGATCTTTCTGCAATTGCGCAGCGTGCTCGGTCGAAGGACCGGTAATGAAAAGCCGCCGTTCGATCCCGCGAGTCCGCGTGATATGGCAAGACCGGAAGCGGGCGATGGCGGCAAGGTTATCACGCTTCCCCGAAAGGACGGGCAGGATGGCGATGATCGCTTGAACCAGGCTGACTTCTTTACAAAGCCGGGCACCGAAGCCAATTCCGACCTGCGGGAATTGATGAAGGTGGATCCCGCCTTTGATCCGAAGGGTTTCTTCAACGGCGCGCGCATGGCCTATGAAATGATCGTCACCGCTTTTGCCGACGGTGACAGAAAGACGCTGCGAGGCCTTCTGTCACGCGAAGTCTATGAGAGTTTCGACAAAGCCATTGCCGAGCGCGAAAGACGCGATGAAAAGGTAAAGTTCACCTTCGTCGGAATTTCGAAATGCGATCTTTCCCGCGTCGAGATCCGGGGTACAGAGGTGCAGATCACACTTAGTATTGCCAGCCAGCTGATATCCGCCACACTGGACCGGAATGGCAAGCTGATCGACGGGGATGAGGAAACAGTCGCCGAGGTCAACGATATCTGGACCCTTTCGCGCGACATGCGCTCGCGGGACCCGAACTGGACGGTGATCGCCACCGAATCCGAACAATGAGCGATGGATCGGGAGAATTCCGGCTGGAGGCGCTTTCCTTCAGCGCTCTCGATGGTTGGAATGAGGATGATCCGCGTTCGCTTTTTCCCGCGCTTGCAAACTGTCTGTCGCATATTCAAACCGTGAAGCCTTACAGAACCGGCTCGCTCGGCCTGAGCGCGGGCGATCTTGAACCGGCGCTGGTTGCCGCAACTTCAGCGGACCTTTCGACGGCTGCGGCTGCGCGCATGTTTTTCGAGACGCATTTTAAGCCGTTTGCCATCCGGTACCAGGACAAGAAGCGCGGCTTCGTGACGGGTTTTTACGAGCCCGAAGTCGAGGTCAATGGTAGCCCTGACGCCGACTATCGGTATCCGTTCTATCGACGGCCCGAAGACCTTGTAGACCTCGACAATGGCAATCGACCTGCCGATCTTGATGCCTCCTATGCGTTTGGACACCTCAAAGCGGATGGATCAATCGGCGCCTATGCAGATCGAAAGGCGATCGATTGCGGTCATCTTGATGGGCGGGGTCTGGAAATTGCCTGGGCCAAATCCAAGGCTGACGTGTTTTTCGCCCATGTGCAGGGTGCAGCCCGGCTCTGTTATCCGGACGGCAGCATGCGGCGCATCACCTATGCGGCAAAGGCGGGCCATCCTTTTTCCGGCATCGGAAGAGTGTTGCTCGAGCGGGGTGAAATCAGCCCTGAAGCGATTTCCATGCAGGCGATAAGAGCCTGGCTTGCAGCTCATCCTGAGGAAGCGGATGAGATCTACTGGCACAATCGTTCCTATATTTTCTTCAAGGAATCTGATCTTTCCGACCCAAACCTGGGACCGATCGCAGCTGCCAAAGTGCCACTTGTTGCCGGGCGCTCGCTTGCGGTCGACCGGCTGATCCATACATTCGGCTATCCATTCTTCATCCGCTCGGAAAAGATCACCCATCTCGATCAGGGAAGACCCTTTGCAAGGTTGATGCTGGCGCTGGATACGGGAACGGCGATTGTGGGTCCTGCGCGTGGGGATATTTTCACCGGCTGGGGGGCTGAGGCGGGCAATCAGGCAGGCATCATTCGGCAGGATGCGGATTTTGCGATCCTTGTTCCGAAACAGGCGGCCGATAGGTTTGCATGACATGGGGCGCGATCGGGAATTGAAGGCGGAAGAGCGGGTGCTTTGGGGCAAGGTTGCCCGCACCACCCGCCCCATGCCCGGCCGCATGGAAGATCTGATGGCCTTCGAAGATATAGAGCCCGAGGAAGCGGGAGCAGCGGCCGAGGCGAGGCCGGTTTCGACCGCCGCCTTTGCCACCGCTGGCGAAGCCCGCGCCGTGAAAGAACCAAGCGGCCGTCACCATCCGTTCGAAAAGCCGGTGAAACGAAAGCTGTCGCGGGGCCGTCTGGCACTTGAGGCCAGAATTGACCTTCACGGGCTTTTCCAGAGCGAAGCACATGCGCTTCTGCTGGATTTCCTTGTCCATGCCCATGAACGCGGCCTGCGGCATGTGCTGGTGATCACCGGAAAGGGCAGCTCGATGGGCAGCGAGGGGGCGTTGCGGCGTGCCGTGCCCTTGTGGTTTTCAAAACCGGAATTCCGCTATCTGATCTCCTCGCATGAACCGGCAGCGCAGCACCATGGCGGGGATGGTGCCCTTTATGTCCGGCTTTCCCGCCAAAAGGGCGAAAAGCCATGACGCCCTTCGGAGAAGCGATGCGCAGGCTGAGACGCCGAAAGGGCGTTTCGCAAAAGGAAATGGCGAAAGCGATCGGGGTTTCGCCCGCCTATCTTTCCGCGCTCGAACATGGTCACAAGGGTATACCAAGCTTCGATTTCCTCCAGAGGGTTGCGGGCTACTTCAACGTGATCTGGGATGAAGCGGAGGCGCTGTTTTCGCTGGCGCGGGCTTCCGACCCGAAAGTCGTGCTCGACACGTCTGGGCTCGCGCCCGCCTATACCGCTTTTGCCAACCGTCTCGCCCGCTCGATCCGCGACCTTGACCTGGACGCGCTGGCGCGACTCGATGCCTTGATGGACGAAGTGGAAAAACAGGGATAAACGGCATTTTTACCCCGGTTTTCTGCCGCAATCGACGGCTTAAGGTTTCGGAGCCGGGCCAATAACCCTATATTCGGAAAAGGACTGTCAGCGCTGATTCGGCGCCTCCCGTTCCGCAATCAACATGGAAAGACCAAGCATGACCGAACCGACCGAACTGCCGACTGGCGGTGCCGAATATGGCGCCGATTCCATCAAGGTCCTCAAGGGTCTCGATGCCGTCCGCAAGCGGCCCGGCATGTATATCGGCGATACGGATGATGGTTCCGGCCTGCATCACATGGTTTATGAGGTGGTGGACAATGCCATCGACGAGGCGCTGGCGGGCCATGCCGATCTGGTGACCGTCACGCTGAACCCAGATGGCTCCTGCACCGTTACCGACAATGGACGCGGCATTCCGGTTGATATCCACTCGTCCGAAGGCGTGTCCGCCGCGGAAGTGATCATGACCCAGCTGCATGCGGGCGGCAAATTCGACCAGAATTCCTACAAGGTTTCCGGTGGTCTGCATGGCGTAGGCGTATCGGTGGTGAATGCGCTTTCGGTCAAGCTCAAGCTGAAGATCGCCCGTCAGGGCAACTGGCATGAAATGAGCTTTACCCATGGCGTTGCCGACGCACCGCTTGCGGTAACAGGCGACGCGGGTGGGCATACCGGCACGGAAGTGACCTTCCTGCCGAGCTCGGAGACCTTCACCAGGACCGAATTTGATTACCAGACGCTTGAGCACCGGCTTCGCGAGCTTGCGTTCCTGAATTCCGGTGTTCGCATTCTGCTGACCGACAAGCGCCATTCCGATATCCGCCAGACGGAGCTGATCTATGATGGCGGTCTTGAAGCCTTTGTCGCCTATCTTGATCGGGCCAAGAAGCCGCTTGTCCAGAAACCGGTTTCGATCCGGGGCGAAAAGGACGGCATTACCGTCGAGGTCGCCCTCTGGTGGAACGACAGCTACCATGAAAACGTGCTCTGCTTTACCAACAATATCCCGCAGCGCGATGGTGGCACTCATATGGCCGGCTTCCGTGGGGCACTGACCCGTCAGGTGGTCTCCTATGCGGACAGCTCCGGCATCACCAAAAAGGAAAAGGTCACGCTGACCGGTGAAGATTGCCGCGAAGGCCTGACGGCCGTTCTCTCGGTCAAGGTTCCTGATCCGAAATTTTCGTCCCAGACCAAGGACAAGCTCGTCTCGTCGGAAGTACGTCCGGTCGTGGAAAGCCTGGTCAACGAGGCACTCAGCACCTGGCTCGAGGAACATCCGACCGAGGCCAAGGTTCTTGTTGGCAAGGTGGTCGAGGCCGCTGCTGCCCGCGAAGCCGCGCGCAAGGCGCGTGAACTCACGCGCCGCAAGGGCGCGCTGGATATCGCCTCGCTACCCGGAAAGCTCGCCGATTGCTCCGAGCGGGATCCTGCAAAATCCGAACTCTTCCTGGTGGAAGGGGATTCGGCAGGCGGTTCTGCCAAGCAAGGCCGTTCGCGCGAATCGCAAGCCATCCTGCCGCTGCGCGGCAAGATCCTGAATGTGGAACGCGCGCGCTTCGACAAGATGCTTTCCAGCCAGGAAATCGGCACGCTGATCACCGCGCTTGGTACGTCGATCGGCAAGGACGAATTCAACATCGAAAAGCTGCGCTATCACAAGATCATCATCATGACCGATGCTGACGTGGACGGCGCGCATATTCGAACCCTGCTGCTCACCTTCTTCTTCCGCCAGATGCCGCAGCTGATTGAAAACGGCCATCTCTATATAGCCCAGCCGCCGCTCTACAAGGTCACGCGCGGCAAGTCCGTGCAGTATCTGAAGGATGAAAAGGCCTTCGAGGAATATCTGATCACTCAAGGACTTGAGGAAGCGGCTCTTCAGCTTGGTTCCGGCGAAGTTCGCATGGGCCAGGATCTGCGCGAAGTCATCACGGATGCCCTGCGCCTGCGCTCGCTGATCGAAGGTCTTCATTCCCGCTACAGCCGATCGATCATCGAACAGGCTGCAATCTGCGGCGCGCTCAACGCGGAACTGACCAGCAATCGCGAGCAGGCGGAAAAGACGGCGGCGGAAGTGGCGACGCGGCTTGATCTCATTGCCGAGGAAACAGAGCGGGGCTGGTCTGGCCATGTGACGGACGAGGGCGGCCTCCGTTTCGAGCGGATGGTCCGCGGTGTCAAGGAAGTGGCCCTGCTGGATATGGCGCTGATTGGATCACAGGATGCGCGCCTGATCGACCAGATGACGCAGCGCCTGCGCGATATCTATGCAGCGCCACCGACGCTGATGCGCAAGGAAGGCCGCACCGAAATTTCCGGTCCGCGCGCACTTCTGGATTCGGTTTTTGCTGCGGGTCGCAAGGGTCTGTCCATGCAGCGTTACAAGGGTCTCGGGGAAATGAACGCCGAGCAGCTTTGGGAAACCACGCTTGACCCGAATGTTCGCTCGCTTCTGCAGGTCAAGGTGGCCGACGCCAATGACGCGGATGGCCTGTTTGCCCGCCTGATGGGCGACGAGGTCGAACCTCGCCGCGATTTCATTCAGGACAATGCGCTGAGCGTGGCGAACCTCGATATCTGACCGGGTTCGCCTGCCAGAGCCGCTTCAACCGCCATATTTGCCCTTGAATGCGATTGCGGAAAGCGGCTGGCGCGGGCTGGGCTTTTCGCGTGCCTTGAGATCGTCTGCAAGATCATCCGCACGGCCCATGCGGCCGAGGGCAACCGCTGCCTCGATATGCACACCGTCAGGCAGGCCAAGCGCATCGGGAATGGCGGCATAATCGATACCACCCATGGCATGAACGCGGTAGCCAAGCATTTCTGCCTGAAGGGCAAGGGCCATCCATGCCGCACCGGCATCGAAAGAATGGGTGCGGATCGGCTTGCGCTCCTCATCCCCCGGCTTGCCTGTGAGCGTTTCGGAAACGATCATCAGCAGTGCTCCGGCTTTTTCCGCCCAGCGCTGGTTCCCGGGTGCAAGAAGCGAGAGAAGGCGATCAAATTCGGCACTGCCCTTGATCCCGTAAATGAAGCGCCATGGTTGGAAATTGACAGCAGACGGTGCCCAGCGCGCCGCTTCCAGTATGGTCATCAGGTCCTGTTCCGACACGGCTTCGCCGCTGAAGGCACGTGGTGACCAGCGGTTCAGAAAAATCGGATTGATCGGATGGGCGGCTTCACGGCCGGTGCTGCTTGTCATGTTTAATCCCTGTATCTCTGGACATTGTGCGTTTGGCTTTCGCGCAGATAGGTAAGTATGGGCCAAATAACAATCGCGCGGTGCTCCGATTTTAAGAACGCAGCGTTCATCCGAAACCCTAGCCGGTGCCGGAATCGGTAGGCGCTGCGCTTGGCTTCGTCTGCAAGCTTCGCTAGCTTCGCTGCCGAATGGGAGTAAAGCGCATGAATCATCAGGAATTTCTGGACTGGTCCGAAAAAGCCGCACGCTGGGGCGCAGACTACCGGGAGCGGTTGAGGAGCCTGCCGGTCCGTCCGAGTTGCCAGCCGGGAGAAATTGCAGCCCGTATTTCCCCGACCGTTCCCGAAAAAGGCGAGCCGATGGAATCCATCTTTGCCGATTTCGAAGACATTATCCTGCCCGGCATGACTCATTGGCAACATCCGCGTTTCTTCGCCTATTTTCCGGCCAACGCGGCGCCCGCCTCCATTGTGGCCGAATACCTTGTGACGGCCATGGCCGCGCAATGCATGCTCTGGCAGACCTCGCCCGCCGCAACCGAACTCGAGACAGCGATGGTGGGCTGGCTTCGCGATGCGCTTGGTCTTCCTGCCGGTTTTACCGGCTCGATTCAGGATTCTGCCTCGTCCGGTACGCTGAATGCTGTTTTGGTGATGCGCGAAAAGGCGCTCGCCTGGCAGGGCAACCAGCAGGGTCTTTCCGGTCAGCCGCGCTTGCGCATCTATACGACCGGCCAGGTGCATACCTCGATTGACCGTGCAATCTGGGTGGCCGGGATCGGTTCCGATAATCTTGTGCGGATACCGGTAATGGGACCCGGGCGCAGCATGGATGTGGAAGCGCTTGATCGCGCGATCCGGGCGGATATCGCTGCCGGCTATCGACCGGCGGGCGTGATCGCCTGCACCGGCGGCACAAGCACGGGCGCCCATGATGATCTGGAGGCAGTTTCAGCTGTCGCGAAAGTCCATGGACTTTACCTGCATGTCGATGCCGCCTGGGCAGGCTCGGCGATGATTTGTCCGGAATACCGTTCCTTCTGGGCAGGTGTGGAACAGGCGGATTCCATCGTGTTCAACCCTCATAAATGGCTGGGTGCGCAGTTCGATTGTTCTATCCAGTTCATCAAGAGCCCGGACGATCTGGTAAAAACGCTCGCCATCCAGCCGGAATATCTGAAGACCTCCGGCAAGAACGGGTTCATCAACTATTCGGAATGGTCGGTGCCGCTCGGTCGTCGCTTCCGGGCGCTCAAACTCTGGTTCCTGCTGCGCCACCATGGGCTTGAAGGTTTGCGAACCATGATCCGCAACCATGTGCGCTGGGCCGAAACGCTCCATAGGCGCATCGAGGCCGATGCACGCTTTGAAGTGATCACCGCGCCCTTCCTTTCACTCTTCAGTTTCAGGCCTGTCGTCCCCGCGGGCAAGGAAGCCGAGCTTTTCGTACAGTCCTATCTTGACCGGATCAACAATGATGGCCGGATCTATCTCACCCAGACGAGGGTGGATGGTGCGCTGGCAATCCGCTTCCAGGCGGGTGCCTTTGACATGCAGGAGGAGGATGCGGATATGGCCTGGCAGGTGCTTCAGGAGATGCTCGAGCCATGATTTCCGGATTTTGTTGTCTGCAGGGATGACACGGGTAAATAATTCGTTCATATATGATTTCAAACCACGATAGAGGGAGGCTCTGATCCATGAAATTGATGCGGGTAGGCATGCCCGGCGCTGAAAAGCCGGCACTGATGGACGCGGATGGTATGGTGCGGGATCTGTCCGCCCATGTCAGCGATATCGGCGGCAAACATCTTTCGCCTGAAGGGCTTGCGGCAATTGCGGCTCTTGATCCGAATAGCCTGCCAGCTCTTTCTGTCGACCGGATCGGTCCCTGCGTTGCCGGAACCGGCAAGTTCATCTGCATCGGTCTGAATTATTCCGATCACGCGGCCGAATCCGGCATGGCAGTGCCACCGGAGCCGGTAATCTTCATGAAGGCGACGTCGGCGATTTGCGGTCCCAATGACACCGTCCTCATCCCCCGCGGCTCCCAGAAGACCGATTGGGAAGTGGAACTCGGTGTGGTCATCGGCAAGACCGCAAAATATGTGAGCGAAGCGGATGCTCTCGATTATGTGGCCGGCTATTGCGTTTCCCATGACGTATCGGAGCGGGCGTTTCAGACGGAACGGTCAGGGCAGTGGACCAAAGGCAAGTCCTGCGACACATTTGGTCCGATCGGTCCCTGGCTTGTGACGCGCGATGAAGTTCCCGACCCGCAGGCTCTTTCCATGTGGCTGACTGTCAACGGCGAGAAAATGCAGAATGGATCGTCTCAGACTATGGTCTATAATGTGGCGTTCCTCGTGTCTTATCTCAGCCAGTTCATGTCGCTGCATCCGGGCGATGTCATCTCTACCGGTACGCCTCCCGGTGTTGGAATGGGCATGAAGCCGCCGCGCTATCTCAAGGCGGGTGATGTGGTCGAACTTGGGATCGAAGGCCTTGGCACTCAACGCCAGGTTTTTGTTGCAGACGCCTGATCCCTTCAGCTTTCGCCGTGGCTGCCAATGCTATGTAATTGATTTTACGCAAGTGTCGGCCGCGGCAATCGTTCTGATTAACGAATATGATAAGCACGTTTTCGAACGGGCCCTTAACTCCTGCCGTGCTAGCTTTTGATCAGGATGCCGGAACCGGCGAACCCTGAAAGGGTTGTTCCGGGGTAAGGCAGCCGCAATTCTGGCGGGAACCGGTCTTCGGTTTTCAGTTGGTCAAGACACTGGAGTGGCAGTGGCCGCATGCTGCAGGGCCGATGTAACGGCAAATCCGTATGTTGCCCTGCAACAAAAAACTGCTAGTCTCCATGCCCGCTCCGGCTTTTCCGGAGGGTCGGGTGCCGCTCTTGCCGATCGGAAATGCAAGGCATCGCCAGTGGCCGCAGAAAGGGCAAGCTTCGATGTTCTACCAGTTCTATGAAATGAACCATGCCGCACTCACCCCCGTGCGCGCGGCAGCCGAGATGATGAAGCTATCGCTGCGCAACCCGTTGAACCCGCTTTCCCATACGCTTTACGGCCGCTCGGTATCCGCTGGACTTGAAGTGTTCGAGCGCGTGACGCGACGCTACGGCAAACCGGAATTTGATTTGCCGACCACTCGGATCGGCGGGCGAGACATGCCGGTTCACGAGCGCGTCGTGTGGAAAAAGCCCTTTTGCAATCTCCTACACTTCGAACGCGTTCTTCCGCCGAACCATCGGCAGGATCCGAAGCTTTTGATCGTGGCGCCGATGTCAGGCCACTATGCCACGCTGCTTCGCGGCACGGTGGAGGCGCTGCTTCCGCATGCGGAAATCTACATCACCGACTGGATCGATGCACGCATGGTGCCGCTCTCCGACGGTTCCTTCGATCTCGACGACTACATCGATTACATTATCGAGATGCTGCATTTCCTCGGAACCGATACGCATGTGGTGGCAGTCTGCCAGCCGTCAGTGCCGGTGCTCGCCGCCGTTTCGGTCATGGAAACCAATCAGGATCCCTTCGTGCCGTCCACCATGACGCTGATGGGTGGGCCAATCGATACGCGGATCAATCCGACCGCGGTAAACCAGCTCGCTCAGGACAAGCCGCTCGACTGGTTCCGTGAAAAGGTGATCATGAATGTGCCCTGGCCTATGCCGGGCTTCATGCGGCCGGTCTATCCGGGCTTTCTGCAGCTCTCCGGCTTCATGTCGATGAATCTCGACCGGCATCTGGCGGCCCACAAGGATTTCTACATGAACCTCATCAAGAATGATGGGGATTCGGCGGAAAAGCACCGGGATTTCTACGATGAATATCTGGCGGTCATGGATCTGACAGCGGAATTTTACCTGCAGACCGTCGATACGGTCTTCATCCGCCATGCGCTGCCCAAGGGCGAAATGATGCATCGCTCAACGCCGGTTGATCCGTCCGCGATCAAGCGCGTGGCGCTTCTGACCGTTGAAGGCGAAAACGATGATATTTCCGGGCCCGGCCAGACGCGGGCTGCACAGACCATCTGTTCATCGATCCCCGATTCAATGCGCCAGCACTATCTCCAGCCTGATGTCGGCCACTATGGCGTGTTCAACGGATCGCGCTTCCGCAAGGAAATCGCCCCGCGCATCGTTGCCTTCATGGCCGAACATGGCAAGACCGGCAGCAAGCAACAGCCGGTCGGACGGGTGATCAAAGGCGGAAAGAGCGCTTGAAGGTTGCAATTGATGCCGGTTTATGCCGGTGAAATCAATTGCTTGTCCGATTTGCGGCATCAATGTTCTTGAAGCGCCGCTGATGCTTAACCACATCGTTCTCATCGGTTGGCATTCCGCCGGCCGGGAAACGAGGTTTTAAGCACATGAACCAGTCTGCCTATATCCGTCCTGACTGGGCGCCAGCCACCATCGCGCTGATGGTGCTGGGTTTTGTGGTCTTCTGGCCGCTTGGATTGGCTATGCTCGCCTATATCCTTTTTGGCGAGCGGCTGCGCGCATTCAAGCAGGAAGCCAATCTGCGCATGGATGAAATGCCCTTTGCCCAGTGGGGCCGGGGCAGAGGCCGCTGCGGTCACGGCCGCATGCATTCCACCGGCAACACCGCCTTTGACGACTGGCGTCGCGGCGAGCTGGACCGGCTGGAAGCAGAACGTCGCAAGCTCGATGAAATGCGCGCCGAGTTCGACCGGCACATGAACGAGCTGCGCCGCGCACGCGACCGCGAGGAGTTCGACCGTTTCATGCGCGATCGCAACGACCGCAATAACGGCCCGGTTGATCTTTCGCCGAATGGAGCCTGATCCATGACGATTTGGAACACGCCAGCCGAACCGGTATGGCGTGTTCCGGTATAGCGTCCCTCTTTGAAGACACCGAGCGATAGGCACTGGCTGATCCAGCCGAATCGGCTAAATTAAAGGCATGTTCTCCCAGTTGAAGAAAAAGATCACGCGCCGAAGGGTGGCCAGACCGGACCGCAAGGAAAGCCGCGTTCTGCCTGTGCATGGTCGTCCGGTGCCGCTTTCCGTTCGTCACACTGAGCGCGCGACCCGCATCACGCTGCGCATCGAACCCGGTGGGCGCGGCCTCAAGATGACCGTGCCTTATGATCTGCCCGAACGGGATCTTGCCGCCTTTCTCAAAAGGCATCACGGATGGCTCGAAACCAGGCTGTTCGATTATCCCGATGACAACCGGCTGATGCCGGGCGGATCGGTGATGATCCGTGGCGTGGTCCACCGGATCGTCCACACGGGCAAGCTGCGCGGGCTTACCGAAACCCTGATCGTGGATGGCGAACCGGTGATCAAGGTGAGCGGCTTAGAGGAACATCTTGGTCGGCGTATTGCCGATCATCTCAAAAAGATCGCCAGAAGCGAGCTTGCGCAGCTTGTCGAACGCCACACAGCGACAATTGGCAAGCCGCACAAGGATCTGACGCTGAAAGATACGCGAAGCCGCTGGGGTTCCTGTTCGGCGGCCGGAAATCTCAATTTTTCCTGGCGGATTGCGATGGCCCCGCCGGAAGTGATCGACTATCTCGCCGCCCATGAAGTCGCTCATCTGAAGGAGATGAACCACGGACCGCGCTTCTGGGCGCTTTGCCAGTCGCTCTGCCCGGGCATGGACTCTGCGCGGGCATGGCTAAAAAAACACGGCAGCAGCCTGCATGCGGTGGATTTCGGCTGAAGTTCACGCCGCTTTTTTCTCGACTCTTTGCTCATTTCATGCGACGTCCGGGCCATGAAACCCGATATCAAGATATGCGGATTGAAGACGGCAGAAGCCGTGGAGCGCGCGGTCCGGCGCGGCGCCACCCATATCGGCTTTATTTTCTTTGAAAAGAGCCCGCGCAACATCGAACCGGACATTGCCGGAAAGCTTGCTGATGCCGTGCGTGGCCGCGCCAAGGTCGTTGCGGTCACGGTCGATGCCGACAATGACGAACTCGATGAAATCATTGCGCTTCTGAAACCGGATATCCTGCAGCTGCATGGCTCGGAAAGCCCGGAGCGGGTGCTGACCATCAAGGCCATGACCGGACTTCCGGTAATGAAGGCGCTTGCGATCCGCGAGGGGGATGACCTTTTGAAGGTCGATCCCTATATCGGTATCGTCGATCGCTTCCTGTTCGATGCCAAGCCTCCAAAGGGATCGGATCTGCCGGGCGGCAATGGCGTTTCCTTTGACTGGACGCTCATGCGACAGCTTGACGAGGGCGTGAATTACATGCTTTCCGGTGGGCTCAACAAGGACAATATTGCCGAGGCGCTGGCGATATCGGGCGCGCCCGGCATAGACATTTCTTCGGGGGTGGAAAGTACACCCGGGGTGAAGGATCTCGATATGATCGACGCGTTTTTCGACGCGGTGAAGAATGCAAGGCCGCAGCCTTTGAAGGCCGGCCAGGATGCCAGGGAGTGAAGGCGTGAACGAAACCGTGAAACCCAATTCCTACCGCGCAGGCCCCGATGAAAATGGCCGTTTCGGCATTTTCGGCGGCCGTTTCGTGGCTGAAACCCTGATGCCGCTGATCCTCGATCTCGAGCGCGAATGGAACAAGGCGAAGACCGATCCGGCCTTTCAGGCCGAGCTTCAGCATCTGAATACCCATTATACCGGCCGCCCGAGCCCGCTCTATTTCGCGGAACGGCTGACGGAGCATCTTGGCGGCGCGAAGATCTATTTCAAGCGTGACGAGCTCAATCATACCGGCAGCCACAAGATCAACAATTGCCTTGGTCAGATCCTGCTTGCCAAGCGCATGGGCAAGACCCGCATCATCGCCGAAACCGGTGCCGGTCAGCATGGCGTTGCCTCGGCAACCGTTGCCGCCCGATTCGGCTTTCCTTGCGTTGTCTATATGGGCGCGACCGATGTGGAGCGGCAGGCTCCGAATGTCTTCCGTATGAAGCTGCTCGGCGCAGAAGTCCGCCCCGTCACCTCGGGGCATGGCACGCTCAAGGATGCGATGAACGAGGCGTTGCGCGATTGGGTGACCAATGTGGAGGACACCTATTACATCATCGGCACGGCCGCCGGTCCGCATCCCTATCCGGAACTGGTGCGCGAATTCCAGTCGGTGATCGGCAAGGAAACCAAGGAACAGATCCTTGCAGCCGAGGGTCGCCTGCCCGATATGGTCGTGGCAGCCGTTGGTGGCGGTTCAAATGCGATCGGTCTCTTCCATCCCTTCCTTGACGATCCGGGCGTTCATATCGTCGGTGTCGAGGCAGGCGGCAAGGGACTGGATGGCGAGGAACACTGCGCTTCGCTGACGGCTGGCACGCCGGGCGTCCTCCACGGCAACCGCACCTATCTGCTGCAGACCGCCGATGGCCAGATCAAGGAAGGCCATTCGATTTCCGCCGGTCTGGATTATCCAGGGATCGGACCGGAACACAGCTGGCTGCACCAGATCGGCCGCGCCGAATATGTGCCGATCATGGATCATGAAGCGCTTGATGCATTCCAGACGCTGACGCGCGTTGAGGGCATCATCCCGGCGCTCGAGCCGTCGCACGCGCTTGCGGAAGTGATCAAGCGTGCGCCGAAGATGCGCAAGGACCAGATCATCGTGATGAATCTCTGTGGCCGCGGCGACAAGGATATCTTCACTGTGGGCAAGATACTCGGAATGGGGCTTTAAGATCATGACTTTCCGTATGGACAAGCGCTTCGAGGCGCTGAAACGCGAAGGCCGTCCGGCGCTCGTCACCTATTTCATGGGCGGTGATCCGGACTACGATACGGCGCTTGCGATCATGAAGGCCTTGCCCGGGGCCGGTGCGGATGTCATCGAGCTCGGCATGCCCTTTTCCGATCCGATGGCAGACGGTCCCTCGATCCAGGCTGCCGGTCTGCGCGCGCTGAACGGTGGCCAGACGCTGGCGAAGACCCTTGCGATGGCCAAGGCCTTCCGCGAGAGCGATACGGATACGCCGATCGTGATGATGGGCTATTACAACCCGATCTATATCTATGGCGTCGACCGCTTCATCGCGGATGCGCTGGATGCGGGCGTCGACGGGCTGATTGTCGTTGATCTTCCGCCGGAAATGGATGACGAGCTTTGCCTTCCGGCCGTGAAAGCCGGGCTGAATTTCATCCGGCTTGCGACACCGACGACTGATGACAAGCGCCTGCCGACCGTTCTGCGCAACACATCCGGTTTTGTCTATTATATCTCGATGAACGGTATCACCGGGTCGGCGCTGCCAGATCCGTCTCTGGTCTCGGGTGCGGTTGCCCGCATCAAGGGCCATACCGCGCTTCCGGTCTGCGTCGGTTTCGGTGTGAAGACCGCAGAGCATGCACGGATGATCGGTGCCTCGGCGGATGGCGTTGTGGTCGGAACCGCAATCGTCAATCGTGTGGCTGGCAGTCTTACACCTGATGGCAAGGCGACCACAGGCACGGTCGAGGCTGTGACCAGTCTGGTGCGCGAGCTTGCCGACGGTGTCCGTGCCGCGCGCCCCGTTGCAGCCGAATGACGGCTGCAGAAGCCACTTTGACTTCCCATTCATGGGCGCGGATCTGAACGCGCCGGAATAAAGGAGCTGGATCTTGAACTGGATTACCAACTACGTCCGCCCGCGGATCAACTCGATGCTCGGTCGCCGCGACGTTCCGGAAAATCTCTGGATCAAGTGCCCGGAAACGGGCGAAATGGTCTTTCACAAGGACCTTGAGGAAAACAAGTGGGTCATCCCGGCCTCCGGCTATCATATGAAGATGCCCGCCAAGGCCCGCCTCAAGGATTTGTTTGATGGTGGCGTTTACGAGGCGCTGACACAGCCGAAAGTGGCTCAGGATCCGCTGAAATTCCGCGATTCCAAGAAATATTCTGATCGTCTGAAAGACAGCCGCGCAAAAACCGAACAGGAAGACACGATCCTTGCCGGTCTTGGCCGGGTGCAGGGTCTGAAACTCGTGGCCGTGGTGCATGAATTCAATTTCATGGGCGGTTCGCTTGGTATTGCGGCTGGCGAAGCGATCGTGAAAGCCTTCGAACGGGCGATTGCGGAAAAATGCCCGCTGGTCATGTTCCCGGCTTCTGGCGGTGCGCGCATGCAGGAAGGTATCCTGTCTTTGATGCAGCTGCCGCGCACGACCGTTGCCGTCAACATGCTGAAGGAGGCGGGCCTGCCTTACATCGTGGTTCTGACCAACCCGACCACGGGCGGCGTCACCGCATCCTATGCCATGCTGGGTGATCTGCATATGGCTGAACCCGGCGCGGAAATCTGTTTTGCCGGAAAGCGCGTGATCGAGCAGACGATCCGCGAAAAGCTGCCGGAAGGCTTCCAGACCTCGGAATATCTGCTAGAGCACGGCATGGTCGACATGGTGGTGAAGCGCCATGATCTGCCGGAAACGCTGGCACGCACGCTTAAAATCCTGATGAAAAAGCCTGCAAACCAGACAGCCAATGGCGTTGTGCCGACAGCGGCCGCCGTCTGATAAACGCACACTGAAAGGCCGGGATGGCGCGCATCTTGCGGGCCAGGTCCGGCCTTTTCTGTTTCTGACCCATTCTGGTGAGAGCCCATGTCTGAACCTGCAACCAGTCTTTCGGCCCAGATCATCGAAGAGCTGATGACCCTCCATCCGAAGGGGTTTGATCTTTCGCTGGAGCGCATCACGCGGCTTCTGGAACGGCTCGGAAATCCGCATCTGCGTCTGCCGCCGGTCATTCATGTGGCAGGCACCAATGGCAAGGGGTCGGTGGTTGCCTTTTCACGCGCGCTTCTCGAGGCAGCGGGTCTCTCCGTCCATGTTCATATCTCGCCCCATCTCGTCAACTGGAACGAGCGCTATCGGATCGGCGTCAAGGGTGGGCCGGGTCGGCTTGTCGAAGATGCGATGTTCGCCGATGCGCTTCGCCGGGTGGCCGAGGCCAATGGTGGCGAAAAGATCACCGTTTTCGAAATCCTCACCGCCGTGACCTTCGTGCTGTTTTCGGAACAGCCTGCGGATGTTGCCATCATCGAGGTGGGCCTTGGCGGGCGATTCGACGCCACCAATGTCATCCCGAAGCCCGCCGTTTCGGTGATCATGCCGATTTCGCTGGATCATACCGCTTATCTTGGTGATCGCGTGGAACTGATTGCGGCTGAAAAGGCAGGTATCATGAAGCGCGGCCAGCCGGTCGTGATCGGTCATCAGGAATTCGAGGCTGCACGTGATGTGCTGATCGAGACTGCGGAGCGTCTCGGTTGCCCGCTCTCGGTCTTCGGTCAGGATTTTCTGGCTTATGAGGAAATGGGCCGCCTGATCTATCAGGACGAAAATGGTCTTTCAGACATTCCGCTGCCGCGGCTTCCCGGCCGTCATCAATACGGCAATGCGGCCGCCGCAATCCGGGCAGTGCGTGCCGCCGGGTTCGACGTCACCGAGGCCATGATGGAAAAAGCCATGCAGTCGGTCGAATGGGCAGGACGCCTGCAGCGGCTGAACGAAGGCCATCTTGTCGACCTGGCTCCGCGTGGTTCCGAAATCTGGCTGGATGGCGGGCATAATCCGGGCGCCGGTGAAGTGATTGCCGAGGCAATGGCCGGTTTTGAGGAGCGCACCTCAAGGCCGCTTTATCTCGTCATCGGCATGATCAATACGAAGGAACCGGTCGGCTATTTTGCAGCCTTCAAGGATCTGGCACGCCGGGTTTTCACCGTTCCGATCATCAATTCCGATGCCGCGATCGATCCGGTGGCACTTGCAGTCTATGCAGGCGAGGCGGGTCTGGAAGCGTCGGCTGTTTCCGGCGTGCGTGAGGCACTTGTGGCCATTGCGGCCGATCTGAAGCCGGGAGAAGCGGCCCCGCGCATTCTGATCGGTGGCTCGCTCTATCTGGCAGGTGATGTGCTTCAGGAAAATGGCACGCCGCCCAAATGAAAAACGCCCGGGCATTGACCGGACGTTTCCTGTTGTCGTCTATCCGAACGGAGTACCTGTCCAGACACGGTTTTGACGGATATTTCAGGCGCCTGATCAGGCAGCGCTGGAAATCCATGCGCTCAGCGCATTCTTCGGCGAAGCACCGACCTTCACATCTGCTACCTGGCCGCCCTTGAACATGGCAAGCATCGGGATCGAGCGAACACCGAACTGGGCTGCCAGTTCCGGATTTTCGTCCACATTGATCTTTGCGATCTTCACCTTGCCCGCAAATTCGTTCGAAAGTTCTTCAAGGCTCGGGCCGATCATCTTGCAGGGGCCGCACCATTCAGCCCAGAAATCCACCACCACCGGTTCGGCGGCGTTCAGGACCTCGGCCTGGAAATTGGCATTGTCTACTTTCACGGTTGCCATCGAAATGCTCCTTGAATGAATGAGGTGTTGAAAGACATGTGAGCGCTCCGGCGCACTATTTCAACCTCTTGTCTGCCGTCCTATCTCACTTTGGCGTGATTTCGGCAAGACTGTCCGCCAGCAACCCGTCATCAAGAGCCATGACTTTTCCGGTTTCCGTATAGATCAGCCAGGCGAGCACCGGGCGTCCGGGATAGAGCGGTTTGAGAATCTCGCGATAGATCGCAAGCTGCGCTCTGTGCGCGAGCGGAATGAGCTTATGCTCGGCGGGCGGCATGCGATTGGTCTTGTAGTCGACCAGCAGAACTGCATCCGGACCGACCGCCAAGCGATCAATCCGACCGGAGATTGCGTAGTCACGCGGACCCAGCCTGAGTGTGCCCATGAGGGCCACTTCACCCCGCGAACCGTCACCAAAAACGGCTGCAAGTGCCGGATCCTCCAGAAGCCTCATGACGGTTTCAAGTTGCGTTTCACGCTCCTCTGCGGTCCAGAAGCGGGCAGCACGGGAAAGATAGCGTGCCGCTGCCGCGCGGCGATCTGCGTGAGGGAAATCCGGCAGGATCTGAAGCATCCGGTGGGTCAGGCGACCCCGTTCGGCGGCGCGTCCGGCCTTTGTCTTTTGGTCAAAAAGCGGCGAGCGGACCAGAAGATCTTCTGCTTCATCGTCGACAATGAGCCCGGCCTCCGATGGCGAAAGCGGACGCGGCAGCCAAGGGTCTGGCGGCAAAGGCTTTGAAAGTGCCTCCGGAAGCGGTTCGGAAAGCACCTCATCCTTTTCCTTGATCAGCGTGTCGAAATCCCTGCCGATCCGGTCTTCGACTGTCCAGCGATAGCCTTCCCAGGAACCGTCGGGGCTTTCGAACCGGGAAGGCGCGAGATGGGCTTCGGCAGCCTCAAAGGCATGGCGGATCAGGCTGTGCCAGCTTTCCGGAACCGCCCGCACCCCGCGGTAGCCGCAGACAATCAGATGATCGGCGGCCCGGGTCATACCCACATAGAGAAGGCGTCGATATTCCTCTTCAGCGGCCTGACGCACCCGTTCAGCATCGCGAAGGGTGATGCTGTTTTCGACGGCCTTGCCCGGTACCCAGACCGGCAGGATCTGCCCCTCCCGTTCCAGCAGGCGGAATTTCGGCAGGTGCTGGCTTTCGAATGGCCGCGATCCGCCATCGACAAGAAAGACCACCGGGGCTTCAAGACCCTTTGCGGCGTGCACGGTCATGATCCGCACTTCGCCACGGCCCTTGTCCTGCTCGCGCTTGACTTCCGGTGCCTCGCTCTCGAGCGTTGCGAGAAAGGCCGAGAGCCCGGGCAGGCCGCTCTCTTCATGCATCAGGGCAAAGCTTGAAAACTCGTCGAGAATATCGCTGACCTCACTGCCGAGCCGCGCGAGAAACTGCCGTCGCCCGCCCAGCGGGCCGAGCACGCGAGCATAAAAATCATGAACGCTGAGCCTGCGGGCAAGGGCGCGGAACGTCTGAAGCCTATCGACAGCCGCAGCATAGCGCGCCTTTTCTTCGGAGCAGGCCTGAAAATGCTGCCAGACAGTCACGCCTTCCGGTCGATTGGCCGCAATCTCGAAAAGGTCCTCTTCGCTGAGGTTCAGAAGTGGGCTCTTGAAGAGCGCTGCCAGGGAAAGGTCATCGGCCGGAAGAACCACGAAGCGACCAAGCGCGATCAGATCCTGCACGGCGATATGGTTGGTGAGGCGAAGCCGGTCTGCACCTGCGACCGGAATGGCATGGCGTTGCTTCAGGGCACGGTTCAGCGCATTGACGAAACCGTCGCGCTTGCGCACCAGCACGAGAATGTCGCCCGGTGTGATTGGCCGACGCTTCTTGTCCTCGATCACGGTGCCGGTTTGCAGCAGCAGCTCGATCTGATGGGCAATCCGGCGGGCCAGTACGGCGGCTGGCGCACTTTCCGGTGTGCGGTCAAAAGGGGCCGTCCAGTCTTCTGCGGGCGGGTTCGGTTCCGCGGCGATCATTTCCCAGAAATCCACCTGTCCGGGATGGCCAATTCGGGAAGATTGATGCTGGACAGCTTCCCCTTCGCTGCTCAGGCCGCGGGCATTGTCCGACAGTGAAAAGACCTGATCCACGGCCGCAAGCACTGATTCGGTGGAACGGAAGGAGAGGGGAAGGCGGATATAGGCATAGTGATCCGGATCGGAGATACGCCTCTGCAGGCTACGCCTTTCCTGCGTGAAACGTTCAGGCCGGGCACCCTGAAAAGAATAGATCGACTGCTTCTCGTCACCGACCACAAACAGCGTCCGTTTTACCGCTCGCGCAGACTGGCCGGAAAAAAAGTCCCCGGTCAGGGAATTGACGATCCGCCACTGTTCGGGGCTCGTGTCCTGGGCTTCGTCCACCAGAATATGATCGATCCCCTGATCAAGCTTGTAGTGGACCCAGGGAGCTGCGTCCGAGCGGGTGAGCAGATCAGCAGTGCGAAGGATAAGGTCCTCGAAATCAAGACAGGCCCGCTGCTGTTTCAGCGCCTCGTAATCCTGCTCCAGCCGTTCGGCAAGCATCAGCGCCGCCATCGTCGCCTCAAGCATGGCCGCAATCTTCTGTCGATCGATCACCGCGATCAAATGGTCTCGGGCCTGAAGCACGGCGAGATCGAGACCGGGAATGGCCTCCAGCATCTTCTTGGTGAAGAAACCGCCTTCGGCGCGGGGCGTGCCTGACTGGGTGAGGAACAGGTCCTGCAGGTGGCCGAACCGATCCAGCGCATCGTCAGCCGATATCGCCTGACGCAGTTTTTGTGCGGCGGTTATGGCATTTGACCCGCCCAGCCGGTCGGCACTCTCCAGATAGGCATCCAGCATGGGACCGGAAAGTCCGGGCATTGGCCAGGCCGAACAGGCGATGCTTTCCGCGGTTTCGTCCGGCTTCAAGCCGAGCGCGCGTCTCAGCTGCGCTTCCGGTCCATCCGATTGCCAGGCCTCCTTCAGAAAGCGACGCAGCGCGTTGCGGTTTTGAACCACGCTTTCGAGCAGCGCTTCAAGGCCGGTATCGTCGGCCAGCGACAAAACGTCGGCAAAAGCATCGGCAAGGCCGCGATCCCGCTCGGAAGTGGTGGCGGTCAACAGATTGCGCCGGGCATCGGCAAGAAGCGCTGCGGCAGAGCGGTCGTCCAGCACCGAGAAGTGCCCGGCAACATTGGCCTCCAGCGGAAACTGGTGCAGCAGCGCCTCGCAGAAGGCATGAATCGTCTGGATTTTCAGGCCGCCAGGCGTTTCGAGCGCGCGCGCAAACAGGCGCCGCGCTTCTGCCAGTCTGAAAGAATCCGGCTCACGATCTTCAATTTCGCGCAGCCGCTGTGACAGGTCTTCGTCACTTATGGTCGCCCATTGCGAAAGGCGCTCGAAAACGCGGTTCGACATTTCCGATGCGGCGGCCTTGGTATACGTCAGGCAGAGGATTGCCGAGGGCCTGACCCCGGCAAGCAGCAGCCGCATCACCCTTTGTGTCAGAACATGGGTCTTGCCTGAGCCCGCATTGGCCGACACCCAGGCGGAGCGTTCCGGATCGGAGGCGATGGATTGCTGCCGCGTGGTCCAGCCGATCCATTGTTCGGGCGTTTCAAGTTTTGGCAGGGCGGCTTCCTCAGACATCTTCCGCCTCCTCGCTGTTTTCGGCGCTCGCCCATTCTGCGACGCGAGCCAGATGGTCGAACTCGCCACCAAAATCCCGCGCGCTTGCCGGAATGAGCCGCGACATGAAACCCTGTTCGCCGCTGCGCAGGACGGCAACGAATCGGGACAGTTCGCTAAGCGCATCTTCAGCGAGATCCATCGCCGATTTTGGCTGCACCGTTGCGCTTGCCTTTCGGGTTTCGTTGTTCACGACATCCGAAGAAAAGCGGTGGCCAGGCCTCAGCCGGACATAGAGAAGATCGTCCGTTTGTCGGGGACCCACAGTCTTGAAGGCTCCGGCACCAAGCGCTGCCGCCTCAAGCGGCAGTTGCGGATCGAGAAGGCTTCTGGCCTGTGCCGCCGACGGGCTCGAACCCGTCTTGTAGTCGATGATATCGGCTCGCCCATTGGCTTTGAGGTCGATGCGGTCAGCTATCCCGGTGATCGAAAGCCCGAGCGCAGGCAGATCCAGCCGCGCTCCCACTTCGGTCAGGCTTCTTTCGATCACGCCCTGCCGCTCCTCCTGCCATTTCAGGAATTCCCGCGCCACCTCGGCAAAACGGGGTCGCCAGACCGCGTCCACATGCGGCGGCAGACTTTCCGCGTCAAATTCGGTGCGAATGATATCCGCCATCGCCGTCTTTGCCGCCTGGGAGCCTGCCACATGACCTTCCTTGATGAAGCGATCGACGATCCGGTGATAAAGTGATCCACGCTCGGCAAGGCCAGGATCGGTGATGAAACCCTCCAGCGGATCAAGCTTCAGGATGCGCCGTGCATAGATCGCATAGGGATCCCGGCGCAGTCTTCCGACTTCGCTGAAGGAGTATTTGACCGGTTGAAGGGTAGCAGGCGGCTTTGGTGCTGGTCTGCGCGCCGGTGGTTGCGCGTCATCGCGGTCGACAAGCCTTGCCCAATGGCAATAGAGGGCACCGCGCTTGCGTAATTGCTGCGCAAAATCCGATCCGCCAAGCGCCAGAAGCCGTTGTAGCCAGCGTGAGGGGACGGCAGGCGCAGACCCCTGACGCGCAGAGCGGGAATAGATCAGCGACAGGGTCCCGTTGGCCATTTCGAAATCATGCGCATGCTGACCGGTCCGCCGCTCCGGCGGCTCCAGTCCGATGCCGGCTTTCATCATCCGTGACAGAAACGGGTTGCCGGCTGGCTGACTTGGCCAGACGCCTTCGTTAAGACCGCCAAGCACCAGTGTGTCGACGCTTTGCAGACGGGCTTCCAGCGTGCCGAAAATGAAGACGCGCGGATGGCTCATGGCCCGAGGTTTCACCGCCTCGCCACTCATGAAGGCGTTCATGATATCGATCCATTGCGGTCCGTCGGCTTCGATGATCCCGTTGGTCTCGATAATTGAGGTGAGGAGCCGGGCCAGACAATCACCTGCTTCACCGGACCACAGCGGCCCGAGCGCTTCCTTCGGGCAGCGGGCGACGTTTTCAAGCGCCCGGCCGGTCTGCTCCGCCCAGTGTGCGAGCGCCTGCCTGCGGCGCGGGAACGAAGGGTCGGCTTCCTCGAAAAGAAAATCCGTGAGTGGCTTCAGCGCCTTTTCGACAGCAAGGCTGAGCGCTTCGGCCCGAAGCGGCGCTTCCGCCTGGAGGGATCTGCGCCATTGCGGGCTGTGATGATCTTTGGTGGCTGCATCCAGCATGCGCCGCAGCAAGCCCGAAAGATCGACCGGATCCAGCGAGCCGGTGCCGCCCCGCAGCGCCAGAAGCTCAAGCGCTGCAACGGCTGGCTCGAGATCGTCGGGTTCGAGATCAAAGCGGGCAAGCGGATGCTTTAGAAGCGAGATCAGGGCCACAGGATCACCGGGCCGGAGCGCGACTTCGAGCACCAAGCGTGTCAGGGTGCCTTGCGGCGTCGCCATCAGGGGCGTGCCAGCCGTATCATCCGCCTCGATCCCGAAGCGGGCGAGTTCCGCCTTGACCCGACGCGCAAGGGCGCGATCGGGCGTAATCAGCGCGGCCTTTGCTTCACCATCGCGTCCGGGCTTTTCCAGCGCCAGCCGCAGCGCGATCGCGATGGACGTTGCCTCTTCCCGCTCGTTTGCCGCTTCGATCAGCGCCACATCGGCGAAAGCCGCGTCAAAGCGCTCCGGCTTAAACTGCGCCCGCCAGCCATTCCAGCGGCTCGTTGCCTCGCTCGGCGCCAGGGCCTTTGAAAGCACCCGTTGGCGTAGCTGCAAAACCTCCGGCACATGGCCAAGCGGAATAACCTCCCTCCGCTCCATCCCGAGCTTCCTCAGCAGGTGATGAAGGCCATATTGCGAATGGCTGCGGCGTGCCGGGTCCGGAAAAACCTGATCGATATCGGCCGGGCAGATTTCTGCCCAGTCAAAGTCATCCATCTCCAGGTCGAGGCCCGGCAGGACGATAGCGCCCTGCGGAAGGGAAGCCACGGTTGCAATGAGCTCTGCTGTCGCGGGAACCGATCCGGTGGAACCGGCAACGATCACGGGATCCCGGTTTAACCCATCGAGTGCCGCAAGCCGTCGCGCCTCGATGCGCAACACCGCATTGCGATGCCGGGCGGCGGACGAGGCTTTCAGTTCCTCCAGCCGTTCTGGCCAGAAGTGGCTGGCGATTTTAAGGAACTCTGCGGTCAACTGCCACCAGGCGGAATAATCCGCGGTCTTGAGTGCCCGAAGGTCCTCCCAGTCCTTTTCCTCGGTTTCCAGCGAATCGATCAGATCCGAAAGATCCTTTGCGAGCCAGACCGCATCAGCGGGGCTGGCCGGTGCGGCAAGGGGTGAATCCGGATGCATGGCGCTTACCGCCGCCGGCAGCGTGTTGCGCCAGGCGAGGATGAGTCGCGCCAGTTCAAGCAGCCGCGCCGTCGAGGGCAGCGGTTCGGCAAGATCGAGCGTTTCCGGCGAGGCCGGATCGAAATAGCCCGAATCGTCATCCGTCTCGCCAAGGGGACGGATCAGCGGCAGGATTGCGGAACGGCCACCGAGAAGCGAGACGAATTCCGAGCGCAGCACACGCACGGCGCGGCGGGTGGGAACATAGATCGTGACCGCTGCAAGTGCCTGCGGATTGTCCAGATCGAGACGGAAATCGGTAACGACGTCGCCTTCACAGATCGCGCGCGCCAATGTGGGCAGGAAAGGAAGCCCCGGAGCGATGGTCAGAACCCGCCGTGGCGTGCGTGCCATCGTCAGGCTCCTGCCCGCTTCAGCACGGCTTCAGCCTCCGCAATTGCCTCGGGCGTACCAACCGTGATCCAGTCACCTTTCAGCATCAGGCCATAAAGGCGGCCTGCGGCGATGGCTCGGTCGAACAGGATATTGAGGTTGAAAGCCCCCTCCGGTGCCTGCATGAAAACGCGTGGATGGAAGGCGAGGGCTCCGGCATAGACGACCGGATTGTCCATGCCATCCTGATAGCGGGAGAGTGTTCCATCGGCTGCGAGGTTGAAGTCCTTCTTGCCATTGTGACCGGTCGTCCTGGAAAGCGGGACGCAGACCATCAGCATGTCCATGCGGTCCGGATCGAAGGCTGCTGCTGCCCGACGCAGCACGGAAGGCTCTCCCACTGGCTCGTTGATCCAGAAGAGATCCGCATTCATGGCCAGAACCGGCTTTTGCCGATCAAGCAGCGTGAGCCCCTTGGCAAGCCCGCCGCCGGAATTCAGCAGGTTCTCCCGCTCATCGGACAGCCGGATTTCCAGCCGGGACTCGCGGGCGAGATGGGCTTCCATCAGATCAGCGAAGTGGTGAACATTGACGGCAGCAATCGTCACGCCTGCCTCGATCAGGAGATCGAGGACATAGTCGATCATCGGCCGACCTGCGACGGGCACCAGGGGTTTCGGCATATGCTCGGTGATCGGGCGCAGTCGCGTACCGAGACCGGCCGCGAGTATCATGGCCTGCGTGATCGGATTTGCCTGATCGGACATCGTCATTCCATTGCTGATTCGACTATGCCTATACGAACCGTCCGGAACCAATCGCGCAAGGGTGCGAGCGCCTCATGAGAAAGCGCATCCTCAAGATAGGCGATGGTGCGTGGCATATGTTTCATATAGCCAGGCTTGCCATCCCGCTTCATCAGCCGAACCCAGAGGCCGACAAGCTTGCAGCCGCGCTGGGCGGACATCAGCGCGATATCCTTTCGAAAACGCGGGGCATCAACCCCGCCATCCGCTTCCCGCGCTTCAAGATAGGCCTGAAGCAAGCGCTCTGTCATGTCGGGGGGGATCGTGACGCGCGCATCGCGGATCAGGGAGGCAACATCATAGGCAGCCGGGCCGATCATCGAATCCTGAAAATCGATGAGACCCACCCGGCCGATACCATCCTTGTCCGTTTGCCATAGAATGTTCGGCGAATGCACATCGCGCATCAGCAGCGTCTTTTCCGCCTGGTCGATTTCTTCGATCAGCCCGTCCCAAATGGCGAGATAGGCCTCCCGCTCTTCTTCAAGCGCCTCACGGCCAAGTTTGAAAGGAAGATACCAGTCAAGGAGAAGACGCACTTCCATCCGCATCGGCACATGGTCGAAATCCGGAATGATGTGGAGATGGCTCCCTACATCCGCCCGTTTCACGTTTATCGCGCGCGGAAAAGGGCGGGCATGAAGAGCGGCGAGAGCAAGTGCTGCCTGCCGATAGCGCGCCTCTATCGGTGCACCGGACGCATCAAGTATGCCCTCACTGCCAAGATCATTGATCAGGAGAATACCGTTTTCGCAATCGGCGGCGAGGACCTCAGGAGCCGTGAACCCCTGGTCCAGCAAGGCCTGCGACAGGGCGATGAAAGACCATGGATCCTGAGCGATATGCGCGACCTCCGCATAGGTCTTGCCGTCATGCACGGCAGGTCCCTTCGGCGGTTTCGGCCAGTCCATCAGGATGATCCGGCTTCCGTCATCCTGCGGCAGATATTCATAGGCACGCACGGACGCATCGCCTGTCAGATAGCGACGTCTAGCTTTTTGCATGCCGCATTTTACGAGAAAACCGCGGATTGTCAGCGTCCGCGCTATGCGAGACGCCTGCGGCTCTTCGGCCACAATTTCGGCGATGCGGCCTTGACCCTCATGGGTGAGGGTGAGGAGAACCCGGCTAACCGGGAGGACACTTTCTGCCCGTTCCGGCCATTCGACAAGCGCAATTCCATCGGCAATCGCCTCTTCAAAACCCAGCTCGTCAAGCTCGTCCGGCCCGGATAGCCGGTAGAGATCGAAATGGGCCGCGGGAATGCGCAAGTCATAGGACTGGACGAGGGTGAAGGTCGGGCTTGGAACCTCGAGATCAGGGTCATCGGCAAGTGCCTTCAGAAGCGCCCGGGCAAGCGTGGATTTGCCTGCGCCAAGATCACCGGAAAGGGCAAGCACGTCGCCGGGTTTCAGCGCAAGCGCCAGATCTTCTCCCAGACGCTGCGTCTCGGCATCGCTTTCCAGCTGGATCGCGAACCGCATCGCCCTATTCCGCAGCCACGATGGCGCGGGCCGGCTCACCTGCAGGAATGCGGCAGGTGACGGTCGTGCCACCCCCCGGCGGGCTTTCGATGGAAACCGAGCCGTGATGCAGGGTCACGAAGCTTTCGACAATCGAAAGACCGAGACCGGTGCCATTGCGCTTTCCACCCGATGTATTCGTCTCGAACCGGTCAAATACGGATTGCAGCATGTCTGGTGGAATACCCGGACCATTGTCGGAGACCGAGAAGACGAAGCTGTCCGCCTCTCGCAGGCAGCGCAGCGTGATCGCCGAGCGTTCCGGAGCAAAATTGGCAGCATTGGTGAGGAGCTTCAGCAGGATCTGCTTCAGCCGCTGCTGGTCGGCGGAAATGCTGCCAAGATTGGCGGGCGCGACGATTTCCAGCGTCACGCCGCTTTCCTGCAGGCGGTCGGCAATGTGGATCGCCACATCGTCCAGCAGATCATCGATCAGCACATCGGTGTAATTCAGCTTCATGATACCGGCATCGACCGTTGCGAGATCGAGAATATCGTTGACCAGCGTCAGAAGCACCGACGAAGAGGTGGAAATGTAGTCGACATATTCCGCCTGCCGCTGGGTAAGCGGCCCGGCCCCCGGCGTCTTCAGAAGATCGGTAAAGCCGATGATATTGGTAAGCGGAGAGCGCAGCTCGTAGGAGACATGCTGAACGAAATCGTTCTTCAGTTCGTCTGCCTTGCGCAAAGCCTCGTTCTTTTCCGTCAATGCCCGCTCTGCCCGAACACTGTCGGTGATGTTCACGAATGTCAGCATGGTCTGGGCATTGGGCAGCGGGATGACCGCATAATCCAGCACGAGACCGGATTTCAGTTCCAGCGTGCCCTGCAGCGACGGGCGTTCGTCATCAAAACTGGTGATCATCTTGCCGAACTGGCGCCAGCCATTCGGCTGCTCATAGCTCGGCTTGCAGGCTTCCTCGATCGCACGGATATGGGCACCGGGCGCGGTTTCCGCTTCGGTGATGCCCCACAGAGCACGGAAGGCAGGGTTCGAAAGCTTGATGCGGCCATCGGGCCCGAACACGGCGACACCTTCGGTGAGGTGGTCGATGGTTTCGCCCTGCACCTGAACAAGCGTGTTGTATCGGGTCTCGAGATCCACCTGCTCGGTGAGATTTTCAAAGACCCAGGTGGCCCCGCCCTGCGGATGGGCGGTTGCGAAAACCCTTAAAGTCTGGCCATTCGGCAGATACCAGAGGTCCGTCTGCGTATCGAGCGACTGGTAGACCGAAAGCGCATTGTCCTTCCAGCTCTTCCAGTTCAGCTGTTCAGGCAGCTTGTTTGCAGAGCGCAGGCGGTCAAGGATTTCGCTGTTGTCCGGCTGTGATTCCAGGAAGGCGATATCCAGTTCCCAAAGACGGACAAAGGCCTGATTGTAAAATTGCAGGCGGCGATTGCCGTCAAAGATCGCAACCGGGGTTGCGAGATGGTTGAGTGTTTCGGCATGGGCGCGCAGGGTGCGGCGCAGCTCCTCGCGTACGGTTTCCGTCTCGGTAATGTCGACCGCCATGCCAGCCGTGCCGGTGGGCGCGCGCACATCCACCACGTCATAAAAGGTGCGCGCACCCTTCACGACGGTGGAAATCTTGTCATGAAAGGGCGAATCCACCGTCGAGGTCGCGCGAATTTTCTCACGCGCGATGGTCGGCAGGATTTCGCGGGCCTCTTCGACGGCCTTTTCCGGCGAGCTGGCTTCGACTGCCTCGCCATAGGCTTCGTTCACCCAGGCAAGATTGCCGTCACGGTCCCTATGCCAGACGGGCATATCGATGGAATCGAGCAGCTTCTGGAACAGCGATATGCTGGAGGCCAGCCGCTCCTTCTCGATCTTCAGCTCGGCGAGTTCCGCGCGCAGATTGTTGAGTGCCACGAAGCGCACGAAGGCGCGTCCACCGGAGACGCGGCCTTGCACTTCGAGAATCTCATCCCGCTGGGTTTCCACCACCAGATCGAAGGTGCGGGCCTGCACACGAAGATCATCGATTGCCCGCTCGATTTCCGAAGCGGAATGGCTCTTCAGCCACAGACCGAAGGCCAGGAATTCCCGGCCTTTCTGCGGCGCGCCGGTCTCAACCGGCAAATGACCCAGAATTTCCGGCTGGCTGCCCGGTTCCTCCCAGATCACGATCCGGCGGTTCTTGTCGGCAATCAGGGCCTGGTAGCGGGAAATCTTCTGATGGGCATCGGAAAGCGCGGTACGGATCTCGCGGCTTTCGCTTTCCATATTGCCCTTCTGGCGGATCAGCCAGACAGTGGAGAGAAGCGCTGCCGAGATAATGCCCAGCACCAGCGAGGAAGCGACCATTTCCGACGAGGTAAAGAGGCGGGCCTGCACCGCCGTGCTTTCCGCCGCAATTGCAGGCAGGGAAAGCCCGGCGAGGGCGGTGCCGGTGAGGCATTTGCGCAAAAGCGCTGCTGTCCAGCGCGTGGATTGCGCGGGAACCGCGCGCTCGGCGCCTTCACCGAAGATTGGATGTTCTTCACCTTCATTCAGGCAAAGACCATCATTCGCCTGCCTGTGCAGGTCTTTTCTTATGTCCGACATTCCGGTCTGTCTCCGTCCCTGGTGCCGCATCTCGACAAGACATCCCATTTCCGAAGCCCTGCGGTGACCCGCCAAACTCCGAATCAAGTGCTAAAAAGATACTGTGGATAAGATTCGCCGGGAAGAGTCCGGGGCAAAAAAGAAGTCGCCGCCTTTTGTCAAGGCGACGACTTCTATATCTTGTGGATTTTTGTTGCCGGATTAATAGCGGTAGTGTTCAGACTTGAACGGCCCGGCTTTTTCAACGCCGATATAGCTCGCTTGCGTGTCGGAAAGCTCCGTGAGCCTTGCGCCAAGCTTTTCAAGATGCAGGCGGGCGACCTTCTCATCGAGGTGCTTCGGCAGAACATAGACCTCGTTCTTGTATTCACCCTGCTTGGTGAAGAGTTCGATCTGGGCCAGAACCTGGTTTGTGAAGGAGGCCGACATGACGAATGACGGGTGCCCGGTCGCGTTGCCAAGGTTCAGCAGGCGCCCTTCCGAAAGCAGGATCATGCGGTTGCCCTTCGGAAACTCGATCATGTCGACCTGCGGCTTGATATTGGTCCATTTCAGGTTGCGCAGCGAGGCAACCTGAATTTCGTTGTCGAAATGGCCGATATTGCCGACGATCGCCATATCCTTCATCTCGCGCATATGCTCGATGCGGATGACGTCCCGGTTGCCCGTGGTGGTGATGAAGATATCGGCTGAGGAGACGACATCTTCGAGTGTAACCACTTCAAAGCCATCCATCGCGGCCTGAAGCGCGCAGATCGGATCGATTTCGGTTACCTTGACGCGGGCGCCAGCGCCGCGAAGCGAGGCGGCAGAGCCCTTGCCGACGTCACCATAGCCGCAGACCACGGCCACCTTGCCGGCCATCATCACATCGGTACCGCGGCGGATGCCGTCGACCAGCGATTCCTTGCAGCCATACTTGTTGTCGAATTTCGACTTGGTGACGCTGTCATTGACGTTGATCGCCGGGAAGGGCAGCAGACCCTTTTCGGCGAGCTGATAGAGGCGGTGCACGCCTGTGGTGGTTTCTTCGGTCACGCCCTTGATGGCAGCGCGCTGCTTTGTAAACCAGCCCGGCGATGCCTTGAGGCGCTTCTTGATCTGCGCGATCAGGATTTCCTCTTCTTCCGAACCGGGATTGGAAAGAACGTCCTCACCGGCCTCGGCGCGGGCACCGAGCAGGATATACATGGTGGCATCGCCGCCATCATCGAGGATCATGTTGGAGGTGCCGCCATCGGTCCACTGGAAGATCTTGTCGGTATATTCCCAGTATTCGACCAGTGATTCACCCTTGACGGCAAAGACCGGAATGCCCGCAGCAGCGATTGCGGCGGCGGCATGGTCCTGGGTCGAGAAGATGTTGCAGGAGGCCCAGCGGATATCGGCGCCCAGTGCCTTCAGTGTCTCGATCAGGACAGCGGTCTGGATCGTCATGTGCAGCGAGCCGGAAATGCGCGCACCCTTCAGCGGCTGGCTCGCGCCGAATTCGGCGCGGGAGGCCATCAGGCCCGGCATTTCCGTTTCGGCAATGCTGATTTCCTTGCGGCCAAAGTCGGCGAGGCCGATATCGGCGACAATATAGTCTTTTTCCATGCTCATGGGTGTCTCCAGACGGTCATTGGGTAAAGGCCCGGCGCAGCCGCAACCACCGGGGCGGGGCCGAAATCACGGGCATGGGGCGGTTGTGCCCGCATGCGAGGGATGGCAGCCTATAACAGGATTTTGGAAATATGGCAATAACGATATAAAGAAGTCTTTATATGCGGTGCCAATCCTACATTTCCTCGCCGAACCTGTCGGCGACGAGTGCGTCGAGCGCGTTGAGAGCCGCCTCCGCCTCGCGGCCCTCGGCGGTGACAAGAATGGTGCATCCCGGGCTTGCCGCCAGCATCATCAGGCCCATGATCGAGGTTCCGCCGACCGTCATTCCATCGCGCGAAACCGTGATCTTCGCGTCAAAGCCATCCACGGTCTGAACGAATTTCGCCGAGGCCCGGGCGTGAAGCCCTCGCTTGTTGATGATCAGCAATTCGCGGGAGAGGGGCTCGGTAAGGCTGTCGGACATCGGGGCGGAGTGCTCTTTCTATTTGCCGCTAAGGACGCGGCTTGCAACCGTTATATATTTGCGCCCGGCTTCGGACGAAATGGCAAGGGCTTTTTCCATGTCATTTTCACCGCGCACACCGGCAAGCTTGATCAGCATCGGCAGGTTCATGCCGGCAATCACTTCCACATGGCCGGGGCGCATCACGGAAATGGCCATATTGGACGGCGTTCCGCCAAACATGTCCGTGAGAATAATGACGCCATGCCCTTCATCGGCGCGCATCACAGCCTCCAGGATGTCCTGACGGCGCTGGTCCATATCGTCTTCGGGGCCAATAGAGATGGTTTCGATCAATTTCTGCGGGCCGACGACATGTTCCACCGCGTGCCGAAACTCTTCAGCCAGCTTGCCATGGGTGACAAGCACAACTCCGATCATTTGAAAATCGCTCCTAAAGCCTCATAATCAGGTAGCCAAATATCGCAATGAAGCATCTTCGTCCACCGGGACTATCGCTGCAAGCGGACGAAAAAGGGCGAAGCCTGGCGAAGTTTTGCGTCAAATCGCCGTTTGTCCGGGATTCGGGCCACAGCGAGGCTCAGAAAGACCCCGAAAAGGTATCAAGTGGCTCAGCACGACAAGCGGTTCCGGCATTTCGCGTGCGAGCCGCACCAAAGGCAGAAAATGGCCCGGCAACAGCTCGATGCGCGCATTCTCTGCCGGCAGTCGCTCAAGCGAGGCAAGCCGGTTGACCTCCACCGCAGCATGAAGGACTACTCGGGAAAGCGACGGCACGGCCACGATCCCGGAGCCGCGCATTTCCATCTGGCCTGCGATGGTTTCCGGCCGTTCGGCAAGCAGCGATTGGTTGACAGCGCGAACAAAGACCTGATCATCGGCGATCAGGCGCGCAAAAAGCCCGCGCCTTTCAGCATCGACAAGACAGGCATGGGCGGTTGACGATTTTCCGGCACCGGATGGGCCGATGAAGACAAGACCCGTCGTGCCGATCACGATTGCAGTTGCATGGATGTTCTGGCGTCCGGTCATCATGCGGGATGAAGTGCAGGCAGCGACAGGATGAAGGACGCACCACGCTTCTCGCCATTGTCCTTGTCAATCAGGTTTTCAGCCCTGAGCGTCCCGCCATGGGCTTCTGCGATCTGGCGGCTGATGGAAAGGCCAAGGCCCGAATTCTGCCCGAACCCTTCGCTTTCCGGTCGGTCTGTATAGAAGCGTTCGAAAATGCGGTCGATATCTTCCGCCTGAATGCCCGGTCCATTATCGTTGACATGCACGATGCAGCGGGTGCGGCTGCGCGACAGGGTGACAATGATCTCGCCTCCATCCTGCGGCACAAAGGAGCGGGCATTCTCGATGAGGTTGGTGATGATCTGGCCGATGCGCAGGTCATGTCCTGATATCTGGAAGCTTGGCTTCGTTCCCGCCTTTCGCTCCACCTTCAGCTCGATATGAACCTGTTTCTTGCTGGCGCGGACCTGCGAGGACACATGCACCAGATCCCGCAGCAGCGTCTCCAGATCCACCGGATTGGCATCGGTACGGGCAAGTTCCGCATCGAGCCGGGATGCATCGGAAATATCGCTGATCAGCCGGTCGAGACGACGCACATCATGCTGGATGATATCCAGCAGGCGGCCCTTGGATTCGTCCGAGCGTGCCAGCGGCAGGGTTTCGACCGCGCTTCGAAGCGACGTCAGCGGGTTCTTCAGCTCATGGCTCACATCGGCGGCAAACCGCTCGATGGCATCGATGCGGTCATAGAGCGCACCGGTCATGTCACGAAGCGCGATGGAAAGATTGCCGATTTCATCCTGACGCGCGGAGAAGTCCGGAATTTCCTCCCGCTGCTCCTTGCCGCCGCGCCGCACGCGGACGGCCGCTGCCGCAAGCCTTCGAAGCGGCGTTGCAATGGTGGAGGACAGCACCATGGACAGAAGTACATTCACGAGGGTCGCCACACCAAAGACGCGAAGGATGGCAAGGCGTTCTGCATGCACGATCTGGTCGATATCGCCTGCCTGCGTCGAAAGCAAAAGCACGCCGAGCACGGCGCGAAAACGCTGGACCGGCACGGCAACCGAAACGATCATCTCCCCCTTGTCAGTGACACGAACGACGGCACCGCGCACCCCCGTCAGCGCATTCTTGACTTCCGGATAGATCGACCCGTCGCCGCCGGGCACTTCCTTGTAAAGCGGCAGGTCGCCCTGCTGCAGAAGCTTGTTGAACCAGACCGAAAGCCGCTCCCAGGCGGAAATCTCGTTGCCGTTTACCGGCGGCAGGTCGAAGCGCAGGATCTGGCCACCGGCATAAAGATGCCGGGAATCGAGCAGCAGATTGGCATCCGCATCGAAAATCCGGGCTCGCGTATGGGTCGGTGATATCAGCCTTTTCAGAACCGGTGCCACTTTTTCAGGATCGATGGGAAATTCCAGGTCTTCGTCATTGGGAAGCGGCGTGATGCTCTGGCCAGCCTGCAGCTCCAGGAGCTTTTCCGGATCGATTGTGATCGAATTGGTATCCACCGAAGCCGAGGCGGCAATGGCACCGGCAATGATTTCCCCCTGGGTCAGCAGGCTGTCGACGCGGGCATCGATCAGGCCCTCGCGAAACTGATTGAGATACATGATGCCGGCGACAAGCACGATCAGGGCCGCCAGATTGAAGAACAGGATACGGCGGGTGAGGCTTGAAAAGACCGCGTTGCCAAACAGGCGCCGGATCAGCACGAAGACACGCGACAGCAGGCGGCGCGGCGTCTTGCGCGCGCCGAACCCTTCCGTTTCTTCGATCTCGCGGTTCGGATCCATGTCCAAGGGCGCGGTTGCCACCAGCGTTCAGGCCTTCATTCTGTCACGGCCCCACCCTTTATGGTCAGGGCCGCGTCTTATCCCGTGGGGACCAGTCTTGCTTACGCCGCCTCGCGGAAGCGATAGCCCACCCCGTAAAGCGTTTCGATCATGTCGAAATCATCATCCACCATTTTGAATTTCTTTCGCAGGCGCTTGATGTGGCTGTCAATGGTGCGGTCGTCCACATAGACCTGTTCATCATAAGCTGCATCCATCAGCGCATCGCGGCTTTTCACCACGCCGGGTCGTTGGGCAAGCGAATGCAGGATCAGGAATTCGGTAACCGTCAAGGTGACAGGTTCTCCCTTCCAGGTGCAGGTATGGCGTTCCTGATCCATCACCAGCTGGCCGCGTTCCAGCGAGCGGGCCTGCGGAGTGGTTGCGCCGGGCTTGCCAGCGGATTGCCCCTGCGAGGAGGCCTCCCGGTTGGCTGCGCGGCGCAGGATGGCCTTCACCCGTTCCACCAGCAGGCGCTGCGAAAAGGGTTTGGTGATGAAATCGTCGGCGCCCATCTTCAGGCCGAAAAGCTCGTCGATTTCCTCATCCTTTGAGGTAAGGAAGATTACCGGAAGATCCGATTTCTGGCGCAGTCGCCGCAAAAGCTCCATTCCGTCCATGCGCGGCATCTTGATATCGAAGATTGCCAGATGCGGCGGTCGGGCGAGAAGCCCGTCGAGTGCAGAGGCGCCATCCGTATAGGTTTCCACCTTGTAGCCTTCCGCTTCGAGCGCGATCGATACGGATGTGAGGATGTTCCGGTCGTCATCCACCAATGCAATGGTCTGCATATTGACTGTCTCCATGGTCATCGGCGCTCTCCTGGAATTCCCAGCCCAGGTTGGCCACTGGCCGCGCTTATCAGGCCAAAGGTGGAACAAATTGTGGCAAAGGGAAAGGTGACATCGACCGGCATATCCCTTTTGCGATGAACTTTGCGCTCCAGGCGACATACTTTAGGCGGATGTTTAAACGATTTAAAAATGCAAATTCATATTTAAATCGATTAATATATTGAAATCACTAACTATTTTATAAAACGGCGTCTTGTGTTTTTGAAATTGCGCCACTAGTGTCCGCTCAGTTTTCAAAATTTTGATCTAACGCGGAGGAAAGCTGGATCATGGATGAAATCGGCACGCGCAACCCGGACATTGGCCTGGATCTGATCGGAATCACGGATGCCGGTCGCATCCATTACAATCTGGGCGAGGCCGAACTCTATGAAGAAGCCATCCGCCGAAACGAGGCAACGCTGACCGCAGACGGTGCACTGCGTGCACTTACCGGCCAGCACACCGGCCGCTCCGCAAAGGACAAGTTCGTGGTGCGCGACAGCGTCACCGAAAACCAGATCTGGTGGGACAACAACAAGCCGATGTCGCCGGAGCATTTCGCTCTGCTCAAGGCCGATATGTTGGCACATTCAAAGGGTCGCGATCTGTTCGTCCAGGATCTGGTTGGCGGTGCCGACAAGGACAATGCGCTGCCCTCGCGCATCGTCTCCGAGTTTGCCTGGCATTCGCTCTTCATCCGCAACCTGCTGATCCGTCCTGAGCGGCAAAGCCTCGCGGGTTTTGCGCCGAAGCTGACGATCATCGATCTGCCGAGCTTCCGCGCCGACCCGGCGCGTCACGGTTGCCGTTCGGAAACGGTGATCGCCTGCGATCTCGTGAATGGCCTGATCCTGATCGGTGGCACGTCCTATGCAGGCGAGATGAAGAAATCGGTCTTCACCGTTCTGAACTATCTCCTTCCGGAAAAAGGCGTGATGCCGATGCATTGCTCCGCCAATGTCGGGCCGGATGGTGATGCCGCCGTATTCTTCGGCCTGTCGGGCACCGGCAAGACCACGCTTTCGGCTGATCCGGCGCGCACCCTGATCGGCGATGACGAGCATGGCTGGGGCGCGGACGGCATCTTCAATTTCGAAGGTGGCTGCTATGCCAAGACCATCCGCCTTTCGGCAGAGGCAGAACCGGAAATCCATGCGACGACAAAGCGTTTTGGCACCGTTCTCGAAAACGTGGTGCTGGATGAGAACCGTCGCCCGGATTTCAACGATGGATCGCTGACTGAAAACACGCGTTGCGCCTATCCGCTGCATTTCATTCCGAATGCCTCCGCAACCGGTATTGCCGGACATCCGAAGACGATCATCATGCTCACGGCCGACGCCTTTGGCGTTCTGCCGCCGATTGCCCAGCTGACGCCGGAGCAGGCGATGTATCACTTCCTTTCGGGCTACACGGCCAAGGTTGCGGGCACGGAAAAGGGTGTGACCGAGCCGGAAGCAACCTTCTCCACCTGCTTTGGCGCCCCCTTCATGCCCCGCCATCCGGCGGAATATGGCAATTTGCTGCGTGACCTGATCGGGCGTCATGGCGTCGATTGCTGGCTTGTGAACACTGGCTGGACCGGTGGTGCCTATGGCACGGGCAGCCGCATGCCGATCAAGGCCACCCGTGCGCTGTTGACCGCAGCGCTGAATGGCAGCCTGAAGAAGGCTGATTTCCGCCGTGACGCGAATTTCGGCTTCCAGGTTCCGGTTGCTGTCGATGGTGTGGAAACGAAGATCCTCGATCCCCGTTCGACCTGGGCGGATGCCAAGGCTTATGACGCCCAGGCCGAAAAGCTGGTCGGCATGTTCATCGCCAATTTCGCCAAATTCGAAAGCCATGTCGATGGCAAGGTGCGCGACGCTGCCCCCGGCCTGAAGGTGGCAGCAGAATAATCAGCGGCTCCAGTCCTGATTCACGTGAAACCCGGCGGTCATTCGCCGGGTTTTTTCTTGCCCCATTGACAATTCCGCCCGATATGAGGGTTTAAAGGCACGGGGAAACGAAATCATGGCCAGCGATCCGCTCGAGATCACCAGGAAAATCACCATTGCGGGCTGGGAACTGACCGAACAGTTCGTGCTGGCCGGGGGCCCGGGCGGGCAGAATGTCAACAAGGTCTCGACCGCCGTTCAGCTGTTCTTCGATATCCGAAATTCCCCCTCCCTGCCCGAGCGGGTCAAGGAAAATGCCCTGAAACTTGCCGGTAAACGGGCGTCCAAGGAGGGTGTGCTGATGATCGAGGCCAGCCGCTTTCGAAGTCAGGAGCGCAACCGTGAAGATGCGCGCGAGCGGCTGAAGGCGCTGATCGTCGAAGCCGCTGCCCCGCCACCGCCGCCACGCCGGGCGACAAAGCCGTCCAGGGGGGCGGTGGAACGCCGGCTCAAGGAAAAGTCGGGCCGCGCGGATGTGAAGAAGATGCGCGGCAGGCCCGTTCAGGATTGAGGGGAGGGAAGGATATGCTGACCCTGCCGGAAGGGATTCGCCATCTTCCGCATTATCTCGATATTGCAGTGCAGCAGGCGCTGGTCGAGGAGATCCGCTCGGTTGTGGCCAAGGCCCCGCTCTTCATTCCCGAAATGCCGCGCACCGGCCAGCCTATGTCCGTGCGGATGACCAATTGCGGGCCGCTTGGCTGGGTAACAGACCGCGAGCGGGGCTATCGTTATCAGGCCTTTCATCCCGAAACCGGAAAGGCCTGGCCGGAAATACCGGCGCGCCTTCTTGCGCTATGGCGTCATCTGACAGGTCTTTCCTATGAGCCCGAAGCCTGTCTGGTGAACTTCTACAGCGACCAGGCGAAAATGGGTCTGCATCAGGATCGGGACGAGGCGGAGTTTTCGGCACCGGTTGTGTCCATTTCCCTCGGCAACAGCTGTCTCTTCAGGGTTGGCGGGCCGGAACGGAAGGACCGCACCCAGTCCTTCCGGCTTGAAAGTGGCGATATCGTGCTGATCGGTGGTCCCTCGCGGCTGAATTTTCACGGCGTCGACAGGATTTACCCGCAAACGTCAACGCTTCTTAAGAATGGCGGGCGTATCAATCTGACACTGAGGCGGGTTTCACCGGCACCATGAGGGTGCCATTGCACGTCTTGGTGAAGGGACGGGACAGTCATGGCAGATGAGGGCATCAGGCAGGAGCGAACGCGCAATCTGATCGCGCTTGCCATCCTGCTGTTCGGCGTGGTTCTCGGGCAGAGCTATTTCCATACGCTCTGGACGCTGGATCAGGACGGTATCTCAAGGCTCAACCAGAAACTGCCCTACTGGGACTTTTCCAATCTCTGGGCGGGCGGCCGCATGGCCCTCCTCGGTCACGTGGACTGGCTATTTGATGTGGAAACCTATCGCCAGCAACTGCGGCTGCTCTTCACGCCCGTGCTGCAGGATCAGGAATGGAGCTATCCGCCCTCCCTGCTTTTGATCGGCGTGCCGCTTTCCACGCTTCCCGTCTTTGTCGCCTATATGGTCTGGACCCTTGGCACGATTGCGGCGCTGTTTTTCGCGATCCGCCCCTTGAGGCTTTCCTGGCCGGTGGAGCTTGCGCTTCTTGTTTCCCCCGCCGTGATGATCAATGCCCTGATTGGTCAGAACGGGGCGCTGACTGCGGCCCTCCTGATTGTCGGCCTCTGGAATGCGCCAAAGCGGCCGCTTCTGGCTGGCCTGTTCTTCGGCCTTTTGACCATGAAACCGCATCTCGGGCTTCTGGTTCCGGCTGCTCTTCTTGCCGCGCGCAACTGGCGGGCCATTGTCTATTCCGGTCTTTCGACGCTCCTTCTGGTGCTGGTGACCGGACTGATCTTCGGCATGGATGTCTGGGAAGGGTTTCGTACGGTCACCACGCCGCTGATGGCGGCGATCATGGAAGCGCCCTATCCGCAACCGTACCATGCCAATGCAATGACCATCTTCGTGTTGGCTCGATTCCTGCAACTGCCGTTAGCGGTTGCCTATAGCATTCAGGCCGCCTTCACGCTCGCAGCACTCTGTGCGACCTACTGGCTCTGGCGGCCAAGGACTGTGATCGATCCTGCCCGGCGTCTCGCGATCACCTTGCTTCTGGTGCTGATCGCCACGCCTTACGGCTATTCCTATGATGCTGTACCCCTGGCTTTGGCGACCGCCTGGGGCTTTCTGCATGAAAGGCGGATACCGCTTTTCGTGCATGGATTTGTCTGGATATTCCCGCTTTTCGTGCATGTGCTCAATCTGCAGGGGCTGGGAATTGCCATTCTAGTGCCGCTTGCCTATGCGCTCTTGAACCTGCAGCTCGTCCATCGCGACCAGCAGGCCCAGATGTCGAATCCGGCTTCAGAGCTTGCGTAGCGCCACTTTCTCGATGAAGTGATTGTTGCCCTTCTGCAGGATAAGATCGGCGCGCGGACGTGTCGGAAGGATATTTTGCCTGAGGTTCTTCAGGTTGATATTTGCCCATAGGCCTTCCGCAATCGATAGCGCTTCTTCGGTGCTCACCTGTGCGTAGCGGTTGAAATAGGAGCTCGGGTCGCGAAACGCCGTCTGCCGCAGCTTCATGAAGCGGTCCACATACCACTTGTGAATGCGGTTTTCGTCGGCATCGATGTAGATCGAGAAGTCGAAGAAATCCGAAACCATCGGCACGACCTTGCCATCGGCAGGAAGGTCGCGCGATTGCAGCACATTGATGCCTTCGAAGATGAGGATGTCGGGGCGGTCGATTACCCGGAACTCGTCTGGAATCACGTCATAGGTCAGATGCGAGTAGCAGGGCGCCGGTACATCCGGGCGACCGGCCTTGATCTCCGACAGGAAGCGCAAAAGCGCACCGATATCGTAGCTTTCGGGAAAACCCTTGCGCTCCATAAGGTCTTCCCGTTTCAGAATCTCATTCGGGTAGAGAAAGCCGTCCGTCGTGACGAGATCTACCTTCGGGCTCGACGGCCAGCGGGCAAGAAGCTCTTTGAGGATACGGGCTGTTGTTGACTTGCCAACGGCCACGGATCCCGCAATGCCAATCACGAACGGTGTCTTGCGGTTTTCCTTCAGGGTCAGAAACTGGTTGCGTTCTCGAAACAGAAGCTGCGAGGACTCCACATGCGAGGAAAGCAGCCGGGATAACGACAGGTAAATGCGTCGCACCTCATCGAGATCGATCGGGTCATCCAGCGAACGCAGCCGCTTCACTTCGTCTTCGGTAAGCGTCAGCGGTGTGTCGGCGCGAAAACGGGCCCACTCTTCCGAGGTGAAGACATGGTAGGGCGAATAGGGGTCCGGCTGGAAGGGACCAAGCCCATCCCTTGGTGCCTCGGACCCTGGGGACGCCATTCCCGGCACTGTTTCCGCCTTTGCGCTCATCAGCTGTCTTTCCGGCTTGCCTTCTCGGCAAGGCCGCTCTGCCCCGTGCGTCGGGCGAGCTCGTTCATCACGTCCGAAAGCGGAATATCGGCGATCTTCAGAACGACGAGCAGGTGGTAGAGAAGATCGGCCGATTCATAGATCAGGTTTTCGCGGTCCCCGGTCACTGCTGCCATCACGGCTTCGATTGCTTCTTCGCCGAGCTTCTTTGCAGCCTTCGGCTGGCCGGCTGCCACCAGTTTCGCGGTCCAGGACTCCTCGGACGAAGCCGCAGCGCGGCGCGCCACGATCTCCTCCAGATCGGTTAGCGAAAATCCCCCCACGACGCCCTCCCGTCAGTCGAGCCGCATGGCAATGCCATGGCTGGCCATGTAAGTCTTGGCTTGTGCAATTGAATAGGTGCCGAAGTGGAAGATCGAGGCGGCGAGCACGGCCGTTGCATGCGCCTCTTTCACCCCGGCCACCAGATCATCCAGAGTGCCCACACCACCCGATGCGATGACCGGCACGCGCACATTGTCGGCGATCGTACGGGTCAATGCGATGTCATAGCCGCTTTTCGTGCCATCCCGGTCCATGGAGGTGACGAGCAGTTCGCCAGCTCCCCGGTTTGCCATGCTGATCGCGAATTCAACCGCATCGATGCCAGTCGGCTTGCGTCCGCCATGGGTGAAGATTTCCCAGCGTGGCGCTTCGTTTTCCGAGGATACGCGCTTGGCATCGATGGATACCACGATGCACTGGTTACCGAACTTGTCGGCAGCCTCTGTCACGAAATCGGGGTTGGAAACGGCAGCCGAATTGATGGAGACCTTGTCGGCCCCGCACAGCAAGAGCTTGCGGATATCGGCAACGGCGCGCACGCCACCCCCCACGGTCACAGGCATGAAACAGTGATCCGCCGTGCGGGCGACCACATCGAAAATCGTATCGCGATTGTCGGAAGAGGCAGTGATGTCGAGGAAGCACAGTTCGTCAGCACCGGCTGCATCATAGGCCTTTGCCGCTTCAACTGGATCACCGGCATCGATCAGATCGACAAAGTTGACGCCCTTGACGACACGACCGTCCTTGACGTCGAGGCAGGGAATGACTCGGGCTTTGAGCGTCATGCGCGATCCTTTCGGGCGGCCTTGATCAGCGAAAGCGCTTCGGCCGGGTCGATGCGGCCATCATAGAGTGCTCGTCCGGAAATGGCACCTTCGAGTTTAGTCGCATCCGGCGCCAGCATGCGGCGAATATCGTCCATCGAAGCAAGGCCACCGGACGCGATCACGGGGATTGAAACCTGGTCGGCAAGCTCCAGTGTCGATGCCCAGTTGATACCGGTCAGAATGCCGTCACGGTCGATATCCGTATAGATGATCGCAGCGACACCGGCGCCTTCGAATTTCTGCGCAAGTTCGACAACACCAAGCTCGGACGCTTCGGCCCAGCCTTCGACAGCGACCTTGCCGCCCTTGGCATCAATGCCGACGGCGACCTTGCCCGGAAAGAGGCGGCAGGCTTCCTTGACCAGCTCCGGATCACGCACGGCAACGGTGCCGAGAATGACGCGGGAAAGGCCGCGCGACAGCCATTGTTCGATATGGGCAAGGCTGCGGATGCCGCCACCGAGCTGAACCGGGTTCCGGGTTGCGGAAAGGATTGCATCCACGGCTGCACCATTGACGCTCTCGCCTGCAAAGGCGCCGTTCAGATCCACCACATGCAGCCATTCAAAGCCTTGATCTTCAAAGGCTTTTGCCTGTGCAGCCGGATCGGGATTATAGACGGTCGCCTGTTCCATGTCGCCAAGCTTCAGGCGCACGCACTGCCCGTCCTTGAGGTCGATTGCGGGGAAAAGAATCATGATCTTGCTATCCGTACGGTTTGGCGCGAGCCTTATGGCTTCCAGCGCAGGAAATTGGCGAGAAGGGAAAGTCCGAGAGACTGGCTCTTTTCCGGATGGAACTGCGCCCCTACGCGGTTTTCCCGGCCCACAAAGGCAGTCATCGGGCCGCCATAATCGGTCACCGCGATCACATCGTCGGGATTGGTTGCGGCGAGGTGATAGGAATGGACGAAATAGGCATGGAGCCCGTCCGTTCCGGTACGGATGCCTTCGAAAAGCGGATGCGGGCGCGTAAGCTCCAGCGTATTCCAGCCGATCTGCGGGATCTTGAGTGCGGGATCGGAAGGCGTCATCTCCACCACATCGCCCGCAATCCAGCCCAAACCTTGCGTGACCGTCTTTTCAAGGCCGCGCGAGGACATGAGCTGCATGCCGACGCAGATGCCGAGAAATGGCCGTGCCCTGGCTTCCACGGCCTCCCGCAGGGCGTCTTCCATGCCGGATACTGCGGCCAGTCCGGCCCGGCAATCGGCATAGGCACCCACGCCCGGCAAAACCACCCGATCAGCCGCCGCAACAATGTCCGGCCGATCGGTCAACTGGATTTCGGCTGAGATTGCGTGATCGTTTGCGGCCCGCTCGAAGGCCTTGACGGCCGAGCGCAGATTTCCCGAGCCATAATCGATGATAGCGACGCGCATCATGGTTTCAGCGTTCCTTGTTCATGTCGAAGAGGCCAAGCGCCAGGCCCGCGCCGCCAGCGGACCTTTGGGCGGTCGCAGGCGCGGGCGGGGCGGCGGGGCTTTGTCCCTTGTTTGAGAAATAGATGTCTTCCGCGTCGCCCAGATTGTCAGCTGAGAGGATGCCATCCAGCACATAGCCGCGCGACAGAAGGTTTTTCATCCGAAGCGTGCCGCTCTCAAGCGCAAGCAGTAGCGACAATCCAAACTGGATCACACCGCCCGCGGCCTCCTGACCAGTGAAATCCAGCCAGAAGCCAAGCGCCACCTCGAAGAGGACCAGCAGAAAGGCATAGAGCCACATCCGGTGCCAGAGCAGATAGACGAGCGGCAGAAGGAAGGCGAAGACCGAAAACCCGTCTTTCACCACACGCACCCGGTCCGGGTCGTTGCGGCCGCCGTCCTCTATCAGAACCATGTAGCTTGCCATCAAGCAGCTCCCTCTGGACCGGGGCTAACCCTGTTGTCCGGGCTGGGTCGGGGTCAGACCAGCGTTCCCTTGGTGGAAGGAACACGGCCCGCCTGACGCGGGTCGATCTCGATTGCCGTACGCAGCACGCGGGCAACGGCCTTGAAGCAGGTTTCCGCGATATGATGGTTGTTGGCGCCATAATGGTTCAGCACATGCAGCGTCACCCCGGCATGCTGCGAAAGCGCCTGGAAAAATTCGCGCACCAGTTCGGTGTCGAATGTGCCGATCTTCGGCGCACTGAAGGCTACATTCCAGACGAGGAAGGGACGGCCCGAGAGATCGACGCCCGCTTTGGTCATGGTTTCATCCATGACGAGATCGAGTGAGGCATAGCGGGTGATGCCCTTGCGGTCGCCAAGTGCCTTTGCAAGAGCCTGGCCAAGCGCGATCCCGGTATCTTCAACCGTATGATGATCATCGATGTGAAGATCGCCCTTCGCCTCGATCTCCATATCGATCAGCGAATGGCGGCACAGCTGGTCGAGCATATGATCGAAGAAACCCACGCCCGTCGAGATTGCCGACTTGCCGGTTCCGTCGAGATTGACGGAGACGGAGATCGAGGTCTCGTTGGTGGTGCGGGAAACCTTGGCCACGCGGGGCTCTGCTGCCACTGCCATATCGGAACATCCTTGCCTTTTGCAGGGTAGGGGAATGCCGCTCCTTAACAGGCAGGCGCTGAAATATCCAGAAGCGGCATTGACTTAATTGCAGATCATGGCCGCTTTCGGGGAGATTTCGCCGCACGGCTCGGCTGGCCGGCATTTGCAAACGCAAAAGCACTGCTTACATATCGGCAAAGATGAGGGCACAACCCATTGAGTGCCCGGTTCACGAAAACAGGTATATCATGAGCGAACACAATCCCTTCGGCACCATGCATGCAACCACGATCATTACCGTGCGCAAGGGCAACGAGATCGTTATTGCGGGTGATGGACAGGTGAGCCTCGGCCAGACGGTGATGAAGGGCAATGCCCGCAAGGTGCGCCGGATCGGCAAGGGTGGCGAGGTAATCGCGGGCTTTGCAGGGGCGACAGCGGATGCCTTTACCCTGCTCGAGCGACTGGAAAAGAAGCTTGATCAATATCCCGGCCAGCTGATGCGCGCAGCCGTCGAGCTCGCCAAGGACTGGCGGACGGACAAGTATCTGCGCAATCTTGAAGCCATGATGCTGGTGGCAGACAAGGGCGTGACCCTTGCCATTACAGGAAATGGTGACGTGCTGGAGCCGGAACATGGCTGCATGGCCATCGGTTCCGGCGGCCACTATGCCTATGCGGCGGCGAGGGCGCTGATGGACAGCGACAAGTCGGCAGAAGAAATCGCCCGCCGCGCCATGCAGATCGCTGCCGATATCTGCGTCTATACCAATCACAACGTGGTGGTGGAAAAGCTTGAAGCGGCTTGAAAACAGCATCGATTTTCGCCCCTTGGCGAAGGCTGACCTGCCGCTTCTCAAGCGCTGGCTGGAAGAGCCGCATGTCCGCGACTGGTGGGGTGAGCCGGATGAGGAGCTCGCCCTGATCCGTGCCATGGTGGAGGGCGAGGATTCAACCCGGCCCTACATGATCCAGTTCGAAGGCCACCCGATCGGCTATGCGCAATACTGGCAGGTGGGAGAGCTGCAGACCGACGACTGGACGGAAGACCATCCCTGGCTGGCGGTTTTCCCCGCAGATGCGGTCGGCATGGATATCTGCATCGGAGATGACCGCTTTGTCGCAAAGGGTGTCGGACCCGCAGTGATCCGCGCCTTTGTCAGGCGGCTCCAGGCAGGTGGCCTCGCCACCATCATCGCCGATCCCGACCCCGAAAACTCCCGGGCGGTGCGGGCCTTTGAAAAGGCCGGCTTCCGTCCGGTCCCCAATCTGGAAGGCATGACCGGCGACGATGTGCTGATCCTGCAGTTCCGCAACCAAGAGCATTGAGACCCATGACCAATTTTTCTCCCCGCGAGATCGTCTCCGAACTCGACCGCCATATCATTGGCCAGCAGGAGGCCAAGCGCGCCGTCGCGATTGCGCTGCGCAACCGCTGGCGCCGTCAGCAGCTGCCCGATGATCTGCGCGACGAGGTGATGCCGAAGAACATCCTGATGATCGGGCCGACGGGCGTCGGCAAGACCGAGATTTCGAGGCGGCTCGCAAAACTAGCAGGCGCACCCTTCATCAAGGTGGAAGCGACCAAATTTACCGAAGTCGGCTATGTCGGCCGCGATGTCGAGCAGATCATCCGCGATCTCGTGGAAATCGGGATTGGCCTGGTGCGGGAAAAGAAGCGTGCGGATGTGCAGGCCGCTGCCCATATGAATGCGGAAGAGCGTGTGCTTGATGCGCTCGTCGGTTCCACCGCTTCGCCCGCGACCCGCGACAGCTTCCGCAAGAAGCTCCGCAACAACGAGCTCGATGACAAGGAAATCGAGATCGACCTCGCCGATACCGGAACCGGCATGCCGGGTTTCGAAATTCCGGGCATGCCGGGTGCCAATATCGGCGTGCTCAATCTGTCCGACATGTTCGGCAAGGCGATGGGCAACCGCACCAAGAAGGTAAAGACCACGGTTCGTCAGTCCTACGCGGACCTGATCCGCGACGAGTCCGACAAGCTGATCGACAATGAGCAGATCCAGCGCGAAGCGGTGCACGCGGTGGAAAACAACGGCATCGTGTTTCTGGACGAGATCGACAAGATCGCCGCCCGGGATGGCGGCATGGGCGCTGGCGTTTCCCGCGAGGGTGTACAGCGTGATCTTCTGCCACTGGTGGAGGGCACGACCGTCTCCACCAAATACGGACCGGTGAAGACCGATCACGTCCTTTTCATCGCGTCGGGCGCCTTTCACGTGTCGAAGCCTTCCGATCTTCTGCCGGAATTGCAGGGGCGTCTGCCGATCCGGGTGGAACTGAAGCCGCTGACCAAGGAGGACTTCCGCCGCATCCTGACCGAACCGGAAGCCTCGCTGATCCGCCAGTATCGGGCCTTGATGGAAACGGAGGCGCTTGTCCTCGATTTCACCGAGGATGCGATCGATGCCCTGGCGGATGTCGCGGTACAGCTCAATTCCTCCGTGGAGAATATCGGCGCCCGCCGTCTGCAAACGGTGATGGAACGGGTGCTCGACGACATCTCCTTCAATGCACCGGATCGCGGTGGTTCTGCGGTGACGATTGATTCGGCCTATGTGCGCGAGCATGTGGGGGCGCTGGCGACAAATACGGATCTTTCCCGCTTCATTTTGTAAGAAATGGTCAAAGCCGCCGGGTTTTCTGTGTCCGGCTTGCATCGTAACGGCCAATTCCGGCGGCCCGCTTCCTGCGGTCGCCGGAGCAAACTCGACAGACTTCACGGTTCTTTTTAAAGGAAGCGCCAGCTCGGAAGCATTCGGGCTTCTTTTTGCCGGATTTGAAAGACAATCACTCCGGCAACAGGCTCTGGCAGATACGGGAATCGGTGCGGTGCGACATTTCTTTGCAGTTCTCTGCCTGACGGCAGCCGGGTTGATGGCGGGTCTCGGATCTGCAGAGGCGGCCGTCAAGGTGCCACCGGGCAATCGCCATGCAGAACAGCCGCCGATTCCGGGGGCTTCCGTTCGCCGCACCCGCGCCGGCCGGACAACATTTGACGACAAGTATGAAAAGATCCGCGATCTTCTCGCAACCGACGACACGCTGCGCGCCAAGATCCGCTCTACGGCAGCGGACTATGGTATCGATCCAATCCATATTGCTGGCGCGCTGGTCGGCGAACATACCTACAATGTCGATGCCTATGACCGGCTGCAGTCCTATTATGTAAAGGCGGCCGCTTATGCAGGCAATTCCTTCGAATTTGCCTATGACGGCCAGAAGGTTTCCGAATTCGTCACGCGTCCGGAATTCGCCGAATGCGGCAAATATTCCGATTCCTATCGTCTTTGGACCTGCCGCGAGATGGTCTGGGAAAAGACTTTCCGCGGCAAATCGGTGGGCGGGGAAAACTATCCGGACAACCGTTTCAGCGCTGTTTTCTTCCAACCCTTCTATGCCGGTCAGACGTTTGGTCTCGGCCAGGTCAATCCGCTGACGGCCATGAAACTTTCGGATCTGGTAGCAAAGCGCTCGGGCATTGCGAAGCTGGATGAGAACGATGCGGCGAGCGTCTATCGGGCAATTATGGATCCTGATCTTTCGCTGGCTTTCGTGGCCGCTGCCATCCGCCAGTCGATTGATGATTACAGCGCCATCGCGCATATGGACATTTCCGGCAATCCCGGCATTACCGCGACCCTCTATAATCTTGGCAATACGCTGCAGCGGGCGCAGGCGCTTGCCGCGCGCAACGCAGGCGGTGGCAGGAACTGGCCGGAGGAGAATTACTATGGCTGGCTTATCAACAACAAGCTGGATGAATTGAAGCAGCTTTTCTGATCGCTTTTGCCATTTTACCGCATCGCGCTTTGTCGAAATTTACCTTAGATTCCCCGGTATAACCGTTCGGGAAAAGCGCCATGCCAGCAGCCGATGCCGTCTTTGAGCCACCTGCGCCGATACCAAGGACCGTGCCACCTTCACGGCTGGAGATCATCCGTACCGTCCTTCGCAATCCGCTGGAGCTTTGGGGCAAGCCCTCCTACACGCTTCCCTGGATTGAAACGGCCTTTTTCGGCGAGCGCACGTTGATCATCAACGATCCCGGCCTCATTCGCCATGTGCTGGTCGACAATGCCGCGAACTACCGGATGGCCGTGATCCGGCAGCTGATTTTGCGGCCTATCCTGCGCGATGGCCTTCTGACGGCTGAAGGGGATGTCTGGAAACGGTCGCGCAAGGCGATTGCTCCGGTTTTCACGCCACGGCATGCCCGCGGATTTGCAAACCAGATGCTGGAACAATCTGAAATCTTCGCTCGCCACTATGAAAGCCTCGGCGGGCATGGCGGCATACGCGATATCGCAACCGATATGACGGAGCTCACCTTCGCCATTCTGTCGGCGACCCTGTTTTCCGGTGAAGTCAGCACGGAAACGGATGATTTTGCAGGCGATGTCGAAAATCTTCTGCATCGGATGGGCCGTGTCGATCCGCTCGATCTTCTCAGAGCCCCGCCCTGGGTGCCCCGCCTGACCCGCTTCGGCGGACGCCGAGTGCTCGACAAGTTTCGCGACGTGGTTTCCCGCACCATCGAGAACCGCAAACAGATGCTTGCGGAGAACAGGGCGCAGGCCCCGGACGATTTCCTCACCCTTCTCCTCGACGCGGCGGGCCCTGACGGGCTCACGATGGCGGAAATCGAGGACAATATCCTCACCTTCATTGGCGCGGGGCATGAAACCACTGCCCGGGCGCTCACCTGGACGCTGTATTGCCTGTCGCATCGCCCTCATTTCCGCGCGCTTATGGAGGCGGAAATCGATGCGGTGATCGCCGAGGGAGCGCCGCCGGTGGAATGGCTGGAGCGCATGCCGCATGTGCGCGCCGCTTTCGAGGAAGCGCTTCGGCTTTATCCGCCCGCGCCCTCCATCAACCGCGCTGCAATTGCATCAGACAGCTATACAGATGTGGCAGGTCGCCGGATCGATATCCGGCCCGGGACGACAATTCTGGTCATGCCCTGGACGCTGCACCGGCACGAGATGCATTGGGAAAATCCGCGTGCCTATCAGCCGGAACGCTTCCTGCCGGAATACCGCGAAAGGATTGGACGGTTCCAGTATCTGCCCTTTGGCGTTGGCCCGCGCATCTGCATCGGCGCCACTTTCGCGCTTCAGGAGGCGGTGATTGCGCTTGCCGTGCTGATGGCCGGCTATCGCTTCGACTTCCTCTCCGATGTGAAAGTCTGGCCGGTGCAAAAGCTCACCACGCAGCCTCAGAACGGATTGCGGATGCTGGTTACGCCACGTGATCCGCGTTCAAAAGCGACTTCTTGAGGCAGAAGCGACGCGAAGCATTCTCTTCGCGGCATAAAATTGCCGTTTGCCAGCAAGTTCAGGCCCTTGATCCATGCGATAAGCAGGGCCTCATACCGACAGCGGATCAGAAGGTTCATCGTGGCATCCCATTATCTACTCGGCATCGATACCGGCGGCACCTATACGGATGCTGTACTTTTCGACGAAACCCGTGGCGTGATTGCCAAGGCGAAGGACCTCACGACCCGGCATGATCTTGCGGTAGGCATTGCGGGCGCTGTGGATGCGGTAATCGAGAAGGCGGGCATTCCGGTTTCGGCAATCAGTCTCGTTTCGTTGTCAACGACACTTGCGACCAATGCGCTGGTTGAAGGGCAGGGTGGCCGGGCAGGACTGGTGATGATCGGCTTCGGGCCGGAAGATCTGAAGCGTGACGGGCTTGAAACCGCTCTCGGCAGCGATCCGGTCATTTTCCTCCCTGGCGGACATAATGTGCATGGCCACGAAACCCCGCTCAAGCTCGACGCACTGGAGGAGGCCTTGCCTGTCCTTTCGAAAAGCGTCTCTTCCTTTGCCGTTGCGGGCTATTTCGCAGTCCGCAATCCTGCGCATGAAATGCGCGTGCGCGATCTGATCCGCGATGTCTCGCATCTGCCTGTGACCTGCTCGCACGAGCTTTCCTCCAAACTCGGCGGGCCACGGCGCGCACTGACGACGCTTCTGAATTCCAGATTGGTCTCTATGATCGACCGGCTTGTCGGTGCCTGCGAGCGGTTTCTCGAAAACCGCGGTATTCATGCGCCGATGATGGTGGTGCGTGGTGATGGTGCGCTGATCTCCGCCGCCGAGGCAAAGATCCGGCCGATCGAAACCATTCTCTCCGGGCCGGCCGCAAGTCTTGTTGGTGCCCGTTATCTGACCGGCCTCGACAATGCCGTTGTTTCCGATATCGGTGGAACGACCACGGACGTGGCCGTACTTGACGACGGTCGCCCGCGCCTTGATGCCGAAGGAGCCATGGTTGGAGGATACCGCACCATGGTGGAGGCGGTAGCGATGCGCACCTACGGCCTCGGCGGTGATTCGGAGGTTCGCATCAATGATCGCGGGCTCAATGCAAAATTCGAGCTCGGGCCACGTCGCTTCCTGCCGCTCAGCCTACTTGCCGCAAAGCATGGCGATGTCGTGCTTCCGGTTCTGGAGCGACAGATCCGTACCGCCCATGTCGGCCGCCATGACGGCAAGTTTGCGGTGCGTACCGGCGTTCCGGATTATCTTGCCAGCGGCCTTCAGGCACAGGAACAGGCACTTTTCGACCGGATCGGCGAAGTTCCGGTGCCGCTTGACCAGCTTTTGACCACCACGCCGCAAAAAGCGACGCTCGACCGGCTTGTGGCACGTGGGCTTGTTCATATTTCCGGCATTACGCCTTCCGATGCGATGCATGTGCTCGGGCGGCAAGGCCAGTGGAATGGCGAAGCGGCGCGTCTCGGTCTTGCGCTTGCAGCCCGGGGGAGAGACGGGGCAGGTCGACTTCTTGCGGAAACACCGGAAGCGCTGGCGGAAAAGATCGTCAACCAGCTGACGCGGCAGTCCTGCGAAGTCATCCTTGCAGCCTGTCTGATCGATGATGGCGTGAACGGCGTGTATACAAGGGAATCGGTGGAGATTGACCGGGCGCTGTCGCGCAAGCCGGGGATCATCCGGTTTGGCGTGACCCTTGACCGGCCACTGGTTGGCCTCGGTGCATCCGCACCGGTCTATTATCCGGCAATTGCCGAAATGCTTGCCTCGCAATCATCCATCCCGGACGATGCGGATGTGGCCAATGCAATCGGGGCAATCGTGGGTCAGGTACGGGCGACGGTCACCGTCTTCGTCACTTCGCCCGCGGAAGGTGTCTACGTGGTCAATGGCGCGGGCGAAAGCCTGCGGCTCACCGACGAGGCGGAGAGCTTTGTGATCGCACGGGAGCGCGCCTCCAGCGCCGCGCTTGCCCAGGCCCGCCTCAACGGGGCCGACGATCCGATCCTTGATCTACGAGAAGAGATCGATGCGCCGGAAATCGAAGGCAGCCGCAAGCTGGTGGAAGCCCGTTTCCTCGCCGCTGCTTCGGGGCGCCCACGCATTGCAGCCGATTGATTGTTTCCAATATGGAATAAATCCTTAGAACTTTGGCTCAATTGACTAAAACAGCTTTCGTGGCAGCATCCGCGCATGATTTGAAAGCATGCGCGGGAGCGGCAAATGACCTATATTGAAAGCCACGGCCTGAAGATCGACGGGCCACTTTTTGATTTCATCGAAAAGGAGGCGCTTCCCGGAACAGGTATTGCGAGCGAACGCTTCTTTGCCGGTCTTTCGGCGCTCGTTCATGATCTCGCGCCGAAAAACCGTACGCTTCTTGCCCGTCGGGATGAACTCCAGCAGAAAATCGATGCCTGGCACCGTGCCAACGGTGCCATTGCTGATCCGGCCGCCTATGAATCCTTTCTGCGCGAAATTGGTTATCTCGTGCCCGAAGGGCCGGATTTCTCGGTCTCGACCGAAAATGTCGACCCCGAGATCGCAACGATTGCCGGCCCGCAGCTTGTCGTGCCGGTGATGAATGCGCGCTATGCGCTGAATGCGGCGAATGCCCGCTGGGGTTCCCTCTACGATTCGCTTTATGGCACGGATGCGCTGCCTGATACGGATGGTGCTGCACGCGGTCACGGCTTTAACCCCGTCCGCTGCCGGGCCGTGGGGCAATGGGTGAAGCGTTTCTTTGATGATGTTCTGCCGCTTGAGGGCGGTTCCTGGGCGGATGCGGTGCAGTTCAAGGTCAAGGAGTCGACACTTGAGGTGACCAATGCTTCCGGTGGAGCGCTGCGGCTGAAGGACGGACAGCAATTCGCCGGCTATCAGGGAGACAGGGCCAGCCCGGCCCGGCTTCTCTTCCGCAACAACAATCTTCATATCCAGCTGGTGTTTGACGCCTCGACCCAGGTTGGCGCACTGGATCCGGCCGGTCTTTCCGATGTGTTGATGGAATCGGCGATCACCGCGATCATGGATTGCGAGGATTCGGTCGCTGCCGTCGATACGCAAGACAAGGTCCTGGTCTATCGCAACTGGCTCGGCCTCATGAAGGGCGATCTTTCCGAAGAGCTGGTGAAGGGTGGCAAGACCGTCACCCGCCGCCTGAACAGCGATCAGACACTTCATGGCGCGGATGGTTCCGATCTGCAGCTGAAAGGCCGGGCGCTGATGCTGGTGCGCAATGTCGGACATCTGATGACCAATCCGGCCATCCTTGATCGCGACGGCAATGAAGTGCCGGAAGGCATCATGGATGCGGCGATCACCGCGCTGATTTCACTCCATGATATCGGAGCGCAGGGCCGCATGGCCAATTCCGCCCGGGGTTCCATGTATGTGGTGAAACCGAAAATGCATGGTCCGGACGAGGTGGCTTTCGCATCTGAAATCTTCGCGCGCGTTGAAAGCCTGCTCGGCATGGCTGAAAACACCATCAAGATGGGCATCATGGATGAGGAGCGCCGAACCACGGTGAACCTCAAGGAATGCATCCGTGCAGCCGCATCCCGGGTTGTCTTCATCAATACCGGCTTCCTCGACCGTACCGGCGATGAAATCCACACGTCCATGGAAGCTGGCCCGATGATCCCGAAGGGTGAAATGAAGCAGAGCACCTGGATCGCGGCCTACGAGAACTGGAATGTGGACGTGGGTCTCGGCTGCGGGCTTTCGGGCCGCGCCCAGATCGGCAAAGGCATGTGGGCGATGCCGGACATGATGGCAGCGATGCTGGAACAGAAGATTGCCCATCCGAAGGCGGGCGCCAACACCGCCTGGGTTCCCTCGCCGACCGGCGCCACCCTGCACGCCACCCATTACCATCGTGTGGATGTCGCCAAGGTGCAGGAGGGCCTGAAGAACCGGGCAAAGGCAAGGCTTCGGGATATTCTCATCATACCGGTTGCTACCCGGCCCAACTGGTCAGCGGATGTGATCCAGCGTGAGCTCGACAACAATGCACAGGGCATTCTCGGCTATGTGGTGCGCTGGATCGATCAGGGTGTCGGTTGCTCCAAGGTGCCGGACATCAACAATGTCGGTCTGATGGAAGACCGGGCAACCCTTCGCATATCCTCGCAGCATATGGCGAACTGGCTGCACCATGGCGTGGTCAGCGAGGCGCAAGTGGTGGAAACCATGCAGCGCATGGCAGCCATCGTCGATGCGCAGAATGCGGATGATCCGCTCTACCAGCCGATGGCCGGTCGCTTCGATCAGTCGATCGCCTTCCAGGCTGCACTCGAACTGGTTCTGAAAGGCCGCGAGCAGCCCAACGGCTATACGGAGCCGGTGCTGCATCGCCGCCGCCGGGAATTCAAGGCAAAGGCCTGATCCGCCTTCTTTGACGACGATGCGAAAAGGCCGCCCGGAGTGATCCGGGCGGCCTTTGATGGATCCGGTCGGAGACCGGCTGAGAACTTACTGGATCACCACCACGCGGGCAGACTTGCCCGGGCGCACGCGGTTATAGAGATCGATAACATCCTGGTTGATGAGACGAATGCAGCCGGACGAGGCAGCGGTGCCAATCGAGGACCATTCCGGCGTGCCATGCAGGCGGAACAGCGTGTCCTGACCCTTTTCGTTGAACAGGTACATGGCGCGAGCACCAAGCGGGTTCTTGATACCGGGCTCCATGCCATTCTCGACATATTTTGCAACTTCCGGCTTGCGGTCAGCCATTTCCTTCGGCGGATGCCAGGTCGGCCATTCCTGCTTCCAGGCAATATAGGCCTCCCCGCTCCAGGCAAAGCCTTGCTTGCCGACGCCGATGCCGTAGCGCACGGCGCGGCCGCCCGGCAGCACGTAATAGAGATGCCGTTCGCGGGTCTTCACCACGATCGTGCCGGGGCGTTCGCTGCCGTTATAGCTGACGATCTGGCGGCGGAACTCGGGGCTTACCTTCTTGATCGGGATAGCCGGCAGTGCAAAGCCTGCGTCCTTCACCGGTTCATAGGCATCGTCGAAAAGCTGCACCTTGGCCACCTTGGTGCTCTCGGGCCCGGTCGCGGTGGTGGAGCAGCCAGTGATGGCCAGCAGCGAAATCATGCCAAATGCAGTCAGGGCATTGCGGAAGCGCATGGAAGAACTCTTGAATTTTGAGAGGATTCGGTGGTGGTTTGCACCATCCATAAACATGGTTTATTTTCTATTAACGCTATCCGCGCAAGCTGTTGCAGGGCAGCATTTCCAGACGGTTGCGCAAAATAAGTATTCATGGCTTTTTTGCAACAATTCTGTGGTTCCGAGAACATTTATCCCATGACGATTTTGTCCCTGCACGACTCAAACCCGTTAATTGATGGACGGCAATCGGAAAAAGCGCTTCTTGTGCGGCGCGGCATGCTTGAGCATCTTTCAGAAATGCGGCATGTGGCGCTGCCGGAGCTGACCCTGAACAGCGGGCGGCGTGCCGATCTGATCACGCTCTCCGACAAGGGCGACATCTGGATCATCGAAATCAAGTCATCCATCGAAGATTTTCGCGTCGACAGAAAATGGCCGGATTATCGCGACTTTTGCGACCGGCTGTTTTTTGCCACCCATCCACAGGTTCCCGCCGAGATTTTCCCGCAGGAGGCGGGGTTGTTCCTTTCGGACGGCTATGGCGCACATATGCTGCGTGAGGCACCGGAGCACCGGCTGAACCCGGCCCGACGCAAGGCGGTAATGCTGTCTTTCGCGCGCGTCGCTGCCCAAAGGCTTATCCAGGCAGAGCGCGTGTTTGGTCCCGGTGCCTCTGCTCCGCAGGAAGGATAGAGCAGGTCCTTATTTGGGCGCGCGTTTGGCGAGAATGCGCTGCAACGTGCGACGATGCATGTTCAGTCGCCTTGCGGTTTCGGAAACATTACGCTCGCACATCTCGTAGACACGCTGGATATGCTCCCAGCGCACCCGGTCGGCAGACATCGGGTTTTCCGGCACCTCCGCCCGCTCGCCCGGCGCGCGGGTCAAGGCCGCGTAGATATCGTCCGCATCCGCAGGTTTTGCCAGGTAGTCGACAGCACCAAGCTTTACGGCCGTCACGGCGGTTGCGATATTGCCGTATCCGGTCAGCATGATGATGTGGGTGTCTTCCCGCTGCTGGCGGATTGCCTCAATCACGTCGAGCCCGTTTCCATCGGTGAGACGAAGATCGACAACCGCATATTTCGGCGGTGCGCTACGGGCTTTCGCAATGCCTTCGGAAACAGTTTCGGCGATCTCCACCGTGAAACCGCGCGTCTCCATGGCACGCGCAAGTCGGCGCAGGAAAGGCCCGTCATCATCAACGATCAGCAGCGAGGGATCGGCGGGATCAATCGTTCCCGGCTGCGGTCCGCTCTGATTTGCATCTGGTGCGCTGGCTTTCATCGTCGTCATCCCATCATCGCCCCGGTTTCGGGCACCTTCATATATGACTTCAGTCAAGGGCGGGGTAAAGGGTCTTGAGCCCGCATCCCTTTGTCGCAGCGGTCTGCTTCGTCCCTAACCGTCAAGACCATCCATCAGTTCGCGGCGCCAGCTGACGGCAATCACAGCACCCGACTGCCCGCCATCGCGGTTGCGAAAGCTCATGCGCGCACCGGACCTTTCCAGCAGCGTCTTGGCAATGAACAGGCCCAGTCCGAGACCACCTGCCTGGTCATCGGGGCTTCGGCTGGTCATGTAGGGCTCACCGATCCGCGTGAGAATATCCGGGGCATAGCCCGGTCCATCGTCTTCAATGGTGATCGTCACTCGCTCGCTCGTATGCTCGACCGTCAGAACCACTTCTGAGCGGGCATAGTCGACCGCATTTTCAATGAGATTGCCCAGTCCGTAGAGGATGCCGGGGTTTCGCCGTCCGACCGGTTCCCCCGCGCGACCGGTTTTTTCTACGACGCGGACTGCAATGCCGCTATTACGATGCGGACCGAGCACTTCCTCGATCAGCGAGGAAAGCGGCAGACGCCGCATATGCGCCTCTTCCTCGGCGGAAAGTGTCGTCAGCCGCCGCAGGATGTCGCGGCAGCGCTCGCTCTGGCTTCGGAGCAGCTGGACATCCTCGCCAAAATGGGGGTCCTTTCCCAGTTCACGTTCCATCTCCTTCGCGACCACGCTGATGGTGGCAAGCGGCGTTCCCAGTTCGTGGGCTGCCGCAGCCGCAAGCCCGTCCAGCTGGGTCAGATGCTTCTGCCGTTGTAGCACCAGCTCGGTTGCCGCCAGCGCATCCGCAAGCTGTGTTGCTTCCAGCGAGACACGATAGGCGTAAAAGGCTGCAAAGCTCATGGTCGAGACAATCGCAACCCACATGCCAACCAGCATAACCGTTTCCGTTACCAATGGATGGTCTGGATACCAGGGCAGGGGGAAAGGCGTGAAAAACAGCGCCGTGGCGCTTGCAACCGCAATCGTGATCAGCGCCAGCGAATGCCGGATCGGCTGCGAGGCGAAGGATATGGTGACAGGAACGGCAATCAGTACGGAAAAGGGATTTGCCAGTCCACCCGTCATGAACAGCAGTGCGGAAAGCTGGACAAGATCAAGCGCCAGAAGTCCGGCAGTTGCAAACGCATCCAGCCGGTGTGTGGCCGGATATCGCAGCGAAAGATAGACATTCGCGGCTGCCAGCACGCCGACCAGCAACAGACAGGAGCCAAGCGGTATCGGAAAACCGAACCAGAAGGCGACCGCGCCAATCGTCAGCGTCTGGCCTGCGACTGCCAGCCAGCGCAGGCGCACCAGTGTCTGCAGGCGCAGACGGCGGCTGAAATGCGGATCAGCACGCGAAAGCGAAAGCTCCATCGGTCAACTCCTTGCCTGTTTTCTCACGTGCCGCGCGGTTTTGCCCGATGTGTCGGTGCGGCATTGGCCGGATCTTCCGGCCAGGGATGTTTCGGATAGCGACCGCGCATATCGGCACGCACGTCCTTCCAGGATCCGGACCAGAAGCCGGGCAGATCGCGCGTCATCTGCATGGGCCTGTGGGCAGGCGAGGTCAATTCCAGAAGCAGCGGCCATTTGCCACCGCCGATGACCGGGTGAGCCTTCATGCCAAACAGCTCCTGCACACGGATCGACAGCACCGGTTCTTCCCCGTCATAGCGGATCGGATGGCGCTGGCCGGTTGGCGCTTCAAAATGCGTCGGTGCCATCCGCGCAAGCTCGCGCTGCAGCCCGTGTGGCACAAGCGCCATCAGGCCTTGCGAAAGAGTTGCCGGAGAAAGATCGGCAAGGCCACGCGCATCCCCCTGAAAGGGAATGAACCAGTCTTCGAGCCGGTCGAGAAGTGCCTCGTCCGACATGTCCGGCCAGGGGTCTCCCAGAACCCGGTGCAAAAAGCCGAGCCGTTCACGCAGCTGATCACCCTCGCGGCTGAAGGGCAGGACCGTAAGCCCGTGTTCGCAAAGTCCGTCTGCCAGAGCGCGGGCAGCCTTTTCGCCATTCGGCCGTGGGAGCGGGCTTTCCTCAAGAATAACGGCGCCGATTCTTGTCACACGCCGCGCCCGGAGCCTAAGGCTGTCCTTGTCCAGAACGCACTGATCCTCACTATGGATTATGTGCGGCAATGCCGTCTCGATCTCGCTACGGCTCGTTTCCGCGGCCGCAAGCACGCGGGCCTGTGCGGCCCTGCCAGCAAGATCGGCGATGACAAGCATTGTGGCTGCGGAAAGGCGTTCCGTCGGCGCAATCTCCGCGCCGCGGCCATTGGCGAGCACGAAGCGACCTCGACCTCCGCGCTGAAGAGCGATCCTGTCCGGAAAGGCATGCAGCAGCAACGCGCCGGGGGAAGCTGCAGACTGGTTGTCCTTCCGTCCGCCGGCCTGTGCGGCAAGCCGGTGGGCAAGCTTCATCGCCTGTTTCGCCCGCTCGCTCCTATCCTGCCGGAAGCGTCGGAGCCGTTCCTCCAGATCGACATCATTCCCGCCTAGCCCCTGTTCCGTCAAAAGAACCGCAAGTTCGGCGGCCATGCGGGCCTGGCCCTCGGCGCCTGCGGCCAGAACCATGGCGGCAAGTCGGGGAGGCAAGGCCATGTCGCGCATCTTTTTGCCGAGTGCGGTCAGTGCGCCGGTCTCATCGAGTGCGCCAAGATCGACAAGCAGGTTCCTCGCCTCCGCCATCGCCGGGGCGGGCGGATGATCAATGAAAGCCAGGCTCATTGTATCCTTTACACCCCAATGGGCGAGATCGAGTACAAAAGCGGTAAGATCACTGCTCAGGATCTGCGGCGGGGTGAAAGCCGCAAGCGCGGCCGTCTGGCCTGCATGCCAGAGGCGGATAGCAATTCCGGGTTCGGTTCGCCCGGCTCGACCCGCGCGCTGGTCCGCTGAAGCGCGCGATACACGAACGGTTTCAAGCCGCGTGATGCCGGTCGAAGGTTCAAAGACCGGCAGCCGTTGCAACCCGCTGTCGATCACCATCCGCACGCCGTCGATGGTAATCGAGGTTTCGGCAATCGAAGTGGCAAGCACGATCTTGCGCGTACCGGCCGGGGCAGGACGGATTGCCTGATCCTGCTCCTTCTGGCCGAGATTGCCGTAAAGTGGGACAATCATGGTGGGTGCCGGAAGCTTCCCCTCAAGCCGTTCGGCTGTTCTGGTGATTTCGGCCTGTCCCGGCAGAAAGGCGAGGATAGACCCGGTTTCGATCCGGTGCGCCTCAACTATGACACGCGCCATTGCATCCTCGATGCGCTCACCCGCCGGACGGTCCTCGTGCCGGATATCGATTGGAAAGCTGCGACCCTCGCTCTTGATGACCGGCGCATCGCCGAGAAGTGAGGCAATCCTTTCCGTATCAAGCGTTGCCGACATCACCACAAGCCGCAGATCCTCGCGCAGGGCAGAGCGGACATCGAGGGTCAGCGCCAGACCGAAATCCGCATCGAGAGAGCGTTCGTGAAACTCGTCGAACAGGACGGCGGCCACACCCTCCAGCGAAGGGTCATCCAGCACCATGCGGGTGAATACGCCTTCGGTCACCACCTCGATGCGGGTTCTCTCGGAAATCCGGCTGTCGAGCCGCATACGGTAGCCAACAGTCTCGCCCGGTTCCTCGCCCAACAGGCTGGCCATGCGCGAAGCAGCGGCGCGGGCGGCGAGCCTGCGCGGTTCAAGCAGGATGATCTTGCGATCTCCTCGCCAATCCGCATCCAGCAGATAGAGTGGAACAAGCGTGGTCTTCCCGGCGCCGGGTGGGGCAGAAAGGATTGCCAGTCCCCGTGTATCGAGTGCCTGACCAAGTGCGCCCAAGACGGCGCTGACCGGCAACTGCGGCAATTGCGATCTGCTCATTCTAACGTGTCTTCCCCGTGGCAGCAAACCTGATAGGCCAGTCCTGATCCCCCTGCGGGACAGGCGTTGAAAGGTGCCTTCAACCGCTGTGGCTCGGTTCTTACATAGCGGCGAAAACCCGGTAGCCCAAACGAAAATCGATCGCCCGCGGCTGTCGGTGCGCCCTGTATATAGGGATTGCAATGCCGTTGGCTGCACGAAGGGGCGAGACGACCGATGGTTAACCGCCGTTAAGATGGCGTTGCGGCAGCACGATCGAATGGTGTTGCAAAATATCTTTTCTTTTCAGATGGTTGTCATTTTTTTCAAAATTATGATGATGATGCTGTTGACTGTTTTTATGGGTAGGGTCTATAAGCCCGATCACTGACGAGGGCGGCG